>CAVUYA010000043.1:0-137761 GCA_963745575.1 uncultured Actinomycetota bacterium | reverse complement strand
ACCGCGCCCTTTGGCTCGCTCGGGAGCCGCGCCCTTTGGCTCGCTCGCTCGTCCCGTGTCGGCGCAGGTAGAATGCGCCCAGGTGAGCCGGGAAGCCTGGTCGGCGTCGGTCTGATCGCGGGAAGGCCTGCCATGCTGTGCATCCGGTATCGCCAGGGGATCCTCCGGTGATCCGCCGCCTGCTGCGCGGCTCGGAATGGCGCCGCGACGTGCTGCGCACCAACCTGTGGCTGGTCCCCGCGGTGGAGGTCCTCATCGCGGCGCTGCTGTTCGCCGGCACCTACGCGCTGGACCGGGCCGCCTACGATGGCGTGTTCCGGGTGCCCGGATGGGCGATCAGCGGTTCCGCGGACGCCGCGCGGCAGATCCTGACCGCGATCGCCGCGGCCATCATCACGGTCGTCGGCGTGGTGTTCTCGATCGTGATCGTCGCGCTGACCCTGACGTCCACCCAGTTCGGGCCGCGCATGCTGCGCAACTTCATCCGCGACCGGGGCACGCAGCTCACGCTGGGCACGTTCGTGGCCACGTTCGTCTACTCGGTGCTGGCGCTCGGGTCGATCGGGCAGGGCGCGCACGGGGACTTCGTCCCGCACATCAGCATCACGGTGACCCTGGTGCTGATGGTCGCCGACCTCGCGGTGCTCATCTACTTCCTGCACCACATCGCGGTGATGATCCGGCAGCTGGACGCGCTGGCGAAGATCATGGAACGGGCGGACGCGCCGGACGACTACCAGGTGCTGCTGGACCAGGCCGCGATGATCGAGCGGCTGAGCACGGCGTCGGTCGACGAGGAATCCGACCGGGCCGACGTCCGCCGCGCCTATCAGAGGGTGCTCGACGTGCACGCCGGGCTGGCCGCGGCCCCGGACGCCCCGGCCGCCCGGGCCACGTAGGCGCCGGCCGCGGCGGCACGCGGCCCGTCCGCCGCTGCCGCGCGGCGGTCAGGCGTCGCGGCGCTGCAGCAGGTAGCCGGCGATGACCAGGAGCACCGCCGTCCACAGGCAGAACACCCCGAAGCCCTGCCACGCGGAGAGCACGTCGCCGCCTGCCGGCGGATGCTGCTGGCCGATCAGCTCCCCGGCCTGCACCGGCAGGTACCCGTTGACGTGCGCGCCCCAGCTGCCCGGCAGCAGCCCCGACAGGATCGGCAGCACGAACACCACGCCGATCGCCGTGGTGATGGCCCCGGCGGTGTGCCGGATGATCGCGCCGATGGCCAGCGAGAACAGGCCGAGCACGGTGAGGTAGAGCCCGCTGCCGACGAGCGCCCGGGTGACGTTGTGGTCGCCCAGCGACACCGGCACGTGGCTGTGCAGGATGGCCGCGCCGATGAAGAACGAGCCGAACACCACGATCTCCGCCACCACGATCAGCAGCCCGGCGAACACCAGCGACTTGGCGGTCAGCATCTTCAGCCGGCGCGGCACGGCCAGCAGCGAGGCCCGGATGACCCCGGTCGAGTACTCGGTGGTGATCACCAGCACGCCCAGCACGCACAGCGTGAGCTGGCCCAGCCCCAGGCCCGAGCCGAGGATGAAGCCGACGGGATCGAGCACGACGCCGGCGTCCCGGTCCGCCGCCCGCGGCCCGTTCCAGTTGGCCACGGTCAGCCACGTGAACAGGGCGGTGAGGCCGAGGGAGATCACGACGAACAGGATCAGCGTCCAGACCGTGGAGCGCACCGTGCGGATCTTCGTCCACTCCGAGGCCAGCAGGCCGCCCCACCCGGTGCGGCGCGCGGCGGCCGGGGCGGGGACGTGCGCCGGCGCCGTCGGCGTGGTGGCCGTCATCGGGCACCTCCCTGGGTCGCGTTCACCGCATCCGGCTGGCCGGGCTGGCCGGGCTGGTCGTGCCGGCCGAACTCCACGCTGCCGGACGTCAGTTCCATGAACGCCTCCTCCAGCGAGGCCAGCGGGGTCAGCTCGTGCAGCACCACCGACGCGGACGCCGCGATCTCCCCGATCCGCGAGGCCGGCAGGCCGGTGACCGTCAGCAGGTCGGCGCCGTTGCCCGGCGTCGGCCGGCCCGCCCCCGTTCTCGCCCGGCGTCACGGTGCCGCCCGCCGCGGTGATCAGCTCGGCCAGCCGGGGCGCGTCGGGCGTGCGCACCCGCACCGACTTGTCGGCGCTGCGGGCGATCACGTCCTCGGTGGCGGACTCGACGATGAGCTTGCCCCGGCCGATCACGATCAGGTGGTCGGCGGTGACCGCCATCTCGTTCATCAGGTGGCTGGACACCAGGATGGTCCGCCCCTCGGCGGCCAGCTGCTTCATCAGGTTCCTGATCCACAGCACGCCCTCGGGATCCAGCCCGTTCACCGGCTCGTCCAGCAGCAGCACCTGCGGGTCGCCGAGCAGGGCCGCGGCGATGCCGAGCCGCTGGCTCATGCCGAGGGAGAAGCTGCCCGCGCGCTTGTCGGCCACCGCCTGCAGCCCGACCAGCCCGAGCACCTCGTCCACCCGGGAGCGCGGCAGCCCCTGGGTCTGCGCCAGGAACAGCAGGTGATTACGGGCCGACCGGCCGCCGTGCACGGACTTCGCCTCGAGCAGCGCGCCGACCGTGCGCAGCGGGCTGGGCAGGTCCCGGTAGCGCAGGCCGTTGATCGTCGCGGTCCCGGCTTCCGGGTAGTCCAGCCCGAGCACGAGCCGCATCGTGGTCGACTTGCCCGCGCCGTTGGGGCCGAGAAACCCCGTCACCCGGCCCGGCTCGACCGTGAAGCTCAGATGGTCGACGGCCAGCTTGTCGCCGTAGCGCTTGGTCAGGTCGCGTACCTCGATCATGCCGCTGCTTCCTCGTCGCCTCGTCGCGAACTTAGGTAGTTGGCCGGCTGCGAAGGCCCCGCCTAAGTTAGCAAGGTTCCCCGTGGTGCCCGGACGCTCAGCCAACGTGCCGGGTCGCGGGCGCGTTCCCGTACCCTGAATTTTCTCATATCCGGATAAGATCACCAACTCGGTTTCGGGGCGCGGGAGCGAGCCGGGACCGGGTGGCCGCGGGCGCGGCCGGGCCTGGCCGCCGCGGCCGGCCTACAGCGGCGCCGCCCGACCTGGCCGCCGGGCCGGGTGGCCGGTCCCGTACCCTGCCGCGAAGAATGAGCCTTTTTCATCCGCCGGCCCCCGGGCTTAGAGTACGTGGGCACGCATGAGGAGGACGAAAAGGTTCAATGGCTCAGCCCAGTCAGCTTCCGCTCCCGGCCGGCCGGCGCAAGAGCCCGCCCGGCGACGGGCCGCCCGCCGTCCGCGGCCTGCTCGCGGCCCTGGTCGCGGCCCTCGCCGCGTTCGCCGCGGTGACCGCCGGAACGGCACTGCTCGGCGTGGCGGCCGGGTTTGCCTGGGCGGCGGTGGCGCCGCGCCCGCTGATCGTCGTGCTCGGCCCGGGCGCGCCCTACGTCCTCAACCAGGAGACCAGCGCGTTCATCGTGGCCGACGGCTGGTTCACGTTGCTGGCCGTGGCCGGCGGGGTCATCTCCGGGATGCTGGGGTACGCGCTGGCGGTCCGGCGGCACGGCGCGCCCGCGATGACCGGGATCCTGGCCGGCGGGGCCGCCGCGGCGCTGATCGCGAGGTGGATCGGCCAGCGCTCGGGCGCGGCCGAGTACCACCGCGCCCTGGCGCTGGGCCGGCCGGGCGTCCTGCTGCGAGCGCCGCTCATGCTGGGCGGCCGGGGCGCGCTCGCGCTGTGGCCGCTGGCCGCGGGCCTGGTCGTCGGCGGCATCGAGGCCTCCATCCAGCTGCGGGAGCGCCGAAACCGCGCCCGCGGCCCGTCACCGGCTCAGCCCTGACCGCGGCGCGGCTCAGCGGTGGCTTAGGTCGGCGGCCATGGCCGCGCCGACGATCCCGGCGTCGTTGAGCATCGCCGCGGGCACCACCGTGGCGCGCAGGCCGGTCAGCAGCGGCAGGAACTTCTGTGACTTCCGGCTGACGCCGCCGCCGATGATGATCAGGTGAGGCGACAGCAGCATCTCCATGTGCTCCAGGTACTCGTCGACCCGCCCGGCCCACTTGCCCCAGCTGAGGTCCTGCTCCTCCCGGACGCTCTCGGCGGCGCGCTTCTCCGCCTCCCGGCCGCGGATCTCGATGTGGCCGAACTCGGTGTTCGGCACCAGGATGCCCTCGGTGAACAGCGCGCTGCCGATCCCGGTGCCCAGGGTCAGCATCAGCACCGTCCCTTTCCGGCCCACGCCCGCGCCGAACTTCATCTCGGCCACCCCGGCCGCGTCGGCGTCGTTGATCACGGTGACCTCGAGGCCGGTCGCCTTGGCGAACAGCTCGCCCGCGTCGAGGTCGATCCAGGCCTTGTCCACGTTGGCGGCGGTCCTGGTCACCCCGTCCGTCACCACGCCGGGAAACGTGATGCCCGCCCGCCCGGTCCAGGTGAAGCTCAGCACCAGCTCGCGCACCACCGCGGCGACCGCGGCCGGCTGCGCGGGGCGCGGGGTGTCGATCTTGACCCGGTCGGCGAGCAGCTTCCCGGTGCTCAGGTCGACCGGCGCGGCCTTGATCCCGCTTCCGCCGATGTCAATGCCCAGTACGTGCGCCACGACCCCTCCGTTGTGTCCCCGGCCCGTCCGACGAGGACAGCGTAGGCGGGCCGGCGCGCGGCGCGCCACGCGGGCCGCGGCCGCGGTGGGGCCCGGTTTCGTGGCGGGCTGTTCACCGTCCGGTCACCGCGGCACGATGGACTGGGCCTGACTAGCCAGAGCGGGAGGGCGCCGGGCCGTGGAACGCGTGGTAGTGGTGGGCGGCGGAGTGCTCGGCACGATGCACGCGGTGGCGGCCCGGCGGCGCGGGCTCGACGTCCTGCACCTCGAACGCGAGCCCGAGCCGCGCGGCGCCAGCGTCCGCAACTTCGGGCTGATCTGGGTCAGCGGCCGCGACGGCGGGCCCGAGCTGAGCCTGGCCCTGCGGGCCCGGGCGGGCTGGGAGGAGCTGGCCGCCGAGGTGCCGGGCATCGGCTTCCGGCCGAACGGGTCGCTGACTCTGGCTACCGGCCAGGCCGAGCTGCAGCTGCTGAAGGAGGCCGCCGCGCGGCCCGACGCCGCGGTGCGCGGTTACGAGCTCATCGACGCGGCCGCGGCCCGCGAGGTCAACCCGGCCCTGCGCGGCGAGTTCGCCGGCGCGCTGCGCTGCCGCAGGGACGCCGTGGTCGAGCCGCGCCTGGCCCTGCCCGCCATCCGCGAGCACCTGCTGGCCGGCCGTGGCGCGCCAGCCGGGTACGCCTGGCGCCCCGGCCGTGAGGCGGCCGAGATCGCGCCGCACGCGGTACGCGACCACACCGGCGAGTGGCACCGGGGCGATCTGGTCGTGGTCTGCACCGGCGCGGCGCACACCGGCATGGCCGGCCCGCACCTGGCGGGCTACCGGGCGCCGCCGGTGCGCCGGGTGCGGCTGCAGATGATGCAGACGCGGCCGTTCGCCGGCCGGCTCACCACCTCGGTGGCGGACGGTGACTCGCTGCGCTACTACCCGGCCTTCGACCTGCCCGGCCGCGGCCTGCTGCCGCCGCAGGCCCCGGCCGCCGCGGCGGCCCGGGCGCAGCTGCTGCTGGTGCAGCGGCTGGACGGCAGCCTGACCATCGGGGACACCCACGAGTACGCCGAGCCGTTCGCGTTCGATGTGCACGAAGATCCCTACGACCACCTGCGGGGCCAGGCCGAGATGCTGCTCGGCTCGCCGCTGCCCCCGACCGAGCGGCGCTGGGCCGGCGTCTACAGCCAGGCGACCGGCCCCGAGCTCTACCACCGGTCACCGATCGCGCCGGGCGTCATCCTGGTCACCGGACCGGGCGGCCGGGGCATGACCTGCGCACCTGCTATCGCCGAGGAGACCTTCCCGTGACACCGACGCCCGGGCCCACGCCGATCACCGTCGCCTGCCTGGACATGGCGGGCACCACGGTCGCCGACGACGGCAGCGTGATTGCCGCGTTTTCCGCCGCGGTCGAGCAGTTCGGGTTGCCCCGGGACACGCCGGGTTACGCCGGGGCGCTGGCGTACGTGCAGCGGACCATGGGCCAGTCCAAGATCGAGGTGTTCCGGCACATCCTCGGTGCCGAGGAGGCCGCGCAGCGGGCCAACGGGGCCTTCGAGGAGCACTACGCGGCGTCGGTGCGGGCCGGGGCGGTGGCGCCGCTGCCGGGCGCGGTGGAGACCTTCGCGGCGCTGCGGGCCGCCGGGATCAAGGTCTGCCTGGCCACCGGGTTCTCCCCGGCGACCAGGGATGCCCTGCTCGACGCGCTGGGCTGGCGGCCGCTGATCGATCTCGCGCTCTCGCCCGCGGACGCCGGCCGCGGCCGCCCCTGGCCCGACCTGCCGCTCACCGCGCTGCTGCGGCTGGGCGGGGGAGCGGTCAGCGAGCTCGCCGTCGCCGGGGACACCGCCAGCGACGTGGAGTCCGGGCTGCGGGCCGGAGCCGGGCTGGTGGCCGGCGTGCTGACCGGCTCGGCCAGCCGGGAGGACCTGGAGCGGGCCAAGGCGCCGGTGATCCTGGACACGATCGCCGGCCTGCTGCCGCTGGCCGGCGCCGGCGGCTGATTTTCTTCCCTCCCCCGGGCCGGCGATTCAGCCGGGGGACGGCGCGGCCAGGTGCAGGACTTCCGCGAGGGTGGCCAGCACGTCCCGGACCGCGCCGTCCGCGGTGATCTCCGGGTCGCCGAGCGCGAGCGGGATGCCCACCCCGTCGACCAGCGCGATCGTGAGCACCGCGATGGTCTCGGGGCTCTGCTGCGGCGCGAACCGGCCGGCCGCGCGGCCCCGCCTGATCACGCCGGCGACCAGGCCGCGCCAGGCGCCGTAGTCGCGCACGGCGTCGGCGCGCATCTCGGCGTCGCGGATGCCGAAGTGCCAGGACTCGATCCACAGCCGCCCGGATCCGGTGGTGCCCCCCTGGTAGCCGGCCACCGCGCTGGCGACGACGTGGCCGAGCTGCTGCCACGGGTCGTCCAGCGCCGCGATCTCGGCCTCCAGCGCCGCGATCTCGGTCCCCGAGGCGTGCCGGAACGCGGCGACGAGCAGGTCCTCGCGGGAGCCGAAGTAGTACTGCAGCGTGCTGACCGGCACGCCGCTCTCCGCGGCCACGTCGGCGAACCGGGTGGCGTCGGCTCCCCGTTCGGCGATGACCCGGCCCGCCGCCTCCAGCACGGCGATCTTGCGCCGCCCGGCGCGGCGCTGCCCCCGGCCGGCCGGGCGGGTGTCGCGGGCCGCCGGGCCGGCCGGAGCTGCGCTGGCGGAGGTCATGCCGGGTCGAGCACCGGGGCCGGGCGCGGCGCGGCCGGGCGGTCAGCGGCCGCGCGGTCAGCGGCGGGCCGGTCAGCGGCCGGGCGGTCAGCGGCGGGCCGGTCAGCCGCCGCGCGGTCAGCGGCCGGCGCGGGCAGGGCGGGCAGCGTGCCGGTCGTGAAGAACGCGGGCAGCTTACGGCGGGCCGCCAGCATCGCCGCCACGCCGGCCAGCAGCGAGCCCGCGCCGATCAGGAAGATGCCGCCGATGCCGTGGAAGCTGGAGTAGCTGCTCGCGGCCGGCCAGTACGAGACGATCGACAAGATGAGCGCGGCCAGCAGGGCCAGGCCGCCGAAGGCGGGCAGGATTCCCTTGAACACCAGGTCGCGCACGCTGCCTAGCAGATCACGCCGGAAGAACCACACGCAGGCGAACCCGGTCAGCCCGTAGTAGAAGGCGATCAGCAGCCCGACCGAGGCGGCGGAGTCGGCCAGCACGTTCTTCGAGGCCAGCGTCAGCAGGACGTAGAACACGGCCGACGCCACGCCCATCGCGACCGTCGCCACCGTGGGCGTGCAGTAGCGCGGGTGCATCCGGGCGAACCGGGCCGGCAGCGCCCGGTGCGCGGCCATGGCCAGCGTCGCCCGCGCCGTCGGCATGATCGTGGTCTGCGCCGAGGCGGCGGTCGAGGTCAGCACGCAGAGGATGAACACCTTGCCCGCGGCGCTGCCCAGCACCAGGGTCGACATCGCGCCCAGCACGTTGTCGCTGTGCTGGCCCAGGAACGCCGGCCCGGCAAAGACCAGGCAGGCCACCGCGACCACCGCGAAGATCGCGACCAGCATCACGGTCGAGATGACCGCGGCCCGCCCGGGCGTCCGGGCTGCGTCCTTGGTCTCCTCGTTGACGCTGACCGCGCAGTCCCAGCCCCAGTAGACGAACACCGCCAGCAGGAACGAGTTCGCCAGGCCGCGGAACGACCCGGTCCACGGGCTGAGCCAGGCGGCCGACACATGGCCCGCGCCGGGCAGCGCGTGACCGGTGCCCGCCTTGACGAATGCCACCACGGCGAACACGCCCAGCGTGATCAGCTCGATGGCCAGCAGTCCCTGCTGCAGCCGGGCGGAGACCTCGATCCCGCGGTAGCAGACCCAGGTCAGCGCGCCGATGAAGACCACCCCGGCCGCGGTCACCCACAGGGCCGACGAGGCCAGGCCGTCGGCGCCGGCCAGGAGCAGGGCGTAATGGCCCGCGATCTGCCCCAGGCTGGCCATGACGATCACGTCCGCGGCGATGATGCCCCAGCCGCCCATCCACCCGGCCCAGGGGCCGAACGCGCGGGTCGTCCACGTGAAGGTGGTCCCGCAGTCCGGGTCCGCCTTGTTCAGCTCCCGGAACGCATAGGCGATGCACAGCATGGGCAGGAACGAGACGATCATCGTCCCGGGGCTGTGCACGCCCACGATCGCCACGACCAGGCCGAGCGTGGCGGCCAGGCTGTAGGCCGGCGCGGTGGACGAGACCGCGATCACCACGCTGGAGACCAGCCCGAGGGCTCCCGCGCGCAGGCCCTTGCCCTGCGGCGCGTCGCGCGTCTCCTGATCGATCTGGACCGGTTCCATGGGGCACCACCATCCGTACGTCGTTGCCGTTGACACGACTGTACGGCAATACCATATAACTGTACAGGTTCTGAATACGAAAACTTTAGGCTCGCGCGCCCCGCGGGTCTCTTTCATCACTCACAACGCTGACGCCTCGCGGCGTCGCTCCGGCCGCGACGACGTCCTAGCCGCGAGCGAGCGCCCGGGGCCAGTCGATGGCCAGGAGGGCATTCCGGTCGGCCGCGGTCCCGGCGCCCGCGCCGCCGTCGGCCGTGATCTGGTCCCGGACCTGCCAGTCGTTCGCGGCGAGCTCGCGCGCGAGCGCCGCCAGGCGGGCTGGGTCCGCCAGGCCGGCCGGGTCTGTCAGGTCGGCGCGGTGGCTGTCCGGCGCCGCGCCGTCGATCACCGTGCAGGCCAGGACCAGGCCGCCGGAGGTCTCGAGCAGCTCGACGATGCGGGCCTGCTGCGGCCAGTCGATGTGCGACGCGGTCGTCACCTGCCAGAACCCGCCCGGGGCGCCGTCCTCGCGGATCGCGCTGATCGCGTGCACGTGGGTGTGCCCGTTCACCCAGGCCACCACGCACGGGTGGGCCAGCAGCAAGGCACGCAGCTCGGCCGCGAGCACCCGGCGGTCGGCCCCCGGCGGGCGCCGGTCGTTGACCAGCGTCTCCAGCGGATGGTGGCTGAACAGCAGCACCGGCCGGGCCGCGCACGCGGCGAGCTCGGCCGCCAGCCAGCCGAGTTGCGTCCCGTCCAGGGACCCCTGCCAGCCGCCGTGCGGGTTCACCGTGTCCAGCACGAGGCACCGCACGACGCCGTGGTCGAAGCCGTAGTAGGCCGTGCCCTCGTCGGCGTTGCGGCGGGTGTAGCCGTGTCCGGCCGGCCGGCCCGAGGTGCGGAAGTGCTCGCGCACGTGTGACGCGCGGGTCACCGGCATCCGTCCCGGGTCGGGCGTCACCGCCAGCCGCGGGCCCGCGGCCAGCTCCAGCAGGGCGTCGGCCTCGGCGGTATCGAACCGGCGCAGCATCTGCGCCGCGTCGATGCCGTCCGGCGGGGTCACGTACTTCACCGCGCCGGCCGGGTAGTCGCGCAGCCAGCCCGCCGCGGGCACGGTGCCCTGCAGCATGTTGTCGTGGTTGCCGTGCACGGCGTACCAGGGCAGGCCGAGCCCGGCCGCGCGGAACGGCCGCCGGGCCGCCGTCAGCACGCCGGGGACCTCCGGGAGCCCGTACCGGCTGCGGGGCAGGTCAGGCTCGCCGCCGTCGGGATGCCAGTAGCGCTCGTCCGCCACCTCCGGCCCGGCCACGCCCTCGTACCGCTGCAGGTCGCCGGAGTCCGGCCGCACCGAGCCCCCGTCGAGCAGGTCGATGTAGGCCCGCAGCTCGTTGTGCTGGCAGTTGTCCGTCGCGTCGCCGGTCACCACCGCGAAGTCGACCGGCGCCCCGGACACCGGGGCCGACCGGATCTGCCGCACCGCGCGGACCATGGCCTCGGCCACCTGGTAGGTGAACAGCTCCTGGGGCCGGTAGGTCCCCACGATGCCGACGGCCGCGCGCAGCGGCGAGTCGGGGTCGGAGTAGCGGTCCAGCAGCTCGGCGCGGCCGGGTGACTGGTGATCCATCACGTGCGTGTCCGACAGCTGGGCGATGACCAGCAGTGGCCGGGCGGATCGGCGCCAGGCCGCCCGCAGGGTGCCGTCGGCCAGGTCGTCCCGCACCGCGTGCGGCTCGCCGTCCGCGGGCGCCAGGGTCCGGTATCCGCCCGGGCCCGCCTCGCCGGGAACCAGGCGCCGGCGGTCCGTGCTCACCGGCCCCGCGGCCCCCGGTCCCGCGGTCACTGGCGCTCGGTGACCAGGACCGGCGCGCCCGGCAGGCTGACCTGCACGGACGTCCCCAGCGGCATGGCGTCCGCCTCGGTGGTCAGGTGGTCCGCCTTGACGGTCACGTCACCGGACAGCCGCACGGCCATCCGGGTCACCGAGCCCAGGAACGTGCGGTCGGTCACGATCCCGTTGCCGCCGGGCTGGACCGCGATGCGCAGGCCCTCCGGGCGGACCATCACGTCGACGTCCTCGGACAGCCCGGGGGCCGAGCCCTCGCGGACCGGCACCACGGTGCCGAGCGCGCTGACCCGGTCGGCGTCCTGCATCTGTCCGGGGATGCGGTTCATGGTCCCGACGAACTCGGCCACGAACGCGGTGGCCGGCTCCGCGTACAGCTTGCTGGGCACGGCGACCTGTTCCAGCCTGCCGTCCTTCATCACGCCGACCCGGTCGGCCATCGAGAGCGCCTCTTCCTGGTCGTGCGTGACGAACAGCGTGGTGATGCCGAGCCGCTGCTGCAGCGAGCGGATCTGCTCGCGCAGCTGCAGCCGCACCTTCGCGTCCAGCGCCGACAGCGGCTCGTCGAGCAGCAGCACCCGCGGCTCGATGGCCAGGGCCCGGGCCAGCGCGACGCGCTGCTGCTGGCCGCCGGACATCTGGTGCGGGTACTTCTTAGCCTGGTCGGTCAGGCCGACCATGTCCAGCAGCTCGCCGGCCCGCCGGTTCCGGTCGGCCGTGCGCAGCTTGCGCATGCGCAGCCCGAAGCCCACGTTGTCCCGGGCTGTCATGTTCGGGAACAGGCTGTAGCTCTGGAACACCATGCCCATGTCCCGCTTGGCCGCGGCTACCCGGGAGATGTCCTTGCCGTCCACGCTGACCGAGCCGGAATCGGCATACTCAAATCCGGCCAGGATCCGCAGCGCGGTGGTCTTGCCGCAGCCGGACGGGCCGAGCAGCGCCACGAGCTCGCCCGGCGCGATGTCCAGCGACAGGCCGTCGAGGGCGCGCACGGCGCCGAAGGAGCGGCTGAGGTCCTTCAGGATGACCGGCGCGCCCGCGCCGTTACCGGTGCCGCGCAGCACGCCGCCGCCTGCGGCGCCCGCCCCCGTGCTCGTGGTCGTCCCGGCGTTCGTGGTCATTCCGGCTCTCCCGTGGTCTGGCTGGTTTCCCGAGGGGTGACGGTGAAGAGGGCGACCTGGGCCCCGCCGCGCTTGCGCGCGCCCCGGCCGCCGACGGTCACGATGAGCATCAGCAGGAGCCAGGTGACGAACAGCGCGAGCAGCGACGCGGCGACCGACACCGGCCCGCTGTTCTGCTCGAACTGGACGATCCACACCGGGAAGGTCACGTAGAGGGCGAGGCTGGCCATGGTGAACTCGCCGAGCACCAGCGCGACCGTGAGCACGGTGGCCGACAGCATCGCGGTGCGGATGTTGGGCAGCACCACCCGCCACAACGTGGTCGGCCAGCCCGCGCCGAGCGAGTTCGACGCCTCCACCAGGGTCTTCAGGTCGACCGCGCGCAGGCCGGCGTCGAGCGACCGGTACGCGAACGGCATGGCCAGGATCACGTACACCAGCGCGAGCAGGTACGGGGTGCTCAGCAGGAACCCGGGCGCCACCTTCAGCACGCCGATGATCAGCACGATCGGCGGGATGACGATGGGCAGGATCGTAATCCCCTCCATGCTGCGCCGGACCTGCGGCAGCCGCAGGTGCACGTAGACGGTGGTGGGCACCATCAGCACCAGCGTGAGGATCGTGGTGACCACCGCGAGGCGCAGCGACAGGCTGATCGCGTCGCTGAACCCGGCCTGCTTGAAGATGTCGGGGAACGCCTTGAGCCCGGCGAAGCGCAGCGCCGCGTAGAGCGGGATCAGGAAGTAAATGCCCGCGAGCAGCAGGATGACCCAGCGCCAGACCGGGTAGCTGCGCCGGCGGCCCGCGGGCCTGGCGGTCGGGGCCGGCGTCTGCGCCCCGGCCTCGACGTCAGCTACCGCAGCCATTGCCTCTCCTTACGTCAGCGCCAGCGGCGGCCCGGCGGCCGCCTGCCGCAGCCACCGTCCGCCTGCCGGTTGCCGCGGCCATCGCCCGCCTGCCGGCTACCGTAGCCACCGCGCCGCCCTCCGCTGTACTACCGTGTAGATGATCATGACGATCGCGATGATCACGACCATGATGACGCCGAGCGCGTAGCCCAGGTTCTCCTGGCCGGCCAGGACGTTGCCGTTCAGCAGCGCCCCGATCTGGATCGGCGTCAGCGCGATCGTGCCGCCGGTCAGTGCCTCCGCTGTGGCGTAAGCGGCGAACGCGCTGCCGAACAGCAGCAGCAGGCAGCCGAGGAACGACGGGAACAGCACCGGGCCGCCCACGTAGCGCCAGTACTGCCAGGTCCCCGCGCCCATGTTCTGCGCCGCCTCCCGCCAGGCGGGCCGCAGGCCCTCCAGGGCGGGCAGGATGATCAGGACCATGAGCGGGATCTGGAAGTACATGTAGACGAAGAACACGCCGTACGCGCTGTACAGCGTGAAGCCGTGGTTCCAGATGTCGACGCCGAAGATGTCCTTGATCCATCCGGTCACGATGCCGGTGGTGCTGAGCGTGGCGATGAACAGGAACGCCAGCGGTACCCCGCCGAAGTTGGCGAACACGCCGGAGGCCGTGATCACCACCTGGCGGAGCCAGTTGCCGCGCTTGGCCGTGAAGATCGCGTACGCGATGAGCAGCCCGAAGATCCCCGGCACGATCGCGGTGGCCATCGACAGCAGGATGGAAGTCTTCAGGCCCAGCAGGTAGGTGCCGTGCAGCGCCGTGCTGAAGTTGCTCATCGTGAACTTACCGGTGGTGGAGTCCCGGAACGCGGCGATCGCGATCGCGATCGTGGGCGCGATCAGGCCCAGGACGACGTACACGCCGAACGGCACGACGCCCAGCCACCTGAGCGCGCGGTGGAGCGTGGCGGAGACCCGGCCGGGCCGGGCCCCGGAGGGGAGAGTCTCCGGGGCCGCGGCCTGGGTCGTGCTTCCGGCCATTGGCTAGCCGCCGACCTGCTTGGCCCAGTTCTGGGTGACGACGTTCTCTGCCGCGGCCTGCTGAGCCTGGGAGGGGAACGTCAGCGCGCCGGACGGGGCCGGGGGCAGCTCGGCGTACGCGGTCTTGTTGACGGTCCCGGCGGCGACCAGCGTGGGCAGCTCGATCGGGCGCGCGAAGCCTGCGAGCCACAGGTTCTGGCCCGTAACCGAGTACAGGTACTCCTCCCACAGCCGGGCGGCGGCCGGGTGCGGGGCGGTGGCGCTGATCGCCTGGTCGTAGTAGGACGCGTACGACGCGTCCGACGGGATCACGATCTTGAAGCCCTTGACCACCGGCGAGACCTCGGAGGCCAGCAGGTAGTCCCACCAGATGAGGATCGGCGTGGTGCCGTTCTGCACCGTGGTCGGCCCGCCGACGGCGGTCGGGACGAAGTTGCCGATCGACTTCAGGTGCGCGAAGTACTTGATGCCCGGCTCGATGTTGCCGAACGAGCCGCCGTTCGCCAGCGCCGCGGCGTAGACCGCGGCGAACGCCGCGCCGGCCGTGGTCGGGCTGTTGTTGAGGCCGATCATGTTCTTGTAGGCGGGGTTGGCCAGGCTGGCGAACGAGGTCGGCGCGACCTTGACCTTGGCCGGGTCGTAGCCGATCGCCACGTAGCCGCCGTAGTCCGCGTACCAGTCGCCGCTGGCGTCCTTGGCGTCGGCCGGGATGTTACTCCAGGTCGCCACCTTGTACGGGGCCCACAGGTGGCTGGTGACCCCCTCAACGGCGAACGGCGTGCCCACGTCGACCACGTCGGGCGCGCGGCTCTGGCCCTTGAGCTGCTGCACGGCGGTGATCTCCTGCCCGCTGGAGCCCTCGGGATTCGCGTCGGTGATGTGGATGTGGTACTTCTTGCTGAAATCGCTCATGATCGCGCCATAGTTGGCCCAGTTGCTGGGCAGCGTGATGACGTTCAGCTGCCCCTCTTTCTCGGCCGCCTTGACAAGGGCCGCCATTCCGCCGCCCGCGGCCAGCGAGCCGGCCTTCGCCCAGTCTGCCGACGCGGTAGAGCCGCTTGATGAGCTGCTGCTGCTGCCGCATCCGGCGGCCAGCACGGCGCTGCCGATAAGCACCGCAATGGCGGCGCCTGTCTTCTTCCTTCGCACCTTTCCCCCTCCGACCTGCATGACCACGTGAGTCAGGGACGCTCGCATCGTCGCGAGGGAATGTAAAGAAAGGATATCTATCAAATATATAAAGGCAGTCTGATTCGTGAACGGTAGCGGGCTGGAAGAGGAATTTTGCGCGGTCCTTTAGTCGCCGGATATTCAGGCGAAATTAATGATCGGTATGGTGACCCGTAATAATCCCGTGCTGGGCAGCCGCGCCAACTGGAGGTACAATTCCACGCCGGATCCGGCTGACGCCGGATTCCCGCGCGCCCGGGACGGGGATCAGCCCGGCCTGGCTCCCGCAACCTGCGGTACGGGGCCCGGCTGGCTCAGATCCCCCAGCGCGCCCCGGACAGGGCCGCGATGGCCTCCTCGCCGCCGTCCAGCCTGACCCGGGCCGCGGCCGTCCGGCCGAGCGTCCACAGGGTCAGCTCCGCGGGGGGCCCGGTGACGGTCACGACGGGGGTGCGCGCCTTCGCCGTGATCCGGACCCTCGGCCCGCCGGTCCGGGCCGGCCCGGCCCGGTCGTCCCGGGCGAGCTCGACGCCGACCGGGGCCTTGCGCAGGACGAACCGGGCCATCCGCAGCCTGGCCCAGAGCACCTCGGTCAGGCCCGGGTCAATCTTGCGCGGCTCCCAGCCCGGCTGCGCCCGGCGCACGTCCTCGTGGTGAACGAAGTACTCCACCACGTTGGCCCGCTCATCGGCGCCGGGCAGCGCGAACAGCGAGTACCGCGGCGGGCCGCTGCGGAACGCCTGGACCAGGCGCGGATACGGCGTCCGCGCGGCCAGCCGGTGCTGGGCGCTGCGGGTGTGCGCGGCCAGCGGCCCCCCGAGCAGCCCGAGCCCGGCGTCGGGCCGGTGCTCCCTGAGCACCAGGTGCGCGGCGAGGTCGAGGGTCGCCCACCCCTCGCACAGGGTCGGCTCCCGCGGCCCGGCCTGGTCGAGCAGCGCGGATAGGGCAAGGCGCTCATCCCGGGCGTACCCCATCGTGCGATGGTAAGCCACCGGCTCCCGGCGGGGAATGAGCCTCGTTCATCCTCCCGCGGCCGGCGCCGCCGGCCGCCACGGGCCGCGGGCGGCCTATGCTGGCGGCTACCAGCCAGGAACCGGTCCGCGTCCGCGAGGCATACCGGGAGGAGCGCGATGACCGCAGGGCGTCCCGCGCGTCCGGAGCGCGGCCAGCCGCGGCGCGAGCTCGCGCTGCTCCTGCTGCTCGGCGCGGCCGGGGCGGGCCTGGCCCTGCTGGCCACGCGGCAAGGCTGGGCCCGGGTCGAGACGGCCGCGCCCAGGCCGCTGCCGGCCAGCGTCACGACCGTGACGGGCCAGGCCCTCGTGCCCGCGGCGGGCGCGCTGGCGCTGGCGGCCCTGGCCGGCCTGGCCGCGGTCCTGGCCACCCGGCGGACCCTGCGGCGCGTCGCCGCGGTCCTGGTGGCCGGGCTCGGCGCGGGCCTGGCCCTGGCGGTCAGCGCCGGGATCTCGGCCGCCGACGTGCTGGCGGCCGCTTCGGCCGCCGCTCCGGGCGGCGCCGCGGCCGGGTCAGGCGTCGGCAGCACGACCGCGGGCAGTACCGGGCCGGCCGCCGCAGGACCCCTGTCCGGCTTTCCCGGGCACGTGGTCTTCGTCAGCTTTCCCTGGCGCGGGGTCGCCTTGGCCGGAGCGCTCGCGGTCGTCGCGGCCGGGGTGCTGGCGGCGTGGCGGGCGGAGCGGCTGCCGGTGATGTCCAGCCGGTTCGACCCGCCCGCGCGGCCCGCCGGCCCGGAGCCGGCGGTGCCGGCCAGGCCGTGGCCGCGACTCCGCGGCGATGTGGGAGTCGCTGAGCCGGGGCGAGGATCCCACGGGCCCGGAGTAGCCGAGCCGGGCGAGGACCCCACGGGTCCCGGAAATATCAGGCCCGGGGCCCGGTTGCTGTGCCCGGCCACGGGCCTGCCCGGTGCTGCGGGCCGCGGCGCGACGAGGCCCGGCCAGGCCGCCGCCGGCCGGTCATGGAGGTGCGCGGTGGGCGCTGGGCACCGAGTTCGCCCGGGGCCCGTTCTGTCGCCGTCGTCCCAGGTAGCGGCCCTGCAAGCCGGCCCCGCGGCCCCCGCCGCGTCCCCGGGCAGGTGCCCGGCGCGGCCCCCCAAGGCAGGGGTTCCTGCCGGAGCGCCATCGCGTTCTCGCTACCATCGGGGGGCAAGCCATCCCACCCCGAGGGGGCAGCAGAACCGCGTGAGCGTGCTCGACGAGATCCTCGAGGGAGTGCGCGCCGACCTGGCGGCACGGCAGCGGAATGTCCCGCTTGACCGCCTGAAGGAGGCGGCGGCCCGGGCGCCGTCGCCGCCCAACGTCATCGCCGCGCTCAAGGGCCCCGACGTGGCCGTCATCGCCGAGGTCAAGCGGGCCAGCCCGTCCAAGGGCGCGCTGGCCGCGATCGCCGACCCGGCCGCGCTGGCCATGGATTACGAGGCCGGGGGCGCGCGCGTGATCAGCGTCCTGACCGAGTCGCGCCGGTTCGGCGGCAGCCTGGATGACCTGGTGGCGGTGCGTGCCGCGGTGCAGGTGCCGGTGCTGCGCAAGGACTTCGTGATCAGCTCGTACCAGCTCTGGGAGTCCCGGGCCCACGGGGCCGACATGGCGCTGCTCATCGTGGCCGCGCTGGAGCAGAACGCGCTCGTGTCGCTGGTGGAGCGGGCGGTCTCGATCGGCCTGGTCCCGCTGGTCGAGGTGCACACCGAGCGGGAGCTGGACCGCGCGCTCGAGGCCGGGGCGAAGGTCATCGGCGTCAACGCGCGGAACCTGATGACGCTCGAAGTCGACCGCAGCGTGTTCGCGCGGCTGGCCCCGCGGATACCCGACCGGGTGGTCAAGATCGCTGAGTCCGGGGTTCGCGGCCCGCACGACCTGCTGGCCTACGCGGCCGCGGGCGCCGACGCCGTGCTGGTCGGGGAGAGCCTGGTGACCGGCAAGGACCCGCGGTCGGCCGTGGCCGACCTGGTCACCGCCGGCTCGCACCCGGCGCTGCACGGGGACAGGTGATGAGCGCCGCCGCAGTCCCCGGCGCCCAGGTTGTCGACCCGGCTGCGTCCGACCCTGCCGGGCCCGACGCGACCGGGCATTTCGGGCGCTACGGCGGTCGGCTCGCGCCCGAGGCGCTGATGTCCGCGCTGGACGAGCTGACCGCCGCCTATGCCGCCGCCCGGGCCGACCCCGGGTTCCAGGCCGACCTCGCCGCGCTACTGCGCGACTACGCGGGCCGGCCGACGCTGCTGACCGAGGTGCCGAGGTTCGCCGCGCGGGCGGGCGGGTGCCGGGTGTTCCTGAAGCGGGAGGACCTGGCGCACACCGGGTCCCACAAGATCAACAACGTCATCGGCCAGGCGCTGCTCACCCGGCGGATGGGCAAGACCCGGGTGATCGCCGAGACCGGGGCCGGCCAGCACGGCGTGGCCACCGCGACCGCGTGCGCGCTGCTCGGCCTGGACTGCGTGGTCTACATGGGCGAGGAGGACACCAGGCGGCAGGCCCTGAACGTGGCCCGGATGCGGATGCTCGGCGCCGAGGTGGTTCCGGTCACGACCGGCAGCCGGACCCTCAAGGACGCCATCAACGAGGCGTTCCGCGACTGGGTGACCACCGTCGAAACCACGCACTACTGCATCGGCTCGGTGATGGGCCCGCACCCGTATCCCGTTATGGTCCGTGATTTTCAGCGGGTCATCGGCGCCGAGGCCCGCCAGCAGGTGCAGGCGGCGGCCGGGCGGCTGCCCGACGCGGTGATCGCCTGCGTCGGCGGCGGGTCCAACGCCATCGGGGTCTTCCACGCGTTCATCCCGGACGACGGCGTGCGGCTGGTCGGCTGCGAGGCCGGCGGTGACGGCCTGGCCACCGGCCGCCACGCCGCGACGCTGGCCGGCGGGTCGCCCGGGGTGATCCACGGCATGCGGACCTACCTGCTGCAGGACGCCGACGGGCAGACGCTCGGGACCCACTCGGTGTCCGCCGGCCTGGACTACCCGGGGGTGGGGCCCGAGCACGCCTGGCTGCACGACACCGGCCGGGCCAGCTACCGCGCGATCACCGACGCCGAGGCCATGGACGCGTTCTCGGTGCTGTGCCGGACCGAGGGGATCATCCCGGCCATCGAGTCGGCGCACGCGCTGGCCGGGGCGCTGCAGCTCGGGCCGGAACTCGGCGCGGGCGCGGTGCTGCTGGTGAACCTGTCCGGGCGCGGCGACAAGGACGTGGACATCGCCGCCCAGTGGTTCGGCCACCTCCGGTGAGCGCGGTCGCCACCACCTTCCAGCGGGCGAAGGCGGAGCACCGGGCGGCGCTGGTCGGCTACCTGCCCGCGGGCTTCCCCTCGGTGCCCGGCGCGATCGCGGCCGCGACGGCGATGGCCGAGGCGGGCGCCGACATCGTGGAGATCGGCCTGCCGTACTCCGACCCGCTGATGGACGGCCCGGTCATCCAGGAGGCCGCCACCCGGGCGCTGGCGGGCGGGACCCGGGTCGCCGACGTGCTGCGCACCGTGGCGGCGGTGGCCGGCGCCGGGGTGCCCACCCTGGTCATGACGTACTGGAACCCGGTCGACCACTACGGCGTGGCCGCGTTCGCCCGGGACCTGGCCGGCGCCGGGGGCAGCGGGCTGATCACCCCCGACCTCACGCCGGAGGAGGCCGGGCCGTGGCTGGAGGCCGCCGCGGAGCACGGCCTCGACCCGGTCTTCCTGGTCGCGCCGAGCTCGTCGCCCGAGCGGATCAAGCTGATCACCTCGGCCTGCGGCGGGTTCGTGTACGCGGCGTCGCTGATGGGCACCACCGGGACCCGCGACGCGGTCAGCGGCCAGGCGGCCGGCCTGGTCCGCCGGGTCCGGGAGTGCACCAGCCTGCCGGTGGCGGTCGGGCTCGGCGTCCGGGACCGGTCCCAGGCCGCGCAGGTGGCGGGCTTCGCCGACGGGGTCATCGTGGGGTCCGCGTTCGTCCGCCGTCTCCTGGACGCGCCGGACGAGGCGGCCGGGGCCGCCGCGGTGCGTGATCTCGCGGCCGGCCTGGCCGCGGCCGTGCGCGCCTGAGCGAGCCGGAGGCACCGCCGAGCCGGAGGCACCGCGCCGCGCCCCTGACGCTCACCCGTGACCTGGGAGATCTTCCCCTCGGACCCATGCTCGTTACAATGCTTGCTGGAGCCGTGAGGGCTGGCGCTCTCACCTGGCTCACCGCAGGGCCAATGTCGTCCCGCCCCAGGGCCAATGTCGTCCCGACCCGCACGTGCTGATCGAGACGACAGGAGTACTGATGGCCCCTGCTGGACCTTCTGGAAGCCAGGGACTCTACGACAGCAGCTACGAGCACGACGCCTGCGGCGTCGGCTTCGTCGCGGACCTGCCCGGACGCCGCAGCCACGAGATCGTCACCCAGGCGCTCACCGTGCTGCGGAACCTGGATCACCGCGGCGCGAAGGGGAGCGACCCGGATACCGGCGACGGGGCCGGCATCTTGACCCAGATCCCCGACGAGCTGTTCCGCGAGGCCTGCGGCTTCAGGCTGCCGGAGCCGGGCGGCTACGCGGCCGGGATGGCGTTCCTGCCCGCCGGGGCGGGGGAGCGGGCCGCGGTGATGGCCGCGGTGGAGCAGATCGCGCGGACCGAGGGCCTGGCCGTCCTGGGCTGGCGCGACGTCCCGCACGACCCGCAGCAGTGCGGCAGCGGCTCGCGCGCCGTGCTGCCGCACCTGGCGCACCTGTTCGTGGCCTCGCCCGGCGGCGACCGCGGGCCGGCCCTCGACCGGCGGGCGTTCTGCCTGCGCCAGCGTGCCGAGCACGAGGCCGGGGCGTACCTCGCGAGCCTGTCGTCGGCGACGATCGTCTACAAGGGGATGCTCACCGCGCCGCAGCTGGAGCGGTTCTACCCGGACCTGTCCGATCCGCGGTACGCCTCGGCCCTGGCCCTGGTGCACTCCCGGTTCTCCACCAACACCTTCCCGTCCTGGCCGCTGGCCCACCCCTACCGGTACATCGCGCACAACGGCGAGATCAACACGATCCGGGGCAACCGCAACTGGATGCGGGCGCGCGAGGCGCTGCTGGCCTCCGACCTCATCGGGCGGGACGCCGACGGGCGGGGGCTCGAGCGGCTGCTGCCGGTCCTGGACGAGTCGGCCAGCGACTCGGCGAGCTTCGACGCGTGCCTGGAACTGCTGCACATGGGCGGGCGGTCGCTGCCGCACGCGGTGCTGATGATGATCCCGGAGCCGTGGGAGAACCACGCGCAGATGGACCCGGCGCTGCGGGCCTTCTACCGTTTCCACTCCACCCTGATGGAACCGTGGGACGGTCCCGCGCTGATCGCCTTCACCGACGGGACCGTGATCGGGGCGGTGCTGGACCGCAACGGGCTGCGGCCGGGCCGTTACTGGGTGACCAGCGACGGCCTGGTCGTGCTGGCCAGCGAGGTCGGGGTGCTGGACATCGATCCCGGCGGCCGTGGTCCGCAAGGGGCGGCTGCAGCCGGGCCGGATCTTCCTGGCCGACACCTCGGCGGGCCGGATCATCGAAGACGAGGAGGTCAAGTCCGCGCTGGCCGCCGAGCACCCGTACCAGGACTGGCTGCACGCCGGGCTGCTGCACCTCGACGCCCTGCCTGCCCGCGAGGACCCGGTGCGCCACCGCGGCCAGGCGCTGGCCACCCGGCAGCAGCTCTTCGGGTACACCGAGGAGGAACTGCGGGTCATCCTGGCGCCGATGGCGCGCACCGGCGGCGAGGCGCTCGGGTCGATGGGCCACGACACGCCCGTGGCCGCGCTCTCCGACCGGCCGCGCCTGCTCTTCGACTACTTCATGCAGCTGTTCGCCCAGGTCACCAACCCGCCGCTGGACGCGATCCGGGAGGAGCTGGTCACCTCGCTGGCGTCCGCCACCGGTCCCGAGCACGACCTGTTCCACCCGGGCCCGGCGTCCTGCCGCCAGATCGTGCTGCCGTACCCGGTGATCAGCGACAGTGACCTCGCCAAGATCGTCCACATCAACGACGACGGCGACCTGCCCGGCTTCGCCGCCCACGTCGTGGACGGCCGCTACCCGGCCGCGGGCGGGGGAGCGGCCCTGCGCAGGCGGCTGGACGAGATCCGGGCGCAGGTGTCGGCCGCGATCGCGGCCGGGGCCCGGCTCATCGTGCTGTCCGACCGCGGCGACCCGGACCGGGCGCTGGCGCCGATTCCCTCGCTGCTGCTCACCGGCGCCGTGCACCACCACCTGATCAGGGAGCGGACCCGGACCAGGGTCGGCCTCATCGTCGAGGCCGGAGACGCGCGCGAATGTCACCACATCGCCCTGCTGATCGGTTACGGCGCCTCCTGCGTCTGCCCCTACCTGGCCATCGAGTCGGTGGAGGAACTGGCCCGCCGCGGGGCGCTGGGCGCGATCACGACCCGGCAGGCCACGGCCAACCTGATCAAGGCGCTCGGCAAGGGGCTGCTGAAGATCATGTCCAAGATGGGCGTGTCCACGGTCGCGTCGTACACCGGAGCCCAGATCTTCGAGGCGATCGGGATCGGCGACGAGGTCATCGGGGCCTGCTTCGCGGGGACGTCCTCCCGGCTGGGCGGCGTCGGATTCGACGAGCTCGCCGCCGAGACCGCCGCGCGCCACGCGCGGGCCTTCCCGGCGCGTGGCACCCGGCCCGCGCACCGGCGGCTGGAGACCGGCGGCGAGTACCAGTGGCGCCGCGAGGGGGAGCCGCACCTGTTCAGCCCGGAGACCGTCTTCAAGCTGCAGCACGCCACGCGCAGCCGGCGACAGGAGATCTTCGCCGAGTACACCAGGCTGGTGGACGACCAGGCCGCCCGGCTGATGACCCTGCGCGGCCTGCTGTGCATCCGCGGCATCGACGACCCGCGCCAAAGGGCCGCGCCGCCGACTGGACTGAGGAGCGAGGGAGCCTGCGACCGAGCGACGAGGGAAGGAGGCGGGTCCAGCGGCCCGGAGGCGCAGGACAACACTGCGCGGGCGCCGGTGCCCATCGACGAGGTGGAGCCGGTCGCCAGCATCGTGCGGCGGTTCTCCACCGGCGCGATGTCCTACGGCTCGATCTCCGCGGAGGCGCACCAGACCCTGGCCATCGCGATGAACCGCCTCGGCGGGCGCTCCAACACCGGCGAGGGCGGGGAGGACCCCGACCGCTACCTGCCGGACCCGAACGGCGACCTGCGCCGGTCGGCCGTCAAGCAGGTGGCCAGCGGCCGGTTCGGCGTGACCAGCGAGTACCTGGTCAACGCCAGCGACCTGCAGATCAAGATGGCGCAGGGCGCCAAGCCCGGCGAGGGCGGCCAGCTGCCCGGCCACAAGGTGTACCCGTGGATCGCCCGGACCAGGTACTCGACCCCCGGCGTCGGCCTGATCTCGCCGCCGCCGCATCACGACATCTACTCGATCGAGGACCTCGCCCAGCTGATCCACGACCTGAAGAACGCCAACCCCGCCGCGCGGGTGCACGTCAAGCTGGTCGCCGAGGTGGGGGTCGGCACCGTGGCCGCTGGCGTGTCCAAGGCGCACGCCGACGTGGTGCTGATCTCCGGGCACGACGGCGGCACCGGCGCCGCGCCGCTGACCAGCATCAAGCACGCCGGGGCCCCGTGGGAGCTCGGGCTGGCCGAGACCCAGCAGACGCTGCTGCGCAACGGGCTGCGGGACCGGATCGTGGTCCAGGTGGACGGCCAGCTGAAGACCGGCCGCGACGTGATCATCGCGGCGCTGCTCGGCGCCGAGGAGTTCGGGTTCGCCACCGCGCCGCTCGTGGTGGCCGGCTGCGTGCTGATGCGGGTCTGCCACCTGGACACCTGCCCGGTCGGCGTGGCCACCCAGAACCCCGAGCTGCGCAAGCGGTTCACCGGCCGGCCGGAGTTCGTGGTGACGTTCTTCGAGTTCCTGGCCCTGCAGGTACGGGAGTACCTGGCCCGGCTCGGGTTCCGCAGCCTCGACGAGGCCATCGGCCGGGTGGACCTGCTGGACACCGCGGCGGCGGTCGGGCACTGGAAGGCGGCCGGCCTCGACCTCGCCCCGGTGCTGCACGTCCCCGATCTCGGGCCCGCCGCCGCCCGCCGCGCCGTGACCGGCCAGGACCACGGCCTGGACCGCGCCCTCGACAACACGCTGATCCAGCTCGCCGAGGGGGCACTGGCCGACGGGACGCCGGTCCGGCTGGAGCTGCCGGTCCGGAACGTCAACCGGACCGTCGGGACAATGCTCGGCTACGAGGTGACCAGGCGATGGGGCGGGCCGGGCCTGCCGGACAACACGATCGACATCTCGCTGCGCGGGTCGGCGGGCCAGTCGTTCGGCGCGTTCCTGCCCCGGGGCGTCACCCTCCGGCTGGCCGGCGACGCCAACGACTACCTCGGCAAGGGGCTGTCCGGCGGGCGGATCATCGCCGCGCCCGATCCGGACGCGGTGTTCACCGCCGAGCAGCAGGTGATCGCGGGCAACGTGATCGGCTACGGCGCGACCGGCGGGGAGATGTTCCTGCGCGGCGTGGTCGGCGAGCGGTTCTGCGTGCGGAACTCGGGCGCGACCGCGGTGGCCGAGGGAACCGGTGATCACGGCTGCGAGTACATGACCGGCGGCCGGGTGGCCGTGCTCGGCCCGGTGGGCCGGAACTTCGCGGCCGGCATGTCCGGCGGCATCGCCTACCTGCTCGACCCCGACCCGCGGATGGTGAACGTCGAGATGGCCGACCTCGATCCGCTCGACGCCGAGGACGCCGAGTTCCTGCGGGACCTGGTGCAGCGGCATCTCGCCGAGACCGGCTCGGCGGTCGCGGCCAGCCTGCTGGCCGACTGGACGCCGGCGCTCGGCCGGTTCGTGAAGGTGATGCCCAAGGACTACAAGCGGGTCCTGGCCGCGGCGCAGCGCGCCGAGCGCGACGGGCTCGACGTGAACGAGGCCGTCATGGCCGCGGCGCGGGGCTGAGGGGGCTGGTCACCATGGCGGATCCCAAGGGGTTCCTGACCACGCCGCGGCAGACGCCCGGCCCGGCGCCCGGTCGACATCCGGATCCAGGACTGGCGGGAGGTGTACACCGAGTTCAGCCACGGCGAGCTGGAGCAGCAGGCCGGGCGGTGCATGGACTGCGGCATCCCGTTCTGCCACCACGGCTGCCCGCTCGGGAACCTGATCCCGGAGTGGAACGACCTGGTCTGGGCGGGCGACTGGCGGGCCGCGGCCGAACGGCTGCACGCCACCAACAACTTCCCCGAGTTCACCGGGCGGCTCTGCCCGGCGCCGTGCGAGTCCGCCTGCGTGCTCGGCATCAACGCGGACCCGGTGACGATCAAGCAGGTCGAGGTCGAGATCATCGACCGGGCCTGGGCCGAGGGCTGGGTGCCGCCGCAGCGCCCGTCGGCGGCGGCGTCGGCGGCCGGCCGGCGGGTGGCGGTGGTCGGCTCCGGGCCCGCCGGGCTGGCCGCGGCGCAGCAGCTCAGCCGGGCCGGCCACGCGGTGACGGTGTACGAGCGGGCCGACCGGCCCGGCGGCCTGCTCCGTTACGGGATTCCCGAGTTCAAGCTCGAGAAGCGGCACCTGGACCGGCGGCTGGTGCAGATGCTGGCCGAGGGAACCGTGTTCCGCTGCGGGGTCAACGCCGGCGCGGACGTGACCGCCGGCCAGCTGCGCCGCGACCACGACGCGATCGTGCTCGCGGGCGGCGCCACCGTGCCGCGCGGCCTTCCGGTGCCCGGCGCCGAGCTGGACGGCATTCACCAGGCCATGGAGTACCTGCCGCTGGCCAACCGCGCGGTCGCCGACGGCCTGGCGGGCGCCGGGGAGCACGCGCCCGCCGATGGCGCTGGCGCGGCGGCCGGCCGCGGCCCGGCGATCTCGGCCCTCGGGCGCCATGTGGTGATCATCGGCGGCGGCGACACCGGCGCCGACTGCCTCGGCACCGTGCTACGGCAGGGCGCGGCGTCCGTGGTTCAGCTGGAGATCATGCCCCGGCCGCCGGACCGGCGGCCGGACAGCCAGCCGTGGCCCACCTACCCGATGATCTACCGGGTGTCCAGCGCCCACGAGGAAGGCGGTGAGCGCGTCTACGCCGTCTCCACCCAGGAGTTCCTGGCCGACGAGGCGGGCCGGGTGCGGGCGCTGCGGCTGGTCGAGGTGGAGCCGTCGGGACGCGGCTTCACGCCGGTGCCGGGCACCGAGCGGGAACTGCGGTGTGACCTGGTGCTGCTGGCGATGGGATTCACCGGCGCGGAGCCCGGCGGGCTGCTGGCCGACCTCGGCGTGGACTTCGACGCGCGGGGCAACGTGGCGAGGGACGGCTCGTACGCGACGTCGGTCCCGGGCGTGTTCGCGGCCGGGGACATGGGCCGGGGCCAGTCGCTGATCGTGTGGGCGATCGCCGAGGGCCGGTCGGCCGCGGCGGCCGTGGACCGCTACCTGGCCGGGGACACCCTGCTCCCGGCCGCGATCCCGCCCACCGCCCGTCCCCTCACCTGATGTGCCATCCCCGGCCGGGATGATCTCCGGACGCCGCGGGATGTGCGCCGGCCCGGGGAAACCCGCGTGACGGGCTCCCCGGGCCGGCGCGCGCCTATCCCCGGGATCAGCCGTGGGCGAGGACGAGCGCATGATCGGCGCTGTTGATGCCGGCCGCCCACTCGGCCGTGGCGCCCGGCAGGGTGGCCGCCCCGTAGAGCGGGCTGAACGTCCCGGCCGTCGGGTCGGTGTCGGCCGACCAGGCGCTGCCGTTCCAGCGCAAGATCAGGCCTTGCTGGACGCCGCCGTTGACGCTGGGCTCGTTGAACCCGACGGCGTAGACGTCGCTGGCCGAACGGGCGGCGACCGCGTTCAGCGTGGGATAGGCGCCCGGCGTCGGGCTAGGGACAATGCTCCACGCCGAGCCGTTCCAGTGCTCGATGAGGGTCGTCAGGCCGAGCCCGGGCACCTCCTCGTTCTCCCCGACCGCCCAGACGTTGTTCGAGGCGACGGCCGTCACCCCGTGCAGCACGGGGCTGCTCGGGCCGGTCACTGCGGGCTGCGGCAAGATCGTGACCGTCCACGACGTGCCGTTGTAGTGCAGCGCGAACGGTGAGATCGTGAAGCTGGCGTTGTAGAACGAGCCCACCGCCCAGATGTCGCTTGGGCTGACCGCGGTGATCGCGTTCAGGTTGGCGCCCGCCGGGTAGGACGGGTTCGGGCTCGGCACCGTCACGGTGCTCCACGTGGTGCCGTCCCAGTGCACGACCGTGCCGCGGATGCCGACCGCCCAGGCGTTGCTGGCGCTCAGCGCGGCCACGCCGTTGAGCCCGAGGCCGGGACCGGGGACGACGCTCCACGCAGTGCCGTTCCAGTGCTCATACAGGGGCTGCCGGACGCGGTAGCCCGCGGGGATGGTGAACCCGACCGCCCAGGCATCGCTGGCGCTGCTCGCGCTGACCGCGTTCAGGCCCCCGTTGACGCCCAGGCTGGGCGTGGGGGTCAGCGACCACGTGCTGCCGTTCCAGTGATAAGCGGCCGGGGGCGGCGGTGCCTGGCCCGCCGCGCCGAACTGCACGCCCACCGCCCAGGCGTCGGTGCCGGTGCGCGCGAACATGGCGTTGAGCTCGGTGTTGTTCGCTGTCTGCGGGATGGTCGTCACCGTCCAGCCCGTAGCGGCCGCGGCCGGGCCGGCCATGGCCAACCCGGCCAGTAACGAGAGCGCCGTGACCGCCCCGCCTGCCCGTGCCCACCTGCTGTGCTTGAACATGGTTCCCGCTCCTCTCTGAGTCCTGCTCAGGGCAGAACCCCTTAAGGTTCACGTCGGTCAGCTCCAGCCGGGTTCAAGACGATCTTGAAGCCTGGTTGCCCGGGCATTCCGGTCGGGCGGACGGCGGTAGCGCAGGTCAGCCGAGGCGCAGGATGCGGGCGGCGTTGCCGCGCAGCACCTTGTCCGTCACGTCGGCGGGGAGGTCCAGGTCGTCGAACTCGGCCAGGCACCGCTCGGGGGTCAGGAACGGGAAGTCGCTGCCCCAGAGGAACTGGCCGGACAGCCGCCCGCGCAGCTCGCGGATCACCTCCGGCGGGACCCGGCGCGGCGACCAGCCGGAGATGTCGATGTACACGTTGGTCTTGTGCAGCGCGATCGCGATCAGTTCCATGTGCCAGGGCCAGCCGAAATGCGCGGCCACGATGGTCAGGTCAGGGTGCGCGGCCGCGACCGGGTCGAGCCTGACCGGCTGAGCGTAATCCAGCCGGATGCCCTGGCCGCCGGGCTGGCCTGCGCCGATCCCGCTGGTGCCGGTGTGGAACAGGGCGATCAGGCCGTGTTCCTGGCACGCGGCGAAGATCGGCCAGTACACCGGGTCATCGGGGGCGAAGGCCTGCAGCGACGGGTGGAACTTCACCCCCCGCAGGCCCGCCGCGGCGATCTGCCCGACCTCGGCCACGGCCGTGTTCCCCTTGCGCGGGTCCACCGAGCCGAACCCGGTGAACACGTCCGGGTACGCGCGGCAGGCCTCCGCCACCGTGTCGTTGGGCACGCGCGGGCGCCCGGTGGCCGTCTCGGCATCCCAGGCGAGGAGCACCGCCATGACCTCGATCTCGCGGTATCTCTCCGCGAGATCGTCCAGCGTGGACCGCTGCACCGGCGACCTGAAGTACGCCTCGGCCGCCTCGACGTAGCCTGCCATGCTGCCGTCCAGCCAGTCGGGCGTGGGCAGGTGCACGTGGAAGTCGATGGCGCGCAGCGGCACCGGCCCATCGTAGCGGCGGGCACCGGGACCCGCGTGGCGCGGTGGCGGCGGCGTGAGCGCTCACCGCGCTGGTCAGTACTTCGGGCCGACGAACTCGTCGAGCCTGGCCACGGCCTCCCGCCGCGCCACCGAGATCGTGGTCGGCTTCGAGAACCGCCAGGCCACCCCGAGCCGGTCCAGCGCCTCGCCGCACAGCCGGTGTATGTCAGCGGACCTGTTGACGAACAGGTACCGCGGGTACTCATACCAGCGGTCGCCGTCCTTGAGCGGGCGCCGGACCCGGTTGATAAGCCGGCAGCCGTCGGAGTGAAACAGCCCGCGGGCGAAATCCCCCGGATGGCTATTCACGATCTCCTGCTGCCACGGCTGGAGCACGATGGCGCGCTCATGCTTCCGGCCCGGCCCGTGCTGCGGAAACAAGCAAGGCCAATGCTTTGAGACGCTTTTGACGTATGTGCAGGCCACTCCGCGCCGCGACGCGCAGAAGACGCTGGACGATGGCATGACGAGCGTCATTGTCTGCTTGGCTAGGGCGAGCAAGCCTGGCCAGGCGTCCGAGCAGGCCAGCCACAGGACATGCGTCATTCGACTGCGTGTGATGTGGCCGTCTCCGAGATAGAGGCCAAGTAGATATGCGTAGGCTTCGTCATTCAGGACGCATCCGTGGCAGCGCGGGCAGGTTGGTGCCGACAATCGTTTCGTGCCGACTCGGCGATCACCTGCACGCCAGTGGCGAATCGCACGAATGGATACACCACAGATCGAGGCGTTCTCGCGATCTAGGATCTCCAGATCAGATAAGAGCCGGGCAAGTCGCACAGTTTCGAGTGGGTACATAAGGCCATGTTCGTCCCTGGCGCCGACAATCTTGCCGTGCTCATCATGGGTGCCGGAAGCGGGACTCGAACCCGCATGTCCTTTCGGACAGATGCTTTTGAGGCATCCGTGTCTGCCATTCCACCATTCCGGCATTTTTCATATTATTTCGGACTAATCCAACGCACTCGCGCGGCCGCGCAAGCCGGTGCAGATACGGGCCGAGTGCCAATGTACCGGGTCACGATACGCTCAGCGGGTGAGCCAGACCCCGTTTCGCGTGGTGATCGCCGAGGATGAGGCCCTGATCCGGCTCGACCTCAAGGAGATGCTTGAGGAGGACGGCTACGTCGTCGTCGGCGAGGCGTCAGACGGCGAGGCAGCCGTCAAGCTGACCGAGAGCCTCCGCCCCGACTTGGTGATCATGGACATCAAGATGCCGGGCCTGGACGGGATCTCGGCGGCCGAGCGGATCACGGCGGAGCACATGGCCGCGGTCGTCATCCTCACCGCCTTCTCGCAGCGCGACCTCGTGCTGCGGGCCCGGGACGCCGGGGCGATGGCCTTCCTGGTCAAGCCCTTCACCAAGGCCGATCTCGTGCCGGCGATCGAGATCGCGGTGAGCCGGTTCCAGGAGTTCGCGGCCCTTGAGTCCGAGGTCTCGAACCTCAAGGAGCGGCTGGAGGTGCGGAAGTTGCTGGACCGCGCCAAGGGGCTGCTCCAGGCCGAGCAGGGAATGACCGAGGCCGAGGCGTTCCGCTGGATCCAGAAGACCTCGATGGACCGCCGGATGACCATGCGCGCCGTGGCCGAGGAAGTGCTGCAGGGTGCCCAGTCGTCCGCGCCCAAGGCGGCCGAAGCCCAGAACCGGGGAGAGCGGGGGACTCAGGCCGGGAGCACGCGAGAGCGGGGAGCCGGGCCAGGAGCACCCGGGAGGGCGGCAGGCGGGGCCGGCGGAAGCGAGACCGGGACGAGCAAGACCGGCCGAGGCGAGACCGGCGCGGACGGGACGGGCGGAAGCCAGGCCAGCCCGGGCGACACCGGGGGGAAGTAACAGAGGCTGAGCAAGCGGGCGGGCCGGCTGCACACCCCGTCTGCAGGCCGGCCCCTACCCGCTTGTGCTGCTGTCGGCCGGAGCCGGCCGACAGCAGGGAGCCCGGGAAGCCTTTGGTGCCATGTCAGCCTTCCCCGGGCCGGCACGTTCTCTACTCGGCCTCGCCGGGCTCTGGTCACCACCGTAGCGATGCCCCACCACGTCGCGCAAAGGTGGGGACATCGACTGGCCGGTATGGGTTAAACGTCCCTTAACCCGCAGGTAGGCGACGAACGCGCCCCGGTGCGCCAGGCCGGCCTCGGCAAGTCGGTACGGTGCCGCGGCACCAGGTCGGCCAGCGAGCGTCGTGCCGCCGCTGGCGGGCCGGCGAGCATCAGTGCCGATGACGGCAGGCATCAGGAATCGCCGGTCCGCGGTCTTCCGTCGCCCGGGACCGCGTCCCGCAGCATGCAGGTCAGCCGGGAGGTGCAGATGCGCCGGCCCAGCTCATCGGTTATGACGATCTCGTACGTGGTCACGGTGCGGCCGCCGTACAGAAGCGTGGCGACCCCCGTGACCTCGCCCTGCGTGGCACCCCGGTGGTGCGTGGCGCTGATCTCGATCCCGACCGCGACCCGGTCCGGGCCCGCGTGCAGGACGGAGCCGAGGGAACCGAGGCTCTCGGCGAGCACGCACGAGGCGCCACCGTGCAGCAGGCCGTAGGGCTGCGTGTTCCCCGCGACCGGCATGGTGCCCACCACCCGCCGGGGAGAGGCCTCAAGGATCTTGATGCCCATGCGGCCGGGGAGCGTGTTCGCGCTCAGCGTGTCGTAGGCAGCCATGATCCGCTCGTTGTCTATTACCGGGTCGTCTCCCACCGGTACCTCCGCGATCTGGCGACGGGTCTGCACTCCGCTTGCAGGACGAAGCCTAGAAGCCTGCAGGTCAGCGGGATTTCACCGGATCGACATCCGGATCCGCTGCGGCCGCCCCTGGTCCATCCGAGGCCTTTCCCGGGGCCCGCTCCGGCCAGCCCTGAGCCGCTCCATGATCGCTGCCGAGGTCCGCCGATCCGTATGTGCGACCCTCGGCCCGCTCCGGCATCCGCCGCTCGGCCCGGGACGGCTCGCGCCGGTTTCCGGCCTAGTGCCCGAGATCGGCGGCTTACGCCAGTCGCCGGATTCATTCCATATCGTCACGCTTGATGCCCCACTATTCAGCATCCTTAATGATTCATCGCGAAAAAGTCGTCGTTTACCTGCCGAAGAGGGTGACATAGCCAGTTGTTAGCGCTAACAATACCCTACGGAAGTCGTCGTTCCTCGCAGCACCCCACGACAGGAGGGCACCCCCATGCGCAACGTCTTAATATCCAGCGTCGCTCGGCCGGCCGTCAGGATCACCGCGGCCGCCGCCCTCGCCGTCGGGCTCGTGGGCGCGACGGCGATAGGCCAGGCCTCCGCGTCGCCCGCGGGCCACCAGTGCGGCAGCCCCGCCGTTTCCCGGCAGCCCTTCGGTAAGACCATCGAGCCGTACACCGGCCAGCTCACCCAGGTATTCCGCTACACCCTGACCAACTGCCATGGCATGCAGGTCAAGATCCTCACCTACGGCGCGATCACGCAGTCGGTCGTCGTGCCCGGCCGCAACGGCCAGAAGGCGAACGTCGTGCTGGGCTTCAAGACCCTCCAGGACTACGTCGATTTCGCCAGCCCGCCGGTGACCGCCAACGGCGGCCCGTACTTCGGCGAGACGATCGGCCGCTACGGCAACCGGATCGCCAAGGGCACGTTCCAGCTGAACGGCACCACCTACACGCTGCCGATCAACAACGGCGTGAACAGCCTGCACGGCGGGCTGGTCGGCTTCGGCAACCACATCTGGGCGTCGCACGCGGTCCGGACCAAGCAGGTCGCGGGCGTGGCCCTCAAGCTGGTCAGCCCCGACGGTGACGCCAGCGGGGCGCCCGGGTCCCCCGGCTGCCCGAGCGGATGCACCGGGTACCCGGCTCAGATCACCGTCTTCGTGACCTACACGCTGAACAACGCCGGTGACCTCGCCATCCACTACCGGGTCCACAACGACTCGAAGACGCTGTCCACGGTCACCAACCTGACCAACCACAGCTACTTCAACCTGGCCGGCGAGGCCTCGGCCGCGGGCTCGGCCTACAGCCAGTTCGTCCAGATCAACGCGGACAACTACTCGCCGACCGACAGCACCCAGATCCCGCTGCCGCTCGCGCACGGGGTCCCGGTCACGGGCACGCCGTTCGACTTCCGCGCGCCGCACACCATCGGCTCGCGGATCGAGCGACGTGAGCGCGCCGGACAACGTCCCGGCGAGCTTCGCGTCGGCCACCGGCGGCAAGAGCCAGCTGCTCATCGCCCAGGGCTATGACCACAACTGGATCCTGAACCCGCAGACGGCCAAGACCACCGGGCCGCTCGGGCTGAACCTCGCCGCCCGCGCGTCTGACCCGCGCAGCGGCCGCTGGCTGACCGTCTGGACCGACCAGCCGGGCGTGCAGTTCTACAGCGGTAACTTCCTCAACGGCACGCTGGTGGGCATCAGTGGCCACACCTACCGGCAGGGCGCGGGCTACACGTTCGAGACCCAGCACTTCCCGAACTCGCCCAACGAGCCCGACTTCCCGAGCACCGTGCTCGGTCCGCAGATGACGCTGAACTCGACCACGATCTTCGCGTTCAGCTCCTGATAGCCGCCCGGCCGCTCCGGCGCCACCCGTAACCACCACGGGCGGCGGCCGGCGGCGGCCGGGCCTGCCGCGGCCCGGCTGGCCCTTGGGGGCGGCCGGGCCGCGGCGTCCGCGCAGCGCCGGGGTGGCCTGCCGGTGTCAGACCAGGCCACTAGACTGCGGGCGTGGCGACGAAGCCGACCCAGGCGTCCGGAGCAGATCATCGTGACCGGCTGCTCCTGCTGGACGGGCACTCCCTGGCCTACCGGGCGTTCTTCGCGCTGCCCATCGAGAACTTCGCCACCACCACCGGGCAGCCCACGAACGCGGTGTACGGCTTCACCGCGATGCTCATCAACGTGCTGCGCGACGAGAAGCCGACCCACGTCGCGGTGGCCTTCGACCGCAGCGAGCCGACGTTCCGGCACGAGCAGTGGGTCGAGTACAAGGCGAACCGGCGGGAAACCCCGACCGACTTCCGGGGCCAGCTCAGCCTGATCTTCGAGGTGCTGGACGCGCTGGGCATCCGGCGGCTGTCGGTGGCGGGCTACGAGGCCGACGACATCATCGCCACGCTCGCCACCGAGGCGACCGCCGACGACATGAGCGTCCTGATCGTCACCGGCGACCGCGACGTGCTGCAGCTGGTCAACGACGACGTGACCGCGCTGATGACCCGGCGCGGCATCAGCGAGATGACCCGGTTCACGCCGGAGACGGTCATGGAGAAGTACGGGCTGACCCCGGCCCAGTACCCGGACTACGCGGCGCTGCGCGGCGACCCGAGCGACAACCTGCCCAGCATCCCCGGGGTCGGCGAGAAGACCGCGGCCAAGTGGGTGACGGAGTACGGCTCCCTGGCGCAGCTCGTCGACCGGGTCGACGAGGTCAAGGGCCGGGCCGGGGACAACCTGCGGGAGCACCTCGCCGACGTGCTGCGCAACCGCCAGCTCACCGAGCTGGCCAGGGACGTGCCCGTCGGCGTGGGCCCGCGGGAGCTCAGCCCCGGCCCCGTGGGACCGGGAAAAGATCCACCAGCTCTTTGACACGCTGCAATTCCGCGTCCTGCGCGAGCGTCTCCAGGAGACATTCCCCAACGGGATAGCGGCGGCGTCGCCCAGCGCCGACGCGGTAGCCCCGGCGCGGGGGGAATACGACGTCGAGGTGGACGTGCTCGGCTCGGAGGACGTGGCGCAGTGGCTGGCCGAGCACGTCAGCGGCGAGGGCCGGACCGGCCTGGCGGTCAGCGGGAGCTGGGGACGCGGCACCGGGGTGCTGCGCGGCCTGGCGCTGGCCGCTCCCGACGGCGCCCACGCCTACATCGACCCGACCACGCTGACCGAAGACGACGACCGGGCGCTGGCCGAGTGGCTGGCCGACCCCGGGCAGCCCAAGGCGCTGCACGACGCCAAGGGGCCGATACACGCGATGACCGCCCGCGGCTGGACGTTGGGTGGCCTCACCAGTGACACCGCGCTCGCCGCCTATCTGGCGCTGCCCGGCCAGCGTTCGTTCGACCTGGCCGACCTGGCGGTGCGTTACGTAGGCCGGGAACTGACCAGCGGCGAGGAGGCCGTCGGCCAGCTCACCCTGGACCTGGAGGAGGACGACGGCGAGGTCGAGGCGGCGAACGCCCTGGCCCAGCGGGCCCGGGCCACCGCCGAGCTGGCCGACGCGCTGGACGCCGACCTGGAGCAGCGCGGCGCGACGCGGCTGCTCCACGACGTCGAGCTGCCGCTGGTCGGCGTGCTCGCGGAGATGGAGCGGGCCGGGATCGCCGCGGACGTCGACCACCTGGCCGGCATGTCGGCCAGCCTGGGCGGCGACGTCAAGGCGGCGGAGCAGGCCGCCTACGCGGTCGTCGGGCACGAGTTCAACCTCGGCTCGCCCAAGCAGCTGCAGGAGGTCTTGTTCACCGAGCTCGGCCTGCCCAAGACCAAGCGGATCAAGACCGGGTACACCACCGACTCCGAGGCGCTGACCAGCCTGCTGGCGCAGACCGGCAACCCGATCCTGGCGCACCTGCTGCGGCACCGGGACGTGGCCCGGCTGAAGAGCATCGTGGACTCGCTGATCCCGATGGCGAGCGTGGACGGCCGGATCCACACCACCTACAACCAGATGATCGCCGCCACCGGCCGGCTCTCCTCCACCGACCCGAACCTGCAGAACATCCCGATCCGGACCGAGGAGGGCCGCCGCATCCGGCTGGCGTTCGTGGTCGGCCCCGGGTACGAGACCCTGCTGACCGCCGACTACAGCCAGATCGAGCTGCGCATCATGGCGGACCTGTCCGGGGACCAGGCGCTGGCCGAGGCGTTCGGCACGGGTCACGACTTCCACGCCGAGACGGCGTCCCGGGTGTTCGGCCTGCCGCCGGCGGACATCACGGTCGAGCTGCGCAGCAAGATCAAGGCCATGAACTACGGGCTGGCCTACGGCCTGTCCGACTACGGGCTCTCGCAGCAGCTGCGGGTCAGCCGGGACGAGGCCCGCGCATTCATGAACGGCTATTTCGAGCAGTTCGGCGGCGTCCGGGACTACCTGGAGCAGGTGGTCGCGCAGGCCCGCCAGGACGGCTACACCCAGACCATCCTGGGCCGCCGCCGCTACCTGCCGGACCTGGTGTCCGACAACCGGCAGCGCCGGGAGATGGCGGAGCGGATGGCCCTCAACGCGCCGATCCAGGGCTCGGCCGCTGACATCATCAAGGTGGCCATGCTGGCCGTACAGGGACAGATCCGTGACCAGGGGCTACGGTCCCGGATGCTGCTCCAGGTCCACGACGAGCTGCTGTTCGAGGTCGCCCCCGGGGAACTGGACCGGCTCAAGGAACTGGTCCACACGGCGATGTGCGGGGCGTTCCAGCTCACGGTGCCGCTCGAGGTCTCGATGGGCACCGGGCACAGCTGGGCCGATGCCGCTCACTGAGCCGGCCGACGGCCAGGTCACGGGCGTTTCCGGGCGGTAACGTGACCAGCCGGACCATTTTGCCCGGAGCTCCTAGATTGACCGGCAGGGCCGCGACCTCATATCCTGATCGCTGCGCTGTGTTTCTTGCAGTCCGCCATGGTCAGGCAGTCGCGGGTCGCCGTCAAGGCAGGTCGCGTCCGGTCACGCTGGCCAGGCAAGTCCAGTCACTCCTGGCCGCCCATGGCGGATTGAACTGTGCACGGCGTACGTCCACAAATCCCTGTCCGTATCCGGAGTCCACCCACACATGACGACCAGCAGCACCGAGGCCACCTCGATCCCCAAGGTAGCCGTCAACGACATCGGTTCCGAGGAGGCCTTCCTCGCCGCGATCGACTTGACCATCAAATACTTCAACGACGGCGACATAGTAGAGGGGACAGTCGTCAAGGTCGATCGAGACGAGGTCCTGCTCGACATCGGCTACAAGACCGAAGGCGTCATCCCGTCCCGCGAGCTGTCGATCAAGCATGACGTCGACCCGCACGATGTCGTGAAGAGCGGCGAGCACATCGAGGCCCTGGTCCTGCAGAAGGAGGACAAGGAAGGCCGGCTGATCCTGTCCAAGAAGCGCGCCCAGTACGAGCGCGCCTGGGGCACGATCGAGAAGATCAAGGACGAGGACGGCGTGGTCACCGGCACCGTCATCGAGGTCGTCAAGGGCGGCCTGATCCTGGACATCGGCCTGCGCGGGTTCCTGCCGGCCTCCCTGGTCGAGATGCGGCGGGTGCGTGACCTGCAGCCGTACGTGGGCCGGGAGATCGAGGCGAAGATCATCGAGCTGGACAAGAACCGCAACAACGTGGTCCTGTCCCGCCGCGCCTGGCTCGAGCAGACGCAGTCCGAAGTGCGGCAGAACTTCCTGAACACGCTGCAGAAGGGCCAGATCCGCAAGGGCACGGTCTCCTCGATCGTCAACTTCGGCGCGTTCGTCGACCTGGGCGGCGTGGACGGCCTGGTGCACGTGTCCGAGCTGTCCTGGAAGCACATCGACCACCCCGGAGAGGTGGTCGAGGTCGGCCAGGAGGTCACCGTCGAGGTGCTCGACGTGGACATGGACCGGGAACGGGTCTCGCTGTCGCTGAAGTCCACGCAGGAGGACCCCTGGCAGCAGTTCGCCCGGACCCACCAGATCGGGCAGGTCGTGCCGGGCCGGGTCACCAAGCTGGTGCCGTTCGGCTCCTTCGTCCGGGTGGAAGAGGGCATCGAGGGCCTGGTGCACATCTCCGAGCTCGCGGACCGGCACGTGGAGATCCCCGAGCAGGTGGTGCAGGTCGGCGACGAGATCTTCGTCAAGATCATCGACATCGACCTGGACCGGCGGCGGATCAGCCTGTCGCTGAAGCAGGCGAACGAGGGCACGATCGGCGAGGCGGTCGGCGAGGACTTCGACCCGACGCTGTACGGCATGCCCGCGACCTACGACGAGCAAGGCAACTACGTCTACCCCGACGGCTTCGACTCCGAAACCCAGGAATGGCTCCCGGGGTACGAGAAGCAGCGCGAGGAGTGGGAGCAGCAGTACGCGGAGGCGCGATCCCGGTACGAGGCTCACCAGCAGCAGGTCGCCGAGGCACGCAAGTCCGATGCGGCTGAGGCCACGGGCGGCAGCGGCGGCGAGTCCGGCGCCAGGGAGCAGGCCGAGCCTGAGGCCGTGGCCACCGGCACGCTGGCCTCTGACGAGGCGCTGGCCGCGCTGCGGGACAAGCTCTCCGGAGGGCAAAGCTGAGGGGCGCTCCGCCGGCGTACCCATACCTCCGGTTAGGCATGCGTCGTCACCGCTTGATCGCCGTCGGCCCGTAGCACTTGGGTCACCGGTGACCGTGGCGACGGTTTACGCCTGCGGTATGGGTACGCCGACTCTGCTTCGGATCTCTCGGCTGCGCTTGGGATCACACCGATCCCTTGAGATCTCCTGGCTTCCTTGAGATCTCCCAGCTGCCCTTGAGATCCCTCCTCTCCCTTTAAGATCGCAGTGTGTTGAGGGTCGGGCTCACTGGGGGGATCGGGGCGGGGAAGAGCGAGGTGTCGCGACGGCTGGCGGCGCAGGGGGCGGTCGTGATCGACGCGGACCTGATCGCCCGGGAGGTCGTCGAGCCGGGGACGGACGGGCTGGCCGAGGTGGTCGAGGCGTTCGGGGACGAGGTTCTCCGTCCGGGCGGGGCGCTGGACCGGGGCCGGCTGGGTGATCTGGTCTTTGCGGACCCGGAGCTTCGCAGCAAGCTCAACGCGATCATCCATCCGAGGGTGGCGAGGCGGATGGCCGAGCTGGAACGGGCCGCCGGCCCGGGCGCGATCGTGGTCCACGATGTTCCGCTGATCGCGGAGAACGGCCGGGCCGGCGCCTACGACGTGGTCGTGGTGGTCGACGCGCCGCCGAAGGTCCAGGCCGAGCGGCTGGTCCGCCGGCGCGGCATGACCCGCGAGCAGGCCAGGGCCAGGATGGCGGCGCAGGCCAGCCGGGAGCAGCGGCTCGCCATCGCCGACATCGTGATCGACAACTCCGGCTCGCTGGCCGAGCTGGACCGCCAGGTCGGCGACCTGTGGGCGCAACTGCGGCGGCGCGCGGCCGAGTCGCTCTCCTAAGCGCGTCCCGACCTGCGCCGTCCAGGCACCTTGGTACGGTTCCGTCGTGGTATGCGGCATTAGGTGGAGGCGAGGATGAGGTTGTTCGGCCGCTCGGCGAGCAAGCTGGCGGCCGGGCCGACGCTGGTGCTGTCCGCCGATCCGGGTTCGGCCCTCTTCGACGAGGCGCGGCGCTACGACCCCGGTGTGCGGTACTCGAGCCTGCTCCGCAGGCTGATCTTCAGCAACGGGGTGCTGCTGCTGGGGCCGGTGAAGGTGACGCCCGGGGTGGCGCAGCGGGCCGGGCTCCCCGAGGGGACGGTGGTGGCCTGGCATGCGCTGGCGGCGCTGCAGGGGCACCAGGAGCGCCGCGTCCACGACGCGAAGGCCTTCGACGGTGAGCGGCTGGTGCGCGGCCTGGCGGCGCGGCTGGGCGGGACCACCCATCCCGCGCAGCTGCAGCCGGAGCTCGCGCTGCTCGCGTCGGTGTACAGCGACCAGGCGCTGGCCACGGAGCAGGTGATCGAGGTGCTGCGGCCCTACGGCGGGCACTTCCGGGTCGAGGACCCCGAGCCGGACTCCTACCGCCTCACCGGTGAGAAGACCTATTTCTACGTCGCCTACTGGTCGGCGCGGCAGTACCGGGAAGGCGACGCGCCGGCCGCGCTGGGCCCGGATCGCTCGCGCCCGCGGCATCACTGGGACCTGCACGGCGGCGTCGCCGCCTCGGACGCCCCGCGGGAGCTCTGCCTCGAGGTCGGCGAGGCCGCGCTGGCCCTGGCCGGCCAGTCGGGCGGGCTCGCGCTCGACATGTTCGGGTTCCCGATCAGCAGCCCTGACGATCTCCTCCCGCGCTGACGGGAGGCGCCGACTGCCGGTCAGCCCGCGTGCGCGTGGTGCCGGGCGGCCTGCGGCGGCCACGGCGGGTCGGCGCTGGCGGTCTGGGTGGCACGGCCGGCCAGCCAGCATGAGGTGCGCGGCGCCGGCGGCTTGCGGTGGTCACGGTCGCCCGGCCCGGCTGGCCGCGTCGGTCCCGGCCGCCGTACCCGGGCGGGAATGTCAGCCGGTCGGCCTAGATTGTTATCTGTGAGGGAAATGCTGTTCCTGCCACCGACCCAGGGAGGGGAGTCATGCGTCCAGTAACCGATCTGCAGCGAAGCGTCGCCCCCTTCGAAGTGATCACCGACATGGTGCCCGCCGGGGACCAGCCGCAGGCGATCGCGGAGATGGAGCAGCGGATCCGCTCCGGCGTCAAGGACACCGTGCTGCTCGGCGCGACCGGGACCGGTAAGACCGCGACGGTGGCCTGGCTGGCGGAGCGGCTGCAGCGCCCGGTGCTGGTCATGCTGCCGAACAAGACCCTCGCCGCCCAGTTCGCCAACGAGCTGCGCGAGATGCTGCCGAACAACGCCGTCGAGTACTTCGTCTCCTACTACGACTACTACCAGCCGGAGGCGTACGTACCGCAGACCGACACCTACATCGAGAAGGACTCCTCGATCAACGACGAGGTAGAGCGGCTGCGGCACTCGGCGACCAACTCCCTGCTCACCCGCAGGGACACGATCGTGGTGGCGTCGGTGTCGTGCATCTACGGCCTGGGCACCCCGCAGGAGTACGTGGACCGGATGCTGAAGCTCAGCGTGGGCGGCACGATCGACCGGGACGCGCTGCTGCGCAAGCTCGTCGGCATGCAGTACGTGCGCAACGACCTGTCGTTTACCCGGGGCACGTTCCGGGTGCGCGGCGACACCATCGAGGTGATCCCGGTCTACGAAGAGATGGCCGTCCGGATCGAGATGTTCGGCGACGAGATCGAGCGGCTGATGACGCTGCACCCGCTGACCGGCGAGGTGATCAGCGAGGACGACGAGCTGTACATCTTCCCGGCCACGCACTACATCGCGGGCCCGGAGCGGATGGAGCGGGCCATCGCCGGCATCGAGGCCGAACTCGCCGACCGGCTCGCCGAGCTTGACCAGGCGGGCAAGCTGCTCGAGGCGCAGCGGCTGCGGATGCGCACCACCTACGACATGGAGATGCTGCGCCAGGTGGGCAGCTGCTCGGGGATCGAGAACTACTCGCGGCACATCGACGGCCGCGAGGCCGGCAGCCCGCCGAACACGCTGCTCGACTACTTCCCCGAGGACTTTGTCCTGGTCATCGACGAGTCGCACAACACGGTGCCGCAGATCGGGGCCATGTACGAGGGTGACGTGTCCAGGAAGAGGGTCCTGGTCGAGCACGGCTTCCGGCTGCCGAGCGCGATCGACAACAGGCCGCTGCGCTGGGAGGAGTTCGGTGACCGGATCGGGCAGACGCTGTACCTGTCGGCCACCCCGGGCCCGTACGAGCTGCAGCGGGTGCGCGGCGAGGTGACCGAGCAGGTGATCAGGCCAACCGGGCTCATCGATCCCGAGGTGATCATCAAGCCGACCAAGGGCCAGATCGACGACCTCGTGCACGAGATCAGGGAGCGGGCCGAGCGTGATGAGCGGGTCCTGGTCACCACGCTCACCAAGAAGATGGCCGAGGACCTCACCGACTACCTGCTGGAGCTCGGGGTCAGGGCCAGGTACCTGCACAGCGAGGTGGACACCTTGCGCCGGGTGGAGCTGCTGCGCGAGCTGCGGCTGGGCGAGTACGACGTGCTGGTCGGGATCAACCTGCTGCGCGAGGGACTGGACCTGCCCGAGGTGTCGCTGGTGTCGATCCTGGACGCCGACAAGGAGGGCTTCCTGCGCTCCGGCACGTCGCTGATCCAGACCATCGGCCGCGCGGCGCGCAACGTCTCCGGCCAGGTGCACATGTACGCCGACCAGGTGACGCCCTCGATGCAGCGGGCCATCGACGAGACGAACCGGCGGCGGGCCAAGCAGGTCGCCTACAACGCCGAGCGCGGGGTCGACCCGCAGCCGTTGCGCAAGCGGATAGCCGACATCCTCGACCAGCTCGCCCGGGAGGACGCCGACACCGAGAAGCTCCTCGGAGGCTCCGGGCGGCAGCAGAGCCGGGGCAAGGCGCCGGTGCCCGGCCTGTCCTCGCGGGCCAGGGCGGCAGCGTCGGCCGCGGCCGGGGCACGCCAGGGCGAGGACCCAGGCGAGGGCGGCCCGGCCCGCGAGGACCTGGTCGTCCTGATCACCGAGCTGACCGACCAGATGCACGCCGCGGCCGCGGAACTGCAGTTCGAGCTGGCCGCGCGGCTCCGCGACGAGATCAAGGAACTCAAGCACGAGCTGCGGGGCATGCAAGCCGCCGGCGTCTAGCGCGGTCCTGTCAGGTATCGCTCGTCGGCCGGGCGGGCGCTGTCTCTGGGATCGGCGGCGACAGCCGAGCGGTCACGCGCCGGGCTGCTGACCCCCACGGCGGCCATGGTTCGCTCGTGGATGCCGCAGAAACGGCCCGATCACCTGAAGCGATTGCCCGCGGAGTCCCTGCCGCGCCATTTCGGGTGCCCTTAGCCGCGGCCGGCGCGGCTGCCGCGGATGGAACCGGCGCCGGGGCGGCGCCGTCCAAGGGTTATGGATCGTGTCAGGGTCATGAGTCGTCCGAAGGGCACGCGCGCCGGGCGAGCACTGCGGTGCGCCGCGGTCGCGCTGGGTCCTGTCATGCTGGGTTCGCTCCTGCTGGCCGCGTGCGGGAGCGTCCGCGCGCCGGCCGCAAGCACCGCGGGCGCCCCGCCCGCCCGGGCCTCCGGGTCACCGAGCGCGGCCGGCGCCAGCTCCGGCTCCGCGCAGGCCGCGCTGTGCGCGGACCCGGCGGCGGTCACCAGCCTGCAGATCGTCCGGGTTCACGGCGTCCGCGTGCCGGAGGCGCAGTCCGCGTTCCCGACCCGGTTCGCGGTCATCGGCCCGGCCGGGGCGCGGGCCGTGGCACGGGCGCTGTGCGCGCTGCCGGCCGTGCCGCGGGGCATCATGAGCTGCCCGGCGCTGTTCCCCGGGACGAGCTACCAGCTGCGCTTCACGGCGGCCGGGCGGCCGCTTCCGGCCGTCACCCTCCAGGCGACCGGCTGCGATACCGTCACCGGGGCCGGCCAGCAGCGCCGGGCTACCTCGGCGGCGTTCTGGCGGGTGCTGGCCACCGCGGCGGGCCTGAGCCCGCCCGGGCAGGGCGTGTTCAGCGCGCCGGGCTGCGAGCCCCACGGCTACCCGACCAAGATCAACGGCTGCCCGGGCCTGTCCCAGCCAGGCGGAGGGCTCGTGCCCGGCGGCGCGGATCACCCGGCCGGGTAGCCGCCCGGCCGGGTAGCCGCCGGCCGGGTAGCCCGGAGCGACAGTCACCCGGCGGGAATGCCGTCCGGCGGCGGGGCATCACCCCGTGGCCTGGCCTACCTCGCGGGCGCCTTAGCCTGGCCGGGTGACATGGGTGCTGTTCGACTACGGCGGCGTGATCTCGCAGCCGCCCTCGCCGCAGGAGGTGGCGTCGCTGGCCGGAGCCGCGGGCGTCAGCGTTGCGGCTCTGGCGGGCGTGTACTGGGAATGGCGGCGAGCGTACGATCTCGCAGAACTGGACGCATCGGGGTACTGGCGGCAGGTGGGGCGCAGCCTGGGCCGCGGCTTCAGCGAAGCCGAGATCTCCGAGCTCGTCCGGCTGGACAGCGCGTCGTGGCTGCGGCTGCAGGCGGGCACGGTGGCGCTGATCGAGGACCTGGCCGCCGCGGGGCTGCGGCTCGCGCTGCTGTCGAACGCGCCCGGCGAGCTGGCGGAGGCCATCAGCGCGCTGCCGGTGGCCGCGTATTTCGGTCACCTGCTTTTCAGCTGTCAGCTGAAGCTCGCCAAGCCGGACCCGGAGTGCTATAACCGCGCGCTGGCCAGGCTCGGGGCCAGCGCCGAGGAGGTCATCTTCATCGACGACCGCGCCGAGAACGTGGCCGCGGCGGCCGCTCTGGGCCTGCGCTCGGTGCATTTCACCAGCCCAGACGAAGCGCGTGCGGCCGTCGCCGAGCGGCTGGCCGAGCGCGGCTGACCCGATGCCAGGGCGCGGCCGGGCCGGCTCCCGGTACGTCCGTCGCGCGGGACGGGCCGCTGCGGGCCTGCGACCGCGGATATAAAGGCTGATCAGTGTCGTAGCGAGCACGTAAGGTCGAAGCTATGTGGGCGAGCCTGGTCGCCGCGCTGGTATCGGCGTTCTGCTACGGCGTGGCGTCGGTCATGCAGGCCATCGCCGTCCGCTCGGCGAGCCGCCGGTCCGCCCGGATCCGGGAAGGGGACCCGGCCGCGTCGCGAGTCGACCCGGGCCTGCTCGTCCGGCTGCTCGGCCAGTGGCGCTTCGTGGCCAGCCTTGGCATCGACCTGGTGGGGTTCGTGGCCCAGCTCGTGGCGCTGCGCCGGCTGCCGCTGTTTGCCGTGCAGGCCGTGATCGCCTCCAATGTCGCGGTCACCGCGGTGTTCGCGGCGTGGCTGATGCGGGTCCGGCTCAGCGGGCGGGAATGGCTGGCGGTCGCCGGGATCGTCGTCGGGGTGGGCCTGCTCGGTTCCTCCGCCGGCGCCGAGGGCGCGGCGACGGTGGGCCCGGCGTTCCAGATCGGGCTGATGGTGGCAGTGGCCGGCGTGGCGGTGGCCGGGATGGCCGCCGCCCGGCTGCCCGGCTGGGCGCGTACCCCGGCGCTCGGCGCCACCGCGGGCCTCGGGTACGCCGTGCTGGCGGTCTCGGCCCGGATCCTGCCCGGTTTCTCGCCCGCGCAGCTGGTGCGCAGCCCGGCGGCCTACACCCTGGCCGCCGCGGGGATCGTGTCGTTCCTGATGTACGCGTCGGCGCTGGAGGGCGGGAGCGTGACCGTGGCCACCGCGGCGGTGGTGCTCGCCGAGACCGTGCCGCCGGCCGTGGTGGGCGTCGTGTTCCTCGGCGACACCACCCGTCACGGCCTGACCGGGCTGGCCGTGGCCGGGTTCGTCCTCGCCGTGGCCTGCGCGGTGGCCCTGGCCCGCTTCGGCGAGGCGGCCGAGCCGTCGCAGGCCGGGCCGGGCGAGCAGCAGCGCTCGCGGGACCGGTCGCGCGCCACCACGCCGGCGTGACACCGCCGGGCGCCACGCCCGGGCGGCATCGCGGGCCGCGGCGCGGATGTGAACCGGTATCGGGGGCTTTGTCCCTGGTCAGCGACGGTGCGGCCGGGGTGCGTTCGGTGTGGCTGTCCAGCCGGGGTCCGCGCGGCTGATATTCTGATACCCCGTGGACCGGCGGATTTACCGCAGGGCAACGACCACGGGAGCCTCACTTTGGCCACGGAACCGCGCTCATCACGGCCCGTTTCTACTAGGCATCTCTTCGTCACCGGGGGCGTGACCTCCAGCCTGGGCAAGGGCCTCACCGCGTCCAGCCTGGGCCGCCTGCTGAAGCTGCGCGGCCTGCGGGTCACCATGCAGAAGCTCGACCCGTACCTCAACGTCGACCCCGGCACCATGAACCCGTTCCAGCACGGAGAGGTGTTCGTCACCGACGACGGCACCGAGACCGACCTGGACGTCGGGCACTACGAGCGGTTCCTCGACACCCGGCTGAAGGGCTCGGCGAACATCACCACCGGGCAGATCTACTCCAGCGTGATCGCCAAGGAGCGGCGCGGCGACTACCTGGGCGACACCGTGCAGGTCATCCCGCACATCACCAACGAGATCAAGTCGCGGATCCTCGACATGGGCGGTCCCGAGGTGGACGTGGTCATCACCGAGGTCGGCGGCACCGTGGGCGACATCGAGTCCCAGCCGTTCCTGGAGGCGATCCGCCAGATCCGGCACGAGATCGGCCGGGACCGCTGTTTCTTCCTGCACGTCTCGCTGCTGCCCTACATCGGGCCGTCCGGCGAGCTGAAGACCAAGCCGACCCAGCACTCGGTGGCCGCGCTGCGCAGCATCGGCATCCAGCCCGACGCGATCGTGTGCCGCTCGGACCGGCCCATCAGCGGCGGGCTGAAGCGCAAGATCAGCCTCATGTGCGACGTGGACGAAGAGGCCGTGGTGTCCGCGGCGGACGCGCTGTCCATCTACGACATCCCCAAGGTGCTGCACTCCGAGGGGCTGGACGCCTACGTGGTGCGCAGGCTCGGGCTGCCGTTCCGGGACGTGGACTGGAGCGACTGGGACGAGCTGCTGCGCCGGGTACACCGCCCGGCCCGCAGCGTCACGATCGCGCTGGTCGGCAAGTACGTCGACCTGCCCGACGCCTACCTGTCGCCGGCCGAGGCGCTGCGGGCGGGCGGATTCGGCAACGACGCCAGGGTCAACATCCGCTGGGTGACCAGCGACGACTGCGAGACCCCCGAGGGCGCGGCCCGGCAGCTCGACGGGGCGGACGGGATCCTGGTGCCCGGCGGGTTCGGCGTCCGCGGCATCGAGGGGAAGATCGGGGCCGTCCGGTACGCCCGCGAGAACGGCATCCCCCTGCTCGGGCTGTGCCTCGGGCTGCAGTGCATGGCGATCGAGGTGGCGCGGGACCTGGCCGGACTGGACGGGGCGAACAGCGCGGAGTTCGATCCCGCGGCGCCGCACCCGGTGATCGCCACCATGGCCGGCCAGGAGGACGTCGTGGCCGGGGAGCGGGACATGGGCGGCACCATGCGGCTGGGCCTGTACCCGGCGGTGCTCGCCGAGGGAAGCCTGGTCCGCGAGCTGTACGGCACGGACGAGGTACAGGAACGCCACCGGCACCGGTACGAGGTCAACAACGCCTACCGCGAGATCCTGGAGCGCGCCGGGCTGGTCTGCTCCGGCCTGTCGCCCGACGGCATGCTGGTGGAGTTCGTGGAGCTGCCGCGCAGCGTGCACCCGTTCTTCGTGGCCACCCAGGCGCACCCGGAGTTCTTGTCCCGGCCCACCCGGCCGCACCCGCTGTTCAGCGGGCTGGTGGCCGCGGCGCTCGAGCGCTCGCGGGCCGTGCCCGCCGCCGATCCCCTGGCCGTGGCCGGCCGCCGGGCCGCCGCCAGCGCGTGACCTCCATGAGCGAGGCGACCGAGGAACTGAACATCCGGGATACGGCCGAGCGCTGGCCGGTCACCTCGTCGGCGGTGCTGGGCGAGGGCAGCCTCGTGCGCCTGCGCCGCGACATGGTGCGCATGCCCGACGGCGAGGTGGTGGGCCGGGACATCCTCGAGCACCCGGGCGCGGTGGCGGTGCTCGCGCTGGACGCTGCCGGGCGGGTGCTGATGATCCGCCAGTACCGGCACCCCGTGGGCGGGATGCTGTGGGAGATACCGGCCGGCCTGCGCGACGTCGCGGGCGAGCCACTGCGCGTGACCGCGGAGCGCGAGCTGCTCGAGGAGGCCGGGTACCGGGCCGCGCACTGGCAGGTGCTGGCCGACTCCTTTTCGTCACCGGGGATCAGCACCGAGCGGCTCAGGATCTTCCTCGCCCGCGGCCTGACCGAGGTTCCCGCGGCCGAGCGCTCCTACGTGCCCGAGCACGAGGAGGCTCACCTGGTGCTCGCCTGGGTGCCGCTGGATCAGGCCGTAGCCCGCATCCTCGCCGGCGACCTGCATAACGCCGTCACGTCTCTGGGTATCTTGTCCGCGTATGCCGCGCGTCAGGACGGGTTCACCACGCTGCGGGACGCCGATGCACCCGAGCGCTGACCGCCGGGCGCGCCGCGTGCCCGCAGTGGACCTGCCTGGCGAAGGGGCCGGGCCGGCCACGAAGACCAGGAAGGACTGGACGCCATGAAGGTCGGCATTCCCAAGGAGCTCAAGAACCACGAGTACCGCGTGGCGATGACGCCCGCCGGCGTCCACGAGCTCGCCCGTTCCGGGCATGAGGTGTTCGTCGAGCGGGACGCGGGCGCCGGCTCGCTGATCCCGGACGATGACTTCGTCACCGCAGGAGCGACGATCCTGCCGGACGCCGACGAGGTGTGGCAGGCCGGAGACCTGATCCTCAAGGTCAAGGAGCCGGTCCCCGAGGAGTACCACCGGATGCGCAAGGGCCAGGTCCTGTTCACCTACCTGCACCTGGCCGCGTCCCGGCGAGTGCACCGACGCGCTGCTCGACTCGGGCATCACGGCGATCGCGTACGAGACCGTCCAGCTGGCCGACGGGTCGCTGCCGCTGCTGGCCCCGATGTCCGAGGTCGCCGGCCGGATGGCGCCCCAGGTGGGAGCCCACCACCTGCAGCGCGACGGCGGCGGGCGGGGCGTGCTGATGGGCGGGGTGTCCGGCGTCTACGCCGCCAAGGTGGTCGTCCTGGGGGCGGGCGTGTCCGGCATGAACGCCGCGGCGATCGCGCTCGGCATGCAGGCGGAGGTGCTGCTGATCGACAAGAACGTCGCCCGGTTGCGCTCCGCGGACGCCATCTACCAGGGCCACCTGCAGACGGTCGCGTCCAACGCCTACGAGATCGAGCGCGCCGTCATCGACGCCGACCTGGTTATCGGCGCCGTGCTGGTGCCGGGCGCCAGGGCGCCGAGGCTGGTCTCCAACGAGCTCGTCTCCCGGATGAAGCCCGGCTCGGTGCTCGTGGACATCTCCATCGACCAGGGCGGCTGCTTCGAGGACTCGCACCCCACCACCCACGACAACCCGACCTACCGGGTGCATAACTCGCTGTTCTACTGCGTGGCGAACATGCCCGGAGCGGTGCCGCACACCTCGACCTACGCGCTGACCAACGTCACCCTGCCCTACGCGGTCGAGATCGCGAACCGCGGCTGGCGGGAAGCGCTGCGCGCGGACCCGGCGCTGGCGCTGGGGCTCAACACCTACGAGGGCTCCCTCACCTACCGCAGCGTGGCCGAGGCGCACGGCCTGCCGTGGATACCCACGAGCGAGGCGCTCAGCTGAGGGCCGTCCAGCCGGTCACCATCGACGAGGCGGTCGGGCGCTACCTCGACCACCTGACGGTGGAGCGCGGCCTGGCGGCCCACACCCTGCAGGCTTACCGCCGGGACCTGCGGCGTTACGCGGCGGCGCTCGGCGCGGCGGGCCGGGCCGGCATCAGCGACGTGACCACGCAGGACGTGGCCGGCTACCTGGCCGGGCTGCGCGAGGGAGACGAGGGCCACCCGCCGCTGGCGGCCAGTTCCGCCGGCCGCGCCGTCGTCGCCGTGCGCGGCCTGCACGCGTTCACGCTGGCCGAGGGCCTGGCGCGGCTGACCCGGCCCGCCAGGTCCGGCCGCCCGCGCCGCCGCGGCGGCTGCCGCGGGCGATAGCGGTCGACGACGTGGAGCGCCTGCTGGAGGCCGCGGGGACCGGCGAGGGACCGCGGCCGCTGCGGGACCGCGCGCTGCTCGAACTGCTCTACGCGACCGGGGCCCGGATCTCGGAGGCGACTGCGCTGGACGTCGACGACCTCGACCTGACGGCGGAAGGCGCCCGGTCCGGGCCGCCCGCGGAGCCGTCCGGCGCGGCGGCCTGGCCGGCCACCGTCCGCCTGTCGGGCAAGGGCAGCAAGCAGCGGGTCGTCCCGGTCGGCCGCTTCGCCCGGCAGGCGCTGGAGCATTACCTGGTCCGCGGGCGGCCTGCCCTGGCCGTCGCGGCGCGCCGGACCTCGGCCAGCCCCGCGGTGTTCCTGAACGCCCGCGGCGGGCGGCTCACCCGGCAGGGAGCCTGGGCGGCGCTGCGGGCCGCCGCCCTGCGGGCGGGGATCGCCGGGGTGTCACCGCACACGCTGCGGCACTCCTTCGCCACCCATCTCCTGGACGGCGGCGCCGATGTCCGGGTCGTTCAGGAACTGCTCGGCCACGCCTCGGTCACCACCACGCAGGTCTACACCCTGGTGACCGTGGACAAGCTCCGCGAGGTCTACGCGAGCGCGCACCCCCGGGCAGGCGCCGGGCCCCGGGCATTTCCCCGCCCACGGTGAGTCGCCTTGCCGCCGCCAGGCCCAGGCCCTAGCCTCACGCTAGAGTCTGGGTTCGTAGCGGGCGAGTCGCGGGTGACCGCCGGGAAGGCCCGCCATCCAGGCCCGCCAGGGAGGTGCAGTTGGCTTTGGCCGCATCCCGAGCAATGAAGATGAAGGTGAAGCCCAGCGTGCCTGGCCCTACCGGCCGGCCGGTACGGGCATTCCCCGATCCTGAGCCGCTGCTGACGCACGGCCCGGCGCGGATCGTCGCGGTCTGCAACCAGAAGGGCGGGGTCGGCAAGACCACCACGACGATCAACCTCGGCGCCGCGCTGGCCGAGAACGGCCGCCGGGTGCTGCTGGTCGACTTCGATCCCCAGGGCGCGCTGTCCGTGGGGCTCGGCATCCAGCCGCACGAGCTGGACGCCACGGTCTACAACCTGCTCATGGAGCGCGGGCTCACCGCGCACGACGTGCTGTTCAAGACCAACGTCGACGGCATGGACCTGCTGCCGAGCAACATCGACCTGTCCGGCGCCGAGGTGCAGCTGGTCCACGAGGTCGGCCGCGAGTTCGTGCTCGGCCGCGCGCTGGCGCCGGTCATCCCCGACTACGACGTCATCCTGATCGACTGCCAGCCCTCCCTCGGACTGCTCACCGTCAACGCGCTGGCCTGCGCGGACGGGGTGATCGTGCCGCTGGAGTGCGAGTACTTCGCGCTGCGCGGCGTGGCGTTGCTGATGGAGACCATCGACAAGGTGTCGAGCCGGATCAGCCCGAAGCTGGTACTCGACGGCCTGCTGGCCACCATGTACGACTCGCGTACCCTGCACACCCGGGAGGTGCTGGCCGGGGTCGTGAAGGGCTTCGGCGATAAGGTCTACCACACGGTGATCAGCCGGACCGTGCGCTTCCCGGACTCTTCCGTGGCGGGGGAGCCGATCACCCGCTTCGACCCGACGTCCAACGGGGCGCATTCCTACCGGGAACTGGCGAGGGAGGTACTGGACCGGTGGCGCCAGGCAGACCTCGCGGTTCCCGCTCACGGCGGGTAAGCCTGCCGGGAGTCGCCGAGCTGCTGCGCCCCATCGGCCGGGGCCCGGCCGTCGAAGCCCAGCGTCAGGCCAGCGGCAGGGAGCGCCACACCCAGAAGATCACCGTCTACCTGTCCGGCAGCGAGCTGCTCGACCTGGAACGCGCCCGGCTCAGCCTGCGGGCCCTCGGCATTACTGTGGATCGGGGCCGCATCGTCCGCGAGGCACTGGCCGTGCTGCTGGCCGACCTGGACGCCGAGGGCGACCAGAGCCTGGTGGCGCAGCGGCTCTGGGAAGAGACACGGCCGGACTGACGACAGCGCAGGAGCCGGATCGACGGCGGGCAAAGGAGCCGGATGGACAGCGGGGCGGGGTTAAGTCCTGAATGACCACGACGATGACCAGTGAACCGGGCGACGCCCGGGTGGCGGGCGGGTTCGAGGTCCACCTCGACGTCTTCGAGGGTCCCTTCGACCTGCTGCTCGCCCTGATCTCCAAGCACAAGCTGGACATCACGGAGATCGCGCTGTCCAGCGTCACCGACGAGTTCATCGGCTACATCCGGGCCAAGGCCGACGGATGGGACCTGGACCAGGCCAGCTACTTCCTGGTCGTGGCCGCGACCCTGCTGGACCTCAAGGCGGCCCGGCTGCTGCCCGCGGGGGAGGTTGATGACGAGGAAGACCTGGCCCTGCTCGAGGCCAGGGACCTGCTGTTCGCCCGGCTGCTGCAGTACCGCGCCTACAAGGAAGTGGCGGCGGTGCTCGCGAGCAGGATGGCCGCCGCCGCGCGCAGGTTCCCGCGGCGGGTGCCGGTGGAGCCGCGTTTCGTCGACCTGCTGCCGGAGGTCCTGCTGGGCCTCGGCCCGGCCGAGTTCGCCGCGATCGCCGCCCGTGCCCTGGCTCCCCGGCAGTCGCCGGTGGTGTCCACGGCGCACCTGCACATGCCCCTCACCAGCGTCCGCGACCAGGTCGGCCTGCTGTCCGTGCGGCTGGCGCGGCTGCGCCGGGCCACGTTCCGGCAGCTCGCCGCGGACTGCCGCGGGACCTACGAGGTCGTCGCGCGCTTCCTCGCGGTACTCGAGCTGTACCGGGAGGGCCGCGTCGGTCTCGACCAGCTGGCCCCGCTCGGTGACCTCTACGTGAGCTGGACCGCGGGCGGTCAGCCAGAGAACGACACCAGCACCCAGAAAGCCGACGAGTAACCGATGCAGAACGGATCTGGCCCCGGCCCGGAGAACATGAGCGACGCGCCCGCGCCGGCGGACGGCGAGGCCGCGCCCGGCCCGGCGAGCCGCGAGGCCGCGCCCGCCCCGGCGGACGGCGAGGCCGGGCCGGGTCCGGCGGGCGGGCAGGCTGCGCCCGGTCCGGCGGACGAGCAGGCCGTGCCCGGATACGAGGACGAGGACCCGGCCGGGCCGGCCGGCGGGCCTGACGGCCCCGGGCTCCGGGCCAGCCTGGAGGCGATCATGCTGGTGGCCGACGAACCGGTCTCCGAGGTGGTCATCGCGCAGGTGCTGGAGCGGCCGCGCGCGGAGGTGGCCGGGGCGCTGCGCGAGCTGGCGGCCTCGTATGCCGCGGAGCAGCGCGGCTTTGACCTGCGCGAGGTGGCCGGGGGCTGGCGCTTCTACACCCGCGAGGAGTGCGCGCCGGTGGTGGAGCGGTTCGTGAGCGACGGCCAGGAGGTCCGGCTGACCCAGGCGGCCCTGGAGACCCTGGCGGTCGTCGCCTACCGGCAGCCGGTGAGCCGGGCGCGGGTGTCGGCCGTGCGCGGCGTGAACTGCGACGGCGTGATCCGCACCCTGGTCCTGCGCGGGCTGGTGGAAGAGGCCGGGACCGACCCCGAGACCGGCGCGATCCTGTTCGCCACGACCGCGTACTTCCTGGAGCGGCTGGGGCTGCCCAGCCTGGACGCGCTGCCCGAGCTTGCGCCCTTCCTGCCCGATCACGTTGACGACGAGCCTGACGCGGGTCATGAGCCAGCGGCGTCGTGACCAGCCACGCCGTGCCCAGCGGGAGCACGCCCGGCCGGGCGCCGGAGGCGGGGCCGGGCCGGGCGAGGGGGCGGACGACGATCACGACACGCTCGCCGACGTTCCCGGCGGCGTCCGGCTGCAGAAGGTGCTCGCCGCGGCCGGCGTGGGCAGCCGCCGGCACTGCGAGGAGATGATCGCGGACGGCAGGGTCGAGGTCGACGGCGAGATCGTCCGCAGGTTCGGGGCGCGGGTCGACCCGCAGCGGCAGGTTATCCGGGTGGACGGACGGCGGATCCCGGTGCGGGAGGATCTCGTCTACGTCGCGCTGAACAAGCCGGCCGGGGTCCTGACCACGATGTCGGACGCACGGGGCCGTCCCACCATCGCCGACTTCCTCGGCGGACCACGCCGAGCGGCTGTTCCATGTCGGCAGGCTCGACTACGACACCGAGGGCCTCATGCTGCTGATGAACGACGGAGAGCTGGCGCACCGGCTGGCGCATCCTCGTTACGGCGTGCTCAAGACCTACCTGGCCGATGTGGCCGGCCCGCTGCCGAGAGACCTGGGACGCCAGCTGATCACCGGGATCGAGCTGTCCGACGGGGTCGCGAGCGCCGACAGGTTCCGGGTGGTGGAGCGGGCCGGCGACCGGGCGCTCGTGGAGATCACGCTGCACGAGGGGCGCAAGCACATCGTGCGGCGGATGCTCGCCGAGGTCGGCCATCCGGTCAGCCGGCTGGTACGCACGCAGGTGGGGCCGGTCGCGCTCGGCTCGCTGCGCCCCGGCACCACGCGGCGGCTCACCGCCAGGGAGATCGGCGACCTGTACGCGGCCGTGGGTCTATAACCTGGGAGCCCGCCCCGGCGTGGAGCGGGCGGGCCAGGGCAGCGGTAACGAGGGAGGCAGGCGGTGCCGGTCAGGGCGATCCGCGGCGCAGTGCAGGTCGGCGCGAACCAGAGCACCGCCATCCTCGAGGGCACCTCCGAGCTGGTCGCGGAGGTCATGACCCGCAACCAGCTCACCCCGGCCGACGTGATCAGCGTGGTGTTCACCGCCACCCCGGACCTGAACGCCGAGTTTCCCGCGCTCGCCGCGCGCAAGCTAGGGTTCCAGGACGTGCCCCTGCTGTGCTGCACCGAGATCGACGTCCCGGGCGCGATGCCGCGCGTGGTCCGGCTGCTGATGCACGTGGAGACGGCCATGCCGCGCTCGGCCGTGCAGCACGTGTACCTGCGCGGCGCCGCCGCGCTGCGCCTGGACATCGCGCAATGACCGGGCCCGCCGCTGGACCGGCCGCCGGGCCCGGCGAGGTCGTGGTGATCGGCACCGGGCTGATCGGCACGTCGGTGGCCCTCGCGCTGCGCGACCGGGGTGCCGAGGTCTGGCTCGCGGACGCCGATCCCGCGGCGGCCAGGCTCGCCGCGGACATCGGGGCAGGCTCCGAGCTGCCCGCCGGCGGCCCGCCCGGCGGGCCGGCCGACCTGGTCGTGCTCGCCATGCCGCCCGAGGCCATCGCCCCGGCCCTCGCCGTGGCGCAGGCCCGGGGCCTGGCCCGGTGGTACACCGATGTCGCGAGCGTGAAGGAGCTGCCGCTGGCCCGCGCCCGCGAGCTCGGCTGCGACCTGGCTGCCTTTGCCGGAGGGCATCCGCTGTCCGGGCGCGAGCGGTCAGGCCCGGCCGCGGCCAGGGCAGACCTGTTCCTGGGCCGGCCGTGGGCGATCTGCCCGCTGCCGGAGACCGTGCCCGGGGCCGTGGCGGCAGTGGCCGGCCTGGCCCGGGCCTGCGGCGCACAGCCTGTCCGCATGTCGGCCGCCGACCATGACCGCTGGGTCGCGCTGGTCTCGCACGCGCCGCACGCGGTCGCCGCGGCCATGGCCGCCCGGCTCGAGCATGCGCCGCCCGGCGCCCTGGACCTCGCAGGCCAGGGGCTGCGCGACGTGACCAGGATCGCGGCCGGGGACACCGGCCTGTGGACGCAGATCCTGGCGGCCAACGCGGCGCATTCCGGCCAGGTGCTCGCGGCGCTGGCGGCCGACCTCGCCGCGGCCGCGGCCACGCTGGCCAGGATCGCCCAGGGCGACGAGGAGGCGGTCAAGCACCTGACCGGGCTGCTGGAGCGCGGGGGAGCGGGGGTGGCCAGGATCCCGGGCAAGCGGGGCGGCCCCGCGCCCGCCTACGCCATCGTCCAGGTGGTCATCAGCGACCGGCCCGGCGAGCTGGCCAGGCTCTTCCAGGCGGCCGGCGATGCCGGGATCAACATCGAGGACGTGGGGATCGAGCACTCGCCCGGCCTGCCGGCTGGCGTGGCGGAGCTCGCGGTCCGGCCGGAACAGGCGGAGCGGCTCGTTGAGGCGCTGGCCGCCGGCGGCTGGCCGGTCCGCCGGTAGCATCGCCTTCGTGGCCAAGCACCCCGGCGCGGAGTATTCCGGCGCGGAGCATTCAGCCGCGGAGCATTCAGCCGCGAAGCATCACGCCCGTCATCCGCGCCTGGTGATCGCGGTCGACGGCCCGGCCGGGTCCGGAAAGTCAACGGCAGCCCGGGGCGTCGCGCGCGCTCTGGGACTGCGCTACCTGGACACCGGCTCCACCTACCGGGCCCTCACCTGGTGGCTGCTCGCGCACGGGCAGGACATCTCGGATCCGGACGCGGTGGCGGCCAGCGCCGGCCGCCCGGTGATCGAGGTGGGCACCGACCCGGACGCCCCGGCGATCCGGGTAGACGGCCGCGACGTAGCGGGGCCCATCCGCACTCGCGAGGTGTCCAACGCGGTCAGCGCGGTCGCCTCGGTACCGGAGGTCCGCCGTCACCTGGTCGCGATGCAGCGGCGGATCATCGCGGAGGCGCTGGCGGCGGGGGCCGGGATCGTCGCCGAGGGCCGGGACATCGGGACGGTGGTGGCGCCCGACGCGCCGGTGAAGGTGTTCCTGACCGCCAGCGAGGCGGTCCGGGCGCACCGGCGCACCGCGGATCTGGCGGCCGACCCGGCCGCCACGGTCGCCGTGACCCAGGCCGAGCAGGCACGGCGCGACCGGTCCGACGCCCCGCAGATGGCCCGGGCCGCCGACGCGGTGGAGATCGACACGACGGCGCTGGACCTGGACGACGTCATCAGCGAGATCGTCACGCTGGCGGACCGCAGGAAGGCGGGCGCATGGACCCCGTGAGCACCTCGCCGCCGGGCATCCCGGGGCCGGAGGCTGGGCTGGACGATGCTGGGCCGGAGGGGCCGGCGCCGGTCGTGGCCGTCGTCGGCAGGCCCAACGTCGGCAAGTCCACGCTGGTGAACCGGATCCTCGGCAGCAGGCAGGCGGTCGTGGCGGACACCCCGGGGGTCACCAGGGACCGGGTCGCCTACGACGCCACCTGGCGCGGCCGCGCCTTCACCTTGCTGGATACCGGCGGCTGGGAGCCTGCCGTGGAGGGCCGGCAGAGCATGGCCGCGCGGGTGGCCGCCCAGGCGCGGATCGCGGTGGACGCGGCCGACGCGGTGCTGTTCGTCGCGGACGCCGTCGTGGGCGTGACCGACGCCGACGAGGCCGTCGCCGCGGTGCTGCGCCGCTCGGGCAAGCCGGTCGTCCTGGCCGCCAACAAGGTCGACGATGCGCCGGCCGAGCCCGCGGCCGCCTCGCTGTGGTCCCTGGGACTCGGCCAGCCGGTGCCCGTGAGCGCGCTGCACGGACGGGGCAGCGGCGATCTGCTCGACGCGGTCCTGGCCGCGCTGCCGACCGCGCCGGCCGAGCCGCTCACCGCGGAGGGCGGCCCCCGGCGGGTGGCTCTGCTCGGGCGTCCCAACGTCGGCAAGTCGAGCCTGCTGAACAAGATCGCCGGCCAGGAGCGGGTGCTGGTCGACGCGGTCGCCGGCACCACCCGCGACCCGGTGGACGAGCTCGTCGAGCTCGGCGGCCGCACCTGGCGGTTCGTGGACACCGCGGGGATCAGGCGGCGGGTCAGGGAAACGCAGGGGGCGGATTACTTCGCGGCGCTGCGGACCGAGCGGGCGCTCGAGCGCGCCGAGGTCGCCGTGGTGCTGGTGGACGCCAGCGAGCCGCTGGCCGAGCAGGACCTGCGGATCGTCTCGATGGTGATCGAGGCCGGCCGGGCGCTGGTCATCGCCTACAACAAGTGGGACCTGGTCGACGACGACCGCAGGCAGTTCCTGGAGCGCGAGATCGACCGGCAGCTGCACACCGCCCGGTGGGCGCCGCGGGTCAACATCTCCGCCGCCACCGGCTGGCATGTCGACCGGCTGGTCCCGGCGCTCGAACTGGCCCTGGCCGGCTGGGAGACGCGGGTGCCGACGGGCCGGCTCAACGGCTGGCTGGCCGCCCTGGTCGCGGCGACGCCGCCTCCCGTGCGCGGCGGCAAGCAGCCGAAGATCCTCTTCGCCACTCAGGCCGGGATCCGTCCCCCGCACTTCATCCTGTTCACGACGGGCTTCCTGCAGGCCGGCTACCGCCGGTTCATCGAGCGCAGGCTGCGCCAGGAGTTCGGCTTCGAGGGCAGCCCGGTGCGCCTCTCGATGCGGTTGCGCGACCGGCGCGGGGGATCGCCCGGCCGTCAGGCGCGCGCCGCGCGGCGGTCCTGACCGGCCGTCCTCAGCCGGGCGGTCAGCCGGCAGGCCGGAACTCGCCGTCCTTGGCCCCGCCGAGGAACGCGTCCCACTCGGCCCTCGTGAAGATCAGCGCGGGCCCGCCCGGGTGCCGGGAATTGCGCATGGCGACCCCGCCGTCGGCGAGGAAGGCGACCTCGACGCAGTTACCCCCGGTGGGGCCGCTGTGGCGGCTCTTGACCCACGTCACGCCGGCCAGCTCGCTCGCGTCCATGCCGTTGCGGATGCTGCTCATGGGGATCTCTCCAGCTCCTCGCGCAACGCGCGGATGATCTGCTTGGTTTCCTCGGGCGGCGCGGCGACGGCGCTGAGCTTGTCCATGGCGGCGGTGTAGCGCTCCACGTCGGCGGGCTTGTCCAGGTACATGGCGCTCGTGAGCTGCTCCAGGTAAACCACGTCGGGCAGGTCGGGGACGGCAAAGCGCAGGATGCTGAAGCTCCCCGGTACCACGAAGGCTCCCGCCGAGTCCGGCACGACCTGGAGCGCGAAACCCGGCTGGTCGCACAGGTCGGACAGGTGCTCGAGCTGGGCTCGCATGGTCTGCGGGCCGCCGACCGGCCGGCGCAGGGCCACGTCGTCGAGGATCGCCCACAGCCGGAGCCCTCCCGAGCTGAACCGGCGCTGCCGCTCCTTGCGCAAGAACACCAGGCGTTCCGCTTCCTCCAGCGAGAACTCGCCGAGCGCGATCACCGCGGCCGCGTAGTCCTCGGTCTGCAGCAGGCCGGGTATGAACTGCGCGTCGTAGCTGCGGATCGACGCCGCGGACTCCTCAAGGCCGATGTAGGCCTGAAACCAGCTGGGCAGGACGTCCTGGTACTGGTGCCACCAGCCGGGCTGGTTCGCCTGGGCGGCCAGGGCGAGCAGTTCTTCATGCTCCGCGGGGTCGGTGATCCCGTACAGGCTGAGCAGGTCGACGATGTCGATCTTCCTGACCGAGGTCCGCCCCAGCTCAATGCGGCTGATCTTGGATTCGGATCCCCTGATCGCGCGCGCCGCCTCCTGCGCGGTAATCCCGCGCGCCTCGCGCAGGCGGCGTAGTTGCGTGCCGAGGAGGATACGCAGCACCGTGGGCCCGCCAGCCCCGTCTACCATGAGTCCTGCTCCCTCCTGCTAGCTCCCCGGCTACCTCGGGTGCTCCCGGCAGACCGCCTATGCTGCCGTCTTGGGGGTGGCATGTGGCACGCGGTGAGTTGGGCTTGCTGAACTATCCAGATTGGTTTCCGGACAATTGCGTCACGGAAGTGCTCAGTTGGCCACTGTTGCCACATGATATCGCATATGCGATTTCACGCATACCGAATATGTCTCGTGCCCGGCGGAGCTCGCGGCCTCGCCCCGCCGGGTTCACCAGCGTCCGGGCGCCGGGCGGGCACCGGACCGAAGGACCGGGACACTAACGCCAGTGACGGCTGTGACTGGTGTTGCCCGGTGAGCCTACGCGTGGTTTCGCTGGCGTGCTGGCCTTATCGTTACGATCGGCAGGCAGTGAATCCGCGCCGCACCAGGAGGACACGCAGGGCATGCGCTACCGGTCACTAGGCAAGTCAGGGCTCGTCGTATCGGTGGCGGGCCTGGGCGGCAACAACTTCGGCCGGCGGCTGGACGTGGCGGCGACCCGCGCCGTGGTGGACGCGGCCATGGACGCGGGGATCACCCTGCTCGACACGGCCGAGAGCTACGGCGCCGGGCGGTCGGAGGAGATCCTCGGCGAGGTGCTGGCCGGCCGTCGTGACCAGGTCGTGCTGGCCACCAAATTCGGCCACCGGAATGCCGCCATGGGGTACGGGGCAGCGACGGGCGCCCGGGGCGGGCGCGGATACATCATGCGGGCCATCGAGCAGTCGCTGCGCCGCCTGCGCACCGACTACATCGACCTGTACCAGATCCACACGCCCGACCCGGCCACCCCGATCGAGGAGACGCTGACCGCGCTGGGTGATCTGGTCGCCCAGGGCAAGGTGCGCTACCTGGGACATTCCAACTTCTCCGGCTGGCGGCTCGCCGAGGCGGCCGGCGTGGCCCGCCAGCTCGGCACCACCGGCTTCGTTTCCGCGCAGAACCACTGGTCGCTGCTGGAGCGCGGCATCCAGGACGAGGTCGTGCCCGCCGCCCTGCACTACGGCCTTGGCGTGCTGCCCTACTTCCCGCTGGCCAACGGCCTGCTGACCGGGAAGGTCCGGCGCGGCCTCCCGCCGCCCGAGGGCAGCAGGCTGGCCGACCGGCCGGACTACGTCACCGACGACAAGCTCGACCGGGTCGAAAAGCTGGCCGGCTGGGCGCAGCAGCACGGCGTCACGCTCCTCGACGTGGCGGTCGGCGGCCTGGCCGCCCAGCCGGGCTGCTCGTCGGTGATCGCCGGGGCGACGTCGCCGGAGCAGGTCAAGGCGAACGCCGCGGCCGCCGGCTGGGTACCGTCCGCCGACGAACTCGCCGACCTGGACCGGATAATCCCCGGTCCCGCCGCGTCAGCCTGACAGCAGGACCGGGCTTCCCGAGGTCGCGGTCTGGTACAGGGCCAGGACCGAAGCGAGGAACCTGGGGGAATACGAGACGTTCGGGGTGTCTCCGCCCTGCTGGTAGCCGCCGATCACGCCGATCACCCAGCCGTCGCCGGTCGCGGGGCTGACGTGGGCCAGGAACGGCCCGCCGCTGGTCCCGTTGGTGTAGTTGTCGCAGTCGAAGACCATCTGGCGGGCACCGAACCTGCGCGCCGGGGCCGTGCAGGTGATCGGCCGGTTCGTGGCGTCCGGGTAGCCGATCACCTGCACCATCTGCGGTGGCCGGCCGATCCTGAGGATCTCGGCCCCGGTGCGCTGCTGGATGTGCGTGCCCGGCCGTCCCGCGATGAGGAACGCGACGTCATCGTCGGGATTCTGGCTCGTGGCCCAGGCGCTGTCGACGTAGGCCCTCGTCACGACCCAGGTGCCGTAAGGGAACCTGCCGTTGTGGTAGCCCGGGGCGAACACGACGTCGCCGGGGGATCTGCCCTGCATGCAGTGCGCGGCGGTGATGAGCAGGTTGCCGGCCGGGCTGCTGACCACGCTCGCGGTGCAGAAGTGCGCGCCCAGCTTGCCGCCGGACCGGGTGAACAGCGCTCCGACCGCGGCCGTCCCGTTGAACGGGACGCCGCGCTGGACCGCGGGAACGCGATGGCCTGCCGCCTGGGCCAGCGGCGACACCACGTAGGCCCCGAGCGCGACCACGATGAAGCTCGCCAGCCAGACGGTCCGGTGCCAGGCCAGGACGGACAGGGAAGGCGCGGCCGCCGGCGGATACCTGATGCCTCGGCGCATCCAGTCCTCCGTCTTGCCGGCCGGTCACCCGCGCTGCCGCGCGCGAGGCACAGCTTTGCCATCCCTTTGGCCGATTGTGCCGATCGTAAACCTAAAGAGCCAGAGTTCTTGGCTGGGAGGATGCTGAGACATTACTGGGCTCCGACATTCCGGGCACCGGACGTTCGCGGCCCGGTCATCGTCGCGTGCCCGTCAGCTTGCGCTGAGTAAAGTTCCGGCCACCGATGGTTGCAGACCGGTACGACGCTGGGCAATCATGAGGTAACGTCCGCGTGCGAAAAGAGGACCTGGAGATCGCGGTGGATGGTGCGGCACAGACCGCCGCAGCCCGCGCGCCCGCCGATCCCGGCAAGCCCACCTTCCGGCATATCTTCGCCGAGCGCCGAGTTCCGCGCTCTGTGGCTCGCGCAGCTACTGTCGGTGGTCGGCGATCAGCTGGCCCGGGTGGCCATCACCGTGCTGGTCTACGACCGCACGCGTTCGCCGTTCTGGACGGCGCTGACCTATGCGGTCACGCTTCCTGCCCTGGGTGATCGGCGGCCTGGCCCTGTCCGGGCTGGCCGACCGGCTGCCACGGCGCCAGGTGATGGTGGCGTGCGACATCGCGCGGCTGGTGCTCGTCTGCCTGATGGCCCTGGTGAGCCTGACGGTACCGCCGCCCGGCGGGGCTGTGGATCATGGTGGCGCTGCTCTTCGTCGTGACGCTGCTCGACTCGCCGTTCAAGTCCGCGCGGTCCGCGATGATGCCCGACATCCTGACCGGGGAGCGGTACGTACTCGGCACGGCGGTCACGCAGACCACCTTCCAGATCGGCCATGGTCTCGGGCTACGCGCTGGGCGGCCTGGTCGTGGCCTTCCTGGGCGTGCGGACCGCCCTGCTGGTCGACGCCGCCACCTTCGCGGTCTCGGCGATACTGGTCTGGTTCTGGGTGCGCCATCGGCCCGCTGCGGCTCAGCCGACCACGGCGGCCGGCCGCCCGTCTCAGCTTGCGGAGATCGCGGCCGGGGTGCGTCTCGGTCTTCGGCCACCGCACGCTGCGGACGCTGATGCTGCTCGGCTGGCTGGTTGCGTTCTACGTCGTGCCGATGGGTCTGGCGGCGCCGTACGCGGCCAGCCTTCATGCCTCGCTGGCCGATCCCGATCAGCACGGGGCTCGTGTTCGCCGCAGGGCCCTTCGGCGCGGCCGTCGGCGCGGTCGTGTTCGGCCGCATGGTTCCGCCGGCAGCCAGGCAGCGCTGGATGGGCCCGATGGCGATCGGCGCGTGCGGCGTGCTGTTGCTCTGCGCGCTGCAACCGGACCTGATCGCCGCGCTGCTGATCATCGCCGTGTCCGGGGCGTGTGCTTCCTACCAGCTGGCAGCCAACGCTGCCTTTGTCGCCGCCGTGCCAGCCCGAGCGCCGCGGCCAGGCCTTCGGCCTGGCCAACGGAGGCATGCAGGTGACTCAGGGCCTGTGGATCGTCTTCGCCGGCGCGGTCGCGTCCTCACACGCGATCACGCCTGCTACTGCCATCGCCATCAGCGGCGGCTTAGGTGCAATCCTGGCCGCCGCCCTGGCGACGAGATGGCGCCGTGACATGGCACACCGTGGGATGTTCTGACGGCAAGCGCCGCACGTTAGAGATCACTGCCACTCGTTGCGCATGGCGCCTCCTGTCTGGGTGGGACTCTCCGGTGCGCGAGGCGAGCACTGGAGTGCGATCCAGGATGCCTGGATTGTAGGGGTTTACTGCCACTCGTTACGCATGACGCCTCCTGTCTGGGTGGGACTCTCCGGTGCGCGAGGCGAGCACTGAAGTGCGATCCAGGATGCCTGGTTTGCGAGGTTTACTGCCACTCGTTGCGCATGGCGCCTCCTCTCTCTAGTTACTTGGACGAACGGGGCATCCGGTAGATTCCGGGCATGAGGCTTATCGGCCTTGACACGAGTGTTAACGGACTGTAACAATTCGACATTGACCACTTACCATCTGTTACCTACGGATTAGAGTTGCTCCGTTACAGCAAGGAGTGCTCATGCCTGCCCTCCGCCTGTTCGGCACCGTGGCGGACGGCATACGCCAGGGCGCCCGGAGCGTGCGCGGCTGGCAGGTTTGGGCACTTCCGCGGTCACTGCGGGTATATATCCTAAGTATCACCACCTTCGCATTCATTGTGGCTGCGATCGCGGCAGCGCGCACCCGATGGCAGCCCACTGACATCGTGATCTTTGCCGGGCTGTTGGCGTGCGGCGTCATAGCCATCGAGTCAACCAGGAACGTCAGGGAAGTTCAGGGCGTAGGCCGAGACCTGCAGACAGTCTGGTACCTTGCGATCGCCACGACACTTCCCCCGGCATATGCGTTGCTCGCGCCGTTGCCGCTAACTGCATATCGCCTCTGGCGCGGACCTCGAGGCTTCGTCTATCGCAGGGTGTTCAGCAACGCTACAATTAGCCTGGCATATGGTAGCGTCTCTTTCCTTTTCCATTCCATTCCAGACTCGGTAGCGGGCCGTACACCCGGAACAGCTTCCCACGCGCTCGCCTGGACCGGTGCGGTTGCTGGCTGTGGGGTCCTTGCGTGGGTAATAAATAATGGCCTCATCCTCGGCGCGATCATGATCGACGACCCGCAGGCACGCGTGCGCGACATGTTCGGGAATAGAGAAGCGATCACGTCAGACCTCATCGAGCTAAGCCTTGCTGTTTCGCTTTCGCTTGTTGTCTCAATCAGCGCGCTGCTTATGACGCTCGCTCTTCCCTCGGTGGTCCTCTATCGGCGCTACCTAATGAATTCCCAGCTTGTCGCGCAACCGCGCATCGACGCGAAGACTGGTCTGCTCAATGCCGGGACATGGCAGCGCGCGGCTGAGGTAGAACTGTTGCGAGCGCGGCGTGGCCGCACGCCACTTGCGTTGGCGATGGTAAATATTGATCATTTTAAAGACGTCGATGACATGGCTGGCCAGCTGGTACGCGATCAGCTGATTCGCGATATTGCGGGCATGCTCAAGGACCAGCTACCAGGTGATGAGCTGATCGGCAGGCTCGGTGGCGAGGAGTTCGTCATTCTGCTACCGCAGACCGGACGCGACGAAGCGCAGCGGATCAGTGAGCGGCTGCGTGACTATATCGCGGCTGAGCCCATTGCCATCGAGTCCGGAAGCCAGGAAGGCTTCGTGTTCCGCCTGACGGTATCTATCGGAGTGGCCGTCCTGAACGAGTCGAGGCGCGCTCTGACCGAGTTGATCGGTGCCGCGGATAGTGCCCTCGGTCAGGCCAAGAGCACCGGATGGAGCAAGGTGTACGTGCTTCCTGAGGGCTCGGACGAGCCGGAGAGTCCTTGACGACTCCGGGCGACTGGCGGCCAGCAACCGCGGGTGACTAGGTCAGGCGCCCTGCGACGGGCCGACGGCAGCGCGCTGGCTGCCCCGGCAGGCGTCGAGCGTATCGCGTGCTTGCTGTGCGTAGTGGTCTAGCTGCAGCTGGCCGAAGATGTCCAGGCTTTCCTGTAGAGGCCCGATCGCGGCCTGGTAGTCGCCCATCGCCTGGTAGGCGCGTCCCATCTTAAGCAGGCACAGCGCGTGGTGGCGGCGCATGAAGTGATCGCGGTAGATGGGCAGTGCACTGCGCAGCGACTCGGCAGCCTCTCGGTAGCGGCCCAGGCCCTGATAGGCGTCGCCGCGAATACCCAGCCATTCAGCTGTTGCCGTCTCCAGCCCGAGGTCTCGAATCAAGCCCAGGCCTTCCTGGGAGACGTCTAGGGCCACGTGATGGCGGCCAGCCAGGTTGTTCACATGAGCGACTGTATGCAGGGCTTCATGCTTGAATGCGGGTTCGCCGAGTCCTCTGGCCAGCGCGAGAGCCTGCTCCGCGGACGCGATAGCGTCCTGGCCATGGTCTGGCAGGTTGGCCTGGGCGATCGCCAGCAGGCGCAGGGCCAGGAACTCAGCCTGGTGATCGCCGGTGTCCCGGGCTAGCTGCAAGGCGCGCTGCGCGGATTGCTGGGCGTGGGCGTAAGCTCCCAGGTTCCACTTGCAGACGGCGTGCCAGTAGTAGGCACTACTGAGGGCGCGCCGGTCGGCAAGCTTGCCCAAGTCACTCACGCACTGGTCCACGATCGGGCTGGCCTCGGCGTGCCGGCCCTGCCCGCAAGCGGCGGCGGCGAGGCGGAGCCAGGCATGAGCGGCCGCGGCCGCGTCATGCGCGTGTACCGCGGCGATGGCGATCGCTCGCCAGGCCCGCTCGGCGTCGTCGGGTCGGCCTTGCAGGTGCTGGAAGCTGGCCATGGACGCGGCGAGCTGGGCCGCGGCCTGGTGGCGGCCGCTCGTGCAGCAGCGTTCAATGACGGCTAGCAGGCTGAGCCGCTCGGCGGTGAACCAGGCCACCGCGTCGGCGGTGATGCTCCGGGCCACCGGCTCGGCCACCATGGCGGCCGACGGCGCGGGAGCGGGTGGCGGGAAGTATGGTTCCCGGGGGAGGCGGGCGTCGGCGAGGGCGGCCAGCTGCAGCCATCTGCTCGTGACCCGGGCCAGGACGGCGGCGTGCTGCGCGGGCGGGTCGTCGGCGAGCCGTTCGGCGGCGTAGTCGCGCAGGAGGTCGTGTGGCCGGTACCGGGGCTGCCCGGCGGCGTCGATCCCGGTCGCGGTCAGCAGCGAGCTGTCGGCCAGTTGGTTCACCACCTCGGCGGCGTCCGGGGTACCGAGCAGGGCGGCGACCTGCCATTCGGTCAATTCGGCGGAGTCGAGCAGAGCCAGGCGCCGGAACGCGGTGCGGGCGGACTCGCTGAGGGCCTGGTAGCTCTGGGCCAGGCTGGCCCGCACCGACAGGTCGCCGGTCTGGAACTCGTCCAGCCGCCGCCGCGCGTCGGTGATCTTGCGGGCTAGAGCGGACAATTGCCAGGACGTGCGCGCGGCCAGCCGCGCGCCGGCGATCCGGACCGCCAGCGGGAGCTGGCCGCACGCGGCCGCCAGTTCCCCGGCGGCGCCGGGGTCGGCGGCCACCCGCTGCTCGCCGACGATCTTGGCCAGCAGCTGGACGGCTTCGGCGCGGGTGAGCGGCTCCAGCGGGAGCAGCCGTGACCCGTCCGGTCCGGCCAGCTCGCTGCGGCTGGTGATTAGGACCGCGCACTGGCCGGTGCCGGGCAGCAGCGGCTGGACCTGGGGCGCCGACGCGGCGTCGTCGGCCAGGATCAGGACCCGCCTGGCCAGCCGCGATCGGTACAGCGCCGCGCGCTGCGCCGTTGACTTGGGAATGCCGGAGCCGGGCACGCCCAGCGCGCGGATCAGCTCGCCCAGCACCTCGCCGGGGTCGCGCGGGTGCCCGGTGGCGGCGTCCAGCGGGACCCAGAGCTGCCCGTCCGGGAACGCCACCCGTACCAGGTGCGCCACGTGCAGCGCCAGCGCGGTCTTCCCCGCCCCCGGCAGGCCGACGATCACCGCGACCGGTACCCCGACCCGGTTCTCGCGGTCGCGGCTGAGCATGTCACTCAGCTGCGCGATCTGCGGCTCCCGGCCGGTGAAGTCGGCCACCGCCAGCGGCAGCTGGCACACCGGCAGCGCCTCCCCGCCGCCACCCCGCACGCCTAACGGCGAGGTGACGTGCACCTCCTGCCACGGCACCCGTTCCTGTGCTGCGGCCCGACCCCGCCCAGGCATCATCCCTGGCTCAGCCTCCAGCGGGCTCAGCGCGGCCGGGCCTGCTCGCCCCAGCAGCTCGTCGAGCTGGTCGACCGATACCCCTAGCGCTCGGGCCAGTTTGGGCCGGATCCAGGGCAGCGGCTCGGTCTCCCCCGATTCCCAGCGCACGACCGTCGAGCGTTCGACGTCCAGCGCGCCCGCCAGCGCTTCCTGGCTGAAGCCCACGGCCTTGCGGCGCTGGGCGAGGAGTTGCCGCTTCGCCGCCATGCCTCACCTCACGCCTATGCCACAAGATCTTGGCTCGTGCTACGCAGCCAGGCCGACCAGCCCATGCGGCGGAATGCCTCGACCAAGCGCCAATACCGCTGGTAATGACCGGTTACGGCAGGGTGTATCCAGATTACGGCTCTGTCGTGCTGACCAGCAACATCTCTGCCGGCGCAGGACAGGCCATCCTTGGATGGTGCCGCCCTGGCCTGCGCCAGATGGTATGAGCAGGTCCGTTACCCCGGCACAGCCGTGCCGGGTCACCTGGTCAGGCACCTGGCGGTCAGCCGGGGGCAGCGCGCTGGCTGCCTTGGCAGGCGTTGAGTGTGCCGCGTGCTCGCTCTGCGTAGTGATCCAGCTGCAGCTGGCCGAAGATGTCCAGGCTTTCCTGCAGGGGCCCGATCGCGGCCTGGTAGTCGCCCATCGCCTGATAGGCGTTTCCCATCTTGAGCAGGCACAGCCCATAGTGACGGCGCATGAAGTGATCCCGGAAGATGGGCAGCGCGCTGCGTAGCGATTCGGCAGCCTCCCGGTAGCGGCCCAGGCCGTAGTAGGCATCGCCGCTCAGGCCCAGGTAGTCCGCCGTCGCGACCTGAAGCCCGAGATCTCGGGCCATGCCTCGGCCCTGCTGGCACAGATGCAGCGCATCCTCGTGCCGCCCGGCCAGGCTGTACACGCTGGCGACTGAGTGCAGGACCTCCTGTTCGAGCGCAGGTTCGCCGAGTTCCCTGGCCAGCGCGAGAGCCCGTTCCGCCGATGCGATGGCTTCCTGGCCGTGATCAGGAAGCTTCATGTGCGCAGTGGCGAGCCCTAGCAGGCGCAAGGCCAGGGCCTCAGCCTGCTGATCGCCGGTGTCCTGGGCTAGCTGCAGGGCGCGCTGTGCGGATGGCCGGGCGTCGGCGTAGGCTCCCAGGTTCCATTCGCAGACGGCGCGCCAGTAGCGGGCGGTGGCGAGGGCGCGCTGGTCGTCGAGTTCGCCGAACGCCGTGACGCACTGGTCCACGATGGGGCTGGCCTCGGCGTGCCGGCCCTGGCCGCAGACGGCGGCGGCCAGCCGGAGCCGGGCCCGGCCGGCGGCGGTCGGGTCGCGCGCCTCCTGGGCGGCGGCGGCGATCACCTGCCACGCCCGCTCGGCGTCGTCGGGCCGGCCTTGCAGGTGCTGGAAGCTGGCCATGGACGCGGCGAGCCGGGCCGCGGCCTGGTGGCGGCCGTCGGCGCAGCAGCGGTCGATGACGGCCAGCAGGCTGAGCCGCTCGGCGGTGAACCAGGCCACCGGATCGGCGGTGATGCTCTTGGCCACCGGCTCGGCCACCACGGTGGCCGGCGGCGCGGGAGCGGGCGGCGGGAAGTAGGGCTCTCTCGGCAGGCGGGCGTCGGCGAGGGCGGCCAGCTGCAGCCATCCGTCCGTGACCCGGGCCAGGGCCGCGTCGCGCTGCGCCTGAGGCTCGTCGGCGAGCCGTTCGGCGGCGTAGTCGCGCAGCAGGTCGTGCGGCCGGTACCGGGGCTGCCCGGCGGGGTCGATCCCGGTCGCGGTCAGCAGCGAGCCGTCGGCGAGTCTGGTTCACGACCGCTGAGGCGTCCGGGACGCCGAGCAGGGCGGCGACCTGCCATTCGGCGAACTCGGCCGTGTCGAGCAGCGCCAGGCGGCGGAACGCGGCGCGCGCGGGCTCGTCGAGGGCCTGGTAGCTCTGGGCCAGGCTGGCCCGCACCGACAGGTCGCCGGCCTGGAGCTCGTCCAGCCGCCGCCGCGCGTCGGTGATCTTGCGGGCCAGGGCCGACAGTTGCCAGGAGGTACGCGCGGCCAGCCGCGCGCCGGCGATCCGGACCGCCAGCGGGAGCTGGCCGCAGGCGGCGGCCAGCTCGCCGGCGGCGCCGGGCTCGGCGGCCACCCGCTGCTCGCCGACGATCTTGGCCAGCAGCTGGATCGCCTCGGCGCGGGTGAGCGGGTCGAGCAGGAGCAGCCGCGATCCGGGCGGGCCGGCCAGCTCGCTGCGGCTGGTGACCAGGACCGCGGACTGGCCGGTGCCGGGCAGCAGCGGCTGGACCTGGGCCGCCGAGGCGGCGTCGTCGGCCAGCACCAGGACCCGCCGGTCGGCCAGCCGCGACCGGTACAGCGCCGCGCGCTGCGCCGTTGACTTGGGGATGGCCGAACCGGGCACGCCCAGCGCGCGGATCAGCTCGCCCAGCACCTCGCCCGGGTCGCGCGGGTGCCCGGTGGCGCCCTCCAGCGGGACCCACAGCTGCCCGTCCGGGAACGCCGCCCGCAGCCTGTGCGCGACGTGCAGCGCCAGCGCGGTCTTCCCCGCGCCGGGCAGGCCGGCGATCACCGCGATCGGCACCCCGAGCCGATCACGGTCACGGCTGAGCATGCCGGTCAGCTGGGCGATCTGCGGCTCCCGGCCGGTGAAGTCGGCCACCGTCGGCGGCAGCTGGCACACCGGCAGCGCTTCCCCGCCGCGGCCGACCGCCAGTGATGGTGACTCGACGGGAACTTCCTGCCACGGCACCGGTTCCTGTGGTGCTACCAGCCCTGGCCCAGGCCCTGGCCCAGGCCCTGGCCCTGGCCCGGCCCGGGGTCAGCCTCCGGGTGCCGCGGCGCGGCCGGGCCAGCTCGCCCCAGCAGCTCGTCGAGCTGGTCGGCCGATACTCCTAACGCCCGGGCCAGCTTCGGCCGGATCCACGGCAGCGGCTCGGTCTCCCCGGATTCCCAGCGCACGACCGTCGAGCGCTCGACGTCCAGCACGCCCGCCAGCGCTTCCTGGCTGAACCCGCGGCCTTGCGGCGCTGGGCGAGGCGCTGCCGCTTCGCCGCCATGCATCACCTCACGCCTATGGCACATAGACCTCGGCCCGGTACCGCCGGCCCAGGCTGACCGGCCATGCGACAAAGATGCCTCAATCAAGCCTCACGGCCGCTGTGGTAATGACCGGTTACGGCAGGTTGTATCCAGATTACGGCGCTGTCGTGCTGACCAGCAACATCTCTGCCGGTATCCGCTGGCGACAAGACCGACGGCAGTGGTAGGTGACGACATGCATCAGCAAGGCCTGCCCGAGGCCCCCGCGCCGGGGCTCACCAGGACCGAAGCCGACCGCAGGAAGGCCATCCTCGGCCGGCTGAAAGAGGCCCTGGCTGATCAGCGGATCGTGTCGGCGCTGGCCGGGCGCCGCACGCTCGTCCTGCGCTCCGCACGGGGTGCATCCCCCGGAGGCTACGGGTCACCGGAGAGACCAGCCGACCCGCAGCTGTACGTATTCGCCGCCGGAGACGTTCACATCGTGACCACCGACGGCAAGGTCTACTGGTTCGCTGGCGGCCGCGCTTACCCGGTGGAAGACCCTAGCGGCGCCGCCCGGGTGTGGGCAGACGGTGCCCAGGCCCGGTAACCCGGCAGAGCCGGGCTGGTCATCTGGTCAGCCATCCGGCGGCTGGCCTGCGTCAGCGCGCCGACCGTCCTGGCAGGCGTCCAGTGCTGTGAGCGCTTGCTGCGTGTAGTGGCCTAGCTGCAGTCGGCCGAAGATGTCCAGGCTCTCCTGCAAGTGCCCGATCGCGGCTTGGTGGTCGCCGAGGGCCTGGTCGGCGTATCCCATCTTGAGCAGGCACAGCGCATGCATACGGCGCATGAAGTGGTCCCGGAAGATCGGCGATGCCCTCCGAAATGATTCGGCGGCTTCGCGGTAGCGGCCCAGGCCCTGGTAGGCGTCCCCGCGAATGCCAAACCAGCCCGCTGTCACCACCGGCCCTCCGAGGTTTTCCGCCAGCAGCAGGCCCTCCTGGGACACCTGCAGGGCCACGTCGTGGCGGCCGGCCAGGTTGTTCACGTGGGCCGTCGTGTGCAGGACTTCATGTTCGAAGATGGGCTCGCCGAGTTCCCTGCCCAACGCCAGGGCCCGCTCAGCCGACGCCACGGCGTCCCGGCGGCAGTCAGGACGCATTACCTGCGCCAGGGCCAGCAGGCGCAGGACCATGACCTCGGTCTGGCCATCGCCGGTGTCCTGGGCGAGTTGCAGGGCACAACCTGCGGATCGCCGGGCCTGGTCATAGAACCCCGATTGACTTCGCATGAGGTACGCCAGTACCAGGCCGTGGCGAGGGCACGCTGGTCGGCGAGTTCACCGAAGGTGGTCACGCACTGGTCCACGATGGGGCTGGCCTCCGCGTGCCGGCCCTGGTCGCAGGCGGCGACGGCGAGGCGGAGCCGTGCGCGGGCGGCCGCGGCGGGATCACCTGCCCGCGCCGCCGCCTCCGCGATAACCCGCCAGGCCCGCTCGGCATCGTCGGGCCTGCCCTGCAGGTGCTGGAAGCTGGCCATGGACGCGGCGAGCCGGGCCGCGGCCTGGTGGCGCCCGCCGCCGCAGCAGCGTTCGATGACCGCCAGCAGGCTCAGCCGCTCGGCGGTGAACCAGGCCACCGGATCGGCGGTGATGCTCCCGGCCAGGGACTCGGCCACGACGGCCGGAGAGAGCGCGGGACCTGGCGGCGGAAAGTACGGCTCTCTGGGCAGGCGGGCGTTGGCGAGGCCGGAGCCGGGCAGGCCGGCGATCACCGCGATCGGTACCCCGACCCCGTCATCGTCATCGTCATGGCTGAGCATGGCGGTCAGCTGCGCGACCTGCAGCTCCCGGCCGGTGAAGTCAGTCGCCGGTTGCCGACCGGGCGGCCCTGCCACCATGCGCCAAGAGCGCCTCAGTCAGGCGTCAGCGCCGCTGGAGAAATGTCCGGCTACGACGTGTTGCATCCATTATGACCCCGGCGTGTCGGCCAGCAACGTCTCCCGCCGGTGTCGGCATCCGAGCCGCCAGCCATCCCGGCCTGCACCGGCGGCGACCGTGCCGGGCGCACGCGGCCCGGATGAGAGGATCGGAGGGCCGGAGAGCCGGACGAGAGCGGAGGAACCTGACGGTGAAAGCTGCGCTGTATGACCGGTACGGACCTGCCCGCGAGGTGCTGCGCGTCGAGGACGTGGAGCGGCCCGAGCCCGGACCGGGGGAGGTGCGGGTCAGGGTGGAGTTCTCCGGCGTCAATCCCACCGACTGGAAGTCCCGCAGCGGCGCGACGCCGCGGCCGATCGACGGTTTCCAGGTCCCGCACCACGACGGCGCGGGGGCGATCGACGCGGTCGGCGCGGGCGTGGACCCGGGCCGCGTAGGCCAGCGGGTGTGGCTGTGGCTGGCCGCGGGCGGCCGGCGGTGGGGGACCGCCGCCGAGTGGACCATCGTCCCGGAGGGGCTGGCCATCCCGCTGCCCGACGGCGCTTCGGCCGAGCTCGGCGCCAGCCTGGGCGTGCCGGCCGTGACCGCGCACCGGTGCCTGTTCGCCGACGGGCCCATCGACGGGAAGTCCGTCCTGGTCGCGGGCGGCGCGGGCGCGGTCGGCCATTTCGCCATCGAGCTGGCCAAGCGCGCGGGCGCCCGGGTGGTCACCACGGTCAGCGGGCCGGAGAAGGCCGACCTGGCCGCCAAGGCCGGCGCCGACCTGGTCGTGAACTACCGGCAGCCCGGCGCCGCCGACCAGATCAGGTCCTTCGCGGGCGCCGCGGGCGTGGACCGCGTCGTGGAGGTGGCCCTCGGCGCCAACCTGCAGCTCGACCTGGCGGTCATCGCGCCCGGCGCCCGGATCGTCTGCTACGCCGCCGAGCCGGCCGACCCGGACCTGCCCGTCCGGGCCTGCATGAACGCGAACGTGGTGATGAGGTTCGTGTTGCTGTACGGGGTGCCGGCCGACGCGCTCGGCCAGGCGGCGCGGGACATCTCCGCCGCGCTGGCCGCCGGGGCGCTGACCGAGCTGCCGGTCACCTTGTTCCCGCTGGACGAGATCGCCGCGGCGCAGGACGCGGTCGAGGCTGGCGCGGTCGGCAAGGTTCTGGTGGTCATGCCCGGCTGACCGGGCCGCCGGGCGCCCACGGGTGGCCGGGCGCCGCCTGGACGCCGGGGCATCTCCGGCCGCCGGGCCGCGGCTGACCCGCCGCTGTCTCGCGGGCGCATCGGCCCGAATGACCGGGCTGATCTTGGGAAGCACTTACCGGGCGAAGGCACGTGCCGCGCAGACCGTGGCCGGGCGCCGTCAACGCCGGGCGTGATGGGGAGAATCGTGAAGATTGTCGTGTTCGGTGCCACGGGGGTCATCGGCCGGGCCGTCGCCACCGAGCTGCTCGCGAGGGGACATACCGTCACCGCCGCCACCAGGAGCGGCGTCCCGGTCGACGGCCTGGTCGTGCAGAGCCTCACCGGCGACGCGCGGGATCCGGCATCGGTGGCCCGGCTCGCCGCGGGCCAGGACGCGGTCGCGTCGGCGACCGGGCCGCGGCGCGACCACGGGGAGGACCCGGAGGACAGCCTGCTCGGCGCCGCCCGCGGCCTGGCCGAGGGGCTGCGCCAGGCCGGGGTGCGCCGCCTCGTGGTGGTCGGCGGGGCCGGCAGCCTCGAGGTCGCGCCGGGCGAGCGGCTCGTTGACCGCCCGGACTTCCCCCCGGCGCACAAGCCCGCGGCGCTGGCCCACGCCAGGGCGCTGGACGAGGTATACCGGCACATCGAGGACCTGGACTGGACCTACGTCAGCCCGGCGCGGGTGATCGGCCCGGGGGAGCGGACCGGGGAATTCCGGGTCGGCGGGGACCGGTTGCTGGCCGATGAGTCCGGCCAGAGCCGGATCAGCATTCCCGACTTCGCGATCGCGTTCGCCGACGAGCTCGAACACGGCGAGGCGTTCCGCCGCCGGATCACCGTGGCCTACTGAACCACCGTGCTTGCCTGCCACGGGGCTTGCTGGCCACGGGCTCGCTGCCACCGGCGCCTGCCGGGGCTACGGGCTGAGGCGATGGCGGTCCCGGGGGAACAGGGTGACCTGCCGCACGTTCGCCGCGCCGGTCAGCCGCGCGGTCCAGCGCTCCAGCCCGATCGCGAACCCGCCGTGCGGCGGCATCCCGTGCTCGAACACCTGCAGGTACCCGGCGTAGGCCCGCGGGTCCTCGCCCCGCTCCGCCAGCGCGGCCAGGTAGTCCGCGTGGCGGTGCAGCCGCTGCCCGCCGGTGCACAGCTCGAGGCCGCGGAAGATCAGGTCGAAGCTGTTGGAGTAGCCGGGCCGGGCCGGGTCGGGATGGGTGTAGAACGGCCGCTTGGCCATCGGGTACCCGGTCACGAACAGGAACTCCGACCCGTGCTCGCGCTGCGCCCAGTCGCCGAGCCACCGCTCGTCCTCCGGCGCGAGGTCCGGCTCCCCCCGCGGGTCCCACCCGGCGCGGGCCGCGATGAGCTCCTGCGCGTCCGCGAAATGGATCTCCGGGACCTGCCGCGGGACCACGGGCGGGGCCAGCCCGAGGAGCTCCACCGCGCCGCGGGCCCGGCCGGCCACCCCGGCCGCCATCCCGGCGACCGCGTCGCGCAGCACCGCCATGACGTCGCGGTGGTCACCGATGAAACCGAGCTCGGCGTCGAGGCTGGTGTACTCGGCCAGGTGCCGGGCCGTGTCGTGCGGCTCGGCCCGGAAGACCGGCCCCACCTCGAAGACCCGCTCGAACACCCCGACCAGCGCCTGCTTGTAGAACTGCGGTGACTGGGCCAGGTACGCCGGGCGGCCGAAGTAGTCGAGGCCGAACACGTTCGCCCCCGACTCGGTGGCCGACTCGACGATCTTCGGCGTGTGCACTTCGGTGAAGCCCGCGGCGTCCAGCGCCTGGCGGAAGCCGGCCACGCTGGCCGCCGCGATCTCGAACCCGGCCCGCAGCACCGGATGCCGCAGCGTGACCGGCGCATGGTCGAGGATCGTCGGCAGGCCGGCCGTGACCGCGGGCCGGTACAGGTCGAACGGCGGCGGCACGGCCGGGTCGGACAGCGGCGTGACCCGCGGTCCGGCGACCTCGACCCCGCCAGGCGCCTGGCCGTTCGTCACCACCGTGCCGGTGACCTCGACCACGGTTTCCTCGGGCAGCCCACGGTCGGCGGCGGCTTCCCGTTGCGTAAGGCCGGAAAGAACGACCTGCGCCAGGCCGGAGCGGTCCCTGACGATCAGGAACGTCACGGATTTCAGCTCGCGCCGGCGGTGCAGCCAGCCGGCGATCCTGACCTGCTCGCCGACGTGCGCGTGCAGGTCGGCGGCCAGCACACGAGAGATCATCGCACTCCTCCCGGGATGTGCTCGACGACCCCTTGGGAGTGCGGGCGAGAAGGGAACTCGCGGTGCCACCGCACTTTCGCCGCCGCCGGGCAGCCGGGACGGCCTCGTTCCTGCCCGGTCACGGGGGCAAGCCGGCGGGGCATGGGGCACGCCGCCGGCTGCGGCCGCCGTTCCTCCCCGCGCTCGGGAGGGTCTTCACACCGGGGCGCGAGGCCGCCTTCACAGCGGTCGGCGGCTCTCTCGGCTCGCGTGATCCCGTGCTACTCGTCTCCGTCAGCGCTTTGCCCGTCAGGATAGGGCACAGCCCGGGCCGCCGCCGGCACTATTTATCGCGATAGCCGAATGCGTGTTCTATTAACATCGTCCGGAGTGAGTCAAGCTTTCCGGCAGGGTTGAGTTGAGGGGATCGGGAAGGATGGCTGGGTGAGCACGCCACGCGCGGCTGACCTCGCCGCCGGACACCGCGATGAGCGTGTGGCCTGGGGCGGACCCGCTACCTGACTGGGAGATCCCGACGTGACCAGTAAGTTCACCGAACTTGCGATCGACTGTGCCGATCCCGGCGGTCTCGCCCGGTTCTGGTGCTCGGTCCTTGACTACGAGGTGCAAGACGAAGACGACGGAATTGTCACCATTGGCTGGCCTAGGAGCCCTGACGGCAAGAACCACCCGGGCCCGGTGCCACCGACGTTGACGTTCGCGCACGTGCCCGAGGGCAAGACCGTCAAGAACCGGCTCCACCTCGACGTCAGCCCAGCCGACCGGGAGCAAGACGAAGAGGTCCGTCGCCTGCTCGGCCTAGGTGCCCGGCATGCCGACGTCGGCCAAACGGGCGATGAGAGCTGGGTCGTACTTGCCGACCCCGAGGGGAACGAGTTCTGCGTCCTCGCGGACCGCCGCCCCTGATCGCAGGCCGCACACCGCGCCAGGCCTGCTTCCGGCCGCCTGCCCACGCTTACGCGAGCACGGTGAGGAGCCCTCCGCAGACGGAGGATCCCGGCCCGGGCAAGATCAAACTCTGCCGACTTCCTGACTCATGACACGTCCGGCCGCCCGCAATCCGCAACGGGCACGCCGGCGGCCCGGTCAGGGCAGGCAGCCGCCGGCGGTCACGTCCGGGTCGGTGCCCTCGATGATCGCGGCGCTGATCTCCCGCAGCTGGTCGACCTGCTCGGGAGTGAGCCGGTCCATCAGGGAGCGCCGGACCTGGTCGACGTGCCCCGGGGCGGCGGCGGCCAGCGCGGCGAAGCCCTCGTCGGTGAGCTGCGCGATCTGGCCCCGCCGGTCCGTGGGGCAGTCGGTCCGCCGGACCCAGCCGCGCTCTTCCAGACGCGCCACGGCGTGCGACAGCCGGCTCTTGCTGGACGTCGACGCCTCGGCCAGCTGAGTCATCCGCAGCGCCCGGCCCGGCGTCTCGGACAGGCGGACCAGGATCTCGTAGTAACCGTGCGGAATGTCCGAGTCGCGCAGCAACTGCGCGTCGACGACGCTGAACAGCGTCTGGCAGGCGGTCAGGAACGTCCGCCACGCTAGCTGCTCGTCAGCGGTGAGCCACCGGATCTCTTCGGCGGCCTCCTGGGCCGGCTCCTGCGTGATCTCCCGAGGGATCTCCTGGGCAATCTCCTGGCTGGGCACCCTACCAGCATACCCGATGATAGTTGAGCGTTTGACAAACGTGGTGGAGGCGTGATAGTAATTGAGCATTCAACCAACTAGCTTCAGGAGCCCCCGATGACTGCTAGCACCACCGAGACCGCGATCCCCGGCTACGTCGCCGGCACCTGGACCATCGACCCGGTGCACTCCGAGATCGGCTTCTCGGTCCGGCACATGATGGTCAGCAAGGTCCGCGGCAAGTTCACGAACTTCTCCGGCGAGATCGTGACCGCTGACGACCCGTTCAAGTCCTCGGCAACCGCGGTGATCGACCTCAAGTCGATCAGCACCGGCAACGACCAGCGTGACGAGCACATCCGGTCCGCCGACTTCTTCGAGGTCGAGACCTACCCGACGATGACCTACCGCTCGACCGGCGCCCATTTCGATGACGGCAACTACGTCCTCGACGGCGAGCTCACGCTCAAGGGCGTCACCAAGAGCTTGCCGCTGGTCCTGGAGCTGAACGGGTTCGGGCCGGACCCCTACGGCGGGACCCGGGCCGGGTTCAGCGCTAGCGGTGAGCTCAACCGGAGCGACTTCAACGTCAGCTTCAACGCCCCTCTGCAGAACGGCGGGGTCGTCGTGGGCGACAAGATCACCCTGCACCTGGAGATCGAGGCCGTCCTGGCCTCCTGACCGGACCGCCCGCCGCGATCGCACCGTGCACGTCACCGGGACCCCGGCGCCCACCCGGCGCCGGGGTCCCGTGGCTACTGTCCCGGGTATAGCCACGGGAAGTTGCCGGAAGCTGCGGGTGCCGCGGAGGTGGGGAATGGCCGTTGACGGGCGGGGCCTGGAGATGACGGGCTCGGCGCAGGCCGTGGCCGGGTACGAGCAGGCCATCGATCACCTGGTCCGGTTCCAGCCCGAGGTGGTGGAGGCCACCGCGGCCGCGGCCGCCGAAGACCCGGGCTGCGTGCTGGCCCACCTCCTCGGCGCCTACCTGGCGCTGATGTCCACCGAGGAAGGCGCGGTGGCCGGGGCCCGCGAGGCGCTGGCCCGCGCGGGCACCCCGGGAAGCCCCGGCGAGGCCGCGCTGCGTCCCCGGGAACGCGCCCACCTGGCCGCGGCGCGACGCTGGGCCGGCGGCGACATGACCGGCGCCGGGGTGATGCTCGCCGAGATCTCCGTGCGCTGGCCCCGCGACCTGCTCGCGCTCGCGGTCGGCCACCAGGTGGACTTCTTCAGCGGGGACGCGGTGAGCCTGCGGGACCGGATCGGCCGCGCGCTCGGCGCCTGGCACGACGACGACCCGCACCTCGGGTTCCTGTACGGCATGTACGCGTTCGGGCTGGAGGAGTGCAACAGCTACGGGCTGTCCGCCGACGCGGGCCGGCGCGCGGTGGAGCTGAACCCCGACGACGTCTGGGGCATCCACGCGGTCGTGCACACCCACGAGATGCAGGGCCAGATTCCCGACGGCATCCGCTTCCTGCGGGACCGCCAGGCGCAGTGGCAGACCGGGAACTTCCTGAAGGTGCACAACTCCTGGCACTACGCGCTGTACCTGCTGCAGGGCGACGACGTGGCCGGCGCGCTCGGCGTCTACGACCGCGTCCTGCACCACGCCGGGTCGCAGGACGTGGCGCTCGAGCTGCTGGACGCCACGGCGCTACTGTGGCGACTGCAGCTGGAGGGCATCTCGGTCGGCGACCGCTGGCCGCCGCTGGCGCAGGCCTGGACCCGGATGCTCACCCCGGGCTTCTACCCGTTCAACGACATGCACGCGATCATGGCGTACGTGGGGGTCGGGGATCTGGCCCGCGCCGCCGATGTTGTCACCGCGCTCGAGCGGGTGGTGGCGGAAGGCGACCGGGCCACCACCGGCTGGCAGATGACCTCCGCCGTGGGCCTGCCGGTGTGCCGCAGCCTGCTGGACTTCGGCCGCGGTCGTTATCAGCAGGTCCTGGACGAGCTGCTGCCGATCCGGACCCGGGTCCACGAGTTCGGCGGCAGCCACGCGCAGCGCGACGCGGTGGAGCGCACCCTGCTGGAGGCCGCGATCCGCGCCGGGCAGACCGACCTCGCGCTCGCCCTGGTCAGCGAGCGGCTCGCGGTCCGGGAGGGCAACACCTACGCGTGGTCCAAGCGCGCCGGCCTGCTGGCCGCCACGGCGGATCCGGCCGCAGCCGCCGCGGCCGCGGCCCGGGCCGGTGACCTCGCCGCGCAGATCCGCGCCGCGGCCAGCTGAGCCGCGCGGCGTCCGGCCGCTGCCGGCCGTCCCCCGCGGTCCGTCCGGCCGGCCCACTCACCGACCGGCGCCCTTCACGTGCGCGGACCACGGTCCTCGGTGCCCGCCCTCCGTGCCCGGGACCCGGCCCTCAGTGCACGCGTCAGCGCGTCCGTGCCCGGGACCCGGCCCTCAGTGCACGCGTCAGCGCGTCCGTGCCCGGGACCCGGCCCTCAGTGCACGCGTCAGCGCGTCCGCCCCCCCAGCGGCTCAATGCCAATTAGACGCTATTGCAAGTAAGTTGCAGTAGCTTTTAATATGATCACGGCCAAGCCGAGCCTGGGAGGTGCCCCGATGGCCGACCCGCGCGCCCGCCTCGCGAAGATCCGGGACGGGCTGACACCCCAGGAGTGGGCCCGGGCGGGGGCCATGGTGGCGGTCATCGTCGGCTTGAACGTGGCGGGCTGGGCCATGCTGGCCGCCGCGGTGGGCGGGCATTACCACATCACCTCGACCGAGGTCTTCGGGTTCGGGACCGGGATCTTGGCCTACACCCTGGGCATCCGGCACGCCTTCGACGCCGACCACATCGCCGCGATCGACAACACCACCCGCAAGCTGGTCCAGGACGGCAAGCGGCCACTGTCGGTCGGGTTCTTCTTCTCCCTGGGCCACTCCACGATCGTGTTCGTCCTGGCGCTGCTGCTGAACTTCGGCATCCGCGCCCTCGACCAGCAGGTCAGAAACGACGGCTCCGGGCTGCACAACGCCACCGGGGTCATCGGCACCACTGTGTCCGGCACGTTCTTGTACCTGATCGCCCTGCTGAACCTGGTCGTACTGCTCTCGATCATCAAGGTGTTCCGCGAGATGCGTCAGGGCCGGTACAGCGACGAGGAGCTGGAACGCCAGCTCGACAGCCGCGGGCTGATGAACCGCGTCTTCGGCGGCTACGCCAAGCGGATCGACACCCCGTGGAAGATGTACCCGGTCGGGCGTGCTGTTCGGCCTGGGTTTCGACACCGCCACCGAGGTGGCCCTGCTGGTACTGGCAGGCAGCGCCGTGGTTAGCGGGCTTCCGTTCTACGCGATCTTGTCGCTGCCGCTCCTGTTCGCCGGCGGGATGTGCCTGTTCGACACGGCCGACGGCTGCTTCATGAACTTCGCCTACGACTGGGCCTTCGCCCGCCCGATCCGTAAGGTCTACTACAACCTGACCATCACCGGCCTGTCGGTGTTCGTCGCCTTCTTCATCGGCACCGTCGAGCTGCTCGGCCTGCTCGGCCAGGAACTCAACCTGACCGGCGGGTTCTGGACCTTCATGGGCAACTTCAACATCAACACTGCCGGGTTCGTGATCGTCGGCGTCTTCGTCCTGACCTGGGTCGTCGCCCTGTCGATCTGGCGCTTCGCCAAGATCGAGCAGAAGTGGGACACCGCGAACGCGACCGTGCAGGAGTGAACCCTTTTCATCCGTAGAGGAGAAGGCGATGACGACCAGCAGCGTGTCCGAGGAGATCCGGCAGTTCTGGGACGAGGACGCCGCGGTCTACGACAACTCACCGGAGCACCACCCGCGGCGTCCCCACGAGCGGGCGGCCTGGAGCGCCACGCTGCGGCGGCTGCTGCCCGATCCCCCCGCGCGGGTGCTGGACGCCGGGGCGGGAACCGGCTTCCTGTCGCTGCTGCTGGCCGGCCAGGGATACCGGGTCACCGCGATGGACCTCTCGCCGGGCATGCTCGAGGTGCTGCGGGCCAAGGCCGCGCAGCTCGGCCTGGAGGTGCAGGCGGTGCAGGCGGACGCGGTCAGCCCGCCCGACGGCCCGTTCGACGCGGTCGTGGAACGCCACCTGCTGTGGACCCTGCCCGACCCCGGCGCCGCCCTGGCCGCCTGGCGGACGGCAGCCCCGGCCGGCCGCCTGGTACTGATCGAGGGGACCTGGGGCAAGACCAGCGGGATCGCCGCGCTGCAGGCGGACGCCAGGCGGCTGACCCGGCGCATCCGCGGCGCCGAGCCCGGACACCACGACCACTACACCGACCGGGTGGTCAGCGCCCTGCCGCACGCGGACGGCATCACCCCCGCCGACATGGTCGCCCTGGTCCAGGCCAGCCCGTGGGGCCAGGCCAGGCTCGAGCGGCTGCGCGACGTGGAGTGGGCCACCCTCGAAGGACGCAGCCTGCTCGACCAGCTGCTCGGAACCAACCCCCGGTGGGCCGTGACCGCGGGATCCTGACCCGGCCGGTCACAGCATCGTGATCAGCATGTAGCTCATCGTCAGGCCCATGACGATCTCGCAGCACGCCGCCAGGCGCGGCGACATCGGCGCCCTGGCCTGCGTTACCGGGTTCCCGGTCGGCCCGGCGGCCTCCAGGCCCACGGCCTGGTTGCCGGCCCTGAGGCCCGCGGCCGGGTTCCCGACTCCCAGGCCCGGAACCAGGTTCCCTCCGACCACGAGATTAATCGGCGCGCGCCTATTCCCGGGCAAGTAGCTTTTCCGTGGCCGGCGACCTGCGGTGAATTAGCCGGGTGCTCCGTAAAACCCTGCGGGGGTATCGCTGAAAACCCCTGCGGGTATTCAGGGAACCTGCCCAGGGTATCGAGAATCCCGGTCCGCAAGCAGCGAGTGTCCGATCATCGCGCCGCCACGCTGGTCCGGACGGACCGCCGATCCGGCGCGTCCCGAACACCGGCGTCGCCACGAGCGGCCGGTTCTCCGCCCGCTGCTCAGATAGCTGGGTGGTAGCCAGATCGACTGACTGCGGGCCGAATCGTCGATGTCGGTGACGCCCTGGTCACCAGACCTACCCCCAGGTCACTGGGCCTGGACCTCATGGTGATGCCGTCTCGCTCGGCTTGCTCCTCGAGCTCGACGGCGTGATCCTCAGCGCCGAGGACCCTGGCCGGGGCCGTCGAGCCGGGCCTGACCGGTACCGCGTGGCAAGGCATGCCCCGGGTGCGCTAGTATTTGACGGTCCGAGAGGGCAAGCGGGACGTGGCCCAGCTTGGTTAAGGCGCTAGTCTGGGGGACTAGAGAGCGCGGGTTCAAATCCCGCCGTCCCGACTTAGTAAGTTTGATGAGTAAGATGCGTCACAGGCGTTTTGTCAGACCCTGTCGCTAGCCTATCAATATGACAGAAAACCCTATTGATAGACGCAGATGGTCCGATGCTCAGTTAGCTTCCGCGGTGGCCTCATCCAGGTCGTGGCGTGGCGTCATGCGCGAACTCGGCCTGTGCGTAACCTCTGCCGGATCCATTCGGATCGTTAAGCGGCACGTGGCCCGGCTTGGCCTGGACACCTCCCACTTCACCGGTCAACGACGCTGGTCAGACGCGCAGCTCAGGCGTGCTGTCGCCAGCTCGTACTCCTGGCCCGAACTGTTCTCAGAACTGGGACTCCATGGCAACGCCGACGATCGAACTCGGGTCAAGGCGCACGCTGCCCGCCTCGGGCCTCGACCTGAGCCGACTAGGCTGGAACCGGGAAGGGCACAGCCGCACGACCCGAGTTCAAGCCCGACATCAAGCACCTGCGGGAGGCGGGAACCGCCATCGCGGCGATGTGGTTTCTGCTGTGCGGATACAACGCATCTCTGCCCATGGAGCCGACGCTCTACGACCTGCTGGTTTCCATGCCAGATGGGATCAAGCGCGTCCAGGTCAAGACCACGACGTACTACAACAGGACGGCTGGGATGGTGCAGGTAGGGAGGCGTCCCTACTCGGTGGGCAACCGGGAGCGGCTGGTTCCCTACGATCCGGACCTGGTGGACTTGTTCTTCATCCTGGACGGCGACCTCACCATGTACGTCATCCCCAGCCGCGTGATCGCCGGGCGCGTCCACATCCTCTTGAGTAACTACTCGGAGTTCGTCGTGGGAAGCGCCGCGTTCCTCATGAAGGGCTCCACGCCCGCGGCCTGAGCCACGAGCAGGGACTGACCCGCTCGGCGCGCCGCTAGGGGATCGGGCCGGGGATCTGGCGGCCGACGTCGGAGAGGTCCGCGATCCACGCCTCGTCGACGTCCTGGCCGGGATCGGACGGCGTGCTGGCGACCAGCTTGAGGTTGCCGCCCTTCCTGGCCGTGCAGCCTCGGCTTCGTGGTCTCCCTGGAGGGCGGGGCCGGGGCCGGGGCGGTCATCCTGAGCGCCAGGGACGGGCACATCTGGACCGCCTGCTGCGCCTGCTGCTCCAGCCACGGCGGCACCGGCATGTCGAGGAACACCGGGTAGCCCTGGCCGTCGAGCTGTACGAGCTCCGGTACCAGGTGGGCGCAGAGCCCGTGCCCGCGGCACCGGGTCCAGTCCACGGACAGGCGCGCCTCGCCGCGCACGGCCGGCAGCGGCAGGATTCCCTGGACCGGGCGGCCGCAGGTGCCCCGGAACAGGTGCGCGGTGAGGTCGTCGGCGAACACCTCGATGGCCGACAGGACGAACCGGAACACCCCGTCCGGGTGGGCGCAGGCGCCGCGGCCTCGCACGGCGGCGGCCCCGCGGCGCGCGGTTTCCAGCGCGTCGATGCCGCCGGATCCGTCGGCGACCGCGGCCAGCGACCGCGCGATGCCGGGCAGGCCCAGCTTGCACGGCCCGCACTGGCCGGATGACTCGTTGGCGAGGTACCCGGCCACCCGGGCCACCTCGCCCATCGGGCAGGTGCCCTCCCCGAGCGGCAGCACGATGCCGGCTCCCAGCGTGCCGCCGGCGGCGGCCAGCCCGGCGCGGCTGACCGGCACGTCATACGCGATGTCGGCCGGCAGCCACATCCCGTGGTAGCCGCCGACCAGGACGCCGTCGGCGGGCGCCGCCAGGCAGAGGTCAAGCACCTCTCCGAGCGGCAGGCCGGCCGGGACCTCCACGACCGCGGGACGGTCGGCCGAGCCGCCCACCGTGAGCAGGACCGTTCCCGGCTCGTCCGGGGTCCCGGCCGAGGCGTAGCCTTCCGGGCCCAGCATGGCGAGCACCGCGATCTGGGCGAACGTCTCGGCGTTGGACAGCAGGGTCGGGCGGTCCTGGATTCCGTAGTCGCTGGCCAGGATCTTGCGCCCGGGAGGCAGCGCACCCCGGCCGTTCATCGCGTTGACCAGCGCGCCTGCCTCACCGGAGACGAAGCGATCCGGAACCCGGACCACGCGCACCAGGCGGCGCAGGGTCGGCTCGGCCAGGGCCGCCGCGCTGACGGAGCGGGCCACGTCGGCCCGGGTGACGCCGACCACGATCTCCTTCGCCTGCAGGGCCCACGCCGCGACCATGGCGCCGCCCAGGACCAGGCACGGCGATCTCAGCAGCAGCATCCGGTCCTTGGCGCTGCCCGGCTCGCCCTCGGTCCCGTTGACCAGGACAGCGGCTTTGCGCCTGCGCTGGCGGGCGGACTGCACGACCGCTCTCAGCTTCCGGGCCACCGGGAAGGCCGCGCCGCCGCGCCCGCGCAGGTCGACCTGCTCGGTCATGCCGATCAACTGGTCGGCGCTCAGCCGCGGCAGCGTGCCGAAGACCGCGAAGTGCGTGTTCAGGTCGATTCGCTCGATCCGGTCGAGGCCGGCGGTCAGCCGGGCCTGGCCTATGCACATGACGTCGGGCGCGGACGGCGTCATGGCTCGTCAGTCTCCGGGCACGGCGGGACTGCCGAAGGCTCCGGCTCCTGCTCCGGCTCGGAAGGCGGGTACTGCCACGGCCCCGACGGGTGATCCGGATGAAGGTCCGAAGGACGGTGCGCCTCCAGGTAGGGCGCCTGGGAATACGGCGCCTGGGGATACGGGGCCCGGGGGTACGGCGCTCCGGAATACGGCGCCTGGGCATACGGCGTCGCCGGGCCGCTCCCCGTCCCGGGCGGCAGCGCCCGCGGCGCCCGCCCGGCCCGTGGTGCGAAGGCCCGCACGTCGCGGTATTCCCCGGGCGTCATCGCGGGCATGACCGCGGGGATGGGTGACGGCACCCGGTCCGGCACGGGATAGGCCGTGGTCTCCCGGCGGCCGCGCAGGGTGGCCACCAGCCTGATGATGAGGGCGAGCCCGACCGCCGCCAGGCATGCTCCGTAACTCCAGTCCACGTAGGGCTTCGCCGTCCGGCCCGCGAGCAAGCCGTGCACGATCGCCAGCGGCCAGGCCAGGTAGGCGGTGGCGTGGATGGCTCGCCACGTCCACGGCCACTTCGCCGCGAAACGGCCGCGGGCGATCCCGGTGACGATCAAGAGCACCACGAGATCCGACGCGATCGTGCCCAGGCCGATGTAGAACGTGCGCCCATGCGCCAGGAAAGGCACGAAAGCGTCGATGACGTGCGACCTGTGCGCGAATATCTCGAGCACAATGTGCGTCACGAGAAAGGCGAGAGCGGCGAACGAGACGGCCCGGTGCACCGCCTGCGCGACTACCCGGCCCGCCGGGGTCATGACGATGCGGTCGGCGGCCACGACACCCACGCCGACCGCCGCGGTCAGCGCGACCAGTGCAAGCACGCCCGAATAGAACAGCATGAAACGCTGGACTGCGGTCAGGATGTCGCTTCCTCGCGCGGTGTTGGCCGAGGCCAGCACGCCAGCGAGCAGAAAGAGCAGGATGATGGCCCAGATGATGGGCCCTTGTCGCTGGCTCTTGACGTGAGCCACTGACACGATGTGGCGATTACGGCGTGAGCGGCCACGCCTGGCTGACACTATTTCCCTCCTGGAGGGTCGGCTTAAAGCCGACCATTACCTGGAAGTTTCCATGCCCCAGCCGCCAGCGCCTGGAGACTCCTGCTAGTCCCCGTTGCGGATGACGTTACCGTCCCGCATTACAGATCCGCAGCGAAACCACGCATCACGCGTCACATTTCGCGCGGCCGATGTCAGCGGTTTAGCCGGCGAGGTCCGGGGACCGGTGACCGGGGAGCGGCGACAGCCGGAAGCGGTGGCGGCATTCCGGTTACCGTACGCGACCGGCATCATGGGCACGGGGTAGCCCGGCCGATCGTTTGGGTTGCAGCGTGCGGTGGGCAGGATGGCTAATGTCCCTGGCCGAAGACAACCAGGGCCCGACTCGGGCGGGACGCAAGACGATGCGAGAACCAGCGGGCGAGGCCGGCCAGGAGGCGGATCCGACGCTTCCCCGGCCGGCCCGCACGGTCACCCCGGGCCGGGAGTATCCCGCGCCGGCGTACCGGCCCGCAGTGCCGGACCTCAGACGGCACCGGGCCCGCAGGCTGCTGCGCCGGCTGGCGCTCACGGTCGTGGTGCTGATCCTGCTGGGAATCGTGACGTTCGGCGGGCTGCTGATCGTCACCCCGTCCGTCGGCAACGCCCGGCAGCTCGTGGCCGCGCAGGACCGGGCGCACCACGTGGCCTACCCCGGACCCGCCGTCCCGGCGCGGTTCGCCGAGTCACTGGTCGCGACGGAGGACAAGCGCTTCTACTCCGAGCCCGGCATCGACCTGTTCGCGGTCGGGCGGGTCGGTTTCGCCTACGTGACCGGGCACGGTATCCAGGGAGGCGCCACGCTCTACCAGCAGCTGGCCAAGCTGCTGTACACGCACGGGCGCTCCAGCGCGTCGGACGAGGCGGAGCAGGTCGCGCTGGCCGTCAAGCTGTACCTGACGTACACCAGGCAGCAGATCCTGCAGATGTACGCCGATGTCGTCTACTTCGGCCACGGTTACTACGGCCTGGCCGCCGCGAGCTGCGGGTACTTCGGGGTCCGGCCCGCCGGGCTGTCCTGGCCGCAGGCCGCGATGCTGGCCGGCCTGGTGCAGGGCCCGTCGCTGGATGACCCGCTTACCCACCCGGCCAACGCGCGGAGCCGCGAGGTGCACGTGGTGGGCCGGCTGGTCGCGACCGGGAAGCTGACCCCGGCCCAGGGCCGTGCCGTGCTCGCCGTCCCGCTGCCGAGCCTGATCGCCCGGGCCGGGCCGGGCTGCTCGCGGTCAGCCTGACGGCTTACCAGAGCGGGCGTGCCGCGGCCCGGAGGTCGCGCCAGGCCCGCCTGGCCGTGACCGTTGCGCCCGGCCGCCCCCGGGGCATGACCGTTGCTCCCGGGGCCGCCCTGGACGTGGCCACCCTGGCCGCCGCCCTGGACGTGGCTGTTGCGCTCGTGCGGCACCAGGGCCGGCTCCCATGCCTCGTGCTCGGCCTCCGGCACGCGGTCCAGCGCGCCAGGCACCGCGGGCGCCTGGTCGGTGACCTGCGCGAGCCACACCCACTTGCGGTAGGACCAGAACCGGAACAGCGTGGCGAGGGCCACTCCGACCAGGAACGCGGCGTTCAGCGTGAGCTTGTCATGGCGGCCGAACTCGTGCTTGGCGAACTCGAGGCAGGCCTGCTGGATGGCTATCCCGACCAGGTTCAGCACCAGGAAGACGGTGGCCTCCCGGGCCATGCCGGTGCGCTCGCGATGCCGGAACGTCCAGTACCTGTTGCCCAGGAACGTCACGGCCGCCGCCACCAGCGTCGAGACCGCGTTCGCGGTGAAGGTCGGCTGGTGCTGCGCGATCATCAGGTTGAAGACACCCTCGGTCACCAGGAACCCGACCGTCCCGACCACGCCGAACTTGGCGAACTCGTGGATCAGGCGCTGGAACCGCTGGTACCACCTGCTGACAAGACTCACCTGGCCGCCTTCCTTCCCCGTATCCCCTCAGGACACGCCGAGGTGACTATGAGAGGGTACCCGGAACCTGGCGCCAGTTGGCGGAACCGGGAGAAAACCAGACCTTGTCCATACTGCCCCTTGCCCGCCCCGGAGCCTAATATCCAGTCGAAAGTGTCGGATCTGCCGGGTAGTGTCACGGGGTGCCCGCTCCCGACGTGCTGATACATGCCCGCGGCCTGGCCAAGAGCTTCGGCGGGGCGGTGGCGGTGGCCGGCATCGATTTCGATCTGCACCGCGGCGAGGCGTTCGGGTTCCTGGGGCCGAACGGCGCGGGCAAGTCATCGACCATGCGCATGATCGGCTGTGTCTCGCCGCCGAGCGGCGGCGAGCTGACCATCCTCGGGCTGGACCCGGTCGCCGACGGGCCGGCGATCCGGGCCAGGCTCGGCGTGGTCCCGCAGGAGGACACGCTGGACGTGGAGCTGACCGTCCGGGAGAACCTGATCATCTACGGGCGCTACTTCGGGCTGCCGCGCGATGTCATCGCCGAGCGCACCGCCCGGCTGCTGGAGTTCGTGCAGCTCGCTGACCGGGCGGCAGATCAGGTGGAGCCGCTGTCGGGCGGGATGAAGCGCCGGCTCACGATCGCCCGCTCCCTGATCAACGAGCCGGAGATCCTGCTGCTCGACGAGCCGACCACCGGCCTGGACCCGCAGGCCAGGCACGCGGTGTGGGACCGGCTGTACCGGCTCAAGCAGCAGGGCGTCACGCTCGTGCTGACCACGCACTACATGGACGAGGCCGAGCAGCTCTGCGACCGCCTGGTGGTGATGGACCGCGGCAAGATCGCGGCCGAGGGCTCGCCGCGCGAACTGATCGGCCGGTATTCCACGCCGGAGGTGCTCGAGCTGCGGTTCGACCCGGCCGAGCATCAGCAGGCGGCCGACAAACTCGCGGAGCTGGCTCCGCCGCCGGGCGCGGGCGGCGGGCCGTCCTCCCTCGGACAGACGCGGCTCGCGGAGGCGCTGGCCGAGCGGGTGGAGGTGCTCGCCGACCGGGTCCTGCTCTACACGCGGGACGGAGACGCCGCGCTCGCCGCCGTCCGCGACCTCGGCCTGGAGCCGGTCACCTCCCTGGTCCGCCGCAGCACGCTGGAGGACGTCTTCCTGCGGCTGACCGGACGGCAGCTGGAGGACTGAGTGACCTGGTCGTTCGCGGTGCGCGAGTTGCGGTACTGGCTGACCAACTACCGGCGCACCTGGCGCGGGTCGATCTACTCCAGCGTGCTCAGCCCGCTGCTCTACCTGGGGGCCATGGGCATCGGCCTGGGCACGCTCGTGGACGCCCACGGCACCGCGCGCCTGGGCGGCCTCAGCTACCTGGCCTTCCTCGCGCCGGGCCTGCTGGCCGCCGCGGCCATGCAGGCCGCGGTGGAGGAGTCCACGTACCCGGTGCTCGGCTCGGTGAAGTGGCGCCGCACCTACTACGCCGCCGCCGCGTCGCCGCTGCGCCCGGCCGACCTGTTTCACGGGCACCTGCTGTTCACGACCATGCGGCTGGCCATGAACTCCGCCATCTTCCTGGCGGTGATGGCCGCCTTCGGCGCCGTCGCCTCGCCGTGGGCGCTGGCGGCGCTGCCGGCCGCGGTGCTGACCGGGCTGGCCTTCGCGGCGCCCGTCGAGGCGTGGGCGATCACCGTGACCAAGGACACGTCGTTCGCCCTGATCTTCCGGTTCGGGCTGATCCCGCTGTTCCTGTTCTCCGGGACCTTCTTCCCGATCACCCAGCTGCCGGCCTGGCTCCGGCCGCTCGCCTACCTCACGCCGCTGTGGCACGGCGTGGCGCTGTGCCGGTCGCTCACCCTGGGCACGGCCAGCCCGGGCGGTGCGCTGGCGCACGTGGCCTACCTGGTCGCGGTGGCCGCCGTCAGCATCGCGGCGGGGAACCGGAGCTACGCCAGGCGGCTCTATGTCTGAGCCGCGCATATCTCAGCCCGGCGCATCCAACCACGGGGCCCGGGACGGTGCCGGGCCCGGGGCGCGGAGCCGGGACCGGTGACCGCGCCGTCGCTGCGGGAGCTGCCGCTGCGGGTGCTGCCGCGGCCGCTGCTGCGCACCCGCCGGCCCGCGCTGGGCGGCCGGGGCAGTGCGCACCTGATCGAGCGGCACGCCCGGGTGTACCGGCACACCTGGCTGGTCCTGGTCTCCGGGGTCTTCGAGCCGCTGTTCTACCTGCTGTCCATCGGGGTCGGCATCGGCCACCTGGTCGGCGGCGTGACCGGTCCCGGCGGTCAGGTGGTCGGGTACTCCAGCTTCGTGGCCCCGGCCCTGCTGGCCACGGCCGCGATGAACGGCGCCATCTACGACTCCACGTTCAACGTGTTCTTCCGGCTGAAGTACGCGAAGTTCTACGACGCCGCGCTGGCCACGCCGATGCGCCCGGGCGACATCGCGCTGGGGGAGATCGGCTGGGCGCTGATCCGCGGCGGCCTGTACGCGGTGGCGTTCATGGCGGTCATGCTCGCGCTGGGCCTCGTGCACTCGGCCTGGGCCGTGGCGGACGTGCCGGTGGCGCTGCTGATCGGCTTCGGATCCGCCGCCGCCGGTATGGCCGCGACCACGTTCATGCGCAGCTGGCAGGATTTCGAGTTCATCACGCTGGCGACGCTGCCGATGTTCCTGCTCTCGGCCACGTTCTACCCGCTGAGCGTCTACCCCAGGCCGGTCCAGATCGTGGTGGAGTGCACGCCCCTGTACCAGGGCGTGGCCCTGATGCGCGGGCTGACCCTCGGGGTGGTCGGGCCGGGCCTGCTGTGGCACGTGGCCTACCTGGCGCTGATGGGCCTGGCCGGGCTGTGGGTGGCGAGCGGCCGGATCAGCCGCCTGCTGCTCCAGTAGCGGCGCTCACGCCGCGGCCGGGCCGGAGAAGTAGCGGCGCGGGTTGATCACCAGCATCGCCTCGACCTGGGCCTGGCTCACCCCGCGCTCGGCCAGCGCGGGGAGCACGTCGTCGAACAGGTGACCGAAGTGCCAGGCGGGCGCGAACCCGGCGATGACGTCCTGCCGGAACCAGTCGATGTAGCACGCCGCGTCGTGCGAGAGCACCATCCGGTCGGCGTAGCCGCGCCGGGCCAGCTCGGCCACGGTGTCCACCCGTTGCGCAAAGGGCAGCAGGATGTCCAGCCCGAACCGGTCCATGCCGAGCAGGCAGCCCGCGTCGGCCAGGCTGGTCAGGTAGCCGAGGTCGGCCGTGTCGCCGCTGTGGCCCATGATCACCCGGCTCAGGTCGGCCCCCTCCTCGGCCAGCACCCGCATCGCCTGCCAGCCCCGAGCCGGACGCCGGGTGCGTGTGCACGGTGATCGGCGCGCCGGTCGCCGCGTGCGCGCTGGCCACCGCGCGCAGCACCCGCTCCACCCCCGGGGTCAGGCCCTGCTCCTCGATCGCGCACTTGAGGAACGCGGCCTTCACCCCGGTGCCGGCGATGCCCTCGGTGAGATCGGCGACGAACATGGCCGTCATCGGGTCCGACGCCGGCGACTTGCTCTGCTGGCCCCGGTAGCGGAAGTAGAACGGCACGTCGTCGTAGGTGTACAGGCCGGTGGCCGCGATGATGTTGAGGTCGGTGCGGTCCGCCACCCGCCGGATCCGGCGGATGTCCCGGCCGAGCCCGATGACGGTCGGATCGGCGATCGTGCCGCAGCCGCGCCGCCTGAGCTCGTTCAGCTTGGCGGCCGCGTCGGCGACCCTGGCCTCCTCGTCCCAGTCAGCCGGGTAGTTCAGCCGGATCTCCTCGTTGAGCACGAACACGTGCTCGTGCATCAGCGTGGTTCCCAGCCGGGTCACGTCAACCGGGCCCCGCACCGTCTCGACCTGTGTCATGCCCAGACCGTAGCGTGGTGGCGTACCGGCCGGTAGATAGCCTTGTCCGGACGCCATGCTGGCCCGGGGGACGTCCCCCGGAATCCCCGCGGGAGGCGGCAGATGGATTTCGCATACGACGCGCGTACCGAGGAGCTGCGGGAGCGGCTGCTGTCGTTCATGGACAGCAGCGTCTACCCGGCCGAGAAGGTGTTCGCCGAGCAGGTGGCCGAGGCGGCCGCCGCCGGCCGCCCCTGGGAGCGGCCGGCCATCATCGACGAGCTGAAGGCCGAGGCGCGCAGCCGGGGGCTGTGGAACCTGTTCCTCGCCCACCACCCCGAGGGCGCCGGCCTGTCCAACCTGCAGTACGCGCCGCTCGCCGAGATCACCGGGCACAGCCCGGCCATCGCGCCCGAGGCGCTGAACTGCGCGGCGCCGGACACCGGCAACATGGAACTGCTCGCCGAGTTCGGCACCGCGCAGCAGCAGCAGCGCTGGCTCCGGCCGCTGCTCGACGGCGAGATCAGGTCGGCGTTCTGCATGACCGAGCCCGATGTCGCCTCCTCGGACGCCACCAACATCGCGACCAGGATCGAGCGGGACGGCGGCGAGTACGTGATCAACGGCCGCAAGTGGTGGTCGTCGGGGGCGATGGACCCGCGGTGCAAGATCCTCATCGTCATGGGCAAGACCGATCCGGACGGGGAGCGGCACCGGCAGCAGTCGATGATCCTGGTGCCGCGGGACACCCCCGGGGTCACGATCGAGCGCGGGATGCACGTGTTCGGCTACACCGACGGCCCGCACGGCGGGCACGCGGAGGTGGAGTTCCGTGACGTCCGGGTGCCGGCCGCGAACCTGATCGCTGGCGAGGGCGACGGCTTCGCGATCGCCCAGGCCCGGCTCGGCCCGGGCCGGATCCACCACTGCATGCGCCAGATCGGCGCGGCGGAGCGGGCGCTGGAGCTGATGTGCCGCCGGGCCCTGCAGCGCTCCGCCTGGGGCGGGCCGCTGGCGACCCAGGGCGTCATCCAGGACTGGATCGCCGAGGCCCGGGTCCGGATCGAGTCGGCGCGGCTGCTGGTGCTGAAGACCGCCTGGCTGATGGACACGGTCGGCAACAAGGGCGCGCACACCGAGATCCAGGCGATCAAGATCGAGACCCCGGCGATGGCGCAATGGGTGATCGACAAGGCGATCCAGACGCACGGGGCTGGCGGCGTCAGCCAGGACTTCCCGCTGGCGCACCTGTGGGCCAGCGCGCGGACGCTGCGGTTCGCCGACGGGCCGGACGAGGTGCACAAGCGCTCGCTGGCCCGGCGTGAGCTGCGAAAGTATAGTTAGCAGGCGGTTAAATATAGCTAGCAGGCGAGCCGAGGAGGAACCTATGTCAGCAGGGCCAGGGTCGGCGACCGCGGGGGGACCGGCGGGCCGGGTGGCGATCGTCACCGGTGCCGCGCGCGGCATCGGCGCGGCCATCGCCCGCCGGCTAGCCGCCGACGGGATGGCCGTGGGCGTTCTGGACCTGAAGGAGGCCGACGGCAGCGGGACCGTCGAGGCGATCACGTCCGCGGGCGGGCGCGCGATCGCCGTCGGCGCCGATGTCAGCCAGGCCGATCAGGTCGCGGCGGGGGTGGAGAAGGTCGCCGCCGAGCTCGGGCCGCCCGTGGTGCTCGTCAACAACGCCGGGGTGATCCGGGACAACCTGCTGTTCAAGATGACCGACGACGACTGGGACACGGTCATGGGAGTGCACCTGCGCGGGGCGTTCCTGATGAGCCGCGCCACCCAGAAGTACATGGTGGAGCAGCGGTTCGGGCGGATCATCAACCTGTCGTCGAGCTCGGCGCTCGGCAACCGCGGCCAGGCCAACTACTCGACCGCCAAGGCCGGCCTGCAGGGCCTCACCAAGACGCTGGCCATCGAGCTGGGGCAGTTCGGGGTCACCGCCAACGCGATCGCGCCCGGGTTCATCGTCACCGACATGACCGCGGCCACGGCGGCCAGGATCGGCATGGACTTCGGGGAATTCCAGAAGGCCGCCGCGGCGCAGATCCCGGTGCGCCGGGTCGGCCAGCCCGAGGACATCGCGAACGTCGCGTCGTTCCTGGCCAGCGACGGCGCGGGGTTCCTCTCCGGTCAGGTGATCTACGTGGCCGGCGGTCCCCTGAACTAGCGGGGGAGCCAGGCGGGAGAGGGGAGCACCGTGCGGAGCAGGCGAGCGCCGTGGTGACGGCGGACGATCTTCGCGGCCAGGTCCGCGACTTCCTGGCCGGGCATGACCCGGCGGCGATGGACCGGCTCGGCTTCCTGCGGGCGCGCTTTGACGCCGGGCTGGCCTGGGTGCACTACCCGGCCGGCCTCGGCGGGCAGGGCCTGTCGCGGGACCTGCAGCCGGCCGTCGACGCCGAGTTCGCCGCGGCCGGCGCCCCGACCAACCGCCCGGAACGCAACGGCATCGGGCTGGGCATGGCCGCCCCGACGATCCTGGCCTACGGCCACAGCGAGCAGCAGCAGCGCTGGCTGCGCCCGCTGTGGACCGGCGAGGAGATCTGGTGCCAGCTGTTCAGCGAGCCCGGCGCCGGCTCCGACCTGGCCGGGCTCGCGACCCGGGCGGTTCTCGACGCCGCCGGGGAGCGCTGGGTGGTGAACGGCCAGAAGGTCTGGACGTCCTCGGCGCACCTGGCCCGGTGGGCGCTGCTGGTCGCCCGTTCCGACCCGGACGTGCCCAAGCACCAGGGCCTGACCTACTTTGCCTGCGACATGACCGCCCCGGGCGTGGAGGTCAGGCCGCTGCGCCAGATCACCGGCGAGGCCGAGTTCAACGAGGTGTTCCTGACCGATGTGCCGGTCCCGGACGCTGACCGGATCGGCCCGGTCGGCGAGGGCTGGAAGGTGGCCACCGCGACGCTGATGAACGAGCGGGTGGCCATCGGCGGGGGAGCGGCGCCCAGGGAAGGCGGCATGATCGGCTCCGCGGCGCGGACCTGGCGGGAGCGGCCCGAGCTGCGCACGCCCGGGCTGCATGACCGGCTGGTCCGGCTGTGGGCCGACGCCGAGGTGGCCCGCCTGGCCGGGGCCAGGCTCCGGCAGCAGCTGGCCGCCGGCCAGCCCGGGCCCGAGGGGTCAGCGGCCAAGCTGGTCTTCGCCCGGCTGAATCAGGAGATATCCGAGTTCGAGGTGGAGCTGGCCGGCCCGGAGGGGCTGCGGTACGACGACTGGACGATGCGCCGCCCGGAGGGGGCCAACTTCTACGGCCGCGATCCCGGGTACCGGTACCTGCGCGCCCGGGGCAACTCGATCGAGGGCGGGACCTCGGAGATCCTGCGCAACATCATCGCCGAGCGGGTGCTCGGGCTGCCGCCCGAGACCCGGGTGGACACCGGCGTGCCCTGGAAGGACCTGCCCCGGTGAGCCCGCCCGCGGAGAACACGGCCACCGAGAGCACGGCCACCGGGAGCACGGCCCCGGAGCAGCGCCACCGACGGCGCGGCGGCCGGGGCCACGGCCGCCGGGCAGGCGGCGGCCCGGCTGCCGGACCTGCTGTACGGCGAGACCGAGACCGAGCTGCGGGCGGCCGTCCGCGCGCTGCTGGCGGACCGGTGCGGCTGGCGCGAGGTGCTGGCCAGGACCGAGACCCAGCAGACCTACGACACCGGGCTGTGGCAGGTCCTGGCGGCCGAGCTCGGCTGCGCGGGGCTGCTGATCCCGGAGGCCAGCGGCGGCGCCGGGGCGTCCTACCGCGAGGCGGCGGTCGTCGCCGAGGAGACGGGACGCGCGGTGGCCCCCGTGCCGTTCCTGGGCTCCGCCGTCGTCGCCACGGCGGCGCTGCTGGCCGCGGGCGACGATGAGCTGCTGACCGCGGTGGCCGACGGCACCACCACGGCGGCGCTGGCCGTGCCGTTCGCGTCCGCGCCCGGCGCCGCGCCGGAGCCGACGGTCCGGCTCGGCGTGCCCGCGCCGGCGGGCGGCGACCCGGGCTACCGGCTCACCGGGACCGTCGCCGGGGTCGCGGACGCGCTGCCCGCCGACGTCCTGCTCGTCCCCGCCGACGGCGTGCCGTACGGGCTGTACGCCGTGCCGGCCGCCGCGGCCAGGATGACCCCGGTGGTGTCGCTGGACATGACCAGGCAGCTGGCCGACCTGGCGTTCGACAACGTGCCCAGCCGGCGCGTCGCCACGGGGGAAGCGGCGCAGCGGGCGGTGGCCGCCGCGCTGGCCGCGGGCGCCGCGATGCTCGCCGCCGAGCAGCTCGGCACGGCCGAGCGGTGCCTGGAGATCACCGTGGCCTACCTCAAGGAGCGGCGCCAGTTCGCCCGCCCGGTCGGGTCGTTCCAGGCGCTCAAGCACCGCGCCGCCGACCTGTGGGTGGGCGTGACCCAGGCCCGCGCGGCGGCCAGGTACGCGGCCGCGTGCCTGGCGGCCGGGGACCCGGACGCCCCGGTAGCCGTCGCGCTGGCCAAGGCGGCCTGCTCGGACATCGCGGTCCGGGCCGCGCAGGAGTGCGTGCAGCTGCACGGCGGCATCGGCTTCACCTGGGAGCACCCGGCGCACCTGTACCTGAAGCGCGCCAAGAGCTCGTCGATCGGGTTCGGCACCCCCGGCGGGCACCGGGCGTCGCTGGCCAGGTTGGTTGATCTGCCCGCCCCTCCCGCCGGAGTCCTCGGATGAGGTCCGTCGCCGGGGCCGGCGTGGTGGTGACCGGCGGCGGCAGCGGCATCGGCGCGGCGCTGTGCCGCCGGTTCGCGGCCGAGGGGGCCAGGGTCGTGGTCAACGACCTCAACGGCGAGGCGGCCGCCGCCGTCGCCGCCTCCTGCGCGGCCGCGCCGCGCCAGCCGGTCCCGATCGCCGCCGACGCGGCCAGCGAGGACGGGGTCGCCGCGCTGATCTCCGGCGCCCGGGCCGAACTCGGCGAGATCGACCTGTTCTGCGCCAACGCCGGGATCGCCCGGCTCGGCGGGCCGGAGGCCGCCGAGGCCGACTGGGAGGCGTCGTGGCAGGTGAACGTGATGGCGCACGTCCGGGCCGCGCGGCTGCTGCTCGGGCCCTGGCTGGAGCGAGGGAGCGGCCACCTGATCTGCACGGTCTCGGCAGCCGGGCTGCTGACCGTGCCCGGCTCGGCGCCCTACGCGGTGACCAAGCACGGCGCCCTGGCCTTCGCCGAGTGGCTGGCGGTCACCTACGCCCACCGCGGCCTGACCGTGCAGGCGATCTGCCCGCTCGGGGTACGGACCCCGATGCTCGACGGCAGCGGTCCCCGGGCCAAGCAGCTGCTCGGGGAGTCCGCGATCGGCCCGGAGGCGGTCGCGGACGCGGTCATGGCGGGCATCGCCGACGGGCGGTTCCTGATCCTGCCGCACCCCGAGGTGGCCGGCATGTACGCAGGCCGGGCCGCCGAAACCGACCGCTGGCTGCGGGGAATGAGCCAGCTGCAGCAGCGGCTCGAGGAACTCGCCTGAGGCCCGCGCGCGACTCGATTTACTCGATGTGCCTGGTTCCCGCAAGTTAACCCGGCGTAGCCGTTACCATGCTGCACGACGACAAGGACTTCGAGCTGGTTGCAGATGGTAACAGACACCGGCCCGAGAGGGCAGATCCTGCAGGTGCGGGCCATGGCAGAGCCTGACCCGGAGCCGACCGCCGCATGGGCCGCGGGCGGCACAGTGTGGCCCGAGACCGGCGCCGCCCCCGGCACGCCCCGGCGGGCGAAGTGGTCAGCGGGCTGATCCATCACCTTGAGTTCTGGGTGCCCGATCTCGACCGCGGCGTGATCAGCTGGGGCTGGCTGCTGGACGAGCTCGGCTACAAGCCGTTCGGGGACTGGCCCGGCGGCCGGAGCTGGCGCGCCGGGCACACCTACATCGTGCTCGAGCAGTCGCCGGACCGGACCGCGAGCCGTCACGACCGGAAACGCCCGGGCCTGAACCACCTCGCCTTTCACGTGGCGGACCAGGATCAGGTGGAAAAGCTGGTGGCGGTGGCGCCGAGCTACGGCTGGCGGCTGATGTTCCCCGAACGTCACCCGTACGCGGGCGGCGAAGGCCACTACGCCGCCTACCTGGAGAACGCCGACGGGTTCGAGGTGGAACTCGTGGCGCCGAGCCCGGGCGCGTCCGCGGACCGCAGTTCCTGACCGTCCCGGGAACGGGACCGCGGGCGCGGCCCGCGGGCGGCCGGGTCAGGCATGCTGGCCGCGCCGCACCCCGTGCCACGGGGCGGCGGCCGGGGTCAGCCCGACCGGACCAGCACCGACAGCCGCAGGTCTCGTGATGACCTTCCGACGTGCACCGTGAACTGTCCCGGCGGCCAGACCCAGCGGGCTGCTTCCTCGTCCCACCGGGCAAACGCCCTGGCCGGCAGCTGGAGCGTCACCTCGGCCAGCCCGCCGGGCGGCGCGGTGACGATGCCGAACGCGGCCAGCTCCCGCGGCGGCGACGCCGGGTCGGCGGGCGGCCGGGCCACGTAGGCCTGGATCACCTCGCGCCCCGGCCGTGACCCGGTGTTCCGCACCGTGACCGTGAGGCGGAGATCGTCGCCGGCCGCCAGGTCAGCCGTGGCCGCCCGCAGCGACTCATAGGCCCAGGTGGTGTAGCCCAGGCCGTGGCCGAACGGGAACTGCGGCCGGCGCAGGCTCGCGTCGTAGCCGCGGTAGCCGATCAGCAGCCCCTCGGCGTAGTCGACCAGCCCGTCGGCGGGCACGGCGTGCAGGACGGGGCAGTCGGCCTCGGCGGCCGGCAGGGTGACCGGAAGCCGCCCGCCCGGCTCGGCCCGGCCGAGCAGGACGTCGGCCAGCGCCTCGCCCATCGCCTGGCCGGGCAGCCACGCGTAGATCACCGCCGCGACCTGATCGACCCACGGCATGAGGACGGGCATCCCGGCGTTCAGGACGACCACCGTCCGGGGATTGACCGCGGCCACCCGCCGGACCAGCTCGTCCTGGCGTCCCGGCAGCGCCAGCGTGCTGCGGTCGAAGCCCTCGCTCTCGGTCATCGGCGCGGACCCGACCACCACGACCGCCGCGTCGGCCCGGCTGGCCGCCCGCTCCGCCTCGGCCAGCAGGTCGTCCTCGTCGGCCACGGGCGCGATGCCGAGCCGGACGGTCAGCGGGCCCTCGCCGTCGGCCGCCGGGCTGTACTCCAGCCGGATCTTTGCTGCCCGCCCCGCCGCGAGCGGGACCGTGGCCCGGATCTCCCCGGGCCGGGCCATGGCCTCCACCGGGTCGTCCGGGACGCCGGTCGCGTCGTCGGCGACGACGGTCCCGTCCACCGTGAGGGTGAGGTGCCCGACGCCGGCCACGCCGAACACGTGCGGGCCGCCGCAGGCCGGCCGGAACGAGGTGACCAGCACGATCTTCCCGGCGTGGCCCCAGCCGATGCCCGGCGGGACCTGGTCCCACCAGGTCAGCGCCGGGCTGGTGCGGTGCTCGGCGGCCAGCAGGCCGCCGTCGGCGCCGCGGAACTCCAGGCGCAGGCCCGGCTCGCCGGTGTCCGGGTCGCGCAGCGAGCCCGCGGCAGGTTCCGGGACGACCACCCAGGTCTGGCATCCCGCGGACACGGTGACCTCGGCGTGCCCGGCCAGCGCCTCGGCCAGCGCGGTGGCCGGGGTGGACACGGTGACCGGCATGACGACCGCGCTGCCGCCGCCGTGGATCGCGGGGCGGATGGCGTTCGGGCCGATCACCGCGACCCGGCTGACGCGGCCGGGGTCGATGGGCAGGACCTGGCCTTCGTTGCGCAGCAGGACCAGCGATGAGGTCACGGCCCGGCGCAGCAGCGAGGGGTCCACGAAAGATGGAACGGGATCGAGTGATGGAACGGGATCGAGTGAGGCGGCGGAGCCGGTGCCAGCGAGAGATGGAACGGGATGTGGTGCGGCGGCGGAGCCGGTGCCAGCGGCGACGGCCGGCCGGAGGTCCGCCCGAGCCGATGGCGCGCGGGGGGGTCTGGGGCCATCGGGGTCTGGGGTGTCCCCAGGGGGCAGCGTGTCCCCCCAAGGCAATAGAGCGCCGACCCGGCGGGCCAGCCACAGCAGCCGGATCACCTTGTCGTCCAGGACCTCCGGGGTGACCGCGCCGTCGGTCACCGCCTGGGCCAGCTGCCCTGCCCCACGGCCCGTCCGGGCCCGGCATGGCCAGGTCCAGCGCGGCCAGCGCGGTGGCGGCGGTGCTGCGGGCCGCGTGCCAGTCGGAGGTGACCACGCCGTCGAAGCCCCATTCGTCCTTGAGCACGTCCCGCAGCAGGTGCGCGTGCTCGGTCATCGGGACCCCGTTGACCTTGTTGTAGGCGGCCATCACCAGCGCCACCCCCGCCTCGCGCACGCACGCCTCGAACGGGACCAGGTACAGCTCGCGGAGCACGCGCTCGGCGATCCGGGCGTCGTAGGTCCAGCGCTGCGTCTCCGAGTCGTTGCCCACGAAGTGCTTGACGGTCGCGGCGACGCCGGCGCTCTGCACGCCGCGCACGAACGCGACGCCGAGCCGGGCGGTCAGCACCGGGTCCTCGGAGAAGCACTCGAAGCCGCGGCCGCCGAGCGGCGTGCGCATCAGGTTGATGGTCGGCGCCAGCAGCACGTCGACGCCCTTGCCCCGCGCCTCGGCGCCCAGGGCGGCGGCCAGCTCGCCGACGAGCTCGGTGTCCCAGGTGGCGCCGAGCGCGGACGGGCAGGGCAGGCTGGACGACGGGTGGCGCTCGTCCAGCACCACGCCCCTGACCCCGGCCGGGCCGTCCGAAGTGATCATCGGCCGGAGCCCGAGCGCCTCGGCCCCCTGCGTGCGCCAGCTGTCCGCGCCGGTCAGCAGCAGCACCTTGTCCTGCACGGTAAGCCAGGACGGCAGCCCGTCCCGGGCGCGGGCATCGGGGATGGCGGCAGTGATCTGGGCGCCCGCCCGGCCGGGAACCCGGCCGGGCGGGGTCCGCCCGTCATATCGAGTTGTCATGATGGGTGCGGTTTCCCTCGGCCTCGCGGTCCGGTGCCCTGGTCAGGAGACCGGCTTGAGGTGAAGGACCGTCTCTTCGAGGTACGGCGAGTTCACCGACGGGTTCATGAACGGGTCACTCGACGACGGCCACCCGGTGTAGTTCCGGGTCGAGTACTGCCACCAGGCCGCGCCGTACAGCAGCGGGGCCACCGGGACCTGGGTGCTCATGATGTTTTCCAGCTTGGTGATCGCCGCCTGCTGCACGGTCGGGTCATTGCTGCCCGCGTACTGCGCCAGCGCGGCCTGCGTCGCCGGGTCGTTCCACCGCCCGAGGTCGTTGGCGGCCGGCTTGCCGACCGGGGCGCTCAGGCTCGAGTCCAGCCAGCCGTCGTAGATGTAGTACGGCCCGGGACCCTGGTTGCTCCAGTGGATCGCGGCGTCGAAGGTGCCGTTGGTCAGGTCCGCCTGCCAGACCGCCGGGTTGCCGATGCCGTCCACGGTGACGTCCATGCCCAGCGAGTTCAGCTGCTTGGCGATGGCCTGCGCGTCGAGGTAGTAGTCGCTGTAGGGGATCGGGTCGGCGATCGAGAAGCTGAGCGTCTTGCCGGCCTTGGTCCACTTGCCGCCGACCTTGCTCCAGCCGTCGGCCGTGAGGATCGCGCTGACCTTGCTCGCGTCCCCGGTGGCGGGCAGGTTGTTGGCCAGCGACGAGTTCGAGGTAGCTGTTGCCCGCGGGCAGTCAGCATCCCGGCCGTCGTGGACGCGGGCAGCTCGTAGCCGGTCTCGCCCTGCGCGGACAGCTGCTGGCGGTTGATCCCGTAGCTGACCGCCTGCCGCACCGCGGCGTCGCTCAGCGGCGCCTTGGTGACGTTGAAGGTCAGCGACACCACGTTGTTGGCCGTGTAGTACGGCGCCGACGGCATGTAGGTGTGGTTCTGCGGGCTCTTGGCCAGGAACACGTCCTGGACGTTGGCGATGTCGTTGCCGGCCAGGTCAATCTGGCCGGTGGCCAGCGGGTTGACGATGTTGAAGTTCTGGCTGTAGGAGGGGTAGTCGATCTCCGGGACGTGCACCGCGCTCTTGTCCCAGTAGTACGGGTTCTGCTTGAGCGTGAAGCCCTGCGGCGAGAACTTGTCCAGCATGAACGGGCCGGTGCCGACCGGGTTCGGGTCGGCGAACGTGGCCGGGTTCACCGACGACCAGATGTGCTGCGGCACGATGTAGGTCTGGCCGATCAGGAACAGGTTGGTGTACTCCGGAGCGCTGAAGTTCAGCACCGCCTGGGTCGGGCTCGGCGCGGTGGCGCTGACCGGGACCGGGGTGCCGTCGGTGTCCAGGCCCGGATGCGTCCGGATCATGTTGAAGGTGAACGCGACGTCGCTGGCGCTGAACGGCTTGCCGTCGTTCCACTTCACCCCGGACCGGGTCGTCAGGGTCAGCGTCTTGCCGCCGTTCGACCAGCTGTACCCGGTGGCCAGGACCTGGTACGGGGCCTGGCCCGGGCTGAGGATGTTCCAGATGAACAGCGGCTCGTTGTACAAGGAGTCCGCGGTCACCACGTGACCGGTGGAGGTCGCGGAATAGGGGTTGAAGGTGTCGGTCATCGGCGATAGCGGGGTGTCGTCGATGACCAGCGGCTTGCCGGTAGCCGTCGACGAGGAGCTGCCGCCGCTCGATGACGAGCCCGAGCTGCTGCAGGCGGCCACCGCCATGCTGAGGATGGCGCCTACCGCCAGGCTCTTTATGACTGCATGTTTCATTGTTTAAACTCCGTTGTGCCCGGCCGGCTTGTCGCCGGCCTGTTGTGAACGACCGTGTCGGGGTCTGTTTGTCAGTTGGCGGCGCCGGCTGGCCGGGCGCTGCCCAGGTGTTGGCCTGCTGGTGGTTTCTCGGTTCTTCGCTACGAGGTATCGGGGTTCAACTCAACCTGTCTCCTCTCCCGGTGCAGGTGCGGAACGGTGCGGGGTGATCGGGGCGGCCTGCGCGGCGCTCAGGTCGCGGGCGTGCAGCCAGCAGGCGCTCCGGTGGCCGGCGGCCACGTCGAAACCGGGCGGGACGGCCTCGGCGCAGACGGCCATCGCCTGCGGGCAGCGCGGGTGGAAGCGGCAGCCCGGCGGCGGCGTCACCAGGCTCGGCGGGGCGCCGCGGCCCCGTTCCCCGAGCTCTCCCGGGACCGGCGGCCCGGCGCGGTCCGGGTCGGGCGCCGCGCCGAGCAGCAGCCGGGTATACGGGTGCTCGGGCTGGTCGGTGACGGCCTGCGCCGGCCCGGACTCGACGACCTGGCCGGCGTACATCACGACGATCGTGTCGGCCAGGTACCGGGCCGAGGCGATGTCGTGGGTGATGTAGAGGATGGCCAGCCGCTCCCGCTCGCGCAGGTCGTCCAGCAGGTTGAGAATCCCGAGCCGGATCGAGACATCCAGCATGGACACCGGCTCGTCGGCCAGCAGCACCCGCGGCCGCACCGCGAGCGCGCGGGCGATGGCCACGCGCTGCCGCTGGCCTCCGGACAGCTCGTGCGGGTACTTGCGGAGGAACTGGTCCGCCGGGGTCAGTGCTACCCGCTCCAGGAGGCCCGTGACCGCCTCGTCCAGGTTCGCTCCGCGTTCGAGCATCCCGTGCACCTGGAGCGGCCGGGCCAGGTGGTACCGGACGTCGTGCACGGGGTTGAGCGATGAGAACGGGTCCTGCAGCACCATCTGGACCAGGCGCGCGTAGCTCCGCCCGCCCCGCCGGCCGGACCGCACCGGGCGGCCGTCGGCGAGGAGCTGGCCGGACGTCGGCGTGACCAGCCTGCAGAGCAGCCGGGCCAGCGTCGACTTGCCCGAGCCGCTCTCGCCGACCACCGCCGTGATCTGCGCCGGGGCGAGGGAGAGCGAGACGTTCTCGACGGCGTGCACCACGGCGGCGCCGCGATCGCCCCGGGGCCTGTCGGCCCGGTGGGCCCGGCTGCGCTTCTGGCCGTGCAGCGGGAAGTGCTTGGTAAGGTTGCGCGCTTCCAGCAGCGGCGTTCCGGTGGCGGGCGCCGGGGCGGCGTCTTGCAGCTGGGTCATGGCTGGCTCCTGGCCAGGTCCGCAGCGGGCGCCGGCGGTCCGTCCGGGGCGGCCAGCGGCGGTTCCTGTGCCGCGGGTGCTGCCGGTTCGTGCGGCGCGGGCACCGCGAGCTCGGGCGGCGGGGGCGCCGACCCGTCCTGCAGCCAGCACGCGACGGCCCGGCCCGTACCGTCCCGGCGCTCTCCCGTCCCGCCCGGCCGCAGCAGCGCGGGCGCGTCCGTCCGGCACCGGTCCATGGCGTAGGAGCAGCGCGGGTGGAAGACGCACCCGGCGGGAAGCTGCCGCAGGTCGGGAGGTGAGCCGGGGATGCCGGTCAGGCGCCGCTTGGGCCCGTGCAGGCCCGGGAAGGAGCTGAGCAGCCCGAGGCTGTAGGGGTGGCGGGGGGCGCGGAAGAGCGCGTCCGCGTCCGCTCGTTCCACCAGCCGGCCCGCGTACATGACCGCGATCGAGTCCGCGATCTCGACGAGCAGCGAGAGGTCGTGGGTGATGAACAGCACGGCGAAGCCGAGCCGCTCGCGCAGCTCCATGAGCTCCTCGAGGATCTCCCGCTGGGTGACCACGTCCAGCGCGGTGGTCGGCTCGTCCATGATCACTATCTGCGGTTCCAGGGCGAGGGCCATCGCGATCATCACCCGCTGCCGCATGCCGCCGGACAGCTCGTGCGGGTAGCTGCCGAGGCGGTCGGCCGTGATGCCGACCATCGCCAGTAGCTCGGCGGCCCGCGCCCGGCGCCCGGCCTGGCTCAGGTCGGGCTGGTGGGCCTGCAGCACGTCGGTGAGCTGGGCCCCGATGGACAGCACCGGGTTCAGCGCGTTCATGGCGCTCTGCATCACGACCGAGATCTGGGACCAGCGCAGCACGCGCAGCGTGTTCTCCTCGGCGGCCAGCAGGTCCACCGTGGTCCCTGATTTCGGGTGGTAGCCCACGCTGCCGCCGGTGATCATCCCGGGGGCCCGGAGCAGCCGGGTGATGGCGTAGGCGAGGGTGGACTTGCCGCTGCCGCTCTCCCCGGCCAGGCCGAGCACCTCGCCATGGTGCAGCACCAGGTCGGCGTCGACGACGGCGTGCACCGCGCCCGGGCCGGCGCCGTAGTCGACGCACAGGCCCCTGACCTCGAGCAGCGGCTGGCCGGGCGGGTAGGTGTTCACCGCGGCCTCCCGGCGCTCAGGCTTTCGCCCGCCGGGCCCCCGTGGTCGCCGGCCGGCGGAGCCGAGCGCAGCACCGGGGTCACGCCGAGCACGAACCGCCGGGGCGGGAGCGCCGCGCCGGGCACCCCGGCCCGCCGGGCGCGCCGCCGGGACAGCCCCGCGGCCCGCAGCCGCGGGTTGATGAACTCGTCGATCCCGAAGTTGAGCAGCGCCAGGCCGGTGCCGAGCAGGGCCACGGCCATCCCCGGCGGGATGTACAGCCACCAGTACCCGCTCTGCTCCGCCCCGGCGACCTGCGCGTAGAACAGCATCCCGCCCCAGCTCACGTGGTTGGGGTTGACCAGGCCGAGGAAGGCCAGGGCGGTATAGGTGCCGACGCCGTAGAGCACGGTGAACAGGAAGGACGAGGCGAGGATCGGGATCAGGTTGGGCAGGATCTCAAAGCCGATGATCCGCCAGCCCCGCTCGCCGATGATGCGCGCGGAGTCCACGTAGTCCCGGGTGCGCAGGGACAGCGTCTGGGCCCGGAGCACCCGGGCCCCGAAGGCCCAGCCGGTGACGGCGATGATCATCCCGATCAGCACGTCGTCGCTGCCCTGGGACGGCGGCAGGAAGCCGAAGATCACGATGAGCAGCGGCAGGGCCGGCAGGATCAGGAAGAGGTTGGCCAGCATCGACAGCAGGTCGTCGGCCAGGCCGCCGGCGTAGCCCGCGGCCACGCCGACGACCACGGACAGCACGGTCGCGATCAGCCCGGCCACGAACGCGACCAGGATCGTGCTCCGCCCGCCCGCGAGCAGCTGGGAGAACACATCCTGCTGCTGCTGGGTGGTGCCGAGCCAGTGCGCCGCGGACGGCGGCTGCGGGAAGCTGACGGTGGTGGAGAAGATCCGGGCGGGGTTGTAGGGCGCGATCCACGGCCCGATCACGGCCAGCACGAGAAACCCGATCAGCCCGCCCAGGCCGATGAGGACCTTCGGTGACCGGGGCAGCCGCAGCCGCGCGGCCGGCCGACGCGCCCGGGACCATCTCAAGCAGGTCGGCGGCCTGCGCGCTGTCCAGGTCCGTGCTGCTGCCGATGGCCATCGATCAGGCCTCCTGCCGGGTGCGCGGGTCGAGGAACACGTAGACGAAGTCCGCCGCGAGGTTGGCCACCAGGACCGCCATGACGATGACCAGGAAGATGCCCTGGAGCAGCGCGTAGTCGGCCTCCTGCACGGCGCTGAGCATCAGGAAGCCGAGCCCGGGGTAGCTGAAGACGATCTCGGTGAGCAGCGCGCCGGACACCACGAACCCGATGGCCAGCGAGAAGCCGGAGATGCTCGGCAGGATCGCGTTACGGGCGGCGTACCAGACCACCCGGCGCTTGGGCAGCCCCTTGGCCTGCGCGATCAGCACATAGTCCTCGTCCATCGTGGTGATCATGACGTTCCGCATGCCGACGATCCAGCCCGCGGCCGAGGCGATGACGATCGTCAGGGCCGGCAGGATCGCGTGGTCGATCACGTCGCTGATGTAGGTCCAGTCGAAGGCCGGGAAGTCCAGCTGCCCGTAGGCGCGCTCGGGCGGGAACCAGCCCAGCTTGATCGCGAACAGGTCGATCACGAGGAAGGCGAGGAAGAAGTACGGTGCCGCCTGGAAGAAGGTCGTCGCGGGCAGCACGGTGTCCAGCCAGCTCCCGCGCCGCCAGGCCACCAGGATGCCGAGCAACGTGCCGAGCATGAAGCTCACCACCGTGGCCGTGCCGACCAGGCCGAGCGTCCAGGGCAGCGCCCCGCGGATCACGTCGGTCACCGGGACCATGCCGTTGCTGGTTGAGATGCCCAGGTTGCCGTGCAGGATGTCGTTCCAGTAGTGCAGGTACTGGCCCAGCAGGCCCTCCCGGGTGCTGGAGCCGAACTCCGCCTCGAGCGCGCTCAGCGTCTGCTTGGTCACCACCGTTCCCTGCATCTTGGCCAGCACGGCGCTGACCGGGTTGCCGGGCATGACCCGCGGGATGAAGAAGGTGACGGTGACGGCCGCGATGGCGGTGAGGACGTAGAACCCGATCCTGCGGCTGATCACGTACACGGCGGCCCCCGGATCAGGCCACTCGCCACGCGGGCGAGGTCGGTGGTGACGGGCAGCCGCAGCTCGCGCGGACGATCAGCCTGGTCGGGAGCATCACGTCGCGCTCGGCCGGCGTCCCGTTGCTGATCATTGAGTGCAGCACGTCGAACGCGGTGGCGCCGATCTCCTGCATCGGCTGGCGCACGGTGGTGAGCTGCGGCCGCAGGTGCCTCGCCATCGGGATGTCGTCGAACCCGGTCACCGCGACGTCCCCGGGCACGTCGATGCCGTGCTGGGCCAGCGCGTACATGACGCCGAGCGCGGTCTGGTCGTTGGCGCAGGCGATCGCCCGCGGCAGCGCCGCCCCGCTCGGCGAACAGCCGCTCGATGACCCGCGCGCCGCCGGCCGCGTAGTAGTTGCCCTGCCACTGCGGCCCGGTCAGCAGCGTGGCGCCGGCGGCGGCCGCCTCCGCCGCGATGGTCTCGCCGCGGGCCACGCTGTCCGGGCTGTCGGCCGAGCCCGGCCACGTAGGCGAGCGTCCGGTAGCCGTGGTCGGTCAGCAGGTGCCGGGCCAGGTCGCGCATGCCCGCGGAGTTGTCGCTGTGCACGTTGGTCGTGGTCGGCGTGGCCACGTTGGCCAGCGTGACGATCGGCACCCGCCGGGAGAGCTGGTCCAGCTGGTCCGGTTCGAGCACCCGGTCGTGCAGGATCAGCCCGTCGCTCTTCCTGGCCAGGGCGAGCAGCCGCCCGCTGACGTCGTGGTCCTCGACGTCGACCGAGCTGAGCAGCAGGTTGAACCCCTGGCGCTGGGCCGCGAGCTCGATGCCGCGGTTGATCACGTCGGTGAACTGGAGGCTCTCGTCCTCCTCGGCGAAGCCGCCCTCGCTGGTCGCGACCCAGCGGACCCGCCGGATAACGACCCCGACGACCTCCTTGAGCCGTCCGCTCAGCGCGCGCGCGGCCCCGTCGGGGACGAAGCCGAGTTCCGCGACCGCCTGGAGCACCCGCTCCCTGGTCTCCTCGCGCGGGTTGCGGCGGCCGTTGAGGACCCGCGAGACCGACGCGATCGAAACGCCGGCCATCCGCGCCACGTCGTAGATCGTGGGCGGCGTCTGGGTCATCTCCCCTAGGTCCGCCACCGTGTTCCCTTCTCCTGGCACCGTTGGTAAGCGCTTACCGAGCGGGCCGTCAGCCGGTGCCCGGCTGCTGTTTCGCTTGTCCGCCCGGAGAGGGTAAGCGCTTACCGAGCGGCTGCCAGGAGCGTAAGCCCGGCGCGGGCGGACGCTCAAGAGCGAGGTCCAATACTGTTACCGGAACGTGACAGAGGTATCACGTCGCACCCGGCGGCACCTGGGCCCGGCCTGGGCCTGCCCGCCGCCCGGCTCCGTCCCGGCCGGGCTCCCCGGTCGCGATCGTCCGGTACTTGGCCGTCGTGCCCGCCCGTCGAGCCGCGCCGCCGGGGCTGTCGAGCTCGCGGCGGCGGGCCGGACACCGGAATGGCTCGCCGCCGGGAAGCCCGGAAACATCGGTGAAACATTAGGCCGGATCGGGGCTCAGGCGCGTCGCAAGCGCGTAACAAACGGGAAACGCCGGTGAAACCACCCTGTGGGACACATGAATACGGCACCTGTCGAACGATGCGGCCTGCCCAGGGGGACCGCACCGAGCAAGGCACTGGAGGCGGAGATTGGATCCCTACGCAAGCTGGCTCAGCTCAGGCGATAACGCCTGGCAGATGACGGCGGCAACGCTCGTCGGCCTGATGAGCATCCCCGCGCTCGCGGTCCTGTACGGCGGAATCGTCCAGCGCAAGTGGGCGGTCAACACCATGATGATGGTGTTCAGCGCGTTCTGCCTGACGCTTATCGTCTGGGTGCTGTGGGCCTTCAAGATGGGCTTCGGCTCGCCGTTGATCTCCACTTTCGTCGGCAAGCCGGAAACGGTCGTCGGGCCCGCGGGTGAACAGGCGCAGGCGAATATCCCACTGCTCAACGGGCTGATGCCGAAGTTCAGGTTCCCCGAGGGCTCGCTGGTCTACTTCCAGTTCGTGTTCGCCGCGATCACGCCGATCCTGTTCATCGGCAGCGTCATCGGCCGGATCAAGTTCAAGGTCTGGCTGATCTTCGTGCCGCTCTGGATCACGTTCGCCTACGCGGTGAACGCGTTCCTGCTCTGGGGCGGCGGCTTCTGGGCCCAGAAGGGCGCGCTTGACTTCAGCGGCGGTTACGTGATCCACCTGGCGGCCGGCGTGTCCGGCTTCGTCGCGGCGGCCGTGGTCGGGCCGCGGCTGCAGCGTGACCGCGAGAAGGCGGTGCCCAACAACCTGCTGTTCGTGGCGGTCGGCGCCGGGATCCTGTGGCTGGGCTGGAACGGCTTCAACGGCGGTGACCCGTACTTCGCCGGGGCCGACGCCACCGCGGCCGTCGTCAACACCAACCTGGCCACGGCCTGCGCCATGATGACCTGGATCATCATGGACATGGCGTTCGGGAAGGAGCGCAAGCCGACCTTCCTGGGCGGGGTCAACGGCATGATCTGCGGCCTGGTCGGCATCACGCCGGCGGCCGGCTACGTGAGCGGCGTCGGCGCGATCATCATCGGCGTGGTCACCTCGGCGGTCGTCTGGGCGCTGTTCGGCTACCTGCCGCGCAAGATCTGGCCGTTCACCAAGGTCGACGACGCGCTGGGCGTGGTGTACACGCACGGCTTCGCCGGCCTGTGCGGGGGCCTGCTGGTCGGCCTGCTGGCGGACCCGGGCATGATCGTCTACCTGGGCATCGGCAAGGGCCCGAACGTGACCACCGCCGGGCTGTTCTACGGCCACCCGAGGCAGCTGCTGATCCAGGCGGGCGCGGCGCTGACCGTGATCATCTGGGACGGCGTGGTGACGTTCGTGATCCTGCGCGCCATCGGGTTGTTCATGAAGCTCCGCGAGCCGGACGAGGTGCTGGCCGCCGGCGACATCAGCATCCACGGCGAGGTGGCCTACCCGATGGAGGAGCCGGAGGTCGACGCGCCGTTCGGTGAGATCCCCGGCGAGCCCGTGCCCGACCCGCATCACCATCAGAAGGTGCTCACGGACGAGCACTCGCCGTGACCTGAGCCGCGCCGGCCAGCACCACCGCCGGGTGCCCCTGCTCCGCGACGGGGGTACCCGGCGGTGCCCGGCCGGGCAGGGGTACCCGGCGGCCCGGCAGCACCGGCCCGGCAGCACCGGCCCGGCAGCACCGGCCCGGCCGCGGCCGCCAGCCAGCACGTTCGCCGGCCAGCACCAGTCCGGCAGCGCGGCCGCCCGTCAGTGCCCGCGGAACGCCTCTTCCAGCCACCAGGAGCCGTGCCGCGAGGTGACCTTCGCGTCGATCACCAGGGGCCGCTCGCGCGGGCCGTCCAGCCACTTGCGCACCGGGCCGAGATCCCCCGTGCCGCGCACGGTGACGCCGTCGCAGCCGAACCCGCGGCCGATCTCCGCGATGTCGGCCGGCGGGAACCTGACGGTGTCCAGCGGGTCCCCGTCCGGCCCGAAATGATGCACCTCCGCGCCGTAGGCCTCGTCGTCGTAGACCATGATGACCATCGGCAGGCCGAGCCTGACCACGGTCTCCAGCTCGCTGATGCCCATGAGCGCCCCGCCGTCGCCCAGGGCCGCCACGGTCAGCCGGTCCGGCCTGGCGATCGCCGAACCGATGGCGGACGCCAGCCCGAGGCCGATCGACTGGTAGGCCTGGGTGAAGCAGAACCCGTCGGCATCGGGCACGGACAGGTACATGCTCGGGTAGCCCATGAAGTTGCCCGAGTCCACCGCGACGACCCGGTCGGCGGGCAGCATGTCGTCCAGGGCGATGGTCAGCGTCCTGGGGTCGATGTGGCGGTCGTCACCCTCGTCGTCGTAGGGCACGTCCCGCCAGCGGGCCTCCCCGGCGATCCGGTCCCGCAGCGCCGCCGACCGGTAGCCGACGTCCTGGCTGCCCGGCCCGGCGTCGTCGCCGGGCGCGCCGCCCCGGCCGCTGCCGCCCGATGCGCCGTCCAGCAGGTCGCGCACCGCCCGCGCGGTCACGCCGACGTCGCCGGTCACGCCGAACTGCACCGGCCGGTGCGCGCCGATCGCGTCCTGCTCGTGGTCCACCTGGACCACGTCCGCATCCGGGCCGATCAGCTTGCCGTGCCGCAACGTCCACATGTTCAGCGAGCAGCCCCAGCCGACGACCAGGTCGGCGTTGAAGATCAGCTCGGCGGCCAGCGGCGAGGCGAACCCGCCGCTGACGTCCAGGTCCCACGGGCTGCCCCGGAACAGGCCCTTGCCCGCCGCCGAGGTGGCGAGCAGCGCGCCGCACCGGCCGGCCAGCCGTTCCAGGTCCGGCCCGGCCGCGGCGATCCGCGCTCCCCGCCCGGCGATGAACACCGGCCGCCGGGCCGCGCGCAGGGCATCGGCCAGCGAGGCCACCGCGGCCGGCGAGGGCGGCACGGCCGGCGCCGGCCCGAGCGGCTCGACGGCGGGCAGCTCGCACTCCCCGGCCTGCACGTCGAGCGGGAGCGCCAGCACCACCGTGCGCCTTTCCTGCGCCGCGGTGCGGTAGGCCCGCGCCGTGTCGTCGACCGCGAAGCCGGGGGAGTGCAGCCGGAACGCGGTCGGCGCCGACCGAGGTGGCCAGGGCCGCCACGTCGATACGGAAGTTGGACCGGACAGCGGCGCTGGCCACGTCGGCCGCCAGCACCACCAGCGGGGTGCGGCTCTTGGCCGCCTCGGTGATCCCGGTCATGGCGTTGGTCAGCCCGGGGCCCTGGTGCACGGACAGGATTCCGGGCCGGCCGCTCATCCGCGCCCAGGCGTCGGCCATCACCGCCGCGCCGCCCTCGTGCCGCGCGGCCAGGTACCGCGCGCCGCGGCTGATCAGGGCGTTGGTCACCTTGAAGTTCCCGCTGCCCACCACCCCGAACACGGTGTCCGCGCCCAGGCTGGTCAGCACCGCGGCGACGGCCTCGGTGACCGGCACCCCCTGCGTTCCGGGCATCGGGAACCGCCCGGCCTCAGGAGCGCTCGACCAGGGCGATCGCCCGGCACGGGCTGCCGGACCCGCCGGTGATCGGCAGCGGGCCCGTGATGACCACCGCGCCGGTGGCCGGCAGCCGGGCCAGGTTCTGCAGCTGGGTGAGACCGTACTTGCCCGCGCCGAGCAGCGAGGCGTGGCACGGGAACGGCGGGTCGAACGAGTGCGCGGCCCCGGCGTCCGTGCCCACGGTCTCCACGCCGAGCCCGAGCAGCGGGGTGTCGCTCGCCAGCCACTGCGCGCACCGGACCGAGATCCCCGGAGTGTGCGGCCCCGAGGCGTCAGCGTTGAGGAAGTCCTGCTGGCTGCGGGACCTGGTGTCCCAGCCGGTCCGGTAGAGCAGCCAGCCGCCGTCGGGCAGGGCGCCGTGCTCGGCCTCCCACTTCTTGACGTCGTCGATCTCGAGCAGGAAGTCCGGGTCGGCGGCGGCCTGCGCGCTGAAGTCCAGCACCACGGCGGGCGCGATCAGCCTGGTGACCGGTACCTGCGCCACGTCCTCGCCGTCGCGGCCGGTGGCCCAGTGCACCGGCGCGTCGAAATGGGTCCCGGTGTGCTCGCCGGTGCTGATGTCGTTCCAGTACCACGCGGGCCCGCGCTCGTCGTACCGGCTGATCTCCTGCAGCGAGAAGGACTTGGTGTTCCCGAACGGCTCCGGGAGCCTGATCACCGGGGTGTCCGAGTCGAGCGGTGAGGTGAGGTCGATGACCTCGATCGTGGCGGCGCGGATGGCCGAGATGAGCGCGTCGAGCACGGGCATTGAGCTGCCTCCGGTCGGCATGAGGGGCGGGTAGGCCGGGTGGACGGGACTAGCCTGCCGTACCAGCCCGGCCGCACGCCAGGGGCGGGCCGGGAAGGCCGGGCGCGCCGCCCGCAGCGGACGCGGCTGTCATCTCATTCGCGCAAAATGGTGGTATGACAGAGGCCCATCCCCCAGGCGCGGACGCTGGTGACCGAGGACGGCGTCGCGATCGATGCCGTCCACCTGACCGGCGACGATGACCTCGCGGTCGTGATGGCGCACGGCTTTACGCTGCACTGGCAGCACGGGGCGGTGTGGAAGGCGGCCACCCGGCTGAACCGCAGCTGCGGGGTCATCACGTTCGACTTCCGCGGGCACGGCCGCTCCGGGGGGGTGTCCACGCTCGGCGACCTGGAGATCCGGGACGTCGACGTCGCGCTCCGCTACGCCAGGGAGCTCGGCTACCAGCGGGTCGCCACGGTGGGGTTCTCGATGGGCGCGTCGATCGTGCTGCGGCACGCGGGCCTGATCGGCGGGGCGGATGCGGTGGTCTCGGTCAGCGGCCCCGGGTGGTGGTACTTCCGGGGCACCCGGCCGATGCGCAAGGTGCACTGGGCGGTGGAGCACCGGCTCGGCCGGCTGGTCACCCGGACCATGCTGAACACCCGGATCAGCTCGGGCCGGTGGGATCCGGTCCCGATGCCGCCCGCCGACGCCGCGGCGCGGATCGCGCCGATCCCGCTGCTGATCGTGCACGGCGACCGGGACGGCTACTTCCCGGTCGACCACGCCAGGCAGCTGTACGCGGCGGCGCACGACCCCAAGGAGCTGTGGATCGTGCCCGGCTTCGGCCACGCCGAGTCCGGGGCGGTCGACGACCCGGGCTCTGCTGGACCGGATCGTCGGCTGGGTCCGCGAGGCCGTACCAGTGGCGGCCAGCCCCAACGCGGTGGCCCTGACCAGGCCTGACTAGGCGGCCGGAAGCACCGTCGCCGCGCGCTTGGCGGTGCGGATGATCGGTGCGACCTCGACCGCGTTCACGCCGTCGAGGCTGGCGATCCGCTCGGTCAGGTAACGGTAGAGCGCGTCGTCGTCGCGGCACAGCACGCTCGCGATCAGGTTGCTGGTCCCGGTGGTCGCGGCGACGAACGGGATCTCCGGATGCCGGGCGAGCGCCTCGCCGACCGCGGCCAGCCGGGCGGGCGCCACCGACATCCACAGGTGCGCCCGGGTGGCGATGCCGAACGCCGCCTCCTCGACATCGACGTCCAGGTACAGCAGGCCCGCGGCCCGGAGCTCGGCGACCCGGCGCCGCACCGTGGACTCGTGCCAGTGGGTGGCGTGCGCCAGCTCGGCGAAGCTGGCCCGGCCGTCGGCGGCCAGCTCGGCGATGAGCACCCGGTCGTCGGCTCCCAGGCCCGGCACGTGCTGACCGGAGCCGTTGCCGGGCGGCGGCGGGGCGAGCATCGCCGCCTGCTCGCCGGTGAGGGCCTCGGTGGCGCCCGGCCAGTGACTGGCGCCGCCGCGGAACATGTGCAGCAGCGAGTGCGCGCTGACGGCCACGATCCGGCGGCTGGCCGGAAGCTGCCGCAGCAGCAGGTCGTGGCCGCTGCTCCCGTCGAGCGGCTGCACCATGCAGCAGATCTCGGTCCCGCCGGACGTGAGCTGTACCCATGAGGTATCGGGGCGGCGGGCGAGCGCGTCGGCCACGGCCGCGGCCGCGTCGGGCACGCACTGCAGCCTGACCACCCACTTGGACTCGCCGGCCCGGTGCGAGTCCGGCACGCCGACCACGCGGACCACGGTCGCGGCGTGCATCCGCCGGTAGCGCCGGGCCACGGTCTGCTCGGAGGCGCCGGTCACCGCGGCGATGCGGCTGAAAGGGATCCGGCCGTCGATGATCAAGGCATGGATGATCTGACGGTCCAGATGGTCGATATTAAATGCTTCCATCGTCCGTAACGCTACGCCACGGAGGAATCAGGCACAAATAACGGCCGAAGTGGAGCAGAAGCCCAGGTATCGCCGACCCTGGACGTGGAACCGCCGGACGGGCGGCCCGCGGACGAGGAGATGGCCATGGAGCGGAAGTGGTGGACGCTGCTCGCGGTCTGCCTGGGCACGTTCATGCTGCTCGTGGACGTGACGATCGTGAACGTCGCGCTCCCCAGCATCCAGGACGACCTGCACGCCAGCTTTGCGCAACTGCAGTGGGTGGTGGACGCCTACGCCCTGTCGCTGGCGGCGCTGCTGCTCACGGCGGGGTCGCTGGCCGACATGTTCGGCCGCAGGAGGCTGTTCGCGATCGGCCTGGCGGTCTTCACGGCCGGGTCGCTGCTCTGCGCGCTCGCGACCGGCCCGGTCTTCCTCGTGCTCGCCCGGGCCGGGCAGGGGATCGGCGGCGCGATCATGTTCGCGACCTCGCTCGCGCTGCTCGCCCAGGCCTTCCGCGGCCGGGACCGCGGTACCGCGTTCGCGGTCTGGGGCGCGGTGACCGGAGTCGCGGTGGCGATCGGCCCGGTGCTCGGCGGGATCATCACCACCGGCTGGAGCTGGCGCGGGATCTTCTTCGTGAACATCCCGGTCGGCGTGGCCGCGATGATCGTGACGATCTCGCGGGTGGCCGAGTCCCGCGATCCCGGCCGCGGCGGCGTGGACCTGGCCGGGTTCGCCCTGTTCACCAGCGCGCTCATCGCGCTCGTCTACGGCCTGATCCGGGCGGGCGAGCAGGGCTGGGGCGACGCCGGCGTGGCGGCCTGCCTGGCCAGCGCGGCGGTCCTGCTGGCCGGCTTCGTGGCCGCCGAGCGCTTCGGCCGCGCGCCCATGTTCGACCTGGCGCTGTTCCGCGTCCCGGCGTTCGCGGGCGGTTCCCTCGCGGCGTTCGCGGTCAACGGGTGCGTGTACGCCATGCTGCTCTACATCGTCCTGTACCTGCAGGACGTGCTGGGGTACAGCGCCCTGCAGACCGGGCTGCGCCTGCTGATCATGTCGGCGGTCACCCTGCCGGCCGCGATCGCCTCGGGCCGGCTGACCAACCGGGTCCCGGTCCGGCTGCTGATCGGCGCGGGCCTGGCGCTGAGCGGCGCTGGGGCTGCTGGCCATGTCCGGCCTGCGCCCGGGCTCGGGCTGGACCCACCTGATTCCCGGGCTGATCCTGGCCGGCGTCGGGTCCGGCCTGGTCAACCCGGCGCTGGCGGCCACCGCGGTGGGCGTGGTCCCGCCCCGGTCGGCCGGGATGGCCTCGGGCATCAACACCACGTTCCGCCAGGTCGGCGTGGCCACCGGGATCGCGGTGTACGGCACCCTGTTCGCCGTCAGGGTGGGGCACCGCCCCCTCGCGCAGGTTCCCCGGGCCGCGTTCGTCAGCGGCCTGAACGAGATCCTCGTGGTCAGCGGCATCGGCGCCCTGCTGGCCGCCCTCGCCGCGCTCGCCCTGATCCGCACCCGTGACTTTGCCCCCCCGGCCGCGTCACCCGACCCGATCCCGAACCATGACTCATCTCGACTCTTCACGCGCTCGGAGCCCACATTCCCGACATATTGCCCTTGATAACGACCGGAGTGCGTGAAGAGATGCCGATGATCATGAAAACGTGGTCGCGGGTGCGCGGAGGGCCGGGCAGCGGGCTAGGGCTCGGGGACCCCGAGGCCCTTGGCGCCGGGGGCGGACTGGACCAGGTCCAGGCCGCTGCGGGCGATCCATTCCAGGGCCACGGCCGCGCGGTGGACCTTCTCCCGCGCGATCGCGGCCGCGTCATCGGCCAGGTGCAGGCCGCTCGGGTAGAGCGGCCGCGCGTTGCGCAGCCCGAACTTGACGTACATGGGCGCGGCCGCCGCGATCAGGTCGGCCGACTCGTGGCCGCGGACCACGCCGCCCAGCGAGTCGGGCGCCTCCACGTACAGGTCGATCGGAACCGACGCCGCGGCGCGCATCTCGGCGAGCTGGCCCAGCGTGACGTCGGAGGGCACGTTGACCGTCGAGGCGCCCAGCTGCTCCAGCTGGCGCAGGCTGACCGGGTTGGACGGGGCCAGCACCGCCGACACCTTCCAGACCACCGACTCCGGGATCTGGCCGGCGGCCTGCTCCTCGGCGAGCAGCTGCAGCAGGCCGGTGTCGCCGACCAGGAAGCCGCGGATGCCCTGGTCGACGGCGCGCAGTACGTCGTCGACCGCGTACCTGAGCTGCCGGGCGCCGCGGAGCCTGCCCGCGAGCGCCGGGCCGTCGGCGGCCTGGGCGGACCGGCCGGTGTCCCATTCCTCCCGCGGGCCGACGAACAGCGAGACCTCGATCCCGTGGTCGGCGCCGATCCGTGCCATCTCCGCGAGCTCGGCCTGGGTCAGCAGCATCGCGCCGCTGCCCTGCGACACGCGGTTGACGGTGACGCCGGCCGCGACCGCCGCCTCGACGGCGGCCAGGAACACCGCGGGCCCCTCGACGCTCGGAATCTCGATCCTGAAGTGGGCACCGTCCGGGAACCTCGCCGGGCTCGCGGCCGGCCCCGGCTCCGGAGTGATCCCGTATCGCGCCAGGACCTCGGCTCCGGTCATGCCCCGCCGCCCTTCTGGAGTTCCGGCCTGCTCACGCTCAGGGTACGTGGGCGGGTCGCGGGGAGATGAAAGGATTCCTTCTGCAACGGTCACCCCGGCGGCAGGCAAGGAAGGCACGATGACGTTCACCAGCGTGAATCCGCACGACCCGGCCGACGTGATCGGCGAGTGGGACGCCGCCGGCGAGCGCGAGGTCGCGGCCGTGGTCGAGCGGGCCCGCCAGGGCGCGGACACCTGGCGCCGGGCCCCGGCGGCGGCCCGGGCGGCCGCGCTCACCGCCGCGGCGGCCGCCGTGGAGCAGCGGGCCGCCGAGGTCACCGCGCTCACCGTCCGCGAGGTGGGCAAGCCGGTCACCGAGGCGCGCGCCGAGGTGGCCAGGGCGGTGTCGATCCTGCGCTACAACGCCCAGCTCGCGCTGCTGCCCGACGGCGAGACGCTGCCCGCCGCCGTCCCGGACGCGCTGCTGATGGCCCGCCGCCGGCCGGTCGGGATCGCCGCGCTGGTCACGCCGTGGAACTTCCCGGTGGCGATCCCGCTCTGGAAGGCCGCCCCCAGCCTGGCCTGCGGCAACGCGACCGTGCTGAAGCCGTCGAGCGCCGCGGCGGCCACCGCGCTGCTGCTGCACGAGATCATCGCCCCGGCCCTGCCCGAGGGCGTCTTCCAGGTGCTGCTCGGCGGGGCCGAGGCCGTGCGCCGGCTGGTCGGGCATCCGGACGTCGCCGCGGTGTCCTTCACCGGCTCGGTGCCCGTGGGCCAGGACATCGCCCGCCGCGTCGCCGCCCGGGGCGGCCGGATGCAGGCGGACGGAGATGGGCGGCCAGAACCGTTGCCGTCTCGTGAGCACATGTGAGTGCTTACGGTCAGGCAGCCTCTCCTTGCGGAGGGGCGGTCCCCGTCTGATGGACCGATTGGTCCGGCGGGGTTGACGTTTCTTCGCCTCCTGCCCCACTGGGCGGGGTCTTACGGATGGCTCCACGTCCTGCCACCGGGCCACTCCCGGCGGGCCTGGGTTCCACGCTGGGGGCGTGCTCGCTCAGGCGGGCGAGGTTGGTCGCGGCGTTCACGTCGCGGTCGTGCACGGCAGCGCAGCCGTCACAGGTCCAGCTGCGTTCGGCTAGGGTCAGGCTTGGCTTTCGCCCGCCGCACGCCGAACAGGTCTTCGAGCTGGGATACCACCGGTCCGCCACGATCAGGGTCGAGCCGTACCAGGTGGTCTTGTAGCCGAGCTGGCGGCGCAGTTCGCCAAGAGCGGCGTCGGCGAGGGCTCGGTTCAGTCCACGCCCGCCCTTGCCGGCGCCGGGTTTGCGGCGGCTCAGGTTCGCCACCACGAGGTCCTCGACGACGATCACCTCGTGGTGCTGGGCAAGCTGCGTGGTGGCCTTGTGCAGCGCATCCCGGCGGATGTTCGCGGCCCGGGCGTGGACCCGCCCGATCCGCGCCGCCGTCTGCCGCCACCGTTTCGAGGGCCGCTGCCCGCTGCGCCGGTCCGGGCCTGCCTGCCGGGCAGCGCGGCGCTGCACCGCCCGCAGCCGGGCCTGCGCCCGGGCCAGGCTGCGCGGCGCGGGGACCCGGGCGACCTGGGCGCCGTCGGCGGCGGCGACCACGAGCAGGTCGCGCACCCCGGCGTCGACGCCGACCACCGGGTGCGCCCCGTCCAGCCCGACGTGCGCCGGCCGGCCGGGTTCACGCCGTACCTCGGCGGTGAACGAGCAGTACCAGCGCCGCCCGTCGAAGGACACGGTGGCGGCCACGACCCGTGCCTGCCCGGCGGTGACCTTGTCCAGCAGCGCGGTGGTGGGCTCATGGGTCTTGATCCGCCCAAGGCGAGGCAGCACCACGTGCGAGCGGTCATCGGCCCGGATTGCGCCGGTGCTGAACCGGCACGCCGGCCTCGCCCGGCGGCGGGCCTTGAACTTCGGGAAGGCGATTTTCGCACCGCGTCGCTTCCCGGACCGGGAGTCCGACCAGGCCTTCAGCCCGCGGGCCAGTCTGTCCAAGCCGCTGCTGTAGGCCTCCTTGGAGTTCTCCGGCCACCACGGGGCGATCTCCTCCTTGGCCCGGTTCCACCACCGCCGCAGCGCCGGCAATGTCCACGGCACCTCGGTCAGCAGCCCATCCGGGACGCCGTAGCTGCGCTCCGCGTCGCGCTGGTCCAGGCACCGTTTCACCTGCGCCAATCCCTCGTTGAACGCCTTCCGCGCGCCGCCGCAATGCGAGCTCAGCATCCGCTGCTGTGCCGCAGTCGGATCCAGCGCGAACCGGTACGCCTGCAACACAGTCAGGCCGCCTCGGCGCCGTCGCCGCGTTTGGCCGCAGTGATCGCCCGCATGGCGCGGTTCCTCGCACCACGCCGCCCATACAACCGGGCGCACATCGAGGTCAACACCTCGATCATGTCCCGCACCAGGTCATCAGCCGTCTCACCGGGGTCCGCAACAAGTACGCGCCTGCCCGCAGCGGCCAGCGCAGACTCCAGCTGCTCCACGCCAAAACGGGCGAGCCGGTCCCGGTGCTCCACGACAATCACCGTCACAGACGGGTCCGACAAAATGCGGCGAAGCTTCGGCCGGTTCCCGTTCATCCCGGAGCCGACCTCGGACGCTACCTCACTCACCTGGTGACCGTTGCTCGTGGCCCACCCGGTCACCCTCGCCACCTGCCGGTCCAGATCGGCCCGCTGATCGTGCGAGGACACCCGCGCGTACACAACGACCCGGCCGGCATCGTCGGCCATCGCGGCGTCAACCCAAATCGTCCCTGAGGCCAGCCGCCGCGCCGGGACCGGCATCCGGTCCTCCCGGAACCACCGGTACGCCGTCTGTGGATGAACCCGATTCACCCGCGCCCACTCAGCCAGCTTCACCCGCTCATACAAACACACGTTCGCTCACGAATACTCACGACACGCCGAACAGTTGCAAGCCCCTCGATCGTGCTGGCCGATGCCGACCTGGACCGGGCGGCGGCGGCCATCGCCTACGCGGCGATGGGTTACGCGGGGCAGAAATGCACGGCCACGAGCCGCGTGATCGTCGAGGCGGCGGTGTACGCCGACTTCCGCGACCGCCTGGCCGGAGCCGTTACGCAACTGCAGGTCATCGATCCCGCTGCCGAGGCCACCCTGGTCGGCCCGGTGATCGATGAGGGGTCGCGGTCGGCCGCCCTGGCCGCGGTGGCCGCTTCCGGCGGGCGGGTCATCACGGGCGGCGGGCCGCTGGATGCCCCCGGGTACTACCTGGCGCCCACGCTGGTCGAGCTGGACCGCCCCGCGGGCCCGCTGGCCAGCGAGGAGGTCTTCGCTCCGGTCGCCGCGGTGCTCAGCGCGGACTCGGCGGAGCAGGCGGTCGCGATCGCCAACGCGGTGCGGTTCGGGCTGGTCGCCGCGGTCTTCACCAGCGACCTCGGCCGGGCGCTGCGGCTGACCGGGCAGCTCGAGGCCGGGATGATCAGGGTCAACGCCCCGACCTCCGGCGTGGACTTCCACGCGCCGTTCGGCGGGGCCAAGGAGTCCAGCTACGGCCCGCGGGAACAGGGCCTGGCCGCCCGCGACTTCTACACCGAGTCGCAGACCGTGCTGATCATGCCCTGACCCGGGCCGGTCAGGCCGCCGCCAGCACGGCAAATCCCCAGTTCAACAGGCGCCTGGCGGCGGTGAAGCTGGCGGTGGGATCGGTGCCGGAGCTGTCCAGCACCACGCCGATCAGGGTACGGCCGTGCCGCCGCGCCTCGAACAGCAGGCTGTACCCCGCGCCGTGGGTGAACCCGGTCTTGATGCCGAAGGCGCCGGCGTACGAGCCGAGCAAATGGTTCGTGTTCTGCCAGAAATAGGCGTGGTGCTGCGGCGTGGCGGCCAGGTCATGCGTGCGCTGGCCGACGATGTCCCGGAAGGCGGCCAGCCGCATGGCCGCCCGGCCCAGGATGACCAGGTCCCTGGGCGTGGAGTAGGTGGTGTACTCGGTCGGCCACGGTAGCCCGTCGAAGTTGGCGAAATGAGTGTGCCGCATGCCCAGCGCCTGCGCCGTGGCGTTCATCTTCCGGACGAAGGCGCGCCAGCCGGGCCCGTAGGCGCCGGCCAGGGCGAACGCGGCGTCGTTGCCGGAGGGCAGGAGCATGCCCTCGAGCAGCTGGTGCGCGGTGAGGATGTCCCCGGCGTGCAGGCCCGCGCTGCTCCCGTCGTGCTCCAGCACGTAGGTGACCACGGCCTGGGAGATCCTGATCTTCCTGCTCAGGTCCCCGGCGCGGATGACCACGAGCGCGGTCATGACCTTGGTGATGCTGGCGATGGGCCGCTCGGTGTTCAGGCCCCGGCTCCACAGCCGCCGCCCCGTCGCCGCGTTCACCAGGTCGGCGCCTGCGGCGCTCACCCCGGCCGGGGCGCCGGCCGCGACCGTCACCGGCCGCGCGGCCGCGACCGGGCGAGCCACCGCGGCGAGCTCCCGCGGTGGCGGCTTGCGCCGGGGCGAGCAGGGCGGACCAGGCCAGGGCCGTGGCCACGATGGCCCCGGCGACGGCCGCCAGCCGGGGTCTGGCGATCAGCAGGCGTTGCGGGCGCACGGGACACTCCAGCAAGTGGGGAGGCAGACCGCGTCGTGGTGATCGTAATACCGCACAGGCCGATCCTGGGTGAAGGCAGGCCGATCCTGGGTCAAGGCAGGCCGATCCTGGGTCAAGGCAGGCCGGTCGGGTGAAGGCAGGCCGGTCGGGGTGAAAGCAGGCCGGTCGGGGGTGAAGGCAGGCCGGATCCCGGGGAGGACAGGCCGGATCCCGGGGAGGACAGGATGAGGCCTCAGAACTCGGTCTTGAGCCTTTCGATCTCGCGGGTCCGCTCGCGCAGCTGTGCGTAGGCGGGCCGCGCCCGGATGCGGGCCAGGGCCCAGCGGACGGCGTCGGCCCGGTTGGCCGCGATGCCCGCGGTGATCAGAGTGTCCACGGTTTCCAGGTCCGCGGGCCCGAGCCGGGCCATCACCGGGGTGAGCTCGTCCTTCCCGGGGCGGCGCTCGTCGTCGGGGGGATCGCCAGGACCCCGCCGGATCATGAGCCGGCGCTGGTCCAGGCCACCGGGGTCGTTGCTGACGACCAGGATCCGCCGGGCCTCCGGCACCCGTTCCAGCAGCTCGCGCCGGAACTGGCTCAGCCCCGCGCCGTGGGCCTGCTCGAACGAATGGAGGGCTTGCTCGGGCCCGTCGGAGCCGTCCGGGGGCGTCAGGGTTATCCGGATCACCACCTCGCCCGGCTCGACGACCGGATCGTCGCCGTGCTCCAGCAGCCTGATCTCTTGTACCGCGCCGGGGAAGCGCTCGTTAGCCTCGTCCTCGGCTACACGCTGAAAGTGCTCCCTGGCTGCCTGGTCCATGCCCGCCTCCGGCTTCCCGGCGTTTCTCGCGTAATCAGAGTAACAAACATGGTCTGATTGCGTAATAGTTACCGCTGACCGGCGTTCGCGGCCGCCAGCCCGCGGGGCCGCGCCTACCAGCCGGAGGGCAGGGGCATTCCCTCGGTGTAGCCGGCCGCGCCCTGCACCCCTACGATCGCCCGCTCGTGCAGCTCGTCCAGGTCGCTGGCCGCCGCGTAGGTGCAGGCGCTGCGCAGCCCGGCCGTGATCGAGTCGAGCAGGTCTTCCACCCCGGGGCGCTGCGGGTCCAGGTACATCCGCGAGCTGGAGATGCCCTCCTCGAACAGTTCCTTGCGCGCCCGGTCGAACGGCGAGTCGGCGGTCGCGCGCAGCCGCACCGCCCGGGCCGAGGCCATGCCGAAGCTCTCCTTGTACAGCCGGCCGTCGGCGTCGCGGAACACGTCACCCGGCGACTCGCAGGTGCCGGCGAACCAGGACCCGATCATCACATTGGAGGCGCCGCCCGCGAGCGCGAGCGCGACGTCCCTCGGGTAGCGCACGCCGCCGTCGGCCCATACGTGGGCACCGAGCCGCCGGGCCTCGGCCGAGCACTCCAGGACCGCGCTGAACTGCGGCCGGCCGACCCCGGTCATCATCCGGGTGGTGCACATGGCGCCCGGGCCGACGCCGACCTTGACGATGTCGGCGCCGGCCTCGACCAGGTCGGCGACGCCCGCTGCGGTCACGACGTTGCCCGCCACCACCGGCACCGCGGGCGAGGCGTCCCGGACCGCGCGCAGCGCGTGGATCATCTTGTCCTGGTGGCCGTGGGCGGTGTCGACCACCAGCAGGTCCGCGCCGGCGTCCAGCAGCAGCTTGGCCTTGCCCGCGACGTCGCCGTTGATGCCGAGGGCGGCCCCGATCCGCAGCCGCCCGCGGTGGTCGGTGGCCGGCTGGTACAGGGTCGCGCGCAGCGCGCCGGTACGGGTCAGGATCCCCACGCAGCGCCCGGCCGCGTCCACCACGGGAGCGAGCCGGTGCCTGCCGCCGTGCAGGAGCTCGAACGCGTGCTCCGGGTCGGTCCCCGCGGGCAGGGTGAGCACCTCGGTGGACATGACCTGGCGCAGCTGGGTGAACCGGTCCACGCCATCGCAGTCGGACTCGGTGACCACCCCGACCGGGTACCCGTCCTCGATCACGATCACCGCGCCGTGGGCCCGCTTGGGCAGCAGGCTGAGCGCGTGCCCGGTGGTGGCCTCCGGGCCCAGCGTCAGCGGCGTGTCATGCACCAGGTCGCGGCTCTTGACCCAGGACACCACCTCGGAGACCACGTCCACCGGGATGTCCTGCGGGAGCACGGCCAGGCCGCCGCGGCGGGCCACGGTCTCGGCCATCCGCCGCCCGGCGACCGCGGTCATGTTGGCCACGATCACCGGGATCGTGGTGCCGCTGCCGTCGCCCGTGGCCAGGCTCACGTCGAGCCGGGAGGCCACCGCGGACCGGCTCGGCACCAGGAACACGTCGCTGTAGGCCAGGTCGTGGGGCGGGAGCTGCTCGGTAAGGAATCGCACGTCACCGATTCTCCCCCGGTCGGCTGGTGCCGGATCCAGCCGGCGCCCGCTGGGGCACCCGGGGCACCCGGAGCACCCGGGGCACCCGGGGCACCAGGAGCACCACCAGGCGATGGCTAGGCCAACTGGAACGCCGCGTAGATGATGGCGCTGATCCGGTCCACCATCTCTTCCCTTGGCAGCCCGACGTCGACGCTGAACAGGTAGTTGACCCGCTCCAGCATCATCAGGCAGGCCACGGCGGTCAGCTCCGCGTGCTCGGGGACGCCGGCCTCCTGACCGGGCGCACGCCGGGCCGCCGAGGCGGCGGTCATCCCCTGCGTGATGGCCTCGGCGATGCGGAAGAACAATTGCAGCCCTTCGCCGTAGACCTCCTCGCTGACCACGTCAGCGGTACTCAGGATCCTGATCACGCTGGCGTGCGCCGCGTAGGTGTCGCAGAACTTGCTGACCCAGGAGCGCAGCGCCTCCCGGCCGGCGTCGTTGCGGGTCACCACGGGGAAGTCCCCCGTGATGATCTCCATGTCGTGCAGCGCGTCCCGCAGCAGCGTCTTGAACAGGTCGTCCTTGCTCGAGAAGTAGAGGTAGAACGTGCCGTGCGAGGTCTTCGCCCGGCGGACCACATCGTCGACCCGCACCGCCTGGAAGCCGCGCTCGTCGAACTCGGCCAGGCCCGCCTCGAGCAGCTTGCGCACGGTCTGGCGGCCCTGGCGGCCGAGCTCGCGTTCCTGGGCGGGCGCGCCGCCGCCGAGCGACGGCCGTATGCCGGACGCTCCGCCGTCCGGGCGGCCCAGGGCCGGCGCTACCTTTCCGTCCACGGCCGCATCCTGCCCCGGGGCGCCATCCGGCACGGTCCCTTCCTGCACGGCTCCCTCAAACCTGGTCCCTCCTGTGCAGTCCCTTCACCCGCGGCACCTTCGCGCGGTCCGTCCCGGAGGCGGACCGCGGGCAGCTTCCGGGCCATGTCGCAAGACCAGTCGTGACGTGCGACAGGCCACGTGGATTTTCCGCGGACATCACGGGCCGAGTACCTGAGCCAGGTAAGCGTTACCGAACCGGCGCTCGGGGTCGAGTTCATCGCGCAGCGCGACGAAGTGTTGGTGCTTAGGGTACGCCTGGCGCAGGTAGTCCGCGCTTCTGGTGTGCATCTTGCCCCAGTGCGGCCGCCCGCCTGCCGCGGTCATCACGGCTTCCACGTCACGGAAGTACTCCTGGTGCGGCGAGGCGTGGAAGACGTGGATCGCGACGTAGGCGCTGTCCCTGCGGTAGGCGGTCGACAGCCAGGGGTCATCGCCGGGGGTGACCCGGACCTCGATCGGGAAGCTGATCCGCCAGTCCCGCCGCGCGAACAGCGCCCTGACCTCGGCGAGCACGTCGGCCAGTGACTCGCGCGGGACGGCGTACTCCTGCTCCTTGAACCGGACCCGCCGCGGGCTGGTGAACACCCGGTAGGCGGCGTCGACGTAGGACCGTGAGCCCAGGGCCTTTCCGGCCACGGCATTGACCGGCTTGATCACCGCAGGGACCAGGTTCCCGAGTCGGCAGGTGACCCCGAACACCGTGTTGGACAGGAACTCGTCGTCGAGCAGGTAGCGCATCCGCGACAGCGGCCGCGGCGGTCCCGCCGACCGGTTGTTCCGCTTGGTCAGGCAACCCTCGGTGTGCGGGAACCAGTAGAACTCGAAGTGCTCGTTCTTCGAGGTCAGCTCGTCCAGCCGGGCCGTCACCTCGGACCACCGCATCGGCTCCTCGCGGGCCTCGAGCAAGAACGCGGGCACCACCCGGAACGTCACGGCCGTCAGGATCCCGAGCGCGCCCAGGCCCACCCGGGCCGCGTCGAAGAGCCCGGGCGGAGGGCTGGCGGACGAGGCGGGGGCGGGCGCGGAGGAGGCGGGGGCGGGCGCGGAGAAGGCGGGGGCGGAGGACCCGGGGGAGGCGGGGGCGGAGGACCCGGGGGAGGCGGGGGCGGAGGACCCGGGGGAGGCGGGGGCGGAGGGCCCGGGGGAGGCGGGGGCGGAGGGCCCGGGGGAGGCGGGGGCGGGCCCGGGGGAGGCCGGGGCGGGCGAGTCCGCGGAGCAGGTCACGATCGTCCCGTCGGCCAGGACGAGTTCCAGGCCGGCCACCTGGGCCGCCATGCCGCCCACGTCACGGCCGGTGCCGTGAGTGCCGGTCTGGATCGCCCCGGCCACCGTCTGGACCTGGATGTCGCCCATATTGGCCAGGGAGAGCCCGCGGGCCAGCAGTTCGGCGTTGAGCACCCGCAGCGGGCAGCCCGCCTCGACGGTGACCAGCCCCGCGGCCGCGTCCACCGACCTGACCCGGGTCAGCGCGCCGGGATGGAGCAGCACCCCGTCGGTGACCGCGGCCGGGGTGAACGAATGCCCGGTGCCGGCCATCCGCACGGTCAGCCCGTCCGCGGCCGCCCTGCGGACCTCATCGGCCACTTCCTCAGCCGAGCGCGGCCTGGCCATCCGGCGCGGCCGCGCCTGACTCGTTGCCCGCCCAGTTCCGCCAGGTGTGGCCGCCGGGGCTGGCGGGCGCGGCCCGCCGGTCACTACGCTGCATCGATCTATTGAACTCTTTTCATCCATCGATTTCATGCTCAGCGCAGGCGGGAAGCGATGGGGGGGACGAAAAGGGTTCATTCTGCCGTTTCCGCCGGGCGGTGCACGCCCAGTCGGCGCAGGCCCAGCAGGCAGATCGCCACGGCCCAGGCGCCGCAGGCGGCGGCGAACCAGTACCCCCAGCGTGCCCCGCCCCGGTCGATCAGGTGCCCGGCGGCGGCCGATCCCGCGGCCACGCCGACCGAGATCGCTGAGGTGAGCCACGTCAGCCCCTCGGTCCGCCGCCCAGCCGTCGCCTGCTGGTCGATCAGGCTGAAGCCGGCGATGAGCGTCGGCGAGATCGCGATCCCGCAGAAGAAGATGACCAGCGCGAGCACGGCCAGCCCCGGCATGGCCCAGAACGTCGCGGTCCCGGCCCACACCAGGCACAGCGTGATCGCGAACCGGCGGTGCACCGGGGCGCGCCAGGTCCGCGATCCGTACCAGAGCCCGCCGACGGCGCTGCCCGCTGCGTAGCTCCCGAGAATGAACCCGGCCAACGGCTTGTGCCCGTGCTCCTGGGCGAAATCCACGGTGCTCAGGTCGATGGTGGCGAACATGGCGCCGAGGAAGAGGTACACCGGCGCCAGCGTGACCAGTCCCGGCGCCGGGAGCCGGATCCGGCGGGGCGCTGCGCTCTGCGGCGGCGGGACCGCGCGGCCGGGCCTGCGGCTCGGTGGAGCGCTGCGCCGCGAGCAGCAGCGTGCCGATGACGCAGGCCGTCATGGCCACCGCCACGCCAGACGCGGGGTAGACCTCGGTGGCGAGCACAGTGACCAGCGCCGGGCCGATGACGAAGATCACCTCGTCAGCGACCGACTCGAGCGAGAACGCTGAATGCAGCAGCGGCGAGTCGCCGAGCAGCGCGCTCCACCGGGCCCGCACCATGGAGCCGAGCGTGGGCATGGATGCCCCGGCCAGCCCGCCGGTGAGCAGCAGCGCCCACGTTGGCGCGCGCCACTGCGCGCAGCCGATCAGCGCGACCGTGGTGGCCGCGAAGAATGCCGCCTGGGGACGCAGCACTCGGGCCTGCCCGAACCGGTCGGCGAGCCGGGCCGCTAGGGGCGCGCAGGCCGCGTAGCCGACCGAGCCCGCCGCGGCCACGATCCCGGCCAGCCCGTACCGGCCGGTGACCGACGCGATCAGCAGGATCGTGCCCAGGCCGAACATGGACATCGGCATCCGGCCGACGAAGCCCGCGGCGGAAAACCGTAGCGCGCCCGGCCGGGCGAGCACGTCGAGGAACGGGTTGCCGCGCCGCTGGCCCTGCTCCCTGACCTGCGTCACGACCCCGGCAACCTCCGCTTGTGAACCTATCGCAGCCGTCTGCGCGTCCTTTCTGTAGTCGGGCTGTGCCGGCCGGAGTTAGGCCCGGCGCGTCTACAAAGCAGCCAGAGACCGGGTTAGGGTGGATCGCGATGATGGGACGGCTAATCGGGCGGCTGCTGATCCGCGACACCGGATCACCCACCGCCGCCTCCCGCTCGCGCGCGCTCGCGCTCCGGGGCGTCGCGGGCTGCAGCGCGCTCGTGCTGCTCGGCGTCGGGGCGTACACCGGGCTGCGGCAGCCCGGCCCGCCCGGCTCGGGCAGCGCCCCGCCGCCCGCGGCCGCGACCGGGAACGCCGCCTCGTTCCGGCAGATCATCCTCCCGGATCTGCTGGTCGTGGCGCCGGCCGGGCTGACCAGCCAGCAGCTGACCGCGCTGGACAAGATCGCTGGAGTCCGGAACATGATCGCCTTCGACGGCGCGGAGATCAAGGCCGGCAACCGTCCGGTCAGCGTCATCGGCGTCAACCCGTCCCAGTTCCGGCCCTGGGTGCCGCTGCAGACCGCCTCGGACCGGCGCTTCTGGACGGCCCTGGCCAGCGGGCAGTTCGTCGCCTCGCCGTCCGCGCGTACCTCGCTGGGCCTGCGCCGCGGGGCCAGCTATCAGCTGACCGGAAGCACCAGCCAGGCGGTGACGTTCGGCGCCGCCGCCTCGCTCGGCATCGGGGGAGTCGACCTGCTCGTGAACACCCAGCTCTCCCGCGAGCTCGGCCTGGTGCACCGGGTCGCGGCCCTGATCAGCGCGCCCGGCGCCAGCCTGGCCACGCTGACCGCGAAGGTCAGGGCGGTGATAGGGCCCTCCGGCAAGATCGTCAGCCTGCGCCAGCAGCAGCTGCCCGCGGCGCCGGCCGCGCTCCGCCCCGGCGGCGTCGTCCGGCCAGCTGCCCACGACCTACCTGCAGCTGTTCCAGGAATCCGCCGCCCGGTACTGCCCGGGGCTGTCCTGGACGGTGCTCGCCGCGATCGGCCAGATCGAGAGCGCGGACGGCACGAACATGGGCCCGTCCAGCGCCGGCGCGCTCGGGCCGATGCAGTTCCTGCCGTCCACCTGGGCGGTCTGGGGCATCGACGCGTTCGGCCAGACCGGGCCGCCGGACATCATGAACCCCTATGACGCGGTGCCGTCGGCCGCCAGGATGCTGTGCGCCGACGGAGCCGCCTCGGGCCCCAGCGGCCTGGCGGCCGCGATCTTCGACTACAACCACGCCACCTGGTACGTGAACCAGGTGCTCGCGCTCGCCGCCGAGTACGCGCGGGATTATCCCTCTTGACCGAGAAGCCGGGCGAGCCTCGTCTTCGGGCGGGGTAAACCCTGCGTTGCTGCTGATCGATGTCCTGCCGGATGCTCGAGAGCAGTGCGTCGCCGCAGGGTGCTGCGAGGTAGGACGGCGGCCAGGAGTGCCTGTATGTGCTGTGCCCGTTTACCCGGCCGGTGAACTGGCTGCAGCGCATCCGAAGAGCCGAAACCACGTGCCTGTCCCGGGTGCAGTCACTCTGATTTGTCGTCGGCCATGGGTAGGCTGATCATGCGATGGCAATCAGGAACCGGCTTTGTCCAGGCCCGGGACAGCTTGCTGTCCTGGGCGAGCACTGCGCTCATGCGCGCCGGGTGTGGAACCTCGCTGTTGAGCAGCAGTCCTGGTGGTGGCCAGGCCGGGGCAGCGCGCCGTCGGTCGCGGAGCGATACCGCCAACTGGCCCAGGCCCGGCGGGCCGAGCCGTGGCTGGGTGCTGGGTCCTCGTCGGTGCAGCAGCAGGCGCTGCGGGACTTCGACCGGGCCATGGCCGCGTTCGTCGATCACGGTAACCCGGCTTGTCGGCCAGGTTACCGGAGCAGGCGCGGCGCCCAGGGCTTCGCGATCCGCGACACACGAGCACGGCGCGTCAGCCGACGGTGGGGGGAGGTGCATGTCCCCAAGTGCGGATGGGTGCGGTTCCGGTGGACCAGGCCTCTGCCGCTCAGGCTCGGCGTAGCCCGGGTCACCTGCGATCGCGCCGGGCGCTGGCATGTTTCGTTCCCAGCCCCGCAGCCGCCAGTGGCCCGCGAGCCCACTGGCAAGACGACCGCCGTCGACCGCGGTGTGTGCACCGCCCTGGTCACCTCCGATGGCCACCACTATCGGGCGCCACGGATCTCCGACCGCCAGGCGGCACGGTACCTGGCGTTGCAGCGCCGTCTGGCTCGCCAGCGAAAGGGATCGGGCAGGCGCGAGCGCACCCGCCAGGCCATGGCGCTAATCGCTGCCCGGGCGGCCGGGCGGCGCCAAGACTGGGCAGAGAAGCTCAGTACCCGGCTGGTCCGCGACAACGACATCATCGTCCTGGAGAAGCTCAACATTCCGGGCATGACGCGCAAGCCCAAGCCGAAGCCCGACCCTGCCCAGCCCGGTGCTTTCCTGCCCAACCGGGCCCGCGCCAAGGCGGGGCTGAGCCGCGGGATCCTCGCCTCGGCTTGGGGCATCCTCGGCCAGCGCGTCAAAGACAAGGGTGATGCGTCAGCAATTATGGTCGTCTTCGTCGACCCTCGCTTCACCTCGCAGGAATGCCATGCCTGCGGCCACACCGATACGGCGAACCGCGATAGCCAAGCGATCTTCGCCTGCCTCTCGTGCGGCTACCAGGATCACGCGGACCGCAATGCCGCGCTTAACATTCTTGCCCGGGGACTGCCGCTTGCCGCTGGCGAGCTGGTCCCTGCGCCCGCCGCGGGGCACGCGGCGCTACGCCCGCATCAGCCTGCCCTGGCAGCAGCGGGAACCACCCGGGAGGCGGCGTGAGCCGTCCCCGGAATCCTCGTCCTTCAGGGCGAGGAGGATGTCAAATGTCCCCCTACGACGCCTTCCTGCTCGTGTCCTTCGGCGGCCCCGAGGGCCGTGATGACGTGATCCCGTTCCTGGAGAACGTCACCCGGGGCCGCGGCGTGCCGCGGGACCGGCTGGAGCAGGTGGCCGAGCACTACTACCGGTTCGGCGGGGTCAGCCCGATCAACCAGCAGTGCCGCGACCTGCTCGCCGCGGTCGAGAAGGATTTCGCGGCCAGCGGCATTGACCTGCCCGTCTACTGGGGGAACCGGAACTGGGATCCGCTGCTGGCCGACACCGTGGCCGCCATGGCCGCCGACGGCAGGCGGCACGCGATCGCGTTCGTGACGTCGGCCTACAGTTCCTACTCGAGCTGCCGGCAGTACCTGGAGAACATCGAGCAGGCCAGGGCCCAGGCGGGACCGCAGGCCCCGCAGATCGACAAGCTGCGGCCGTACTTCAACCACCCTGGCTTCGTGGAGCCGCTGGCCGATGCCGTGCGCCGGGCGGCCCAGAGCCTGCCGCGTTCCGTTAGGGATGACTTTGACCTTGTCTTCACCGCGCACAGCATCCCCGAGGCCATGGCCGTCGCCAGCGGGCCCGCCGGGAACGCCTATCCCCGGCAGCTCACGGAGGCGGCACGGCTGGTCGCCGAGCGGGCCGGCCGCGGCCGGCCGTGGCGGCTGGCCTATCAGAGCCGCAGCGGCCCGCCATCGGTGCCCTGGCTGGGCCCTGACGTCAGCGACTGCCTCGCCGAGCTAGCCGCGGCGGGCTCGGCGGCGGTGGTGCTGGTCCCGGTGGGCTTCGTCTCGGATCACCTCGAGGTCGCCTACGACCTGGACGTCGAGGCGGCGCAGCTCGCGGCGCGGCTCGGCCTGCCGCTGGCGCGGGCGGCGACCCCCGGCACCGACCCCCGGTTCGTCGCGATGATCACCGAGCTGGTGTCCGAGCGGTGCAACGGGCTGCCGCCGCGGGCGCTCGGCGACCTCGGGCCGGCGCTCGGCGTTTGCGGCGCTGGCTGCTGCGGGGCCGGCGTCTCCCGCCCCGCCGACCGCCAGGCCGCGCGATGACCCTGCCGTCCAGGGGAGCTACGGCCGGCCTGCTGGAGCTGGCTACCTCGGTGGCCGTGGCGGCCGGGCGGCTGCTGCTCGGCAGCGGCGGCAGGCCGGAGGTCGTGGCCACCAAGTCGAGCCCGACCGACGTGGTGACCGAGGCGGACCGGGCCGCGGAGGCGCTGATCAGGGACCTGATCGGCGCGGCCAGGCCGGGTGACCGGATCCTCGGCGAGGAGGGCGGCGAGACCGGTGGCGCGGGCGGCGAGGGCGCGGGCGGCGAGGGCGGGATGACCAGCGTGCGCTGGATCGTGGACCCCCTGGACGGCACGGTCAACTACCTGTACGGGCTGCCCGACTGGGCGGTGAGCATCGCCGCGGAGGCGGACGGCACGGTGGTGGCCGGAGCGGTGTTCGTGCCGCGGCGCGATGAGCTGTTCAGCGCCGCGCTCGGCGGGGGCGCCTGGCTGAGCCGGGGAGCCCTGGACTGGCGGGGCGAGGACGCGCCGCAGCCGGTCAGGCTGGCCTGTAACACCGGCGTCCCGCTCGACCGGGCCCTGGTGGCGACCGGCTTCGGCTATGAGGCCGGACGGCGCCTGATCCAGGGCGAGGTGCTGGCCGGCGTGCTGCCCCGGGTGCGGGACATCCGGCGCGGCGGCTCGGCCGCCGTTGACCTGTGCTCGGTGGCCTCGGGCGGCGTTGACGCCTACTACGAGCGCGGCGTCAACCTCTGGGACATCGCGGCGGGCGGCCTGATCGCGGCCGAGGCCGGGGCGCAGGTCACCGGGCTGCACGGCCAGCCCGCAAGTTCGTCGATGACGGTCGCGGCCGCGCCCCCGCTGCTCGGTGAGCTGCACGACCTGCTGGCGAGCCTGGACCCGGAGCGGGACGGCTGACCGCTGGGGGGCCGGCGGGACTACGACTTGTCCAGGGTCCCCGTGGCCATCGGCCCCTGCTTCCCCTGGAAGCTGAACTGCAGGGTGTTGCCCGGGCCCGGGCTCACGGTGACCACGCCCCCCGCGCACGGGCCGTGGACGATGGCCTGGTCCAGCTTCAGGCGGCCGGAGGACCTGGACACCGGGACGAGGTCGCCCGCGCAGGAGAAGGACGCACCCGAGTAGCGGACAGATCCCGGGTTGGCCCCGGGCACCAGGTTCACCTGGACCTGGAATACGTCGGCCGGGTTGGTCTGGCTCACCTGGCCCGACCAGGTCCCGGCCAGGGCGGCGGGGACCCTGACCGCCGGCGTCGGCGGGCTGGCGCTCGGTGCGGCGTCGGACGGCCCGTCCGACGCCGGCGGCTTCGCCGCGCCAGGCGAGCGGCTGCCCTGGTTCTGCACGAAGAGGAAGACCACGGCGATCGCCACGAGGCAGGCGGCCACCCCGGCCACCCACCAGGCGGCCACGGCCCGGCGCTTCCCGGCCCGGGGCGTGTCCGGGTCCGCGGCCGGGGGCGCCGCGGGCCGCACCGAGACGCGCGCCGCGCGCCTGGACCCCTCGCCGAGCACTCCCGCGGGCGGATGGTCGTCGCCGAGCAGCTGGAGCACCAGCGACCGGGCGGACGGCTGGTCGGCGGGGTTCGCGGACATGCACTGGACGGCGAGCGTGCGCAGCGGCTCGGGCAGCAGGTCCAGGTCTTCGGGATCCTCGGGGTCCGCGGTCCCGCCCGCCGCCGCGTACAGCACCGTGTGGACCCAGGCGCGCAGGTCGGCGGCGGGAGTGGCGATGCCGTACGGCGGGGTTATCCCGAACCCGACCACCCGCGGGCCCTCCGGGCCGAGCACGACATGCTCGGGCCCGAAGTCCCCGTGGACCAGCCCGGCCTGGTGGATGGCGGCGAGCCCGGTCGCGGTCCCGATGGCCAGCGCCAGCAGATCGCGGCCCTCCCATGGCCCTTCCTCGGCCACGAACTCCTCCAGCGAAGGCCCGGCCACGTACTCGCTGACCAGGAAGGCATGGCCGCTGTCGAAACCAGCCCCCAGAAACTGCGCCGCGCAGAACGGCGCGACCCGGCACGCCGCCTTCGCCTCGGCGGCGAACCGGTCCCGCTCCGCGCCATCGCCGATCCAGTCGGCCTCGAGCAGCCGGACGGCTACCTCGCCGCCTTCGGGGGACTGGCCGAGGTAGACCGGGCCGTCGGCGGGCATCCCCGCGAAACCGTTCGCGGCGCTGCCGAGGTGGGCCGGGCCGTCGGCCGGCATCTCCCCGATCCGCCCGGTCAGCCGGTACCGGCCGACGCGCCTCGGGTCGTCGGCATGCAGCGGCGTGACGTGGGGCATGACTCGTCTCCGCGAGGTCATTGCAGGCAGACGTGTTGCGAGGTTTGTACCATACGCACTTTGCCCCTGCTAGCGGTTCCGATCAAGCAAGTTATCTGCGGAGATTTTAGGGGGAATGCCTTGTGTTATGCGATGTTGGGACCGGGTCCAGGTGCGACACGAACCGCGAGGGAGGCGTCGTACGTGTACGAGGTGCCGGTACGTGACAGAATTCTCCGCCGGATTCGGGCACAACCGAGGCTTCCCGAGCGTTACACCCGCGCGATAGGTGAAGAAGATGGAGGGTAAGGGCCCACATGGCTACGGACTACGACAGCCCGAGGAAGACCGACGACGAGCTGACCGAGGACAGCCTGCAGGAGCTTCAGGCACGCCGGATGGACAAGTCGTCGACGGCGATCGACATCGACCCGGACGATGTGGCGGAGTCGCTTGAGCTGCCCGGGGCGGATCTGTCCAACGAGGAACTCTCGTTCCGCGTGATCCCGCGCCAGGCTGACGAGTTCACCTGCTCAAGCTGCTTCCTCGTGCACCACAGGAGCCAGCTCGCGGAGACCAAGGGCGGTCGGCTCGTCTGCCGGGAGTGCGCGGCCTAAGGCCGGCCCGGCGCTGCGATGCCTGGGCCGACCAGGCCGCGTGACGTGCACGACGCCGTGCACGGGTACTGGCATGCGCTGCGGCGGGCCGCCGCCGCGCGCTCAGCGGCCGAGCATCCATCTGCGAAGTATCCAGCTAGGAGCATCACGGCGCGACGTGCTCAGCCTCCGCCGTGCCGTCAGATCATGCGCTCGTCACCGCGCGGGTCGGCCGGGACGCCGCCGCCCGCCGCGTCGAAGATCATTACGGGGTAGGCGTCATCCAAGGCGCGCCATCCAGGGGAGATCTCAAGCCAGTGGCACGCGCCTAGCCCGCATACCGGGCTGCGCCGCGTCGAAGGGTGCCGCGCGGGCCGCGCTTGGCCACCAGCCTCAGCATTTAGGCTAGGTCGGCCGTCGGTTTCAGCTGCGGGAGAAGCTGGCCGCCTCGACCTGGCGGGCAGCAGGCGCGGCGAAGATGAGGAGATGCGGATGGGCGAGCAGGCCGATGTGGTCTTCACCGGCGGGACCGTCTACACCACAGATCCCGCGGGCCGCCGCGTGGTCCCGGCCGGATCCGGCCCGCCGGCCAGCGCGGTGGCCGTGCGCGGCGACCGCATCGTCGCCGTCGGCGACGCCGCCGACGTCGGCATCACCGACCTGATCGGCAGCCGGACCGAGGTGGTGGACCTGCGCGGCCGGGCCCTGCTGCCCGGATTCCAGGACGCGCACGTTCACCCGGCGTTCGCGGGCGTGACGATGATCGGATGCAGCCTGATCGGGGCGGCCAGCCTGGACGAGGCGCTCGCCCGGATCAGCGCCTACGCGGACCAGCACCCGGACCAGGAGTGGATCGCGGGCAGCGGCTGGCGCATGGAGTGGTTCGACCATGGCACGCCGGACCGCGAGCTCCTCGACCAGGTCACCGGCGGCCGCCCGGCCTACCTCACCAACCGCGACGGCCACGGTGCCTGGGCCAACTCCCGCGCCCTGAAGCTGGCCGGCATCGACGCGCACACGCCCGACCCGCCGGACGGCAGGATCGAGCGCAGCGCCGACGGCAGCCCGCAGGGCACCCTGCACGAAGGCGCCGCCAGCCTGGTGGGACGCCACGTTCCCGCGATCACCCTGGACGACCAGGTCCGCGGGCTGCTGCTCGCGCAGCAGCACCTGCACGCCCGCGGCATCACCGCCTGGCAGGACGCGATCGTCGGCGAGTACCTCGGCTCGGCCGACCCGCTGCCGGCCTACCTGGCCGCCGCCGCGGCCGGGAAGCTGACCGCGCGGGTCCAGGGCGCCCTCTGGTGGGACCGCGACCGGGGCGCGGAACAGCTGCCCGACATCCTGGCCCGGCGCGAGCAGGGGCAGGTCGGCCGGTTCCGCGCGAACACCGTCAAGATCATGCAGGACGGGGTCGTGGAGAGCTTCACCGCCGGGATGATCGAGCCCTACCTGGACTCCTGCGGCTGCCAGACCGCCAACCGGGGCCTGTCCCACGTCGACGCGGAAGAACTCCGCAGCTACGTGACGCTCCTGGACGCGGAAGGCTTCCAGGTCCACGTGCACGCCATCGGCGATCGCGCGGTCCGGGAGGCGCTGGACGCGATCGCGGCCGCCCGGGACGCCAACGGCGCCAACGACCACCGGCACCACATCGCGCACCTGCAGGTCATGCAGCCCAGCGACATCCCGAGGTTCGCCGCGCTGGGCGTGACCGCCAACATGCAGGCGCTCTGGGCCGCGCACGAGCCGCAGATGGACGAGCTGACGATCCCGTTCATCGGGCCGGAGCGGGCCGCGCGCCAGTACCTGTTCGGTGACCTGCTCCGGTCGGGCGCCCGCCTCGCGGCCGGCAGCGACTGGGCGGTGAGCAGCGCCAACCCGCTGCGCGCGATCCACGTCGCGGTGAACAGGAGGCTGCAGGGATCGGTCGGCGCCTCGGCGGAGCCACTGCTCCCGGGGCAGAGCCTGAGCCTGGCCGAGGCGCTGGCCGCGTACACGGCCGGCTCGGCCTACGTGAACCACCTGGACGAGACCGGCGCCATCGAGGTGGGCAGGCTGGCGGACCTGGTCGTGCTCGACCGTGACCCGTTCGAGGGGCCGCCGGACGAGATCGCCAGCACCGCCGTTGAGCTCACCTACGTGGGCGGCGAGCAGGTCTATGCCGCGCCGCGCCAGCCACCTCCTAGGGTGGTCACCAGGTAAGCAGAGGAGGGCCGGATGGAGTCGATCATTCTGGGCAGCGACGGGGCCGTCGTGTCCCGGGTCGGCCTGGGCCTGATGGGCATGTCCGGCATCTACGGGCCCGCCGACGACACCGAGAGCATCGCGACCATCCGCGCGGCCCTGGACGCCGGGATCACGCTGCTGGACACCGGCGACTTCTACGGCATGGGCCACAACGAGATGCTGCTGCGCGACGCCCTGCGCGGCGTGAACCGGGGCAGCGTGTTCATCCAGGTCAAGTTCGGTGGCCAGCGCGATCCGCGGGGCGCGTTCATCGGGCACGATGCCAGCCCCAACGCGGTCAAGAACTCCCTGGCCTACAGCCTGCAGCGGCTGGGCACCGACTACGTCGACCTGTACCAGCCCGCCCGGCTGGATCCGCGCGTTCCGATCGAGGACACGGTCGGCGCGATCGCGGAGATGATCGAGGCGGGCTTCGTCAGGTACCTGGGCCTGTCCGAGATGGGCGCGGCCACGATCCGCCGCGCGCACGCCGTTCATCCGGTCACCGCCCTGCAGATCGAGTACTCGCTGATGAGCCGGGGGATCGAGGCTCAGATCCTGCCGACCGTCCGCGAGCTCGGCATCGGCGTGACCGCCTACGGGGTACTGTCCCGCGGCCTGCTGTCGGCCGCGAGCGCCCGCGAGATCGGGCCGGACGACCCGCGGGCCAGGTTCCCCCGGTTCCGGGCCGAGAACCTCGGGCGCAACCTGGACCTGCTGGCCGCGCTGGAGAAGATCGCGCAGGAGCACGGCGTGAGCACCGCCCAGCTGGCCATCGCCTGGGTGCTCTCCCGCGGCACCGACATCGTCCCGCTGATCGGCACCAAGCGGCGGGACCGGCTCGCGGAGGCGCTCGGCGCCCTCACCCTGCGGCTGGATCCCGCCGACCTGGCCGCCCTGGAGGCGGCGGTACCGCCGGGCCAGGTGGCCGGGGACCGCTACGACCCCGGCCAGATGGCCGCGCTGGACAGCGAAAACCCCGAAAATCCCTAGCCATAACGGGCCGCCGGGTGCTCGATCATGGGGTCGAGCCGCTGATCAGCCCGAGCGGGCATCGGCGCGGCGAACTCGATGAGCAAGGACGGACTGCCCGTCGCGCTGCGTCGTCTCGACGTGCGCGGCACGGAAGTCGCCCCGTTGCTGGTGCAGGAAGGCGAGCATGCGACCGCGCGACCTCGCGGCGCCACCGTTCTCGGCCAGGTAGACGGAGCGGAGCGGGACGCCCGGGCTGGCGCCGGGAGCCAGGTCGCCGAACGCGAGAATGTCGAGCGGATGTGTCGGCGCCAGTTCCGTGATCACGATCAGCAGTTGCGCGGCGACCTGGCCGGCAGTTCATCTGCCTGCGGGCCATGGCCGAAAGCGTGATCCGCGGGACGACTCGCCAGCTGCCTCCCCGACGCTCTTGCGCTCCTGCAAGTCCGCCCTGAGCGCGGCCAGGTACGCGGCGGCTCCGTGTGGCGCGATCACCCGGACGTCGATCCGGGCCTTCCCGGACCCGAAGCTCGCGAGCACCGTCGGCGCGTAGACGGAGTCCAGGCGGCTGCCGAACAGGTTGCGGATGGCGGCCGTGGACACGATGACCTGCGAGCTCAGGCAGAAGATCACGGGCCTTCGGTCCCATCACGAGCAAGTCCCCGACGGGAACCCCGTCCGCCCTGAGCGCCTGGCACATCGTGAGGTCACAGGACACGACCGCATCGCTGCTGACCTGCCGGGCCACCCAGGTCGCCGCCTGGTCGCGGGTGACCTCGGCCGCGCTGAGCTTGGCCGGTGAGGGCCGCGACAGCATGAGAGCCAGCGGCCCGGCAGCCAGGGCTACGGCCGCCACGCCGATCAGGGCCGTCATCCGAAAGCGTCGGCGGCCTGGCGTCTTCTGTGGGCTCGGCCGGGGGTGCTCGAGCAGATCCGTCCGGGTCCGCACGGCGGCAGCGGCCCTTCCGGTCGGCGAGGCCGTCCGG
>CAVUYA010000042.1:0-29928 GCA_963745575.1 uncultured Actinomycetota bacterium | reverse complement strand
CAGCGGAAGCTCAGCGGGCGGCGACGAGCCAGCGGAAGCTGAGCAGGCGACGAGTCGGCAGGCGGGCGACTAAATGTATTCGACGGCCATGACGACGGTGGTGCCGGGTTCGAGCGCGTCGCAGACGTGCGGCACGTCGCCGGGATAGGACATGTAGTCGCCGGGTCCCAGCTCGACGGGTTGTCCGGTCGGCCCGACGAGCGCCCGCCCGGAACCGACGACCGCGTGCTCCATGGTGCCCGGCATATGCGGCTCGGACTCGCGCGGCGGGCCTGGTTCCACGCGCAGCAGGTAGATGTCCCGGCGCGCGTTCGGCGGGCAGGACGCCAGCAGGGTAGCCACGTAGTGGGCGCGCTCGGATACCACCGCGATGCCTTCGCCGCGGCGCAGCACGGTCACCCGGGGGCGGGGGGCATGGTCCACCAGCCGGCTGAACGGAACGTCCAGCGCGACGCTCAGCGCCCACAGCGTCTCCAGGCTCGGGTTGCCCGTGCCGGACTCCAGCTGGGACAGCGTGGACTTCGCGATCCCGGCGGATCTGGCCAGCTCGGACAGGGACAGTCCGGCACGCTCGCGCTCGCTGCGGATCGACGCCGCTATGCGGGCCAGCGGCGGGCGGGCCGTGGCCTGCTCCATCATCATCCTGTTCGCTCCATCGGTACGAAATTCGCCTTGACGAACGAAAAGCGACGTGTTCATAATACCGGCCATGCGTTCGTTTTGGCGAACACTGGATAAGTTGCCGCAGCGCGGGGCAGGAACGGGCCGGCTGCTACTCGGTCTGAGACTGGGCCGGCTGTCCTCCCGCGGCACGGGACTGAGCCGACTGCTGCCACACCGTACGGGACTGGGGCAGGCGCTGCCACACGGTACGGGACTGGACCGGGCGCTGCTGCGCGATATCGGGCTGGTGGTCCTGGCCGACGGCGTGGTTGGCGTGTCTTTCGGCGCGATCGCCGTGTCCGGCGGCCAGCCGACCTGGGTTCCGCTGGCCATGTCGCCGACGGTGTTCGCGGGCGGGGCCCAGTTCGCCGCGCTCTACATCGTGCTGGGCGGCGGCGGGCTGACCGCCGCCGTGATCGCCGGACTGGTGCTCAACGCGCGGCTGCTGCCGTTCGGTTTCGCCGTCGCCGACGTGCTGGACCTGCGGTGGCCGACCAGGCTGCTGGGCAGTCACCTGGTGCTCGACGAGTCGGTGGCGTTCGCACTGGCCCAGCACGACCCCGCGCGGCGCCGGGCCGCGTTCTTCACCTGCGGCGCGTTGCTGTTCGTGGTGTGGAACCTCGGCACGCTGCTGGGGGTCCTGGCGGGGCGGGCGGTCGGTAACCCGGATGCGCTGGGGCTGGACGCTGCCTCGCCGATGGTGCTGCTGGCCCTGGTACTGCCGACGCTGCGTGATCCGCGTGCCCGCCGGGCCGCGCTGCTGGGCGCGGCGATCGCGGTGGCCGGCACGCCGTTCCTCCCGGGCGGGCTGCCCGTCCTGCTGGCGCTGCTCGGCCTGGTCGCCGTGGGCAGGCCAGGCACGGGCCAGCCGGACACGGGCCAGCCGGGCCGGGCCGCCAGGGCAGGCCAGGACGCAGGCAGGCCGGACGGAGGCAGGCCGGACGCCGATGGGCGCATCCTGTCGAGGGCGGAGGGCCGGGCATGACGTGGCTGGCCATCGTGGTCCTCGCGGGCGGCACGTACGCGTTCCGGGTGTGCGGACCGGTGCTGCATCGCCGGATCGAGCTGTCCGAACGGGTGCGGTGGCTGCTGTCGGTGTCCGCCACCGTGCTGCTGTGCGCGCTGGTCGCGACGTCGGCGCTCACCGCCGGGCACGGCTTCGCGGGCTGGGCCCGGCCCGCGGGCGTGCTGGCCGGCGGCGTGCTGGCGGTCCGGCGAGCGCCGTTCATCGTCGCGGTGGTCGCGGCCGTGGCCACGACCGCGGCGCTGCGCCTGCTGGGCGTGCGCTGAGAAACTCGCTAGCCGGGATCCGGGCCGGTGGCGACGGGGCGGCCGGGATCGGCGGTCCAGCCGGACCAGGATCCGACGTACAGGGCGGCGGGAACTCCGGCCAGGGCGAGGGCGAGCACCTCGTGCGCGGCGGTCACGCCGGAACCGCAGTAGGCCCCGACCGGGACACCGGCTCCGGGCCGAGGGGAACGCCTAGCGTGGCGAATCGCCGCCTCAGCTCGGCGGGCGGCAGGAACCGGCCGTCCGCACCGACGTTGCCGGCGGTCGGTGCGCTCAGCGCCCCCGGGATGTGGCCGGCCACCGGGTCGACCGGCTCGGTCTCGCCGCGGTACCGCTCCCCGGCCCTCGCGTCGAGCAGCACGCCGGACCGGGCCAGCGCGGCGGCGCCCGCCGCGTCCAGCACCGGAAGGTGGCCGGGGACGGCCGTGAAATCTCCCGGAACCACGCTGGGCTCCTCCGTGGTGACCGGCTGCCCGGCCGCGGCCCAGGCGCGGAGGCCGCCGTCGAGGACCCGCACCCGGTCATGGCCGAAGTAGCGGAGCGTCCACCAGACGCGCGCGGCGATGGTGGAGTCGCCGTCGTCGTAGGTGACGACCGGGTAGCCGGTCCGGACGCCGGCGCGGCGCATCGCGGCCTCGAAATCGGCGGCCGCCGGAAGCGGATGCCTGCCCCCGGCGCCGGGCGGCCCGGACAGATCGGCGTCCAGGTCCACGAAGACGGCCCCGGGCAGGTGGCCAGCGCGGTAGCTGTCGATGCCGGGCGGCCCGCCGAGCCGCCAGCGCACATCGAGCAGGACCGGGGGCGCGCCGCCCGCCAGTTCGCTGGCCAGGGACCCGGCGTCAATCAGCGGCTGGATGACCCCGCCGACGCTCATGCTGTGGATAACCTCTCATTTTCTGTGGGCAACCCGGGGAGACCCGGTTTGGTTCCCCGGCCTGGTTGTGGACAAACTACCGGCTGAGTCCGCTCTGTTACCCGGCGGATAGGGGCATGGCTCGCGGACAGGGTCTGTCCGGCGAACAGGGTCTGCCTGGCGGACACGGCTAACTGGCTGACCAGAGTCAGCAGGGGCACCAGCTGGTCCGCCGACGTCAGCGAGCCGTGCATGCCGATCAGCCGGGACTCGCGGCGTTCGGCCTGGGTGGCCACGATGGCCCAGGGCCCGGCCGGGGCGGCCACCACGTCACCGATCCGCGGCTCCAGCCAGGAATCCACCGGCCCGAACCAGCCATCGGCCACCGCCTCCTCCCGCGACGCCACCCACGCCCGGTGCCCCAGCACCTCCCGCCACGCCGCCAGCACATCACCCGCCGCCCCCGCCACCGCATACACATGCCGCGCCCGCGGCTCACCCCCCAGCAACGCCACCCCCGCCCGCAACTCCGGCACCGCATCCACATCCACCCGGTCCTGCGGCGCCACATCCACCATCCCGTGATCAGCCGTCACATGCAGCACCGTCCCCGCCGGCAGCACCCCCGCCAGCTGCTCAGCCAGCTCGTCCACGTGACCCAGGTGATACCGCCACGCATCCGACGATGACCCGAACACGTGACCCGTCCCGTCGAGGTCGGGGTGATACACCATGACCAGCGCCCGGTCGCGGCGCCGCAGCGCCACCTCGGCCTGGGCCACGAGCGCGCCGATCGTGTCCGCGGCCAGGTACTGCACGCCGCGCAGGGCCGCCCCCGACAGCCCGGTGTGCCGGAACGCGGAATGCCCCACCCGGAACGCGCCGATCCCCGCCGCCACCGCCCGCTCAAAAATCGTCGCCCCCGGCTGCCACGCCACCGGATCCACCCGCGCATCCCAGTGCAGCGCATTCAGCAACCGCCCCTCCCCCGGCACCGCCACCTGATACCCCAGCACCCCGTGCAACCCCGGCGGCCGCCCCGTCCCCAGCGACGCCAGGCTCGTCGCCGTCGTCGCCGGAAACCCCGCCGTCAGCGCCCGCCCCCCCACCGCCAGCTCCGACAAAAACGGCGCCGCCGCCGGATGCTCCCGCAACAACTCCCAGCCCAGCCCGTCCACCACCAGCACGCACACCCGGTCCGCCGCCGGCAACCCCAAAACCCCCGCCTCACCCGACCCCCCCACCGACGCCAGCACCGACGCCCCCAGATCCGCCAGGCTCGACTCCCCGTAACGCGGCAACCACGGCAACGACGCCGGCACGTCCCCCGTCACTGGCCGAACCGATCGCCCATCCGCTGGGCGACGGTCTCCGGCGCCAGGTCGACCGCGCCCTCCCAGTGCAGCCGCTCCAGGAAGGTCGAGTCCGAGCGGTAGTAGGGCTTCAGGTTGGAGCGGCAGGCCAGGCGCAGGTTCAGCGGGTACCCCTCGGTGCCGGGGGGTGCTCCGTAGACCGCGCCGTTGAAGCTCTCGAAGCCCATCTCGGCGTACCCGCCCAGGGCCAGCGCCAGCCCGTGGGCCAGCTCGCCGATGAGATCCCCGGTGAGCTCCGCGGGCGAGCTGATGCCCCTGACGAACGCCCTCAGCTCGGCCGGGGCGATCGGGGCGAAGCTCGCCAGCCACTGGATGCGCCCGGTATCCCCCAGGTAGCGCTCGCCGCTGCGCCGCTCGGCGTCCAGGTAGTCGGCGAACCGTTGCGCGGGCACCTCGGCGAGCAGGCGCTGGAACGTGGTCGGCTGGGAATCAACGATCCCCTGCAGGTGCGGATGGAACAGCGAGCTCCCCGAGGGCAGCATGTGGTTGGCGTTGACCGACGCCCACACCGACTCCGGCTCGGCCGCCATCACCGCCCGGGCGTAGGCCACCTGCGCGGCCAGGTTGTCCGCGAGCAGCCGCTCGGTCATCGCGCCGAGCGGCAGGTAGTGCCGCCGGGGCGAGTACACCGACACCGCGCTGTGCGAGGAGTAGGCGTGCAGGTTCGGGAACAGGATCGCCTCGCCGCGCACGATCCGGCCGCCGGAGTGAATCCCGGCCGTCAGCCGGGGAGTCAGCCGGTCGATCCGTTCCGGGCAGAACGGGCAGCTCGGCTGGTTCTCCCGCGCGAACGCCTCCAGGTCGAAGTCGCTGGCGGGCATCAGGCCGCGCTCGGGCAGGATGCGCGAGCTGTGGCCGGTCAGCGGGTCACGGCGCACGTCGACGGTCGTGCGGACCAGCTCGCCGGTGCCGGGATCGATCATCTCGGCGGTCAGCAGCTCGCGCCTGAACATCATGTCGCCTCGCCGTCGGGGACTGTCGTCAAGCGCCCATAACGCTAACGCCAGCCATCACCCGGACCGTGACCCGCGGTCCGGTCAGCGGCTTCGCGTCCACGGGCGGCAGTGGCCAGGCTACGGGTAGCCGGGCAGGCAACGGGCGGACGGCCGGCTCAGACCGTGGCCTGCCGCAGCCAGGCCAGGACCTCCGCGGCGTGCTGGTCCGGCGGGAACACCGGGTAGAAGACGTGCTCGATCCGGCCCCCGCTGAGCACGAGCGTGAGCCGCTTGTAGCGGGGACGGTCGCCGGCCTCGAAGGTCGGCAGCCCCAGCCGCTCGGCGAGCACCAGGCCGGCGTCGGAGAGCAACGGGAACGGCAGCTTCAGCCGGGCCGCCGCCTCGGCCTGGTCGGGCGGGTCCTGGCTGGACAGGCCGAAGACCTCGGCGCCCAGCGCGGTCAGTTCCTCGTAGTGATCGCGGAACCCCATCGACTCGGGCGTGCAGCCGCGCGCGCCGGGGATCTGGTCCCAGCCCTCGAGCAGCGGCACCCCCGGCGTCCCGGTCATCGGGTAGATGTACACGATCGCCCGGGGCGGCCGGCCTGGGCCAGGTCGATCGTGCCCCCGCTGGTCGCCGGCAGCGGCACCGACGGCATGGCGAGGCCGGGGAGGTGGTCGGCGGCTCCGTCGTCCTCGGGTACCGGCAGGTCCGCGGGTAGCTGCTCGTAGTTCGCTGCGGTCAATGTCACGCCCTCCGGGTTCAGATGCCTGACAAGGTTAGTAGGGGTACCTGCTGGTCGGCGGCCGTGAGCGAGCCGTGCATGCCGATCAGCGCGGGCTCGCGGGGCTCGGCCTGGGTGGCCACGATGGCCCAGGGCCCGGCCGGGGCGGCCACCACGTCACCGATCCGCGGCTCCAGCCAGGAATCCACCGGCCCGAACCAGCCATCGGCCACCGCCTCCTCCCGCGACGCCACCCACGCCCGGTGCCCCAGCACCTCCCGCCACGCCGCCAGCACATCACCCGCCGCCCCCGCCACCGCATACACATGCCGCGCCCGCGGCTCACCCCCCAGCAAGGCCACCCCCGCCCGCAGCTCGGGCGTGGCGTCGACGTCGATCCGGTCCTGCGGCGCCACGTCGACCATCCCGTGATCGGCCGTCACGTGCAGCACCGTCCCCGCCGGCAGCACCCCCGCCAGCTGCTCGGCCAGCTTGTCCACGTGACCCAGGTGATACCGCCACGCATCCGACGATGCACCCGAAGGCGTGGCCGGTCGCGTCCAGCTCGCCGTGGTAGACGAACACCAGCGCCCGGTCGCAGCGCCGCAGGGCCGCGGCGGTCTGGGCCACCAGCGCGCCGAAGGTGTTGGCGCTCACGTACTCCGCGCCGCGCATCGTGGCGAGGAACAGCCCGGTGTGCCGGAACGCGGAATGCCCCACCCGGAACGCGCCGATCCCCGCCGCCACCGCCCGCTCAAAAATCGTCGCCCCCGGCTGCCACGCCACCGGATCCACCCGCGCATCCCAGTGCAGCGCATTCAGCAACCGCCCCTCCCCCGGCACCGCCACCTGATACCCCAGCACCCCGTGCAACCCCGGCGGCCGCCCCGTCCCCAGCGACGCCAGGCTCGTCGCCGTCGTCGCCGGAAACCCCGCCGTCAGCGCCCGCCCCCCCACCGCCAGCTCCGACAAAAACGGCGCCGCCGCCGGATGCTCCCGCAACAACTCCCAGCCCAGCCCGTCCACCACCAGCACGCACACCCGGTCCGCCGCCGGCAACCCCAAAACCCCCGCCTCACCCGACCCCCCCACCGACGCCAGCACCGACGCCCCCAGATCCGCCAGGCTCGACTCCCCGTAACGCGGCAACCACGGCAACGACGCCGGCACGTCCGGCATCACGGCCGGCGGTACCTCACCCGTCATCAGGCCCCCATCAGGCGCTGCTGGTGGCCTCGGAGAGTGCCTGGGCGAACGCCAGCACCTGCCGGACCGCATCCTCGCCGTCCGCGGCCTCGCTGACGCGCATGGTCAGGTCGTCGGCGGTCACCGTCCCGGTATACCCGTGGTCCGCCTCGCAGCTGTCATCCCCGCAGTGCGCGGGCTCGAGCTCGATGTGGGACAGCACGTTCCAGCCGATGGTCAGCACCACCTCGCTGGGCATCGTGGTGCCCGGCACGTAGGAGGCCGGATCCGGGATCACCCTGGTCACCGCGACGGAAGAGATCTGGGAGAACCGGACCGCCTCGGTGCTGGTCTCGGCCTGCGGGCGGGAATCGGAGTCGCCGGGCTCGGCCGGGCTCTCATCGGTATGCGAGTAGACCAGGCGGGTGGGGGTGAGCGCCAGGACGGTCATGTGACGCCGCACCTCCATGCCGGGATCAAACAGCGCGTCGTGGGTCACGACGTAGGAGACGACCGGCTCGGTTCCGAGAGCGGATGACACCGCGTCAAAGACCAGGCCGGGGTAGTAGCCACTTCGCTCGATCGCGGCGCGCATGCCTCCGGCCGCGATTCCGGTATCCCTCATCCCCCCATCCTGCCCTGTCTGGTGCCCGTAGCTCACATCGTGGACCATAGCTCACGGTGCAAACCCGCGATCGCCCACCATTCGGCCCTGGCCGTCATGATACGGCCATTACCGGAAGAATCGTGCGTTTGTAACGGGCAAGCCGGGCAGATAGCGCAGCAGGACCACGTCGCCGATCAGGCGCGCCTCGGCCAGGTGCATCCGCCTCCCGGAGCCGCCGCTTCCCAGCAGGCGCGGAGCGGCGGGGTCGCCGACGAAGACCGGCGCCACCACCAGGTCCAGCTCGTCGGCGAGCCCTTCGGCCAGGAACTGCGCGAGCACGGTGCCGCCGCCCTCGACCATGAGCCGCCGCACCCCCCGGTCCGCCAGGTCGGCCAGGACGGCGCGGAGGCTGAGCGGGTCGCCGGCGCCGATGACCTCGACGGGGTCAGCCAGACGGGTGTCGGCCGCACCGTCCAGCTGACCCTGGATCCGGTCCTGCTGCGCATCGGGAACGTAGATCAGCCTGGCGCTCTCGCCCGCGGTGAAGAACCGGGCCGCGGGGTCCAGGTCGCCGCTGGCGGTGAGCGTGACCCGGGCCGGGCTGGCGGGCAGCCCGCGGGCGACCCGGCCGCTGCGGCGGGCCGAGGAGCGCACCAGCAGCGCCGGGTTGTCGCGCCGGATGGTACCCGCCCCGACCAGGATCGCGTCACTGCCCGCCCGTACCTCGTCGACCCGGTCGAGGTCCGCGTCGTTGGACAGGATCAGCCTGGTGTCCGTGGCGTCGTCGATGCAGCCGTCGACCGACATCGCGACCGACAGCAGCACGTACGGCCGTTCGGCCACGCGAGCCTCCCCGCTGCTTCGGTGTTGCTCTCGACCCGACCGTACCCACCGGTCCTACCCTGAACTGCCATGCGCCTGAGCGGACTTCGGCTGGCCGTGACGCTGCTCACCGCGATCCCGCTGCCGGGCGGGCTGCGACGGTGCTGGAACGGGCCGCGCGCCGTCCCGGCGGGCCGCGCGCGCCGCCATGGCCTGGGCGCCGGTGGTCGGCCTGCTGCTCGGGGCGGCCGCGGCGGCGGTACTGGAACTGGCCGCGCGGTGGGCCCGTACCGGCCCGCTGCTGGGCGCCGTGCTGGCCGTGGCCGCGCTGGCGCTGCTCACCCGGGGGCTGCACCTGGACGGGCTCGCGGACACCGCCGACGGCCTGGGCAGCCGCCGGCCGGCCGGCGAGGCCCTGGCCATCATGCGGCGCTCCGACATCGGGCCGTTCGGCGTCGTCACGCTGGTGCTCACGCTGCTCATCCAGGTGGCCGCGCTGGCCCAGGCTCAGGCGCTCGGGCGCGGGGCGGTCGCGGTGATAGCCGCCGCCGCGACGGGACGCCTGGCCCTGCCCTGGGCCTGCCGCCGGGGCGTTCCGGCCGCGCGCGGCACCGGCCTGGGCGCCCTGGTGGCAGGCACCGTGCCTGCCGCGATCCCGGTCGTGCTCACGTTGGCGGCGCTGGCCGCGGCGTTCGCGTTGGGGATCATTGTCGCGGTCGGCGTGGCCGCGGGACTGGCCGCCTCGCTCGCGCTGACCATGCTCGCGGTGCGCCGCCTCGGCGGGATCACCGGCGACGTGCTCGGCGCCCTGGTCGAGGTCGCCACCGCGGTCTGCCTGCTGGTCACCGCGATCAACTAGGCGGAGGGCAGTACCTTCCGCAGGCGCTGGGCGTAGTCCTCCGCCTCGGCGTCGTCGGCGTACCTGGTGCGCGGCCAGAAGAAGCCGCGCAGGCCGTCGCCCTTGGTCCGGGGCACGACGTGCACGTGCAGGTGCGGGACGCTCTGGCTGACGATGTTGTTCTCCCCGACGAAGCTGCCCTGGGCGCCCAGCGCCGCCGGCATCGCCGCGCTGACCCGCTGCACCCGGGTGAACAGCGGGCCGACCAGGTCGGCGGGCAGGTCAGCCAGGGTCACGTAGTGGGCGACCGGCGCGACGAGCACGTGGCCCTTGAACACCGGCCGGATGTCGAGGAACCCGATGGCGACGTCATCGGTGAACACCACGTGGGCGGGCACGGCCCCGGCCACGATGTCGCAGAACCCGCAGTCGGTCACGCAGGCACGTTAATACACCGGACCTGGCCAGCGGGGGGCTGGTTCGGCCGGGCCGCCCAACCTAGGATGTCTGGGGTTCCCATCGTCGTGAGGGGGAGGTTCCATGAAGACAAGGGCTGCGGTTCTGCGCGGAACGGGCCAGGACTTCGAGATCGCCGAGCTCGACCTGGATCCGCCGAAGACGGGCGAGGTCCTGATCCGTTACGTAGCCGCGGGCCTTTGCCACTCCGACGAGCACCTGCGGCACGGCGACATCGTGCCGCGGTTCCCGCTCGTGGGGGGCCACGAAGGCGCCGGGGTCATCGAGGAGGTCGGCCCCGGGGTCACCCGGCTGGCCCCGGGCGACCACGTGATCTGCTCGTTCCTGCCGGTCTGCGGGCACTGCCGGTGGTGCTCGACCGGCAAGTCCAACCTCTGCGACATGGGCGCCACCATCCTGGACGGGTGCCTGCCCGACGGCACGTACCGGTTCCACGGCGGCGGCGAGGACTTCGGCGGGATGTGCATGCTCGGCACGTTCTCCGAGCGGGCGGTGATCTCCGAGAACTCGGCCATCAAGGTCGATCCGGACCTGCCGCTCGACAAGGTCGTGCTGATCGGGTGCGGGGTGCCGACCGGCTTCGGCTCCGCGGTGCACGCCGCGGCCACCGAGCCCGGCGACACCATCGCCATCTACGGCATCGGCGGGATCGGCATCAACGCGGTGCAGGGCGCGGCGCTGGCCGGGGCGCGCAACGTGATCGCGATCGACCCGCTGGCCAACAAGCGGGAGATGGCCGAGAAGCTCGGCGCCACCCACAGCGCCGAGACCGCCGAGCAGGCCCAGCAGCTGATCACGGAGCTGACCCGCGGCGTCGGCGCGGACAAGGCGATCGTGACCGTCGGGGTCGTCGACTCCGAGGTGGTCACGAACGCGTTCCACGCGATCCGCAAGGGCGGCACGGTCGTGGTGACCGGCCTGGCCGACCCGACCAAGAACACGATCGAGCTGCCGGGCGCGATCCTGACCCTGTTCGAGAAGCGGATCCAGGGCAGCCTGTTCGGGTCCGGCGACCCCTTCCACGACATCCCCCGCATGGTCGAGCTCTACCAGTCGGGCGACCTCAAGCTCGACGAGCTCATCACCACCACCTACTCGCTCGACCAGGTCAACCAGGGCTACCAGGACCTGCTGGACGGCAAGAACATCCGCGGGGTGATCCGGTACGCCGACGCCTGAGCCCGCCGTCGGCGGGATCGTCGTGACGCACGCGGCCGACGGTGCGCCACCGCCCGTCGTCGGCCTGCGCCGGGAGCGCGAGGTGCTGACGGTCGCCCTGGAGGCCGGCCGCCATGTCGTGATCGAGGGCCCGCCGGGCACGGGCAAGTCCACGCTGCTGCGGGCCATCGCCCGGGAATCCCACCGGGACATGATCTTCGTCGAGGGCAACGCCGAGCTCACGCCCGCCCGGCTGATCGGGCAGCACGACCCGTCGCAGGTGCTCACGGCCGGGTACACGGCGGCCACCTTCGCCGACGGCCCGCTGCTCGAGGCCATGCGGCAGGGGGCGCTGCTGTACCTCGAGGAGTTCAACCGGGTGCCCGAGGAGACGCTCAACGTCCTGATCACCCTGCTGACCGAGGGCGAGATCGCGGTCCCTCGGCTGGGCACCGTGCGCGCCGACCCGCAGTTCCGGCTGATCGCCGCGATGAACCCGTTCGACGCGATCGGCACGGCCCGGGTCAGCCACGCGATCGCGGACCGGATCTGCCGGATCGTGCTCGGCTACCAGGACGCCGCGGCGGAGCGGGCCATCACCACCGCGGTCACCGGCCTGGACGGCCGGCCGGTGGAGCTGGCGGTGACCATCACCCGGGCCACCCGCGAGCACCGCGACGTGCGGATGGGCTCGTCGGTGCGCGGGTCGATCGACCTGGTGCTGCTGCTGACCGGGCTGCAACGGCTGCGCCGGGAGGCCGGGCTGGCCCGCGACACGGCCCGGGACGCCACGCACGCCGCCCTGTCCGGCCGGATCCGGATCGCCGACGGCTGCGACCGCACCCCGGAATCGGTGCTCGACGAGATCCTCGACGAGGTGTGGCCGGCCGCCGCCGACCCTCCGGAGCCGGATCCTGCGGACACCGATCCTGCGGGGCCGGGAAAAGCTGACGGCCAGCTGGCCCACCCGGACCAGCTGGCCATCCCCGGGCCGTCCCGCTCGAGCCTGCGCCGCGACCGCAGCCGCGGCGAGCGGCGCACCCTCGGCCGGGCCGAGCTGTCGCTGCGGCACCCCTCGTTCGAGGAGATCTCGCCGCAGGTCGGCGAGCTCGATGAGGAGGCACTGGCCGGGCTGCTGGCCGCCGACCCCGACACGGCCGCGGCCCTGCTCGCCGACCTGGCCGTGGCCACCGATCGCGAGCTGCGCGCCGCGGCGCGGCGGCTGGCGACCCAGGTGTTCATCCGGCTCGGCCAGGCCGGCCGGGCCCGGGCCCGCGGGATCCGCCGCCTCGAGCCCAGCCGCCGCGGCGAGGGCGACCTGGACCTGGAACGCACCATGGACCGGTGGCCGGGCCGCGGTCCGCTGGGCGGCGAGGACCTGGTGACCCGGGCCTGGGCCGCCCGCAGCCGGGCGGTCTGCCTGCTGGTGGACGCCAGCGGCTCGATGTCCGGGCCCGGCGTGGCCATGGCGGCCGTGGCCGCTGCCGCGGTCGTGCTCGCCGATGACCGGCTCGTCCCCGCCGTGGTCGCGTTCAGCGGGGACGTGCGGGTGCTGCAGCCGCAGGGCACCCGGCGGCCGCTCGCCGACCTGGTCGGCGAGCTGGTCGGCCTGCGCGGGCACGGGGTGACCGACCTGGCCCGGGCGCTGCGGGAGGCGGCCGCGCAGCTGGCCCGGGCCGACGGCGGCGAGCGGGTCGCGATCTTGCTGTCCGACTGCCTGCGCACGGCGGGCGCCGACCCCGCCGCGGCGCTGGGCGGCATCGACCGGCTGCACGTGCTGTACCCGGGCGCGGACACCGGCCCGGCCGAGGCGCTGGCCCGGGCGGGCGGCGGGATCAGCCAGCCGGTCGGCCGGCTGGCCGACGTGGCCGCGGCGCTGCGCCGGCTGCTGTCCGCCTGACGGCGGACAGCAGGTCAGCACCGGGGAGGACGACGCCCGGGCGCCGCCGCGTCTACGCTGGGGAGCGTGTCCGCGGTGTACGCCTGGCTGAGCCGACACCCGAGGCTGGTGGACGGGGTGCCGGCCGCCCTCCTGCTGCTGCTCGGGATAGCCTCCGCGGCGGGCTCGGTCACGAACCGGGCACAGGTGTCCCCGGGCGGCCAGGTCACCGCGACCGCGCCCGTCTCGGCGTTCAGCGACCAGGCGGCGTTGCTGCTGACCCTGCTGATCCTCCTGGGCCTGGCCGTGCCGGTGGTCTTCCGGCGCAAGTACCCCGTCCAGGCCTTCACCGTTGCCGCCGTCGCGGCCACGCTGCAGGTGATGTTCATCGCCCGCCCCCTGGGCACCGATCTGTCCATACTCATCCTGCTGTACACCCTGGCCGCCTACCGGCCGCGGCGGGTGTCGCTGCCAGGCCTCTGCGTCTGCCTGGTCGGCGCGTTCGTGGCCGTCGCGAGGTGGGTACCTGCCCAGACGGGGCTATTTCAGAAGGTGCTTCTGGCCGGCATCATCTTCAGCGGGACCGCACTGGTCACGTGGGTGCTCGGGGACTCCATGCGGTACCGGCGCGCCTACCTGACGGCCCTGGAGGACCGCGCCGCGCGCCTGGAGCGCGAACGCGACGCGCAGGCTCAGATCGCCACCGCGGCCGAGCGGGCCAGGATCGCCCGCGAGCTGCATGACGTGATCGCGCACAACGTCAGCGTCATGGTAGTGCAGGCCGACGGGGCCAGCTACGCGCTGCGCACCGACCCGGAGCGGGCCGGCCAGGCGCTGGCCGCGATCTCGCACACCGGACGCAAGGCGCTGGCCGAGATGCGCCGCCTGCTCGGCGTGCTGCGCTCCGGGGACGAGCGGGCCGCGCTGGCTCCCGTGCCCGGCCTCGACCAGCTTCGCGAGCTGGTCGACCAGGCGCGGCAGGCGGGCATGTCGGTCTCGCTCAGCCTCGAAGGACCGCCCCGGCCGCTGCCTGAGGGCGCCGAGCTCGCCGCGTACCGGGTGGTGCAGGAGTCGCTGACCAACACGCGCAAGCACGGCGGCCTGGCCGCCGCGGCCGCGGTCTCCCTGCGCTACGAGCCGGACGGGCTGGTCCTGCAGGTGACCGACGACGGGCTGGGCGCGGCCGCCGCCGTCGGAACGCGGGCACGGTCTGACCGGGATGCGCGAGCGGATCGAGATGTACGGCGGGACGATGCACGCGGGACCGCGGCCCGGCGGGGGCTACCAGGTGATCGCGCGGCTGCCGTCCTCGGCCACCGACCGCCGCGTGCTGGGCGGCGCGGCGTGAACATACGCATCGTCCTCGTCGACGACCAGGAGCTGGTCCGGACCGGCTTCCGGATGGTGCTGGACGCGCAGCCGGACATGACCGTGGTGGGCGAGGCGGCCGACGGGCTGGCGGCCGTGGAATTCGCCCGCGCGCATTCCGCCGACGTCATGGTCATGGACGCGCGGATGCCGCGGATGGACGGCGTGGCGGCCACCCGTCAGATCCGGCAGGCCGGCGACCGGCCGCGGGTGCTGATGCTGACCACGTTCGATCTCGACGAGTACGCGTTCGCCGCGCTCAAGGCCGGGGCCAGCGGCTTCCTGCTCAAGGACGTGCCGCCCGAGGAGCTGCTGTTCGCGATCCGCGCGGTGCACTCCGGCGACGCCGTGGTCGCGCCGTCGACGACCCGGCGGCTGCTCGACAGGTTCGCGCCGCTGCTGCCCGCCGGCGATGCGCAGGCCGCGTCCGAGCTCGAGGACCTGACAGAACGTGAACGCCAGGTGCTGATCCTGGTGGCCCAGGGACTGTCGAACGCCGAGCTGGCCCAGCGGCTGTTCGTCTCCGAGGCCACGGTGAAGACACACGTGGGCCGGATATTGGCCAAGCTCGGGCTGCGGGATAGGGTCCAGGCGGTGGTCTACGCGTACGAGAACGGGCTCGTCAGGGCGGGTCACCACGGGTAAGGAGACGGCTACGCTGCATTGCGGTCTAGTTGTCTAGCTCACTGGCCATGTCCGCATCCTGCGAATTGCATACAGCAAATCCACAGGCACGGTAGTCTCTCGCTCCGGACACCCTCCGGGGGGGAGTGATTACACAGTGTTACACGTGCGGAGCTTCGCCGATGGCCCGCTGATCCCGCTGCTGAGCTACGTCGCGTCGTTCGTGGGCGTCTTTCTCGGCCTGCGCTGTGCCACCCGGGCCCGGGCCTGCCATGGAGCGTCGCGCGGGCGGTGGCTGCTGCTGGCCGCGGTGGCGATCGGCAGCACCGGGATCTGGGCCATGGATTTCCTCGCCCTGCTGGGATTCTCGGTCGTCGGCGAGACCACCAGCTACAACGTGCTGATCGCGCTCGCGAGCCTGCTGGTCGCGGTGGTGGCCGCGGGCGCCGCCCTGCTGATCATCGATGTCGACCGGAGCGAGAACAGCGCGCTGCCCGTCGGCGGCCTGATCGTCTCCGGCCTGCTCCTGGGGACGGGCCTGACGGTCGCGCACTACCTGGCCATGGCCGCCATGCGGATGCCGGTCCGGCTCTCCTACGATCCGCTGCTCGTAATGCTCTCGTTCGTCATCGCGGTGGTGGCGGCGACCGGAATACTGCTGGGCGCGACCCGGCTGCGGGGAGCCTGGCCGCCCTGGGCGCCTCGCTGGGCCTGGGGGCCTTGCTCTGCGGGATGCACTACACGGCCATGGCGGCCGTGCGCATGTTCCCGGCGAGCGGCCCCGCCGGGCTGATCGTGGGCGGCGCAGGCGGCGCGACCGCTTCGAGCTTCCTGCTTCCCGTCATCCTCAGCGTCAGCATCGTGGCGTTCCTGGTCTGCGCGTCCATCGCGCTGTCGCCGACCGAGGACGCGATCCGGTACGACGCGGCCCTGCTCGACCGCATCAGCAAGCACACCGAGACACCACTCCACGCCAGGACCGCGGTCCTGCGGCCCTCCCGTAACGTGGACGGCATTCCGCTGCGCAACGGCATACCGGTCTGGAACGGCACCGCTTCGGGTCACGACATCCCGTTCGGCAATGACATCCCGTTCGGCAACGACATCCCGTTCGGCAACGACATCCCGTCCGGCAACGACATCCCGTCCGGCAACGGCACCCGCCTGGGCAACGGCACCCCGTTCGGCAACGGCACCCGCCCGGGCAACGGCACCCGTCTGGGCCGCGACGCCATTCCGGGCCAGGGCAGCCCGCGGGACGAGGACCCGGCTCCGGGCCGCCCGCCGGACGGCGATCCCGCTGCGGGCCAGGGCCAATCGCGAGGCGGCGGCCCGGTCCCGGGCCAGGGCGGCCCGCTGGAGGACGACCCGGTGCCGGGCCCCGGCCCGGCCGCCAACCAGCCGCCGTGGGCCATCGGGGAACCCCGCCAGCGGCCCGAGCCGTACTGACCAGCCCGCCCGCCCGCTGACACAATGGGCGGCGTGGGCGAGGAGATCGGCGAGGGCACCCGCGAGGGCGAGGCCACGGCGCGGGCGAGGTCACTGGCGCGGATGGAGCAGGACACCGGGGTGAGACGGGCCAGTCGCCATCCGGCGGCTGGCTGCTGCTCGTCTACCGGGTTCCGTCCGAGCCCACCAGGCTGCGCTCGACTGTCTGGCGGCGGCTCAAGAGCCTCGGCGCCATCTACCTGCAGAACTCTGCCGCCGCGCTGCCCGCGAGCGTGACCGCGGAGCGGGCGCTGCGCAAGCTCAGGAGCGAGATCCTGGACATGTCAGGGACCGCGGCGCTGCTGTCCTGCACGGTGCTCGCCGGGGAGCAGGAGGTCCGGGCCCAGTTCCAGGCGGCGCGCGACGACGAGTACGAGGAGATCGTGGACAAGTGCCAGGACTTCCTCGCGCAGGTGAAGAAGGAGTACGCGGAGAACCACTTCACCTACGCCGAGCTCGAGGAGAACGAGGTCGACCTGGTCAAGCTGAAGAACTGGCTGGACCGGGTCCGCCAGCGCGACGTCTTCGGCGCGTCCGGGCGGCAGTCAGCGGAGAAGTGGCTGGGCGACTGCGAGCAGTCCCTGGAGGCGTACGCGGCGCGGGTGTACGCCGAGGAGGCCGAGAGCCGGTGAGCCTCAGCGGTGCCGGGTGGCCCGCCAGAGGCTGAGCGGAAGCAGCAGCACCAGGGCCAGGGGCAGCAGCCACCAGGCCGGGAGGGCGGTCCGGCTCAGCGCGTACGTGAGGGCCAGGCTGATCACGACGCCGACCGCGATCAGCCAGTCGTCGCCGACCACGAAGTCGTACCAGAAAGCGGCGAAAGCCCGCAGGCGCCGAGTCACGTCAGCCTCCCTCCTGGGCGGCGATGGCGGAGGTCTGCCGGCTGCCGCGCATCACCGCCACCAGGAGGAGCGCGAACGCGCCGACGGCCGGCACGAGCACCAGCAGCGCCGCGTCCGACCCCGGCCAGTGCGCCCCGGCCCCCTCGGCTCCCCAGAACACGCCGAACGCGGTGAGCATGATCCCGACCACGAACTTCAGGGTGTTCTCCGGGACCCGGGACAACGGCGACCTGACCGCCGCGCCCGCGATCGCCACGACGAGTACGGCGCAGCCCGCCGCGATCGCGGCCAGCCCGACATTGTGCTGGTTGCTGCCGAAGGTGAGCACGATGAACACGACCTCGAGCCCCTCGAGCAGCACTCCCTTGAACGACAGCGTGAAACCGTACCAGTCCGGCACCAGCCCGACGCGCCTGCGGGACTGCGCCGCCGCGGTGGCCAGCTGCTGGGCGAAGATCTTGTCCTCATCGTGCCGGGCCTTGTGGCCGCTGGCCCGCAGGATCGCCTTGCGCAGCCACTGCAGGCCGAAGATGAGCAGCAGCGCGCCGACGACCAGGCGCAGCCCGCGCAGCGGCACGTCGGACACGGCCGGGCCCAGCGCCGCCACGATGATCGCGAGGACGGCCAGCGCGGCGACCATCCCGCTCGCCGCCGACCGCCAGTCGCGGGCGGTGCCGGCCGCCAGCACGATCGTGGTGGCCTCGACGGCCTCGACCGCGCAGGCCAGGAACACCGCGAGGAACAGCGCCCCGGATCCCACGACACCTCCAGCTCAACGCCGGCGACCAGCTCAACGCCAGCGACCAGCTCAACGCCAGCGACCAGCTCAACGCCAGCGACATGGTCAGTGTAACAGCTGTCATCTCGCAACTATGACGGTCGTTATATCCGCTGACTCGTCAGCGCGGGGCCCGCCGCGCGCCGCCGCGCGGACGGCGGCCGCGCCCGCGCGCAGCTCGCGCCGGCGACGACCTACGCCAGCACGTGGTCGTGTATCATCGGTCAGCTCACACCTTCGACAGTCGTTTTCCGCCGACGCCAGCGCGCGGCCGAGCGCGGCCGTCGGAGCGCGGCCCGAGATCACCGGCAAGTACCCGACGCTGCCCGCGCCGAATACCACGTACGTGGCGCCCGCCTGCGATGGCCTCCCGGCCAACAGCACGGACACGCGGTTCCCGGCCGGTCTCCCGAACGGCCCGTTCCAGATCACCCAGTCCGTGCCCTACTTCGACAGCCACGTGCAGTACTCGAATCTCGGCCAGTGCGAGTTCTTCGGCGCCTACACGGGCGACCCGCTGCACCGCTTCTACCAGATGTGGCAGCAAACCGCCTACCACTACCGGCTCGCCACCTGGGTGGCCAACACTGCCGGGGACGATAACGGCGCCGTCCCGCCGGAGCCGATCTACCAGGGCAGCGTGCAGATGGGCTTCTACAACATGGCCCAGGGCGACGCCCCGATCCTGCGCGATCTCGCGCAGCACTACGCGATCAGCGACAACTACCACCAGGCGGTCCAGGGCGGCACCGGGGCCAACCACATCGCGCTCGGCACCGGGTTCGCGGCCTCGTACCAGAATGCCTCGGGCCAGGCGACCGCGCCGCCGGCCGGCGAGATCGAGAACCCCAGCCCGAAGCCGGGGACCAACAACAACTACACCCAGGACGGCTACGGCAGCAGCACCGTGGCCAACGCGGGGGGCAGCTACTCGGAGTGCGCCGACCGGTCGCAGCCCGGGGTCGGCCCGATTTTCCGGTACCTGAGCACGCTGCCTTACCCGGTGCTGGACAACTGCCAGCCCGGCCGGTACTACCTGCTGAACAACTACAACCCCGGCTACCAGGCCAACGGCGCCCTGCAGACCGCCCCGTACACCGTGCCGCCGCAGAAGACCGACTACGTGACGATCGGCAACGAGCTGTCGGCGCACGGCATTAGCTGGGGATACTTCGGCGAGGGCTACAACAACGGCAACCCGACACCGGACTACTGCGGCATCTGCGACCCGATGCAGTATTCGGCGTCGATCATGACCAATCCGGTGCTGCGCTCCTACACCCAGCACGACTCCAACCAGTTCGCCGCCGCGGCGGCCAGCAGCGTGCCCAGGGCGAGCGCGCGGCCGGCCATCGGAGACCGGCTGCGCTCAGCGTGCCATGATGTCGTGACGCCGCGGCGGCCCGGGCCGCCGCGGCGTCACGGGCTAGCGCAGCCGGGCACCGGGCAGGCACTAGGCTCGGACCCGTGACAGCGACGTTGCGTACCAGCCAGGAAACCCCCCGCGGCGTCCGCGCCGGCGCGATCATCGTGGGAGTGGTGCAGGGCCCCGACGGGCCCCGGCCTGCCCCGGGCGCCGAGGACGTGGACGCGGCGCTCGGCGGAAAGCTCGCCGAGACCCTCGCCGCCCTCGGCGCCACCGGCAAGGCCGCGGAGGTGACCAGGATCGCGTCGGCCGGGCAGCTGGCGGCGCCGCTGATCGCCGCCGTCGGCCTCGGCGGGCCGCCCGAGGGTTCCGCCTTCGACGAGGAGGCCCTGCGCACGGGCTCAGGCGCGGCAGTTCGCGCGCTGGTCGCCGGGAAGGCGCGGCAGATCGCCCTCGCGCTGCCCGCGCGCGACGCCGCCGAGGCCGAGGCGGTGGCTCTCGGCGCCCTGCTCGGCGGTTATGTCTTCGGCCGGTACCGGGACGGCGGGAAGCAGACGGACACCGAGCTGATCCTGCTCGCCGGCGGGGACGCCGACGCCGCGGCGCGCCGGGCGCGGATCCTGGCCGACGCGGTCACGCTCGTGCGCGACCTGGTCAACACCGGCCCCTCGGACCTCTTCCCGGCCAGCTTCGCCGCTGAGGCGGAGCGCATCGCCGGGACCGCCGGGCTGGACATCGAGGTGCTGGACGAAAAGGCGCTGACCGAGGGCGGCTACGGCGGCATCATCGGCGTCGGCCAGGGCTCGGTGCACCCGCCGCGGCTGGTCCGGGTGGCGTACACCCCTCCCGGGGCGTCCAAGACCGTGGTCCTGGCGGGCAAGGGCATCACCTTCGACTCGGGCGGGCTGTCCCTGAAGCCGCCGAAGTCGATGGAGGCGATGAAGTCGGACATGAGCGGCGCCGCGGCCGTGCTGGCCGCGGTGGCCGCCGTGGCGGCGCTGGGCCCGGCGGTGAACGTCGTCGGCTACCTGCCGCTCGCCGAGAACATGCCGAGCGGCACGGCCCAGCGGCCGTCCGACGTGATCACCATCTACGGGGGCAAGACCGTCGAGGTGCTCAACACCGACGCCGAGGGGCGCCTCGTGCTGGCCGACGCTCTGGCCAGGTCCGGGGAGGACTCCCCCGACCTGCTGGTCGACATCGCCACCCTGACCGGGGCCCAGCTGGTCGCGCTCGGCCCCCGGATCATGGGCGTGATGGCCAACCGCGACGAGGTGCGCGACGGCATCGTGGACGCCGCCCGCCGGGCGGGCGAGGCAGCCTGGCCGATGCCGCTGCCCGCGGAACTCCGCGAGGGGCTCGACTCCCCGGTGGCCGACCTGGCCAACGTGACCGGCGACCGGAATGGCGGGATGCTGGTCGGCGGTTTGTTCTTGCGGGAATTCGTCCCGAGCGGGGTGCGCTGGTCGCACATTGACATCGCCGGGCCCGCGTTCCATGAAGGCGAGCCTTACGGGTATACCCCCAAGGGCGGAACGGGCGCGGCCGTGCGCAGCCTGGTCCAGATCGCGCTGGACGTCGCGGACGGGCGCTTGTAGGCAGACGGACTTTCGGAAAGGGTGCTCATCGTGGCGGACGGTGGCTACGACATCGTGATCCTCGGCGGCGGCAGCGGCGGGTACGCCTGCGCACTGCGGGCCGCCGAACTGGGAAAGCGGGTGGCGCTGGTCGAGAAGGACAAGGTCGGCGGCACCTGCCTGCACCGCGGGTGCATCCCGACCAAGGCGCTGCTGCACATCGCGGAAGTCGCCGACGAGGTGAAGGACTGCGCGAACTTCGGGGTACGCAGCACGTTCGACGGCATCGACATAGCCGCGGCCCACGCGTACAAGGACAAGGTGGTCACCCGGCTCTGGAAGGGCCTGACCGGCCTGATCGGCAGCCGGCACATCGACATCATCGAGGGTGCGGGACGCCTGGTCTCGCCCACCGGGGTGCAGGTCGGCGACCGGCTGATCGAGGGCGCGCACGTCGTCCTGGCCAGCGGCTCGGAGCCGCGCAGCCTGCCCGGCCTGGAGATCGACGGCCAGCGGGTGATCACCAGCGACCAGGCCCTGGAGCTCGACCGGGTGCCGGCATCCGTGGTCATCCTCGGCGGCGGCGTGATCGGGGTGGAGTTCGCGAGCGTGTGGCGCTCGTTCGGCGCCGAGGTCACCATCGTCGAGATGCTGCCCCACCTGCTGCCGCCGGAGGACGAGTCGAGTTCCAAGCTGCTCGAGCGCGCGTTCCGGCGGCGCGGCATCGGGTACAAGCTCGGCGCCAGGTTCGAGGGCGTCAAGGGCACGGACTCCGGCGTCACCGTCACCCTGGAGGGCGGCACCACGCTCGACGCCGAGCTGCTGCTGGTCGCGGTCGGCCGGGGCCCGGTCTCGGCCGGCCTGGGCTACGAGGAGGCGGGGGTGACCACGCAGCGCGGCTACGTCATCGTGGACGAGTACTGCCGGACGAGCGTTCCGACGATCTCGGCCGTCGGCGACCTCATCCCCGGACCTCAGCTAGCGCACGCCGGGTTCGCCGAGGGCATCCTGGTCGCCGAGCGGCTCGGCGGGCTGCCGGTCGTGCCGATCGACTACGACGGGGTGCCGCGGGTGACCTACAGTCACCCCGAGGTGGCGTCGGTGGGCATCACGTCGGCGGTAGCGGCCGAGCGGGGGATCAAGACCGTTGAGATCACCTATGACCTGGGTGGCAACGGCAAGAGCCAGATCCTGCAGACCCAGGGCGCGGCCAAGGTCATCGCGGCCGAGGGCGGCGGCCCGGTCCTCGGCGTCCACCTGGTGGGGGCGCGCGTGGGCGAGCTGATCGCCGAGGCCCAGCTGATCTACAACTGGGAGGCGGTGCCGGCTGACGTCGCCCAGCTCATCCATCCGCACCCGACGCAGTCCGAAATGATCGGCGAGGCCGCCCTGGCGCTCGCCGGCAAGCCTCTCCACTTCCACTCATAAGGAGCCAGGGAAGCCATGTCGGTCTCGGTATCCATGCCCCAGCTCGGCGAGAGCGTCACTGAGGGCACAGTCACGCGCTGGCTGAAGCGGGAAGGCGAGCGAGTCGAGGCCGACGAGCCGCTGCTCGAGGTGTCCACGGACAAGGTCGACACCGAGATCCCCTCGCCGGTGTCGGGCGTCCTGCGCGGCATCACCGTCGCCGAGGACGAGACGGTCGCGGTCGGCGCGCAGCTCGCGATCATCGACGAGGAGGGATCCGCGGATGCCGCGGCGGCAGCCGCCGCGGCGGGCGCAGGCGCGGCGGCAGCCGCCGAGGGCACGGCGGCGCCGGCCGGCCTGGCGGCGGACGATGCCCAGGCCAGCCGTACCGCCGCGGCGAGCGACGGAGCCCAGGGCTACGACGGGTCCCCCCGCCAGGAGCCGTATCAGGCGCCGGAGCCGCCGGCCGCGCCGCCGGGCCCCGAGGCCCCCGCTGCGTACCAGCCGCCCGCCGTACCGGAGCCGCCCGCGTACCAGCCGCCGGCTCCCGCGCCGCCGGCCGCGCCCGCCCCGGCCGCCGGCCGCCGCTCGCCGGGGAACCGTACGCCGATGAACCGCCCGCCGACGGCGCCGGCCCGCGGCTGACGTCCGGCGGGGAGGGCCCGTACGTAACGCCGCTGGTCCGCAAGCTCGCCGCCGAGCACGGGATCGACCTGGGCACCGTCACGGGTACCGGGGTCGGAGGCCGGATCCGCAAGCAGGACGTGCTGGACGCCGCCCGGGTGATCCGGGACACCGGAGGCACCGCGGCAGTTCCGGCCGCCGGGATGGCCGCCGACGGGGCGCCGCAAGCCGCCGCGCCCCAGGCCGCGGCACCGTCCGACGCGCCGCCCGCGCCATCGCCCGCCGCGCCGCCGCCGGCCGCAGCCGCCGCGCCGCCGCCCGTCGCACCCTCCGCCGCGCAGCCTGCCGCACCTCCCGCCGCGCCCCCGCGGCCCGCGGTGGTGCCATCCAGCCTGCGCGGCCGGACCGAGAAGCTGTCGCGGTCCCGCCAGGTGATCGCGCAGCGCATGGTCGAGTCGCTGCAGACCTCGGCCCAGCTCACCACCGTGGTGGAGGCGGACGTCACGGCCATCGCCCGGCTGCGGGACCGCGCGAAGGCCGCGTTCGAGGCCAGGGAGGGGGTCAAGCTGTCCTTCCTGCCATTCTTCGCGCTGGCCACGGTCGAGGCCCTCAAGGTGCACCCCAAGCTCAACGCGGTCATCGACATGGCCAGCGGCCAGGTGACCTACCACGACGCGGAGCACCTCGGCATCGCCGTCGACACCGAGCGCGGCCTGATCGTCCCGGTCATCCGCAACGCGGGCGATCTCAACATCGCCGGGCTCGCCAGGAAGATCGCCGACCTCGCGGAGCGCACCCGCGCCGGGCAGGTGAACCCGGACGAGGTGTCGGGCGGCACGTTCACGCTGACCAACACCGGCAGCCGCGGGGCGCTGTTCGACACGCCGATCATCAACCAGCCGCAGGTGGGCATCCTCGGCACCGGTAGCGTGGTCAAGCGGGCCGTGGTCGTGGAGGACCCGGCGCTCGGCGAGGTCATCGCGGTGCGGTCCATGGTCTACCTCGCCCTCACCTACGACCACCGGCTGGTCGACGGGGCAGACGCCGCCCGGTTCCTGGTCACGTTGAAATCCCGGCTCGAAGAGGGGGCGTTCGAGACCGAACTCGGGCTGTAGCGGGGGGGGCTATGCGGGTCGCGATCACCGGGTCGTCCGGGCTGATCGGTACCGCGCTCGCTGACGCGCTGCGCCAGGACGGACAGGAGGTGATCCGGCTGGTCCGGCGCCCGCCGCGGCAGCCGGGCGAGATCCGCTGGAACCCGCGGGCCGCCGACGGCGGCGTCGATCCGGCCGCGTTCGACGGGGTCAACGCCGTCGTGCACCTGTCCGGAGCGCCGGTCGCGGGCGGCCTGTGGACGCAGGCCCGCAAGCGGGAGCTGCGCGCCAGCCGGATTGACAGCACCCGGGCCCTGGTCGCCGCGCTGGCGAAGGCCCCCAGCCCGCCCTCCGTGCTGCTGTCCGGCTCGGCCATCGGCTGGTACGGGGACGCCGGGACGCGCGAGGTCGACGAGTACGCGCCGTCCGGCACCGGGTTCCTCGCCGACCTGGTCAGCGACTGGGAAGCCGCCGCGCAGCGGGCCCGCCAGGCCGGGCTGCGCGTGGTGAACCTGCGGTCCGGGATCGTCCTGTCCCGCCGGGGCGGGATGCTAGGCCCGCTGCTGCCGCTGTTCCGGCTCGGGCTCGGCGCCCGGCTCGGGCCCGGCACTCAGTTCATCAGCTGGATCTCGGTGACCGACCATGTGGCCGCGGTCAGGTACCTGATCGATCACGCCGCCATCGAGGGGCCGGTCAACCTCACCGCCCCGGTGCCGGTGACCAACGCCCAGTTCACCGCCGAGCTGGCCAGGACGCTGCACCGGCCCGCGCTGCTGCGGGTGCCCGCACCGGTGCTGCGGGCCGGGCTCGGCGAGGCCGCGGGCGAAGTGCTCGGCAGCCTGCGGGTGCTGCCGCGGCGGCTGCTCGCGGCGGGCTTCGCGTTCCGGTACCCGGAACTCGCGGGCGCGCTGGCGGCCGAGCTAACGCCGCGCGGTTGACCCCTGCTCGCCGCGGGCCTCACCGGCCAGGCCGTCCCGGGGGGACGGGACGGGCGGCGCCGCGGGCGGCGGGGCCGGGTCGCGAGCAGGCCGCCCTCGTCCGGCCCGAACAGCGGGATCCGCCACAGCGACGGCACCGGCCCGGCCAGGCCCTCGCGGCTCCTGATCCGCCCGATGGTCAGCCGGAGCAGCCGCCGGGCCCCGAGGATCGCGACCACGGCGAGGGGGATCTCGATCAGCAGCGCCGAAAGCAGGCTGACCAGGAAGCCGCTCGTGCGCACGTTCAGCGTGACGTCGAACCACGCGTCGCAGAGCAGCAGCGTGGCCAGGACGATCAGGCACATGATCAGCACCTGCCGGCCGCGCCAGGCCGCCCAGGCGGCGGCCCCGAAGGCGGCGAGCTCGGCCAGGTCAAACCCCACCCAGGCGCCGCGCCAGCCGCCGGCCCGGTAATACCGGGGCAGCGTCACCGCGAGCACGCCGATCCAGACGGCCAGGACCACGCAGCAGACGATGGTCCCCAGCAGGAACCACTTCCGCCGCCGGGTGCTGCCGGGGCTGGACAGCCGGGGCATGTCGATGAGGGCCAGCATCTGCATCAGCCTGGCCCGCTCCCGCGGGCTCATCCGCCTCAGCTCGGCCTCGTCGAACACCCGCTGGCCTCCCTCCTTCAGCGCACGTCTGCCTGAACCGATGCGGGCCCGCGCTTCTTCCCCATGCATGCCCGCCGGCCGGGCCCGCGACGCCTGCCGAGCGTCACGGTTCCGTCAATTAACCTGGTGTGCGTGGACGAGCTGATTTTCGCCCGGGCCGGGTTCGGCGCCGACGCGGTGCCGTACCCGCAGGCGTGGGACCTGCAGCGGGCGCTGCACGAACGGCGGTCAGCCGGCGAGATCCCCGACTGCTGCCTGCTGCTCGAGCATCCCCCGGTCTACACCGCGGGCAAGCGGACCGGTGCGCTCGACCGGCCGGTCGGCGACCCGGGCGCGCCGGTCATCGACGTCGACCGGGGCGGCAAGATCACCTGGCACGGGCCGGGCCAGCTCGTCGGGTACCCGATCATCAGGCTCGAGGACCCGATCGACGTGATCGCCTACGTGCGGTCCGATCGAGGAGGCGCTGATCCGCACCTGCGCCGAGTTCGGGGTGGCGACCACCCGCGTCGACGGGCGCAGCGGGGTATGGCTGCGCGGCACGGCCGGCGGGCCGGACCGGAAGGTCGGCGCGATCGGCATCCGGGTGTCCCGGGGGGTGACCATGCACGGCTTCGCCCTGAACTGCGACTGCGACCTGTCCTGGTACGACCGGATCGTGCCCTGCGGGATCCGCGATGCCACGGTCACCACGCTGTCGGCGGAGTCGGGCCGGCCGGTCACCGTCCAGGCCGCCGCGGAGGTGGCCGAGCGTCATCTCGCCGACGTGCTCGGCGCCCGCCGGCGGCGGAGCATCGAGGGAACCGCGGAGCTGCTCGCTGTGGGGACACCCCCGGACCCGGCGGCCGGTCAGGCCGCCCACGTCGGCTGATAGACCGGCGCGCCCGAGGCGCGCCCGGCCAGGGCGGCGGTCACCCGCCGCGCCCCGTAGGGCGCCAGGTAGGCGGCGGCCTGGCCGGGGTCGGCGAACCGGAACTCGTCAAGCTCCTCGCGCTGCAGCACGATGCCCGTGCCGTCGCCGAGCGTCCCGCCGTCGAAGACGAAGTGCATGATCGGCCGCGCCTGCGGGCCGTACGGCTGCGACCAGTCCACGGCCAGCAACGCGCCCACCGGGAGGCCGAGGCCGAGTTCCTCGGCGATCTCCCGGGCGCAGCCCGCGTGCGGCGGCTCGCCGTGCTCGCAGATGCCGCCGGGCAGCGTCCAGTGGTCCCGGTAGTTGGGCTTGACCAGCAGGATCCGCCCGGCCGGATCGGTGATCAGCGCCCCGGCCGCCACCACCACGCCGGGCAGCTGCGCGAACCAGGTGTCGTGGTCGATGAAGTTACTGGTGGTCATCGGCCTGCCCTGATCGAGCCGCCCGGGCGAGGTAGCCGCCGAGGTCGCCGGCGGGCACCGGGGCCTGCTCACCGCTGTCCATGTCGCGCACGGTGACCGTGCCCGCCTCGTCCTCGGCGCTGCCGTAGATCAGGCACCAGCGCGCCCCCTGGTCGCTGGCCCACTTGAGCTGCCGGCTGAGCTTGCCGGACGAGCCGAGGTACACGCTGGCCCGCAGGCCCACGGCGCGGGCGGTCGCCGCGAGGCCGAAGGACCGCCCGGCGAGCTCTTCCGACATGACCGTGACCGCCACGTCCAGCCGGCTGGGCCGGCCGTCCCCTCCGCCGGGTAGCAGCGACAGGATCCGCTCGATGCCGAGCGATGTCCCCGTGGCGGGCACGTCCGGCCCGCCGAGCTGCTCGATCAGGTGGTCGTAGCGGCCTCCCCCGCCCATCGAGCCTGCCACCCCGGGCGCGGTCAGCTCCCAGATCGGCCCGGTGTAGTAGCTCAGGCCGCGCACCAGGCGCGGGGTGAACGCGATCCGCCCCGGCGGCAGCTGCGGGGCCACCAGGGACAGCACCCGGTCCACCTCGTCCAGCCCGGCGCTGCCCTCGTCGCTCTTCTTCAGCGCGTCCCTGATCCGGTCGGCCGCGTCCGGCGCGGTCATCACGTCCACGACCTCGGCGGCCCGGGCCGGATCGAGCCCGCGCTGCGCGAGTTCCGCCGTGACCGCCTCGGGCCGCAGCTTGTCCAGTTTGTCCAGGGTGATCAGCACCCCGGGGCCCAGCGCGGCGGGCACGCCGAACACGTCGAGCAGCCCGGCCAGCACCCGGCGTGAGTTCAGCTCGACGCGGAACTCGCCGATGCCGAGCCCGGCCACCGCGTCGTGGTGGGCGCAGATCACCTCCGCGTCGGCCAGCGGCGAGGCCGAGCCGAGCGTGTCCAGGTCGCACTGCACGAACTCGCGGTAGCGGTCCTTGCCCGGCCGCTCCGCCCGCCACACCGGGCCCAGCGCGTAGCGCTTGTACGGCGACGGCAGCCGGCTGCCGTACGCCGCGGCCACCCGGGCCAGCGGCACGGTGTGGTCGTAACGCAGCGCCAGGTCCGCCTCGCCCGATGCCTCATGCTCGCCACGGCGGAGGATCTTGAAGACCAGCTTGTCGCTCTCGTCGCCGTACTTGCCCAGCAGCACGTCCAGCCGCTCGAACGCCGGAGTCTGCAGCGGCTCGAACCCGTAGCGGGTGAACACCGAGCGGATCACGTCGAACGCGCGCTCCCGCCGCTCCACGTCGGCAGCGAGAAAGTCGCGCGTCCCCGATGGTGGGTCAAACTGCGTTGCCATGCGTCCCATGCTTCCATGGCCGGACATAGGCTGGAGCCGTGGTACTCGCACCTGAAGGACGCCGGATGCTGCGGCTCGAGGCGCGCAACAGCCAGACGCCGATCGAGCGCAAGCCGCCGTGGATCAAGACCAGGCTGCGCACCGGGCCCGAGTACACCGCCCTGAAGCAGCTGGTGCAGCGCGAGGGCCTGCACACCGTGTGCGAGCAGGCCGGCTGCCCCAACATCTTCGAGTGCTGGGAAGACCGCGAGGCGACGTTCCTGATCGGCGGCGACCAGTGCACCAGGCGCTGCGACTTCTGCCAGATAGCCACCGGCAAGCCCGAGCCGCTCGACACCGATGAGCCACGCCGGGTGGCCGAGTCGGTGGCGACGATGGGGCTGCGCTACGCCACCGTCACCGGGGTGGCCAGGGACGACCTGCCGGACGGCGGCGCCTGGCTGTACGCCCAGACCTGCCGCGAGATCCACGCCGCGGTGCCCGGCTGCGGCGTGGAACTGCTGATCCCCGACTTCAACGCGGAGCCCGCGCGGCTCGCGGAGGTGTTCGCCGCGCGGCCCGAGGTGCTCGCGCACAACATCGAGACCGTACCGCGGATCTTCCGGCGGATCAGGCCCGGATTCCGCTACGACCGGTCGCTCGAGGTGCTCAGCCGCGCCCGCGAGGCCGGCCTGATCACCAAGTCCAACCTGATCCTGGGGATGGGCGAAGAGCGTGACGAGGTCAGCGCGGCCCTGGCCGACCTGCGCGCCGCGGGATGCGACCTGCTCACGATCACCCAGTACCTGCGGCCGTCGGTGCGGCATCACCCGGTCGACCGGTGGGTGCCGCCCGAGGAGTTCGACGAACTCGGCGAGGAAGCCCTCGAGCTTGGCTTCGCCGGGGTGATGGCGGGCCCCCTGGTCCGCTCCTCCTACCGCGCCTGCCGGCTGTACCAGCAGGCGCGCCCCGCCGGCTGCCGGGCCGCCGCCGCGCCCCCCCCCATATCCTCGCGAGCATGGTGAACAAGCCGCCGGGCGCGGCATCGAAGAAGGCCGCGGCCGAGCCTACGCCGGGGCGCATCAAGCAGATCCGGATGGTCGCGGGAATGATCCGCAAGACCAATCCGAGGGCGCTGCCGATCGTCGCGCTCACCGGCATCGGCGTGCTCGCGATCGTCGTGGTCATCGGCATCCTCACCGGCACGGTGGCGTTCCTGGCCCCGCTGGGCCTGCTGCTCGGGCTGACGGCGGCGATGTTCCTGTTCGGCCGGTTCGCCCAGTCCGCGCAGTACGCGACCATCGCCGGTCAGCCGGGCGCGGCGGCAGCGATCTTGCAGAGCATGCGCGGCGGCTGGACCGTGACCCCCGCGATAGCCGCCAACCGGAACATGGACGTGGTGCACCGCACCGTCGGCAAGCCCGGCGTGATCCTGGTCGGCGAGGGGTCGCCGAACCGGCTGCCGAGCATGCTCGCGGCGGAGAAGAAGCGGATCGCACGGGTCGCGTACGACGTGCCGATCTACGACATCCAGGTGGGCGACGAGGCGGGGCAGGTACCGATCCGCCGGCTGCAGCGCCACATCATGAAGCTCCCCCGCAACCTCAAGGGCCCGGCCGTCGACCGACCTGAACTACCGCCTGGAGGCGCTGCCGCAAACACTCCAGATGCCGAAGGGCCCGTTGCCGAAGGCCCGGCCGGATGCCGAAGGCGCCCCGCCCCAGGTACCGCTG
>CAVUYA010000041.1:0-149224 GCA_963745575.1 uncultured Actinomycetota bacterium | reverse complement strand
AGCCCCGCGGCCGCAAGCGCCGCGGCCGCCAGCCCGGCGGCCGGAAGCGCCGGCCGCTGCGCCAGCGGATGTGGGTGCGCATCACGCTGGGGCTGCTGGCCACGTTCCTGGCCGTCGTCGCCTGGTCGGTGGGAAACGCGCTCACCGTGCCCGGCGGCGGCACCGTGTCCGACCGGCTCGCCGAATGGGCTCGCGACCACTACCTCGGGCCCGCGGTGACGTTCGGGGAGTGGCTCACCTACCGGGCGCCGAAGGTCGGCGGGAAGCCCTCCTTCGCGCTCACCGAACCGGGAGCCGCCCCGGCCACCTCTCCGGCCAAGCCGCACGCGGTGCAGTCCTTCGGCCCCCCGGCCCCGCTGCAGTCGCTGGCCGGCAAGCCGCTACCGGGCGAAGGGCAGTGGCGGGTGCTCGCCGCCGTGCACGGCACGCCCGCCATCTACGGCACCTACCTTCGGGCCAGCAGCGTGTATTCGTCCTACGTGGCCGGCATCGCCTCGATGAACCAGAGCCTGGTCCGGTTCGAGCTCCGGCCGGGTTCCGAAGACCCGGGGCCGGGGAACTGGAAGGCCCTGCCCTACATCGCGCCGGGCACCCGGCTCGGCCTGCTGGCGACGTTCAACAGCGGTTTCAAGATCGCTCAGTCCGGCGGCGGCTTCTACCTGAACGGCGCCACCGATGGCACGCTGACCAAGGGCGTCGCGTCCGTTGTGTACTACCAGGACGGGCACATCTCGATCGGGGTGTGGGGACAGACCGTGCGGATGACCCCGGACGTGGCGGGCGTGCGGCAGAACCTGCACCTGATCGTCGAGAACGGCACGATTCCCGCCTCGGTCGACAGCAACGTCGAGAGCAGCTGGGGAGCGACCCTCGGCGGCGGCTACTACGTGTGGCGCTCCGGCATCGGCATCACCCAGGACGGGCGGGTCATCTTCGTCTACGGCCCGGCCCTGAACGTGCGGGAACTCGCTCAGCTGCTCAAGCGCGCCGGCGCGGTCACGGCCATGCAACTCGACATCAATCCCGAGTGGATGTCGTACATGTACTACCTGCCGAAGCACCATCCGGCCAACCCGACCCCGGCCGCCCTGCTCCCCAACCAGATGCAGGCGGCGAACCGCTACTACTCCGTCACCGGCCGCGACTTCACGGCCGTGTACGCACGGTGACATCGCCCCCGGGCGAGGCCGGCACGCTGGCCGCGGCCCAGCCCGTGCCCGCCCGCTACCTGGCGCCGCTGCGCTGGCTCGCGGCGGCCGTCGAGACGTCGCGGCCCCGCCAGTGGCCCAAGAACCTGCTGGTCTTCGCCGCGCCGCTGGCGGGCGCGACGCTCGGCCGGGACGACGGCTTCGGCTACGCCCTGGCGGCCGCGGCGGCCTTCGTCGCCGCGTCGGCCGCGGTGTATTTCGTCAACGACGTCGTCGACGCCGAGCGCGACCGGCGGCATCCGGTCAAGAAGTTCCGCCCGGTGGCCTCGGGCCGGCTGCCGGGAGCGCACGCCCTGGCGCTGGCCGGGCTCGGCATCGCCGTCGGCCTGGCCGTCGGCCTGTGGATCGGCGAGCCGCGCCTGTCCGTGGTCGTCGGCGTCTATCTCGCCCTCTCGGCCCTGTACACGGTCGCGCTCAAGCACATCCCCGTGGTCGAGCTGGCCTTCGTGGCCTCCGGTTTCGTGCTGCGTGCCATCGGCGGCGCGATCGCCACGCACGTTCCCCCGTCCGGCTACTTCCTGCTGGTGTGCAGCCTCGGCGCGCTGATGGTCGCGATCGCCAAGCGGTACACCGAACTCAGCATGCTGCACGGGGACGCGGCCCGGCACCGCCCGGTCATGCGCTGGTACAGCGGCCCGATGCTGCGGATCAGCCAGCGGGTCGTGGCCTGCGTGATGATCGTGGCCTACCTGCTGTGGGCCCGCGCGGAACACGACCCCTGGATGCGCGGCTGGCACCTGGCCAGCGGGCTCGCGCTGGCCGCCGCGCTGGTCCGCTTCGACCGGCTCACCGCCCGGGCGGAAGGCAGGCCGGTCGAAGACCTGATCGCCAGGGACCCGCTGATGATTTCCTGCGAGCTGGCCTGGCTCGTCATGTTCGCCGTGGGGCTGTAGGTGAACGCCATCGACCTGGGCGGGGGGCTGGGCCCGTGCCGAAGCTGACGGACCAGGACGGCCGGTACGGACGGGTGCTGCTGTTCGGCGGGACCAGCGAGATCGGCCAGCAGATCCTGGCCGCGCTGCGGCTGCGGCCCGACGCCGAGGTCCTGCTGGCCGGCCGGGACGAGCAGCGGATGGCCGCCGCCGCCGAGCCGCTGTCCTGCCGGATCAGGACGCTGCACTATGACGCGGCCGCGATAGACACCCACCAGGCCGTGCTGGACAAGGCCTTCGCCTTCGGGCCCGTGGACCTGGTCATCTCGGCGGCGGGCATCCTGGCCGGCCAGGACGTGCTGGACGACGACCCGCTCCAGGCCGGCCTGCTGGTCGAGACGAACTTCACCGGGCACGTCACGACGCTGCTCGGCGCGGCGGCCCGGCTGCGCGCCCAGGGCCACGGCACGATCGTGGTGCTCTCCTCGGTGGCCGCGGTCCGTCCCCGCCGGGCTAACTTCGTCTACGGTGCCGCCAAGGCCGGGCTCGACGCCTTCGCCCGCGGGCTGGCCGACTCGCTGCACGGCAGCGGCGTCCGGGTGCTGCTGGTCCGGCCCGGCTTCGTGATCGGCCGCATGACGCAGGGCATGACCCCGGCGCCGCTGTCCACCACGCCCGCCGCAGTGGGCCGGGCGGTGGCGGCGGCGCTGGCCGGGCGGGCCGACGTAGTCTGGGTGCCGTCGCAGCTCGGCGTGCTTGCCTTCGCGCTCAGGCTGGTGCCCAGGCCGGTCTGGCGTCGGCTGCGCCGGTGAGAGCGGGGCGCGGATGCGGGTACTGGTCGCCGAGGACGACCGCGGGCTGCGGGAGGTGCTGGCGCGGGGCCTGCGGGAGAACGGCTACGTGGTAGACGCCGTGGCGAACGGTCAGCAGGCCGTCCAGTTCCTGCGCAGCTACGACTACGCGGTCGCGGTCCTGGACTGGCGCATGCCCGAGATGTCCGGGCTTGAGGTGCTGCAGTGGATGCGGCGGCGCGAGTCGCCCGCCGCCGTGCTGATGCTCACCGCCCGTGATGCGCCCGCCGACCGGGTCACCGGCCTTGACCAGGGGGCCGACGACTACCTGGTCAAGCCGTTCGACTTCGGCGAGCTGCTGGCCCGGCTGCGAGCGCTGCAGCGCAGGCCGCGGGCGCTGCAGTCGCCCCAGCTCGTGGTCGGCGACGTCCGCTTCGACCCGGCCACCCGGGAGGTGCGGGTGGGCGCCCAGCGGCCGGCCCTGACCGCAACCGAGCTGGGCATCCTGGAGATGCTCATGCGGCGGTCGCCCGCGGTGGTGCAGCGGCGCCTGATCGCGCTGCACGTCTGGGAGGCACGAGGCCGACGCGATGGGATCCAACACCATCGACGTGCACATGGCCCGGCTGCGGTCCAAGCTGGCCGGCAGCCTGGTGCGCATCGAAACCGTGCGCGGAGTCGGATACCGGATAATCGGGACATGAAGCTGCGGCCACGGCCGCTTCCGCGCGGGGCCGCGCACGCGGCGCGGATCGCCCTGGTGGCCAGCCTGCTCATCGGCATCGTGTACGCCGGATGCGTCATGGTCCTGGACCGGGTCGTCGCGGCCAGGCTGGTCGCAGCGGTCGACTCCCGGCTGCACGAACGCCTGTCGGACGTGCGCGAGGCCGGGTCCGCCGCCGCGGTGACCTCCGATGACGACGACGATGACTACGACGCGCCGCCGCTGTACCTGTGGCTGGTTCCCCGCAACCGGGCGGCCATGCAGCTGAGCACGGGGGCCCCGCAGTTGCCGGCCGCGAGCACGCTGGCCGGCCAGCCCGTCGCTGACGGCCCGGCTGGCGCCGGGCACGTTCCGGCTGGACACCGTGCGCTACCGGGGCGGGCTGCTGGTCGCGGGCCAGAGCCTGGCCGAGCAGGATCATATTGAGGGCACGCTCGGCGTCGGCGAGGCGCTCGCGGCGCCGGTGCTGCTGCTGGCGGTCTTCATCGGGGCGCTGATCATCGGCCTGCGGGCCCTGTCACCGGTCGAGCAGTCGAGGCGGCGTCAGCTCGAGTTCACCGCTGACGCATCGCACGAGCTGCGCACGCCGCTCAGCGTCATCGCCGCGGAGACCAGCATCGCGCTGGGCGCCCAGCGGAAGGCGGCCGACTACCGGTCCGCGCTGGTCCGCATCCAGGGTGAAAGCGAGCGGCTGCGCCGCATCGTGGAGGACCTGCTGTGGCTGGCCAGGTTCGACTCGCAGCCGCCGCCGCCCGGGAACGAGCCCCTGGACCTGGCCACGATCGCCGCCAGCTGCGCCGACCGGTTCCGCGCGGTGGCGCGCTCGCACGCCATCGAGATACAGGTGGCCTGCGACGGGCCGGAGCCGGCCTGGATCAGCGCGCCGCCGGAATGGATCGACCGCCTCGCCGGGGTCCTGGTCGACAACGCCTGCCGGTACGCCGGGCCGGACGGCACGGTGCGGATCAGCGTCCGCCAGCGGGCCAGCCGGGTAACCCTGGCCGTCGAGGACAGCGGCCCCGGGATCCCGGCCAAGGACCGCGACCGGCTGTTCGACCGGTTCCACCGCGCCACCGAGCAGGCCGAGGGCGCGGGGCTGGGCCTGGCCATCGCCAACTCGATCGTGCGCTCCACCGCCGGCCAGTGGCGGATCGGCGACTCGCCGCTGGGCGGCGCGTTCTTCGGGGTTTCCTGGCGCCGGGCCGCGGCACGGTAACCGGCCCGGCCCGAAGCCGGGAACGTTACAGGTCACTCGGCCACGTGATCGACACCGGGGCGACGAGAGGGGTACCGACCTCCAGCTGGATCTGGGCGTGCGCGGCGAGCGGGATGTTGCGAGGATTGCCCAGGTACACCTGGCCGTTGTACAGGGCGGTGACGTGCCCGCGGGCCGACCCGACCTGATCGGGCCCGAGCGGCAGGCCCCACTCGTCGAAGAAATCGCCCAGGGTGTAGGCGCGCCGGACGGGCGACTCGATGTGGATGATGCCATCGGCGGCGTGGGTGTGCAGCCAGTAGAAGCAGGTCCCGGTGTCGACGAAGGGGCCGTCGGCCGTGTCCTGCGCCTGGGCGCCCGGGATCCCGATCCCGGCCGGCACCTGGCGTGGCGAGCCGTTCACGAAGATGGTCAGGTGCGCGTGGATGTGGAAGAGGGTCTGCTCGCTGGTCTGGCAGCTGATGCCGTTGACGGGCTGGCCGGCCGCAGCCGTCGCGGTGCTGGCCAGCGGGGCAGCCACCGGGATCGGGACGCCCTCGGGGCCCTGCGGGCCGGCGGCCGGGGCAGGCCGGAGGCTGCCCAGCGTGTGCAGCGGGGCGAGCTTCGACGCCGGCGAGCCGCCCGCGGCCTGCCCGCCGGTGACGGCCAGGATGATGCCGACGGCCGCCGCGGCCACCACGGCCGCCACGCCCAGTCCGCCCAGCCATAGCCTGCGGCGTCGGCGGCGCGCCTCCACCGCCCGGGCCTGGGCGATCTTCTCCCGGGCCGTCCGCTGCCGGTTTCTGCTGCTCTTGGACACCGAACCTCTCCCTTGCCCCCGGCCGGGCCCGCGGCCGTGCGGACCAGGCCACGCCACGTGGGTCCCGTGCGGTCAGACCCTCATCTACTACCTACGTACGTAGATAGTAGCATTGTCGGCTGAGCCAGAGTGAGGCCGCCCGGGGACAGGCGGGGAGGTTACGCCCGCCTGCCCGTCATCTGATCACGACCCTGAGCTCCACCCGATCACGACCCCGAACTCGGGGCGGTGAGGTTGTAGACGGTCATGCCGCCCACGGTCTGCGGGGTGAAGTGAGCCTCGACCCACGCGGCGATCTGGGCCGCGTCGGAGGAACCGCCGCCGCCGAAGCCGCCGGTCCCGGGCCCCGGGCCGCCCGGCACGTCGGCCGCACCATCAGCCGCACCGTCGGGCGCGTCGCCGAAGGCGCGGCCGCCGAAGCCTCCGCCACCGCCGCCGAACCGCCACCGCCGCCCACGTAATAGTGGATCTCATGGGCGGAGACGAGCTGCTCGAACCCGGCGAGGCTGAGCGCGGGATCGGTTCCCCGGAAGCCGCCGAGCGCCATGACCGGGACGCCGCCTGAGGCCAGTTCCATCGAGGCCGCGGTGTCGGAGGTCTGGGTGGCCGCGGCCCACGTGTAGTGCGAGGCCCCGGTCTCGAGCAGCTTGGCCAGGGCGGCGCTGATCGTGGCGTTGCCGCCGATGCCGCCGCGGCCCGCCCCGGCGCCGCCGCCACCGCCGAACCGCCGACTCGCCGCGGCCTGCTCTCCCGTCGGCCAGCCCGCCCGGGAAGTCGCCGAGCGCGCCGCGGCCTGCCGCGCCAGCCCCGGGGAAGCCGCCGCGGCCGAATCCCGGGGCGCCGGCCGGCCCGCCCCCGGCGGCGGTCAGGGCCGGGCCCGCGGACGGGCTCGCCCCGCTGTAGCTGCTGGCCGCGGTGTCGAGACTGTAGGCCAGCGGGCCGCCGAGCACGGCGATCGCGGCCAGCGACACGGGGACCGCGGCCAGCAGCATCCGGCTCCGGGCGGTCGCGGTCCGCAGCACGGGCCCGGCCAGGATCAAGCCGACCGCGCCGGCGGCCGCGACCACGATGGTCACGCGCAGCCACGGGAACCAGCCGGGGCTGCGGCCGAGCAGCACCCAGGCCCAGGCGGCGGTGACCGCGATCGCGACGGCCATGGCGGCCCGCGCGAACCAGGTGTGGCGGATCCGCCAGAGGCCGAAGCTGCCGATGCCGACCAGCGCGCCGATCGGGGGGGCGAGCGCGACCGAGTAGTACGAGTGGGTGGTGCCTGACATGTAACTCAGCACCAGCCCGGCCACCAGCAGCCAGCCGCCGAACATCACGGCGGCGGCGCGGGTACGGTCGGTCCGGCCGCCCCGCCGCGACACCCACAGCATGACCAGGAAGGCGATCAGCGCGGCCGGGATCAGCCAGCTGATCTGACCGCCCCACTCGGGCGTGAACAAGCGGGTGATGCCGGTGCCTCCGCCGAACGCGCCGCCTCCGCCACCACCGCCCCCACCGCCATCGCCGCCCGCGCCGGCGAATGCGCCCGGCCCGCGTCCGGCCGCGCCCGCGGCCGCGCCCAGCCCCCGGCCCGCCGCCTCGCCCGCGCCCAGCCCCGGCCCGCCGCCTCGCCCGCGCCAGCGCCCGCGCCGAGCCCCCGGCCCGGCCCGCGCCGCCGAACCCTCCGCCGCGGTTGCCGGTGAGCCTGCTGAGCCCGTTGTAGCCGAACGTGAGGTTGAGGATGTTGTTATCGGTGGTGCTGCCGACGAACGGCCGGTCGGCCGCCGGGGTGAACAGGACGATCGCCACCCACCAGCCCGCGGTGGCCAGCAGCGCGGCCCCGCCCGCCAGCAGCTGCCAGATGCGCTTGCCGAGCCGGGGCGGGCCGCAGATCAGGTAGGCCAGCGCCAGGGCCGGCAGGGCCAGGAACCCGGCCAGCATCTTGCCCAGGAAGGCCAGCCCGAAGACCACCCCGGCCAGGGCCAGCCACCGGGTGCGGCCGGACTCGATGGCCCGGGTCACGGCGTACGCGGCCAGCACCGCCATCAAGGTGATGAACGCGTCGGGGTCGTTGAAGCGGAAGACCAGCGTGGCCACCGGGGCCAGGGCCGTGACCGCCCCGGCGATGAGCCCGGCCACCGGCCCGAACCAGCGGCGCACGGTGGTATAGAGCACGTCGACCGTGGCCACCCCGGCCAGGGCCTGCGGCAGGAGCAGGCTCCAGTAGTTCACGCCGAAGAGGCGGGCGGACAGGTCCATCGGCCACAGGAAGCCCGCGGGCTTGTCCACGGTGATGAAGTTCGAACGGTCCAGCGAGCCGAACAGGAACGCCTTCCAGCTCTGCGAGCCCGCCTGGGCGGCGGCGGCGTAGAAGTCGTTGGCCCAGCCGTTGTGGCTCAGGCCGACCAGGTAGAGCAGGCCGGTGGCCACGAGCAGGGCCAGTAACGCCGGCCTGGCCCAGGCCGGGTCGCCCGGCCGGGCGCGCAGCCATCGGGCCGCGGCGCCGCCGCGGGCGGGCCGGGCGGCCGGCGCGGGGCCGGGTTGCGTCGAAGTGGCGGTCACCGATTGCTCCTATTCGGACAGGTCAAGCAGCTGGCGCTGGATGGAATGGGGCTCGTGCTGGACTGAACCCTGTTCATCCTCCCCATGGCTTCCCACGCACTCCGGGCCCGAGGCCGACGGATGAAAAGAGTTCACTGGCCCGGGATGGCGGGCCGGCCGACGGCCCGCCCGGCGGGCGCCGCGGAACACCCAGCTTCGGTAGAGCCCGAACCGGACCACGGTGGCGACGAGGTTGGCCAGGACGAGCACCGTCACCTCGGCGGCCCGGCTGGGCCGGGGGGACGCCGCGTGCAGCGCGAACAGCGCCCCGGAGGTGAGCGCAAGCCCGATGCCGAACGCGATCAGGCCGCGCAACTGGTGCCGGGCCGCGTGGGCCCGGCCGCGGATACCGAACGTCAGCCGCCGGTTGAGGGCGGTGTTGGCCACGGCGGTGATGAGCAGGCTGAGGGCGTTCGCGGCCTGCGCGCTCACCGCGCCGCGCAGCAGCAGGTAGATCAGGATGTAGGCCACGGTGCAGGTCACGCCCACGGCGACGAAGCGCGCCAGCTGGCCGGCCAGCGAGCCGTACCGGCCCGGCGACTGACCTGGCCGCGGGCGCAGGCCGCGGGGTGACGGGTCGCCCAGCACCGGGACGGTGATCGTGCCCCGGGCCAGCCCCGTGCCCAGCCGCACGATGCCGCGCAGGTCGGCCGCCGCGGTGGGGATCACCTTGACCCGGGAGTCGGCGTCGTCGATCCAGTCGACCGGGACCTCGTGGATGCGCAGCCCGGCCCGCTCGGCCAGCACGAGCAACTCGGTGTCGAAGAACCAGCCGGTATCGGCGGTCAGGGGCAGCAGCACCCGTGCCTTGTCCGCCCTGATGGCCTTGAAGCCGCACTGGGCGTCGGAGAACCCGGTGCCGAGGGTCACGCGCAGGAGCAGGTTGTAGCAGCGCGAGATGATCTCGCGGCGCGGGCCGCGGATCACCCGGGCACCGCGCGCCAGGCGGGTCCCGATCGCCACGTCGCTGTGTCCCGACAGCAGCGGGGCCAGCAACGGCAGCAGGGCGTTCAGATCGGTCGACAGGTCTACGTCCATGTAGGCGAGGACGGCCGCGTCGCTCTGGGACCAGACCGCTCGCAGCGCCCCGCCCCGGCCCGGCCGCTCGATCCGGACGGCCCGGACCGACTCCAGGCTGGCCTCCAGGCCAGGGCCTCCGGCCAGGTGCCGTCGGTGCTTCCGTTGTCCGCGATCGTGATCCGCGTGGTGAAGGGGAGCTGGTCACGCAGGTAGGCATGCAGCCGCCGGACGCTCGGAGCCAGGTCACGCTCTTCGTTCCGGACCGGAATGACGATCTCCGCCTGGACACCGGCGGGGCCCGGTGCGGGCGGAGTCTGCGGGGAAGGGGAATATGACGGCACGGCCGGTAACTGCGCAGCAGGCAGCGGTTCGAAGCCTCTCATATCCCCCAGGTTCGGCCATAATGTTCCGCCGTCACTGAGACGGTCCTGGCAAACTGCTCCAGGCTCCCCGGCAACCTGAGTACCGGCCCGGTCAGCGCCCGGCGAGGTTGGCCCGGCACATGGCCAGGCCGCGGCGCAGCTCAGCGGCCTGCTCGGCGGTCAGGCCGGACAGCATCCGCTCCTCGAGCGCGGCCACCCGGCTCCGGTAGCGGCGCAGCAGCTCGCGGCCGTCGCCGGTCAGCGCGAGCACCAGCCGACGGCGGTCCGCGACGTCGCGGTGCCGGTCCACCAGGCCGCGCTCCTCCAGCGCCCGGACCATGTCCGCCATGGTCTGCGCGGTCACGAACGAGTTCCTGGCCAGCTGCGCTGACGACATGTCCGGATGATGTTCCAGCACCGTCAGCGCCGTGTACTGCAGGGCGGTCATCCCGATCGGCCGGAAGATCTCGTCGAGCTGGGCCCGGGCCGCCAGCTCGACCTGCTTGATGACGTACAGCAGGGTCGGGTCGGCCCGGAGCCTCTTCTGCCGTGGCGGCCCGGCCGGCCCGGGATCGGCCGCGGCACCAGCCGCGAGCTTCTGTGCGGAACGTGCCACGGTTCATCCCCTGTTCTGGTCCCAGTACCAGCCCGGTAAGTCTGCCAGCGTACGCCGGTCGTGACTCGTCGCGCGCCGGGCGTTTCCGGTTCCCGGGGCGGCCCGCAGGCCGCCCGGAAAGGGCCAGGCTGCGGGCAGCGCTGTGCGAGCCGCCCGGCCAGCGGCCTGCGGCCCGGGTTAACGCGGTCTGCAGCAGATCCTCGGCAGCGTGCTGGTCACCGGTCAGCACATAGGCCAGGCCGATCAGCGCGCCCGACCTGGCCGCGGCGAACTCGCCGAACTCACGCCGGTCGCGCTCGTTCACATGGGCCTCCTGCTGTCCTCACCCGGTAAAGACGCTCGGCCGCCCGTCCGGCTATGCCGCGCCAGGACCAGATTTCCCGCCAACGCCGCCGGGATCAGTCCGGAGGGATGACCGGCAGCAGCAGGTACGCGTCCCTGGCCCCGCCGGCCCACAGGGTCTGGCTGCTGCCGGTGATCGCCGGGGGCCGGTCCCGCGGGTCGTCGTGCCGGAACGGGCCGCAGCCGGTCATGTCGCCGCTGAAGGTGGCGAGCCGCACGCCGCCGGGGTGGCGGTGTTCATAGTCCCGGCCGCGCACGGTCAGCGCTACCCGGTGCCCGGCCGGGATGACCAGGCTGGTCGGCCAGATCTCGATGTCGGCCTGGTAGACCTGGCCGGGCACGACCGGCTGGATCTCGTCGTGCGCGTGGTACGGGCGATGCTCGGCGGACAGGTCCGGGTCGAGCTTGCGGTGGGACAGCCGCAGCCACCCCTGGGCGACCGGGGTATGCGGGTCGATCGCCCCGCGGAACACGCATTCCGCGCCGGACGGCGCGAACACGCGCAGGATCAGGAACAGGTCGGCGTCGGGCGCGCTGGACGAGACGAAGAGGCGGGCCGCCACCGGGCCGGTGATCTCGGTCTCCCGGGCCAGCGGGGCCCCGGTGAAGGTCACCCCGTCCCCGTCCGCCCGGTACGACACGCACTGCTCGGCGCCGGGCCGCCCCGGGCTCAGCCCCCGGCGGCCGGCGTCCAGGTACAGCCTGGTCCACCGGGTCCGGGCCAGCGGCCATTCCTGCTCGGCCCGCGGCCGGAAGCCGTCGAGGGTCCTGACCTGGAGCTGCACCGGCGGCTGGGCGTTCCAGGCGGACCGGTCCCCGCTGCAGGAAGCAGGCGAAGAACCGTTTCTGCAGGTCGACCCCGTACTGGGTGTAGAAGTGGGTCCAGTGCTCCAGGCCGTGCACCTCGAGCCACTTGAGCGGCGACGCGGCCCGGGCGAAGGCCTCGAAGTTGCCGCGCGCGTGCAGGCCCTGGCCGCCCCAGTTGGCCGCGGACAGGAACGGGACCGTGATCTTGGACCAGTCGGCCGACCGCGAGCGGTAGAACTCGCCGTCCAGGGGATGATCACGTATCAGGGCGCCGAAATCGGCCCGGGCCTGCTCCAGCTCGGCGTCGCCGAGCGTGTCCGGGCCCGCGACCAGCTCGCCGGTGACCCGGCTGCGCGGTCCCCGCTCCCCCGCGCCGTGCTGGACCGAGGTGACCTGCCGGGGGAACCAGTTCTCCCAGAACGTGCACAGGATGCCGCCGTGATGGGTCGCGTCGCGGTAGAAGTCCGCCGCGCCCTCCCACGCGCACATCGCGGCCAGGTGCGGCGGCTGCAGGCCGGCGACCTGCCACTGGTTCATCGCGTAGTAGGAGATGCCGGCCAGGCCCACCCGGCCGTTGCTCCAGGGCTGCCGGGCCGCCCACTCGATGCATTCGTACAGGTCGCGGGTTTCCCGCGGGGAGAACGGATCCAGCCGCCCCGGCGACCGGCCCGCGCCGCGCGAGTCCACCCTGACGCACGCGTAGCCGTCGGGGACCCACTTCTCCGGGTCGGCGACCTCCCAGTTCTGGAACCGGCCGGTGGACCCGGCGCTCACGTCGGGATGTTCCCCGGTCATGATCCGCCACTGGTCCGGGTAGCCGTCCTGGAACGCCAGCCCCTTCGCGTACGGCCCGCAGCTGAGGATCACCGGGTAGCGGCCGGCGCCGTCGGGGCGGAACACGTCCGCCCGCAGCGCCGCTCCGTCGTCCATGGCGACCGGGACATCCCACTCAACGACCATCGAGTGCCCCGGTGACGCGCCCGTCGGCCGCCAGCTGGCCCAGGACCGCGTAGAGGCAGGCCAGGTCGTCCTGGCCGCGGCCCTGCGCGAGGGCCGCGCGGTGGAACACGGACGCCAGCGAGAACAGCGGCGTGGGCGTGCCCAGCTGCCCCGCGAAGTCCGTGATGATCTGGATGTCCTTGGCGAACAGCGCCGTCGGCATGGAGGAGGCCGGGTACCTTTCCTCGGCCATGAGCGGCCCGCGGATCTCGAACATCCGCGAGGTGCCCGCGCCGTCGCCGACCGCCTCCAAGACGGTCGCCAGGTCCAGCCCGGCCCGGCGGGCCAGCAGCAGCGCCTCGGCCGCGGCCATGGTGTGCACGGTGACGAGCAGGTTCGCGATGAACTTCATCTTCGATCCGTTGCCGAACGGGCCCACGTCGTGACAGGCGCGGGTCATGGCCGCCACGACCGGTGCCGCCCGCTCCTTGGCCGCGTCGTCACCGCTCAGGTAGGCGATGACGTCCCCGCGCCGGGCCTGCTCCCCGGTGCCGCTCAGCGGGCAGTCCAGCAGGGTGATCCCGCGCTCGCCGAGGAACTGCCGCGCGTCCTGCTTGACCTCGATCGGCAGCGTGCTCGTCTCCAGGACGATCAGCCCGGCCGCCCCCCACGCGGCGACGCCGTCGTCCCCGTGGGTGACCTCGGCCAGGGCCGCGGCGCTCGGCAGCGAGGTGACCACGACCGGCACCTGCGCGGCGACCTCCGCAGGGCTGGCCGCCGCAGGCCTCCGCGGTCCGCGTGCTCGGCGAGGCGCGGCGGGGCGATGTCGTACCCGACGACCTCGTGTCCGGCCCGCAGCAGGTGCCCGCTCAGCGCCGAGCCCATCACCCCGAGCCCGACGAAGCCGACCGACTCTGACTTCGGCATCCTGAACGCTCCACTGGTTGGCTAGCGATATACGGGAATAGTGGAACATATGCAGCCACCCGCCGAGAAGACCCCTGGACCGGGCCGGAAGCACGGCACGATGCGCGCCGCGCTGCTCACCGAACCCGGCCGCGTGGCCGTCCGGGAGGTCCCGGTGCCCGCGGCCGGGGGGCTCGCGCTGGTCCGGGTGACCCAGGCCAGCCTGTGCGCCACCGACCTGGCGATCGTCGACGGCCGGGCCCCGGTCCGGGTGCCGCGGATCCTGGGCCACGAGATGACCGGCCGGGTGGAGACCCCGGGGCCGTCCGGCCGGGTAGCCCGGGGAACGCGCGTCCTGGTCAACCCGGCGCTGTTCTGCGGGCGCTGCGACCTGTGCTTCCGTGACCTGCCCCAGCTGTGCCGCAGCGGCGGCCTCATGGGACGCGATGCCGACGGCGGCTTCGCCGGGTTCGTCGCGGTGGACGAGACCCGGCTGCATCCGGTTCCCGCCTCGGTGCCCGAGGCCGAGGCCGCGCTGCTGCAGGTGCTCTCCACCTGCGTGCACGCGCAATCCCTGGTGCCGATCTCGCTGGCCGGCCACGCGGCGGTCATCGGCCTGGGCGTGACCGGCCTGCTGAACGTCCAGTTGCTGCGGGCCCGGGGGGTCACGACGATCGTCGGGGTCACCCGATCGCGGCGCCACCAGGACCTGGCGCTCCGGCTCGGCGCGACCCGCGTGGCCGGCCCCGATGAGGCGGACCGCGTGGTCCGGGAGGTCACGGCCCAGCGCGGCGTGGACGTCGTGATCGAGTGCGCCGGCACGGCGGCCACGCTGGCCCAGGCGATGCGGCTGGCGGGCGCGGGCGGGACGGTGCTGGCGTTCGGCATCACCGGGCCCACGGCCGACGCGATGCCCACCTACGACTGGTACTACAAGGAACTCAAGATCTTCGGCTCGCGGGCCGCCCGGCCGAGGGACTGCGACCTGGCCATCGGCCTGTGCGCCGGCCGGCGGCTCGACCTCGCGCCGCTGGTCACGGCGCGGTTCCCGCTGGCGCGGGTCGGCGATGCGCTGCAGGCCGCCCGCGACCCCGCCCAGCTCAAGATCGTCATCGACATGGCCTAGCGCTCGGCGCCGGGCTGGCGTGATGACGCGGGGGCGCTCACTGCCGCCTGACCTGCGGCGACTCTGGTAGCGTCGACCAGGACAAGGGACCAGAGAAGGCGCACGGTGGCGGGGGCGGCTGATGCTCATCGATGATCTGCGCGGCGTCTTCGTGTTCGAGGGGCTGAGCGGCGAGCAGCTGCGCGAGCTGATCGCAGCCGGCGAGCAGGTGCGCTTCGAAACCGGCGATGTGCTGTTCCGCGAGGGTGAGCCCGCCGACTTCTGGTGGGTGCTGCTGGCGGGGCGGGTGGAGTTGCTGCGCCGCACCAGGTGGGAGGAATCCGTGGCCGGGGTGATGGACCGGCCCGGAGTCTGGGCGGGCGGCTTCCGGGCGTGGGCCGACCAGGCTGGATACATGGCGACCGGCCGCGGGGCCGGCTCCGGTGTCATTTTCCGGGTCCCCGCCAAGGCACTGGGGGACCTGGCGCGCGCCTGGTTCCCGTTCGGCGTGCACCTGATCGAGGGCTTCTTCCAGACCGTGCGCAACATGGAAGCCCTCTCGCGTCAGCGGGAGGCGCTCGCCGCGCTCGGCACGCTCGCGGCCGGCCTGGCGCACGAGATCAACAACCCGGCGTCGGCCGCGGTGCGCGCGGCCGGGGCGTTGCAGGACACCTGCGATGTGCTGCTGTCATCGCTGGTGCGCCTGGCCGAGCGTTCCCTGCCGCCCGGGCAGTTCCTGGCCATCGACGCGCTGCGCAGTGAGCTCGGCCGTCCAGCGGCGGACGTGAGCCCGCTGGAGCTGGCCGATCACGAAGAAGCGCTCGCCGGCTGGCTCGAGGCGCACGGGGTCGCCGCCGCGTGGGACATCGCTCCCGCCCTGGCGGCGGCGGGGGCGGACATCGCCTGGTGCGAACGCGCCGGCCAGATACTCGACGGCGGCACGCTCGAACCCGGCCTGGAGTACGTGACCAGCACCCTGTCGGCCCCGGTGCTGCTGTCGGAGCTGAAGGAGGCAACCGAGCGGGTTTCGGGACTCGTCGCGGCGATGAAATCCTATGCGCAGCTCGACCGGGCCTGGATGCAATTCATCGACGTCACCGAGGGCATCGACAGCACCCTGGTGATGCTGGGGCAGAAGCTGGGAGACAGCGTGACCGTCGTCCGCGATTACGCCGCCGGCCTGCCGCGCGTCGGGGCGAGCCCCGCCGAGCTCAACCAGGTGTGGACGAACATCATCGACAACGCCATCGACGCCATGGGCGGCCACGGAACGCTCCGCGTCTCGACCCGGGCGGACCCCGGGCACGTCATCATCGAGATCGCCGACACCGGTCCCGGGATGCCCGCCGAGGTACAGGCGCGCGCGTTCGAGGCGTTCTACACCACCAAGGACGTTGGCCACGGCGCCGGGCTCGGCCTGGACATCGCCCGCCGCATCATCGTCGAGCGCCACCACGGCGAGATCGCCATAGATTCGCGGCCCGGCGAGACCATCCTCCGCGTCCGGCTCCCGCTCACCCGGCCCGGTGATCACTGAGCCCTTTCCTCCGCCGGCGTCGCGCCCAGAGCGGAAAAGGATCACTGACCGGCCGGGTGCGGCCTCGCCCTGTTGCCGTTAGAGGAGGTCGGCGAGCAGGGCCGCGGCGCGGGCGGCGCCGTCGGTGGCAACGGAGAGGTAGTCGACGTCGCGGCCGATCTCGTCCGCGATCGCGGCGGCGATGTCGGACGGGTCAGCGGTCTGGTAGACCATGCACCGTCCGGCGCGGTGGCGCTCGAGCCGGTGGCGCACGTGGTAGGTCTGCTCGAAGTGGTGCCGGAGCGGGAAGTACAGGAACGGCCGCCGGGCCGCGGTCAGTTCCATGGCGGTGGTCAGCCCGCCCTGGACGACGGCGAGATCGCAGGCGGCCAGGTGGCGGTAGAGCTCGTGCACGTAGGGCCGGATTTCCAGCCCGTCGTGGGCGGGCAGGCTGGCAGGATCGATCCGCGGTCCGGTCACCACGATCATCCGCAGGCCGGGCACCCGTTCCCTGGCTTCGGGGAAGGCAGCGATCACCCGGCGCAGCAGGTGGCCGCCGACCCCGGAGCCGCCGACCGTCACCAGGCAGACGCGCTCGTCCTCGCGGTAGCCGAGTGCTTCCCGGTCGGCGAGCTGTCGGGGGTCGAAGCCGGTGACGTACCCGGCGAAGTCATAGTGCTGTTCGGTCCAGTCGCGGATCGGCGGCAGCCCAGGGCCGAACGTGCCCGGGACGATGTCCGCGGGCTCGCCGACGAAGACCGCGCGATCCCGGACCCGCGGGTACCGGGCGATGTGCTCGATCATCTCGGCGTTGTAGTCGGCGGTCAGGAACGCCTCGCGCTCGCCGCCGTCGGCCATCGGCAGCCAGCCCACGAAGTCGGTCAGCCAGGCGTAGGCGGCCGACTTCAGCTCCGGGTTCTCGTGCAGGTAGTAGTCCAGCTCCCAGGCCTCGTCGCCGACCCACAGGTCGTAGCGCTCGTCGCGGGCGAGATCGTGGAAGACCATGAAGTTGGCCAGCGGCCGCCTCCCGCTCGGCGCCCGGCTGCTCATCCACCTCCAGCGACGGCCCGAGCAGCACCAGCCCGCGCACCCGGTCCGGGTGCTCGCCGGCCAGCACCAGCGCCCGCTGGGCGCCGAGTGACAGCGCGACGACCACGGCCTGCTCGACGCCTGCGGCGTCCATCACCGCCAGCGCGTCAGCGGCGAGCTCATCCTCGTCATAGGCCGCCGGATCGGCCAGGCCCGATCCCCCGTTGCCGCGCGGATCGAACGTCAGCACCCGGTGCCGTCGCGCGAAGTCCGTAATCTGCAGCTTCCAGCAGCGCGAATGGACGATCGACCAGGTCGGCATGAACAAGATCGCGGGGTTCCCCGCGCCCGTAGCTCTCCCAGTGAACCGGGACGCCGCCCCGGCTCAGGGTCGCCGCCTGATCCGGGTAGGCCGCGCGCGTCTGCTCGCCCGGGGGCGAAGGCAACACCACCGCTGTCAACGCAGCCGCCACGCCGCGTTGACGATCTTCCACCCGTCCGGCATGTCGACCAGGTGCAGCAGATCGACATAGCGGTGGCAGAGGCACTGCACGCTCGCGACCCCGCCACTCAGATAGTCGATCCTGATCTCGATCCGCCGGTCGGCGGAGTCCTCACGGCGTCCCTCTCCGTCGGCGGTCGCATCGATCATCTCCCGCGCCGACAGCGTCTCCAGCGCGTCCGGGTCATCACCCTCGATCCCCCGGCACCGCTTCACCAGCTCGGGATGAAGCGCCCGCTGCATCCGGCCCGCGTCGCCCTCGAACCACCCCTCCACGTAATCCATGACGACCGACCGGACCGCATCCTCACTACCAGTGATCGCCATCTCGCCCCCGCTTGTCTCGGCGTCAGCTCAAAGTGCGTACGAGCGTATGTCTGACGCGACGCGGTTGGCATCAGGTGGGCACCTAGCCTTGCGTGAGCCGAGCGGGGATCCCGTCAGACGCCGTGGGCCCGGCTCAGTCGTCCCAGCGGACGACCATCCGCCCGCCGATACCGGGCAGCGGCAGGGACTGCGCTTCGGACCCGACCGCGTCGCGTTCTGCGCTCGACAGCCGCCGCCAGGGCTGCACCGTCATCACCGCGTCCGCGCGCCGCCACGTCCCGGCGATCTCTCCGCCGACCAGGAGGGCACCGGGCCAGACGCGCGGTGTCCACAGCGCGCGACGGCGGCCGGCGTCGGGGACCAGGAGATCGCGATCGGCTCCGTGCAGGAAAAAGTAGGCGTCCCCGCTGGGGAGCAGCCGCGCCGGTGCCACGGGCCCCGGGACGGCCTGGAAGGCCGCCTCGTCCCGGGCGAGAATCCACGCGTCGCCGGCCGGCGCCCGTACCGGCGTCAGCGACGTGCCGAGCGCCCCGAACGCCGCCACCGCGGGCCGCGGGCCGATCCCCGACCACCGGCCGAAGGCCTCGGGTGTGGCGGGTCCGTAGACGTGCAGGTACCGGCGCGCGAGTTCGAGACGGGCGTCGCGGGGGGCCATCTCAGGCGGCGGCACAGTCCACACTGTCGACTGCCGCGCGCCCTCCCACCGGATCAAAACCGTGCCGGTCGCTGCCGCGTACCTGAGCATGTTGGGGTTGTGGACGCCGAGTAGACGCCCGGCTTCCCCGTAGTTCATCCGCTCGCCGCCGAGGATGTCGTTCAGGCGGGCCGCGAGGTCCTCCGCCCTCCGCCGGCCCTTGGCCTCGTCGGGCAGCGTCCCGAGCGAGAAGACGGCGAGGTCACGCGCGGCGACGACAAAGACATTGAACCGCGGCCCCCAGAGCTGGACCAGCGATCGGTCCTCCCACGCGGACGGTCCGGTGCCCTCCACGCGCGCGTGGATCGACAGCAGGGCGGCTCGCGGCATGCTGTCCTGCAGCCCGGCCCAGGCCGCCCGCCGAAGCGAGTTCGCTCCGCGCGGCAGCCGCTCGTCGAGCGCGCCGGCGCGCCGCCGGAACGCCAGGATCTGCTGCCGCGTGAGATCGAGGCGGATCCTGGTCACGTCACATCACCAGCCAGTGCCGTTCTGGCCGAGGCGATCGCCCGGCTCGCAGACCCCGGCTGCTCTGTGTTTACCTCGACCAGCGACGCGCCCAGGCCGAGCGGGGTGACCGTCGCCGCGAGCGCCTCCGCCCGGTCAAGGATTGACGGGTTGATCACGTCGCGGTGGATCGGATGGCGGCGGCCACCGTGCCGGTCACGCATGCGGCGTACGGCGGTTTCCGGGTCACAGCGGCAGAAGACCTCGATCGCCCCGGCGAATTCGCGTTGCGCGCGCTCGCGCCTGGCCCCGCGCCACCAGCCCTCGGCCACCGCGTCCGGGAACGCCGCGGCCAGCCGGAAGACGACCTCGGCCGCGGCGTCACCCACCCGATCGGACCAGTCCTCGCCGCCCAGGCCCAGCACGTCAGCCAGCGCTTCTTTTACCGTGTCCAGTGCCAGCAGGGGCCAGCGAAGGTCCGCGGCCAGCGCGGCCGCCACGGTGGACTTGCCCGTGCCGGGAGCCCCGGATACCACGATGAGGGTCATCAGCTCCCCCAGGCCCGAGATCCGGCCGGATGCTCACACCACGATCCGGCCTCCTGGCCGGCGCCCCCATGCCGTGCTCCACCGCGATCCAGCCGGGATCGTCGAACTGGCCGAGGGCGCAGGTTGTCCGCCCAGAGCCAGCCGAGGTGCATGGTCCCAAGCCTGCCGGATGAGCGGGCGCGGCGGGCTATGCGGCTTGCTGCAAGCCTGCAGATCGGCGTCCCAGCAGCGCCCAACCCGAGACCGAAACGCCCAGCGCGACGAGGATGGCGAACCCGAGCACCGTGTCGGGCGCGCTTGCCCCTTGGTTGAGCGCGATTCCGGCTCCGATCACCGGGACCGACAGTCCAATGAAGACCGCGATGACCAGAGCCGACGTCATCGCGACCCGGTTTTCGGGTGCGGTTGCGCCGAGCACGAGCCCGGTGGTGCCCTTGTAGACCGCACCTGCACCCGCGCCGATCAGCACACCTGCGATCAGGAACAGCACGAGGCTCGGTGCCGAAAGACGGACGGCGGTAACGAGCAGCAGGAGACCTACGAGCATGGAGGTCATGCCGAGCGCCAGCACGCGCGACGCTCGTAGCCCGGTCGTGGCCAGCTGGGATACCACCCCGGCCGAAAACACCAGGAACAGCGTTACGCCGGACAGTGCGTGTGAGGGACGGCCAAACATGGTGGCCAGGAAGAGCCCGGACAGCCCGGCGAACAGGCCCGTCGCGGAAAACGCGGTAATGGTCGCGGCTGCCGCCGGAACGGGAAGCCTGACCTTACCCCGCGGACCAGCCGGCCGACTCTGCGCTGCTGCTCGCGGAGCTGGCGCGGCCGTCTCGGGTGCGGCCGCCACGCCGATCAGAGCGACCGCCCCCAGCCCGGCGAACAGGAGGTAGGACAAGGTCAGCGGCTGCGTCGCCCACTGCGCGAGACAGCCGGCCACCAACGGGCCGATGCCCAGCGCGCCGACGTTTATCGCGGTGCCGATGTTCCGGGCCCGGGCCGCGGACGCGTTCGGGTCGGCACGCAGGCGCAACTCGATGAGGTACGGGATGGCCACGCCCGCGGCCAGCCCGACCGCCACCCCGGTGAGCAGGCGCCCGATCAGCAGTCCGGGCAGGTCCTTCCACGCGGCGAGTACCCCCGCCGCGGCCATCATCGTCGCCACGCCGCCGAGCATCATGCCCCGGCGCCCGACCCGCGCGACGATGAAGCGGTCCCCCAGCAGCGTGATGATCGTGCCGCCCGCGAAGATCGCGTAGACCAGGGTGATCACGAAGGCGGAGAGGTGATCTCGCGTTCGGTACAGGCCGTAGAGCGGGCTCGGCAGCGTCGCGACCGCCATGACGATCAGAAAGGCGAACGCCACGGCCGAGAAGCCGGAGCGGTGCCGGCGTCTCTGAACGGCAGGCACCGCGTGCGCGTCCTGCTGGGCATCGAACCTCTGTCTCTGCCGGGCCACAGCAGACGTCACCAGACCTTCATGCCGCCATCGACGACCAGGTCGATGCCGGTCACGTAGGAGCTCTCGTCGGACGCGAGGAACAGCGCGGCGTTCGCGACGTCCTCCGACTGGCCGAACCGGCCCAGGAGTGTCCTGCCGCGCATCTCCTTGGTCACTGCTTCCTGGAGTCAGCCCGGCTGCCCGGCGCCGACGACCTGTCGCAGCGGCGCCAGCGCCTCGCTCCAGCGGACGACCTCACCGAGCAGGGAATCGAGCGCCTGGGCCTGGTGCGGGCCGGGGGTTAGCTCGGCGAAGTTCGCGAAGTCGGTGAACAGGGACAGGGCGACGTTCGTGCGCACGTCGGCCATCTGGAGCTCACCGGCGATGAGACGGAGGTGCTCGGCGGCCCGGGCGCCGCCGACGGCGCCGTAGGAGACGACGCCCATGGCCTTGTTGTTCCACTCCGCGTAGAGGAAGTCGATGGCGTTCTTCAGCACGCCCGAAGTGGAGTGGTTGTACTCGGGGGTGACGAAGACGTATCCGTCGAACCGGCCGATGGTGGCGGCCCAGTCATTGGTGTGCGCGTTCTGGTACTGGCCCATGCTCGGGGGCAGGGGTTCGTCCAGATGCGGCAGCGGATGGTCGGCGAGGTCGATGAGCTCGAACTCGGCGTCGCTGCGGGAACGGGCCTGATCCATCACCCAGCGCGCGACCTGCTCGCCGCGCCGGCCGGGTCGGGTGCTTCCGAGGATGACACCGATCCGGGTCATGGTGGCTCCTTCTCTCACGGGTGTGCTTGCGAGCCTTCAGGCGCGCCCGGGGCGGTACGCGCCCTTGGCAGGGGGGTCCGACGCTACACCGAATCTACTTGCTTTGGCAAGCAATCTCTTTCGGGACGGGACATCCTGCGTCGGCCGACGCTGCTCTAGCGCCCGGATTCCAGCCGGGCGGCGATCTCCGACAAGGCCTGGGCCGCGTTCGCCACCGTGCCGGGGTCGACGTGGTCGAACACCCTGTCCCTGACGCTCGCCAGGTGCGCAGGCCAGGCCTTCTTGAGCTTCGCGAGCCCGGCCGGGGCGAGCTTGGCCACGTTGCCTCGCCCGTCTTCGGAGCTGGCCCGTTTGGTCACGAGGCCGCGGGCCTGGAGGTCGTCAACCAGACGAGTCATGCGGCTGGCCGACAGCGCGGCCGCGCTGGCGAGGTCCGCCATCCGCAACTCGCGACCCGGGGCCTCGGACAGGCACATCAGCGTCGTGTACTCGTTCGCGGTGATTCCCACGGTCCTGGCCAGGTCGCTGTCCAGGCGGCGGGGCAGGGACAGCGAGATGCGCATGAGGGCTCGCCAGAAGGCCTCTTCGGTCTCGTTCAGCGGATCGACCCTGGCCACCCGAAGACACTACTTGCTTGAACAAGCATTCGCATCTCCTTCGCACCTTGACGTCGAGCGTCCCGCCGGCAGGCCCGGGACGCCTGGAGGAGGCCGCCATGACCGCCGGGTCGCGTGATCCGGTATCGGCGTCAGCCTGCGGCGCCAGGGCCTGCCGGAGGCTTTCGCGTTCTCCACTCGTGATCGAGGATGGCGTACACGAGCTCGTCTGCCCACTGTCCCTTGACGATCTGGTTGTGCACGAAGCGCGCCTCCTGGCGCATGCCGATCCGCTCCATAAGCCGCGCTGACGGGTGATTGCGGGCGTCACAGGAGCCGACGATCCGGTGCCACCCGATGGTGTCGAACCCCAGCGCGAGCAGGGATTCGGCGGCCTCGGTCGCCAGGCCCCGTCCCTGGTAATCGGGGTTGAAGACGAATCCGATCTCTCCCTGCCGGTTCTCCCAGCTAATCAGCTTCAGCCCGGCCTCACCGACCACCTTCCCGGCCTCACGCCATACGACGGCGAACGTGAGCCAGTCACCCTCGGCGCCGAGAGCGGTCTCATCGCGCTGACGAGCCAGGGCCTCCCGCACCTGCGCGTGGTCACGGGCCTCCCAGTGCAGATAGCGGGCTACCTCATCACGGGACTGGTAGGCGTAGAGGTCGTCGAAGTCGCCGGGAGCGAACAGGCGCAAGGTCAGCCGGGTTGTCTCCAGGGGGTGATCAGCGCGGAACATCGGCCGATGGTAGCTGAGGAGCAGTTCGAGTTCGAGTTCGCTCTCGATCTCCTGCTTGACGGCGTCGAAAGGCTGCACCGAGAAGGCTGGAGCTCCGCTAAACCCAGGCGCGCGGGACAGCCGCTGTAGGGGCTATGCTCCTTGCCGCCGTAAAGGGGAGGGGCATGTCGGGGCCGGGGGATGCGCTCGAGGTCATCAACGCCTTGCGCCTGGGCTGGTACGTCGCTGAGGTCCGGGGCCGGAGCCGTCCCGGGGGACTGCGGCCCCCGGGGGATGCTCTTCCCAGCCGCGGCCATCATGTCCTGCCGCTGCGCATAGAGCGCACGGCCGCCGAGCTCCGGATCGAGGCTCAGGTCATCCTGCAGAAGCTGTCCGGCGATCTGGGGGTTGACACGGTCACCGTCCGTGACCACCAAGAGCAGAGCCGGACCGCCATCATCGGGCGGCAGGCCGATGCCCTGGCGGCGGCCGCACCGCAGGCCGCAGCGGCGGCACCGCAGGCCAGAGCGGCCGCACCGCAGGCCGCAGCGGCGGCGTGGAACGCCCTGGCGGCCAGCATCTACCAGCTGGATGCCCATGCCCAGGACACCCTCACGGCCGAGTCCGATATGCGAGCTGCCGCCTACCAGCTCATTGCTCAAAGCCCTGCTCGGTGTCGTGGGAGTCGTGGGGTTGTCCGCCGCCACCGTCTGGGCCAGGCTCAAGACCACCGCGCAGGGGCTGGTCGCCAGGTTCCGCCAGGACGCGTACACCGACCTGGTCGCCGTCGCCATCGCCGAGGCCCCCGACAAGCCCGGTGCCCGCAGCCCCCGCAAGGTCGTCATCGAGGAAGTCAGAAAGCGGACCCTGACCACCATCGCCGATGCTGCAGTGCCGTGAAACTGCCCTTAGGCTGGCCAGCGTGTCCGATCACTACCGCGAACCCGGCTGGTTCACCCGTAACGTCTTCAACCGGTCGGTGGCGTTCCTTACCCGGCAGGGCATCAGCGTGCTCGGCTCGCGGGTCCTGGCGGTGAAGGGCCGGACGAGTGGCCAGTGGCGTACCACCCCGGTGAACCTGCTCCCCTACGATGGCCACCGCTACCTCGTCGCGCCCCGCGGCGAGACGCAGTGGGTGCGCAACCTGCGAGCCGTCGGCACCGGCGAGCTGCGGCTGGGCCGGCACGCCGAGTACTTTCGCGGCCGCGAACTCACCGACGATGAGAAGGTGCCGGTGCTGCGCGCCTACCTCAAGAGGTGGAAGGCGGAGGTCGGGATCTTCTTCGAGGGCATCGGGCCAGACTCCGGCGACGACCAGATCCGCGCCATCGCGCCCAAACACCCGGCCTTCGAGGTGCTTCCCGAGCCGCAGCAGGCTGCGGACGGGCAGGGGTGACCGCAGGCGCGCGCGTCACCCGGCTGTCGACGACGCCGGTGAAAGGCCTGGCCCTGCACCACCCGGATGCGATCTTGCTGCTGCGGACCGGCGCGGCGGGAGATCGCGAGTTCTTCGTGATCGACGGCCGCGACCGGCTGGTCACGGTATGGAAGACGGGCAGGCTTGTCCGGTTCCGCGCGACCCATGATCAACGGAGCGGCCGGATCACGTTGAGTTCGGCCGGAACAGAGCTGTGCGGCGCCCCCGCCCGGCCGGGGGCGCCGGTGATCGCCCGGTCTTACGGCGGGCGCAAGGTGTCCGGAACCGTGGTGGAGGGCCCGTGGAATGCGATGCTGAGCGATGCGGCGGGCGAGCCGGTGCGCCTGGTGCGGGTCAGCGATCGCGGCGCGGGCCACGACGAACATCCGGTCACGCTGCTCGGTGAGGAGTCGGTCGCCGAACTGGCCCGCCAGTCCGGCGCTCGATCGGTCGACGCCCGGCGGTTCAGGATGCTCATAGGCTTTTCCGGCCTTTCGGCGCACGTCGAGGACGGCTGGCAGGGCCTGACCATCGAGATCGGAGAGGCCCTGGTTCGGGTGGGCGGGCCGGTCCCCCGCTGCGCGGCGACGACGCGCGACCCCGACCGGGGCGTCCGCGACCTCCCGACCCTGCGGATGATCAAGTCCTACCGGGGGGTGCAGGTGAACGAGTCCGGCCGCGGGGTGAACTTCGGGGTCTATGCCGACGTGGTCGCCGAAGGCGTCGTGCGGGTAGGCGACCCGCTACGCGTAGCCGAGGCAGGCCCAGCTGGATAGCGATACTCGGGGGGCGCGGGAGCTTCCGACGGGGACTGTCACCATGCTCTTCAGTGACATCGAAGGGTCAACGGTGCTGCTGAGCCGCCTGGGCCACCTGTACGGGGAGGTGCTGTCGGTTCAGCGGGCGATGCTCCGGGCCGCCATATCCGATCGGCGCGGGCATGAGATGGGGACGGAGGGCGACAGCTTCTTCGTCGTGTTCGAGTCGGCCGCGGACGCGGTGGCCTGCTGCGTCGCGGCCCAGCGCGCGCTCGGCGGGCATGAGTGGCCCGGCGGCGCCACGGTCCGGATCCGGATGGGCCTGCACGCGGGGGAGCCGTCCCGGCACGAAGACGGGTATATCGGGATGGACCTGCACCGGGCCGCCCGGATCGCGGCCACCGCGCACGGGGGCCAGGTGGTGATGTCCGACGTCACCTGGCAGCTGGCGCAGTCCGGGCTGCCCGCCGAACTGTCCGTCCGTGACCTGGGTTTCCACCGGCTCAAGGACATTGACGAGCCGGAACACATCTGCCAGCTGGCCGGCCCGGGACTGGCCGAGCGCTTTCCGCCGCTGAAGAGCCTGGGTGCCTCGACCAACCTGCCGGTTCCGGCCACGCCGCTGGTGGGCCGGGAAGACGACCTCGAGCATCTGCGCGCCCTTGCCGCCCAGCCGGGGATACGGCTGGTGACGCTCACCGGCCCGGGCGGCGTCGGCAAGACCCGGCTGGCCGTAGACGGCGCGGTATCGCTGGACAGTGCCTTCCCGCACGGGATCTACTTCATCGCGCTGGCCGCCGTCCGCGATGCCGACGTGATGTGGAAGGCCATCGCCAGCGACCTGTCCGTGGACGGAGATGACCCGGCTGCGGTGCTGGAGCATCTGCGTGACCGCCGGACCCTGCTGGTGCTCGACAACCTGGAGCAGTTGCCTGGCGCCGCCGAGGTCATCTCCGCGCTGCTGGCGGCGGCGCCCCGCCTGGTGGTGCTGGCGACCTCGCGAGGGCCCCTCCACCTGCAGGGGGAGCACGAGCTGCCCGTGCCGCCGCTGGAGATACCGGGAGAGCCGGCCATCGAGGAGGTGACAGCGTGCAGCGCGGCGCGACTGTTCGTGCAGCAGGTGGGCATGATCCGGCCGGGCTTCGCCGTGACCGCGGCCAACGCGGCCGACATCGCGGCCATCTGCCGGCGGCTGGACGGGCTGCCGCTGGCGATCGAGCTGGCCGCATCGCGAGCCCGGCTGCTGTCCCCCAAGGCCCTGCTCGCCCGGCTTGATCACAGCCTGGCCCTGGCCGCTGCGGATGCCGGGCGGCCATCACGTCAGCAAACCCTGAGGGCCACCATTGCCTGGAGCTATGACCTGCTGGCGCCCCGGCCCGCGGCGGTGCTGCGGCGCGCGGGGGTGTTCGCCGGCGGCGGCGATCTGGACGCGCTCGCCGCGGTGGCCCTGTCCGGGGACGGCGCGGCCGACCCGGCTGATCCGCTGGAACTGGTCACTGAGCTCATGGATGTCAGCCTGATCACGGTGACCGAGGGCGCCGACGGCGAGCCCCGGGTGGGCCTGCTGGAGACGATCCGCGAGTTTGCGCTGGAACGGCTGGCTGAGGCCGGTGAGCTGGACAGCGCCCGGCGCCGGCACGCCGAGCATTACGCTGCCCTCGCGGAGCGAGCTCACGAGCAGCTGTACGGCCCGGTGCAGCTAGCCATGCTAGACCGGCTGGAAGCCGAGCACGACAACCTGCGGGCCGCCTTGACCTGGTCGCTGGAACCTCAGGCCACCGACGCCGGCGACGCCGAACGGGTCGGCATCGGCCTGCGCCTGGTCGAGGCGCTGGTCGCGTTCTGGCACCAGCACGGTCACGGCACCGAAGGCAGGCGATGGCTGCAACGGGCGATCGAGCTGGTCAACGAGGACCGGGGAGCGCCGCTGGCCACGGTGGCGCACGGGCTGGGGATGCTGCTGACCCAGCAGAGCGAGTTCGCCGCGGCCATACCGCTCTTCGAGCGAAGCCTGGCCATCTACCGTGACTCGGGCGACCGTGACCAGGAGGCCAAGGAACTGAACAGCCTCGGCATCACCTACGGTTACCTCGGTAACCTGAGCACCGCGCGCTGCTTGCTGGAGGAAAGCGCCGCCCTCTCCCGCGAGATCGGCAGCGACCGACGGCTCGCCGCGGCCCTGACGAACCTGGGCCTGGTGGAGACCATCGCCGGCGATCTCGACCGCGCCACGCACGTGCTGACCGAAGCGGTCACGCTGGACCAGGAACAGGGTGATCTGCTCGGCCTGGTCATGGACCAGCACGCGCTGGTCATGGTCGGCTTGCGGGCCGGCCGTGCTCTCCAGGCCCGCGATCTGCTGTCCTCCACGCTCGATTACGTGATCAGCGCCGGTAACTCCGACATCCTGTCGACCACCCTGGAACTGGCTGCCTGCGCCGTTGCGGAACTGGGCGAACCACTGCGGGCGGCCCGCCTGGCCGGTGCCGCGGAGACGGTCAGGCAGGTGGCGGACATGCCCCTAGCCGAGCAGGACGCGGTTCTGCTGGAGAGGTTCCTCGGCCCCGCGCGCGCGACCGTGACCCGCGCCGAGTGGGACGCCGAGCACGGCGCCGGCCGCGCGCTCAGCCAGGACCAGATGACCACGCTCCTGCTGACGATCAAAGAGTTACCGCACCGGGGGATGGTCGGGCCCATGAGGGCATGTGGGCAGCCAGCGTTTGCCGCGTACCGATCACCCGTTTTCAGCCGCACCCTCACCGGCCCAGGCCGCGCGGCAGGGCACCACCTCGACTCGCTGGCTGAGGGGCTCATCAGGGAACGGCACATCCGAAGACTAGCCAGGCCCGTCGTCCTCTGCCGCCCGGCGTACGGTGGCCGTAGCCGCGGGCTTCCCCAGACAGCGGTACCCTGACATCGGTCGTGCTTGCGCCCCTCACCAGGTAACTGGCGAGCACGATCCGCACAGCCAGGGCGCCTCATCGCAGGAGCGCCATGGCTACAACCATTCTCGCCGCGGCCGCATCGTCGTGGGCGGTGCTGATGGGCATCGCACCGGTACTGCAGATCCGCCGCATGCTGCGCGAGCAGTCCTCCCGCCAGGTATCCGTGGGCTATTTCACGATCCTGCTCATCGGATTCCTGCTCTGGATCGCCTACGGAGCGGCGGCGGGCATCCTGGCCCTGGTGATCCCCAACGCCGTGGCCCTGCTCGTCGGAGCCACCGTGATCACCGTTGCCCTCCGGCTCCGCCGGCGGCCCGGCCAGAAATAGCCATCAGATCCGGGCCCAGACCACCTTGCCGTTGGGCCCCGGGAACGATCCCCAGTCCCGGCTCAGGCTCTCCACCAGTAACAAACCCCAGCCGCTCTCGGAATCGGCGTCCGCGTCCTGGCGTACCGGCATCTCGCGGCTGCCGTCGCCTACCTGAATGACCACGCACCGGCCATCAGAAAAGAGCCACAACGCGACGGCAGGCGACATTACGTCGATCGACGCGCGGATCGCGTTCGTCATTAATTCCGACACGAGCAGTTCGGTGCTGTCAGCCAGGTCGGGTCGCCCCCATTCCCTGACGACCTGCCGGGCGTGCAGCCGGGCGCAGGGCACGGCCGAGTCCAGCGCGCCCAGCTCCAGGTGGCTGGAAAAAGGCCAGGCAGCGGGCTCAGACTGGAAGATGGAGTCGCCGGGCTGGGACCAGCAACTGGCGGCGCCGGGCTCGGACCGGGCCGATACCGGCACTGGACCCGGCGCTGCGACCATGGGAATCCCCCGGAGTTTCCGTTGTGAATATCGGTACGGTCATCTTCGCCGGGCCGAACTACGATCACTAGGGAAGCCGGGCCGCCGTCAGGATGTGTATGGACGGCGATCCGCCGTGTATGGACGGGTCGAGAAAGGGTGAGCCTGATGCCGGTGACGCGGGAACTCGATCCGGGCGCGAGCCCGCTGGCCTTCTTCGGCGCCGAACTGCGGCGGGCTCGGGCCACGGCCGGGCTCAGCCAGGAGCAGTTAGGCCAGCGCATCGACTACTCGGCCGCGCTGGTCGGCAAGGTCGAGACCGGCGAGCGCGCCCCGTCCCGGGACTTCGCGAAGCGCTGTGACCAGGCCCTGCCCAGCATGGACGGCCTGTTCACGAGGCTGCACGCGCTGATTCAGCGCTTGGGCGGCATCTATCCCTCGTGGTTCGGCGATTGGATCGAGGCCGAGCGGCGGGCGGAGTCTGTGCGCTGCTGGGAGCCGCTGCTCGTGCCCGGTCTAGTGCAGACGGCGGACTACGCACGGGCACTGTTCGAGGCTTGGCGCCAGCCTATGGATGAAATTGACCAGATGGTTAGCACTCGAATGGACCGGCAGTCGATCTTCGACCGTCCCGACCCACCGTCGCTGTGGGTGATCGTGGACGAGGGCGTGCTGCACCGCTGCATCGGCAGCGCCAAGATCATGCGTGACCAGCTCGCGCACCTGGCCGACCTGGCCGACCGGCCCAACGTCACCGTTCAGGTCGTCCCGGCTGAGGTCGGCGCGCACGTGGGCCTCCAAGGAGCCTTTGCCATAGTGAGAGTCGACGGCGCGAGTACCTTGTACCTGGAGGGACCCAACCAAGGGCAGATCACCGAGACACCGTCCATCGTCGAGACGGTGAGCGCGACCTTCGACACGCTGCGGGCCGAGGCGCTCCCTCGCGTGGCGTCACGCGACTCGATCAAGAGAGTAGCTGAGGAGCGATGGGCCAGGTAGACCGTGCCCGGTGGCGCAAGAGCAGTCACAGCAGCGGGGACGGCACCAACTGCGTCGAGGTGGCGGCCGTCTGGCGCAAGAGCCGTCACAGCGGCGGCAACGGCGGCGGCTGCGTCGAGGTCGCTCCCAACCCGATGGGCACGGTGGCCGTGCGGGACTCCAAGGACCGCGGCGGACCCCAGCTCACCTTTAATCACCGGGCGTGGTCACGGTTCGTCCAGGGCATCAAGCACGGCGAGTTCGACCTGACCTGAGCCTCCGTGAGGCTCAGCCGAGCAGGCTTGCGTCCATGACAGTGCTGTAACGGCGGGACCCGGCGCGTGCCGCGACCCTAGACATTCCTTGGGCGGGCTGGGCAGAATAGCGGCTCATTAATACTTCGGAAACCTTCGGAACTCCCACCGAGCCGCGCCGGTGCTGTCCTCGCAGGCACTTACCCAGCCAGCGGGTACCAGCGTGGCCTGTTGGGCACAAGTCCACATCCCGGCAGGGGGACAGGGTCATCCATGCGGGGCGCCCGCTGCCCAGCTGGCGCGGCGCCTGGTTGCGGTTTCGGCAGCAGCACAGGCAGCGAGGTCTGCTCATCGCGGACCTGGGCCACGCCGGCCCGTATCCCCATGTGCTGCCTGGCCGTGGCCCCACACGGCGACGGCCCACAGTGCGCCCCGCTTGATCAACGAGAGGAAGAACCATGAGACGTACCACTGCGATCGCTGGCCTGGCCATGGTCGCCCTGGCGGCTGCCGCCTGCAGCAGTAGCGGTAGCGGTAGTTCCAGCAGTACCGGCTCATCGAGTAGTAGCGGCGGGACGGTCGACTTCTACTCGAGCCTCCCGATGCAGGGAGCCTCGAGCGCGCAGACCATCCCGCTGGTCAACGGGATCAAGCTCGCGCTCTCTCAGGCGGGCAACAAGGCCGGCCAGTGGACCGTGAAGTACACCGTGCTCGATGACTCGACCGCGGCGGCGGGCAAGTGGGACCCGGGCCAGACCGCGGCCAACGCCCGCCAGGTGGCGTCGGACCCGAAGGCCGTCTACTACATGGGCGAGTTCAACTCCGGCGCCAGCGAGGTGTCGATCCCGATCCTGAACCAGGCGGGAATCCCGCAGGTAAGCCCGGCCAACACCTACGTGGGCCTGACGACCAACCTGCCGGGCAGTGCCCCCGGCGAGCCGGAGAAGTACTACCCGACCGGGAAGCGCACCTACCTGCGGATCGTCCCGATCGACTCGATCCAGGCCGCCGCCGACCTGATGGCGATGAAGCAAGCCGGCTGCACCAAGGTCGCCGTGGCCAATGACAAGGAGGCCTACGGCTCCGGCCTGGCCACCCTGCTCGGGCTGGAGAAGGGCTTTTACGGGGTCACGATCACGAGCAACACCGGGATCGACCCGACCGCGCCCAACTTCCGCTCCTACGCATCGACGATCGCCGGCCAGGGAGCGGACTGCTTCTTCTTCGCCGGCATCGTCTCCAACGGCGCGGTCCAGATCACCAAGGACGTCCACTCGGCGCTCCCGAACGCCAAGATCTTCGGCGGCGACGGCGTCTGCACGGACTCCTACACCAACGCCACCAAGGGCGGTGTCCCGGCCGCGCTCTACCCGCTGATCGAGTGCACGGTCGCCACCCAGGACCTGGCGGCGTACCCGGGCGGCCGGGACTTCCTCAAGGCGTACCAGGCCAAGTACGGGACGTCGAGCCCGGACCCGTACGCGATCTACGGCTATGAGGTCATGAAGCTCGGGCTCGACACGGTCAAGGGCCTGGGGGCCAACGGCGACAACAAGGCCGACGTGCTGAAGGCCCTGTTCGCGACCACGGCGCGCTCGTCGGTGCTCGGCACGTACGGGTTCGACAAGAACGGCGACACGACGCTGAAGTCCTACGGCCTGTACAAGGTCGGATCCGACGGCGAGCCTGTCTTCCTCAAGACGCTCACCCCGACGCAGACCGTCAAGTAAGTAAAGGGTGGGGGGCGCACCGCGCCCCCCACCTTCCCTCACGGCGTGCCTGCGCACGCTCCGGACACTTCCAGGGAACCGTGGCAACCAGAACAGTTTCCCCGAGCCCGCCCGCGGTGCGGATGCACCCGCTGGTGGCGATCCGCCACTACGCCGGCCGCTGGGGCCTGATCGTGGCGCTCGCCGCGCTGCCGGTCTACTACGGCATCCACGACCTGGTGCAGGGCTATCAGGCCGGCTACGTGGCCGGTCACGTGGTGATCCACCACGATCTCACGATGCTGGGCTACGACCTCGCCCAGGGCCTGTCCAACGGCGCGATCTGGGCGCTGATCGCGATCGGGTACACGCTCGTCTACGGGATCATCGAGCTGATCAACTTCGCGCACGGCGACGTGTTCATGATCGGCTCTTTCACCTCCGTGGGCCTGTGGGGGGTGTTCGGGCTCGGGCTCACCACCGGCACCCTGGCGCTGACCTGGGGACTGCTGGCGACATTGATCATCACGATGATCGTGACGGGGGCGCTGAACGTCCTGATCGAGCGGGTCGCCTACCGCCCGCTGCGGAACGCGCCGAAGCTCGCCGCGCTGATCACCGCGGTCGGCTTCTCGTTCATCCTGCAGAACGTGGGCCTGCTCTGGCGCGGCGGATCACCGCAGAGCGTGCCCGACCTCATCCACGTGCAGCAGACGGTGTTCACCATCGCCGGCGTGCCGATCCAGCGCGGCTACATCCTCGCGTTCGGGGTGATGGTCCCGCTGGTGTTCGCGCTGAGCTGGTTCATCAACCGCACCCGGGCCGGCCGGGCGATGCGCGCCACCGCGCAGGACCCGGAGGCGGCCCGCCTGATGGGCATCAACGTCAACGTCACGATCTCGCTCACGTTCCTGCTCGGCGGCATGCTGGCCGGCGCGGCCGGGCTGGTGTACGCGCTCTATCAGACGAACATCTGGTTCTTCCAGGGCTTCAAGGCCGGGCTGATCGCGTTCACCGCGGCGGTGATGGGCGGCATCGGCAACGTCCGCGGCGCGGTGCTCGGCGGGCTGATCATCGGCGTCATCCAGTCGCTGGCCGACGCCCGGATGGGCCCGCAGTGGACCGAGGCCGTCGTGTTCGGCTACCTGATCGCCATCATGATCCTGCGCCCGCGCGGGCTGCTCGGCGAGGAGACCAGGGAGGCGGGATGAGCGAATGGCGCGCGCGGCTCCGCCGGTGGCGCGAGGCCGCGGAGAAGCGGATCCCGCCGTGGTGGAACCGCGCGCTGGCGGGGTTGCTGATCGTGATCGGGATCGTGCTGCCGTTCTTCTTCCCGCCGGGTGCCGGTTTCATGAACGCAACGATCATTGCGCTCGCCTACGCGGTGATGGCGCTCGGCCTGAACGTCGTGGTGGGCTTCGCCGGGCTGCTCGACCTCGGGTACGTTGCCTTCTACGCGCTCGGCGCGTACACGCTCGGGTGGTTCGGCTCCGGGTTCTTCTTCCGGCTGCACATCCACGTGCTCGTCTCCCCCGTCCAGCGCACGCTGGCCGGCGTGCACCTCAACTTCATCCTGATCCTGGCCGTCGCCGCGATCATCTGCGCCCTGGCCGGGATGCTGATCGGCCTGCCGACGCTGCGCCTGCGCGGCGACTACATCGCGATCGTCACGCTCGCCTTCGGCGAGATCATCGGCGTGGTGGCCGTCAACGGCCAGAGCGTCCCCGTCGGCGGCGGCATGACGCTCACCGCCGGCAATCTCGGCATCAGCGCCGTCGACCAGCCGTACTTTCCCGGGATCGGCCAGTTCAGCCTGCTGAACCTGAGGCCGTGGTACTGGCTGATCCTCGCCATCCTGCTCTTCGTCCTGTTCGTCAACCTGCGCCTGCGCGACTCCCGGCTCGGCCGCGCCTGGGTCGCGCTGCGCGAGGACGAGATCGCGGCCGTGTCGATGGGCATTCCGCTGGTGAAGACGAAGCTGCTCGCGTACTCGATCGGCGCCGCGTTCGGCGGCATGGCGGGTGCCTTCTTCGGCGCTTACTACACCGAGGTCAACGCCGGCCAGTTCCAGTTCGGGTTCTCGATCTTCATCCTCGCGATGGTGATCATCGGCGGCCTGGGCTCGATCTGGGGCGCGGTGGTGGGAGGGATGGCGCTCGGCTACATCAACAACTACCTGATCCCGGACGTCCTGAACAATCTCCCCGCCAAGTTCGGGCTGAACTTCCAGCTGACCCAGGTGGAGTTCGGGATCTTCGGTTTCCTCCTGGTGATCATGATGCTGCTCCGGCCGCAGGGCCTGATTCCCGAACGGCGACGCAAGCTTGAGCTCACGGCCGAGATCGCCGCGGAGGACGCCCAGCTCGCTGAGGTGCCGGGCACCGTCGGGGGGGCGACGTGAGCCCGGCCGAGGCCCCGGCACCGCCCGCGGTCGCGACCCTGAGCGTGGTGCACGTCACGAAGAGGTTCGGCGGGCTGGAGGCCCTCAAGGACATCTCGATCGACGTTCCGCAGCACTCGATCGTGTCGCTGATCGGGCCGAACGGCGCCGGGAAGACCACCTTGTTCAACATGCTGACCGGGCTGTACCGGCCGACCGAGGGGAACATCCTGCTCGACGAGACGCGACATCACGCACGCGCGCCCCGACGAGATCACCGGGCTCGGGGTCGCGCGGACCTTCCAGAACATCCGGCTGTTCGGCGCGATGTCGGCCACCGAGAACGTGATGATCGGGCATCACGCGCGGATGCGGGCGGGGGTGTTCGGGGCCATCTTGCGTACCCCCCGGGTCCGCCGGGAAGAGCGGGAAACACGCGCGCGCGCCCGTGACCTGCTCGCGTACGTTGGCCTGCACGAGGCCGTCTTCGACCGGCTCGGCTCGCAGCTGTCGTACGGGGACCAGCGGCGCGTGGAGATCGCGCGGGCCCTGGCGTCCGAGCCGAAAGTGCTGCTGCTCGACGAGCCGACGGCCGGCATGAACCCCCGGGAATCGAAGGCGCTGACGCAGTTCATGCGCCAGCTGCGAGACGACCTGAAGCTGACGATCCTGCTCATCGAGCACGACATGAAGGTCGTGATGGACGTCTCCGAGCGCGTCACGGTGCTGGACTATGGCGAGAAGATCGCCGAGGGTGAGCCGGCCGAGGTCCGCACGGACCCGCGGGTCATCGAGGCCTACCTCGGAAGGCAGAACTGATGGCCCTGCTCGAGGTCTCCGGCCTCCGTGCCCGCTACGGCGCGATCGAGGCTCTCAAGGGTGTTTCGCTGACCGTCGATGCGGGCGAGGTGGTCACGCTGATCGGATCCAACGGAGCCGGCAAGACCACCACCCTGCGCTCGATCTCGGGCCTCACCCCGGCCAGCGGGGGGAAGATCATGTTCGCGGGAGAGGACATCACGAGGGTGCCCGCACACGACATCGTCTTGCGGGGGATCGCGCTCGCCCCCGAGGGCCGCCACTGCTTCCCCCGGATGACCGTGCGCGAGAACCTGGACCTCGGTGCTCACCGGCGGCGCGGCCCCGGGATCGCCAGCGACCTTGACCGCGTGTACGAGCTGTTCCCCCGGCTGAAGGAGCGTGAACGCCAGAAGGCAGGCACGATGTCCGGCGGTGAACAGCAGATGCTCGCGATCGGGCGGGCCCTGATGGCCCGGCCGAAGCTGCTGATGCTCGATGAGCCGTCTCTCGGGATCGCCCCGGTGCTGGTGGAACGAATCTACGAGACCATCGGCGAGATCAACCGCTCCGGGGTCGCGATCCTCCTGGTCGAGCAGAACGCCAACTACGCGCTCGAAACCGCCCGCAGCGGCTACGTGCTGGAGAACGGGCGCGTGGTCCTGGCCGACGACACGGCGAGCCTGCGCAACAATCCCGAAGTCCAGAAGGCGTACCTGGGGACATGAACGGTTACGCGGTGCAGCTGACTACCGCCGGGGGAACGGTCGGTGGCAAAGTACTGTATTTGCTGTTCGCCTGGCTGATCTCGGCGGCCGCAGGGTCGTGGCTGGCGGATCGCAAAGGCTACGGCGAGCGGCTCGGCCTGACGCTGGGCCTGCTGCTGTCGGTGGTGGGTCTGCTGATCGTCTTGCTGCTGCCCGGCCGCCCCGGCTCGAAGTGGCGAGTCGAAGGGTGGCGGCCGCGACGGCGCCGCCGGTTCGAGCCGACGGGGCCCGAGAATCCCGGTGACGGCGGTGACCCGGCCTGACCTGAGCGGGCTCAGCCGAGCTGGGCGCTGACCAGGCGGAGCGGCGCGGACCGCACCTGGTGAACGTGTACTCGCGGTCGTCGGCGGGGGAGGGCTGACCGGTGTGGTCGGCCGGCCCTCCCCCAGCCTCCTCCAGGGCGTGCCTTACCCGGAGGTTCAGCCCTTGTCAGGCCCTGGCAAGGGGCCTCTTGGCCAGACCCTGACAAGGGAGCCTGTCAGCCGGAGGTTTCCATGGCGAGCGGGTTGAACGAGCCGGAGACCCCGCTTTCGCCGACCGCCCAGACGATCGTGGCCCCGGGGTTGGTGGACACGGAGTTCCGACGCTGGACTGCCTCGGCCATGCGCACTCCGGCCTCGGCAAGTTCACCGACGCCCTCGGCTGCTACACCGAGGCGCGTGACATCCGCCGCGAGACCGGCGACCGATGGGGTGAGAACGTCAACTCCATGATCAACCTCGGCTGCACCTACCTGGAGCTGAGCCAGTTCGACCTCGGCCTCGACTGCTTCCAGCGGGTCCTGGCCGCCGCCCGGGAAGCCGGAAACAAGTACGTGCAGAGCCTCGCCCTGGTCAACCTGGCCGAGACCTACACCAGGCTGGCCCGGCCGCAGGACGTCCTGGCCTGCGCCCGGCAGGCGGTGGAGCTGACCCGCGAGATCGGCTACCGGCAGGCCGAGGGCACGGCTCTCGGCTCCGTCGCCGCGGCGTACCGCGCGATGGGTCAGCCCGGCCGGGCCCGGCGCTGGTACCAGCGGGCCCTCGTGGTCCGCCGGCAGATCGGCGACCGCCACGGTGAGGCCGAGATCCTGCGCGACCTCGGTGATCTTTCCGCCGAGGCCGGCCATGCCCAGGCGGCCAGCCGGCTCTGGCGCCAGGCCCTGGCCGTCCTGGACGGTCTCGGCGACGCCCGGGCCTGCGCCGAGATCCGCGGACGGCTCGATCCCCGGCCTGACGCGGCACCCCCGTGGCCGTTCCCGGCGACCTGGCGCGGTGATCGGCCGGGACCGGGCCGGGCGCTGACCGTTATGGCTTGCGGGCCACGCCGCCGTGGGCCGACACGCCGTCGGCCGGCGGGACGTCCCCGGGATCGGGCCGCCAGGCGTGCACGTAGACCACGCCGGGCGGCACCAGGTCCAGCCCGTCGAAGAACCGGGTCACCTCGGCGCGGTTGCGCAGGGTCTGCGGGGTGGACACGCGCTCGTTGTAGCGCTTCTGGGCCTCCGCCTGGGCGGCGGCGTTGATATCGCTGGCCGGGTGCGAGATGGCCAGGTAGCTGCCCGGGGCCAGCGCGTCCATCAGCTCGGCCACGATCCGGTACGGATCCTCGGAGTCACCGATCAGGTGCAGGACACCCAGCAGCATCAGGGCGGCCGGCCGGGTGAAGTCCAGGGTGCGGGCCGCCGCCTCCAGGATGGCGGCCGGATCCCTGAGGTCACCCTCGATGTACTGGGTGGCCCCCTCGGGCGCGCTGGCCAGCAGCTCCTGGGCGTGGATGAGCACGATGGGGTCGTTGTCCACGTAGACGACCCGTGAGTCCGGCGCGGCCGCCTGGGCGACCTCGTGCGTATTGTTCGCCGAGGGTATGCCGGTGCCGACGTCGAGGAACTGCCGGATCCCGGCCTCGGCGGCCAGGTACCGCACCACCCGGGCCAGGAACGCCCGGTTCGCCCGGACCCGGGCCCGCAGGCCGGGGGTGGCCGCGAGCACCCGCTCGGCCGCCTCGCGGTCGGCGGCGAAGTTGTTGGTGCCGCCCAGCCAGTAGTCGTAGACGCGGGCCGGGTGCGCGACCGTGGTGTCGATCCCGGCCGGCCCGTCCGCCCCGGCGGCGAGCCGGCTGTCCGTCTGTTCCTCGGCCACGACGCGCCCTCTTCTCCGCTGCTGCCCGGGTCCCGGTTCTCCCCTGCTGCCCGGGGTTCCCGGCCTGGGCCCGGTTAGCCCTTTTCATCCGCCGGCCTTGGGCTCAGCAGTACGTGGGCAGCCGTGAGGAGGGTGAAAAAGGTTCACTCCGGGATCGGCCGTCGCTGCGGGTAGGTTCGGAAGGGTGAGCTTCAACGTCAGCGCGGACGCCTACCTGCGCTTCATGGGACGGTACTCCGAGCCGCTCGCGGCGCAATTCGCTGACCTGGCCGGGGTGCGCCACGGGCAGCGGGCGCTGGACGTGGGGTGCGGGCCCGGCGCGCTGGCGGCCGAGCTGGTGAGCCGGCTGGGCGCCGGACGCGGTCTGCGCGGTCGAGCCGTCGGCGCCATTTGCCGAGGCGGCGGCGCAGCGGCTGCCGGGGGTAGATGTCCGGCGGTCAGCGGCCGAGCGGCTGCCCTTCCCCGACGAGGCCTTCGACGTCACCCTGGCCCAGCTGGTCGTGCACTTCATGGCCGATCCGGTGGCCGGGCTGCGGGAGATGGGCCGGGTCACCCGGCCCGGCGGGGTGGTCGGCGCCTGCGTGTGGGATCACGCCGGCGGCCGCAGCCCGGTGGCGCCCTTCTGGCGGGCGGCGCGCGAGCTGGACCCGCAGGCCGACGATGAGTCGGATCTGGCCGGAGCCCGCGAAGGCGACCTGGCCCGGCTCTGCGCGCAGGCCGGGCTCGGGCAGGTGCAGGCCGGAACGCTGACCGTCCGTGCCCGGCACGCCACCTTCGACGAGTACTGGGAGCCGTTCACGCTCGGCGTCGGCCCGGCCGGGGCGTACGCGGCGTCCCTGGACCCCGAGCGCCGCGACCTGCTGCGCGAGCGGTGCCGGCGGCTGCTTCCCGCGGAGCCGATCGATATCACCGCCACCGTCTGGGCCGTGACCTGCCGCACCTGAGCGGCCGGCGGGCCCTGACGCCGGCATGGCATGCTCGGTCGTGGCGTGCCGACGGTGCAGGCCGCCGAGGCCGCCGGGACCAGCCGCGCCGGGATGCTCGCCTGCCGTCAGGCCCCGGTGGATGAGGCCCGCTCCGCCGTGGTCACCGGGACGGACTGGATGATGGCGAGCAATTCGGTCCAGAAGAAGGCGGCCGTGAAGAACTGCAGCGTGTCGCCCTTCTCCAGCATCAGCTTGCGGTACATGACCATCTTGCCGACGTCGTACCCGTCGAGCATCGCCTGCCAGTCGGCGTAGTGCCGGACAGCAGGAAGACCGCATCGGCCTCGGCGTCGGCCCGGCCGAGGACCGACGCCGCGGTCATCGCGCCGCCGTCGAAGTCGAAGGACCAGGGTGTCGCCATCGGCTCCCGGCGGCATGTCCCGGACGCTGAGCGCCAGGCGGCCGGTCACGAACGGGCGGATCATGTTGATCCAGTCCCAGAAGTCCTGCAGCTTGCTGGCCTTGCGCTCCTCGCTGGGCCACGCGTCGAAGGCGCTGCGGCAGTCCTGCGCCCACGCCTCGCGTCATGAACCCGGCCATCTCACCCCCCGGCCAGCGTCGGCTTGGCCATCGACAGCATGTCCTCCATGTCCGGCGGGAGCGACACGCCGACCATGTCCAGCTTCCGGTGCAGCTGGTTCATGAACAGCTCCTGGACCCGGTCCTCGGACCAGCCGAGCGGCTCGTAGTAGACGTAGCTCGACCGGGCGGCGCTCATGGTCAGCAGGGTCCGCAGCGTGTCGTGCAGGTCCTTGACGTAGGCCGGATCCTCGGCGAGCAGGTCCCGCACGAACCGCATGCCGGCCTGCACGTGGCGGGCTTCGTCCCGGCAGGTGGCGGTGAACCCGGTGTAGAAGCCGGGCAGGACCCGGAAGTCGCGCGCGTAGTTCAGGGTGATCTTCATCACCGCCAGGGCGAGGACCCCCTCGATCCAGATGAAGTACGTGGTGGCGTACTTCATCTGCAGGTGCTTGTCGTAGGGGTCCCGGCGCAGGTCGTCGGTCAGGTAGGCGAGCAGGCCGAACGGGCCGACGAACGTCTCCTGGATGTAGGGCCACGACCCGTCGAGCACGTCCATGATGCCGTCGCCCTCCAGCCCGACGACGTCACGGTAGAAGCGGTCGAAGAACACGGTGTGGCGCGCTTCGTCCTCGAGCTGGCTGGTCAGGAAGATCTTGTAGTCCTCGGAGACGCCGAACAGCAGCGGGGCCAGCTCGACCTCGACCTGCCGCTCCCCGTGGTGGAAGCCGGAGGCGATCGACAGGAACGAGTTGCGCGCGTCGTCGGTCATGCGCTCGGCCCAGTTCACCCGGTCCTCGGTGAAGTCGAGCTCGTTGACGTTCCAGCGCTGCCGGAGGTACCGGTCGTAGAGCTTGCGGTAATCGGGCAGGCGCGCGGTGGGGACGTGAACGTACTCGATCACGTCGTCGATGTCGGCCCGGCCGAGCCCGCTGAGGTCCTCGGTTTCGATGCGATCCAGGGTTTCATCGGCGATAGCCACGTGGTTCCCCCTTCCGGACCGGGCATCCGATGATGCGGCACCGACGCCCAAAGCCAGGCGATCCCTCATCGGCAATGTTAACGCGCGTCCGGCAGGCCATCCAGGGCCAGCGAACCCTCAAACAGGTGCTGCCGGGACGCGAGTGAGCTCGTGAATGTCCTGGCGGTCGCGCGCGGCTTAGGCCGGGCACATCCACTCTTCCCGGCCGGACCGGGCCGTTCCGGTCCCGGCGCCGCCCGGCGGGGGGAAGTGCGTGCGGAGAGTGAACGCGTGGGGCGTAGGACCGTGCGCGCGCAGGTGCAGGACCCGGTCCTCGGCCTCGGCCGTGGTCGGGACCGTGTCGCGCCGGATCCACCACAGGGCCAGGTAGGCCTCGGTGACCTGCTCGAACCACTCGCGGCGGCGGCGCAGGACCCGCCGGTGGGCGTCGGAGTAGACAAATGCGCCCAGCGCCTCGGCCGACTCCCAGACCGACATGTTCACGATGACGCCGGCGCTGCCCGCCGCGTCCCATGCGAAGGCCCGCACCGAGGTGGCGTTGCCGTCCTCTGTCTGCAGCCGCCACAGGAAACCGGGCGCGGCATCGGCGGCCGCGTTGACCGGATCGAGCGCCGCCACGAAGTCGGCCAGCGCCGGGCTTTCCAGCGGCGCCCGCAGCCGGGCTATGTTGACCTGGGCCAGCACGTGACTCACGCGCCTATCGTGCCGGACTCCAGGCCCGGGGTCTACGCCGGCACCCGCGGGGTGCGCGGCCCACGTACCCTGAGCGTGAAATCGGCACCCACCCGGAAGGCGCGGCGATGTCCGGCGAGGCAGAACCGGCGGCGGGCATCGACGAGGCGGGAGCTACCTGGCGCTGTCCCAGGTGGCCTCCGACATCGAGCCGGAGCAGATGGCCGAGGCGGCGCGGCGGTACAACCGGCTCGCGCACGAGCAGCAGCGGCATCGCAACCGCGCCGAGGTCACGCGGTTCTTCGACGGCCTGGACCTGGTGGACCCGGGCCTGGTTCCGGTGCAGGAATGGCGGCCCGGGTCCGAGTTCGAGGCCAGGGCCCGGTCCGCCATGTGGGGCGGCGTGGCCCGCAAGCCATAACGGTCAGGACGGCTTCGACCGGGGTGCCGGGCAGGCGGCCCCACTCGGCCCACGACCCGTCGTAGACGCGGACGTGATCGCGGCCGAGCAGGTAGGTGAGCACGAACCAGGCCGTGCTGGCGCGCCCGCCGATCGTGCAGTACGTGATCAGCTCGTCCTGGCCGTCGAGGTCGACACGGGAGAAGACGCCGCGGAGCTCGGCGGCGCTGCGGAACGACCCGCGCGGGTCGTAGAGGTCCTCGACGGGCTGGTGGACCGCGGTGGGGACATGCCCGGCGCGGCCGCCCGGCTCGAGTCCGCCGGAGGGCCAGAATCGCTCCCCGCGGTACTCGGCCTCCGAGCGCACGTCGACGATCGTGATGCCCGGTGGCGCCGATCGCGCCGCGCACCGCGGCGTGGTCCGCGCGCACGAGCCCGTTTTCGTCGGGCAGGGCGTAGCGGGCGGCGGGCGGCTCGGCCGCGGAACTGCTCCGGGGACGGCCCTCATCCCGCCACGTGTCGCGGGAGCAGTCCAGGATGCGCACGTCGGCGTGGCCGTACAGCTTCATCAGCCAGAAACCCATGGCCGGCCCGTACCCGTAGCAGACCACCGTGGAGTCGGGGCCGATTCCGCAACGGGCCAGGAGCCGCTGCACCGCGGCGGCGTCGACCAGCCGGTAGTCGGCGTCCTTGAGGTCGGAGTAGATGTTCCACAGCACGGCCCCGTCGATGTGCCATTCGTCGTAGGCGAGCCTGCTCACGTCGACCTCGACCACCCGGACCCCGGGGTCGTGCAGGTGCGCTTCCAGCCACTGGGCCGACACGAGAACGTCTGGCGCGGCGCCCCGGTCCGGGCCCGGCCGCGTTCTGGAATGTTGCCGTCTTCATCTATGCCTCCTTGGGCTCGTGGGTTCTTACGGCTAGCTCTGCGCTGGCACCGTCGGCGACGGCGCCGCTCGTCTCGATGACCGCGGGACGCGGGGAGGTGTCGACCAGCAGGCGGGCTGGCCGGCGGCGTCGTCCCGGGCGGCGAACCAGACCGCTGCGCGCGGCGTGGTGTCGACGGCCAGGCGCAACACGTCGCGGCGGCTGTAGTGCCCGACCGGATCGAACTGCTGGCGGCTGGTCCGCGCTCGCCCCGGGTCGATCTCGGCGCACAGGATGCCTTCCTCGCCGACGAGCGGGCCGGCCAGCAGCTCCCCCTCGGGGCCGATGATCGCGGTGTTGCCGCGGGACAGCCAGTCGTCGGGGCCGCCGTACAGCGCCGCCCGGCCGGGCAGGTTCGCGGGCAGGTCCGCGGCGCGCAGGCACGACGTGACGCCGATCACGTAGGTCCGGCCCTCCCGGGCGATGTGGCGCAGGGTGGGCACCCAGACCTCCGAGTTGTCCCAGGTGGGTGCCAGGTACACGTCGACCCCCTGGGCGTAGAGCGCGGCCCGGGCGAGCGGCATGTAGTTCTCCCAGCAGATGAGCCCGCCCAGGCGGCCGAATCCGGTGTCGATGACCTTGAGGGTGGACCCGTCGCCCATCCCCCAGACCAGCCGCTCGCCGCCGGTGGGCATGAGCTTGCGGTGCCGGGCCGCGAGCGACCCGTCGGGCGCGAAGTGCAGCAGCGAGTTGTAGATGGTGGAGCCGTCCTCGTCGCGCTCGTCCACGCCGACCGACAGCCAGATCCGCAGCCGGCGGGCGGTCTCGGCGAGCACGCCCGCGGCCGGCGATCCGGCCACCACGGCCTGGTCCAGGAGCCTGGCGTACAGGGCGCTGGCGTCGGCGTCCCACGGCCGGGTCCGCCACACCCAGTCGGGATAGCCGGGCACGAACGCCTCGGGGAACGCCACCAGGCGGGCGCCGTCGGCCGCCGCCTTCTCGGCGAGCGTCACGACCTTGCCGATCGTCGCCTCGCGGTCCAGCAGGACGGGCGCGGCCTGGACGGCGGCCACGATCACGGGCGCCGCGGTCACCGGGGTCATGACTCATTCCCTGGCCGGCGCGCTGGCCCGGCGGTTCCCCGCGGCCGGATGGCGGCAGCCCGGCCAGGAACCGGGTCAGCAGGTCGTTGACGGCCGCGGGCTGCTCCAGGTTGACCATGTGGCCGGCGCTGGCGATCACGCGGTACTGCGCGCCGGGGATGCGGCGGGCGAGCACCGCGGACATCTCCCGGAAGCACGGCACGTCACGGTCGCCGACCGCCACCAGCGTCGGCGCGGTCACCCGCTCCAGCACGCTGACCGGCTCGGGCCGGGCCGGCCGGTGCGGGTCCTGGCCGAGCCAGTGCTGGCCGGGGTACCCGGCGACCATGGCCGCGAGGCGGCCGGCCAGGTCGGGCCGCTGGCGCGCGGTGGCGAACAGCGGGTGGGCCAGCCAGGCCTCCCGGCCGGCCGGAACCCCGCCCGCCCGGACCTGCCGCGCCACCTCGTCGAGCCCGGCCGCCGACTCGGGGTCCCAGGGGACGCCGTCGAGCACCGCGTCGAGCAGCACCAGGCCGCGGACCCGGGCCGGGGCGGCCAGCGCGGCCTGCAGCGCCACCCGGCCGCCGAACGACAGGCCGACCAGCACCGCGTCGCCGATGGCGAGGTGGTCGAGCAGCGCCACGAGGTCACCGGCGTGGGTGTAGGGAACGGCGGGGTCGAACGGCCCGGACGCGCCGAACCCGCGGCAGTCGTAGCGCACCACCCGGAACCGGGCCGCCAGGTGCTCCGCCTGCGGATCCCACATGCGCTGGTCCAGCCCGAAGCCGTGGACGAGCACCACGGCCGGCCCGTCCCCGGTCACCTCGTACGCCAGCCGGGCGCCCGGGCGCTCCAGCCCGGCGGTGGTGGTTCGTTGCGTCAGCATGCGCCCATCGTGGCCGCCGGTCACCGGCCGTCACATCGGTACGACCACCCAATCCGCGCCGCGGCGGCTACCCGCCTAGCGCGGCGGAATACCCAGCTACCTGGGCGCGGCGCAGCCCGGTCTTGGCCAGCAGGCTCGCCACGTGCTTCTCGACGGTGCGCGGCGACAGGAACATCCGCTCCGCGATCTCCCGGTTGCTCAGCCCCGCCGCCAGCAGCCGGAGCACATCGGCCTCACGCTCGGTCACGCCCAGCGCCCGCAACGCGCCGGGCAGCTCCTCGTGGCCGGGGCGCGGCCGCGGCACCGGCGACCCGGCCCGGCGCAGCAGCCCGCGGCAGGCGGCCGCCACCCGCTCGTCGCCGCGCGCGGCGAAGTAGGCCGCGGCCTCGCGCAGCCACCCGACCGGGTCACCCCAGCCGTCGGCGAGCGCCGCCTCGGCGGCGATCCGGCGGGCGTACTGCCGGTACCAGGCCACCAGCGGTCCCATCCGGGCGTCCGCGGCGGCGAACGCCGCATCGGCCGCCGCCGGCTCGCCGCGCCGCCCGGCCGCGATGGCGTCGGCGTAGCCGAGCAGGGCCGCGACCACCAGGTGCCGGGTGCCGTGCGCGGCCCGGACCCGGGCCGCGGCATCCTCCGCGTCGCGGTCCAGCGCGGCGCCCAGCAGCGGCCACAGCCCCAGGAACGGCGGCGCGATCGTCGCCGGGGAGCTGAGGATCAGCGCGGCCCCGGCCGCCATCTGCGCGTGCGCCTGGCCGGTGTCCTCGGCCAGCAGCGAGAAGGTGGCCCGGCAGTGCCCCCAGGCGCAGCCGAGCACGTCCTGGTCCTCGGGGGCCAGCGCGGACGCCTCGGCGATCCTGGCTTCCATCTCCGGGTGCTCGCCGCGGATCGCGTGCGCGGTGGCCTGGAAGATCAGTGCCATCGGCAGCACCGCCAGCCGGAACCGGCGCCCCGCGTCCGCCGACCGCCGGGCCGCCTCCAGGGCCTCATCGGCGCGGAACTGCTTGTTCAGCCCCGCGGCGATCTGCAGGTCGAGCGTGGCCGTGAGCGCCAGCGCGCCCTGCGCCACCGCCAGCTCGCGCGCTTCCAGCAGCCGGTCCACGCTCTCGGTGCGCAGCTGGTCGATCGTGCCCAGCTCGTGCAGCGCCCGCAGCCGCCACAACTGCAGCCCGTGCGCGCTGGCCAGGTCCGCGGCCCGGGCGAACGCGCGCTCCGCGGCTTCCAGGTCACGCTGGCGGGCGACCCGGCCGATCACCTCCAGGGCCTCGCACGCCACGTCCGGCCGCCCGCCGCCCTCGGCGGCGCGCAACGCGGCCGTGGCCAGCTCGTCGGCCTCGGCCAGGAATCCCTGGCCGACGGCGACCTGCGCCGCGCAGGCGTCGGCCTGGGCGGCATCGGCCCCGGACTCCCGGGCGACCTCGATGCTCGCGGCGGCCTCCGCCCACCGGGCGCCGGCGATCGCCGCCCGGGCGATGCCCAGGTGCAGCGCGGCGACCCGGGCCGACGGAACCTGGCGGTCCAGCCGGGCGAGCAGCGTCTGGCCCATCTCGATGGCCCGGTCGACCTGTCCGGACATCGCGAAGACCTCGGTCAGCGCCTCGTCGACCTGGGTCAGCAGCGCGGCATCCCGCGGGGCGCGCGCGCGGGCGTCACCGGGGCCGATCAGCTGACGCGCCCGGGTCAGCGTGTGCTCGGCGCTGGCCAGCGCGCCCACGGCCAGGTCCCGCCGCCCGGCCTCGAGCAGCAGCGCGGCCGCCCGCGCCGGGTCACCCGCCCGCTCGGCCAGGTCGGCGGCCAGCAGGCACGCCTCGCCGGGCAGGCCGGGATGCGCCGCCTGCACCGCCGCCAGCGCCTGGCCCGCCAGCATCGCCCGTTCCGGCGGCAGCAGCCCGGCCAGCACCGCGTCGTGGGTCAGCGCATGCCGGAACCGGAAGCTGTCGCGGTCCGCGACCACTAGTTGCAGGCCGACGCCGCGCCGCAGCGCCGCCACCACGGCCGCGTCGGCCAGGCCGGTGACCGGGCTCAGCAGCGACCAGTCGAACCGGCGGCCGAGGACCGCGGCCGCGCCCAGCACGCGGCGGGAATCCGCGTCGACGGCGTCGAGCCGCCGCCGCACCGCGTCCGCGAACGTGCCCGGGATCCCGGCCGCGGCCAGGTCGCCGGCCTGCCAGGTGCCGTCCCGCTCGGCCAGCGCCCCTTCCGCGATCAGGCCCGCGAGGACCTCCTCGACCAGGAACGGGATGCCCTCGGCGCGCTCGGCGACGAACGACTGGACGGGACGCGGCAGGTCGGCGGCGCCCACGCAGGCCAGGGTCATCCGGGCCATCGCCGCCGGGTCCAGCCGGCGCAGCGGCAGCACGGCCGCGGATCCGCGGGCCTCCAGCGCGCTGGCCAGGCCGGACGCGCCGCCGCCTTCCTCGTCGCGCAGGGTGGCGAGGCAGAGCACCCGCTCGGCCGAGAGGTTGTCGGCCAGGTACTCCAGCAGCGCCATCGTCTCCAGGTCCGCCCAGTGCAGGTCCTCCAGCACGAGCAGGCACCCGGCGTCGCCAGACAGCACCCGCAGCAGCCGCAGCACCGCCTCGCCCAGGACGACCAGGGATTCATCGCCGGCCGTCCCCTGCGGCGGGCGCCACTGCGGGACCAGCCGCCCGAGCGCGGGCCGGAACGGGTCCAGTTCCGCGCTGTCCGGGAGGCTGCGGGCGCGCCCGGCCGACACCAGCGCCTCGGCAAAGGGCCGGAACGGCGTCGGCACGCCGCCGGCCACCGCCCGCCCGGTCAGCACGGCCAGGCCGCGCACGCTGGCCGCCCGCGCGGTCTCGCGGACCAGCCGCGACTTCCCGATCCCGGCTTCCCCGGTCAGGAACACGGCACCGCCCCGGCTGGCCTGCGCCCCGGCCAGGGCGGCCTGCAAGTGGCTGGTCTCGTCGTCCCGCCCCACCAGCACCGGGCACAGCACCTGCCGCACAGCACCAGTATCCCCGGAACCGGCCGTCTGCCCAGCTGGTCCGGACCGGACCGGAGAGGTCAGCCCGGGGAACGGGGGCTGAGGTCAGGCGTCCGCCAGCCGTTCCCTCAGCCGGCGCAGCCGCTGCGGCCGGTCGGCCGCGAAGCGTTCCAGTGCGGCCAGGATGTGCGCCTGGTCGAGGTGGGCCTCCTCGATCACCTCGGCGACCGACCCGCCGGTGCGCCACCGGTCGTCCCAGTCGGACGACAGCGAGTACTCCCGCACCAGCGGGTCGTCCGCCCAGTCCCGCATCAGCTTGAACCCGCCGTTGGTGATCACCATGGCGTCCAGCCGGTCGGCCGGGCCGATGACCGACCGCCGGTAGGACTCCGGCTGGCGGGCGAACAGCTGCGGGCTGATCGCCGCGACGATCTTGACGTTGATGCCCTCCGCGTCCAGCTGCGGCAGCACGCTGACCAGGTTCCGGGTGGGCAGGGTGCCGCGGATGTACACGGTGCCGCCCTTCGGCTCGCCCGGCCGGTAATCGCGCAGCACGTAGGCGCCGCGTGCGGCGGCGAAGTGGGACGGCATGCCCAGCGCCTCCCGGTCCGGTATCTCGACCGGCGGGCGGGTCAGGTGCAGCGCGACGATCGGGACATCGAGGCCGAACGCCGTGCCCAGCAGCACCGGCACCTCGTTGTACTCCCACGGGTGCAGGTCGATGACGTGCCCGTCGGGGAACAGCTGGGTGACGCCGATCGCGAAGATGCCGAAGTGGGTGCGGGAGTCTTCGGCCGTCTCCGGCCCCGAGTGGCCCGCGATCCAGAGCAGCTTGCCCACCTTGAGCTCGTTGTCCTGGGCCAGCTGGCTGAACAGCCGCATCTCCCCGTACTTCAGGTACGAGAACGAGCCGTAGGTGGAGCAGGCGCCCCAGAAGCCGTCGAACTGCTCGAACGGGTCTTCGGCCAGGTTGACGGTGGCCAGGCCGGCGACCAGCCCGGCGTTGGAGAACTCGGTGATCTCGGTCGGCAGCAGCGCCCCGGTGGGGTTCTGGTCCCGCTCGTACCAGCCGGTGCCCGGCGAGCCGTCGAAGTCCTGCCCGAAGCCGGCGATGTTGGTGGACTCGGCCAGGTCGGCGGACGCCGCGATGAACAGCGGCCGGCCGTGCTCGGCCAGCGCCAGCGAGTTCACGTACGCCCCCCAGGCGCCCAGGCCGGCCCGGTTCGCGACCTTCTCCCCCGGCTTGCGCCACATGCTGTCGGGATAGCTGGTCACGTCGAAGATGCGGCGGTCGGTGAACACCCCGGGCGACCGGTCGCCGAGCCGGAAGCCCTCGATGTCGTCGGGCACGGTGCCGGCGATCGCGGCCAGCCGGTCCGAAAGCCAGGTCACGAGGCCGTCGTCGCGGTCCAGGACGCTCATCGCGATGCGCAGGTTCGCCTCGGCCTGCGCCGCCGTCGCCCCGGGATCGGCCGGCGCGGGCGAGTCGACGCCCTGGTACTCGACCCCGTACTTGCTCATGAACCCCTTGCGCACGGCCCAGAACTGCTCGGCGTTCATCGGCCACGCGGTGCCGTGGCTGGCCGCGTCGACTTTGCCGTAGCCGCGGCCCTTCTGCGTGACGAACCAGGCCATGGTCGGCACGTGGCCGGGGTTGGCGCCGCAGGCCGCCTCCAGCACCGTGTCGGTGACCGATCCCCACTCCATGCCGTGCTCGGTGCCGGTGACCCGCCAGCCGTAGGGCGCGAACCAGTCCACCGGCGTGCCGTGGACGACGCTGGAGGCCGGCCGGGGGTCGATGCCGAAGTCGTTCCAGTCGACCAGGAAGACCAGGTTGTCCAGGCCGAGCCCCCACGCCAGGTTCTTGGTCTCGTGGGCCGAGCCGGGGGTGAGCCCGCCCTCCCCCTCGAACACGAACACCTTGACCTCGCTCGCCCCGGCGAGCTTCAGGCTGAGCGCCTCGCCCGCGGCCGGCGGTATGCCGTGCCCGGAGGGACCGGTGTTGAACTTCAGGAACAGCGTCCGGCCTTCCATCTCCGCGTGCCCGGGTAGCCCGCCGCGACGGCGCAGCTTCAGCAGCCACTCCCAGGTCAGCGCCCAGCGGCCGTCGTCGGGAAACGCGAACTCGGCCTCCCCGGTGCGCCGGTGGCGGGCCCGCATCCCCTCGTTGAGCACCGCGAGCGTCGCGTAGACCAGCGGCACCGTGTGGCCCGCGGACAGCACGAACCGGTCTCCGAAGCGGCGCCACGGCCGCAGCAGGTCCCAGCGCATGGCCCCGGACAGCAGCAGCGACAGCATCATGTGCACCTTGGACCGCGACCCGCCCGGGTGCCCGCTCTGGCGGTAGTTGAGCGACAGGTCGATGCACTCGTCGACGAGATCCTTGACCACCTCGTAGCGGGCGAAGTCCGGCTCGGCCGCCGCGAACAGCCGCCCGACGTCGAACTCACTGCCCGAGCGCGCGATCAGCGCCGACCGCGGCTGCGTCCCGTCGGAAGCCAAGTCCATCCCCCTTCTCCAGTGAGCCTCTTTCATCCTGCCCGAGACGCCCAGGTGCCCTGGGCGGCATCGGCGGATGAAAGAGGCTCGGTGCCAGCGACTTCCAGGCTGACGTGTCACCGGGCCGGGGGCAAGTGCCGGCCTGCGAACGCTCACACCGTGGAACACCCGGCCCTTACTGCCCGGCCCGCGCCGTCTTATGATCCGATCATGACAGCATTCTCCCTGGCAGACCGCATGGGCAGGCTCGGCACCGAATCCGCCTTCGAGGTACTCGCCCGGGCCAGGGCCATGGAGGCCGCCGGGAGCAAGATCATCCACCTGGAAATCGGCGAGCCAGACTTCCCGACCGCCCCGCACATCGTGGAGGCTGCCGTCGAGGCCCTGCGGGCCGGGCAGACCCATTATGTGCCCGCGCCGGGCATCCCGCCCCTGCGCGAGGCCGTGGCCGGGTTCCTGGAACGCAACGGCCGCATGCGGATCACGCCGGACCGGGTCATCGTGACGCCGGGCGCCAAGCCGATCATGTTCTACACGATCATGGCCCTGTGCGGCGAGGGCGACGAGGTGCTTTACCCCGATCCCAGCTTCCCGATGTACGAGTCGATCACCTCGTTCGCGGGCGCAGTCCCGGTCCCGGTCCCGCTGCGGGAGGGCAACGAGTTCCGGATCGACACCGCCGAGCTGGCCCGGCTGGTCACCGACCGCTCGAAGCTGCTCATCATCAACTCCCCGCACAACCCGTGCGGGTCGTCGCTGACCCGCGAGGACTGCGAGGCGATCGCGGAGATCGCGATGCGCCACGACCTGATCGTGCTGTCCGACGAGGTGTACTGGGCCATCCGGTACGGCCAGGGGCCGCACGCGAGCGTGCTCGAGGTCGACGGCATGGCCGACCGGACGATCCTGCTCGACGGCTGGTCCAAGACCTTCGCGATGACCGGCTGGCGGCTCGGCTTCGGCGTGTTCCCGCCCGCCCTGGTCGAGCCGGTGACCCGGCTGGTGATCAACTCGGTGTCGTGCACGTCGGCGTTCAGCCAGTACGCCGCGATCGCGGCGCTGCAGGGCCCCTGGGAGCCGGTCGACGACATGGTCGAGGAGTTCCGCCGCCGCCGGGGCGTCATCGTCGCGGGGTTGAACGACATTCCCGGCATCACCTGCCTGGAGCCGCAGGGCGCGTTCTACGTGTTCCCCAACATCACCGGCACCGGCCTGCCGTCGGGGCAGCTGGCGGACCGGCTGCTCGCGGATGCCGGCGTCGCGGCCCTGTCCGGCACCGCGTTCGGCCGCTACGGCGAGGGGTTCCTCCGGTTTTCCTACGCGAACTCGGTCGAGAACATCCAGGCGGCGCTGGAGGCGGTCCGGGCCAACCTGGCCGGGGCGCCGGCCCCTGCCTGAGACTCGCAGCAGAATGACCGTGAAAGCCGGCGCAGTTGTCGTGGCCGGCGTCAGCAGCTCGTGAGGATGACGAGCTGCTGGGTCGCCCGGGTCATCGCGACGTAACGGTCGACCGCTCCCTCGATGCCCTCGCCGAACGCCTCGGGGTCGATGAGCACGACCAGGTCGAATTCGAGCCCCTTGGCCAGCTCCGGGGTCAGTGACCGGACCCGGGACGTCGCCCGGAACGCGGGATCGCCGATCACGCAGGCGATCCCGTCAGCATGCGCGGCGAGCCAGGTGCCGAGGATCGGGCCCAGGTCCGAGGCGGATCCGTGCCGGACGGGCAGGCCGCTGCTGCGGATGGAGACCGGCACGTTGGCGTCCGGGAGCACGGCCCGGATGACCGGCTCGGCCTCCGCCATGACCTCTTCCGGCGTGCGGTAGTTGATGGTCAGGGAGGCCAGGCTGACCTGGTTGAGCCCGGCCCGCTCGAGCCGCTGCGGCCACGACTCGCCGAACCCGTGCCGGGCCTGGGCCCGGTCCCCGGCGATGGTGAAGCTCCGGGACGGGCAGCGCAGCAGCAGCATCTGCCACTCGGCGTCGGTCAGTTCCTGAGCCTCGTCCACGACGATGTGCGCGAACGGGCCGGCCAGCAGGTCCGGGTCGGCGGCGGGCAGGGCGGCCTGGTCGACCAGGGCGTCGGCGAAGTCCTCGCCGCGCAGCATCGTCACCAGGCCGACGCCGTACTCGTCGTCGGCCGCCTCGATGAGGTCGTCCACGACCCGGGCCATCTGCTCCCGCTGCGCGGCGATAGCGGCGGCCCGCTGGCGCTCACGTCGCGACGCCTGCGGGTCGCCGAGCCGCTGCCGCGCGGCGTCCAGGAGCGGCAGGTCAGACACCGTCCAGGCTTGGGCGTCCTCGCGCTGCAGCTTCTTGACCTCGTCGGGGCGCAGCCACGGAGCGCACAGGCGCAGGTAGGCGGGTACCGACCACAGGTCTGCGACGAGGTCAGCCGCTTCGATCAGCGGCCACGCGCGGTTGACGGCGGTACGCAGCTCCCGGCTCTGCAGCAGCGACTTGCGGAGCAGGTCTGCCGGGACGTCGTCGTCGCGGGAGTCCATCAGGATGGCGAGCAGCTGCTCCCAGATCGCCTCGCGCGCCTCGTTGTGCGGGGTGCCGGGTTCTGCTGCCTGCAGCGCCTCGGCCCAGTCGCCGGCGCTGAGCCAGATGTCCGACCAGGGGGTCTGCACCGTCATCCCCTCGGCGGGCGGCTTCTCATAGAACCTGACCGCCGGGTCGATCGCCTTCACCAGGTCCGCGGACGACTTCAGGCGGGCCACCTCCGGGTCGGGCTCGATCGCGGCCGCGGCTCCCTCGGCGACGAGGTCGCGCAGCGTGCAGGTTTGCACCCCCTCCTCGCCCAGGCTGGGCAGAACGTCGGCGACGTAGGCCAGGTAGTGCTGGTTCGGCCCGACGAACAGCACGCCGCCCCGGCGGTGGCCGAGGCGAGGGTCGGAGTACAGCAGGTACGCGGCGCGGTGCAGGGCGACGACGGTCTTGCCCGTGCCCGGGCCGCCGTCGACGACCAGAGCGCCGGCCGATCCCGCGCGGATGATGGCGTCCTGGTCGGCGGCGATGGTGCCGAGCACGTCCCGCATCCGGGCCGACCGGCTGCCGCCCAGGCTGGCGATGAACGCGGACTGGTCGTCGAGCGCGGCGTGCCCTTCGAGCCCGTCCAGGGTGAACACCTCGTCCCAGTAGTCGCTGACCCGGCCGCGGGTCCAGCGGTACCTGCGGCGGCTGGCCAGGCCCATCGGGTTGGCGTGGGTGGCTCCGAAGAACGGCTCAGCCGCGGGGGAACGCCAGTCGATCAGCAGCCGGCGACCCGCGCGGTCGGTCAGGCCGAGCCGTCCGATGTACACCGGCTCGGGGTTGTCCGCCCCGACGATGCGTCCCAGGCACAGGTCCAGGCCGAAGCGGCGCAGGACGCGCAGGCGAGCGGTCAGCCGGTGGATCTCCATGTCCCGGTCCATCGCCTCCTGGCCTATGCCGCCGGGCGCCCTGAGCTCGGCATCGAGGCGGCCGGACAGCTCGGCGACCGACTGCTCGAGGCTCTCCGCGATGGCCGCGAAGTGCCGCTCGTCGCCGGCGATCAGCGCCGGGTCGGCCTTGGCGGCGAGGCGGTCGGGAAGATCGAACGCGCTGGTAGTCAGGCGATCCACGGCATCAGCTCCGATCTGGGGTCGCTGGCGATCCCGCGTGAACCACGCGGGATCGCCAGCAGTTCGGCGTCCCCGCGCGACCCGTACGCCGACAGCAACCGGCGCCGCGGCTCCCATTCCGCACGTTTGCGGCCCCGGCCAGCGATTATGCGGCACGACCCGGGTCTTGCCGCAAGCCCCCCGGTGCGCTATAGATTGAAAGTGGAGGGGAGTGCGCACTCTCCGCTTCCCTTGATCGTTCGCCGGGTACGGACAACCTCCTCGCGAACCGCCGGCGCCCCGCATGCGCGGCCCGTCGTCCGCTGGCTGGCGCCGCTCCGGCCACGCCGTTTCATGATCCCGGTAGCTGAGCTGCTCACAGCGCGTCTCAGCTACCGGAAAGCGAAAAGCGCCGGCGCCGAACTCCGGCACCAGCATGTCGCCACGGCTGACGACGGGGCCCGGCCTCGTGTAGCAGGATGAGCGCATGCTGGTCGTTCACGTTCATGCGCGGGTCCGGCCCGGCCGGGCCGGGGAATTCCTGGACGCCACGCTGGCCAACGCGCGGGCGTCGCTGGCCGAGCCGGGCGTGCTGCGCTTCGACGTCATCCAGGACCAGGATGACCCGGAGCACGTGGTCCTGGTGGAGGTCTACCGTGACGGCGACGCGGCGGCCGCGCACAAGCAGACCGCGCACTACGCGGCCTGGCGGGACCGCGTGGCGGAGATGATGGCCAGGCCGCGGGAGTCGGCCAGGTTCTCCGCGGTGTTCCCCGAGGGCGGCGAGGGCTGGGAGACCGGGCCGAGCGGCTCGCCGTGACCGTCGCGGGTTTCGAGTTCGCCACCGCCGGCCGCGTCATGGTCGGTGGCGGCCGGGCGGCCGAGCTGCCGGGCGTGCTCGCCGGGCTGGGGTCCCGGGTGCTGGTGTGCACGGGGGCGAACCCGCAGCGCCATGCCGCGCTGCTGGCCGGGCTGGGGTGGCCGGCCGCGGTGTTCCCGGTGGCCGGCGAGCCCACCGTCGAGCTGGCCCGCGCGGGGGCGGCCGCCGCGCGCGAGCACGGCGCCGACGTGGTGGCCGCGATCGGCGGCGGCAGCGTCATCGATACCGGCAAGGCCGTGGCCATGCTGCTGGGCAACGGCGGGGACCCGCTGGACTACCTGGAGGTCGTCGGGGCCGGCCGGAAGATCACCCGGCCGTCGGTGCCCTGCGTCGCCGTGCCCACCACCGCGGGCACCGGGGCCGAGGTCACCGCCAACGCCGTGCTCGCCGCGCCCGAGCACCAGGTCAAGGCCAGCCTGCGCAGCCCCCTGATGCTCCCCCGGGTCGCGCTGGTCGATCCCGGGCTCACCGTGTCCTGCCCGCCGCCGGTCACCGCCGCCAGCGGCATGGACGCGCTGACCCAGTGCCTGGAGCCGTTCGTCTCGGTCCGGGCCAACCCGGTGACCGACGGCCTGGCCCGCGAGGGGCTGCGCCGCGCCGCGGCGGGCCTGCGCGCCGCCTACGCCGACGGCGCGGACCTCGCGGCCCGGGCGGACATGGCCGTGTGCAGCCTGCTGGGCGGGATCGCGCTGGCCAACGCGAAGCTGGGGGCCGTGCACGGGCTGGCCGGCGTCGTCGGCGGGACCGCGCCGGTACCGCACGGCGCGGCCTGCGCCGCGCTGCTGGCGCCGGTCATCGAGGCGAACGTGCGGGCGCTGAGGTCCGGGCCGCCGGGCCACCCGGCCCTGGACCGGTACGCCGAGGCGGCCCGGCTGCTGACCGCCCGGCCCGGCGCGACCATCGACGAGGGCCTGGCCTGGATCCGCGAGACGATAACCCAGCTCGCGATCCCGGGCCTGGCCGCGTACGGCGTCCGCGCGCAGCACGCCGACGCCATCGCCGCCCAGGCCGCCAGGTCGAGCAGCATGCAGGGCAACCCCGTGGTCCTGTCCGACGACGACCTGCGGGCTATCCTGCTGAGCGCACTCTGAGCAGCCTTAATAGGCAGCTTGTCGTTGTTCAGAACTGGTTTAGCGGACATGAACTGCGGGACATACCGGAATGTGGCCGAGTTGGCCCGCAGGATGAAATAGCTGAAATCATACAGAATGCGGTCCGCTCAATGCTGCCCGCGCTCGCCAGGAAACACCTCAGCACGCTGCGATCCGCGGCAGCCGGTCGTTAGCGCGCGTTAGCCGTCACAGGAGGTTGTGATGGTCACGGCCCAGCCGCAACCGGGGGGGCGGCCGGAGCGCGAGCCGCAGGACGACCTCAGGCTCACGTGCATGAGCAACCTGCTGTCCGCGGCCGAGGAGCGGGTGTATTTCAAGGACCTGATGAGCCGGTTCCTGCTGCTCAGCGCGGGGCTGGATGGAGGCGTACGCGCCGGGCCACGACGCGGCGGAGCTGATCGGGAAGACGGACTTCGACATCTTCGGCGACCCGCACGCCTCCGCGGCCTTCGAGGATGAGCAGCAGATCATCCGTACCGGCCAGCCGATCGTGGGGAAGGTGGAGCGGGAAACCCGCGGCGGCCGGCCGGACACCTGGGTGTCGACCACGAAGATGCCGCTGCGCGACGACGGCGGGCAGATCATCGGCACCTTCGGGATCTCCCGCGACGTCACCGCCCAGGTCGAGGCGGACAACGCGCTGACCCGCCAGGCCCAGCAGCTCAGCACCTCCAATGAGCGCCTGCGCGAGCTGGACGGGCTGAAGGACGACTTCCTCGGCCTGGTCTCGCACGAGCTGCGGACGCCGCTTACCTCGATCATCGGTTATGCCCGGCTGCTGCGGGATCAGCGCACGAGCAACCTGAACACCGACCAATTTGCCGAGGTGATCCAGAAGAACGCGCAGCGCCTGCTGCACCTGGTCGAGGACCTGCTATTCCTTTCCCAGAATCAGCCGGGGGAACTGCCCGTGGAACTCCGCAGCGCGGACCTCGCCGACATCGCCGCCAGCGTGGTGGAAGCGCACCACGGCACCATCGCGGTGGACAGCGACGAGGGCCACGGCAGCACGTTCCGGATCCGCATCCCGCGGCAGGCCCGGCCCGGCACGGTCCTGACCTCGGAGAGCACGTAGACCAACTGATCGGCAATCTTACAGATCACCTTCAGTTTTCCTCCAGCGAACAGTCAGGCTGATCGGTGATAGTCGGGTGGCGCTTCCCGGCCCCCACTCCTGCCGGGTCGCGCCCGAGAGGGCGCCCCGCTCGCCGTTTGGCGGGGCGCTCTCGGCCATCTCTGGCCCCGGCCGCCATTTCCCTGGCCCGCGGGCGGGGCGCTCTCGGCCATCTCCGGCCCCGGCAGCATTGCCCTGACCGGACAGCGAGCACCGCGCCGGGCCCTTTCCTCCGCGACATCTCACCCTCGGCGGGCGCGGGCTGCCGTGGGAGGATGACCAGGGAGGTAGCGACGCCGTGGGTGATGCGATCGCCGGGATCGTGGCGAACCCGCTGTCCGGGCGTGACATCCGGCGCCTGGTGACGCAGGCTTCGGTCTTCCCGACGGCCGAGAAGGCCAACATGATCCAGCGCATGCTGACGGCCTTCGAGGCGGTCGGCGTGCACCGGGTGCTGATCGGCACGGACCTCGGCGGCATCTCCGCGGCGGTGTTCCGCGCGGCCGCGCGGCGCCGCGGCCAGGCCGGGCCCGGCGCAGGCACCGGGTGGCCGGAGGTCGAGTTCCTCGACGGCCAGCCGATCCGGCAGACCGCGCAGGACACGGTGGACGCGGTCCGGCGCATGGTGACGGCGGGCGTGCGGGTGATCGTCTGCCTCGGCGGCGACGGCACCGCGCGGGTGGCCGCCTCGGCGGCCGGCGAGGTGCCCCTGCTGCCGCTGTCGACCGGGACCAACAACGTGTTTCCCGCGGTCCGCGAGGCGACGATCGCGGGCCTGGCCGCGGGCCTGGTCGCGACCGGGGCGGTCCCGGCCGACGTGGCGGTGACGCGCGCCAAGCTGCTCGAGGCGCGGGTGGGCGGCCGGGCCGAGACCGCGCTGGTCGACGTGGCCGTGTCCACCGAGCGTCACGTGGGAGCCCGCGCGGTCTGGGATCCGGCCACGGTGACCCAGGTCTTCTGCGCGTTCGCGGAGCCCGACGCGATCGGCCTGTCCAGCATCCTGGGCCAGCTGTCCCCGGTGGCCCGCGGCGACCCGCACGGGGTCACCGCGCGGATCGCGGCCGACGCGCCGGAGCGGGTCCTGGCGCCGATCGCGCCGGGTCTGGTCGTGCCGGTCGGGGTACGTGACATAGAGCAGATGCGCCCAGGAGCCGTGTACCCGGTCGACGCGCGGGCCGGGGTCATCGCCGTCGACGGCGAGCGGGAGCTCACCTTCGGGCCCGGCGAGCACCCCACCGTCCGGCTGCGCGCCGACGGGCCGCGGTGCGTGGACGTCCCGGCGGTCCTGGCGGCCAGTGCCCGCCTGGGCCTGCTCAGGCACCAACTCAGGAGGGTAGGGAGCACATGACCGACACGATGGAGCGGCGGGCCTTGACCCGGGAGCAGCTGCTGGCCGCCTACCGGCAGATGCGGACGATCCGCGAGTTCGAGGAGCGCGTGCACCGGGAGTTCGCCACCGGCGAGATCCCCGGGTTCGTGCACCTGTACGCGGGCGAGGAGGCCTCGGCGGTCGGCGTCTGCGGCAACCTCGACGGCCGCGACACCATCGCCAGCACGCACCGCGGCCATGGCCACTGCATCGCCAAGGGCGTGGACGTCGGGGAGATGATGGCCGAGATCTACGGCCGCAAGACCGGCAGCTGCCACGGCAAGGGCGGCTCGATGCACATCGCCGACCTGTCCAAGGGCATGCTCGGCGCCAACGGCATCGTCGGCGGCGGGCCGCCGCTGATCTGCGGGACCGCGCTGGCGGCCAAGCTCAAGGGCACCGGCGGGGTCAGCGTCGCGTTCTTCGGCGACGGCGGCAGCAACCAGGGCACGACGCTGGAGTCGATGAACCTGGCCTGCGTGTGGAACCTGCCGGCCGTCTTCATCGCCGAGAACAACGGGTACGCCGAGTCCACGGCCAGTTCCTGGTCGGTGGCCAGCGACAACATCGCCGACCGGGCGGCGGGGTTCGGCATGCCGGGCGTCATCGTCGACGGCTTCGACTTCTTCGCCGTGCACGAGGCGGCGAGCGAGGCGATCGCCCGCGCCCGCGGCGGGAGCGGCCCGACGCTCATCGAGATGAAGTTCACCCGCTACTTCGGCCACTTCGAGGGCGACCAGCAGACCTACCGGGCCGACGAGGTCGCCCGCGCGCGGGCCGAGCTGGACTGCCTGAAGCGCTTCGCCGCCCGGGTGACCGAGACCGGCGAGCTGGCGCAGGCCGATCTGGACGCCGTGGACGCCGAGGTCGCGGCCGTTATCGACCAGGCCGTCGACGACGCCAAGGCGGCCCCGCCGCCGACCGAGGCCGACCTGCTCACCGACGTCTACGTCCGCTACTGACCGGAGGCTGGCCATGGCACGCAGCATCACCTACCGCGAGGCGATCAACGAGGCGCTGGCCCAGGAGATGGAGCGCGACGAGAGCGTGATCGTCATGGGCGAGGACAACGCGGGGGGCGAGGGAGCGCCCGGCGAGCACGACGCCTGGGGCGGGGTGCTCGGCGTCACCAAGGGGCTGTACGACAAGTTCCCGGGCCGGGTGCTGGACACGCCGATCTCCGAGTCGGCCTTCATCGGCGCCGCGATCGGCGCGGCCACGGCCGGGATGCGCCCGGTGGCCGAGCTCATGTTCGTCGACTTCATGGGCGTCTGCTTCGACCAGATCTACAACCAGGCCGCGAAGTTCCGGTACATGTTCGGCGGCAAGGCGGTCACCCCGGTCGTGATCCGCACCATGTACGGGGCCGGGCTGCGGGCCGCCGCCCAGCACTCCCAGTGCCTGTACCCGCTGTTCACGCACATCCCGGGGCTGAAGGTGGTGCTCCCGGCCACGCCCTACGACGCCAAGGGCATGATGATCCAGGCGATCAGGGACAACGACCCGGTGATGTTCTTCGAGCACAAGGCGCTGTACGACCTGTCCGGGCCGGTGCCGGAGGAGAGCTACACGCTGCCGTTCGGCGAGGCCAACGTGGTGCGCGAGGGTGGTGACGTCACGATCGTGACCCTGGGCCGGATGGTGCACACCTCGCTCGAGGCGGCCGGGCGGCTCGCGGCCGACGGGGTCCAGTGCGAGGTGATCGACCTGCGCACCACCAGCCCGCTGGACGACGACACCGTGCTGGAGAGCGTCGAGGGCACCGGCCGGGTCGTGGTGGTGGACGAGGCGCACCCGCGGTGCTCGATCGCCACCGACATCTCGGCGCTGGTCGCGCAGAAGGCGTTCGGCGCGCTGCAGGCCCCGATCGAGATGGTGACCGCGCCGCACACGCCGGTCCCGTTCTCGAACACGCTCGAGGACCTGTACATCCCCGACGCGCAGCGCATCGCCAACGCCGTGAAGACGGTGACGGGGTGGTCCCGGTGATGACGGGCTTCCGTAAGGCTCCCGTGGAGAGTTTTCCGCAACGGTCCGCCGCGGGGCGGGCCCGGTGACCGACGAGCGGATCGTCGCGGTGACCATGCCGAAGTGGGGCCTGTCCATGCAGCTCGGCAAGATCACCGGCTGGATCGTGGCCGAGGGCGCCGAGGTGAGCGTCGGCGACGAGCTCGCGGACATCGAGACCGACAAGATCGCCGGAACGCTGGAGGCCGCCGACGCGGGCACGGTGCGGCGCCTGGTCGCCCGGGTGGGCGAGGACGTGCCGGTCAGCGGCACGATCGCGCTGATCGCCCCCGCCGGCGTCAGCGACGCCGATCTCGACGCCGCGGCCGAGCAGGCGCGGGCGGTGATCGACGCCGGGGTGCCCGACGAGGCCGCCGCCGGGCCCGAGGTCCAGACGGCCGAGGTCGGCGGGCGGCAGATCCGCTACGCCGGGGCCGGCCAGGACGGCGACGTGGTCCTGCTCGTGCACGGCTACGGCGGTGACCGCAACTCCTGGCTGTTCCTGCACGAGCCGCTGGCCGCGCGCCACCGGGTGTACGCGCTCGACCTGCCCGGGCACGGCACGTCGTCCAAGGACGTCGGCGACGGCTCGGTCGGCCTGCTGGCCGGCGCCGTGCTCGGCGTGCTCGACGCGATCGGCGTGGAGCGCGCCCACCTGGTCGGCCACTCGCTCGGCGGCGCGGTCGCGATCGCGGCCGCGGCCGACCATCCGGAGCGGGTCCACTCGCTGACCCTGATCGCGCCCGCGGGCTTCGGCCCCGAGATCAACGCCGGGTACCTGCGCGGCTTCGCCGGCGCGCAGACCCGGCGCGAGCTCCAGCCGATGGTCGGCCAGCTGTTCGCCGACGAGAGCCTGGTGACCCGCCAGGTGGTTGATGACCTGCTCGCCTACAAGCGGCTGGACGGGGTCGACACGGCGCTGCACACCCTGCTGGGCACGCTGCTGACCGAGGGCGGCGACACGCAGCGCATCGACTCGGCCGCGGCCCTCGCGGCCCTCGGCGGCGTGGTGCCGGTCACGGTGGTCTGGGGCCGCGCGGACCGGATCATCCCGGCGGAGCAGGCCGGGTCCGTGCCCGGCGCGGCCAGCCAGTGATCGACGGCGCCGGGCACATGGCGCACATGGAGCGCCCGGCCGAGGTGCAGGCCGTCGATCGAGGAGGCGATCGCCAGGGGGTGATACCCGGCCGCCAGGAGGCCACACCGCAACGGTGCTCGCTGGTGGCTGTCCTGACCGCCGCCAGCGAATTCAATGTACCCTTTTCAGCCGTCGGCCTCACGCTCCGGCAGCGCGTGGGCTCAATGCCCTCCGGGTGCCCGCAGAAAGCATCTCAGGAGCATATTCGCGGTAAACATTTCCTGAACTTGTTGCCTCCGCTAATGACTCCAGCGGCGTCGGCGCGATGCGTCGGCGGGAGTCGTCCGTGACGGGCCAAGACCGCTGCTCACCCGGTCGGGGTGATGCGCGACGCGGCACGGCCGGCCGACAATGACAGGGCGGAGCGGAAGAGCGGGACAGCCCGGCGCAAGGCCTTTCACGCCCGTACCGCCGCGGCTGATCCCAGGCAATGAACCTTTTCATCCGTGGATTTCAGGCCCAGGGTACGAGGGCAGCTATGGGGAGGATGAAAAGGGTTCATTAGAAGTTGCTAAAGGGAAAGCAAAACGGCGGAGCGACGGGAATGGCGATGAGTGCTGAAAGTGACCGGGTAGCAGGCTTCGGGCGACTCGAGGACGGGCTGCGGCAGGCCAGCGACTGGTACCTGTGGGGCCCGTACGTCAGCGAGCGCCAGTGGGGGACGGTGCGCGAGGACTACAGCGCGGACGGCGAGGCCTGGGACTACCTGCCGCACGACCACGCCCGCTCGCGGGCCTACCGCTGGGGCGAGGACGGCCTGGCCGGCTTCTGCGACATCGAGCAGCGGCTGTGCCTCGGGCTGGCGCTGTGGAACGGCCGTGACCCGATCCTCAAGGAGCGGCATGTTCGGGCTGACCGGCGCGCAGGCGAACCACGGCGAGGACGTCAAGGAGTACTGGTGGTACCTGGACGCGCTGCCCAGCCACGCCTGGAACCGCTGGCGCTACCACTACCCGCAGGCGCGCGTTCCCCTACGAGGACCTGCTGGCGGAGAACGGCCGGCGGGGCAAGCTCGACCCCGAGTACGAGCTGCTCGACACCGGGGTCTTCGACGACGACCGGTACTGGATCGTCGAGGTCCACTACGCCAAGGCCGACCCGACCGACCTGCTGATGGCGATCAGCGTCACCAACGCCGGGCCGGACGCCGACACCCTGCACGTGCTGCCGACCGCCTGGTTCCGCAACACCTGGTCCTGGGACGTCGGCGCCCCCAAGCCGGTCATGGCGGCCACCGGCGACGGCCGCGGTCGGCGTCGAGCACCCGTTCCTCGGCGCGCTGGAGCTGGCTGGCGGACACCGGCGCCGGACGGCGCCGAGCCGACCCTGCTGTTCTGCGAGAACGAGACCAACACGGCGCGGCTGTACGGCGCCGCGCCGGAGCACCCCGTACCCCAAGGACGGGATCAACGACCACGTGGTCGGCGGCGCGGCGACCGTCAACCCGGAGCGGCGCGGCACCAAGTGCGCCTTCTGGTACCAGCTGCACGGTCGCGGCCGGGCGCCACGGTCGAGCTGCGGCTCCGGCTGCGCCCGGCGGCAAGTCCCGAGCCGCCCGCCGCGTTCGGCAAGAACTTCGAGCGAGGTCATGGACGCCCGGCGCGGCTGAGGCCGACGAGTTCTACGCCGAGCTGACGCCCGCGGGCGCGTCGGCCGACGAGGCCCTGGTCATGCGCCAGGCGTTCGCCGGGATGCTGTGGAGCAAGCAGCTCTACTACTACGACGTGGCGCCGCTGGCTGGACGGCGACCCGGCCCAGCCGCCGCCGCCCGCGTCGCGCCAGTACGGGCGCAACTCCCGCTGGCGCAACTTCGACGCCTTCGACATCATGTCGATGCCGGACAAGTGGGAGTACCCGTGGTTCGCGGCCTGGGACCTGGCCTTCCACTGCGTGGCGCTGGCCCACGTCGACCCGGCCTTCGCCAAGTACCAGCTGATCCTGCTGTGCCGGGAGTGGTTCCAGCACCCGAACGGCGCGCTGCCCGCCTACGAGTGGGACTTCGGCGACGTCAACCCGCCGGTGCAGGCCTGGGCCGCGCTGGAGGTGTTCGCCATCGACGGCGCCCGCGACTTCGACTTCCTCGAGCCGGATCTTCGACAAGCTGCTGGTCAACTTCACCTGGTGGGTGAACCGGGAGGACGCGGGCGGCAACAACCTGTTCGAGGGCGGCTTCCTCGGGCTGGACAACATCGGCCCGATCGACCGCTCCCACCTGCCGGTCGGCGGCACCCTGGAGCAGTCGGACGCCACCGGCTGGATGGCGTTCTACGCCCTGGCCATGGGCGCCATCGCGGTCATCCTCTACCGGAGCGGCCAGCGGCCGGGAGCCGACCTGGTCCTCAAGTTCCTCGAGCACTTCGCCGCCATCACGCGACGCGCATGGACGGCCAGGGGCTGTGGGACGACGCGACGGCCTCTTCTACGACCGGCTGCGTCACCCCGGACGGCACCGCGGTCCCGGTCAAGGTCCGGTCGATGGTCGGCATCATCCCGATGCTGGCCGCCGCCGTCGTCGACGAGCAGATGCTGGACCGGGCGCTCACGGTCGGCAAGCAGTTCGCCGACTTCCTCGAGCGTCACGGCCTGCACGAGCGGGAGAAGCTCCAGGAGACCGGCCTGATGCGGGGGGAGCCCGGGCGAGCAGCGGCTGCTGCTGAGCGTGGTCGGCGTCGACCGCCTGGAGAAGCTGTTCACCAAGCTGTTCGACGAGCGCGAGTTCCTCTCCCCGTACGGGCTGCGGGCGGTGTCGGCCTACCACCGCGACCATCCCTACGAGCTGGACGTCGAAGGCATCAGCGCCACCATCGACTACGAGCCGGCCGAGTCGACCACGGACATGTTCGGCGGCAACTCCAACTGGCGCGGCCCGCTCTGGTTCCCGCTCAACTACCTGGTCATGCAGCGCCCTCGAGCGCTACCACCGCTTCTTCGGCGACGACTTCACCGTCGAGTACCCGACCGGGTCGGGGCAGCAAGCTGACCGCTCGGCGAGATCGCCGAGGACCTGCAGCAGCCGGCTGATCTCGATCTTCCTGGTCGGCCCGGACGGCCGGCGGCCCTGCTTCGGCTGGGTCGAGCGGCTGCAGCACGACCCGGCCTGGAAGGACAACCTGGTGTTCAACGAGTACTTCCACGGCGACAACGGCGCCGGGCTCGGCGCGTCGCACCAGACCGGCTGGACCGGGCGTGGTCGCGGACCTGATCCGGCGCCGGCACGGGGCGGTCCGCGATATCGGCGACGTGGTCCGCGATCTCCGCCGGCAGGCGCAGCCATGACCGCCGTCGCCGAAGCCGGGACGCTGCGCGCGCTCCCGGGCAGCCAGTTCCCGCTCGGCGCGACGCCGACGGCCGGCGGCACCAACTTCGCGGTGTCCTCCGGCGTCGCCGACGCGGTGACGCTGTGCCTGTTCGACGGCGCGGGCCGCGGAGACCCGGGTCCCGCTGAAGGACTACGACGCCGGCGTCTGGCACGGCTTCGTGCCCGGCGTCGGGCCCGGGCAGGCCTACGGCTACCGCGTCACCGGCCCGTACGACCCGGCCCGGGGCCTGCGCTGCAACCCGGCGAAGCTGCTGCTCGACCCCTACGCCCGGGCCGTCAGCGGCGAGGTCGCGTTCGGGCCGGAGGTGCTCGGCTACGCGGCGGGCGACCCGGACCAGCCGAGCGCGCTGGACTCCGCCGGCCACGTGCCGCGCAGCCTGGTCGTCGACCGAGACGTTCGACTGGACCGACGCCAGCCCGGTCCGGCGCCGCTACTCCGACACGATCATCTACGAGGTGCACGTCAAGGGGTTCACCATGCGCCACCCGGGCGTGCCCGCCGCAGCTGCGCGGCACCTACGCCGGGCTCGGGCACGAGGCGGCCGTCGCCCACCTGGTCGACCTCGGCGTGACCGCCGTGGAACTGCTGCCGGTGCACCAGAGCGTGCCGGAGTCGCTTCCTGCCGCAGCGCGGGCTGACCAACTACTGGGGCTACAACACGATCGGGTACTTCGCCCCGCACGACGGCTACTCCGCGGCGGCGCGGGCCGGGCGGCCCGGCGGTCAGGTCGCCGAGTTCAAGGCCATGGTCGACGCGCTGCACGCGGCGGGCCTCGAGGTGATCCTCGACGTGGTGTTCAACCACACCGCGAGGCCAGCCGGACTGGGCCCACCCTGTGCTTCCGCGGCCTGGACAACGCCGCGTACTACCGGCTCGAGCCCGGCGACCCGGGCCGCTACGTGGACACCACCGGCTGCGGCAACTCGCTCAACGCCGGGGACCCGGCGGTCGCTCCAGCTGATCATGGACTCGCTGCGGTACTGGATCACCGAGATGCACGTCGACGGCTTCCGCTTCGACCTCGCCCCCACCCTGGCCCGCCAGGACGGCGGCTTCGACCAGGTGTCGGCGTTCTTCGACCTGGTGGCGCAGGACCCGGTGGTGTCCCAGGCCAAGCTCATCGCCGAGCCGTGGGACGTGGGCCAGATGGACAGCTACGACCTGGGCGCTTCCCGCCGCTGTGGCGGGAGTGGAACGGGAAGTACCGCGACAGCATGCGCGACTTCTGGCGCAGCCACCCGGTCGGGATCGGCGAGTTCGCCACCCGGTTCGCCGGGTCGTCGGACCTGTACGGCGGCCGCGGCCGCGCGGCCGACCGCGTCGGTCAACCTGATCACCGTGCACGACGGGTTCACCCTGCGCGACCTGGTCTCCTACGACGACAAGCACAACGAGGCCAACGGCGAGAACAACCGCGACGGCACCGACGACAACCGGTCCTGGAACTGCGGCGCCGAGGGCCCGACCGGCGACCCGGACATCGCTGGCCCTGCGCGAGCGGCAGTCCCGGGCCATGCTCACCACGCTGCTGCTGTCGTTCGGCGTGCCGATGCTGCTCGGCGGCGACGAGTTCGGCCGCACCCAGCAGGGCAACAACAACGCCTACTGCCAGGACAACGAGATCACCTGGTTCGACTGGTCCGCCGTGGACCAGGACCTGCTGGCCTTCACCCGGCGGCTGGTCGCGCTGCGCCGGCAGCACCCGGTGTTCCGCCGCCGCCGGTTCCTGGCCGGGACGGAGGCGCGCCGAGCTCGGCTGGTACACCTCCGCGGGCACGCCGATGACCGGCGGCGGACTGGGCCGATCCCGAGCGCCCTGTCCGTGGCCATCTACCTCGACGGCTCCGACGACCCCGACCGGGCCGCAGGACGGCACCCCGCTGCGTCGACGACGACTTCCTGGTCCTGGTCAACGCCTGGTGGGAGCCGCTCGACTTCGTCATCCCGCCCGTCCGGGACGGGCTGACGTGGCGGACCGAGGTAGACAGCTACCACCCGGCCGCTGCGGCCGCGGCGCTGTCGCAGCAGGCCGGCGACAAGGTCAGCGTGGGGCCCCGCTCGGTGACCGTGCTGCGCGGCTACGCGGTCACGCCGACGTCGGGCCCGTCAGGAACGACGAACTGACGGCCCATCTCGTCGGCTACCAGGGTCACAAGCCAGCCAGCCACGTTGCCGTCGCTGTCGGCCACCGGTTCCAGCAGCGAAATGAGCCGCGCCAGCTCACCGGCGGTGGCCCGGGCCAGCGCCTGGCGCAGGCCCTCGACGATCCACTTCCGCTCGCGGTCGTCATCGTCGGGAGGAGGCGGTGGCAGCCGGCTGTTCATGCGCCGGCCCGGCGGCGGAAAGCCTTGAGCAGCGCCCGGCGAGCGGGCGCAGGAGGGGTGCAAGCCATCGGTGGGGGGGTCCTGCCTGCGGGGCGGGAATGCGCCTTTATGTGATGCCAGACGCGCGGAGCGTGCCCGCGGTTCACCCGGGGCCCGAGATCGGCGGATGAAAAGGCTCAGTCGTCCGCGGCGAACGGCCCGAGTTCCCCCGCCACCCGGCCGGCGGGCAGGTCCAGGTCCCGGGAGAGGCCCGCGCCGACCCGGCGGGCCAGCTGCGGCGACAGCAGGATGATCACCGTGCCGATGACCAGCCAGGCCAGCAGGATGTACGGGAAGTAGTTGTAGGGCGACGCGGGCGCCGGGTAGATGTTGGCGTACAGCACGTAGCCACAGATGATCACCGCGATGGCGGGCAGGATCCCGCGCCACTTCGGCACGCCGAGGCTGCTGTCGAACACGGCCCGGGTCGCGCCGATGTTGACCAGCCCGTACCCGCCCAGGATGGCCAGCGTGCCGAGCGTGCCCAGGTACTGCCAGACCTGCAGGCCGGTGGCGCCGAGCGCGCGCAGGATGAGCAGGCAGATCAGGTTGACGACGATGACCAGCAGGACCGCCATGCGCGGCGCCCCGGACGGCTGCGACACCTTGGCGAGCGGGACGTTCGGCGCGGATAGTCAGTTAAATCATCAATAGCCTGTCATCCGACAGCTACAGGCCCAGCCGACCTTACGAGAACCGCGCCCAGGGCGCCGATCACTTGTCAAGTGCCATCAACGGACTGCCCCCGGGCGAGGGGGGAAGGAAGGGGTGGGGCGGCCGCCCGGTGCGACGAGGACGGCGGCCCCGGACGGTCAGGGCAGTCGGCGGCCAGGGCAGCCGGCTGGGACGGCCAGCCGAGGGCGTCAGGCCCGCTGCTCGCGCACCTGGCGCTTGATCCGGGCCAGCATCGCACCCATGCCGCGCAGCCGCAGCGGGCTCACCAGGTCCTGCAGTCCGAGCTGGCTGGAGAACTCGCCCGGCGTCTGCAGGACCTCGTCCGCGCCCAGCCCGTCCAGGCCGGCGTGCAGGATGCCGGCGAAGCCCCGCGTGGTGGGCGCCTCCCGCGGCGCCTCGAAGAACAGGTGCACGACGGCGTCGTCGTCGACCTCGACGGCCAGGAACAGCGGCGACTGGCACTCCGGCACCGGCTCCAGCAGGTCGCGGTGCTCGGCGTACCGGGCCGGCAGCGGCGGCAGGTCCTCGGAGAACTCCAGCAGGAGCTGCAGGCGATCCCGGCCGCCGACCGCGCCGAATTCCTCGGCGATCTCCTGCAGGCGCGGGTTGAGCGTGCCGGCGCCGGCCGTCACGGCTCGGTCCCCCGGCGGATGGGCACCCGGACCGCGTTGCCCCACTCGGTCCAGGACCCGTCGTAGTTGCGCACCCGGGGGTAGCCCAGCAGGTGGTGCAGCACGAACCAGGTGTGGCTGGACCGCTCGCCGATCCGGCAGTACACGACCACGTCGTCGTCCGGGCGCAGCCCGGCCTCGTCCTGATAGATCGCCTCGAGCTCCTTGCGGGTCCGGAACGTGGCGTCGTCCGCGGCCGCGCGCGCCCAGGGAACGCTCTTGGCACCGGGGATGTGCCCGCCGCGCAGCGCGCCCTCCTGCGGGTAGTCCGGCATGTGCAGCAGCTCGCCGCTGTACTCGCCGGGCGAGCGCACATCGATCAGCGGCTGGCCCAGGTGGGCCAGGACCTGCTCCTGGAACGCCCGGAACTCGGTATCATCGCGCTCGGTCACCGGGTAGTCGGTGCGGGGCCGCTGCGGCACCTCGGTGGTCAGCGGCCGGCCCTCGGCGATCCACTTGGCCCGGCCCCCGTCGAGCAGGCGCAGGTCCGGATGGCCGAACAGGGTGCACACCCACAGCGCGTACGCCGCCCACCAGTTGTTCCGGTCACCGTAGAGGACCAGCGTGGTGTCCCGGGCTATGCCCTTCTCCGACATCAGCCGGGCGAAGCCCGCGCCGTCCACGTAGTCGCGGGTCACCGGGTCGTTGAGCTCGGTGTGCCAGTCGAGCTTCACCGCGCCGGGGATATGACCGGTCTCGTACAGCAGCACGTCCTCATCGGACTCGGCCACGACCAGGCCCGGGTCGTCCAGGTGCTCGGCCAGCCACCCGGTCGACACGAGCATTTCGGGGCGCGCGTAATCCTGAAACTTCGGCGCGGAATCGTACGGCAGCGCCACGGTCAACCTCACCTCGGTCCCGGCCCGCGCCGTGGCGGCGCCGCGCCGCGGGATGCCTGGAAGCTGAGCCTTCTTCATCCTCCTCCTGGCTGCCCGCATGCTGAACCCTTTTCATCCCCCGTGTCTGCCCACGCACTCTGTGCCTGACATCAACGGATGAAAAGAGTTCACTCTGAGCTGAGGCCGGCGAATGAAGAAGCTTTACGTCAGCAGGTAACGCGGCGACGGCGCTGTGCCTTCCCGCGCACCCTATTCGCTGCGCAGGGTGATCGCGGGGCTGACCCGGGCGGCGGCCCACCCGGGGCCGGCGGCCAGCAGGTTGGCCAGCAGCAGCGCGGCCGGGATGACGGCCAGCACCAGCGCCACCGGGACGTCGGCCTGGTCCGATACCCCGGCCGACCCGGCGAACAGGCCCCAGGCCCACCGCCCGGCCAGCACGCCGAGCGGCAGCCCGGCCAGCAGCGCGGCCCCGGCCAGCGCGCTGGCCTGCCAGGACACCACCCCGATGACCTGGGACCGGCGCAGGCCGAGAGTCTTGAGCACCGCGAGGTCGCGGCGACGGCGGCGCACCCCGGTGAGCAGCACGTGGGACAGCGTGGCCACGGCCAGCAAGGCCAGCACGGCGCCCAGGATCAGCGGGGTGTCCCGGACGCTGGCGTAGTTCCTGATGTCGGTGGGCCGCTGGTCGGCGGTTACCGTGCAGGACACGGGTCCGGGCGGGCAGCCCGCCTTGACCACCGCCGCGGTCAGCCGGTCCGCGGCGGCGGCCAGGTCCGTGCCGGGCCGGTAGCGCAGCAGGAAGAAGTTGTAGCAGGTGACGTGGCCGAGGCAGCCGCTCGTCGGCGACGGCTCGGACAGCACCGGCGCGGTGACGGCGGCGCCGGTGCCCAGGTCGGTGGCGGCGAAGCCGCCCCGGCCGAACCCCGGGAAGACGGCCACGCCGACGATGCGCATGGTTCGCCGGCTGACCGCGCCGCCGAACTTCGTCACCTGGTTGGCCACCATCTGCACGGTCTGCCCGACCTGCCGGTGGATGGCTCGCAGCGTCTGGGCACCGAGGACGATCTGACCGGGCCCGGCCGGGTAGTGTCCCGCCAGGAGCGTGAAGTAGCCCTGACCGCGGACCGGGCTGACGCCGATCGCCGGCACGATCCTGCCGTTGACGGACAGCTGGCCGTAGTCACCGGCCGCGTACGCGCTGATAGCTGGCTCGGCCGCCAGGACCTTCCGCCGAACCTGGCCGTGACCCCGCCGAAGCCCAGGTTCATCTCCTGGTCCCAGTTCTGCCCGTACCGGTGCGGCGTGCCGACCAGGGCGATGAGGCTGGTGCCGAAGACCAGCGCGGCGGCCACCGCCGCGATCGCCGCGGACGTGCCCGCCAGGGCGCTGCGCACCGGCACTGCGGTCCGGCCGCGGCCCGGCTCGAACGCCATACGTACTCCCACGCTGCCGGTCACCGAGCCGGCCCGTCCCAGGGCCGGGCCCAGCCGGGAGGCCCGCGCGGGCGCGGCGGGCTCGGCCACCCCGAGCGGTCCCTGGACCCGGGCCGCCGCCCGCCAGGCGGCCGGCACCAGCACGACCAGCGGCAGCAGCGCGATGGCGGCGAAGCCGGCGCCCAGGATGGCCAGGTTGACCTCCACCCCGGGCTGCGGCTCGGCCAGGCGCGCGGGCCCGATCGGCATGAGCGGGGAGGCCGCCACGGCCACGGCCACCGCGACGGCGCTCCCGGCCAGGGTCACCACAGCCACCCGGGCCAGGGACAGGCCGACCAGCCGGGCGCGAGTCATGCCGAGCGCGCGCAGGATCGGGAACTCGGTCGCGTCCAGGTTCAGCTGGCGGCCCAGCAGCTGGCCGATGACGGCCAGCGCGATGAGCCCGGCCAGGGCGGCGAACACGGCCAGGGCAATGGCGTCCGGGTGGATGGCCCGCTGCGTGGCGGTGACCTCGTCGGCCAGGCTGATGACGTCGGCGCCCCCCTGAGTTCCCGGGTAGCGTTTCGCCAGCGCGACGGCGGCCGCGGTGAACGCGGGCATGCTGGCGCCCGGCCGCAGGCGCACCGCGGCCTCGGTCCCGTAACCGGACGCCCTCGCTGTGGGCGTGGCGTTGTAGGGCGGGCTCAGCAGGGCCACCGGCTCGTTGTTGGCCGCGTTGGCGGGCACGATCTGGGTGTCGAAGACCGCGACCGCCGACACCCGGAAGGCCAGCGGCACGACCTGCCCTATCTCGGGGCTGTCCGTCTTCGGGTTGTTCGGGATCGCGAGCAGGTGCAGCGTGCCGCCGGGGCGCAGGTGCTCCAGGCCGGCCAGCTGCGGGTCGATCACCGCCTGGCCGGCGGCCCGGGGGCCGAACATCCCGCCCTGGAGGATCTTGACCCGGTCCGCGGAGACGCCTGTGCCCCCGTCCGGGCTGGAGTAGCTCATCACCACGGTCGCCGGCTGCCCGCGGCGAACCGGCAGGACCGTCTGGTACAGGGAGTCCACGGACATCGCGGCCACCTGCGGCAGCCGGCGTACCTCGGCGAAGTAACCGGGTATGGGTCCGTTCGAGCCGGGGAGGATGTCCACCTGGGAGGCGCGGGCCCACTGCAGCAGCCTGGGGTAGGCGGTGTCGGTACGCCGCGCGCCCGCGGCGGCGGTCAGCACCACCCCGCCGATCAGGCCCAGCAGCAGCGCCAGGGCGGCCAGCGGGCGCCAGCGCCCGCGGAAGTCCGCGCGCAGGCTCAGCCACACCGATCCCATGGGACGATTCAGCCGCGAGGCCCGGGCGTTACTGGTCGGCCGACAGGACCCGGCGGGGATGGACGCCATCCACGTAGCCCAGGAACGGCGGGTAGATGTTGTAGCCGAGCAGCTCCTGCAGCCGCTCGGGCAGCTGCCGGACGACGTCGCGCGGCACCGCGAGGCAGTGGTTCTCCTGCGGCCGCAGCCAGGCGGCGGCGTACTCCAGGATCACGCCCAGGCGCGGCCGGCCGGTGCGGTTGGCCCCGCCGCCGTGCCAGAGGCTGCCCAGGTAGATCATGACCGACCCGGGTGACATGACGGCCGTCTCGACCGGGTCGCAGGCGCCGGGCCGGCGCCCGGGTTCCCAGCGGTGACTGCCGGGGATGAACCGGGTGGCGCCGTTGTCGCTGGTGAACTCGTCCAGCGGCCACATCGTGTTGACGACCACCGGCGGGTGCGGCTCCGGCAGCGGGTAGATCGCGTCGTCGCGGTGCAGCACCTGGGCGCGCTCCCCCGGCCCGATGCGGATGCCCACCGGAGCGCTGAGCTGGTAGTGGCTCAGGACCTGGTCCAGCACCTCCAGCACCAGCGGGTGAACCACCGCCCGGTCGAACGTCCGGGTCTTGGCGAACAAGGCGTACACCCGCTGGGTGGACAGCCCCTCGAAGGTGTTGCGTCCCGTCGGCACCGCTTCCAGCACCCGGCCCAGGTCGGCCGCGGCCGCCCGGACGTCGGCGGGGCTGATCAGGCCGGACACGACCACGTAGCCGTCGTCGGTCAGCCGCCGCGCCACGTCCTGACCGGTAGACGTCGCGCCTGGCATCGCGGCCCTCATCACTCGCGAGCCTAGCCCAGGCCGACCCGGCCTGCTGACCGCCGCGGCCTGGTGAACCCTTTCATCTGCCGGCCACGGGTCAGACCACGTCGGTAGCCACGAGGAGGATGACCAAGGTTCACTGGTAGCGTCGGCCTGGGGGTTGGCTGGGCCCGGGGGCTCCCCGCTCGCATCAGGTGGCAGGAGGGAAGACCATGGCCTCTCGGCTGAATCCGTATCTCAACTTCAACGGCAACGCCCGCCAGGCGCTGGAGTTCTACGCCAGCGTGTTCGGCGGCAAGCCCGCGTTCAGCACGTTCGCCGATTTCGGCGCCAAGGACTCGCCGGACGCCGGCCGGATCATGCACGGCATGCTGGAGACCGACGCCGGTTACACGATCATGGCGGCCGACGTCACCAGCGATATGGAGTACCACGCCCCGGCCGGGTTCTCGGTGAGCGTGTCCGGGGACGACGCGGACGCCCTGCGCGGCTACTTCGAGAAGCTGGCCGCCGGCGGGACCGTCACGATGCCGATGCAAAAGCAGGTCTGGGGCGACGAGTTCGGCATGTGCGTCGACCGGTACGGCGTCTCCTGGCTGGTCGACATCACCCAGCCGTAGCCTTCACCCGGCCGCCCCCCTCACCCAGCGGCCCCGCCCGCCGACCATGATGACGGCGACTTTTCATCCGATCCAGTCAGTTGATCACCCAATTTGTGAGGTTTGTGCGCGCGGAACCAATGAAAAGATGGAAAAGGATCATGGCGACTGGCTGAGACGAGGAAATGCCGTGCTGTTCGCCGCGAACCTGTCGATCCTGTGGCCGGAGCTGCCGCTGGCGGACCGTTTCGAGCGCGCGGCCCGGGCCGGGTTCGGCGCGGTGGAGCTGTGGTGGCCGGGCCTGGCGGCCGCGCGGTCGCTGCCCGCGCTGACGGCCCGCTGGGGGTTGCGGCTGGTCCTGCTGAACTTCGACGCCGGGGACATGGCGGCCGGCCAGCGCGGCCTGGCCGGGGATCCCGGCCGCCGGGAGCGGCTGCGCGCCAGCGTGCCGGAGGCGCTGGCCATCGCCCAGGCGTGCGCCTGCCCCCGGCTCAACCTGCTGCTCGGGCTGCGGCAGGAACGCTACTCACTCGGCCAGCAGCTGGCCTGCGCCCGGGACAACGTCGCCTGGGCGGCCGACCTGGCGGCCGAGGCGGGCTGCGAGGTGATGATCGAGGCCATCAACCCGATGGACAACGGGCCGTGCCTGCTCACCACCACCGCGGCCGCGGCCAGCTTCGCCGCGCGCGTGGCCCGCGGCAACGTGCGGCTGCAGTACGACGTGTACCACATGCAGCGCATGGAGGGTGACCTCGTCGCCACCCTGGACGCGTACTGGCCGCTGATCGGCCACATCCAGATCGCCGACGTGCCCGGCCGGCACGAGCCGGGCACCGGCGAGATCAACTTCCCGTTCGTGTTCGACCACATCGACCGCCAGGGCTACCAGGGCGCGGTCGGCCTGGAATACCGGCCGTCCACTGGGCGAGCCGAGGATTGCTTCGGCTGGCTGGAGGAATACCGCGCCGCCCGCGGTCACCGGCCGTGACCCGGGTGCGGGGGCCGGCCCGTTTTGGAAAAGCAGGTACAGTGGACCGCCGTTCCGGGTCTACTAGCACCATGGAACAGCAGTCCAACACGGCCGCGCGGGGGTCGCAGCTGGACCGGGCGCTGGACATCCTGGAACTGCTTGCGCAGGCGCCGGGCCCGCAGGGGCTGACCGAGATCGCGGAGCAGGTACACGGCCCGAAGGCCACCGTGCACCGGCTGCTGGCCACGCTGCAGGCCCGCGGCTATGCCACCCAGGATCCCCGGACCGGCCGGTACGGCGCGGGGATCCGCTGCTTCGAGCTGGGCAGCCTGTGGGCCAGCCGGCTCGACCTGCGCGCGGTCGCGGCGCCGCACGCGGCCCGGCTGAACGAGCTCAGCGGCGAGACGGTCCACCTGGCGGTCTACGACCACGGCGACGTCGTCTACGTCGACAAGATCGAGAGCCGTCAGCCGGTGGTGGCGAGGTCGCAGGTGGGAGCGCGGTGCCCGGCCGCCTGCGTGGCGACCGGCCGGGCGCTGCTTGCCTACCAGCCGCGAGCGGAGATCGAGGAAGTCCTGCGCGGCCCGCTGCCCGCGCCCAGCCCGCAGTCGGTCACCCGGCCCGCCGAGCTCGGCGCCGTGCTGGACCAGGTCCGGCGCGACGGCTACGCCGTCAACCACGGCGGCTACCGGGAGGGGGTGGGCGGCGTCGCGGCCCCGGTCCGCGACTACACCGGCGGCGTCGTGGCGTCGGTCGGGCTGTGCCTGCCCGAGCAGCGCTTCGGGCCGGATCGGTTCGGCGCGCTGCGCGACTGGACCGTCGAGGCAGCCGCCGCGATCTCGGCCGCGCTGGGCGGCCCGGCCGTCCCGGTACGGGCCGGATAGGAGGCCGATGGGCACCAGGCACCGGATCGAGCTGACCGTCAACGGCGCGCTGCGCGCCTGCGAGACCGCGGGCCGCACCAGCCTCGCCGACCTGTTACGCGACGAGCTACAGCTGACCGGCACGCATCTCGGCTGCGAGCACGGGGTCTGCGGGTGCTGCACGGTCCTGCTGGACGGCGAGCCGGTCCGGTCCTGCCTCGTCCTGGCCGCGCAGGCCGACGGCCATAGCGTCATCACGATCGAGGGGGCCGGGCGGCCGGGCGGCGGGCTCAGCGGTGTCCAGGAGGCGTTCTGCCAGGCTCACGCGCTGCAGTGCGGGTACTGCACGCCGGGCATGGTGCTGGCCGCCCAGGCCCTGCTCGACGAGAACCCCGCGCCGGACCGCGCGGACATCGACGAGGCCCTGGGCGGGAACATCTGCCGCTGCACCGGGTACGTGCAGGTCCGCGAGGCGGTCGAGCTGGCCGCCCGGCGGGGGTGCGGCCCTCCGGACCGGGCGCCCCGGCCGCACCCGGTCCGCGAGGACCGGCGCTTCGTCACCGGGCACGGCCGGTACGTCGCGGACATCACCCCGCCGGGAACGCTGCACGCCGGGCTGGTCACCAGCCCGCACGCGCACGCCAGGATCGTCTCGGTCGACGTGGCGGACGCCCTCAAGCTCGACGGCGTGGCCGCCGTGGTCACCGGCGCGGCCCTCGCGGAGTCCACCGAACCGCTGCGCCAGTACCTCAGGCTGCCCGCGGTGCAGTGGCGGCCGCTGGCGACCGGCGAGGCCCGCTACGCCGGCGAGTGGGTGGCGGTGGTCGTGGCCGCCTCGCGCGCGCTGGCCGAGGACGCGGCGGAGCTGGTCCGGGTGGACTACGACCCGCTCCCGGCCGTGCTGGACCCCGAGGCCGCGATCGGTGACGACGCCCCGCTGGTGCACGCTGCCCTGGGCAGCAACGTGCTGGCCCGCCGCGAGTTCGCCTGGGGCGACGTGGCCGGGGACTTCGCCCGGGCCGATGAGGTCAGCCGGGTGCGGGTGCGCTGGAACCGCAGCTCCACGGTCCCGCTGGAGACGTTCGGCGTGGTCGCCAGCTGGGACGCCGACCGCGGGCTGCTCGACGTGTGGGCCTCGGTGCAGATGCCGCAGTTTCCCGACCAGGTCGCGCACGCCCTGCGCCTGGCCACCAACCGGGTGCGGGTGCACTTCGACGTCGACGTGGGCGGGAGCTACGGCGTCAAGCGCGGCATCAAGCACGCCGTGCTCGCCGGGCACCTGTCCAGGCTGCTGCGCGCGCCGGTGAAGCTCATCGAGGACCGGGCGGAGAACATGCACGGCGGGGACTTCCACGGCCCGGACCGGATCTTCGATGTCGAGCTGGCCTGCACCCGCGAGGGGGACTTCACCAGCATCCGGATCGCGGTCATCGACGACGAGGGGGCGTTCCCCGGGCGCTCGCCGCTCCAGCTGGCCAAGCCCATCGGGGCCATCGTGGGGCCGTACCGCATCGGCTCGGCCGCGTACACCGCCACCGCGGTCGCCACCAACAAGACCGGCCAGGTCGCGGTGCGCGGCTTCGGCCAGGCGCCGACCAACTACGCGATCGAGTCCGCCGTGGACGCGGCCGCGCGACGCCTCGGCCTGGACCGGCTGGCCATACGCCGGCGCAACTTCATCCGGCCGCAGGAGTTCCCCTACCGCATCCCCAGCGGCACCGAGTACGACTCCGGTGACTACCCGGCGGTGCTGGACCAGGCCGTCGCCCTGGCCTCCGCGCCCGGCCGGCCCGGGCTGGCCGGGCTGGAACGCCGGCGCGACGAGCTGCGCGCGGCCGGGAAGCTGGCCGGGATCGGCGTGGCCGCCTGCCTGGAGCCCAGCGGCGGGAACGCGATCTTCGAGAACATCATGAACCCGGCCAACGACAAGACCACCTTCCCCGAGGGCTGCCGCCTGCGGGTGGACGCCGACGGCGAGGTCACCGTGATCATCTCGATCTCCTCGGCCGGGCAGGGCCACGAGACCATGGTCGCCGGCCTGGCCGCCCGGGAATTGGGGCGCGATCCGGGCTCGATCACGGTGATCCGGGCCGACTCGCTGACCGGGATGCCCTCGCAGAGCCCGGTAGGCAGCCGGATGGCGATCGTGCTCGGCGAGGCGGTGCACGGCGCGGCCGCCGAGCTGAAGCGCAAGCTGTGCCGGATCGGCGCGCACCGCCTCGGCGTGGCCGCCGGCGAGGTGGAGTTCGCCGGCGGCGCCGTGCGGGACCGCGCGGGCCGCAGCGTGGGCTGGGCGGAACTGGCCGCGATCGCGCTGCGCCAGCAGCACCTGATGCCCCCGGGCGAGCAGCCCGGGCTCGAGGTCGTGCACGTCGCGCACACGCCGCGCTCGGGGGCGCTGGCCGGCCCCGACGGCACCGTGCAGATCTACCCGTGCTACTCCTTCGAGGCGCACCTGGTGCTGGCCGGGGTCGACCCGGAGACCGGCGTGGTGGATCTCGACCGCTACTACCTGGCCCATGACTGCGGCACGGTGATCAACCGGGACATCGTCCGGGGGATGGTGTTCGGCGGCACGGCGCACGGCATCGGCGTCGCCCTGTACGAGCAGTTCGCCTACTCCGACGACGGCCAGCCGCTGACCCCGTCCTTCCTGGACTACCTGCTGCCCAGCGTGCACGAGGTACCGGAGATCGTCGAGGGCGAGGTATGCACTGCCTCGCCGTTCACCACGCTGGGCCAGAAGGGGGCCGGCGAGGCCGGGTACATGGGCGCGCCGGCCGCGGTAGCCAGCGCGGTCAACGACGCCCTGGCCGGGTGCGGGGCCGGCCCGTCCTCTCGCTGCCCATCAAGCCCGCCGACGTGTGGCTGGCCCTCCACCGAGCGGCGAGCCAAAGGGGCGCGGTGCCGCCTGGACTGAGGAGCGAGGGAGCTTGCGACCGAGCGACGAGGGAAGGCGGCGCCTCCAGGCGCCCCGGAGGCGAGCCGTGAGCACAGTAGACATTCATGCTCATGTCGCCCCGGCCGGCCTGATCACCGACCTGGCCGCGGGCCGGGTCCGGTTCCTGCACGTCGAGGTCCGGCGGCAGGACGGCCGCCACACGGTGGCGTTCCGGGGCGGCCCGCCGACCCGGCCACTGGCGGCCGGGCTGACCGATCCCGGCCTGCGGGCGGCCTGGCTCACCGAGCAGGGCATCGCCCGCCAGGTGGTCAGCGGCTGGCTGGATATCTTCGGGTACGAGCTGCCCGCCGGAGAGGGCGCGGACTGGGCGGTCGCGCTCACCGAGGCCATCGCGGAGCTCGCCGCGGCCGACGGCCGGCTGATCCCGCTCGGCACCGTGCCGCTCCAGGACCCGGTGCGCGCGGCGGCCGCCCTGCACGAACGGCCGACGGCACGGCTCCCGGGGGTGATGATCGGCACGCGCGCGGGCGGCCGCGAGCTGGACGACCCGGCCTTCACCCCGTTCTGGGAGGCGGCCGACGCGGCCGGCGCCGTCGTCTACCTGCATCCGGGGTCGGCCGGGGCCTCGCCGCGCTACGCGGACTTCGGCCTGGTCAACGGGCTGGCCCGGGTTGAGGACAGCACGGTGACCCTGGCCCGGCTGCTGTACGCCGGCGTGCCCGCGCGCTATCCGGGCGCCAAGCTGGTGGTCGCGCACGGCGGCGGCGCGCTGCCGTACGTCCTGGGGCGGCTGATCCGCAACCACCTGATCGATCCCGGCGGCACGGCGGACCCGGCCGAGTCCTTTGCTCGCCTGTATTTCGACAGCGTCGTGTTCGATCCCGGCGCGCTGGAGTTCCTGGTCGCCAAGGCCGGCCCGGACCGGGTCATGCTCGGCTCCGACTACCCGTTCCCGATCGGGGATCTCACTCCCCGGGCGGTGGTCGAGCGGGCCGCGCTGCGGGAAGGGCAGCGCGGCCAGATCCTCGGCGGCAACGCGGCGCGCCTGTTCGGAGAGGCGGCACGGTGAAGCCGGTCGACTTCGACCTGCACCAGCCGGCCACCCTGGACGCGGCGCTGGCGTTGCTGGCCGGTCACGGCGACGAGGCCAGGGTGCTGGCCGGGGGGCAGAGCCTGGTGCCGCTGCTGAACTTCCGGCTCGCCCGCCCGGGTCACGTCGTGGACATCGGGCGCGTGGCCGGGCTCGGCGAACTGCGCGGCACGCGGGACGCGCTCGTGATCGGCGCCATGGTCCGCCAGTCCCACGCGGAACGGGCCCCGGAGGTCGCCGCGCGCTGCCCGCTGCTGGCCACGGCCCTGCCGTGGATCGCCCACCCGCCCATCCGGGCCCGGGGCACGATCGGCGGCAGCCTGGCGCACGCGGATCCCGCGGCCGAGCTGCCGTCGGTGGCGGTCGCGCTGGACGCCACCTTCGTGGCCGTGAGCGCCAGCGGCCGCCGGGAGATCCCGGCGGCCGGCTTCTACCAGGCGTACCTGACCACCGCGCTGCGGCCCGACGAGCTCCTGGCCGCGGTCCGCTTCCCGGCCGCCCCGCCCGGTACGGGTGCCGCCTTTGAGGAAGTGAGCCGCCGCCGCGGCGACTTCGCCATGGCCGGGGTGGCCGCCCAGGTGACGCTGGAGGACGGCGCGATCGCCGACGCCCGGATCTGCGTCAGCGGAGTGGCTGGCGTCCCGCTGCGGTGTACCGGCTCCGAGCAGGTCCTGCTGGGTTCGGCCGCGGACCCTGGTGATCTGCGCCGGGCCGCGGACGCCGCACTCGACATCCTGGACCCGGTCAGCGACCTGCACGCGACCGCGGGCTACCGCAAGCACGTCGCGGGCGTCCTGCTGCGGCGGGCCGTGGCCGAGGCGTACGGCCGGGCCGCGCGGCCGGGCTGACCGCGCTGGCCTAGCACCTGGTCGAGGCGGGCCAGGCGGGGGGCGGGCTGACTTGTCATACTGACGGCGGGTGAGGCCCTTGCGCGTGTTGCTGTTTGACGTCTTCGGAACGGTGGTGGACTGGCGATCCAGCCTGATCGGCATCGCCGAGTCGGCCGCGGCCCGCAACGGCCTGCGGGCCGACTGGGCGGGGGTGGTGGACGACTGGCGCCGCGCCTATCAGCCCGCCCTGGACCGGGCCCGGCAGGACGCCGCCTGGCGCGACCTGGATTCCCTGCAGCGCGAGACATTGAGCGACGTCCTCGCCCGCCACGGCGTCGCGCTGCCCGACGCCGACGCCGAAACGCTGGTCGGGGGCTGGCGGCAGCTGCGGCCCTGGCCCGACAGCCGGGAAGGGCTCGACCGGCTGCGCCGCAAGTACGTCACCGCCACGTTGTCGAACGGCCATCTCGCGCTGCTGGCCGACCTGCTTAAGTTCGGTGACCTTCGCGTGGATGCCCTGCTGTCCGCGCAACTGGCGGCCAGCTACAAGCCCGATCCCGCGGTGTACCTGGCCGCGCTCACGTTGCTCGACTGCCCGCCCCAGGACGCGGGGATGGTCGCCGCGCACCCGTCGGACCTGCGGGCCGCCGCCGGGCTGGGCCTCCGACCGGTCTTCGTCCGCCGGCCCCTGGAGTGGGGACCCGGCGTGGTCTCGGAAGACCCGCCCGCCCTGGCCGGCCTGATCGACGCCGAAGACCTCACCCATCTCGCCGGGCAACTGGGCTGCTGACCGCCCGCTGCGCCGGGCCGACGGCCGGCCGCGTGCTGACGGCGGTCGCCGTGCTGGCGGCAGGCGCCGGGACGACGACGGTGACCGGTTGCGGCCGGACGTCACGGGACGAAGCGGCGGGCGCCGGGGATGCGCCGTGCAGTTCGTGGACGTACCGGCTGCCGCGCAGCAGGGACGCCACGGCCGCGATCAGGCAGGACGCGATGGCGAAGTCGAACGCGATGGCCAGGCCGTGCTGGAACGGCGCGGAGATCAGCGACGGGAAGAAGGTGTGGCCGGTGAGGTAGGCGGCGTGGCTCGCGGGCAGCTTCCTGAGGGCGGGCCCCAGCAGGGTCTGGATCGGGTTGTAGCCGAGCAGCGCGGCGAACATGATCGAGACCGGCGGCAGCGCGGCGATCCGGGCCGCGTCCGCGGCGGGCACACCCTGCGCGATCAGGCCGTGGCTGAGCGCGGCCGGCAGCGAGGCGGCCAGGCCCAGGATGATCAGCGTGAAGAACACGCCGATCGAGAGCACCATGGCCGAGTTCTGGAACGTCGCGCTCATGCCCGCGCCGACGCCGCGGCGCTCGGGCGGCAGGCTGTTCATGATCCCGGCGCGGTTGGGCGAAGCGAACAGGCCCATGCCGATGCCGTTGAGCAGCAGGATGACGGCGAACTGCCAGTAGGCGAAGTCGACCGGCAGCAGTTCGAGCAGGCCGAACGAGGCGGCGGCCAGCAGCATGCCGCCGGTGGCGAACGGCCGGGCGCCGTAGCGGTCGGACAGCCAGCCGGAAACCGGCCCGGCGATCAGGAAGCCGATGGTCAGCGGCAGCATGGCGATGCCGGCCCACAGCGGGGTCTGGCTGAAGCCGTAGCCGTGGATGGGCAGGTAGATGCCCTGCAGCCAGATGATCAGGGTGAACATCAGGCCGCCGCGGCCCAGGCCCGCCAGCAGGCTGGCCATGTTGCCCGCGCTGAACGGGCGGATCCGGAACAGGGCGAGGCGGAACATCGGCTCGGCGACCCGGGCCTCGATCACGCAGAACAGGGCGAGCACCGCCAGGCCGCCGCCGATCAGGCCGAGCACCAGCGGGCTGGTCCAGCCCATCGTGTGCCCGCCATAGGGCTGGATGCCGTAGGTGATGCCGACCAGGACGGCGATCAGGCCCGCCGCGAAGGTCAGGTTGCCCGCCCAGTCCAGTCGGGCCGCGGCGGATGCCCCGTTCTTCGAGCTTCAGGTACGACCAGATCGTGCCCAGGATCCCGAACGGAACGGAGACCAGGAAGACGTAGCGCCAGTTGAGCGGGCCGAGCACGCCGCCGAGCACCAGGCCGACGAACGATCCGGCGATGCCGGCCACCTGGTTCAGCCCGAGCGCGAGACCGCGCTCGTTGGGCGGAAAGGCGTCGGTGAGGATCGCGCTGGAGTTGGCCATGAGCATGGCCCCGCCGACCCCCTGGCCGATCCGCATCCCGATCAGCCACCAGGCCGCGGCGGTGCCGTGCATCCAGGTCAGCGACAGCAGGACGGAGAACGCGGCGAACAGCGCGAACCCGAGGTTGAACATCCGGACCCGGCCGAGCATGTCGCCGAGCCGCCCGAAGCTGACCACCAGCACCGCGGTGACCACCAGGTATCCCATGATCAGCCACAACAGCAGGCTGGTGTTACCCGGCTGCAGCGGGTTGACGCCGATGCCGCGGAAGATGTCCGGCAGCGCGATCAGCATGATGGAAGCGTTGACGGTGGCCATCAGCATCCCGAGCGTGGTGTTGGACAGCGCGACCCACTTGTAGTGGACTCCGGTGGGAGCGGGCGGCATGAGCATCCCTCCATGACCCGGGCCGGCGCGGCCCTCCCGCGGCCGGCCAGCCCTCAGCGAGCAAGCTAGTTGCTTAATGCGAACTAACTAGTCTGGCTAAGTATTCCAGGGCGGCACGGCGGGACGCCGGCGGAAGGCATCCCAGGGTGGCACGGCGGGACGCGGCGGAAGGCATCCCAGGGTGGCACGGCGGGATACGGCAGGAGGTATTCCAGGTCGGGGCGGCCGGATGCCGGCGGAAACTCGCCCGGGAAGCCCGCTGGCGAGTAGAACGGGTGCGTGCCAGAGCTTCCCGAGGTTGAGACCGCCCGCCGCCTGATCGCCGATCATGCGCTGCACCGGCGCATCGCGGGCGTCGATGACGCCGACGCGTTCGTCTGCCGGCCGCATTTCCCCGGCCAGTTGCGCGACGCGCTGGTCGGGCGCACGCTCACGGCGGCGTGCCGGCGTGGGAAGACGATATGGTGCCCGACCTCGGGGGTCGGCCCGTCGGCCGTGCCCGGCCCCGACCTGGGCATCCACCTGGGCATGGGGGGACGTATCGTCGTCACGTCCCCGGACGGCCAGGTGTTCGAGGGCGGCGAGCCGCGCCGGCGCGACGCCCAGCCGCGCAAGGCGGAATGGACCCGCTTCGCGCTTGAGTTCGCCGACGGCGGGAGCCTCGCCCTGTTCGACAAACGCCGGCTGGGGCGCGTCCGGCTTGATCCTGACCTCGACGCGCTGGGACCGGACGCGCAGCAGGTCACCCTGGCGGAATTCCGGAACCTGATCATGAAGGGGACGGTCGCCGTCAAGGCCCGGCTGCTGGACCAGTCCAAGATCGCTGGCGTCGGGAACCTGCTGGCCGACGAGGCCCTCTGGCAGGCGAAGGTGTCGCCCGCGGCCCGCGTGGACAGCCTGCGGCGCCAGGACGTCGACCGGCTCTACCGCGCCCTGCAGTCGGCGCTGCAGTCCGCCACCGCCCGGGGCGGCGTACATACCGGTGACGTCATCGCGGCCCGGCGTCCCGGCGGCATATGCCCGCGCTGCGGCGCCGAGATGCGGCACGGGACGGTCGGCGGCCGGTCGACCTGGTGGTGCTCGCGCGAGCAGGCCTCCCGGGCGGGATGAGGAAACGCGCGAGGAACTCCTCGCCGGCCCCGGGCCGGGGCGCACCGCCGGCCTGGGCGGCGAACGGATGTACAGCGCGTGTATCAGCCGGGGCGCCCGCGTGTCCTATTCAGTGCACGCTGTTTAAGGAGAGCCGCCATGACCACCATCGCGCTGGCCGACCCGGTGCCGGGCGTCCGTCCCGCTGGCGCCCTGCCCGGGGCATGCCATCACTTCCCCCCGTGCCCCGCGGCGACCGCCCCCGGGCGTGACGCCGCCCGCACCGTGGCCGCTCACCCCGAGCAGGGCTGGAGCCTGCTGTGCAACGGTGTCGTCCTGTTCGACGACACCGGGGAACTCCTCCCCGGCGGCCACGCGCTCCCTCCCCGGCCCTGCCGTATCAGCCGCCGCTGGGTCCCGGCCGGACCGGCCCGTCCGCTAGCGGCCAGTCATCGGCCGGCTCGTTAACGGCGGCGGGCCGGCCCGCGGCCGACGGCGGGACACGCGGCAGCGGGGGCAAGGGCGGAACGGCGGGCACGTCCGGGGGATCGGACATGTCGGCGTGGACGGCGTCCAGGGTTTCCTTCTCCGCGCGATCCCACTCCTCGACGTTGCGGAGCAGCTTGTCAAGTAGGAGTGCAGGTGCGCCCGGTACACGTCGCTGAACGTGCGCAGGTACGCCAGTTCGCAAGCTTCGCCACCGCCCTGGTGGGCCACGGTGCGCGAGCGGTGACCGCCACCGTGGCGCGGCCCAGTTCCCGCAGATAGGGCGCGAGCTGGTCCAGGTGGCCGGCATCGGAGACGATCTTGCCGATCGCCCGCACCAGCCGATCACGCTGCGCTGCCATCGAGACCGGGAACATCTCCCGGAGCTCCGGGTGCCTGAGGAATAGATCCGAGTAGAAGAACAGCGCTACCTCATCGCCGTGCATGGCGACGTACGCGAAATTCTCCCTTAAGCGCGCAGTGTCCAAGACTCCCTCCCCGCGGATCCGTTCCGGGCAAGACCGCGCGGCCGCCGCGTCATATATCGGATCCCGACAGGACGTATGGCGGTCCGGATTAGCCGCGCCGCGGTCGTAAGCTGACCCAGAGGTAATCCCCGACCGGCTCGCCGGCGGGTCCCGCAGGGCCGTAAGGCTGCGCGGCCCACCGCCGGACACGACACCTTCGAGGCGTTGTGAGGCATATTCTCACCCTGTCACGTTCTGCGGTCATCGTGCGGCACTGGTTCGAGATCGACCTGACCGACAGTTCCATGGAGCACGGCGCCCGGGTCGAACTGCGGGAGCTGCCGGCCCAGGCCCATCGGGGCAGCGAGTCGGCCGCGCAGGTCATCACGCTGGACCGCCCGCTGTGGCGGGCCGACCTGTTCGACCGCCTGCGGGACGAGGCCGGGAGCTTCGGCGTGGCCCACTACCATCCGTGGTTCGACGGCGACGAGCCCTGCGACCGGACCTGGGATCCGGCCCTGACCGCCGACCCCTGGCGGTGGCTGGGCGATCAGTTCGCCAGCCTGGGCGCCGCGGCGGGCCAGGGCCCGTGGCCGCTCGACCCCGAGGATGCCAGGGAACTGCCCGGCCTGGCGGATCAGGTGGTGACCCTGGCCCGGCAGTTCGCGCCGCAGCGCTGCGGGTCGGCCGCGGAGTGCTTCCGGCTGACCCGGGATGTCCGGGAGTCGGTTCAGCTCATGATCGACAGCCTGGAGCAGCCGGACCGGCTCGACGTGGCCTGGGTATCACCGTGGATGGCCAGCCCCAGCACCCCGGCCTGAGGGCGAGCCCTTTCATCCTCCTCATGGCTGCCCGCAACTCTGAGCCTGGGCCGGCGGATGAAAAAGGTTCGGTCCCCGTCCGGTTCAGCGGGCCTCGGGCCAGGCGTGGACCGGCTGGTTGGTGTGCATGTGCTCGATGTAGCGCTCGGTCATCAGCCGCAGCGCCTCGGGGCGGTCGGCTCCGCCGCGCTCGAGCGCCGCGACCGTGGCGATCTGCCAGGCGGCGCCGGTCCGGCCGGTCAGGCAGCGCTGCTCGATGATGCCCAGCAGGCGGCCGGCTTGCGCCGGGTCCACGCCCCACCGGCTCAGGCCCTCGTGGGCCAGCGGCAGCAGGCGGCGCAGCACCAGCTCGGCCACTGGCGCCTCGCCAAACCCCGGCCAGTACAGATGCGCGCCCAGGCCGTGGCGCGCGGCCTCGTAGAGGTTGTCGGTCGCGGTCGCGAAGGACATCTGCGTCCAGATGGGGCGCTCCGCCTCGGCCAGGGCCCGCACCAGCCCGTAGTAGAACGCCGCGTTCGCGATGACGTCCGCCACCGACGGGCCGGCGGGCAGGACCCGGTTCTCCACCCGCAGGTGCGGCTGGCCGTCGACGACCGCGTAGACGGGGCGGTTCCAGCGGTAGACCGTCCCGTTGTGCAGGCTCATCTCGGCCAGCTGCGGTGACCCGCCCTCTTCCAGCACCGCCAGCGGGTCTTCCTCCTCGCAGATCGGCAGCAGCGCCGGGAAGTACCGGATGTTCTCCTCGTACAGGTCGAACACCGAGGTGATCCAGCGCTCGCCGAACCACACCCGCGGCCGCACGCCCTGCTCCTTCAGCTCGGCCGGCCGGGTATCGGTGGCCTGCTCGAACAGCGTGATCCGGGTCTCGTGCCACAGCTGCTTGCCGAACAGGAACGGGGAGTTGGCGGCCAGCGCGACCTGCACGCCCGCGATCGCCTGGGCCGCGTTCCAGTAGCTCGCGAACGCGTCCGGGCTGACCTGGAGATGAAGCTGCACGCTGGTGCAGGCCGCTTCGGGCGTGATGCTGTCCGCGTACGTGAGGAGGTGCTCGGTGCCGTCGATCGCGATGCGCATGTCCTCCCCGCGCGCCGCGAAGATCTGCTCGTTCAGCACCTTGTACCGCGCGTTGGCCGACAGGGTCTCCTCGTTCAGGTCCTGTTTCTGCAGCGTCGGCAGGATGCCGATCATGACCAGCCGGCTGCCGATGCCGCGGGCGTTGCCGTCCGCGGCGTTGAGGCTGGCCCGGACCTCCCGCTCCAGGTCCGCCACGGCGTCGCCGGCCAGCTGGCGCGGCGGCACGTTGATCTCGAGATTGAACTGCCCGAGCTCGGTTGCCCAGGCCGGATCCGCGATCGCGTCGAGGACGTCGGCGTTGCGCATGGACGGCATCCCGCGGTCGTCGACGAGGTTCAGCTCGATCTCCAGGCCCACCTGCGCCGGATTGGCCTCGAACATGTGCTCCTGCAGCATCTTGGCCAGCACTTCGAGCGAGCGCCACACCCTGTCGCGGTAGATGCGCCGGTCCTCACCGCTGATCTTGATCGGCTGGATGTCACGACCCATGAGGCCTCGCTCAACGAGGTAGAGAGACCAGGTACCCGGCTCAGCACCCGGATATATACATTGGCACGCCACCGGGGGATGACGCCAGCACGGCCGGGCCGCCGGACGCCGAGCCGGGCTGACATCATGCGGTCCGCAGGCGGGCGGTCTCGTCGCCGACCCACAGGCCGAGCAGGCCCCGCAGGTGCGCGATGAACTGGTCGTGCTCGTGGGCCGGGTAGACCGAGCGCACCGTGTCGACCAGCAGCTGGTCGAAGTCCGGGCCGGCCACCCAGTCCAGCACGATCTCGTCGATATGCGGGAGGCTGCTCGCGCAGAAGTCGCCGTAACGCTCCGACTCGAAGTAGGCGTCGGCGAAGGCCCGGTAGGCGTCCAGCTTCTCGGCGTAGGACGCGCCGGGGTCGTCGGCGACCTCGAAGTACCGGTCCGTCGCCAGGTCGAGCGGGGGCTGCCGGCCGACGGCGAGCGCGAACACGCACCACTTGACCAAGGCCCTGATCGCCCAGGGGAAGTAGTAGTGCAGGCTGGTCAGCGACAGGTCCGGGCAGGCGTTGGCGTAGTCGATCGGGTAGACGTCGCCGCCCTTCACCAGGGTCTCGCAGGAGTTGAGCTCCCACCGGAAGAACGCGTTGACCAGCCGCCCGATCGTCACCACCTGATCGCCGGCCTGCGGCGACAGGAAGTCATGATCGACCGCGTAGCGCAGGTGCATGGGCTGGTCCGGCTGGAAGCGCACGACCATCGTCTCGGCGCCTATCGACAGCGACCGGGCGAAGGCGTCGTAGTCGTCGATGGCCTTCTGCAGGTGCATGAGCATCTCGCCGCTCTGGTCGTAGGCGCGGTGCAGCTCGGCCGGGTTGTTGATGCGCGAGACGCCCCGCCACGCGCCGCCGTCGTAGGGCTTCATGTAGAGCGGGTAGCCGATCCGCTGGGCGATGGCATCAAGGTCGAACGGCTGGTTGTACCGGGTCGCGGTGTACGCGTACCGGGCGTTGTCCACCGGGTTCTTGTACGGCACGAGCACCGTGTCCGGGACGTTGAGGCCCAGCCGCATCATCGCGCAGTAGGCCGCGTGCTTCTCCATGGACTGGAACGTGAACGGGCTGTTCAGCAGGTACACGCCGTCCATCAGCGCGATCTTCTTCAGCCATTCCCGCGGGTGGTAGTACCAGTACGCGAGCCGGTCGATGACCAGGCGGTAGCGGGGCCGGTCCCGCAGGTCGAACGGCTCGATGGTGATCCGCTCGCAGTCGAAGGCGTGCCGGGTGCCGCCGGGGCCCGGCACCGGGCCCAGCCGGCGCAGGATCTCCTCGAACGCCCGGGGCCAGTCCTCCTCGGTACCGAGCAGCAACCCGATCAGGTGCGGATTGGGCGTCAACGCACGCTCCCGTCGTCAGCAGAACCGCGGCATGTGGTGCGCCACCTGGGCGCGCCAGGAGGGCCAGTCGTGGGGCACGTCGTGGCCCCACACGTCAAGTTCATGCCGGATGCCTTTACCGGCGAGCAGCCCGGCAAACTGCCTGGTGCTCAGCAGCGATCCCGTCGTGTCCTCCCACTGGCCCTGGCCGCACGCCAGCAGCAGGTTGACCCGGCTACGCAGCCAGTCGAGGTGGTCGCCCTCCAGGTGCCCGACGTAGTCCATGGGGTTGTTGAAGTACGCGGCCATGCCCCGCTCGCCCCGCCGCGCCAGGACGCGGGATCGTAGTGGCCGTGCCCGCGCGCCCGCTCTTCGAGCGGGGCGTCCCGGTTGGACCAGGAACCCGCGTCGTAGCTGTCGACGCAGTAGACCTTCAGCCGTCCCGCTTCGACCAGGCCGCCCACGGCCCCGAGCATCCCGTTGTTCTCGAAGTCGCAGGCCCGGCCCCGCTCGGTCGGGAACACGAGGACCGCGCGCCCCCAGTGGCCGTAGCGGATGACGGTGCCCGCAGCGCCGATGGCGTCCGACCACAGCTCGGCGACCTCGCGGCTCATGCGGGCGTCTGCCCGAGCGCCCCGCGCGCCACTCCCGGTATGCCGATCACGTGCCCATGGTGCCCACTTCGCGCGGCGATGACAATGGACGCCGCCCACCTGGGCCGCTGGCCCGTTTCCCCCGGCGGGGCCGTTAGCGCGCCGACAGCCGATCGTGAGCGTGGCCTGGGACCATGAGCGCATAGTTCGTCACGTTCAGGCCCAGAACGTCCCGGCGGCGGACGGCCCTAGGAGGCACGATGAAGAAGCTGATGGCCGCTCTCGCAGTAACCGGGTCCCTGCTTGCTGGACCGAAACAACCGGCACCGCGAGCGACGCACCATGCCCAGTTCTAGGGCCGCGGCCGGCCTCACCCCGCTGCTCCTGCGCGCCTGAGCAGCCACGTCCGCAGCCGCCGCCACCCGAGCCCGCCCCGCGAGTCACTGCGTACTGCCCGCGGTAACGCACCGTCGGGCCGTCCCGCAACGACGGCGTAGCCTTCGGCTCCGAGCTCACCGGACCGACGCGCTGCCTCGCGGTCCGCTGACGTTTACCATCACCGGCGGCAGCGTGCCGCCGGGCCTGTTCATGCCCGCGACCTACGGCGCGGCCGGCACGATCGTCGGCGGTACGCCGACCACGGCGGGCACGTTCACCTGGAGCGTCCACGTCGTGCCCTTCGCTAACCAGAGCGCGCCGGGCGCGAACGGGACCTACAGCATCACCGTCCGCCGCTAACCCGCGACTCCCGCGCAGTGGCCGCATTCGGGAGGTGCGGCCGCTGTGCGGGCCCAGCTTTCCTCAGGTCCTCGCCTGCTCGGTGGGTGCCGCCAGCGGGCTGTCGTCCACGTCGGCCAGCTTGGCCCGGACCCGGGCCGCGTCCGGGTGGTGCAGGTCGTCGAGGATGGCCAGCGCCCGGAGCCAGGCGTCACGGGCGGCCTCCCGGTGGCCTGCGCTCTCGTGGGTGTCGCCCAGGCAGGACAGGGTCTCGGCCTGGCGGTAGCGGTTGCCGACCTCGGCCCGCAGGTCCGCGGCGCGGGAGTAGCAGCGCACCGCCTCGGCGTAGTCGCCGAGACGATGGTGGGTCAGGCCCAGGCTGTCCAGCGCGGTGGATTCGCCCAGCTGCTCGCCAAGCTCACGGTAGAGCTGGAGAGCCTGGCCGAGGTGGTCGAGGGCCTGCTGGTAGTCACCGAGGAGGGCTTCGCACCAGCCCACCGCGTTCAGCGCCCTGGCCTCCCCGACCCGGTGCCCGGCGGCGCGGAAGGTGTGCAGCGACCGGAAGGCGTGACCGAGCGCGGCGCGGTACTCGCCCTGGCACTCCAGGACCCACGCCAGCCCGTAGTGCACCCGGGCCTGATCGGCCTGGTCGCCGAGCTCGGTGAACAGCTCCAGCGCGCTGCGCAGATGGGCGTGGGCGGCGGCGTAGTCGCCTTGCTGGGTGCACGCGGCGCCGAGATCACGGTGGACGCGCGCCTGCCCCCGCCGGTCCCCGAGGCGCTGCGCCGCGGCCAGCGCGACGCTGCTGGCTGGTCGCCCAGTCGCCCCAGAACACCTGAGAGTCAAAGAACGGCACCGTCGTCCACGGGAGCTGCCAGGCCAGGTCGTCGAACCCGGCCTCGGCCGCCCAGGCGATGGCGGCCAGCAGCACCCGGTGCTCGGCCCGGAACCAGGCCAGCGCCTGCCCGTGGTCGGTGATGTCCTCGGGCCGCGCCCCCGGCCGGGGCGGGGCCAGGTCGAGCGACCCCCGGGCCGGGTTGAGCAGCACCGCGGCGGCGTGCGCGGTGTGCACGTAATGGTCGAGCGCCCGCCGGGCGGCCCGGTGCCGCGCGGCCGGGCTGTCGCGGGCCGCGGCCTGCTCGGCGGCGTAATCCCGCAGCAGGTCGTGCAGGGCAAACCGGCCCGGCGCGGGCTCGGTCAGCAGGTGCACGCGGGCCAGCTCGCCCAGGGCCCGCCGGGCCTGCACGGGCGGCACGCCCGCCAGGCTGGCGGCCGCCGGGACCGAGATGTCCGGCCCGGGATGCAAGCCCAGCAGCCGGAACATCCGCGCCGCGGGGGCGGCCAGCTGCTGGTAGGACCAGGAGAACGCGGCCCGCACGTCGCTGGCCGCGTCCCCGGCGGCCAGCGCGTCGAGCCGGCTCTGGGCGCCGCGCAGCTCGCCCGCGAGCGCGGCCAGCGGGAAGCCGGGGCGGGCGGCGGCGCGCGCGGCGACCACGCTCAGGGCCAGCGGCAGCCGGGCGCACAGCCGGATCAGCTCATCGGCCGCCGCGGGCTCGGCCGCGAACCGCGCGGCGCCCAGCAACCGGATCAGCAGCTCGCGGGCCTCCCCCACGGTGAGCAGGCCCAGGGTGAGCAGGCTGGCCCCCTCGGCCGCGACCAGGCTGGTGAGCTGCCTGCGACTGGTCACCACCACCAGGCAGCCGCCGGCACCGGGCAGCAGCGGCCGCACGTGCGCGGCGTCACGCGCGTTGTCGAGGACGATGAGCATCCGCTGGCCGGCCAGCAGGCTGCGGTACAGCCCGGCCTGCGCCTCCAGGCCCGCCGGGATGCTGACCGTCGGCACGCCCAGCGCGTCGAGGAACCCGCGGACCGCCTCCTGCGCGGTGACCGGCGGGCCGGACGGACCGAACCCGCGCAGGTTCACGTACAGCTGCCCGTCGGGGAACTGCCCGGCCGCCTGGTGGGCGAACCGGACCGCCAGGGCGGTCTTGCCCACTCCGGCCGAGCCGTCGATCGCCGAGATCACCACCGTTCCCGCCGCGCCCGGCGCCTCCAGCAGCTGCTCCAGCGCCCGCAGCTCCGGCGCCCGGCCCACGAAGTGCCGCACGGCCGCCGGCAGCTGCGCCGGCGTCACCGGCCGGTCCGGCATCAGGCCCGGGTCGGCCTCGAGGATCTGCTGGTGCAGCCGCCGCAGCTCCGGCCCGGGATCCACCCCCAGCTCCTCGGCGAGCAGCCGCCGCGCCTCCTGGTAGGCGCCCAGGGCATCGGCCTGACGGCCCGCCCGGTACAACGCCAGCATCAGCTGCGCGTGAAACCGCTCCCGCAGCGGATGCGCCGCGATCAGCTGCCGCAGCTCGCCCGCCACCTCATCGTGACGACCCAGGTTCAGGTCGGCGTCGATCCGCAAGGCCAGGACGCTCAGGTGCCGCTCGGTCAGCGGCGGGACCTCCCGGGCCCGCAGCAGCGGCGAGGACACGTCGGCCAGCGGCTCGCCCCGCCACAGCTCCAGCGCCTCCCGCAGCGCTCCGGCCGCCAGCTCCCAGCGCCCGGCCGCAGCCGCCGCCTGGCCCGAGCCGACCAGCACCTCGAACCGGAGCAGGTCAAGCTCCCCGTCACCGACGTCGATCAGGTAGCCGGGCGGGCGCGTCAGCACGAGCCTGGCGCCGGCCGGGCCGAGGGTGGAGCGTAACCGCTGTACCGCGGTGTGGATCGCGCCGTGGGCGTTGCGCGGCGGCTGGTCGGCCCACAGCGCCTCGGCCAGCTCATCCACGCCGACCACGCGCCCGGCCTTCAGCAGCAGCGCCGCGAGCAGCACCCGCTGACGCGGCGCCGACACGATCAGGTCGGACCCACCATCACGGGCCAGCAGCGGGCCGAGCAGACCGAATTCCACGAGCAGCCACCTCCGCCGTTGCCATGTCACCGCGCATCCGGAGAAGATCCGGTGCCTTCGCGGCCGCGGCTGCGGTGGGCCAGCGTGGCGGGCCGCCGCGCCCACCAGGCCGTCAGCCGGTCAGAGCAACCTCCAATCTAACAGCGCCTGGTCAGCCGCCCTGGCCGCCGCGCCTGGACCCGCGGCTGCGCCTAGACCTCGCCTCGCTCGCGCAGGTAGTCCCGGAAATCGCTGAGGGCCTGCTCCTGGTCTGACCCGAGATCGCCGACCAGCACCAGCTCGGTGCCGGCCCAGTAGGCCCCGGTGTACTGGCCGCCGGCGTCCGGGCCGGCCAGCAGCGGACTGTGGGCGATCTTGATGTGGTCTTCCACCTCCTGCATGCCGACGCCGGGCGGCACCAGGCCGATCGTCGGCGGCTCGCTGTCGTCGTAGTCAAGGTCGTCCAGCATCCCTACTCCCGGCCTGCACGCGGTCTGGTCGAGACCATCCTCCCCGACGGTCCCGGCCTGTCTCGCGGGCGGCCTAGCGCCGTCGACGTATGTTCAGCCCGGCCCAATGCCGTTACCATGCGGGCATTCACGCCTAACCAGAGGGGCGGGCCGCAGGTGACCGAAACCAGTCGTGAGACGACCGCAGTCATCGAAGCCGAGGTACGCGAGGGCACCTACGGCGACAAGGTCGCCGCGGTGGAGCCCGGCGGGGCGGAGTTCATCCCGCTCGACGACCGGCACGGCAAGCCGTATCAGCAGTTCTGGACCTGGGTGTCGCCGAACATGGAGTTCGCGACCATCTTCGTCGGCATCATCGGCGTCTGGTTCTTCGGCCAGTCGTTCTGGATGGCCACGCTCGCGATCGTGATCGGCACCGCGCTCGGCTCGCTGTCGATGGGCGCGCTGGCCGCCCGGGGGCCGTTGTTCGGCGTACCCCAGATGGTGCTGTCCCGGATCGGCTTCGGCTTCCTCGGCAACATCCTGCCCGCCGGCATCAACGCGGTCGTCGCGGGCATCGGCTGGTTCGCGGTCAACAGCGTGAGCGGCGCGTTCGCGCTGAACGCGCTGCTCGGCTGGAACACGAAGATCTGCCTGCTGATCATCGTGGTGGTGCAGGTCGCGGTCGCGTTCTTCGGCCACAACCTGGTGCACATGTTCGAGCGCTGGGCGTTCCCGTTCCTGGTCGTGGTGTTCCTCATCGCCTCGGTCGTGATCGTGTCCAAGGCGCACCCGGGCGTGCACGTGGCCGGCGTTTCCGGCGGGTTCCTGATCACGCTGGGCGCGGCGTTCGGCTACGCGGCGGGCTGGAACCCCTACGCCAGCGACTACACGCGCTACCTGCCGCCGGACACCAACCGCCGGGCCACGGGCCTCTGGGCCGGCTTTGGCGTGTTCATCTCCTGCGTCTGGCTCGAGATCATCGGCGCGGCGGCGGCCACGATCACCAACGTGGGCAAGTTCGCCGACAACCCCACGGCCGGGTTCACCAGCCACCTGCCCACGGCGCTGGCCGACGTCACGCTGCTGGCCATCGCGCTCGGCGCGGTCTGCGCCAACGCGCTGAACGTGTACTCCGGCTCGATGTCGTTCCTGGCGCTCGGGGTCAGGCTGCCGCTGGCGCTGCGGCGGGCGATCGTGGCGCTCGTGTTCGGGGTCGTGGGCTTCTTCCTCGCGCTGTCCGGGCTGCACGACGCGGGCGAGAAGTACAACAACTTCCTGCTGATCATCTCGTACTGGATCGGGCCCTGGCTCGGCGTGTTCTTCGCCGACCAGTTCCTGCGCCGGGGCCGGCGGGTCGACGGGTTCCTGTTCGACCGCAAGCACAACCCGTGGGCCGGCTTTGCCGCCATGGCCATCGCGATCGCGGTGTCGATCATCTTCTTCGCCAACCAGACCGACTACGTCGGCGTCGTGCCCAAGCACGCCCCAGGCTTCGGTGACCTGACGTTCGAGGTCGGCTTCGTGCTGGCCGCGGTGCTCTACACGGTGTTCTTCCGGCTGCAGGGCGCGCGGGAGAACCGCGACGAGGTCCTCGATATCCCGGACGAGCCGGTGGCCGAGCCGGCGTCCTGACCGGCTGCGGTCGTCAGCTTCGCAGGAAGCTGACCTGCTCCTCGACGCCGTCCCAGACCACCGTGTGCTGCGCGGGCGTGGACCGGGCCACGACCTTCCCGCCGCGCAGCACCAGCGTGCGCGGCGCGACCAGCCGCAGCGCGTCCGCCTCCGACGGCGCGTCGAAGACCACGAGGTCCGCGGGCCCGCCGGGGCGCAGCCCGTAGCCGGGCACGCCCAGGGCTTCGGCCGGGTTCGTCGTGATCATCTGGATGAGCTGCCGCAGTTCGTGGTCGCCGGACATCTGCCCGAGGTGCACCAGGACGAACGCGGCCTGCAGCGGGTCGCCGTAGCCGAGCGGGTACCACGGGTCCATCACCGAGTCGTGCCCGATGCAGACGTTGACGCCGGCCTCCAGGAGCTGCTTCACGCGGGTGTGGCCGCGCCGGATCGGCCCGGTGTCGAAGCGTCCCTGCAGCACCGCGTTGTCCAGCGGGTTGGTCACCATGTGCAGGCCAGCCCGGGCGATGTTGCTGATCAGCCGGTAGGCGTACGCGTTGTTGTAGGAATGCATGGCCGTCGTGTGGCTGGCCGTGACCCGGCCGGACATGCCCCGCCGGATCGTCTCGGCCGCCATCACCTCGACGAAGCGCGAGTGATCGTCGTCGGTCTCGTCGCAGTGGATGTCCACGCGCAGGCCATGCTCGTCGGCGAGCGCCATCGCGAACTTGACCGACTCCACGCCGTCCTCGCGGGTCAGCTCGTAGTGCGGGATCCCGCCGACGACGTCCGCGCCCAGCTCAACGGCCTTGCGCATCAGCTCCCGGCCGCCGTCGAAGCCGAGGATGCCCTGCTGCGGGAACGCGACGAGCTGCAGCTCGATCAGGCCGCTCACCTCCTCGCGCAGGTCGACGAGCGCGCGCAGGGCGCGCAGCTGCGGGTCGCACACGTCGACGTGGCTGCGGACATGCTGGACGCCGCTGGCCAGCTGCCAGCGCAGGACCTGGCGGACCCGCGCCTGCACGTCCTCGTAGGTCAGGTCGGCCACCCGCTCGGCCCAGACCGCGATGCCCTCGAACAGCGAGCCGGAGACGTTCGGCCGCGGCTGCCCGGCGGTGAGCACCGCATCGAGGTGGATGTGCGGTTCGACCAGCGGCGGCGTGACCAGGCGCCCGGCCAGGTCGATGGTCTCGGTCGCGGTCGCGCCCGCGTCGACGGTGACGATCTCGCCGCCGGCGATGCCGAGGTCGGTGAGCTCATCCTGGCCTGCCACGCGGGCGCCGCGAAGGATCAGATCGATCATCTGGCTATCATGACGCGGCCCGCCGCGCCGCGCTCGGGCGGCTCAGGGAACGCCCGGCGCGTCCAGCCGCGCCGGCCGTGGCCTGCGCAAGATCACTTGTATCAGCGACGTCCGCGGAGCGCTCTTACCAGTGAACCCTTTTTCATCCGCCGACCTCCGCTCAGATCATGTGGGCAGGCATGAGGAGGATGAAAAGGGCTCAGTCATCGGAGTTTCATGTGACGGGGGAATACGATGAGCAGCCCTTCAAGTATCACCGCGATGTTTGCCGCGGATCGGCACCGTGAACTGGTCGAGCGGGCCGAGGTCTCCCGGATCGCCCGTTCGGTCCGCCGCCGGCGTTCGGCCTGGGCGTGGCTGCGCCGGGGCCGCGGCCTCGCGCCGCAGCCGGCCCTCGCGCCCGCGCCGCCGCCGCCGGACCTGGCGCCCGCTCGGCCGCAGCCGGACCTCGCGGCTACGCTGCCGCTTCCGGACCTCGTGACCGCGCCGCCGGAGCAGGGTCCCGCTTCCACGCTGCCGCTTCCGGCTCTGTCCGGTGCCGCCGCCGGCCGGGCCGGGCGCGCCGGCTGACGCGGGCGGCGCGGGCCGCGGGCTGGCAGGGTGGGTCACGCGGTCATGGCGGCCGCCAGTTGCGCGCGCTCGGCCTCGGTGAACGCGGCCGGCTTCCCGCGGCCGGCATCCCAGCGAACCGAGACGACACGCGCCTGCGCCGCCACGTCCCCGGCGGGGGTCAGGATCGTTTCGCGGGTGGTGAGGCTGGTCGTGCCCACGCGTTCTACCTCGATGCGTGCCGTCACCTTCCGGTCCGGGTAGCGAACCTCCGCGCGCAGGTCAATCTCGATCCGGACCACCACGTAGGTGGGGTCGCCGAGGAACTGCGAGTAGAAGGCATCCCGGCCTTCCTCCAGGTAGGTCAGGAACACCGCGTGGTTGACGTGACCGAGGGCGTCTACGTCACGCCACCGGACATCGACCGGGTGCTCGAACATCACGCCCATGTCCTTGCTCCTTAGCCGGCACTCGGCAACATCGCGGCCACGTTACTGAGCCCTTCGTCCGCCCGCGACAAGGGCTCACCGGGAAGCAGCGCCGACAGCGGCGGCCGTGAGCGAGCGCGCGGTCTGCGCCGCGCTGGCGATGGCCGTCTCGGGCGTCAGCCCGCACAGGTCGGTGAGGGTGAACAGCGCCTCGGCGCTGACCACGACGGCGAGGCCGCGCTTGAGCTGCTCGAACTGCCGTGGCTGCCGTACCGCCATCGTCGCGTTCAGCGGGCGGAGCGCCTCGTCGATCAAGCCGAAACGGCGGCCCGGCCGCCCGGGCGCGGCCGACGGCTTGGTGATGGACGCCGAGATCATCGCCCGCACGGCGCCCTGGTAGGCCAGCACCTCCCGGAGCAGGACCTCGGTGGCGAAGCCGATGCGCTCGACCGGGTCGTCGGAGCCGGCCACCGGTTCCATGGCCTCCTCCGGGCTTTCCCAGACGCCGGCCAGGGCCTCGCGCAGCAGCGAGGCCAGGTCCGGGAAGTACCGGTAGGCCGTCGCCTCCGAGACCAGGGCGCGCCGGGCGACGTCCGGCATCGTGACCTCGCCGCCTGAGGCGATGGCCTCGCGCGCCGCCGCCACGATCGCCGTGCGGGTCCGCTCCTTCTGGTTGGACCGTCCGGTGTGCAGGGGGATGGTCATCGGGCCCGCTCCTCCCGGCGACTGACTGAGCCGATTCTCGTCATGAGAGCATACTTGCATAAAGACTGATGAGAGGCTACTCTCTTCATGAGAGTAACTTTCATAACGAGGAGGCGGGCATGACCGAAGTTTCGATCGTCGGCCCGGACGGCGGCGAGATCGCCCTGTCCGGGCCCACGCGGATGCGCATCCTGGAGGACGGCAGCACGACATCGCACCGCCTGGGCCTGGGCGAGATCACCATCGCGCCGCATACCGACGGGCCCCCGCAGCACCGGCACGCCCAGCACGACGAAGGCTTCTACGTCGTCTCGGGCACGGCGCGCTTCACGGTCGGGGACACGTCCTACGACGCGCCGGCCGGGACGCTGGTGATGGTCCCGCCCGGTGCGCCGCACACGTTCGCCAACGCCGGCGACGAGCCAGCCGTCCTGCTCAACACGTTCACCCCGGACCTGTACGTCCAGTACTTCCGCGACCTGCACGACATGATCGCGTCGGGGCAGCCGATGACCGGCGAGGCCGTCACGGGCGTGATGGCCCGCTACGCGACCGTCCCGGCCACCGAGTACGCGTCACAGCCCGCAGGAGAATGATCATGGCTACCACCGCTACCCTGACCGTCTCCGGTGACGGCATCGGTGCCGTGCCGGTCACCTACGGCGACCGCGGAACCGGGCATCCCTTCCTGCTGCTGCACGGAGGCGCCGGGCCGCAGTCCGTGACCGGCTTCGCCGACCGGCTCGCCGAGGACGGGCCCGCGCGGGTGATCACCCCGTCCACCCGGGCTTCGACGGCACCCCGCGGCCCGGCGGGCTGAACTCCATCGCCGGCCTGGCCCGGCTCTACGTGTCCCTGCTCGACGGGCTCGGTCTCGACGACGTCATCGTGGTGGGCAACTCGATCGGCGGGTGGATCGCCGCCGAGATGGCGCTGGCCGGATCCGCGCGGATCACCGGCGTCGTCCTGGTCGACGCCTGCGGGATCGAGGTCCCCGGCCACCCCGTCGCCGACTTCTTCGCACTGACCCTGGACCAGGTGGCCGAGCTCAGCTACCACGATCCCGGGCCGTTCCGGATCGATCCGGCCGCGATGAGCGCCGGGCAACGGGCCGTGATGGCCGGCAACCGCGAGGCGCTGGCGGTCTACGGCGGAACCACGATGACCGATCCCGGGCTCCGCGCCCGGCTCGGGCGGATCGCGGTGCCCGCGCTCGTGCTCTGGGGCGACAGCGACCGGATCGTTGACCCGGGCTACGGGCGTGCCTACGCCGCGGCCATCCCCGGCGCCGAGTTCCGCCTGCTTCCGGCCACCGGCCACGTGCCCCAGATCGAGACCCCGGCCCAGCTTCTCGGCGCCATCCGGGACTTCGCGGCGGCCCGCGCCGCGCGGGCCGTAGCGGGCCGGGCGGGAGCTGACTCGCCCGCGCCCGGATCCGCGGTGACCGCCGGGCGGCGGCAGCGGTGGCTCGACATCGACGGCGCCGATCACCTGTGGGCGCCCACGACGTGGGCGTTCTCGATGCGACGCAACCGACGTTCGGCGCCAAGCGATGCGGGATCGTGTCGCTCGACCTGGTCACCGGCCGCCGCCGCGCCGAGTTCGTGGCCCCCGACGGCATCGCGGAGCCGGGGCCAGGCCTGCCCGTCCCGCCGACTCCGGGCTCAGGGCTGGCGGGCCCCGTTATGGATCATGCTGTTGCGGTCAGGTACTCCAAGGCGGCGCGGACGCCGTCCCGGGGCACCGGCACTGCGGCCAGCGCCAGTCCCATCTCGACCCCGCACAGCACGCCCGCCAGCCACAGGTCGCCGAGGTCGCCCAGGTGCCCGATGCGGAAGACGCGCCCGGCGAGGCGGCCGAGGCCGGCCCCGAGCGACATGTTGAAGCGGTCGAGGATGATCGCGCGGACCTGATCGGCATCGTGGCCGTCCGGCACGATGACCGCGGTGAGGGTGTCGGAGTACCCGCCGGGATCCTGGCAGACGATCTCCAGGTCCCAGCCGCGCACCGCGCGGCGGGTGGCCTCCGCGTGCCGGGCGTGGCGCGCGAACACCGCGGGCAGGCCCTCCTCGCCCAGCATGGCCAGCGCCTCGCGCAGCCCGTAGAGCAGGTTGGTCGGCGGCGTGTAGGGGAACACGCCGGTCTCGGCGGCCTCGAGCACCGGCTGCCACTCCCAGTAACTGCGCGCCAGGCGGGCCTGCCGCGACGCCTCGAGGGCCTTCCCGCTGACCGCGTTGAGCCCGAGCCCCGGGGGCAGCATCAGGCCCTTCTGGGAGCACCAGACCGTGACATCCACGCCCCAGTCGTCGTGACGGTAATCCACGCAGCCCAGCGAGGACACGGTGTCGACGATCAGCAGCGCCGGATGCCCGGCGCTGTCGATCGCCGCCCGGATCGGCGGGATCTGGCTGGTCACTCCGGTCGAGGTCTCGTTGTGCACGACGGTGACCGCCTTGATGGCGTGCCCCGGATCCGCGGCCAGCTTGGCTAAGACCTGATCAGCGGAAACGCCATGCCGCCAGTCGCCGGGCACGAAGTCGACGTCCAGGCCGAGCCGCCGGGCCAGCTGGCACCACAGCGTGGCGAAGTGACCGGTCTCGAAGGCGAGGATCCTGTCGCCCGGCGAGAGCGTGTTGACCAGCGCCGCTTCCCAGGCACCGGTGCCCGACGACGGGTAGATCGCTACCGGCCTGGTCGTCCCGCACAGCTGCCGCACGTCGGCGAGCAGCTGCCGGGCCAGGGCCCGGAATTCCGGGCCGCGGTGATCGATGGTGGGCGCCGCCATCGCGCGCAGCACCCGGTCGGGGACATTCGTCGGGCCCGGAATCTGCAGGAAATGGCGGCCGCTCTGGTATCTCATGGCCTCATGCCGGCGTGCTGACCCGATCCGCCTGGCCTGGCTAGCCCGGGCTCACCTGGAGCGAGATGTCGGTGCCCGCCAGGGCCTTGCTGACCGGGCAGCCGTTCTTGGCCTCCTGCGCGATCTTGGCGAACTCCTCCGCCGTGACCCCCTGGGCCTCGCCGCGCACGGTCAGCACGATGCCGCTGATCCGGAAGCCGCCCGCCGGGTCCGGGCCGAGGGTGACGTCCGCGGTGACGTCCAGGGACGGGTCGGTGCCGCCCGCCGCGCCCAGCAGGGCGGAAAACTGCATGGCGAAGCAGGCCGAGTGAGCCGCGGCGATGAGTTCCTCTGGGCTGGTCGTCCCGTCAGCGTTGTCGGCCGCCCGCTTGGGGAAGTTGACCTCGTAGGTGCCGATACCGGAACTGACCAGCGTCACCACGCCGGTGCCGTCCTGAAGGCCGCCCGTCCATGTCGTGTGAGCGCTGCGGGTGGGCATTGGCTCCTCCTTTGCTGTTCCGGGGCCAGCGGGCCGGGCAGAATCGTGACTGTGAGCGTGCAGTTGAACCACACTATTGTGTCGTGCCGGGACCAGCAGCGGTCGGCGGCGTTCCTTACCGGGATTCTCGGCCTGCCCGCGGCGACCCGCTTCGGGCACTTCCTCGTGGTGGAGGCGGACAACGGCGTCTCGCTGGACTTCGCCGAGACCGACCAGCCGATCGCGCCGCAGCATTACGCGTTCCTCGTGGGCGAGGAAGAGTTCGACGCGGCGTTCGGCCGCATCCGCGAGCAGGACCTGCCGTACTGGGCGGACCCGGGCAAGACCCGGCGGGGAAGGGTCAGCGACCGTGACGGCGGCCGCGGCCTGTATTTCGACGATCCCGACGGCCACCTGCTGGAGATCATTACCCGGCCCTACGGCAGCGGCGGATAGACCCTGCGTGGTCCGGCGGGCCGGATCCGGGCATAGCGTGAGCGTCATGACCGTGATCGGCGTTCCCTGGCACCTCGACGAGTACCTGCCCGGCCTGGATGTCCCGCTGGCGGCGGACACGGTGGTCAGCCCGGACCTGCCGCCCGGCGACGTCTGGGACCGGCTGGCCGCGCTGTACTCGCTGGTGGCGGACGCCGTGGCCGGGATGACCGGGCCGGGCGCCCGGCCGGTGGTGGTCTCGGGGGACTGCACGACGGCGCTGGGCACCGTGGCCGGGCTGCAGCGCGCGGGCATCGACGCCGGGATCGTCTGGCTCGACGCCCACGGCGACCTGCAGACCCTGGAGACCACGACGTCCGGGTACCTGGGCGGCCTGCCCCTGCGGCTGCTGGCGGGCTACCGGCCCGAGCTGATCGCCGACCGGCTCGGGCTGCGCGTGGTGCCCGAGGACCAGATCATCCTGGCCGGCGCCCGCGACCTTGACCCGCCCGAGGTCGCCTACCTGGCGGGCGCGCGGATCCGCCAGGCCCAGGTCGAGGAGCTGGACACCGCCGACCTGCCCGCCGGCCCGCTGTACCTGCACGTTGACCTGGACGTGGTCGACTCGGCCCAGCTGCCGGGACTGCGGTATCCGGCACCGGGCGGTCCCGGCCCGGCCCAGGTCGCCGGGGCGCTGCGCGCCGTGCTCGGCAGCGGCCGGGTCGCGGCGGTGGGCATCGCCTGCACCTGGTACCCGGGACACTCGGCGGCCGGCCGCATCCGGCCCTACCTCGCAGCCGCCTTGGCCTGAGGCGCCACGGGCCCGGGGCCGGCCGACGGCCCGATGGCCGGCGGCCGACTGGCCGGCGGCCGGGTAAACCGCTCGACTCGCGGGAGCCTGGCCGGCAGACTCAGCAGATGGGGGCCCAAGGCCGACGGCCCTGCCACCCGCGAAAGGCCCCGGATCATGGACATCGACCTGGCCGGCGTCGCCGGGGCGCGGTCGGTGGTGCTGGTCGAGGGGATGAGCGACCAGGCCGCGCTTGAGGCGCTCGCCGGGCGGCGCGGCCGGCTGCTCGGCCCGCGGGGCATCGCCGTCGTGCCGATGGGCGGCGCGACCAACATCAGCCGTTTCCTGGACCTGCTGGGCCCGGCCGGAATCGGCGTCAGGGTAGGCGGCCTGTGTGACGCCGGCGAGGAAGACTATTTCCGGAACGCGCTCGAACGGGCCGGGTTCGGCGTGAGCAGGTCCCGCGCCGATATGGAGGCGCTTGGATTCTACGTGTGCACCGCCGACCTGGAAGACGAACTGATCCGCGCTCTTGGTCACGCCGCGGTCGAGCAAATCATCCGGGCTCAAGGCGAGCTGCGGCCATTCCGCACTTTCCAGAAGCAGCCCGCACAGCAAGGGCAGGGCCTCGGAGAGCAGCTGCACCGGTTCATGGGAACCCGGTCCGGCCGGAAGAGCCATTACGCACGCGTTCTCACCGGCGCTCTTGACCTCACCCGGGTTCCCCGGCCACTTGACCTCGTGCTCGCCCAGGCCTGATCCGCGTGCGCGCTTGCATGATTTTACGGCGTGCCGCATTTGACAGCCGCTTATGCCGCACCGAGTATTTGTGTCATGTCTAAAAACGTGTCGGTTATCGTCACCGACGATCTTGACGGATCAGACAACGCGGAGACGGTCTCGTTCGGCTTCGACGGCGTGGCCTACGAAATCGATCTCGCCAAGAAGAACCGGGCCAAGCTGGAAAAGGCCCTCGCCCCGTACATCGAGGCCGGACGGCGGGTACCGCGTGGCGGTCGTCGTGCCACCGGGCGCTCGGGCGGCGCTTCGGCCGACCGCAGTGCCGTGCGGGCCTGGGCCAAGGAAGCAGGCTTGAAGGTCTCTGAGCGCGGCCGGGTCAGCGCCGACGTCATGCGCCAATATGAGGCGGCGCACTAGCCTGCTGCTGCGGCCGCCCGCGCGTCCACGGCGGCAAGAGCCGGTGTTCATTTATGGGCCGGCCATGCGCTGGAATACCAGCCCAGCGCTCAAGCCGCCGCGCGCGGCATTCTTCTGGGCTGCCGGTCACCGATCCGGCGCACTTCGGCTGAGCCGATGGTTTTACCGCACGCACGTCACGCGCATCGAATTAGCCGGCGACGTGCGGATCTTCTTTCCCGGTGCATCCGGTCCTGCCTGCCAGCCCGGCACGGCCCGGGTCCGCTCGAAGTTCCGGCCGCCAGAGACTGGTGACCCGTTGACATCCGGGCAAGTTTGCATCAACATCGGTCAACAACGGGCGTAACCGGTTCGTGGCCCGGATGGATGATCGGAGCGGTGAATGCTGCCGACGCAACGCCGGCAGGCGATCCTGGCGCAGGTCCGCGAGCAGTCGGCGGTGTCGGCCGAGGACCTGTCCCGGCAGTTCGGGGTGTCGGTCGAGACCATCCGGCGGGACCTGCGCAGGCTGGGCGAGCGAGGGCTGCTGGAGCGCGTCTACGGCGGCGCCACCCGCTCCCTCCGGCCGGTCCAGCGAGGGCAGCTTCGCGGCCCGGAGCACCCGTCACATCGACCGCAAGCGGGCGATCGCGGCCCTGGCCGCGTCGCTGGTCGAACCCGAGGAGACCGTCGTCATCGACGTCGGCACCACCGCGCTGGAGGTGGCCAGGGCCCTGCCGGCCGGCTTCCGGGGCCGGGTGCTGACCAACTCGGTGCCCGCGGCGATGGAACTGTCCGCCCGCACGGACGTGGAGCTGCTGCTGTGCGGCGGGCAGGTGCGGGCCGGGGACGGCGCCTGCGCCGGCGCTCACGCCGAGGCCTTCTTCGCCGAGTTCTACGCGGACCGGGCGTTCCTGGGCTCGGGCGGGGTGCATCCGCAGGCCGGGCTCACCGACTACTACCCCGCCGAGGTCGTGGTCCGGCGCACGATCATCGATCACACCGCGCTGACCTACGTGCTCGCCGACTCCAGCAAGCTCGGCGAGATCGCCGTGCACCGGGTCTGCACGCTCGACCGCCTCACCGCGGTCATCACCGATGACGCGGAGAACGCCGCCGCCCGCGCGGCGCTGGCCGCCGCGGACGTCACCCTGCTCCGGGCCCCGGTCCCGGAGCAGCCGGAGTTGACCGCGGCCGGCGGGCGGCCGCGGCTGACCGCCGCCCCCTAGCGGCCCGAGCACGGCTCACCGCAAGCGAGCCGCCGAGGAAGTGATGCACCGGTGTCCTCCACCCTCACCGAGCACGACGACGATGCCGTACTCCCCCGGTACGGCTACGCGCAGCAGTTCGTGCGCTCGCTGCGGCACTTCGAGTCGTTCGCCGTGGCGTTCTCGTTCATCTCGATCACCACGGGGATCTTCACCACGTTCGCGTTCGCGCTGAACACCGGCGGGCCGCGGTCGATCTGGACCTGGCCGATCGTGATCGTCGGCCAGACGCTGGTGGCCCTGGTCTACGGCGCGCTCGCCGCGCGCGTGCCGCTGTCCGGCTACTCCTACCAGTGGGCGTCCCGGCTCGCCAACGTGCACGTCGGCTGGTGGCTGGGCTGGATGTCGTTCGCGTTCCTGACCATCGTCACCGTGTCGGTGGACTACGGGCTGATCCAGGTGGCGTTCCAGCCGCTGATCGGCGAGACGTACACGCCGACCAGCGCGGCCCTGGAGACGCTGGTGGTGCTGGCCGCCCAGGCGGCGCTGATCATCTGGTCGACCCGGATCACCACCCGGGTCAACAACACCGCCGTCGCGACCGAGCTGATCGGGATCCTCGGCCTGACCGTGCTGCTGATCGTGGTGGCCGCGATCCGCGGCCTGGGCCACTGGTCGAACCTGACCTCGACCGGGATCGTCCCGAGCGCCGGGTACTGGAACTGGCTCGGCCCGTTCATGCTGGCCACGCTGCTCGGCGCGTACACCATCGTGGGCTTCGAGTCCGCCAGCAACCTGGCCGAGGAGACGCAGCAGCCGCACCGGGTCATCCCCAGGGCGATGGTCCGCGCCGTGCTGGCCTCCGGGGTGGTCGGCATGGCGTTCCTCATCGCGCTCGACTACGCGATCAGCGACATCCCCGCGGCCAGCAAGAGCAGCGCGCCGGTGGCGTTCATCGTCAACGACGTGCTCGGCGGCGTGGTGCAGAAGATCTTCCTGATCTTCGTCGTGGTGTCGATCTTCGCCTGCGGGCTGATCATCATGGTGACCAACAGCCGGATGATCTGGTCGATGTCCCGGGACCGGCGGCTGCCCGGCTACCAGCTGTGGCGCCAGGTGCCCAGGGCCACGGGCGGCCCGACCTGGGCCACGGTCCTGGCCGCGGTGCTCGGGGCGGCGATCACGCTGATACTGATCAACCACACGTCGGCGCTGATCACCCTGTTCACCGCGTCGACGATCATGCCGGCGCTGCTGTACGCGAGCACGGTGCTGCTGTACGTGTTCACCGGCCGGCGCCGGAGCGGCCAGGCCGGCTACTTCTCGCTCGGCCGCTGGGAGATCCCGGTCATCGCGGGCGCGCTGCTCTGGCTCGCCTACGAGCTGATCATCCTCATCGGCCCTCAGGAGTTCCGCGACGCCCAGTACTACGTGCTCGGCGCGCTGGGCGTGGGCCTGGTCTTCTACATCGTGCAGTGGCTGCTCGAGCCCGCCGCGATGCGGACCGAGACCGGCGCGCACGGCGCCGACGCGCTCGACGTCGCGGCGCAGCCCGCCCCGGCGCCTGCGCCGGGCACCGGTCCGCAGGACGGCGGCACGTCCTGACGAGCCGGTGAACATTCTCGCCATCGACCAGGGCACCTCGGCCACCAAGGCCCTGCTGGTCGGGCCCGGGCAGGAGGTGCTCGGGACCGGCGAGGTGCCGGTCCGGGTGCGCGCCGTCGGCCCCGACGGCGTGGAGGCTGACCCCGAGGAGCTGCATGCGTCGGTGATCGGCGCCGGGACGCGGGCCCTGGACGCGGCCCGCGCCCCGGCGCACGCGGTCGCGCTGGCCAACCAGGGCGAGACCGTGCTGGCCTGGGACCGCACGACCGGGCGGCCGCTCACCCCGGCCATCGTGTGGCAGGACCGGCGGTCGGCCGGCGTGTGCGAGCGGCTCAAGGACCGGGCCGCCGAGCTGGCCCAGATCACCGGGCTGCCGCTGGACCCCTACTTCGCGGCGCCGAAGATGACCTGGCTGCGGGAGAACCTCAGCGCCGGCGGCGTGGTCACCACGACCGACACCTGGCTGCTGGCCCGGCTGGGCGGCGGCTACGTCACCGACGCGGCCACCGCGTCGCGGACGCTGCTGCTCGACCTGGACGCGGCCGACTGGTCGGCGCCCAGCCTGCGCGGCCTTCGGCGTGGACCCCGGCGAGCTGCCGGCGGTGACCGACTGCGCGGCGATCACCGGGGAGACGTCGGCCTTCGGCCCGGCGCTGCCGGTGGCCGGGCTCGCCGTCGACCAGCAGGCCGCGCTGCTCGCCGAGCGGTGCTTCGCCGCGGGCCAGGCCAAGTGCACCTACGGGACCGGCGCGTTCCTGCTCGCCACCACCGGGCCCGCGGCCGTGCGCTCGGCCCGCGGCCTGTCCGCGTCGGTGGCCTGGCGGCTGGCCGGGACGCCGACCTACTGCCTCGACGGGCAGGTCTACACCGCCGGCGCCGCCGTCCGCTGGCTGACCGAGGTCGGCCTGCTGGCCGACCCGAGCGAGATCGACCAGATCGGCGGATCGGTCCCGGACAGCGGCGGCGCGGCGTTCCTGCCCGCGCTGGCCGGGCTCGGCGCGCCGCACTGGCGCCCGGCGGCCCGCGGGGCGTTCCTCGGGCTCAGCCTCGGCACCACCCGGGCCCACCTGGTCCGCGCGGTGATCGACGGGCTCGCCGCCTCGGTCACGCTGCTGGCCGGCGCGGTGGCCAGCGACCTCGGCGGCCCGCTGACCGTGCTGCGGGCCGACGGCGGGCTGACCCGGTCCCGGCTGCTGATGCAGGCCCAGGCGGACCTGCTCCAGGCGCCGGTCGAGATCTGCCGCGTCCCGGACGCGACCGCGCTCGGCGTGGCCGCGCTGGCCAGGATCGGGACGGGCCAGGCGGCCGGGGTGGAGCAGGCCGTGGGCCCGGCCGACGTCCAGGAGGTCATCGAACCGCGGATCGGCGCCGACCAGGCCGCGGAGCGGATGGCGGGCTTCGAGGCGGCGCTGGCCGCGATCCTGGCGACGGAGCCACGACCGTGACGCCCGCACAGATCCCCGACGTCGCCATCATCGGGGCCGGGGTGGTCGGCACCGCGATCGCCCGCGCGCTGTCCCGTTATGACCTCGACCTCGTCCTGCTGGACGCCGCCAGCGACGTCGGCACCGGCACCACCAAGGCGAACACCGCCATCCTGCACACCGGGTTCGACGCGGTGCCCGGCAGCCTGGAAAGCCGGCTGCTGCGCCGCGGCCGCGCGCTGCTGGCCGGCTACGCCGCCCAGGCCGGCATTCCCGTCGAGCGCACCGGCGCGCTGCTGATCGCCTGGACCCCCGAGCAGCTCCGGGCTCTCCCGGGGATCACGGAAAAGGCCGAGCACAACGGGTACGCCAGCATCCGGGCGGTGCCCGCGGACGAGCTCTACCGGCGGGAACCGCACCTGGGGCCGGGTGCCCTGGCCGCGCTGGAGATCCCGGACGAGAGCATCGTCTGCCCGTGGACCACGCCGCTGGCCTACGCCACGGAGGCGGTGCGGGCCGGCGTCCGGCTGCGGCTGGACTGCCGGGTCACCGGCGTGCAGCCCGAGGCCGCGCAGGCCAGCGCGCACGTCATCCACACGACCCGCGGCACCCTGCGCAGCCGCTGGCTCGTCAACGCCGCCGGGCTCGGCGCCGACCGCATCGACGCGATGCTGGGCGGCGGCGGGTTCACGATCCGGCCCCGCCGCGGCGAGCTGATCGTCTTCGACAAGCTGGCCCGCCCGCTGGTGGGCTCGATCCTGCTGCCGGTGCCGACCGCGCAGACCAAGGGCGTGCTGGTCGCTCCCACCGTGTACGGCAACATCCTGCTCGGGCCCACGGCCGAGGACATCGAGGACCGCTCGGACACGGCGACCACCGCGGCGGGCCTGGCCGCGCTGCTGCGAGGCCGGCCGCCGCGATCGTCCCCGGCCTGGTCCGCGAGCAGGTCACCGCGACCTACGCCGGGCTCCGCGCCGCGACCGAGCACCGCGACTACCAGATCCGCGTCGACTCCGGCCTGCGCTACGCCTGCGTCGCGGGGATCAGGTCCACCGGGCTGTCCGCCTCCCTCGGGATCGCCGAGTACGTGGTCGGCCAGATGGCCGAGGCCGGGCTGCCGCTGAAGGAGCGCGACGACCTGGCCGGACCGCCCGTGATGCCGTACATCGGCCAGGCGGGCCCGCGGCCCTACCAGGACGCCCGGCGGATCGCGGCCGACCCCGACTACGGGCGGATCGCGTGCCACTGCGAGCGGGTCACCCGCGGCGAGATCCGCGATGCGCTGGCGAGCACGGTGCCGCCCGCCGACACCGACGGGCTGCGGCGCCGGACCAGGGCGATGAACGGCCGCTGCCAGGGCTTCTACTGCGCCGCCACGGTGTCGGCGATGATGACGGAGCCGGCGACAACGGCCGGGCGGGGCGGGCCGTCGTGAACGTCGACGTGCTCATCGCCGGGGCGGGCCCGGCCGGCCTCGCCGCCGCGATCGAACTGCGGCGGCTCGGCGCGGGCCGGGTCCTGGTCGTGGACCGGGAGGCCGAGGCGGGCGGCATTCCCCGGCACAGCGCGCACACCGGCTACGGGCTGCGCGACCTGCACCGGGTCATGACCGGGCCGGGCTACGCGCGGCACTACGCGCAGGCCGCGGCCCGGGCCGGCGTGCAGATCCGGACCCAGACCACGATCACCGGCTGGCCCGGGCCCGGGTCCGCCACCCTGACCAGCGCCGAGGGCATCGAGACCGTCGCCGCGGCGGCGGTGCTGCTCGCCACCGGCTGCCGGGAACGGCCGCGCGCCGCGCGGCTGGTGCCCGGCGACCGGCCGCACGGCGTGATGACCACCGGGGAGCTGCAGCAGCGGGTCTACCTCCAGGGCCAGCGGCTGCCCGGCCGCGCCCTGGTCGTCGGCGCCGAGCACGTCAGCTTCTCGGCGATGGTCACGCTGGCGCACGCGGGCGCGGACGTCGTCGCGCTGGTCACCGACCAGCCCCGGCAGCAGAGCTACGCCGCGTTCGCGCTCGCCGCCGCGGCGCGCTGGCGGACCCCGGTGTGGACGTCGACGGCGCTGCGCCGCGTGTCCGGGCGCGGCCGGCTCGACGGGGTCGAGCTGGCCGACCTGCGGACCGGGGCGGTCCGGTTCGTGGAGTGCGACACGCTGGTCTTCACCGGGGACTGGATCCCCGACCACGAGCTGGCGCGGCTGGCCGGGGCCGAGATCGACCCGGGCACCCGCGGGCCCGCCGTGGACACCGCGCTGGAGACGTCCGTGCCCGGCGTCTTCGCCGCGGGCAACCTGGTGCACGCGGCGGAAACCGCGGACGTCGCCGCCCTCGGCGGGCGGCACGCCGCCCGGCACCTCGCGGCCGCCTTGCGCCCCGGGCCGCCGCCGCGGGCGCAGCGGATCCCGGTCACCGTGACCGCCCCGCTCCGCTGGATCTCGCCCAACGCGATCCGCGTCCCGGGCCCGCCCCCGCCGCGCGGGCTCTTCCTGCTGCGCAGCGAGGCCTTCCAGCGGCTGGCCCGGCTCGAGGTACGCCAGGGCGACCGGGTCCTGGCCACGGCGCGGGCCCGGCTGGTCCCGGAGCGGCCCGTGCACCTCGACGCGGGCTGGATAGCCCGGGCCGACCCGTCCGCAGGCCCGATCCGCGTCACGCTCCGGTGATAACTTGCCGACTACCCGCGCTGATCGAGCCAAAGGGGCGCGGCATCGCCTGGACTGAGGAGCGAGGGAGCCTGCGACCGAGCGACGAGGGAAGGCGGTGCAGTGAAGGGGGAATGGGGAGGTGGGCGGGGCCCCGGAGGCGAGCGAGGAAGTGCAGCGCCCGGAGGCGAGCGAGAAACTGCGCCCAGGCGAGCGAAAGAAGGAGAGACGATGGCTACTCGCGAGATACGGATTGACCGCAGCAAGACGCTGGCGCAGGAGCCGGGTACCGGCCACAACCGCTGGCACCCCGACATCCCGCCGGCGATCCGCTGCGAGCCCGGGGACGAGGTCGTGCTGGACACCCGGGACGCCTTCGACGGGCAGATGACCCCGGATGCCTCCGCTGGAGACGGTGGCCGCGCCGAACCTGGACGTGGTGCACCCGCTGACCGGCCCGGTGTACGTCGAGGGCGCCGAGCCGGGCGACCTGCTCGAGGTGGAGATCCTGGACATCGAGCCGGACAGCTACGGGTACACGGTCCAGGTGCCGGGGTTCGGGTTCCTGCGTGACGTCTTCCCCGACCCGTTCAAGGTCAACTGGGATATCGCCGACGGCTGGGCCACCTCCGCCGACCTGCCCGGGGTCCGGATCCCGGGCTCACCGTTCATGGGCACCATCGGCCTGACGCCCGGGCACGAGCTGCTGGCCGCCACGATCGCCCGCGAGCAGGACCTGCTGGAGCGCGGCGGCTTCATCCTGCCGCCGTCGCCGGCCTCCGCCGTGCCCGCCGACCCCGGCATCGCCGCGCGGGCGCTGCGGACCGTACCGCCCCGCGAGCAGGCCGGCAACGTCGACATCAAGCAGCTCGGCCGGGGCGCGCACCTGCTGATCGCGGTGGACACTCCCGGCGGCCTGTTCTCGGCGGGTGACGCCCACTTCGCCCAGGGCGACTGCGAGACCTGCGGCACGGCCATCGAGATGAACGCCACCCTGCACGTGCGGTTCAGCGTGCGTAAGGGCGAGGCGGCGCAGAAGAACATCCGCGACCTGCGGTTCACCCGGCAGGACTACTACCTGCCGCCCGAGTACGCGGCGCCGCGCCGGCTGTTCGCCACCACCGGGATCTCGGTCACCAAGGACGGCGTGAACCACTCCGAGGACATCACCCTGGCCGCCCGCAACGCGCTGCTCAACATGATCGAGCACCTCACCGAGCGGGGCTGGACCCGCCAGCAGGCCTACGCCATCTGCAGCGTCGCCGTCGACCTCAAGATCAGCCAGCTCGTCGACGCGCCCAACATGCTCGTGTCCGCCTTCCTGCCCGAGGACATCTTCACCGGGTAGGCCCGGACGGGCGCGCAAAAGTACCAAAAGGCCGGTTGTAGCCTGCTCACAGGTACATTTGCGCCCGGCCGCCGGGCCCAGCCGCCGGCCGGCCGAGCGCGGGCGCTGCCGGTCCCTAGCCCAGGACGTCGCGCCGGAGCTGCGGGAAGACCTTCGAGACCTTGCCCAGCAGGTAGTCGCCGTAGCTGCCGGTGAAGGCGCGCAGATCCTGGCCGTCCCAGCGCCGCCGGCCGTCGTCCCCGGCGGCGGCGCGGTCCGGCAGCGGCGGCACCTCGGCGGAGAACCCCGGGTCCAGGAAGAACGGGAACGAGAGCCGGCTGTGGCCGCTGAGGTTGCGGACCCGGTGCGGGGTCGACCGGTACCAGCCCCCGGTCAGGCGGTCGAGCATGTCGCCGATGTTGCAGACCAGCGTGCCGGGGATGGGCGGGGCGTCGATCCAGCCCTCCGGCGCGGCGATCTGCAGGCCGCCGCGGTCGTCCTGGGCCAGCAGGGTCAGCAGCCCGTAGTCGGTGTGCTCGCCCACCCCCCAGCCGGCGTCGCCCGGCGACGACGGATAGTGGAAGATCCGGAACAGGATGGTCGGGTCCGCGGTGTAGCCGCTGGCGAAGTACGCGGCGTCCAGGCCGAGGCTCAGCGCCACGCCGGCCAGCACGGCCTGGCCCGCGCTGGTCAGCGCGTCGAGGTAGGACAGGACCAGCGGCCGCAGCCGGGGAACCTGCCGCGGGAACAGGTTGCGGCCGTGCAGCGGAAGCCCGGCCCGCACCCGCGGGTCGTCGTCGGGCAGTTCGGTGCCGAAGTACAGCCCCTCCTTCAGGTCCGGCTGCCCGGAGGTGAGCTCGGCGCCCACGGGGAAGTAGCCCCGCCAGGCCCGGCCGCCGCGCTCCATGGCGATCTCCAGCTTGTCCGCCAGGGGCAGGGCGAAGAACTCGGCGCTGGCGTCGGCCAGCTGATCGAGCAGGTCCGGGGGCACGCCGTGGCCGGTCACGTAGAAGAAGCCGCGCTCGCGGCAGGCCGCCTGGATCTCCTCCGCCACCGCGCCACGGTCCGCGGCCGATGCCCCGCCGGCCAGCGCCCCCACGTCGATCACCGGCAGCGCCCCACGCCCCCCGCCGACCACCGGCCCCACGCCGGTCACCGCCGCCCCCCGCGGTCCCGCCAGCAGCCGCCCACGTCGATCACCGCCAGCCCACCGCGCCGCCCGCCAGCCAGCCGCGCACGCCGGTCACCGGCCGCCCCCCACCGGTCGCGCCAGTCGATCACCAGCAGCCCCACGCCGTCATCCAGCCGCCGACGAGGTCCCGGCACCTGCTGAACTGGCCGGTTTTCCTTGATCATCGGCATCTTTTCACGCGATCCAGTCATTTCTCGGGGGGATATATCCGATTTGTGGGCACGGAACGCGTGAAAAGATGTAAATGATCACGGCGACTGCGGCGGGGCGTCGCGCGGGGTGCGGGTCCTCGGGCGTTTCGGCGAGACGGGCGTGCAGCTGGTCCCTGATCTCGTCCGGGGTGTAGGCGCGGCGGCGCCGTTCGTCGCGGGCGATCACCACCCCGGTGGCGGCCACGCCGACGAAGGCCCCCAGTCCCAGCACTTTCCACAGGCGCATCTGCTTAGGTTAGACCGTGCCCGCCGCGAGCATCACCCTGGACCAGGCCGTCGACCTGACCCGCACCGGCGACGTGTGGCTGTTCCGCGGGAGCAGCATGGCCGACCGCGCGATCCAGGTGGCCACCAACAGCCCGGTCAACCACGTGGGCATGTCCGTGGTCATCGACGACCTGCCGCCGCTGATGTGGCACGCCGAGCTGGGCCGCTCGCTGCCCGACGTGTGGTCAGGGACCCGGCACCGCGGGGTCCAGCTGCACGACCTGCGCGCGCGGTCGTCGTCTGGGCGACGAAGTACGGCCAGCGGGCGTGGCTGCGCCAGCTGGACCCGGCGGTGACCCGCGACATGGAGGACGCCGTGCTGCGAACGATCGCGCGGCTGGACGGCACCCCCTTCCCCTCCACGACCCGGCTCGCGTCGCAGTGGCTGCTCGGCCGCGTGCCGGCGTCCGTCAGGAACGACGCGGACAGCGCCAGCCTGGAGACCGCCTACTGCGCGGAGGTGCTGGCCGTGACCTACCAGGCCATGGGGCTGCTGGCCAGCACCCGCGATCCGGCCTGGTATGACGCCGGCCGTTTCTGGAGCGGTGACCGGCTCAGCCTGGCGGACGGGTTCCGGCTGGGCGGCGAGATCGCCGTGCACCTCCCGCCCGGCGAGCCGCGGCGTGCCCGCAAACGTAGCCGCCCGCTGCTGACCCGCGCTGACCCGCCGCTGATCCGGCGCTGACCCGCCGCTGATCCGCGGCCGACCCGCCGCTGACCTGCGCCTGACCTGCGCCTGACCCGCCGCTGACCTGCGGCTGACCCGTGCTTGACCGCGCCCGGCCCCCGCCGCGAACGGTCGTTACAGGCGGTGTCGACCCGATTGCTCCGGGAAACCCCTGTTGCCCCCGGTAGCCGGTTAGGTGCACGATTGGGTGGCCGAGCACCCTATGGCGCAATCCTTCGCATGCGGTGGTTTAGCGGGGCCACGCTGCTGCACACCTACGGAGGGATGCAGACGTGAGCCACGTGGACGGGGTCGCCTTCATCATCGTCGTCGAGTCGTTCGTGATCGTGACCCTGATCGGCTTCGCCGCGGCCCGGTGGCGCCCGGCCGAGGATCCGATGCACCTGAACGAATGGGGCCTGGGCGGCCGCGGGTTCGGCACCTTCATCAGCTGGTTCTTACTCGGCGGCGACCTGTACACCGCCTACACGTTCATCGCGGTGCCCGCGCTGGTGTACGCCGTCGGCGCCGCGGGCTTCTACGCGTTGTCGTACGTGGTGATGGTCTTCCCGATCGTGTTCGTCTTCGCCCCGCGCCTCTGGTCGGTCGCCCGCGCGCGCGGCTACGTCACCCCCGCCGAGTTCGCCCGGGGCCGGTACGGCTCGCAAGGCCTCATGCTCGCGGTAACGGTGACCGGGATCCTGGCCACCATGCCCTACATCGCGCTGCAGCTCGTGGGCATCGAGGCGGTGCTGACCGTGCTCGGGGTCGGCGGCGCCTCGAGCAACACGCTCATCAACGACCTGCCGCTGCTCATCGCGTTCCTCGTCCTGGCCGTGTACACCTACCTGGCCGGGCTGCGCGCGCCGGCCCTGATCGCGTTCGTCAAGGACATCCTGGTCTACGTGACCGTCATCGTCGCGATCATCTACATCCCGGGCAAGCTGGGCGGCTGGGGGCACATCTTCAGCGCCTCGGCGGCGCACCTGAAGACGGTCAACCCGGCGACCGGCAAGCCCAAGGGCAGCCTCATCGTGGCGCCGGCCGGCGAATGGGCCTACGCCAGCCTGGCCCTGGGCTCCGCGCTGGCCCTGTTCATGTACCCGCACGCGGTCACCGGGGTGCTCGCCTCCAAGCGGCGCGACGTGATCCGGCGCAGCGCGGCCGCGCTGCCCGCCTACTCGCTGGTGCTCGGCCTGATCGCGCTGTTCGGCTACATGGCGCTGGCCACCCCGGCGGTGAACGCGGGCGTCAAGGCGCACGGCGGCAACGCCCAGCTGTCGGTGCCGCTGCTGTTCCAGAACATGTTCCCGAGCTGGTTCGCGGGGATCGGGTACTCGGCGATCGTCATCGGCGCGCTGGTCCCGGCGGCCATCATGTCGATCGCGGCGGCCAACCTGTTCACCCGCAACATCTACAAGGAGTTCTTCCGGCCCAACGCCACTCCCGCCCAGGAGACGCGGGTGGCCCGGCTGGCCTCGCTGCTCATGAAGGTCGGCGCGCTGGGCTTCGTGCTCGAGCTGAACAAGACGTTCTCGATCAACCTGCAGCTGCTGGGCGGGGTCTGGATCCTGCAGATCTTCCCGTCGATCGTGATCGGCCTGTACACGCGCTGGTTCCACCGCTTCGCGCTGATCATCGGCTGGGCCGCGGGCATGGCGTACGGCACGATCGAGGCGTACCGGACGCCCGGGGGCGGCCAGCTGCACTTCGGCACCTCCACGGCCCCGGTGTTCGGGCACGTCACCTACATCGCGGTCACCGCCCTGGCCGTCAACCTGGCCCTCTCGCTCGCGTTCACCCTCATCTTCCGCGCGGTCCAGCTGCCGGACGGGTACGACGAGACCCGGCGCGCGGACTACCTCGCCGACCCGGTGGACGCGGCCCCGCCCCCGCCGCCCATCCCCCCGCCGAGGCCCCGCGGGGCCCACCGGCTCCGCACGTCAGAGAACCAGCGAATGTGACGCGCGCGCCTCCGCCGGGTCGGCTAGCCGACCCGGCGGTACCGGCGTACCGCCAGCGGCGCGAAGATGACGGTGATCGCGATGCTCCAGGCGATGGAGTGCCAGGCGGCGGTCGCGAACGGCTCGCCCAGCATCAGGCCGCGGCTGGCGCTGGTCAGCGCGGTCACCGGGTTGACCTTGACCCAGGCCTGGAGCCAGCCGGGCAGCGTGGCGGCCGGGATGAAGACGCTGCTCCCGAACGCGAGCGGGAACATGACGATGAACCCGAAGCCCTGCAGGCTCTGCGGGGACTTCACGTACAGGCCGAGGAGCACCCAGATCCAGCCGACGGCGAAGCCGAAGAGGAACATCAGGCCCACCGCGCCGAGCGCGGACACCGGGTTGGTGGTGATCCGGAAGCCCAGCAGCGACCCGTAGCCGAAGACGATCGCGATCGAGACCAGGTAGCGGATGAAATCTCCCATGATCGTCCCGGTCAGCGGCGCCGACCGGGAGATGGGCAGGCTCCGGAACCGGTCGAAGATGCCCTTGGTGACGTCGGTGTTCAGCCCGATGCCGGTGCCCATGCTCGCGAACACCACGGTCAGCACCATGATGCCCGGCAGCACGTACTGCAGGTAGGTGTGCCTGCTCTCGCCCCTGATCGCGCCGCCGAACAGGAACACGAACAGGGTCACGAACACGATCGGCTGCAACGTGACGTCGAGTAGCTGCTCCGGGTTGCGCCTGATCCGCACCAGTGATCGCCAGGCCAGCGTCAGCGCGTGCCGCAGCGCGCGCGCCGGCGTCATGCGCCGGGCCCGTTCCGGCCTGGCCAGGGTGGTGGTCGTCATGAGGTCCCTTCCTCCGCGCCGTGCCCGGTGAGCGCCATGAAGACCTCGTCCAGGCTGGCCAGCCGCAGCGCGAGCTCGGTGACCTCGATCTGCCCGGCCTCCAGCCGGCTGACCACGGCGGGCAGGACCTGGGCGTCGTCGACGGGAACCGAGAGCAGGCCCGGATCCTCCTCCGTCTGGCTCGGGGCGCGGCCCACCGCGGCCGTGACGATCCCGGCCACCCGCGCCAGGTCCGCCGGATCGGCCGGGCGCACGTCGAGGGTCTGCCGGCCGACCTTGGCCTTCAGCTCGGCGGCGGTGCCGGTGGCGATCACCCGGCCGTGGTCGATGACCGCGATCTCGCTGGCCAGCCGGTCGGCCTCGTCCAGGTACTGGGTGGTCAGCAGCACGGTGGTGCCCTCCGCGACGAGCGCCCTGATCATCGCCCACACCTCACCCCGGCTGCGCGGATCCAGGCCAGTGGTCGGCTCGTCCAGGAACAGCACCTGGGGCCGCTGGACCAGGCTCGCGGCCAGGTCGAGCCGGCGCCGCATGCCACCGGAATACGTCTTGACCGAGCGCCCGGCCGCGTCGGCCAGGTCGAACCGCTCCAGCAGCTCGCCCGACCGCCGCTTCGCCTCCGCCCTGGGCACCTCCAGCAGCCGCCCGATCAGCAGCAGGTTCTCGAAACCGGTCAGGTCCTCGTCGACCGCGGCGTACTGCCCGGTCAGCCCGATCAGCTCGCGGACCCGGTCAGCCTGGTGGACGATGTCCGCGCCGCAGACCCGGGCGTAACCGGCGTCCGGCCGCAGCAGCGTGGCCAGCATCCGGACGACGGTGGTCTTCCCCGCCCCGTTCGGCCCCAGCAGGCCCAGCACCATGCCCGGCTGGACAGCCAGATCGACGCCGTCCACGGCCAGCGTTTTCCCGAACCGCTTGACCAGTCCCTCCGCCTGAATCGCCAGCGTCATCGCATGCGTTCCTCGCTGCTGGGGTCACGTTCACAGCCGAACCTACTTGCTGGCCGGGCCCGGTGATCCGGCCCACCCCGGACCGTCGGCTGCCCCGTCGATCCAGGCCCGCCCGTACCGCCGGCCGCCGCTCTACCGATCCGGGCCCGTCCCGGGCGGCCGACCGCGCCGGCGCGCTCGCCGCCGGGCCGCTTGACGGCAGCTTCGGTAAGTAGTACCTTACGGTAAGTCATGACTAACCATACAGCCGCACTCACGGCGCTCGCGGATCCGACCCGGCGAGCGATCTTCGAGCGGCTGGCCCGGTCGCCGAGCGCGGTCGGTGAGCTGGCACGCGAGCTGCCGGTGAGCCGCCCCGCGGTCTCGCAGCACCTCAAGGTCCTCAAATCGGCCGGGCTGGTCACCGACCAGGCGGCAGGCACGCGTCGTGTCTACTCGGTCGACCCCGCGGGCATCGCCGCGATCCGCGATTACTTCGAGCAGTTCTGGCAGCAGTCCCTGGACAGGTTTCGCGCCGCTGCCAGCCAGCCGATCCAGGAGGAGACATGACCACACAACTCGAAGCCACCTCGGTCAGCACGGCGGTCGAGGTCGAGGCGCCGCCTGAGCACGCCTTCCGGGTGTTCACCGAGGGCATCGGCTCCTGGTGGGATCCCGACCACCACATCCTCGAGGCCGAACTGGCTGAGATGGTGTTCGAGCCACGCGTCGGCGGCCACATCGTCGACCGCGGCACCGACGGCAGCGAGTGCCGCTGGGCCCGGGTACTCGCCTACGACCCGCCGCACCGCGTCTGCTTCAGCTGGGACATAAACCTGCGCTGGCAGCTGGAGACCGACCCGGCTAAGACCAGCGAGATCGAGGTCACCTTCACCCCCGACGGGCCCGCCCGCACCCGGGTCGTGCTCACCCACCGCCACCTCGACCGTCACGGCGACGGCTGGGAGAGCATGCGCGATGCTGTCGGCTCGGGCTGGGACCTCACCCGCTACGCCGAAGTCGCCGGGCAGCGCTGAGTGATGCTGGCGGGCGCCGGCCCGGGCGCGCCGCCCGCCAGCACGCGGTCGGCCGGTGAACCCTTTTCATCCTCCCCATCGCTGCCCACGACTCTGAGCCTGACATCAGCGGATGAAAGGGTTCAGTCTCAGATGCGCTGGTCGGTGGCCGGGTCGGGCTGGCCGTCGAAGTACCGGGCGAGCACCTGGCCGAAGACCGGCTGGCCGGGATCGGCGCGCAGGAACAGCGTGACGCAGGAACGCAGCTTCTGCGCGTCGATGCCACCGAAGATCTGCTCCGCGGTGCGGTCCTGGGCCTGGGCCACGATCGTCGCGCATTCGACCAGCCGCGGGCCGAGCACGGGATGGGCCAGGTACGCCCGGGCCTCCTCCAGGGAGGAGATCGCGAACATCCGCGACGTCGGGCTGTGCCCCAGGCCAGCGATCTGCGGGAAGACGAACCACATCCAGTGGCTCGTCTTGCGGCCGCGGCGCAGCTCGGCGACGGCCTGCTGGTACGTCCCGCCCGCGTCCTGGGCGGCGACAAAGCGCTTCAGGTTGTAGGGATCATCCATCGCCGCCTGCCTGCTGGGTCTCGGCGAGGCCGCCGGCGTAGAAGTGACGGGCCGCGTCGAGCAGCTCATCCAGCGGCGGCCACCACGGCCCGTGCGGCAGCGACGTGAGCGCGTCCAGCAGGACCGAGGCCTGGCCCGGGCGGCCGGCCACGCCGGCCACGGCCACCCGGCGCGGGCGCACGGCGCGCAGCGGGCCCAGGTACAGATCCGGGCCGGCCGCGCCGTCCCTGGGCCGGCGCCACGACCAGGTAGTAGTCGGGCAGCTCGAACCGCTTGTCGCGCCAGGCGGCCAGCACCTCCGCGGCGTGTTCCTCGAACCCGGCCGCTCCGCCGGGTCCCTGCCCACATCGCCCGCCACCCCGCGGCCACCTCGGCCAGCGGGTCGTCGGGCACGATCACGTACATGGACCGGCGCCGCGCCGCCTCCCGCAGTGCCAGCGCTCCCGCCTCCCAGCCGGGCCGGGCCGCCTCGGGCCCGCTGTCGGCCGGCTTGCCGGTCCCGGCCGCGGGCGCACGAACAACGGAGATGCCAGGCGACTTGGCCAGCGCGGCCAGCAGCCCGTCGCCGATCTCGCCGACCAGGACCACCACCGTGGAAGACTCGCGCCGCATCGACCTGATCCTAGTGAGTGGCCAGCGCCGTCCTTAGCGGATGGGGCCGCCAGCCGCCGACCCGCTGGGTGCGACCACGCGGCCGGGGAACCTCAGGCTGGGCCGGCTCGGTCCGGGACGGGCGCCGCCGGCGGGCGAGACCTCCCATCTCGTCCTTTCGAGCTCTCATGCCCCTTTTTCGGGCAAATCCGATCACGGACGGGCTCAAGACCACCCGGGTCCTGCGGTTCACCAGCTACGCCCAGTTCCGGTCGGACATCACCAAGGGGATCATCCCCGACAAGACCTGGCCCGCGGGCTCCTGGGTCGAGTACGACAACGAGCAGTGGTCCCAGACACCCGTTGCTGAGCAGCGCAACCCCGGGCTGTACATGCAGGACTTCGGGTCCCTGGCGCACCAGCACGGGTTCAAGGCCTTCATGACCCCGGCCCGTGACCTCGGCAACGTCGACACCGCCTGCCCGAAGAAGTCCGGCTGGAGCAATGATCAGTGGTACGAGAAGTGCCACATCGCCAGGTACGCCGTCGTGGACGGCAACGGGGTAGTCATCCAGAGCCAGGCCGACACCACCAGCCTCTCGGCCTTCAAGACCCTGGTCGATGACGGCAAGGCCGACGCCCATGCAGCCAATCCGTCGGCCTTTGTCGACGCCGAGCTGTCGAGCACCTACGGCACCCCCGGCCAGGCGTACGCCGCAGGATCTTCGGTGGTGGTGTCCGGCTACTTCATCAACTGCAGCAATACCAAGGTGAGCTGGGAGAACTCCCTGCTCAGCGAGTTCAAGACGAACGGCTACTGATCCCGCGAACGGGGCTCAGCACGTCGGGAGTCCCTGCCCGCCGCGGTAGGCCGGAGCCACGTCGACCTCGGACAGGTAGCCTGCGGCGCCGTTGGGAAGCGCGCATCGGTACCAGAGCGAAGAGGTGAACCCGTTCTCGTTGCGGGCGATCCCGGGACTCGCCCGGTCCTCGTTGGTCATCGTGGCGCCTTGCTGCGCGCCGGGCTGCGCCGGACCAGCAGATGAGGCACTCCGCGGGAAATTACGACTCGCTGGACGACCGCAGCGGGCGCAGCGCTGCTTCGGTGCGCACGAGTTCGTCGAGCATCGCGTCGGCCGCCTGCTCCAGGACCGCATTGGGGCGGAACGTGCCGTCGGAGTCCAGGAACTGGGAGTAGAACGGGATGTTGACGCTGTCGGTCACCGGCAGCATCCGGAGCGTCGTCACGACCTGCTTGAGTTGCTGCACCGCGCGGGTGCCCGCGGCGACGCCGCCGTAGGAGACGAAGCCGACGGGCTTGTGCAGCCATTCGTGGTGCAGGTAGTCGATCGCGTTCTTCACCGATGCCGGGTAACCGTAGTTGTACTCGGGGGTGACGATCACGAACGCGTCGGCGGCGTCGACGATCGCGCTCCAGTCCTTGGTGTGCTGGCGGGTGTACTGCCGCAGCCGCGGGTGATTCGGCTCGTCGAGCAGCGGCAGGCCGATCTCGGCCAGGTCCACGACGGTGACGTCGAACCCGCCATGATCCTTCGCGCGCGAGGCGAACCACTGCGCGATCGGGGCCCCGGCGCGTCCTGGCCGGGTCGAGCCGATGATGATGGTCAGGTTCGGCATCGGTTCACCTTCCGTGGTGGGAGTCCGGCGCCGCGCGGACCGGGCCAGCGCTGGGCCGGGACGAAGTAGTTGAACAATCAAATACTAACGCCGGCCGGACCCGGAATCGTTCCCGGGGGCGGCGGGCTGGGCCGGGCCCGGAATCGTTCCGGGGCGCCGAGCCGGGCCCAGAAGTTCCCGCGCGGGCGGCGGGCCGGTGTCCTCACTCCGCCTGATGGCAGACGGCCTCCACGTTGTGGCCGTCGGGGTCGCGAACGAAAGCCCCGTAGTAGTCGGCGTGGTACTCCGGCCACACTTGCGGCTCGTGCAGGACCTCAGCGCCCCGCGCCACGGCGGCGTCGAAGAAGGCCCGTACCGATGACCGGTCCGGTGCGACGAAGGCGATATGCGACTCACGGAAGCCCTCGCCGGTGGCCTGGCCGCTGATCCAGAAGTCCGGCCTGGGCGGCACGCCGTAGCCGATCGCGTCGCCGAGGTCCATGATGCGCTGGCCTCCCAGCGGGGCGAGCACGGCGTCGTAGAAGGCCGCGCTGGCGGCCAGGTCGGCGCACTGGACCGAGAGATGATCGAGCATGGGCCATCCTCCTGGCTAGGTGCCTTGCGTGAGCGACAGGATGTTGCCGTCGGGATCGGTGAACCACGCGACCTTGTCGCCGCCCGGCGACGTCCAGACGCGGTTGTCGTCCTGCTCCATGCCGTCGAACCGGCTGAATGCGACGCCCCGGGCGGACAGGCCCCGCACGATCGCCTCGATATCGGCCACCCGCCAGCCCAGCACCGTGTATCCGGCCGGCGAGACCTCCCCGACCGCGGTCACGCGCAACATGGTGCCGTTGGCGTCAAAGACGCACGCGAAGTCGTTCTGCTCCACCACCGGCAAGCCCAGGACCTGCTCGTAGAACACCCGCGCGCGGGGCAGGTCGGCGGACGCGGCGAACGCCACCAGGTCGCTGGATCCGAGCATGCCCTCTCCCTGTTCTGCTGGCCTGAGGCGAACATAGTGCACCTCTTCGTAAGTTCCTCCGGGATCTTACGAGGTCCTCGCGGTGGGGCGAGCGACTCCCCGGCCGACTGTAACCGGCGGGGCGGGCAGGTGCCTGCCAGGGGACCCGCCGTTCGGCGGCGCGGGTCACGTCGCGCCAGGAACACACCCGGAAGATGGTCCCCGGCGCGGCGGCCCGGGCCATATGTTCGTGAGGGCCTCAACGGGCGGTCTGCGGCGTCGGCCGGGCGAGGATCCGGGCCGGCGCGCCGTCGGCGCCTTCGATGTTGATCGCGCCGATGATGATCTCGACCCGCTGGCCGGCCAGCGGGGCCAGCCCGGTCAGGTGCTCGGCGATGAGCACCCCGCGGGAGAGCAGGATCTTGTGCACCGGCCAGCCGAACCCATCCGCGGGCCGCCGCGGGACCGGCAGGTCCGGGGTGGGCAGGTCCACCCCGAGCAGGCCGGCCTGCCGGTCCGCCAGCCAGGTGGCCGCCGCGGACGACAGCCATGGGTGGTCGTCGTACGCGGCCGTGCCGAACCGGCGCGACCAGCCGGTGTCCAGCAGCACCATGTCGCCGGGCTGCGCCGGCGGCGACGCGCCGTCCAGGTCTTCCGGCTCGATCATCTCCCCGGCCCGGCGCCGGACGCGCCACACGACGCCCGGCCCGGTACAGCCGGCCCAGCGGGATCTGGTCGATGGCCGGGCCGTCGGGGATGAAATGGCTCGGCGCATCCAGATGCGTGCCGACGTGAGCGACCATGCGGATCTCGGTCACGTTGAGCGGGTCATCGGGCAGGGACTTGAACTTGCCGAAGCTGGGCGCGGGAAACGTGGCGACCCGCGATACGCCCGCGTGCAGCACCTGGGACAGGTCCGTCCACGTCCGGCCGCGCGGTGCGGGAGCGGCCCAGCCCTGCCACCTCACCGGGTTCGGATCGGAGTCCACGCGCCGTTCTCGCCTCTTTCTCGTGCCCGGGGCCGCTGCGGCCGTGCGCCGGGTCCGGACCACCCTGGCTAGGCCGGCGGACGGCCGGTCAGGCGGTCGGCCGCGGGGGGAGCGGGAAACGCAGGTATGCCGCCACCATGCGGTCCGCGAGCTCGGCGGGGGCTTGAATATGCCTGACGGAGCCGTCTTCGTCGATCACGGCCTGCACCAGTTCATCGATGACGTCGGGGGTGCGCCGGGTGGCCCGACCGCACAACGGGCAGACCTCTCCGGATCGCGCCAGCCATACCGACTCGTCACAGACCACCCCCGGCACGACCAGGCCCTCCTGCACCAGGAGGGTCCGGATCGCGGCCGCCGAGCCGGCCCAGAGGCAGTCGTCCAGGCCGAGCGCGGCCAGCCCGCCGGCCTGGGCCTTCTCGAAGACGTCACTGACCAGCCGCTGCTGCTGGCCGCGCACGTAACGGTCCGTTATGGCCCCGGCCCTGGCGCGTATCTCGGTGGGCGAAGCGGTGGCCGGGTCGATGCTGAACGTCCCGGCCACGCGGGTACGCAGGTCGCGGGTGAGGAAGTCGACGAACCGGGACAGCTCGTGGTCGTGTCCTCCGACGACCAGCAGGTCGTAATGCCCGGCCCGGAACAGCTCGTCCAGCGCTGCGGCCACCCGCCGGTAATGCCGCCTGCTCAGCTCGTCCGCTCTGCTGCGGATCCGGTACTCGGCCAGGCCAGCGGCGTAGCTGGGCCTGCGCAGCACGCGGTCGGCGAATTTGCCCATCTCGCGCAGCCCGAAGTACATCTCCCAGGCCCGGGCCGACCCCTTATCGATCACCACCACGCAGCCGCGGTGATATTCGTCGAGCACCGCGAGCATGGGCCGGGCCCAGGGCGCCGCGTCCACGACGACCCGGTCGCGCACTCGCCGGGGCAGAGGTACCTCCTCGTACAGGTCACGGCCGGCGCACGAGAAGATCGCGATCGCGCCGGGCGGCCACTGCTCCCCGCCCAGCGCCTCCTGAACCCGCTCGATGTCGGTGCGCAGGGACATGCGGGCCTCGCGCCCGAGTTCGCTGTTCTTGGCCAGCGGCCTGATCTGGCGCAGCAGGCTCGACACGCGTGCGCGCCGGTCCCGGTGCCGGGCCGCGGGGTCGACGGGTGAATAGAGCGAGATCACCGGCACGCCTCCGCCGTCGAAGCGGATGATGCGGTCGATCGTCTCCGCGGTGACCATCTCTCCCCCGGTGCTGCTCCCGGGCCCGGCCGCCGGCGCTGGTCAGGCCCTGCGGGTGACGGGTGCCCCTACCCACCCTGCCCAGCGGCCACACCGGCGTAAACTCCCGCGATCGGACGGTTTCCGGCGAACTCACGTGGAGACGTGCACGCGCGTCGGGGGACCGGCGCAGGCAGTGGCCCGGGAGGCGCGGCCGGGCCTGCGTCAGCGCGGCACCGGCCACGATGATGGCCGCGCCGACCGGCTCGTTCCAGGTCAGCCGTTCGCCCAGGACGACGATCCCAGCCAGGACGGAAACCAGCGGGAGCACGTACGCCACGGTGGCCGCGGTCGTCGCGCCGGCCGCGGAGATGATGCCGTAGTTCAGCAGGTAGGCCAGGCCGGTGCCCAGGGCGCCCAGCAGCACGACGGACGATACGGCGGTGCCGGACCACCGCACGGGCGCGCTGCGCCAGCTGGCCGCGGCGTACCCGGCGCTGCACGTCGAGCTGACCGAGGCCGACCCCAGCGAGTCCATCCCGGCGCTCGTCCAGGGAGCCGTGGACCTGGTCATCGCGCACGACTGGTCGAACGCGCCGCTGGCCGCGCCGGACGGCGTGGCCAAGGCCCTGCTGCTGGAGGATCCCGCCGACATCGCCGTGCCGGCCGCCCATCCGCTCGCCCGGCAGGCCGCCGGAGCCCCGGACGGCGGCGCGGTGCAGCTAGCGCAGCTCGGCGCCGGGCCGTGGATCTGCGGCACGCCCGGCACGTCCTGTCACGACTGGCTCACCTTCACGTTGCGCTCGGCGCGCCTGGAGCCGCGGTTCGCCCACACGGCCAACGAGCACGCCACCCAGCTTTCCCTGGTCGCCGCGGGCCTGGGCATCGCGGTCATGCCGCGGCTCGGCCGCGGCCCGGTGCCCGAGGGGGTGCACATGATCGCCGTCCGGCCCGCCCTGCGCCGCCACATCTACGCCCTCTGGCGCACCACCGCGGCTCGCCGGCCCGCCATCGGCGCCGCCGTGTCGGCGCTGCGCGAGGCCGCGGCGCGAGAACGCGAACTGGCCGGCTAGGACGCGGTGACTCCCGGTGAGCCGGCTGGTCTATATAGAGACAGCCGCCGTTTGGGGGTCACGATGACAGCCACCGACGACTTCACGGCCCTGGCCGGACCGTTCCGGGGTGAGTTGCTGGCGCACTGCTACCGGATGCTCGGCTCGGCCGAGGAAGCCGAAGACCTGGTGCAGGAGACCTACCTGCGCGCGTGGCGCTCCTACGGCGCGTTCGAGGGCCGCTCGTCGGTCCGGACCTGGCTGTACCGGATCGCCACCAACGCGTGCCTGACCGCGATAGAGCGCCGCGGCCGGCGGCCGCTGCCCTCGGGCCTGGGCGCGCCGTCGGACGACCCCGATGCGCCGCTGGTCGCGTCGCCCGACCTGCCATGGCTGCAGCCGCTGCCGGACGCGTTGCTGGCCGCTAGCGCGCACGATCCGGCCGCGGTGACCGCGTCCCGGGCCGGCATCCGGCTGGCGATGGTCGCGGCGCTGCAGTACCTGCCGGCCCGGCCGCGAGCCCTGCTGATCCTGCGTGACGTCCTGGAATGGCCGGCCGCGCAGGTCGCCGACCTGCTGGACATCACCACCACGGCGGTCAACAGCGGCCTGCGGCGGGCCCGCGCCCAGCTCGCCCGGGCGCTGCCGAGGGAGGACGAGGTCGCCGAGCCGGCCGAGCCAGGCCGCCGGGCCCTGCTCGACCAGTTCGCCGCGGCGTTCGAGAACGGCGACGTGAGCGCGCTGGCCGAACTGCTGCGAGAGGACGCCGCGGCGGAGATGCCGCCGATGGCGACCTGGTTCGCCGGAGCGAAGACCGTCGCGAGCTTCTTCGGCTCGCACGTGCTCACCGGGGCCGGGCGGTACCGCCTGGTGCCGACGGGAGCCAACGGGCAGCCGGCGTTCGCGGCCTACGAGCGCGGCCCCGGCGGGAACTACGAGGCGCACGCGGTGTTCGTGCTGACCCTCACCGGGAGTCAGATCGCGCGGATCGTCATCTTCCTCGACCCCGGCCTGTTCCCGATGTTCGGGATGCCCGGCGAGCTCGGGGCGCCGGCCCCCCGCCCGGCCCGGTCGTAGGGCGAGGCGGTCCGGCTGTGGCCGCGCTGACCAGGGGACTATGGCTGCTGCGATCCGCTGTCGGTTACGCCCTGGCCGCAACCGGTGCGGCCAGCTCCGCGCGGCTGGCCGCCCCCACGCCGTGCGCCGGCTGGGACCTGGGGATTCTGCTGGCCCATGTCGCAGACTCCATGGGCGTGCTCTGCGACGCGATCGCCGCCGGGCCGGCCGCTCCCGCCCCGCCGTCCGGGGCAGGCCCGTCCGGGGGGGACCCGTTGGCCATGCTGCGCTGCCGCGCCGCCGGGCTGCTGGCGGCCTGCGCGGAGGCCGGGCCGGACGAGCGGCTCGTGGTCATCGGCGATCGCTGGCTGCCCGCGAGCATGACCGCGGTGGCCGGCGCGCTGGAGATCACCGTCCACGGATGGGACATCGCGGCGTCGTGCGGAAGCCCCCGGCCCGTCCCGCCCGGCCTGGCGGCGGTCCTGCTGCCGGTCGCTCCGCTGCTGGTCACCCCCGCCACGCGGCGAGGCCTGTTCGCCGACCCGGTACGGGTACCCGGCCGGCCCGTCCCCGGCGACCAGCTCGTCGCCTTCCTCGGCCGCCAGCCCCGCCCGCCGGGAGCTTCCGGCCCGGCCTGAGCCAGGCACCCCGCCGTCAGCCCGGCGGTCGCCGCCCTCGCGGCGATTCCGGCGAGCCCGGCTGGTCTACCTCTGTAGGGCCGCGCGGCAGCGGCGATCCGGAGCCGGGTCGCGTGCGCGCGGGCAACGGAAGGGAAGTGACCATGTCCAGTACTGACCTCACCGGAGCTACCGCTATCGTCACCGGCGCCAGCCGAGGATTCGGCCGTGGCATCGCCGCGGCGCTGGCCCGGGCCGGGGCGCAGGTCGCCGGCGTAGCCCGTGACCGGGAGGAACTCGCCCGGCTGCGCGGCGAACTCGGCGATTCGTTTACCCCGGTGACCGCGGACGCCGCTGACCCGGTGACCGCCGGGCAGCTCATCGATGCCTACCGTCCCGGCATCCTGGTGCTCAACGCCGGCGCATCCCCGCTGGCCCGGCCGATCCAGCACCAGTCCTGGCAGAGCTTCAGCCGGAATTGGGAGATCGACGTGCAGCACGTCTTTCACTGGGCCCGCGAGGCCCTGCTCGCACCGCTGGCCCCGGGCAGCATCGTGATCACGGTCTCCAGTGCCGCCGCGCTGCGGGGCTCGCCGCTGTCCGGCGGCTACGCCGGCGCCAAGGCGACCATCAGGTTCATCACCGCCTACGCCGCGGCCGAGTCCGAGCGAGGCCGCCTGGGCATCAGGTTCGCCAGCGTGCTCCCGCAGCTGACTCCCGCCACCGCGCTCGGCGCCGCCGCGGTCGCCGCCTACGCGGCCCGGGAGGGCACCGACGTCGCCGCCTTCCTGCGGAACGCCGGGCCGGCTCTCACCCCTGAGGAGGCCGGTGACGCGATCACCGGCCTCATCGCCAACCACGCCGACGGCCATGAGGCCTACCTGCTCACCGCTGCGGGCCTCAGCCCGGTGGCCTGACCGCGTGCTGAACAAGGCATGACCAAGGAAGGGAAGCCATGAATACCCGGTCGGTACCTCACATCTACCGCTGGCGCGCGTTCGCGGTCCTGGCCGTCTCGTTCTTCATGACGGTCGTCGATCTCACGATCGTCAACGTCGCGCTGCCGACGATCGGCCGCGATCTGCACTTCTCCGAATCGAGCTTGCAGTGGGTGGTGACCGCCTACGGGATCACCTTCGGCGGCTTCCTGCTCCTCGGCGGCCGCGCGGCCGACCTGCTCGGGCGGCGGCGGATCCTGATGCTGGGCCTGGCCGTGTTCACGGCCGCGTCGCTGGGCGCCGGCCTCGCGAGAAACGACGCCTTGCTGGTCGCCCTGCGCGGCGTGCAGGGGTTCGGCGCGGCGCTGGTCCTGCCGGCCGCGCTGTCGATCGTGATGAACATGTTCGCCGAGGGCGCCGAGCGCAACAAGGCGCTCGGCCTGTGGGGTGGCATCGGGGCCGCAGGAGCGACGTTCGGCGTGCTCACCGGCGGGTTGCTGACCCGCTACGCGGGCTGGGAGTACATCTTTTTCCTGAACGTCCCGGTCGGGGCCGCGGCGCTGCTGCTCGCCCCGCGCATCGTCCCGGAGAGCCGGCTCGACGGGGTCCGCCGCCGCTTCGACCCGCTGGGCGCGGTCACCGTGACCGGGGCGCTGCTGCTGCTCGTCTATGCGATCTCCCAGGCGCCGCAGGCCGGCTGGGGGTCGGCGCGCACGGTCACGCTGCTGGCCGTCTCGGCCGCGTTGCTGGTCGCCTTCCTGGTGATCGAGGCCCGCGCCGCGGCGCCGCTGATGCCGCTGCGGATCTTCCGGCTGCCGACGGTGGCGGTCGCGAACGCCGTGGGGTTCCTGCTCGGCGGCAGCTTCTTCGGCTTCATCTTCATCGGCACGCTCTACATGCAGCAGGTGCTGGGCTACTCGGCGCTGCGCACCGGGACCGCCTGGCTGGCCGCCACGATCACCTCCGTCGCCCTCGCCGGGCTCTCGCAGTTGCTGGTCACCCGCGTCTCGGCCGGGCCCGTGATGGCGCTGGGGATGGCTTTGATCGCCGGCGGGATCGTGTGGGCGACGCAGGTGCCGGCGGCTGGGCAGTTCTGGAGCGCCCTGGCCGGGCCGTTCTTCGTCGCCGGGGCAGGCACCGCCTTTGCCTTCATCCCCATTTCGATCGCGGGCCTGACCGGCGTCGCCGGGCGCGAGGCCGGGCTCGCCTCGGGGCTGCTCAACACCTCCCAGCAGCTCGGCGGGGCGATCGGCGTCGCGCTGGCCTCGACGATCGCCGCCACCCACCTCACCACCCTGCTCGGCCAGGGCCAGGCGGCAAACGTCGCGCTGACCGGCGGTTTCCAGTGGGGCTTGTGGGCCTGCGGAACGATCGCAATGCTCGCCCTGCCCGTGACGGCCGTCCTGTTCCGCCGCACGGCAGCCCCAGCCGGCCTGGACGGCGCCGTCCCCGCGCCCGAGGCAGAGGCAGACGCTCCGTTCAAGGAGATCACGAGATGAGGCTGGCGCGTCCTCGGCTGACGACATGACGGGCCCGGCCGTCACCTGGCCTCCGGTAGGTTACCGGCCAGATGCTCGACGTGGATGGCGGGTGGGATGGCTGGATGACCAGGAGCGCGCAAGGGACCGCGGTGATCGGCGGGGGCATCGTGGGGCTGGCGGTGGCCAGGGAACTGACCATCCGCCACCCGGGCCTGCCGGTGACCGTCTTCGACAAGGAAGATCACATCGCCGCCCACCAGAGCGGGCACAACAGCGGCGTCGTTCACGCGGGCCTCTACTATGCGCCCGGGAGCCTCAAGGCGCGGCTTTGCGTGCGCGGCGGGAGCCTGCTGCGGGAGTTCTGCCAGAAGCACGGCGTCCGCCTGCGCGAGCTCGGCAAGCTGGTCGTCGCGAGTTCCGCCGCGGAACTCGGCGGGCTGGCCGAGATTGAGCGCCGCGCGCGGGCGAACGGGGTGCCCGGCATCCGGCGCGTCGCCCCGACCGAGATCGCCGAGATCGAGCCCTACGTGCGAGGCGTCGCGGCCCTGCACTCGCCGCACACCGCGTCGGTCGACTTCACCGGCATGTGCCAGGCCCTGGCCCGGGAGATCACGTCGGCCGGCGCCACGATCCGGCTGGGCACGCGCATCCGTTCGCTCTCCGAAGGCGCCTTCGGGGCCACGGTGCGGTCGGACGCCGGCGCGTGGACCTTCGACCAGGTGATCGTCTGCGCGGGCCTCACCGGCGATAGCCTCGCCGCGCAGGTGGGCGGGCTGGCCGACATGCGGATCATCCCGTTCCGCGGGGAGTACTACGAGCTCCGCCCGGCGGTCCGCCATCGGGTCAGGGGCATGGTGTACCCGGTTCCCGACCCCCGCTACCCGTTCCTCGGCGTCCACCTCACGCGCGACGTCGACGACGGCGTGCACGTGGGCCCCAACGCGGTTCTCGCCCTGGCGCTGGAGGGTTACCGCTGGCGCGATGTCCGGCTGCGCGACCTGCGGGACATCGCAAGCTGGCCCGGCACCTGGCGGCTCGTCGGCCGGCACTGGCGCAGCGGGGTCAGGGAGATGGCCGACTCGCTGGTTAAGCGACGGTACCTGGCCAACGTGCGGACGTACCTGCCGCAGATGCAGCCCGCTGATCTCGTCCGGTCCGCGGCGGGGGTCCGGGCCCAGGCGGTCCGGCGCGATGGCGGCCTGGTCGACGACTTCGTCCTGCAGCCGGCGGGCCGGGTCATGCTCGTCCGCAACGCGCCGTCGCCCGCGGCGACCTCCAGCCTGGCTATCGCCGAGCACATCGTGTCGGCGCTGGCCGGCGCGCCGGCCCGGTGAATCTTGTCGTCCGTGACTTTCGGGCCCGGAACACGCGGGCAGCCGCGAGGAGGATGAAAGGGTTCAGCAGGTCAGGGCCTGACGGCGCGGCCGGCGTGCCCGGCCAGCCGCCGGCCGAAGAAGGACCCCTCGCCCAGCTGCGTTCCGCTGCTGTAGCCCTTGCTGTCCTGGGCGATGTTGGACGCGCAGGCGCCCGCCGCGTACAGGCCCGCCACGACCGACCCGTCGGCCCGCTGCACCTGCCCGTCGACCGTGCACCGCAGCCCGCCCAGGGTGACGCCGGCGTACATGGCCTTTCCTGGCGTGAGGTCGAACGCGGCCCAGGGACCGGTGTCCTGCGGCTCGAGCCAGTCCGGGTGCTTGTGGAACTCCGGGTCCTCGCCCCGGGAGGCGGCGGCGTTGTATGCCGCCAAGGTCGCGGCGAGGTTCCCCGGCGGGATGCCGAGCCCTCGTTCCATCTCCGCGACGTTCTCCCACCCGTCGATGAACGGCACCAGGCGCATCTGCGGGTATTCCATGTGCGCGCTGTCGACGATCAGGAACGCCACGCTCCCCGGCTGATCCAGGACGAACCCCGACGTCCGGGAGTGGTAGCTGTCCTCCGCGACGAACCGCCGGCCGTCGCGGTTGACGACGATGCCGGTCAACAGCTTCCCCGGCGGGTAGAACGGGGCCGTGAGGAACGGCTGGTCCATGTGCAGCGCCTGGCCGCCCGCGGACAGGCCCAGCCTGATGCCCAGCCCGTCGTCATAGGTGGTGCCGAGCACGAACGGCTGGCCCGCGAGCTGCGGGACGTGCTCGGCGACCATCTCGGGGTTCATGACGAAGCCCCCGGCCGCCAGGATGGTACTGCGGGCCAGGACGACGCCGGCTTTCTCGTAGGAGCGCCACCGTACCCCGCCGACCCGGCCGGCGTCGGTGACCAGCTCGGTGGCGCCGGTCTCGTACCAGACCTCGACGCCGAGCTGCCCGGCCCGGCGCACCAGCAGGTCGATGACCAGCTTCGCGCCCTGGGTGTCGCCGGGGACCGGCACCTTATGGCCGCGGGGCGCGGGCACCGCGAGCTCGCGGAACGGCCAGACCTTCTCGTTGCCGGTGTACATCAGGCCCTGGGTCTGCGGCTGGATGACCGCCTTCTGCGGGTAGTAGCTGCGCTCGAACTCGAATCCCAGGCTCTCCAGCCAGTCGCAGTGCTCGGCGCTGCCGTCGGCGTAGGCGCGGATCTTGTCTGCCTCCGGCTCGGGGGTCACCGCCATCAGGTAGCCGTACATCTCGTCGGGGGTGTCGTGGTGGCCCGTGGCGCGCTGGACCACCGTGCCGCCGCCCAGGTAGAAGTGCCCGCCGGCCATGGCACTGGTGCCGCCCGCCACCGCGGACCGCTCCAGGACCAGCACCGACGCCCCGGCCGCGGCGGCCTCGACCGCCGCGCAGCCGCCCGCGATGCCGAAGCCGACGACGACCACGTCCGCCTCGCGGGCGGTTTCGGCTCGGCTCGCCGCCGGCCCCCGCCCACCTCCCCGTTCCCCCTTCACTGCGCCGCCTTCCCTCGTCGCTCGGTCGCAGGCTCCCTCCCTCCTCAGTCCAGGCGGCACCGCGGCCTCTGGCTCGCTCGCCTTGTCCCCGGTCATGTGCCTCCGCCCCGATTTTCTGTATTGCGCAGCCAGGCTATGAGAGCCATCCTGACCCGGAGGCACCAAGGAGCGCACATGCGGCACGGCGTGGTGTTGTTCAGCAGCGACCGCGGCATCACGCCGGCGCAGGCCGCGCGGGCGGCGGAAGTGGCCGGCTTCGGCTTCTTCTACGTGCCCGAGCACACCCACATCCCGCTCCGGCGCGAGGCGCCGCACCCGCGGACCGGGACCGCGGAGCTGCCCGACGACCGGTACCTGCGCACGCTGGATCCGTGGGTGGCGCTGAGCACGGCCGCCGCGGTCACCAGCACGATCCGCCTCGGCACGGCGGTCGCGCTGCCGGCCGAGCACGACCCGATCACGCTGGCCAAGACCATCGCCTCGCTCGACCACCTGTCCGGCGGCCGGGTCGACCTTGGTGTGGGCTTCGGCTGGAACACCGACGAGCTCGCCGACCACGGCGTGCCGGCCGGGAAGCGGCGCGCGGTGCTGCGGGAGTACCTGGCCGCCATGCAGGCCCTGTGGTCGCAGGAGGAGGCCAGCTATCACGGCGAGTTCGTCAGCTTCGGCGCCTCCTGGGCGTGGCCCAAGCCGGTGCAGCGGCCGCGGGTCCCGATCCTGGCCGGGGCGGGCGGCAGCGAGAAGACCTTCGGCTGGATCGCGCGCTGCGCCGACGGCTGGCTGACCACGCCGGGCGAGACCGGCCTCGACGACAAGGTCGCGCTGCTGCACCGGGCCTGGCGCGAGGCCGGCCGCGACGGCCGGCCCCGGGTCACGGCGCTGGCAGGCAAGCCGGACCCGGATGTGCTGGCGCGCTGGGCCGGGATCGGGGTGACCGACGTGGCCTTCGGCCTGCCGGACCGGTCACCGGACGAGGTCGTCCGCTACCTCGGCCGGCTGGCGGCCCGGCTCGGCCTGGCCTAGCGCGGCGTCCCCGGGCCCGCGGCCGCAGGGCCGGCCAGGCCCGCCAGTCGGCCGATCTTCCCGCTCCGCGGCCACCTCCGCCGAGCGCTCCCGCCGGCCCTGGCCGGCGCCGTGGCGGCCGAGAAGCTGATCAGCGACCGCGGCTCGTCCACCCTGGACCAGGTGGTGCTGGCCGCGCTGATCCGGTCCGGCCGGTACGACCGCCACCTGCGCCGGATGCGGGTGATCTACGCGCGGCGGCGGGCCCGGCTCATCGCCGCGCTGGCCCGGCACGCGCCCGGGATCCGGCTGACCGGCCTGGCCGCCGGGTTCCACGCGGTCGCTCACCTGCGGGCCGGGGCCGACGAGCAGGCCGTGGTGGCGGCCGCGCGCGGGCGGCGGGTCGGCCTGTACGGGATCGGCGACTACCGGGCCGCCGGCCCGGCCGGTCCCCCGCAGCTGGTGCTGGGGTTCGGCAACGTCAGCGAGCGCGCCATCGAGCCGGGCATCGCCGCCGTCGCCGACCTGCTGGACTAACCAGCCCCGCGGTTCAGCTCCCGGCATCAGGCGCGGATGAACACCCCGGCCGCGTGCAGCACCTGTGCAGGCAGTGTGTGTGCGACGTGAAAGAGGTGACCGCCAGGGCGGGCGGCCACCTCGTCGGGCCCGGGCGGTTACCTGGTGCCGGTCAGGACCGGGTCCGGCTCGGCCTCGCGCGGCGCCGGCGGCCTGCCGGTCAGGCCGCGACCCGGGCCGGCTGCGGCAGGCGGTAGGCCGCGGCAAAGCCCTGGCGCCAGCTCGGGTAGCGCAGGGTCCATCCCAGCTCGCGCCGGGCCCTGGCGTTCGAGGCGCCGCGGGACTGGGTGGCGCCCAGGACCGCGTCCTGGCCCGCGATGAGCCGGACGAGCCAGGCGGGGACGTGGCGGGGCGGCTTGGCGCCGAGCGCGTCCGCGAGCACCGGCAGCCACTCGCGCGCCGGGGCGGGCTCGTCGTCGACGATGTTGTAGATGCCCGCACCGCCGTGCTCGAGCGCGAGGACGGTCGCCGCGGCCGCGTCGTCGAGGTGGATCCAGGAGGTGACGCCCGCGCCGTCGCCGATGATCGGGAACTGCCGCTTGCGCACCAGCCTGGCGAGCTGATCGCCGGTGGCGCCGTAGAAGCCGCCGTAACGCAGAGCGATCCCGCCGGCGTCGGTGACGGCCCGGTCGAGGTAGGCCATCGCCGCGTTCGTCTCGTGCGCGCCCGCGGGCGGCGCCGGGTCGAGTGGGTCGTCTTCGGTCTTGACCATTCCCCCCTGCCGGGCGTAGCGGTAGGGGGCGAAGCTCTGGGCGATGAAGCGGCGCGTGCCCGCTTCGCGGGCCGCGGCCAGGAGGGCGTCGGTGCCCTCGGTCCGCAGCCGGTTGGTCTCGGCGAAGGTCCGGTCGAGCTTCCTGGAGAAGCCGCGGCCGGCCAGCGCCGTGGCCTGGTGGATGATCGCCTCGGGCCTGGCTTCGAGCACGGCCCGGCGCACCGCGTCCGGGTCGAGCAGGTCGAGCGCGACCGGCCGCGCGCCGAGCGCCCGTACCCGGTCGGCGCTTCCCGGCGACCTGAACGTGCCGGTCACTTCGTGGCCCCGGCCGGTCAGCTGGGGGACGAGCCGGGTGCCGATCGCACCGCTGGCTCCGATGACCATGACTCGCATGGACCTGACTCCTTCCCGTCCGGTGCCGTGTTGGCACGTCACCCGAATGACACCCGGCAACTCGCCGGTGTGACCGAGCGGACGAGAACCAGCGGCGGCCGGAGCGCTTCGAGAAGCACCGGCCCCGACTGCGGCGGCCTACCGGAGCCCGGGAACGGGACAGGTCAAGTGCCGAGCAAGTAGTCGGCCAGCCGGGCCGGCTGGGCCAGGGCGATCAGGTGGCCGCCGGGCAGCACGTCGGCTTCGATGCCGAGCCGGTCCCTGGCCAGCGCCTGTTGGAAGCCGAGGGGGAAGAACCGGTCGTCGGCTCCGGCCACCGCCCGGATCGGTACCGGCGGCCACGCGGTGAAGTCGCAGGGCGACCCGAACACCGCGTCAGCCTCGGGCCGCTGGTACGGCTCGCCGGCCGCGGCGACGTCCGGGGGGACGTCGTGGAGGAAGTAGGCGGCCAGGTCGAATTCTGTGCCGTAGCCGCCCCGCTGCGCCGCGGCGACCCGGGCCTGCGCCCACCGGGTGTTGTCCCACCAGGCGCCCGGCGTCTCGCCCGGGCAGGGGATCATCGCGTTCACGAAGATCACCGAGCCTACGCCGACCTTCGCGGCGACCAGCGGCGCGGTGAACCCGCCGAGCGACTGGGCCACCAGCACCACGTCGCGGCGGTCCCTGATCGCGCTGGTGACCAGGGCGGCGTACTCGGGCAGGCCCGCGGCCGGGTCGTCACCGGGCAGGTCGACCGCGATCGCCTCATGACCCGCTTCGCGCAGCAGCGGGACCACGCGGTGCCAGTACCAGGCCGTGCCGCCGGCCCCGGGGATCAGGACGAAACTGCGGCGCGGGCCGCCCCGGCCCTCCAGAGCCTGCGGGCCATCAGTCGAGTTCTGCATAATCCTAAATTAGGACTATAGGCTCCTGAAATGCAACTGCCTCGGCTAGAGTAGACGGTCATGACGACCGCCCGCCGCTACGACGACCCGTGCGGGATCGCCCGTGCGCTGGACGTCGTGGGCGACCGGTGGGCGCTGCTCGTTGTCCGCGAGCTGATCTTCGGGCCGAAGCGGTTCGTCCAGCTACGCCAGGGACTGACCGGGATCAGCCCGAACGTGCTGTCCCAGCGGCTGCGCGATCTCAAGGACGCCCGCGTGGTGCGGCGCGACGTGCTCGGCCCGCCCGCCGACGTCCCGGTCTACGAGCTCACCGCCCGCGGCCGGGCCCTCGAGCCGGTCCTGCTCCAGCTGGCGCGCTGGGGCAGCCAGCAGCCGCTGACGGCACCGGGCGAGCTGAGCGCCAGCGCGCTGCTGCTCGCCCTCCAGACGGTCTTCGATCCCGCCGCGGGGGCCGACGCCACGTTCGCGCTGCGCATCGACGGCGACTGGTTCCGCCTGACGGCCACCGACGGCTCGATCGCCATCGCCCGCGGCCGGGCCGAGCACCCGGCAGCCACCTTCGAGACCGACGTGGCGACGCTGCGGTCGGTCGCCTTCGGGCGCGAGCCGATCGGCCACGCTGAGCGGGACGGCCGGCTGGCGGTTACCGGGGACCGCCAGCTGGCCGAGCGGTTCACGCGGATGTTCCACGTTCCGCAGGACCACCCGCCGACGTGAGCCGGAGATCGCCGGGGCTGTCGGCGGCTCCGGGACGTCCGGCGGCGGCCAGGCAGCCGCCCCCGCGGCGCTAGGTGGTGACCGTCTGCGGGAACGCGGCCGGGCTGCGGTGCCCCGCCGTGTCCACCGCGCGCACGCCGAACTGCACGTTGTCCTTGGCCACGTCGAGCGCGACCGTGGTGACGTTGCCGACGTTGATCGCGCTGGTCCAGTCCGGCGACGTGGTCTCCCGCATCACGACCTCGTACCCGGCCAGGTTGGCCTCGGTGTTCGCGTCCCAGGTGAGCGTGGTGACATTGTTGCCGGCGAAGCCAGGCGGCGGTGTCACGTGGATCTGCATGTTCTTGGGCGTGCCCGGCGCGGTGGCCAGCGACCACAGCGCCGCGCCGTTCACCCGGGCCACCCGCGCGGTGTAGTCGAAGTCCACGAACTCGATCAGGTCACCGAACTGCACGCCGTTGATCACCGCGACGTCCCGGTGCTCGTGGTTGAAGTTCTCCCGCGGCTCGGTCAGCCGGGCCGCCGGGTAGCCCTGGGCCTGGAACGAGATGTGGTCGCTGCCGCGCAGGTAGCGGTCGCGCCGCCAGATCACCCGGATGTTGATGCCGGTCAGGCTGAACGGCGCGACGTCCGTGACGAACCGGGCCAGCTGGTGCGTGACCCCGTCGTTCTCGCCGCCGACCGACTGCATGAGCGAGATCTCCGCCGGGGTGACGGCGGTCGGGATGCCTTCCACGAACAGCCGCAGGCTGTGCGGGTCCGGCTTGGTGCCGTCCCAGGCCTGGCTCGCCCCCACGATGTCGTTGCTGAACATGCCCTGCACGTCGGCACCGGCCGCCTTCATCTGCGCGGCCATGAAGGCGGAACCGTACAGCCCCTCCTCTTCGCCGGCGACGGTGGCGAACACCAGGGTGCCGGGGAACTGGCGGGTGGCGAACAGCCGGGCCAGCTCGAGCACGACCGCGACGCCGGAGCCGTCGTCATCGGCACCGGGGGCGTCGCTGGTGGAGTTCAGTATGTCGGTCACGCGGGAGTCCAGGTGCCCGGTGATGACGTAGAACCGCTCGGGGGTCGCGGTCCCCGCCAGGGTCGCGATCACGTTGGTGATCGGGGTCGGCGCCAGGAGGGTGGACGACGCCGGCTGCACGAACGTCTGCTGCTGGACGGTCATCCGGCCCGATGAGGTGGCCGCGATGGCCTGCATCTGACCGAACACCCAGGCGGTGGCCGCGCCGATGCCGCGGACCGGGTCGGTCTGGCTGGACGCGGTGTGCCGGGTGCCGAAGCTCACCAGCTTCTCGATCGTCGCCTGGATCCGGGCGGGGTCGACCTGGCGCAGCAGATCCCGCAGTCCCTTGTCGGGTGCCTGCCCGGTAGCCGGCGCGACGCTCGCACCGGCCACGGACGCACCGGCCACGGACACGCCGGTGATCAGGGGTGCCGCGACCGCGGTGACGGCCGAGGCAGACAGGAACGCACGGCGGCTGGTGGAACCTTTGCCGCTTGGGACATCGTTGTTACCCATTCTCCGAACCAACGACATATTTGATCAGATGTCAACGTCATCGTGGTTTGTCGCTACTTGTAACAGCAGTCACAGGGGTACGGGGACGCCGGGCGTACTTCGGTACGGTGACCGCGGCCAGCCGTGCGGCGGGGAGCGTGGCGATGGCCTCGGCGTGGATCGACGCGATCACGCCGGAACCGACGATCCCGAACCCGCGGGGCCGGGAGGGTGAGCGTGACCGGGTCACAGGTGAACGCTACGCCGGGGATCATCAGTGAAACCGCGCCCGTGTAGTGCCCAGCCCCGGCCCCCCCGGACAGGGCGGGCACCACACGGACGCGGTAGCCACTGCCATGCTTACCGCCTTGAAGGCACCATGATGACCCAGCAGGCTAACGTGTAGGGAGACAACCAAGTCCCCCTATCAGGAACTGCCGTCCACGAGGTGACAGACGGTGATCGTGATCTACCCATGAGCCCGCGCCCGGCCGCGTCGCGCCACGATCTGACGGCCCAGCGATTCCTGCGGGCCGCCACCCAGCTGATCGATGCCTACCTCGACGATCAGCCCGGCGGGGCGCGGCCCGCCCGGCTGCGGTCGATCCGCTTCCCGGCGGCCCTCGAGTGGCTGAGAACCGAGGATGTCATCCGCACGGCCGCGGCCGAGGGGAGCGCGGGAGCAAGCCGGAAGGCCTTCTTCAACCGCTGGCCCACCCGCGAGGAGTTCCTGCCCGACGCGGTGGTGTACGCCCTGGTGTACGACCAGGTGCCAGAGCCACCCAACGAGCAGGCCAAGCAGGTTCCCGCCACCGCTGCCGCTCCGGTGCCCATCTCCCAGGAGGTCATCCGCATCGCGGACGACCTGCTCGCCTCGCTGCAACGGCACCCGCGCAGTTACCTGACGCTGCACATCGGCCCGCTGCTCGCCCAGCACCCGGCCCTGTGGGAGGCACTCAAGCCAGCCATGCACGACGGGATCCTGGCCTGGGCCGACGGATACGCCGCCCTGCTCACCGACCTCGGCCTGGTGTTGCGGCCGGGGTGGACGCCCTACCGGCTGTCCCTCGCGCTCCAGGCCGCGCTGGACGGGTTCCTGCTGCGCTACCGGATCATGCCAGAGGACTATCCCGCCGCGCGCTGGGAAGGCGCCGGCATCTTCGCCGACACCGTGGTCGCCGTGATCCTCGGGGTGATCGACACCGACCGCAGCGGCATCAGCGGCCGGGAAGCCCTGGACCAGCTCGTCGGGCCGTGAACGCCGGCCGCCGGCGCAGGTCGCCCGGCCGGCGCGGCCGGGAACCAGCGCTCTCGCGGGTGAATCGAAGCATAACTATTTCTTTGCCTAGCCAAGGGCATTCCTATACCGTCCGCCCGCTACCAGCCAGGCATGGACCGCTCCGGCCCGCCGCGGCACGGGCCGCTTCCGCGGCCCGACGAGCACGGTGACCATCATGGCCTGCGGGAGGACGTCCGCAGACGGCGTGACCAGGGGCCCCGCCGCAGACAGGTCGGCCGGGGACCTGTTTTGCTCTTCGGTCAATCGTCTTACAGTGGGCGCGTGGACACCGAGGAGTCCCTTTCGGGGGGGTCCGCACTACCGCTGGTGGTCCGGACCGGGGGAGCCGAGCGAAGCCTGCCGCCTGGCCCTTCGTACGTGATCGGCCGCGACCCGAAGTGCGACATCGTGCTCACCGATGCCCGCGTGTCCTGGCGGCATGCCGTGCTCCGGCTGGAGGACGGTGGCTGGCTGCTGGTGGACAAGGCCAGCACCAACGGCACCTACGCCGCCGGCCAGCGGGTGGACAGGATCGAGATCGACGGGGAATGCCTGGTCCGGCTCGGCCACCCGGCCGACGGGCCGGCGCTGAGCTGCTCGGTCACCGGAGCTGGCCCGACGGAGGGGCCCACGCTACGGCCATGGGCGATCTCGCGGGCCCACGGGCCGGAAACGGGACGCGCGCGGCCCGCCCCGACGCTGCGCATCGGCCGCGCGCCGGATAACGACATCGTGGTCTCGGACCCCGGCGTCTCCCAGCACCACGCCGAACTGCGCCCCGAGGCGGGCTCCTATCGCCTCGTGGACCTGGGCAGCCGTAACGGCACCTTCGTCAACGAGCAGCGCGTGACGGCGGCGCGGCTGTCCGAAGGGGATCTCGTCGGCATCGGCTCCTCCACGTTCCGGCTAGTCGGCCACGAGCTGCAGGAGTTCGCCCGTCCCGGCGTCCACGGCGAGCCGACGCCGCCGGCCGCCGCACCGGCCGCACACCGCCCGCCGCCGCACCGCCCGCCGCCACACCGCGCCGCCACACCGCCCGCCGCCGCACCGTCCGCCGCCGCACCGCCGGCCGCCGCACCGCCCGCCGACGACAGCACGCTCGAGATCCCGTACGCGGTTCGCTGGCTGGTGCCGAGGGGCGAGCGGTTCGCGAACTTCGAGATCCTGAACGACAACGACACGCAACTCGACTACTACCGCCGGTTCGGGCACATCTACGCGGTCGGGGTCCCGACGAAGAAGTGGCGGCTGGTCGTGGTCTCGGATCCCGGGCTGCTTGACGAGGTGGCGGCGGACGAGGAGCAGTTCGGCAAGCGCGTCGAAGAGATCAACTTCTTCGCCCAGCTGGCCAACACCCGCGGCGGCGGCATCTCGGTCATCGGCGACGGCCAGCACTACGAGCAGATCCGCCGCGTGATGCTGCCGTGGTACGCGCCGTTGAACCAGCGGACGCAGCTCGGGCAGATGAAAGATCAGGCGCGCAAGCTCGTGGCCGCGTGGTCCGCGATCCCCGACGATGAGCCGGTCGACGCGCGCACGTGGATGGAGCGTTACGCGCTCGAGGTCTCCGGACGCGGCGCGTGCAATTACGACTTCGGCCTGCTCGAAGGCGGCGGCGAAGCGCACCCGTTCGCGGTGGCCGTCCCGGAGAGCACGAAGGAGAGCATCCGGCGGGTCGCCGATCCTCGCCCCGACTCGCCGGTTCTCGCGAGCCGCACGGCCCGCGCGCGCCGGAAGCGCTACCGCCGTCACAACGAGGAACTGTTCCGGACGGCCGACGCGCTCGTGCGCTCCCGCCTGCACACGAGTCCGCTCGGGCAGCCGACGGACCTGCTCAGCCGTCTGGCGACCACGCCGGATCCCGAGACCGGCGACCTCCTCGACCCCGTGACCATGCGCGACCAGGTCCTCATGCACCTCTCGAACGGCTTCAACGGGCCGTCGATCACGGGCGGCTGGCTCGCCTATGTCCTGGCCACGCACCCGGAGGTCGAGGAGAAGCTGATCGCCGAGATCGACGGGATCACCGGCGGCGACCCGGACTACGACCTGCAGTACGACGACCTGATGGCGCTGACGTACACCACGCAGGTGATCAAGGAGACGATGCGGATCTACCCTCCGATGCCGGTCACGATCCGCCGCAGCCTCAAGGACGGGATGCTCGGCCGCTATCGCATCCGGAAGGACGACATCATCCTGGTCGGGACGCTCGCCGCGCAGCGCGACCCGCGCTACTGGGGACCAGACCCCGGCCGCTTCGATCCGGAGCAGTTCGCGATGGAGAAGGTCGTCGGCCGGCCGCGCCATGCCTTCATCCCGTTCTCGATCGGCAAGCGGCAGTGCATGGCGCAAGAGGTCACGTTCATGATGCTCCGCGTCGTGTTGTTCGAGATCTACCGGCACTACCGGCTGCGAGTCGCGCCGGGCGCGACGGTGGCGAAGAACACGGTCGTGACGACCAAGCCGGCCGCGGTCCCGGTCATCCGGCTGCCGCGCGGGCCAGAAGCGCGCCAGCGAGCGCCGGCCGCGGAGCCCGACCGCGCGGCCCCGGCCGGGCCGCCGGATGCCCCGGCGCCAGCCGGGCGGCCGGGCCGACCGGCCGCTCCCGCTCCCGCGGCCGCGCGCGGCTGGGGCGAACCGACAGAGATTCCCGAGACGAGCGCCTACCGGCATCTCGTGATCGCGTACGGCAGCAACTTCGGCGCGAACAAGGAACTGGCCGAGCGCTTCGCGCAGCGCAGCGACTTCCATGGCTACACCAGCGACGTGATCACGCTGAACGAGCTCGCGGAGTCGCCGCCGCGCACGCAGCCCTGGCTGCTCGTCATCATGACCTCCACCTACACGTCCAACCCGCCCTCGAACGCGGCCGCGTTCAAGTCGTGGCTCCAGCGCACCCAGGCCGGTACCCCGACCTGGCATAACTGCCGTTACCTGGTCTGGGGGCTCGGCAACAGCCAGTGGAACGCGTTCCTCGCGTTCCCCCGCTACGTGCACCAGAGGCTGTCCGAGCTCGGCGCCACCCCGCTCGCGGAGTTCGCGTACGGCGACGTGGGCTCGCCCGTGTGGGAGCGCCGGCACGGGGACTGGAACACCCGCGTCTGGCCCGTCCTCCTCGAGCTGTCCGGGGCGCGGCCGACGCAGGCGGCCGCCGCGCGCGTCGCCGCCGAGAAGGCCGCGGCGGGCGCGCTGACCGGCGCCGACTCGAGTACCGCGATGCACCGGTCGCTGCTCGGCGCCGGGGTCGCGCCGCAGCCGGTTGGCCGGGCGACCAGCTTCTCCTCGGTCATGCGCCTCATGTCGCCGGGGTCACGCGGGCGGGTATCGCCCGCGCGCGGCGACTCTTCGGGATCGGCCGCGCGGAGCCGGAGCCAGCCGCGGGTGCTGCTCGCCCCGACGATCCTGCCCAACGCCGTCGGGATGGTCACGGTCGAGGCCCGCGCGCTCGTGTGCCGGGAGCTCCTGCCGGCCGGATCACCCAAGCGCACCCGGCATATCGAGCTCAGCCTGCCGCCCGGCGCCGCCTACCGGGTCGGCGACCACCTCGGCGTGTGCCCGAAGAACGACGAGGAGCGGGTCGAGCGCCTGGCGCGGCACCTCGGCGCCGAGCTCGACGGCCTGCTGATGGTGCCGAACACGCTGAACGTCCGCGCCGTGCCGAACGGCACCGTGCTACAGGTCCGCAACGTGCTCACCAGCCTCGTCGACATCAACGGACGGCCGACGGTGCCGCTGGTCGACCTGCTGCTCGGGAAGGTGTCCGATCCCGCCGAGCGGGCCAGGCTGGCGGAGATCAGGGACGTGCTGCAGACGCCCGAGGGTGCCGGTTCGCCCCTGCGCGCGGCGATCGACGCAGGCGGCTACGACGTGCTCCGGCTGCTCGACGAGTTCCCGTCCTGCTCGCTGAACGTCTTCGAGTTCCTGCAAGTGGCGCAGCCGCTCCGGCCGCGCTACTACTCGACGAGCTCGAGCCCGCGGATCCACGGCGACGGCGTGGCCCACCTGACCGTGGGCCTCGAGGCCACGCCCGTGCCGGGCCTGCCCGGCCGTGACTTCCGCGGGATGAGCTCGCACTATCTGCACACGCTGCGGGAGGGCGACCGCCTGAACATCTTCCTCGACAGCTCCGACGGCTTCCACCTGCAGGATGACGTGACCAAGCCGATGATCTTCGTCTCCGTCGGCACCGGCTTCGCCCCGATGCGGGCGTTCCTCTGGGAACGGCTGGCCCTGAAGCAGGCGGGCGTGCCGCTCGCCGAAGCGGCGCTCTTCAACGGCATCCGCTCGAGCAGCCTCGACTACATCTACCGCGACGAGATCGGGCGGTTCACCGCCGAAGGAGTGCTCGATCACGTGCACATCGCGACGTCGCGCGAGCAGCCGGGCCGCCGCGAATACGTCCAGGACCGGATCCGAGACCAGGGCGCACTCGTGTGGCGCCTGCTCGCCGCTGAGGGCTACGTTTACGTCTGTGGCTCGCAGCCGATGCGAGACGCCGTTCGCGCCGCCTTCGTCGACGTCGTCGCGGAACACGGGTCGCTGCCGCGCGGGCGGGCCGAGGCCTACATCGGCGAACTGGAGACGACCGCTCACTACCGCCCAGACCTCTGGGGCTGACCCTGGGAGCCGCATGGACGCCCTCGCCCTCATCCTGACCATCGCGGCTATGATCATGTTCCTGTTCGCCGCCAGCGGCCGCGAGCTGCGCCGGTTCAACGAAATCGCGCTCGGGCTCGTCTTTCTCAGCGCCGCCCTGATCTGCCAGTTCACCTCGATCACGAACACGCATATCGGCCGCTGAGCGCGCGGCGGCGAGACGATACAGTAGCGTAGCGAAACGCTCCCGTAGCGGAAGCGCGGCGGTGCGGCGAGGAGGACCAGCATGAGCCCGGCTCGGACCGCGGGTGACGTGGACCAGGCCCACCACCGCGGCGGTCGTTACCTGGACACCTCGCGCGACCTGATCTTGCGGGAGACAGCGCTCGTCCTGCTCGCCGAGGTCGGCTATGACCGCCTGACCATGGACGCCGTGGCCGCGCGCGCCCGCGCCGGCAAGACCACCATCTACCGGCGATGGCCGGGCAAGGCCGAACTTGTCGTCGACGCGCTGAACAGCCTGAAGGGCATCCCCGACGTACCGGACACCGGATCGCTGCGACAGGACCTGCGCGCCCTGGCGGAGTCCATCACCAGCGCAGAAAGCCGGTTCGGCGCGCAGGTGACGATCGGCATGGTCAACGCCCTGGCCCACGATGCCGAGCTACGGCGGGTGTTCCGGGAGAAGTTCATCGCGCCGCGGATGGCAGGTTTCCGCACGGTATTCGAGCGAGCCGTGGCCCGGGGCGAAATGCCCGACGGCCATGACCTGGACCTGCTGGCCAGGCTGTTCCCCGCGCTCGCCCTCCATCAGCTCGCGATGTCCGGCGAGCTGCCGGACACCCGGTTCGCCGGCCAGATCATGGACGAGGTCGTCTACCCCCTGGCCACGAACCCTTTTCATCCGTCGACCTCGGGCCCAGAGCGCGTGGGCAGCCATGGGGAGGATGAAAAGGGTTCACCCGCCCGCACCGGCCCGGCCCCGGATGCCGCCGCGGGAGAGGAGCCGCATGGGTGACGGTAAGCAAGCCCGCGCCAGGAAGGCCACATCATGACCCAGCCCGCAGATGCCCGGCCCGGCGGAACGCCGCCCCAGGCTAGCCTCGCCGCGCCGGACCACCGGTGGCTGATCCTGGGGGTGATCGCCCTCGCGCAGCTCATGATCGTGCTCGACGCGACGATCATGAACATCGCGCTGCCGACCGCGCAGCGCGATCTGGGGTTCTCCATCGTGGACCGGCAGTGGGTGGTCACCGCGTACGCGCTGGCGTTCGGCAGCCTGCTGCTGCTGGGCGGCAAGCTGGCCGACCTGCTCGGCCGGAAGGTGACGTTCCTGGCCGGCCTGATCGGGTTCGCCGCCGCGTCCGCGGTCGGCGGGGCGGCGGTGAACTTCGGCATGCTGGTGGCGGCGCGGGCCTGCCAGGGGGCGTTCGGCGCCCTGCTCGCGCCGTCGGCGCTGTCGCTGCTCGCCGTCACGTTCACCGACCCGCAGGAACGCGGCCGGGCCTTCGGCGTGTACGGCGCGGTCGCCGGGGCCGGCGGTGCGATCGGGCTGCTGCTGGGCGGGGTGCTCACCGAGTACCTGTCCTGGCGCTGGTGCCTGTACGTGAACCTGATCTTCGCCGGCATCGCGGCCACCGGCGCCGCGACCCTGCTGCGCCGGCAGCCCGCTCCGGGCAAGCCCAAGCTGGACCTGCCCGGCGCGGTACTGGTGTCCAGCGGCATGTTCTGCATCGTCTACGGCTTCTCCAACGCCGCCCTGCACAGCTGGCACACCCCCTCCACCTGGGGCTTCCTCGCCGCCGGGGTGGTCCTGCTGGCCGGGTTCGCCTGGCGGCAGACCCGCGCGCCGGAGCCGCTGCTGCCGCCGCGGATCGTCCTGGACCGCAACCGCGGCGGCGCCTACCTGACCATGCTGATCGCCGCCACCGGCATGTTCGGCATCTTCTTGTTCCTCACCTACTACCTGCAGCAGACCCTGGGCTTTTCACCGGTGGTCACCGGCGTGGCGTTCCTGCCGATGATCGCCTGCCTCATGGCGTCCTCGGTCACCTCCAACGTCAGGCTGATGCCCCGGACCGGCCCCCGGCCGCTGGCCCCGACCGGGCTGCTGCTCGCCGCCATCGGCCTGGTCTTGCTGACCAGGATCGGCGTGCACACCAGCTACGCCACCCACGTCCTGCCCTCGCTGCTGATCATGGGCGTGGGCTTCGGCCTGGTGTTCGCGCCGGTGTTCAACACCGGCACCTTCGGCGTCCCTCCCGCACGACGCCGGCGTGGCCTCGGCCACCATCAACACCGGGCAGCAGCTCGGCGGCTCGATCGGCACCTCCCTGCTCAACACCATCTTCGCCAGCACCGTCGCCAGCTACATCGCCGCCCACCTCAGCCCCGCCACCCTGGTCCACGGCCGGCCCAGCCCGCAGCTGACCGGGCTCGCCCTGATCCACGGCTACACCACCGCGTTCTGGTGGTCCGCCGCCATCCTCACCTGCGGCGCGATCGTCGCCGTGGCGTTGTTCCGCAACGGGCCGCTGACCCAGCCGGGCCAGGCCCAGCCCGCCGGCCCGGTCCGCGCGGCCGGGACAACCGCTGCCGTCGACCAAGATCCTGCCCGCCGGACCGCCCGTCCCTGAGCGGAGGCGGATCCGCCTGATAGGGGGGTCATGGACTGGCCGGTTCTCGCGTCGGTACCCGCAGCGGACCAGCGCAGGCTGATCGCCGGGCTGAGACGGCGCGCCTACCGCCGGGATGAGGTGATCTTTCATCAGGGCGATCCGGCGGACACGCTGCACCTGATCGCCGCGGGTCACGTCACCGTGCGGGTAACGCTGCCGGGAGGCGAGTTCGTCATCGTCGACATCCTCGGTCCCGGAGAGGCCTTCGGCGAACTCGCTCTGGTCGGCGGCTCCCGTCCGCGCACAGCCACGGTGGTCGCGCTGGAACAGTGCGAGACGTTGTCACTCAGCCGGGACGAGTTCGAGCGCCTCCGGACGTCGTACCCCGGCGTCGACCGCTTCCTCGTAGAGCTACTTTCCGCGCGGGTCGACCGGCTCAACCGCCATCTGCTCGAGGCGCTGTACGTACCCGCCGAACGGCGCGTGTTGCGCCGGCTGCTCGACCTGTGCCAGCTCTACGCCGCAGACGAGCAGCGCATTGTCATCCCGGTGACCCAGGAAATGCTCGCCAGCCTCGCCGGGACGACGCGTCCGACCGCGAACCAGGTCCTCGGACGGCTGGCCGCCGACCAGATGGTTGAGGTGAGCCGCGGCCAGATCATCGTCGTGAACCGCGAGGAGCTGAACCGGCGGGCCGGACAATCAGGGCAGACCTGACCTAGCGGTGCCCCAGCACCAGGCGCCCGGTGCTGCGCCGCGGTGCTGTGTTGGCACGCCGACATCGACTGTGTTGTCCGGTGAACAGACGGGGCCGAGGACCGGACGTAGCGTCCGAATATCGTTCCCGGCCCTGTGCCCTGGCGCCTCTGGCCGCGCCGGACCACAAGAGCCGCGACCGTGCATCCCCGAGGGGGGCAGTGACGATGCGCGATGACTCACCGACCGCAGACCTGGTCACGCGCGCGAGAAAGGGCGACTCCGGTGCCTGGGACGCGCTCGTGGAGCGGTTCGCCCCGCTGATCTGGTCAATCTGCTGCGGATACCGGCTGGAGCCCGCCGACGCCAGCGACGTCGGCCAATACGTCTGGCTGCAACTGGTGGACCAGCTCGAGGCGATTCACGACCCGGGCGCGCTCGCTGGCTGGCTCGCCACCACGACACGGCGGGAATGCTTCCGGGTTCTGCGGGCGGCGCGCCGGCAGCCCGCCCTCGGGCACGTGCCGGACATAGAGACCATCCCCGACGAGCAGACCGGGACGGCCGAAGATGAGCTGCTCCTGGCCGAGCGCCACGCGGCGGTACGCGAAGCCCTCAACCGCCTGCCGCCACCGTGCCGGCGGCTGGTCGCCATGCTCATCGAAGACCCGCCCGTGCCGTACACCGAGATCAGCGCCCGGCTGGGCATCCCCGTCGGGAGCATAGGGCCCACCCGCCGGCGCTGCCTGGAAAAGCTGCGCCGCGACCCGGCGATCGTCGCCCTGATGAACACCGAGCGGTACGCCCCGACCGTCCGGTGATCACCGCAGGCGAACCCGGCCGCTGACGCCTGACGGCGCGTGCGCTCGTGATTTCCTGGTGATGCAGAATCCTTCGCCAGGGACGCGGCCAGGACTGCAGCCATCTACCGAGCGGGAGAAACGATGGGCCGAAAGCAGCGGATCAGTTATGTCCTGCCCGACTCAATGGACTCGCAGATGCGGGAGGAAATGGAGCGGTGCCGGCGTGAGGGCACTCCGCGGCCGGAGAGCTCCGCCGTGCGCGCCCACGTTCCCGCGTGCTTCTGGGCTTTCGCCCGGTCATGGCGGGCAATCTTCCGCGACGGGGTCTGCGACCATGCCATCAAGGAGCTGTGCCGCGTCTATGTATCGCGGACAGTAAAGTGCGACTACTGCGGCAATCAGCGGTCGGAGCAGGCCAAGGCGCAGGGCCTGACGGAGGCCCGGTATGACGACCTGCTCAACTTCGAGCGTTCGCAGCGGCTCAGCGACCGCGAGAAAGCCGCCCTGGCCTACGCCGAAGCGATTACCTGGCGGCTAGACTCCAGCGACGCCCTCTGGGAGCGGCTCTACCAGCACTTTTCCGAGCCCGAGCTGTCGAGCTCGGCTGCTTCATCGCCCTGACGATGGGCCAGCAGAGCTGGCTGCGGCTGCTCGATATCGAGCACCACGAGGTCATGCCCGGAACGGGCCGCATCCATGGCGCCCGGCTTCGAATCACCCGAGGCGCTGGCCGCGTCGAAGGCAGCAGAGGACTACTGGGCCGACACAACGGCAACGTGACCTCATCCCACGCCCGGCGGGACCGTCTTGCTCATCACGCAGTGGTTCGTGCCCTTGGGCCGGTCGTAGCTGAAACCGGCCTGCTCGAACAGGCTGCGCGTGCCGTTGTAGAGGAATGAAGCGGAGACCTTCTGGCCGGCGGTGTCCTGCGGGTACGCCTCCACCACTCCACCGCCGGCCTGCGCGATCAGGTCCAGGGCCCCGCGCAGCGCGACCGCGGCCACTCCCTTGCGCCGGTACTTCTTGTCCACGAAGAAGCAGGTCAGCCGGTAGTCGGGCAGCCTCGTCCAGGCCCGCCTCGTACTCCTTGCGGTGGTAGATGTTCGGCAGCTCCTCGCGGGCTGCCGTACTGGCACCAGGCCACCGCCACATCACCGTCGAACACCAGCGCGGCGTGCGCCCGGCCCTCGTTCACCAGCTGCTCCTTGAGGTCGCGGTTGCCCTCGGCGGTGTGCCCCTTCTCGGAGTAGAAGGTGTGGAACCAGGTGCACCAGCAGCCGCCCCATACCCCGTTGTGGCGCTCGGCGAGGCCCGCGAAAGCGTTCCACGTGCCGGGACCCAGCGGCCTGATCGTGTACTCGCTCATCGCTCCCTCCCCGAGGCCGCCCCGCAACCCGTAACTGATCCGCACACTACGCCCCGCC
>CAVUYA010000040.1:0-39784 GCA_963745575.1 uncultured Actinomycetota bacterium | reverse complement strand
GCGCTGGTGAACGCGGCCGTGCCGTTCGGCGTGCCCAGCCGGTCGGGCCGTCGTAGCCGGCCTGCGCGGTGCACAGGTAGGCCGGGCTGCAGGTGCCGTTGGCGCCGGAGGTGACGTCGAACAGGTCGGAGGTGTGCGGGTAGGGGTAGGACGCCGGGTAGGTGCCCGCGGCCGGGGTGCCGGCGAGCGCGTAGACCGAGGCGATGATCGGCGAGGAGGCGCTGGTGCCGCCGACCTCCAGCCAGCCGCCCTGGCCGTAGGTGTCGTAGACCGCGACGCCGGTGTTCGGGTCGGCGACCGCGGAGACGTCGGCGTCGGTGCGGCGGGCGCAGCCGGTGTCGGTCTGCCAGGACGGCTTGGGCTCGTACGGCGAGCAGCCGGAGCCGGTGCCCTCGCCGCCCGCGCTGCTGCCCCAGACGGTCTCGGTCCAGCCGCGGGAGTTGCGACGCCGGGTCAGCGAGGTGCCGCCGACCGCGGTGACGTACTGGCGAGGCGGCCGGGTACGCGACGCCGTAGCCGCTGTCGCCGGCGAGGCGGTGACCGCGACGCCCGGGTGGTTGTAGAACTCGGAGTCGTAGCTGAGTGTCGGACGAGGACTCCGAGCCGCCGTAGCTGTTGGAGACGAACTTGGCGCCGAGGCTGACCGCCGCGTTCACGGCGGCGCCGAGGTCGGCGATGGTCGTCGCTGTTGGCCTCGACCAGGAGGATGTGGCAGTTCGGGCAGATCGCCGAGACCATGTCGATGTCGAGCGACTCTTCGCGGCCCAGCCGCTGCTGCCGGCCGCGGCCGGCAGCGGGCTGGCCTGCCCGTCCTGGTTGACCTTGCTGAAGCAGCCGTTGCCGCAGGCCGGCAGGCCGAACTGGGCGCGGTAGATGGCCAGGTCCGACTCGGCGTTCGGGTCGTCGTAGGCGTCGACGATCGCGACGGTCTGCCCGCGCCCGGCCGTGGCGACGGCAGGTTGTAGGCGCTCTGCAGGTTGGTCGGGCCGTAGCCGACGCCGACCGGGGCCGCGTCGGGGCCGAGCGCGGCCTGGGCGCGGTGTGCGACGTTGGTGCGGATCAGGGACAGGCAGTGCGCCACTCCGGGACGGGTCACGGTCGTGCAGGCCTGCCTGTAATCGGGCGATGCGTCGGTCCGGCGGCCGCGGACCGGCCCGGCACCGCGATCCGGGCCGCTGACGCGGCTGATGCCGCCGAGGCCGCGGTGGCGAAGCCCAGCGCCAGGGCGGCGATCGAAACCAGGGTGATCCCCGCGCGGGCGAGGATCGCGCGGGGCCGCCGGCGGCGCCGGACGGCGTTCTGAGCGCAGGCAGCGTTGGGTCGCAACCAGACCTTCCTTCCTTGAGCAGGGGCCCAAGAGCATCCCGGCGGCCCGTGGCCGGGGGTCAGGCCACGTGCCGCGGGCCCCTTGGTCGGGGTGAACCGGTACCACGCTCCCGTGGTGTCCATCAGGAGGCTAGAGACTCCTGACGAAAGCGTCAATATGCTGACTCATACTGATTTGCGGAAATGAGCCGGACGGCCGGGTGAACGGGCCGTTGTTCCGCAGGATGGCAAGCGGCCTGGCCAGGATGCCGGCGGCACGGCATGATCAGTGACGTCAGGCGCCCGGCCGGCGGGCGCCCCGGCCGGTGGGAGGGCGGATGAAGACTAAGGCAGCGGTCCTGCGCGACGTCGGCAAGGACTGGGAGGTCATCGAGCTGGACCTCGACCCGCCCAAGGCCGGGGAGGTGCTCGTGCGCTTCGTGGCGTCCGGGCTGTGCCACTCCGACAACCACCTGCAGACCGGCGACATCCCGGTCAGGTATCCCATCGTGGGCGGCCACGAGGGAGCCGGGATCGTCGAGGAGGTGGGCGCCGGGGTCAGCCGGCTGAAGCCGGGCGACCATATCGTCTGCTCGTTCCTCCCGGCCTGCGGGCACTGCCGGTTCTGTGCCCGTGGCCAGACCAACCTGTGCGACCTCGGCGCCCTGTTCGTCGACAACTGCCTGCCCGACGGCACGTTCCGGTTCCACGCCGGGGGCCAGGACTTCGGCCAGATGTGCCTGCTCGGCACGTTCTCCCAGTGGTCGACGCTCTCCGAGCACTCGTGCATCAAGGTAGACGACGACCTGCCGCTGGAGACGGTGGTCCTGGTCGGCTGCGGCGTGCCGACCGGCTTCGGCACCTCGGTCAACCTCGGCGGCGTGCGCCCGGGCGACACGGTGGTGATCTACGGCATCGGCGGCGTCGGCATCAACGCGGTGCAGGGCGCGTCGATCGCCGGGGCGATCAACGTCATCGCGGTGGACCCGCTGCCGAACAAGCGCGAGATGGCCGAGGAGCTCGGCGCCACGCACAGCGTGGCCGACGCGGAACAGGCCCAGCAGCTGGTCACCGAGCTCACCCGCGGCGTCGGCGCCGACCACGCCCTGATCACCGTCGGCGTGGTCACCGAGGACGTCGTCGACGCGGCCTTCGCGGCCATCCGCAAGCGCGGCACCGTGGTCGTCACCGGGCTGGCCGGGCCGGGGCAGAAGAACATCCACCTGTCCAGCTTCGAGCTCACCCTGTTCCAGAAGCGGATCGAGGGCGCGCTGTTCGGCGGGGGCAACCCGTTCGATGACATCCCGCTGATGCTCGACCTGTACCGGGCCGGCCGGCTCAAGCTGGACGAGCTGATCACCAACAGGTACCGGCTCGAGGACGTCAACCAGGGCTACCAGGACCTGCTGGAGGGCAAGAACGTCCGCGGCGTCCTGATCCACGAGCACTGACCGCCGCCCGTCCCGCCCGAGCCGGCGCGGGCCAGGGTCCGAGCGGCGGCGGCGCGGGTGCCGGCTCAGGCCCGCGAGCGTGACTCCTCCAGCGCGCGCGCCACGAGTACGCGCGCCAGGTGCTCGCGGTAACGGCTGTCGCCGTTGATGTCGGAGGACGGGCTCGCCTGCTCGGCTGCGTGCGCCGCGGCGTCGCGCGGGCCGGCGCCCCCGGCCAGGGCCTGCTCGACCGCGCTGGCCCGGACCGGCGTCTGCCCCATGTTGACCAGGGCCACGTTGCCGCCCTGCACCGCGACGCCGACGATCGCCCAGTCGATGGCGCGCTTGGTGAACTTCTGGAACGACCATGCGCCGGCCGGCCGCGGCTTGGGGATGCGGATCTCGGTCAGCAGCTCGCCGGGCTGCAGTGCGGTCTCGAACAGGCCCTGGAAGAACTCGCCGGCCCCGATCTCCCGGCTGCCCGACGGCCCGAGGGCGACCAGCGTCGCGTCCAGGGCCAGCACCACCGCGGGCAGGTCGGCCGCGGGGTCGGCGTGCACGAGCGAGCCGCCGATCGTGCCGCGGTGGCGGATCTGCGGGTCGCCGACGCGAGAGGCCGCGTGGGCCAGCAGCGGCAGCTCGCTGGCCAGCAGGCTGGACCGGGCGACCTCGTCGTGGGTGGTGAGCGCGCCGACCAGGATCTGGCTGTCATCGTCGCGGACGTAGCTCAGCTCGCGGAGCCGGCCGATGTCGATGAGGACCTCGGGCACGGCCAGGCGCAGCTTCATCAGCGGCAGCAGGGAGTGCCCGCCGGCCAGGAACTTCGCGTCCTCGCCGTTCTGCGCCGCCAGGTCCAGGGCCTCGTCTACCGACCAGGCGCGCTTGTAGGTGAACGGGGCCGGGATCAACTGGACCGCCTCTCGCTTGCCGCGGGGGCGGCGGCCAGCACCGCCCTGACGATGTTGTGATAACCGGTGCACCGGCACAGGTTGCCCTCCAGGGCCGACCTGACCTCTTCCTCGGTGGGCGCGGGGTTCTCGTCCAGCAGCGAGACCGCCGCCATCACCATCCCGGGGGTGCAGAAGCCGCACTGCAGCCCGTGCTCGGCCTGGAACGCGCGCTGCACCGGGTGCATCGCGCCCGTGCCGTCGGCCAGCCCCTCGACGGTCGTCACCTCGCGCCCGTCGGCCTGCGCCGCGAGCACGGTGCACGACTTCACCGACCGGCCGTCGAGCAGGACCGTGCACGCCCCGCAGGACGTGGTGTCGCAGCCGACGTTGGTCGCGGTGAGGTTGGCCACGTCGCGCAGGAAGTGCACGAGCAGCGTGCGATCGGGCACCTCGGCCTCGATCTGGCGGCCGTTGACGGTCACGGTGACCTTCACTTACTCTCTCCGCTCTCTCGCGCCGCGCTGATCGCGGCCCAGACCCGCGCCGGCGTGGTCGGCATGTCGATATGGGTCACGCCGAGATGGCTGACCGCGTCGACGACCGAGTTCTGCACGGCCGGGGTGGCGCCGATCGTCCCGGCCTCGCCGATCCCCTTCGCGCCCAGCGGGTTGATGTTCGTGGGCGTCTCGCTCTGCAGCAGCTCGAAGCTCGGCAGCTCCGCCGCGCTGATCGCGGCGTAGTCGGCGAGCGTGCCGGTGAGCGGGTTGCCGTCGGAGTCGTACATCAACTCCTCCAGCAGGGCCTGCGCGACCCCCTGGGCGATGCCGCCGTGCCGCTGGCCCTCGGCCAGCACCGGGCTGATCACGGTCCCGGCGTCGTCCGCGGTCACGTGCCGGATCAGCCGGACCTTGCCGGTCTCGGTGTCGACCTCGGTGACGGCCAGGTGGGTGCCGAACGGGAAGGTCGGCGCGCCCGGGGCGAACCGGACGAACGCCACCAGGCCGTCCTCCCCGGCGTGGGTGGCCACGTCACCCCAGCTCCGGCCCGTGGCCGGGTCGCCCGCGGACCTGCCAGGTCCCGCTGTCGGTGTTCAGTTCCAGGTCGGCCTCGGCCGCCTCGAGCATCTCCGCCGCCACCCGCCGGGCCTGATCCTTGACCTCCAGCGCGGCCTGGTGCACGGCCACCCCGCCGAGCTGCAGCGACCGCGACGCGTACGTCCCGACCCCGTCGGGGATCAGGTCGGTGTCGCCGTGGATCACGGTGACGTTCGCCATCGGGATCCCCAGCTCGGCCTCGACGAGCATGGCCCAGGCCGTGTGGTGGCCCTGCCCGTGCGCGGAGCTCCCGGTGTACACGGTGGCCTGGCCGTCGTCGTGCACCTCGAGCCGGGCGGTCTCGCCGCCCGCCGCGTCCGCGGCCGTGATCTCCACGTAGCTGGCCAGCCCGAGGCCGAGCTGGACCACGTCGCCCCGCTCCCGGCGCCGCGCCTGCTCGGCCCGCAGCCCGCCGTAGTCCGCCGCGGTCAGCACCTTGTCCAGCGCCGCGGCGTAGTCGCCGGTGTCGTAGGTCGCGCCGGTCGGCGTGGAGTACGGGAACTTGTCCGGCGCGATCAGGTTCTTCCGCCGCACCTCGGCCGGGTCCACGCCGATCTCGGTCGCGAACAGGTCGACGGCCCGCTCGATCGCGGCCGTCGCCTCCGGCCGCCCGGCGCCCCGGTACGCCGAGATCGGCGTGGTGTTGGTCACCACCGTCCGGGCGAAGGTCTGCACGTGGGGGATGTCGTACGGGCCCACCGCCATCAGCTTGGTCAGGAACGGCAGGAAGCCGCTCATCCGCGGGTAGGCCCCGGTGTCCTGCACGACCTCGAGCCGGTAGGCCAGGATGCGCCCGTCGGAGGTCCCGCCCAGCGTGACGGTATGCTCCTGGGCGCGCCCGTGCGTCATCCCGACCAGGTTCTCGCTGCGGGTCTCCACCCAGCGCAGCGGCCGGCCGGTCTTCCGGGCGGCCCAGGCGACCACGAGCGCGTCCCGGTCGGTGCCCACCTTGGCGCCGAACCCGCCGCCGACGTCGGGGGCGATCACCCGGATGGTGCCGGGATCCATGCCGAGCGCGCCGGCCAGGATGAAGCGGGTGATCTGCGCGTTCTGCGTGCTCACCCAGTAGGTCAGCTTCCCGTCGGCGAACACGGCGGCGGCGGCGCGCCCCTCCATCGGCATCGGGGCGAGCCGCTGGTTCACGATGGTCTGCTTGATGACGGCGTCACAGCCGTCGAAGATCGCGTCGTCGGCTTCCGCGCCGGACGTCACGCAGACGTTGGAATCGGTGCCCTCGAACAGCAGCGTCTCGGTCTCCAGCGCGGTGCCGATGCCGACCACCGCGGGCAGCGGCTCATAGTCCACGCTGACCAGTTCGGCCGCGTCCTCACCCTGGTAGCTGTCGTTCGTGATGACCACCGCCACCACCTCGCCGACGTACCGCACCCGGTCGGCGGCCAGCAGCGGCTCGGACCACAGGCCGCCGAGCGGCATGGGCGCGCCCTCGGCGACCTCCGCGCCCTCTTCCGGCGGCGGCGGGGGCGTCAGGTCGTCCATGTCCTGGACGGTCAGCACGGCCACCACTCCCGGCGCCTCGCGCGCGGCCGAGGTGTCGATGCCGGTGATCCGCGCGTGCGCGATCGGGCTGCGCACGAACGTGACCCGCGCCGCGTCGGCGAGTTCGGGCACTCTCAGGTCATCGACGTAGGTGCCGCCGGCCGTCAGCAGCCGCGGGTCCTCGGTACGCACCACGCGGGTACCCAGGATGCTCATGTAGCTTGTCCGCCTTCCGGTAGGTGACGCTGCGCCGCGGCGCCTGGCGGCCGCGAGGACCCGAGGCGCTGCAGCGCTTAGCATTCTGACATCGGCCCGATGCCAGGTACAGCCCTCATCTATCAGGATTCCTGCTGCTCGTGGTGGTCTCGCTGTACCTACCTCAGGTCGGCGCGACACCTACGTATCCGGGGTCAGCAACGGATCACCACCTTCATGACCCGGGCCGGGTTGCTGATCGCGAATCGGATCGCCTCGGGCGCCTCGTCCAGGCCGAACTCGTGGCTGATCAGCCGGCTGACAAGCGCGCCGTTGCGCTCGGTCACGGCCACGGCGTCGGCGAATTCCTGCTCGCCGCAGCAGCTCACGCCGAGCAGGTCGAGCTCCTTCTCGGTCAGGCTGCCCACCCTGACCGGCGCCTCCTCGTTCGACATCCCGACCTGCACCGCGCGCCCGGCCGAGGCGACCATGGCCACCATCGCCGCCGTCGCCGCCGCGGCCCCGGTGGCGTCGAACACCACCGGCGGCCCGGCCGGGCCGGCCCACCGGCGCGCGAACGCGATCACCTCGTCCGCGCTGTGCCACGGGTACGTCTGCGCGCCCAGCTCGCGGGCCAGCGCGAGGCGGCTCTCCTGGAGGTCGATCACCAGCGTCTCGGCGCCGCGCTCGCGCGCGACCAGGCTGATGCACTGCCCGATCGGCCCGGCGCCGAGCACCACCGCGCGCTCGCCGGGCTGGACCGCGGCCCGGTTCACGGCGCGCACGGCGATGGACACCGGCTCGGCCATCGCCCCGATCGCGGCATCGTCGACGGTGATCGGGAACACCTGCCGCTGGCCGATGGCCAGCCGCTCCTGCAGGCCCCCGTCGAGGTGGATCCCGGTCAGCGTGAGCCGGTCGCACGCGTTCGGCCGCCCGGCGCCGCACGGGTAGCACTGCCCGCACGGATGCAGCGGCCACACCGCGACGCGCCGCCCGATCGCGAGTTCCGCGCGGCAGCCGGGACCGGCCGCGGTGATCGTGCCCGCCAGCTCGTGGCCCTGGATCCTGGGGAACTGCGAGCCGCCCGCCGCGGCCGACAGCTCCCCGGTGAAGAAGTGATAGTCCGACCCGCAGATCCCCACCGCCTCGGGGCGGATCACGACCTCGCCCTCGCCGGGCGCCGCGGGCTCGCTGCGCTCCAGCACCGCCATGCAGCCGATGCCCTCGGTGACCGCCGCGCGCATCTACGCGGCTCCCGGCGAGCCGGCGCTGCCCCGCAGCAGGTACGCCGACCGGAGCAGTTCGGGCTGCTCGCGCAGGTCCCGGGCCAGCCCGGAGAACCGGAGCCGGCCGCCCTCCATGACATGAGCCTGGTTGGCCAGCCCCAGCGCGATCGTCGCGAACTGCTCGATCAGCAGCACCCCGATGCCCGACTCGGCGACCGCGCGGATCCTCGGCACCAGCCGGTTGACGACCACCGGCGCCAGTCCCAGCGAGAGCTCGTCGATCAGCATGTAGCGCGGCTCGCAGACCAGGGCCTGGGCCAGCACGACCATCTGCTGCTCGCCGCCCGACAGCATCCGGGCGGGAGCCGACAGCCGCCGGGCGATCTCGGGGAACAGCTCGAGCACCCGCTCGCGCCCGGCCCGGGCCTGGTCGCGGGGCAGGGCGTAGGTGGCGACGCGGATGTTGTCCTCGACCGTCAGGTCCGGGAGCAGGCGCCGGCCCTCGGGGACGATCGCGATCCCGGCGGCGCGGATCTGCTCCGGCCGGCGGCCGGCGAAGTCGCGGCCGTCCAGCATGACCGAGCCGGCCTGGAGCCCGAGAACGCCGCCCACGGCCAGCACCAGGCTCGACTTCCCGGCCCCGTTCGGCCCGAGCAGGGCGGTCACCTCCCCGGCCGGTATCTCGATCGAGACGTCCCGGACCACGGCGCGCCGGCCGCGCTCGACGGTGATGCCCTGCAGCGCGAGCATGGCGCCCGTTGGCTCGGTCGCGGTGTTCTCCGGTTCGCTCGCCTCCGGAGCCCCGCCCGCATCCCCGTCCCGCTTCACTGCGCTGCCTTCCCTCGTCGCCGTGCGCTCGTGCCTCGATCCGGCTCCTCAGTCCAGGCCGCGCGGCGCCCCTCCGGCTCGCTCACTGGACCTCCGCCGTGCCCAGGTAGGCGCGGATCACCCGCTCGTCCCGCAGCACCTCGGCGGTCGGCCCGGACGCGACCAGCTTGCCGAAGTCGAGCACGGCGGTGGTCTCGCAGCAGGCGGAGACCAGGCTCATGTCGTGGTCGACGAGGATCGTCAGCGCGCCGGCCTGCTCGGGGATCCGGCGGATCACCTCGCTCAGGTGCTCGGTCTCCTGATCGGGCAGCCCGGCGGCCGGCTCGTCGAGCAGCACCAGCTTCGGCCGCCCGACCACGGCCCGGGCGACCTCGACCAGGCGGCGCTGGCCCGCCGCGAGCGTGGCCACCTTGGCGGACGGATCGGCGTCGAGCCCGACGAACGAGATCGCGCCGAGCACGTCCCGGCGCCGGGTGGCGCCGCCCAGCCGGGCGTGCTCGTGGATCATCGCGACGTTGTCGAACACCGACAGCTCCTCGATGGCCTGCTCGGTCTGGAAGGTCCGCCGCACCCCCCACCGCGCGCGGCGGTAGTGGACGAGCGACAGCAGGTCCTCCCCGAACGCGCGCACCGTCCCCGCGGCCGGCCGGACGAACCCGCTCAGCACGTTGAAGAACGTCGTCTTCCCGGCGCCGTTGGGCCCGATCAGCCCGCAGGTCCCGGCCTCGAACGTCACGGTCATGCCGTCGAGCGAGGTGACGCCGCCGAAGCGGACCGTCAGGCCGGAAACCTCGATCATCGCGACATCACCCCGCGCCGCTCTCGGACGGCGCGCGCTTGCGGGCCAGGCCGCGCAGCAGGCGCCCGAGCCGGGCGAGATCCTTGGGCACCTGATCCGCCAGCCCTCTCGGCGCGGTGGTCAGCACCTGCAGCACGCCGACGCCGAACAGGATCGTCAGCCAGTCGGCCGACACTCCCCAGTCCTGCAGCAGGGACGGCAGCAGCGCCCACAACAGCCCCGCCACGACCGCGCCCCACAGGCTGTAGGCGCCGCCCATCAGCACCACGGCCAGCAGCGTGATCGAGTAGTAGGTCGGGAAGTTGAGCGAGTACAGGTAGTGGTTGGCCCCCGCGAGCACGCCGCCGGCGACCCCCGTGATGAACGAGGCCAGCGCGAACGCCCACAGCTTGTAGAGCCAGGTGTTGATCCCCGCGGCCAGCGCGGCCGGCTCGCTCTGCCGGACCGCCGCCCAGGCCCGGCCCGGCCGCGTCCGGATGTGCGCGAACACCAGCAGGAACATCAGCGCGGCGACCACTACGGCATAGCGGAAGTAGGCCGGGTCGCTCGCCGCGATGCTGGGACGGCGGATCGGCGGGATATGGACCGAGCTGCCGTTGTAGCCCAGGAAGCCGTTCCCGCCGTTGGGGAAGTTCGTCGTGGCGAGGACCACGGTGAGCGCTCCCGCCAGCATCAGCGTGATCAGCGCCAGGTACAGTCCCCGCAGCCGCAGCGCCGGCAGCCCGATCAGCGTGCCCGCCGCCATCGTGATCAGGCCCGCCTCCAGCAGCACCAGCGGGTAGGGCTGCGCGGTCGCGAACAGCAGCCGGGCGGCCACCCAGGCGCCGATCGCGAGCACCGCGACCTGGCCGAGGGAGACCAGGCCGACCCGGCCGACCAGCACGCCCAGGCCGAGCGCGGCCATGGACCACACCGCCACCTGGGTCATCGCGTCGACGTAATAGAGGCTCATCAGCTGCGGCAGCGCGAACAGCACGAACAACAGCAGCACGACGATCACGGCCGCGCGGACCAGGGTCCCGCGCCCCGGCCTCGGCAGCGGCGGCCGCTGCCGGGCGCTAGTCGCGCGGTCCGCGGTGTCGGCCGCCGCGCCGCCTCCCGGGGCCGCCACTAGGCCGCCTCCCCGGGCCCCGTCGGGCCGCCGGTCCGGGGCGCCGCCGGGCCGCCTGTCCGGGACACCACCGGGCCGCCTTTCTGGGGGACCACTAGGCCTCCTCGCGGGACCGCGCGAGCACCTGGCCGCCGCCGCTCGAGAGCACCAGCAGCGCTATCGCGGCGAGCGCGAACGGAGTCAGGTCGCGGTAGTTGCTGAGCGACTGGATGGGGGTCAGCAGGTCGTGGACGAGGCCGATCACGATCGCGGCCACGAACGTGACCGTGATCGAGCGCAGCCGGGCGATCAGCGTCGCGGCCAGCGACGAGATCACCAGGAACGTGAGCGTCGTGGCGTCGAGCGCGACCAGGTCGGCGAGCAGTATCCCGGCCAGGCCGGCCAGCACCCCGCAGCCGAGCCAGGCCGCCGCCTCCACCCGGCGTACCGGCACGCCCAGGGTCGCGGTGATCTCCCGGTCGTTGGCCATCGCCCGCATCGCCGTCCCGAGCTTGGACAGGCGCAGGAACACCACGGTCAGCACGGTGATCGCGATGCCGACCGCCAGGCTGATCACCTGCGTCCAGTCGACCTGGACCTGGCCGACCGTGAACCCGCCGTTGTCGGTCGGCAGGGTGATCGCCCGGGACTGCCCGCCGCTGGTCGTCCACAGCAGGTCCATCAGCCCGAACAGGACGAGCGTCAGCCCGAGCGTGGCCACCGCCTTGACCAGCGGGTCCCGTTTAGCCAGCGCGGGGCCGAACACCATCCCGTAGCCGAGCGTCACCAGCGCGGCGAACGCCACGCCCGCCAGCCACCCGACCCAGCCGGGAGCGTGCGCGTTGATCAGGGACCACGCGATCAGAGCGCCCATGGCGCCGACGGCGCCGAACGCCAGGTAGACCACGCCGGTGGCCTGGTAGAGCACGACCATCCCCACCCCGGAGAGGGCGTACACGCCACCGAGCGCGAGACCGCTCACGATGAACGGCTCAAAGTCCTGCCAGCTCGGCATCACCGGCCTACCGCGGGCGCTCTGATCGCTTCATCTGCACCTCAGGTTTCTACGGCGCCATCGCGGCCGTGCCCGCGACGTCGCGGTAGGCCTTGATCTGCGGGTCGACCGCCGAGATCAGCGTGCAACCCTGGGCTGTCACCATCTTGCCGTTATCCGGCGTGACCGTGTAGTCCATGTTGTTGGGGATGTGCATCGGGTAGCTGCCGTACGTCCAGCCCTGGCACAGCATCCCGGTGTTGAAGTCCTGCACCGCCTTGATCGCGGAGTTGACGCTCGCCACCGTGTACCCGCCGGTGACCGACTGCAGCGCGTGCACCATGATCTCGGCCTCGGCGAACCCCATCTGGCTGAAGCTGCCGATGCCGCCGGAGACCGCCGAGCCGTACTGCTTGAGTATGGCCTCGTAGAGCTTCATCGACGTCGTGTTGGTGACGTCCGGCGGGGTCAGCTCGGCGTTGACGAACAACTTGCTGGTCCCACTTCGGGCCGAGCGACGTGGCCAGGAAGTCGGTGTTGCACGGCGTCGAGCAGCCCCACAGCTTGACCTTGTCCTCCAGGCCGAGCTTCTGCGCGGCCTGCAGGATGATCAGCGCCTCCGGCGGGGTGAAGTTGAGCACCACGGCGCCGTTCGGGCCCGCGTCGTCGACCTCCTTGATCGCCACCGAGTTGGCGTCCGAGATCGGCACGTTCTCGGTCAGCTGCGTGATCGGCACGTGCGCGTCGTCGGCCAGGGCCGCGGGGCCGGCCGCGATGTACCCGGTGCCGGGGACGTTGGACTGGTCGAACACGATCTTGGAGACGTGCTGCGCGAGCGCGTACTGCACCGCCCCGTCCGAGCTGTACCGCGGGCCCATGTTGACCGCCGCGCTGTTCGAGGTCGAGTAGCACTCGGGCGCGATCCCCGAGTCGACGATCAAGTAGCCGAGCTTCTCCCAGTAGGTGTGGTCGATCGTGCACTCGAGGATGGACGTGTTGCCGACGATCCCGACCACGTGATCGCTCTGGACGAGCTGCTTGGCGTCGGCCGCGATCTGGGCCGGGTTGGTCTGCTCGGTCTCGATGTAGAGCTTGATCGGGTGGCCGTTGATGCCGCCGTTGGCGTTCACGCAGGCGAAGTAGGCCGCGGCCATGTTCGGGATGTCGGTGAACGACGTCCCCGGCTGGTTGGTGGCGATCGCGCCCAGGGGGATCGGCGTGCCGGTCGCGGCCACGCCCGGCTTGGTGCCGCAGCTCGACGTGCTCACCGCCGAGCTGCTTGGCGTGCTGGTCGCGGCCGGCGGCGCTGCTGGTGGAGCTGCTACTGCTGCCGCATCCGGCGGCGGCCAGTATCCCGGCTATCGCGACAACGGCCAGGCCTGTCCGTACACCGAGGGTGTACTCCCGTTTGGTCACCTATCCCCCACCTCCTGGTGGTTGACGGCACGAAGCACCCCATTAATAAAGGATGTGAGGCATGAGCCCTTTTCATCCTCCCCACGTGCCCTGAACGTGAGATCCGCGGATGAAAAGGATCCAATGCTCACCCTGCCATCGCCCGGGGCCGAGGCGAAGGCGCGCGAAAGCAAAGTATGTGACAATCTCTACGTCGGCAGTACCTAATTTTGCCTTGGATGCTAGATGTCGGCTGACATCAGCGCAAGGCTTCACCGACGATCGAGGCCACAACGAAACGATCTTGTGTCGGCGCGTATATTGGCCGCCGTCCGGCTTGTGCGGGCTCAACAAACGGCCGGAGGTCGCCGGCCTCGCGGCGGCGGTCAAGCGCGCCCGGCGAGGTGCCGGGCCGGGCGGAAGTGCCGGTCGAGCTCGTTGGCGTAGTCGCGGCCAAGCTCCGCGCCGTGCTCGGCGACCCAGTCGGTGAACACGGTGTCCCCGGTCGCCGGCGCCGGTTGAATCGGCCAGCCCGTCGGCCATCGCCTGGTACTCCTCACGGGTGAGCAGCGTGTCCCGCAGCGCCGCGCCCAGCGCCCGGGACAGCGCCAGCACCACCGGCCCGGGAACGTTCACGACCACGGCCCGGCTGCCGACCGCCGCCCGGACCGCGTCCACCAGCTCGCGGAACGTCAGGCTCTGCGGCCCGACCGCGTCGACGGTAACCGTTTCGGTGCCCGCGCCGATTCGCACGCACAGCCGGGCCAGGTCGTCGACGTGGATGCCGCGCACCCGGTAGTCGCCCCGGCCGCCGACGGCGAACACCGGCACGCGGCGCAGCAGCCAGGCGATGTTGTTGATCAGTACCCCGTCCCCGCCGAACAAGATGGCCGGCCGGGCGATCGCGCTGGGCACCCCGGAGTCGGCCAGGCTCCGCTCCACCTGCGCCTTGCCGCGGAAGTAGGGGTACGGCGAGCTGAGGCTGGGGTTCGTTATGGAAATATGCACGATCCGCCGCACGCCGGCCCGGGCCGCGGCGGCAAACAGCAACCGGCTGTTGGCCACGGCCGCATCGTGGTCGACGCGGCCGCGCGCGAACCGCACCCAGTAGGTGTTGTAGAGGGTGTGCGTGCCCCGCAGCGACTCGGCCAGGCCGGCCGGATCGGCGAAGTCGAGCGGGCGCACGTCCATGTCCATGTCCGTGTCCGTCGGCGCGCGCTCCGGATGCGCGGTGAGCGTCCGCACCCGGTGGCCGGCGGCGCGCAGTTCCCGCGCGATCGCGGCGCCCGAGTAGCTGAACGCCCCGGTGACCACGTCGAGCTGAGCCGTTGTTGTCATCGTGAGTCTCCTGGTGTTTCCCCGCCGGGCACCGGCAGTGCGCCGGCCATGTCGAGCAACGCGGCCAGCACGCTGGCGCGATCGAACAGCGCGAGCGCGGCCGCCCGGTCCCCGTCCAGGCTGGCCAGCAGCTCCAGGCCGAGGAACCCCGCGACCACGCCGTGCGCCACGTCCCCGGCGGGCAGCAGCCGCTCCAGCGGCGACGAGGCCAGCGCGCCGCGCACCGCGGCCTCGGCGAACTCGCGCCACGGCGCGAGCCTGGCCGCGACCTGCCCGCCCAGCCCGGGAACCGACCTCGCCCCGGCGATCATCTCGACCAGGACGGTCACGTGGCCGGCGTCCAGGTCCTCGGTGAAGATGGACCGCGCGGACTCGACCAGGTCGGTGAGCGACCCGGCGTGATCGAGCACCCCGCGGTAGGCGGCCATGCGCCGCTCGCTGATCGCGTCCAGCGCGGCCAGCAGCAGGTCCGTGACCGAGCCGAAGTGGTAGAAGATCAGCGTCTGGTTGCATCCCGCCCGGCGCGCGATCTCCCGGGCGCTGGCGCCGGCGAACCCCGCCGTCCGCAGCGCCTCGATGGCCCCCTCGACCAGCGCCGCGCGCGTCTGCGCCGACCGGTCGCGCTCCCCGGGCGGGGAGGCCCGCCGCGGACCCGCCTTGGCCACGTGCGCCTCCAGTTGAGCAGTCAGTCAAAGCAAACGCTTAACAAGAAAGATTACCATAACGGTCCGCCACCGGCCCGGCGCGGGCAGCGTGCCCGGGGCGGGCGGGCGTTGCCGCCCGGCGCCGTCACCGTTATGGCTGGTCAATTCGGTTTGCTCAGTACCGCGGTACGGCCGCTAGCTTGTCGCTCATCCGGCCCAGCGGAAGGAACGGCTGCCATGAGCGCGATCAGGATCGTGACCGACGAGACCTTCGAGAGCGAGGTCCTGCAGAACCCCAGGCCCGTCATCGTCGAGTACTGGGCGCAGTGGTGCGGCCCGTGCCGCCAGGTCGCCCCGGTGCTGGAGGCGATCGCCGCCGAGCACGCCGGCCAGGTCGACGTGGTCAAGCTCAACACCGACGAGAACCCGCAGACCACGCAGCGGTATCAGGTCCTGGCCATCCCCACCGTGGCGGTCTTCTCGGGCGGCCGGGTCGTCAGGCAGGTGCTCGGGGCCAGGTCCAAGTCCGCGCTCTTGCGCGACTTCGCCGACGTCCTCTAGCCAGGCACCGTCGTGACGACCCCAGCCGCTGGCACCGGCTCGTCACGGCCCGGGCCGGGCGGGCGGAACGCCGCGAAGGGGTTGGTGACCACCAGGGTTCGCGCCGCGAACCGGTAGAGCGTGGCCGGCCTGCCGCCCAGCGCGGTGGGCGGCGCCGCCGCCGACGTGGCCTCGATCACGCCGCGCCGGGTCAGGATCCGCTGCAGGTTGGTCGCTGAGACCGGGTGGCCGATGGAGGCGGCGTAGATGTCCCGCAACTGGGCGATCGTGAACGTCTCGGGGGCCAGGGCAAAGCCGATGTTCGTGTAGGACAGCTTGGCCCGCAGCCGCTCCCGCGCCGACTCGACGATCGACCCGTGGTCGAACGCGGTCGGCGGCAGGTCCTGGACGGCGTGCCAGGCGGTGTCCGCCGGGATGCGCGGCTCGACGTCGGCGGATACCAGCGCGAGGTAGGCCGTGGCCAGGGTCCGGCCCCGCGGATCGCGCTCGGGGTCGCTGCGGGTCTCCAGCTGCTCCAGGTGCGCGATCACGGTGATGTCGACCTTGGTGGCCAGGTGCCGCCCCAGAGAAGTGCCGAGGCGCTCGCGCGCGCCGAGCGGGCCGCCCGGCAGCGACCACAGTCCCTCAAACGGCGGCGCGCCCCGACGCCAGAGCAGGACGTGCAGGCCAGACGGGCGGACCTGGAGGACGACCGCCAGGACCTCATGACGGAACCGGTCGCCCTCGCCCGGGGACATCGGCGGCTTAGCTTCAGGCACGTTCGCATGATACTGTGCTTCCGAACAGGTTTTAGACTTTAAGGCGAAAACCTCTGAGCAGGAGGGGAGCAGCCGATGGGCAGCACTGCGGCGGCGGAGGCGGGTCGCGGGGCGGCGTCCGGCCCGGCACGTACCGAGGCGCCGGAGGCGGCCCGGGTCGCGGCCGCGGACCGGGAGCGTGGGGCGGGCGGGGCCGACTGGGCGGCGCAGGTCCGGCGGCTGGCGAGGCAGCGCGACGCGGTGATCCTGGCCCACAACTACCAGGTTCCCGAGATCCAGGACGTCGCCGACCACGTGGGCGACTCGCTGGCCCTGTCCCGCCTGGCCGCGGCGAGCACGGCGCGCACGATCGTGTTCGCCGGGGTGTACTTCATGGCCGAAACCGCCAAGATCCTCGCCCCGGACCGGACCGTGCTGATCCCGGACTCGCGGGCCGGCTGCTCGCTGGCCGACAGCATCACCGCCCAGCAGGTGCGGGAGTGGAAGGCCGAGCACCCCGGGGCCGCGGTGGTCGCCTACGTCAACACCAGCGCCGAGGTCAAGGCCGAGTCCGACGTGTGCTGCACCTCGGCCAACGCCGTGGAGATCGTGCGGTCGCTCCCCGCGGACCAGGAGATCCTGTTCCTGCCCGACCAGTTCCTCGGCGCCCACGTGCAGCGGGCCACCGGCCGCGCCAACATGCACGTCTGGCTCGGGGAGTGCCACGTGCACGCCGGCATCAGCCCGGCCGAGCTGCGCCGCAAGGCGGCCGCGCAGGCCGAGGCGGAACTGTTCATCCATCCCGAGTGCGGATGCTCGACCGCGGCCTTGTGGCAGGCGGGCCTGGGCGACCTGCCGGCCGGGCGCACCCGGGTGCTGTCCACCGGGGGCATGCTGGAGGCGGCCCGCACCACCAGGGCCCCGGCCGTGCTCGTGGCCACCGAGACCGGCATGCTGCACCAGCTGCGCCGGGCCAATCCGGCGGTCCGCTGGGAGCCGGTCAACCCGAACGCCGTGTGCCGGTACATGAAGATGATCACGCCCGCCACCCTGCTGCGCTGCCTGCGCGACGGGGTGGAGGAGGTGCACGTCGCCCCCGACGTCGCCGACCGGGCCCGCCGCGCCGTGCAGGCGATGATCGCCATCGGGACCCCGTCGGCGGCCGGGGAATGAACCCTTTTCATCCGCCGACCGCGGACTCAGAGTATGCGGGCAGCCATGAGGAGGATGAAAAGGGCTCACCGAACGTCCCGGAACTGCGCTACCTGCCCCGGTCACGGCCGCGCTGGGAACGCGACGCCGACGTGGTGATCGTGGGCTCGGGAGCGGCGGGCCTGAGCGCCGCCCTGGCCGCCGCGGGGCACGGCCTGCGGGTGCTGCTGATCACCAAGGAAAGCGATCCCGGCGGGGGCGCCACGCCGCTGGCCCAGGGCGGCCTGGCCGCCGCGATCGGGCCCGGGGACACCGCGGCCCGGCATCAGCGGGACACCCTGGCCGCGGGCGCCGGGTTGTGCGACCCGGCCGCGGTGGCGGCGCTGGTCGGCGCAGGCCCCGGCCGAGATCGACCGCCTGGTCCGGCTCGGCGCCCGGCTGGACCGCACCGCGCTGCACCTGGAGGGGGGTCACAGCCGCAGCCGGATCGTGCACGCCGGGGGCGACGCGGCCGGCGCCGAGGTGCACCGGGCGCTGCGGGCCGCCCTGCTCGCCAGCCCGGTGCAGATCCTCGCCCGCGGCGTCGCCCTGGACGCGCTCACTGACGACCAGGGCACGGTCTGCGGGCTGCTGGTCGGGGTGGTCGGCCGCGACGGCCGGGCGCTGCCCTGCGCAGCGGTGACCGCGCGGGCCGTGGTCCTCGCCACCGGCGGCTTCGGCCAGGCGTTCGCGACCACCACCAACCCGGCCGGGCTGACCGGCGACGGCCTGGCGCTGGCCGCCCGGGCCGGCGCCCGGCTGCGGGACGTCGAGTTCGTGCAGTTCCATCCCACGGTGCTGTGGCAGGAAGGGTCCCGCGGCCAGTGCCCGCTGATCACCGAGGCCCTGCGCGGGGCCGGGGCGGTGCTGGTGGACGCGGCCGGCCGGCCGGTCATGGCCGGGCAGCACCCGCGCGGCGACCTGGCCCCCCGGGACGTCGTGGCGGCGGTCATGCAGCGGCGGATGGGGCAGCGGGGACGGGCCCGACGACCATCTCTGGCTGGACGCCACCGGGCTGGGCCGGACGGTGCTGGAACGGGACTTCCCCACGGTGACCGCCGCGTGCCGCCAGCGGGGGATCGACCCGGTCACCGAGCCCATCCCGGTCGCGCCCGGCGCGCACTACGCCTGCGGCGGGATCGAGGCGGACATGGACGGGCGGACCTCGGTCGCGGGCCTGTTCGCCGTCGGGGAGGCCGCGTCGACCGGGGTGCACGGCGCCAACCGCCTCGCGTCCAACTCCCTGACCGAGGCCCTGATCGCGGGCCGGCGCGCCGGCGACCTGCTCGGCCGGTGCCTGCCCCGGCCCGGCCGGGCGCGGCCCGCCGCCGGCCTGCGGCTCCCGCCCGCGGGCCCGGGGGTCAGCCCGGCCGCGCGCCCGGCCCTGGCCTCGGCCATGTCGCGGCACGCCGGGGTGGTGCGCGACCGGGCGGGCCTGGAGTTGCTGCTCCGGATGCTGGAGCAGGCGCCGCCGGGCGGCGGTGACCTGGACCTGGCCACGGTCGAGGCGACCAGCCTGCACACGGTCTCGGTCCTGGTCGCCGTGTCCGGCCTGGCCCGGGCGGAGAGCCGGGGGTGCCACCGCTGGCGGGACGTGTCGGCCACCTCGGATCCGGGGGCACGCCACACGGTCCTGCGGGTGGACGAGGGGCGGCCGCGGGCCGCTGACGATGTCCTGGCCGGCCTCGGAGTAGGCGTATGACCCTGCACCCGTCGGTCACCGAGCGGCTGCTCGCCGCGGGACTCGACCCCGGCGACACCGAGCGGGCCGTGCGCACCGCGCTGGACGAGGACTTCCGTTACGGGCCCGATGTCACCTCGGCCGCGACGGCCGCGCCCGGCGCGCGGGCCGTGGCCGGCGTCGTGGCCCGCCAGCCGGGCGTGCTGGCCGGCCTCCCGGTCGCCTTCGCCGTGCTCGACGCCGCCGGGGTGCCGCCCGATGGCGGCGAGGCGTTGCGCCACGACGGCGACCGCATCGCCCGCGGCGACGAGGTGCTGCGGATCACCGCGCCGCTGCGGGGGATGCTGGGCGCCGAGCGGACCTTGCTCAACTTCCTCACGCACCTGTCCGGGGTGGCCACGACCACGCGACGGTGGGCCGACGCCGTGGCGGGAACCGGGTGCACGGTGCGCGACACCCGCAAGACCACGCCCGGGCTGCGCCAGCTCGAGAAGTACGCGGTGCGGTGCGGCGGCGGGGTGAACCACCGCATGGGGCTCGGGGACGCGGCGCTGGTGAAGGACAACCACGTGGCGGCCGCGGGCGGGATCGCGGCGGCGATCCGGGCCGTCCGCGACGCCGCGCCGGGCCTGCCGCTCGAGGTCGAGTGTGACCGCCTGGACCAGGTGCGCGAGGCCCTGGCCGAGGGCGCCGGGCTCATCCTGCTCGACAACATGGGCCTGGCTGACCTGCGCGCCGCCGTGGCCCTGGCCCGGCGGTACCCGGTGGCGCGCCTGGAGGCCAGCGGGGGATTGCGGCTGGAGACGGCCCGGGCGGTGGCGGAGACGGGCGTGGACTTCATCGCGGTCGGCGCGCTGACCCACTCCAGCCCCGCGCTCGACCTCGGGCTGGACGTGGTGGCCGGGACCGTCGGCTAGCCGGCGGCCAGGGCCAGGACGGTGACGCCCGCGGCGACCAGGCAGGCCCCGCAGAACCGGGCCGGGCCGACGCGCTCGCGCAGCACGACCGCGGCCAGGGCGGTACCCATGACCACGCTGGACTCCCGCACCGCGGCCACCGGCGCGGCGGCCGCGAACCGCAGGGCCTGCAGCGCGAGGGCGTAGCCGCCGATCATGCCGATGCCGATGACGGCGGTCCGCGGGCGCAGTTCGCGGCGCAGCGACCGCAGGCCCCGGGCCCGGGCCACGAGCGCGAGGTACGGCCGAGCGAGCAGGGCCATGACCACCTCCAGGTAGGCGGCCGGGCTGGCCAGGCTCACCCCGTGCTAGTCGACCAGGGTGTAGCTGGCGATGCAGACCGCGATCGCCGCGGCCATGCCGGTATCCGCGAGCCCGCCCGCCAGGCGGATCCCGCGGACCGCCACCGCCCCGACCGCCACGAGGAGCACCCCGGCGAGCTCCCCGGCGCTGGCCCGGACGTGCAGCGCCAGCAGGCCGATCACCAGCACCAGCACCGGCGCCAGGCCGCGGGCCAGGGGAAGACCAAGCTCAGCTCGGCCCGCTGGTACGCCGCGGCGAGCAGCGCGAAGTAGCTGAGCTGCAGCACCGCGGACACGGCGACGAACGGCCAGGCCGCCGCCGGCACCCGGCCGAAGGCCAGCGACGGGGCGAACACGATCACGCCGAGGACAATGGCGACGGCCGTCACCGCCTGGGTATCGTCCGCCTGCTTGACCATCAGGTTCCACACGGCGCTCGACACCGCGGACATCAGGGCCAGCACCAGCGCGGCGGCGGGCATCACCCGCTCCCGGCGGGTCGCGGTACTCCGAAACTGACGATACCGCTACTCTGATCTCTCATGAATAAGGATAGCAGCATCGCCACGGTGGCAGCCGCTATCCGAGCGGAGGCGGCAGGCCGCCCGGCCGCGGCCGGCTGCCCTCGACGCGGGAGTTCGTGCGGCGGCTGGGGGTCAGCCCGGTGACCGTGTCCCGGGCCCTGGCCGTCCTGGTCGCGGAAGGGACGGTGATCACCCGGCCGGGCGAGGGCAGTTTCGTCGGCCGGCCGGCCCGCGGTGACCGGCAGGCGGACGACTTCGGCTGGCAGACCCTGGCTCTCGGCGAACGGCGCACCAGCGCCCGGGGCGTTCTGGTGTCGCTCGAGGAGCCGCCGAGCGAGGAGATTCCGCTGGCCAGCGGATACCCGCATCCCTCTCTGCTCCCGATCAGGGCCCTGGCCGCCGCCATGGCCCGGGCCGGGCGGCGGCCGGATGCCTGGCAGCGGCCTCCGGTGGCGGGCCTCGACGGGCTGCGAGCCTGGTTCGCGCGCAGCACGGGCGGCCAGGTCGACGCGGCGGACGTGATCGTCACCCCCGGCGCGCAGGGCGCCCTGACCGCGGCGTTCCGGGCCCTGCTCCCGGCGGGGAGCGTGCTGCTGGTCGAGTCGCCCACCTACCCGGGGGCGCTCGCGGTCGCCGCGGCCGCGGGCATCCGGATCGTACCGGTGCCCGTCGACGGGGACGGGATCAGGCCCGACGACCTGGCCCGGGCCTTCGCGGCGACCGGTGCCCGGGCCGTCTACTGCCAGCCGACCTTCCACAACCCCACCGGCGTGGTCTTGTCCGCCGAGCGGCGGCCCCAGGTTCTCGCCGCCGCCGCGGCGGCCGGGGCGTTCGTGGTCGAGGACGACTACGGCCGCTGGCTCGCCCACGAGCGGCCCGCCCCGCCCCCGCTCATCACCGAGGACCACGACGGCCGGGTCGTCCACGTCACGTCGCTGACCAAGCCGGCGTCGCCGTCGCTGCGCGTCGGCGCGCTCATCGCCCGCGGCCCGGTCGCCGAGCGGCTGCGCGCGGTCCGGGTGGTCGATGACTTCTTCGTCAGCCGGCCGCTGCAGGAGACCGCGCTGGAACTGGTCAGCTCACCCGCGTGGCCGCGGCACGTGGCGAACCTCGCCCGGGCGCTCACCGCCCGGCGCGGCGCGCTCGCGCAGGCCTTGCGGCAGTACATCCCGCAGATCTCGGTCCCGGGGCTGCCCCGGGGAGGCGCGTGCCTGTGGGTGCGCCTGCCCGGCCACCTCGCCGACGACCAGCTCGCCAGCCGGGCCAGCCGGCACGGGACCGTGATCAGCCCCGGCCGCAACTTCTACCCCGCCGAGCCGCCCGGGTCGTTCATCCGGCTCAGCTTCGCCGCGGCGGCCCGGGCCGAGGACCTGTACGAGGGCGTCCGCCGCCTGGCCCTGGCCCTGCCGGCCGCCTAGCGCCTACCGTCGGCGGCGTCATTCGCTGCCGGGCTCGGTGACGAAGTCGATCAACTGCTCGACCCGGCCGAGGAACTCGGGCTCCAGGTCCGCGAAGGACGTCACCGAGCGCAGGATGCGCGGCCAGGCGGCCGCGGTGTCCGGCGCCCACCCGAGGGCGGCCAGCACGCCTTCCTTCCACGGCCGGCCGTGCGGTACCCGGGGCCAGCCGGGGATGCCGAGCGCAGACGGCTTGACCGCCGCCCAGACGTCGATGAACGGGTGCCCGACGATCAGCACGTGCGGTGACCGCACCTGCGCGGCGATCCTGGTTTCCTTGGACCCGTCCACCAGGTGATCGACCAGGACGCCGAGCCTGCGCGCGGGCCCGCGGGGAGAAGCCGGCGACGATCGCGGGCAGGTCGTCGATGCCCTCGAGGTACTCCACGACCACGCCGACATCGCGCAGGTCGTCGCCCCAGATCTTCTCGACCAGCTCGGCGTCGTGGCGGCCCTCGACGTAGATCCGGCTCGCCCGCGCGACCTTGGCCCGGCTCGGCGGGGCGGCGATCGATCCCGACGCGGTCCGCGCCGCCCCGGCGCCCCGGCCGGTCGTGTCCGGGCCGGCGGCCCGGGCCGGACGGACCAGCATGACCGGCTTGCCCTCCAGGCGGAAGGCGGCCGGGCGGAGCGGGAAGACCCTCCGCCTGCCGCGGGAGTCCTCCAGCGTCACGGCGTCCTTCTCGCACCAGACCACCGCGCCGCAGAACTCGCCGGCCGCGTCCTCGACGACCAGCCCGCGCTCGGCGGCCACCCGCGGAAGCTGGCCCTGCCCCGGGCGCCGCCGTCCCGCCGCGAGCACGTCAGGGCCGTACTGCTTGCTCCGCACGGATAGTCCTCCTCGGGCTGATTGGCGCGGCGCCCCCGGAACGTACCGTACTGAGCGGCCGGCCGGTGATGCCCGGCGCCACGCGGGCAGAACCCGGCGGGCCGGTGGCCAGAAAACGATACTTGCATGTATCGTTTGGGCTGTGACCGGTAGCCATGACGCCCGAGAGCGGCTGATAGCGGCGGCCGAGGGGCTGCTGACGCGGACGGGTCCCCGCTCGGTGTCGATGGACGCCGCCGCGGCGGCGGCCGGAGCCGGGAAGATGTCGGCGTACCGTCACTTCGCGAGCCGGGACGATCTGGTGGCGGCCGCTCTCGAGCATCATCATCCGCGGCACCTGCGGTGGCTCGTCGGCCGCGGCGGGGACGCCGGCGGGCGGAGCGCGGCGGCCGCCCGGCCGGCTGACCCCGGCCGGGCGGGGTCTGCGTCCGGTGACCCGGCGTCCGGTGACCTGGAGTGGCCGGCGGCTGGTGACCCGGTGACGCTGGCGTCCGGTGACCCGGCGGGGTCTGCGTCCGGTGACCCGGTGACGCTGGCGTCCGGTGACCCGGCGGGGCCGGCGGTCGGTGACCCGGCGACGCTGGCGTCCGGTGACCCGGGTGGGCGAATCCTGGCCGCGTTCGACCGGCTCGAGTCGGCCGCGGGCAGCGAGCCGTTCCGCGGCTGCCCGTTCGTCGATGCCGCGCTGGGCGCGCCAGGCACGGGCGACCGGGTCGGCACCATTGCCTGGCAGCACAAGCAGGAGGTGACCCGGGCGCTGGCCGGGCTGGCCGCGCAGGCCGGGCTGGCCGAGCCGGAGGAACTCGGCGCGGCCGTGGCGCTCGTCATCGACGGCGCCGCCGTCCAGGCCGCGCTCGCTCCCGATCCGGCCAGCCGGCAGCGGATCGTGCGGCGCGGCCGCCGGGTCGCGCAGGCTCTCCTCTCCTCGGCGGCCCGCTCATGACGGGGACCGCCCCGGATCCGGACCGGGACGTGCGCCTGGCCGTCTACCGCGGGTTCGCCGGCCAGGGCCGGCCGCCGTCCGTGGCCGAGCTGGCCGGACAGACCGGGCTCGCCGAGACCGCGGTGCGGGCCGCGCTGCGGCACCTGCATGACGCCCACGCGATCGTGCTGACACCGGCCGGTGACGCGGTGCGGATGGCCCATCCCTTCTCGGCCGCCCCGATGGGCTTCGTGGTCAGCGCCGGGGGCCGGGGCCCGGCCGGCTACGCGGGGGACCGCATGTGGTGGGGCGGGTGCGCCTGGGACTCCTTCGGCATCGGCGCCGCGCTCGGCGAGCCGGTGGTGATCCGCACGCACTGCCCCGGCTGCGGCCGCGACCTGACGGTGCGCGCCAGCGCGGCTGCGCCCCCCGAGCCAGGCCTGGTCGTGCGCATACCGTGCCCGGCCCGCCGCTGGTGGGACGACGTGGTCAGCACGTGCGCCAACATCCGGCTGTTCTGCGACGGGTCCCACGTCGAAGCCTGGAAGCGGCAAGGGAATGCGCGGACCTCGCCGCAGCAGGCAGACCAGGTCATATCGGCGATCACCCTGTGGCGGCTGGCCCAGCCGTGGTACGGCGACCGGCTTGATCCTGGCTGGTCCCCGCGGACGGCCGCCGCGGCCCAGCGCCTGCTGACCCAGGCCGGGCTCACCGGCGACTTCTGGCGGCTCACCTGACCGCCGCCGTGGGTGGCAATTATCTGGATCAATTACGCGCTATTCAAGCTGCCGAGTTCGGGGCGGTCCTCCCGGGCCGGATGGCAGCCCGCGGCAACTGGCACGGGCACGATGATCCTCGGCGGACGCACGATCGCCGGCCGCTCCGCGATGACCGGCCACGTGCCGGGATAAACCGGGAGCGATCCCGCTCCTTTGTTATTCCCTAAGGGCAGCGCGAAGGCCCGGCGCTAGTCGCCACATCTGGCCGGGCCCTCGCTGCCTCCCTTCCCAGAGAGGTGATACCAAGTATGCCGTTAACCGCCGTTGCTTCTGTGCGCCACCCGGTCGCATCGCACTATTTCGGCGCTCGTGACGGCCGCACAGTGGCTGTCATCGGCTCAGCCGACAGGCCTGGCGGTCGCCAGGATCACGCTGGCCGTCATCACGTACATGAGGTACCTGATGACCACGGCTGATTCGGGCGGCGACCCGCCGCATGGGCCATCTCCAAGAGGGTAGAAAGGCGGCCCCAGAAGAAAGATGGTTAACGGGAGGTGGCTGATATGCCGCGCGGATCCAGCCCGAAGCGCGAGCGGCAGTACGAGCACATCAAGGAAAGCGCGAAGCAGCGCGGTGAGCCAGCGGGCCGGGCCGAGGAAATAGCGGCGCGCACGGTGAACAAGGAGCGCGCCCGGTCCGGGGAGGCCCGCAGCGCGAGCCAGACGTCCACCAAGGACATGTCCTCATCCCGGCGGGGCGGGCTGCGCTCACATCGGGGTGCGGGCGGCCCGACCTATGCCCAGCTGTACGCCGAAGCGCGGCGCCGCCGGGTGAAGGGCCGCTCGTCGATGAACAAGGCCCAGCTGGCCCGCGCGCTCGGCCGCTGAGCCCGGCCGGTCGTGGCACTCGCAGGTGCCGGGTCGGTCAGGAATCCTGAACCGCACTAACCGTGGGGTTCTCGTCGACCGCGGCCTGGCGGATCTGGCGGTGCTGGAGCCCGGCCGCGTGCAATTCCTCATCGGAGGCGTGCTCCAGGGTGAGCAGGGAGTTATCGGTACCGGGGAGGGCCTGAAGGATCTCGTCGAGCTTGCGCTGTGTCGCTCGCTGCTGGCGCTGCTGGGTGTGCTGGATGATGAAGACCATCGCGAGGGTGAACGCGGCCACGAGGCTCTGGAAGATCGTTTCCCAACGCACCGGAAATCCGGCGGCGATGCTGACGACGATCCACGCTCCGGCGGCGCTGATGACCAGCACCGCCGTTAGCGGCCGGGAAGCCTGCCGGTCCACCCGGGACAGCCATCGGCTGGCCACGGAACGCTCGGCGGGCGGTCCTGACGCGTCCCCCGGATCCGCCGGCGGGCCGCTAGCTTCCGCGCAGTGTCCTGGTGCGTCCATGGCGGCGGGTCACCCGGCCTGGCGGACTGCCTCGGCGCTGGCCCGCGCGCCTGGCTGCCCGGCCTGTGCGGCAGCTTCTCCCGCGTGCTGGCCCTCGTCGCCAGGCCAGATTGATCATCGCTTCCTCCACCACCTGACCATCAGGAGCCCCGCGATGAGCACGCCCGCGGCCACCGCGAGCGGCACGCGGTGCTGCCGGGCGGTGGCGGCTCCCTTCGCGACGGCCTGCCGGGCCGGTTCGGGCGTGGTCTGCCACGCGGACCCTCCCGCCGCCGCCACCTGATCCTTGGCCGTGGCGCCCAGGTACACCGCCCTCTGGCCCGCAGCCGCGGCGCTGCTGGTCACCTGATCGCGTACGCTGCCGGCGCGGGCGGCGGCCTGTGCCCGGGCCTGGCCCGCCTGCCCCTTCACCCGGCCGGCCAGCTTGGCTGCCTTGTCTTGCGCTCTCGCTTTCACGTCCGTCTTGGCGACCAGTTGCTCGACCGTCTCGCCGAGCTGCTCACGGGTCTGCTCGATCTCCTGCTGGAGCTCCTGAACGTCATCAGGCGGCGCGCCCTGCACGTCGGTAGATGCGGTGGTCTGCGGCGTCCCGCCATCCGGCTGGCTTCCTGCCGCCTGGCCGGTGCGGGTAGACGTCTCCGAGCTGGCCGATCGCCGTCCCGCGGGCTTTGGTGCGGGTCCACCGGTAGTCATCGCCGCGCCCTTTCCTTGATTTCTTCGACATCGGTTTTCACGCTGTCCACGGCCTGCTCGGGCACGGGGGGCGTGGCCTTCTGCAGGCGGCCCTTTCCGATCAGGGCCCCCACCCCGGCGACGGCCAGCAGCACCGCCCCCACGATCAGCGCCGCCAGCCACGCCGCCACGACCCCGCTGATCGCGATGATCGTGCACGCGATCAGGCAGCCCACGCCGTACAGGGCCACCACGCCGCTGCCGCCCAGCAGTCCGGCGCCTACCCCGGCCTGCTTGCCCTTGCGGGTCATCTCCAGCTGGGCCAGCTTCAGCTCGTCGCGGATGAGCACGGTGACCTGCTCGGAGAGCTGCTTGACGAGTTCACCCGTGGAGCGGTCCTGGCCCGCGGACTGCGCTACGTCGGCAGTGCGTTCCACAACGTCCATCCTTCGTTCGAACGAATGAATCTGCGCCTCTACCCCGCCGCGCACGGCCCTAACATGGCCTGCGCTGCCCGCTCCCGCAGGCCCCGCGCACCACCCGCCCAAACGTCATGCCCGGGCGAGGAATTATCCCTGCGAACGCGGGTAGAGAGCCGCATCGCACGTTGGCCACCCGCCGTGAGAAGAGATCGGCCAGGGGCCAGGAGGAGGGCAAGGCACCTATGAGTCCCTTCGGCAACTACAAGCAGATCATCCCGGCCGCCACACGATGCCGGATGCCCGGCCGTTGCGCGGTGTGCCGCATGGGGCCGGCGCAGCTGTGCCTGGAGTTCGTCGAGATGGTGAGCCAGTCCTGGAGCCCGGCGGAGGTAGACATTCTCAAGAAGGCAGCCCGCTCAGCGCTGCTCTGACTGGCGCCGGGCGCAACGGTCGCCCCCGGTTGCCCATGTTTGGAGCCGCTCCGGCCGGGAAGTCCGGTCGGGCACATCGCCGTCGGCTTACCTGGGCATGCGCTCTCCCTGCACGCTAGGCGCGGGGCCGGAGACGACGGCTTCAGCGTCGAAGCAATCGAAGAAGCAGAGAGGGTTCCGATGACCTCAGGCCCGCAAGACGTCATGAGCCCGGCCCCGGTGGCCAAGAGCCGGGCCCGCGGCAAAGGTTCGCAGGCCGCGCGCGGTGCGGCCGCGCGCGGTGCGCGCCGCAGTCCGGGCGCGCCAGGAGTACCGGCTCCCGGGCCGGCGCGGCCAGCTCGCGGGCGAAGGCCGCCAGCTCGCCAGCGAAGAAGGCGGCCGGGACGCCGGCCGGCCAGTCTCTGGACCGGGCTCAGCACGCTCTTGGTCAGGCCGCGCAGACGGAGAAGCAGCTGCGAGCCAGCTTGAAGAAGCACAGCAAGGCGGTAAGCGCGGCCAAGGACGACCTCAGCCAGCGCGACCGCGACCTCAAGGCCATGAAGGCGCAGCTTAAGACGGCGAAGAAATCTCGTAAGCGGGCGGCCGCAGAACTGAGCCAGGCTTCCAAGCCCGCGGCGAAGTGACGCCCAGAAGCCCCGGGCCTGTACCCCGGGCCGTGCCGGGAGCCGCGGTCGGCTCAGGGTCATGATCAAACCGGTCAACTAGGCTGGTCGGCCCCTGAACCGGGACAGCGAGTCCAGAACCGCGGGGCTGGACACGCCGCACCAGGTCACTGGACACGCCCCGTACCGGGTCAAGTGCGCTCGTCACAGTACCGGCCGCCCGGGCCCGACGTTGTCTAGATTAAGCGGCGGCGGTGGCCGGGATTATCGTGATCGTCGCCCGGTCACCTATGGCGATGTCAGACAGAGGATGGGCTGGAGTGGTGTACCAGGACCTGCCAGGCGGTGCTGCCGCGCGCCCGCAGGCGCCGCCGCTGATCCGTGTCCTGCTGATCGAGGACGACGACGGGGATGCGCTGATCGTGCAGGAGTTGCTGCAAGGCGCAGCGGCTGTGCAGGTTCAGCGGGCCAGGTCGCTGGCCGAGGCGCGGCCGCTTCTGGCCAGCGCTTCCTGCGTGCTGCTCGACCTGGGGCTGCCGGACTCCCGTGACCTGGAAGGCGTTCGCTGGCTGCGGGAGCACGTCCCCGACGCCGCCGTGGTGGTGCTCACCGGCCGGGCCGATGAGCTTCTCGGTGCGGCCGCGGTCCGGTCGGGCGCGCAAGATTACCTGGTCAAGGGCCACGTCGACGAGACGCTGCTGTACCGGGTCATCCGGTACGCGGTGGAGCGCAGGCAGTCCGAGAAGACGCAGCTTGAGCTGCACCTCGCCCAGGTGCTGGCCGGGGAGAACACCCGGCTGGCGCGGGGGCTGCTGCCTTCGCCGCTGATCACCGACCCGCGGCTGGCCGTGGCCACCCGGTACCAGCCAGGCGGCGGCCAGATGCAGCTGGGCGGCGACTTCTATGACCTGATCGAGGCGCCGGACGGGTGGCTGCACGCCCTCGTCGGTGACGTCTGCGGCCGCGGCCCGGACGAGGCCGCGCTGGGGGTCTGCCTGCGGGTGGCGTGGCGGACCATGGTGCTGGCCGGGCAGCCCATGGCCGACGTCCTGCTCGCTGTGCAGCAGGTACTGGAGCACGAGCGCCACGATGACCGGTTGTTCGCGACCTTGTGCACTCTTTCGGTGGCGCCCGACAGGCGGTCCGGACTGCTGCGCCTGGCCGGTCATCCGCCCCCGGTGCTGATCAGCCCGTCCGGCGTGCACGAGCTCAAGGCCCCGGTCCGCATGCCGCTGGGCATCTGGCGCGCGTCGGACTGGCCCGCTGGCGAGGTAGAGCTCGGCCGGCGCTGGACGGTCCTGCTCTACACCGACGGGCTGATCGAGGGCAGGATCGGTGCCGGGCGAGAGCGGCTCGGCAGCGAGGGCCTTATCCGCGGCATCAGGGCCGTCACGGGCGGCGACGAGCGCGCTGGCCCGGTGCCGTCGGCCGAACAACTGCTGGAGTGCATGATTGCCCGCGTCCGCGAGCTCAACGGCGGCGACCTGGACGACGACATCGCGGTGCTCGCGCTGGATTATGACGGGCAGGACAACTTATGGCGGCCCCGGCCACCGGGCCGGCCGAAGATACGGCGCCCGGCCGCAAGCCGTGGCCGCTGGGCCGGGTGCTCTGGGCCAGCGTCGCCGGCAGCGCGCTGGTCGCCCTGGTCGCAGGCGTGATCGCCGGGCTTGCGCTGCACACGTTGTCGGCGAGCAAGCAGCAGGTGATCAGCGTGGCGGACCCGGCCGCCATCCAGGCCCTGCAGCTGGATGCCGGCATGGTCAACCAGGAGACCGGGGTCCGCGGGTACGCCCTCAGCGCGAAGGAAAGCTTCCTGCAGCCTTACCTCAGCGGGCTGGCTCAGCAGCGCGCCGCCGAGGCGACGTTGCGCAGCCTGCTCGCGGCCGTGCCCGGAGGCCGCCGCCACCTCGCCGTCGCGAGCCGCCTGATCAGCGACTGGCAGGCCCGGTACGCCAAGCCGACGATCGCCCTGGTCCGAGCCAGCGGCAAGCCGGTGATCAGTCCCGCGATCGACCGGGGCAAGGCGGAGTTCGACGCCATCCGCGCGGCGATCGCCGCCCTGCAGGACGACATCAGCCGGTTCCGCCAGCAGGCGGTGGCCAGCCTCAACAGCGCCGTCACCACCGTCGAGATCGTGATCATCGGCATCGGGCTGGCCCTGCTCATCATCATCGCGCTGTTCGCGCTGGTCATCCGCCGCGCCATAGCCCGGCCGATCTCCGAGCTTGCCGTCGACACCAGGCTGGTGGCCGAGGGCGATTTCGGGCACGCCGTGCGGGCCGGCGGCTTCCGCGAGACCCAGGAACTCGGTGCGGACGTGGACCGGATGCGCGAGCGCATCGCGGCGGACCTGGCAGCTTCCCGGGCCGCCGAGGCCGAACTGCGGGTCCTGACGCACGACCTGCAGCGCTCCAACGCCGAGCTGGAGCAGTTCGCGTACGTGGCCTCGCACGACCTGCAGGAGCCGCTGCGCAAGGTGGCCAGCTTCTGCCAGCTGCTGCAGCGCCGGTACGGCGGCCAGCTGGACGAGAAGGCCGACCTGTACATCGAGTACGCGGTGGACGGCGCCAAGCGGATGCAGGATCTGATCAATGACCTGCTGGCGTTCAGCCGCGTCGGCCGGGTCGTGCATGACCAGGTGCCGGTGTCCAGCGCCGAGGCCCTCAGACAGGCGCGGGCGAACCTTTCCGTGCCGATCCGGCAGTCACAGGCCAGCATCGAGTCCGGGCCGCTGCCCGTGGTCCGCGCCGAGGCCGCGCTGCTCACCACGGTCTTCCAGAACCTGCTCGGCAACGCGCTGAAGTTCCGCGGCGAAGGCCGGCCGCGGATCAGCGTGTCCGCAGCCCGGGACGGAGCGTTGTGGCAGTTCTCGGTGACCGACAACGGCATCGGGGTGCCACCCGAGTACGCTGATCGGATCTTCGTGATCTTCCAGCGGCTGCACGGCCGTGACGCCTACCCGGGTACCGGCATCGGCCTGGCGCTATCCCGGAAGATCGTCGAGTACCACGGCGGCCGGATGTGGCTGGATACCGGGTACTCTCCCGGTGCGCGATTCTGCTTTACCCTGCCGGTCCTGCCGGAGAACGAGGACGCCGATGACCGATAACGCGGACACTGAGATCGTGGATGTGCTGCTGGTCGAGGATGACCCCGGGGACGCGCTGATCGTCCGCGAGGCGTTCGAGCACTACAAGATCCGCAACACGCTGCACGTGGTCACCGACGGCGAGCAGGCGCTGCGGTTCGTGCACCGAGCCGGGGAGTTCACCGACGCTCCCCGCCCGGGCCTGATCATGCTCGACCTGAACCTGCCCCGGCGAGACGGCCTGGAGGTGCTGGCCGAGCTGAAGGCCGACCCGGCCCTGCGGGTGATCCCGGTCGTGATCCTGACCACGTCGCGGTCGGAGGAGGACGTGCTGCGCAGCTACTCCCTGCACGCCAACGCCTACGTCACCAAGCCGGTGGAGTTCGAGCGGTTCATGGACGCGGTCCGCCAGATCGATAACTTCTTCGTCACCGTCGTCCGGCTGCCCGATACCTGACCCGGCGCGGCGATATCTCGGAGCGGCGAGCTGGACCGGATGCTGCCGGGCTCGAGCCGGCCCAGGGAATGGGCCCACGTGCGGCCCGTCCGGTGGTAGCGCGGGATCGCGGAGCTGGTTCGGCGCCGTGTTTAGCCGGGGCCGCGGGGGGCAGGCGGCAAGGAATCGGTGAGGGGTTAGGGCTGTTGTGGCTGAGCTGGCACAGAACAGAGTGTCCCGGCTTCGCCATGCGGCGCTGCTGTACGCCAGCCCGGGGGAGTTCACCGCCGGCGTGGCCAGGTTTGCGGAGGCCGCGGCGCAGGCCGGTGATCCGGTGCTGGTGGCGTGCGCGAGGCCCGGCCTGGCTTTGCTGCGGTCGCGGCTGAATGGCCACGGCCTGGTGACCTGGGCTGATATGCGCGGCATCGGCGTGAACCCGGCGCGGCTGATGGACTGGATCCAGCTGTTCGCGGGCCAGCATCGTGGCCGCGTGATCTGGTGCGTGCACGAGCCAGCCTGGCCCGCCCGCTCGCCGGAGGAGCTGCGTGAGGTGATCCGGCACGAGGCCCTGGTCAACCTGGCCCTGGCCGATGTGCCGGTGAACGTGCTGTGCCCCTACGATATGCGCCTCGGAACCGGGCTGATCGCCAGCGTGCAGCGCACCCACCCGGAACTGCGCCGGGGCGGGGAGCGCTGGCTCAGCCCCTCGTACGCAGGGGGCACGGTTCCCGATGAGTGCGACCGGCCGCTGAGCACTCCCCCGGCTGCTGCTGAAGCGCTCACCTACCGCGATGACCTGGCTGGCGTCCGCGACTTCGCGGCCAGCCGGGCGCGCCGCGCCGGGCTGGCCCCGCGCCGGGTGGGTGACCTGGTCATCGCGGTCGGCGAGCTGGCCGCTAACACCTTCGCCCACACCGGCGGGCCGGGAACGCTGACCGTGTGGGTCACCGGCAGCGAGCTCATCTGCCAGGTCAATGACAGCGGCCAGCTCACCGATCCGCTGGCCGGAAGGCTGAAACCGGACCCAGTCGCAGCCAAGGGCGGCTGCGGGCTATGGGTCGTCCAGCAAGTCTGCGACCTGGTCGAGATCCGGGCCAGCCCGGATGACACCGCCATCCGCCTGCACATGCGCCTGAACCCCTGATCTAATCCGGCCGGGTGTTCCCGGAGGGCCATCGTCAGGAGTCATCGGGGCTAGCCGGGACGGCCACCGCACTGCTGGATGAGAGATGAAGCTGGACGCGCTCAGGACCGATCTTGTCCAGGGAGTGCTCCCAGGTACGGTCGGGCCAGTGGTAGCGCGCGATGCCCTCGGTCGGCCGGTACTCGGCGGTGTACAGCGTCCCGAAGCCGTCGTGGAAGTGGCTGGCGTACAGCGGGGAGCGCAGGAATGCCGCGGTGATGGTGGCCGCGTCGGCGCCCTGCGCCAGCAGCTCCTCCAGGTGCTCCGCCCGCTCCACGCTGCGGATGGCCGCAGCGTACGGCGCCCATTCGACGGTGCCCTGATGGTTGGTCGTCACCACCCGGCTGGTGACGCGGGCCGGGCGGTCCGGGGCGAGATACACCGTAGCCCGCCGGCCCGAACGGTCCAGCACGGTCACGTTGTAGGACATGTGGACCGGCATCCTGCGCAGCACCTGTACGGCCTCGTCGGTGGTCCCGCTGACCTCCAGTGTGTAGCGGATCACCAGCGGGATGCCGAAGCCGTCGCCGACCTGCGGCCGGCCGCCGAAGGTCAGCGAGAGAGCCAGGCCGGCGTCGTTGACGCCATCCAGCAGCCCCCACACACAGTCGAGCATGCCCAGTACCCGCCGGCCGGTGTAGGCGGTCCTGGCCACGACGCCATCGAACAGGCGGTAGTCCCAGTCATAATTGCGGATCAGCGCCGGGCCGCCGTCGAGGACTGCCGCCTGGGAGCAGCCGGTGAGAAATGGCGGCGGATTCCACAGCGCCAGCGCGGCGGCGGCGTCAGGGTCGCCGGGGATCATGGCGGTCAGCCGTTCCCAGGTGGGCACCAGTTCCGGCATGTGCTCGATGAGCCGGGCTTTGGCTTCGCCTGCCGTCGGGCGGAGGGTCGCGCCGTCCCGCCACCAGCTGCGGAAAGCGGGCCAGCTGGCCGTCAGGTGCTCGCGGACCCGGTCGCCGGGCTGGTCTTCCGCAAAGGCGCGCAGGGTGAGGCTGACCGCCTCGGCCGGGGCCAGCCCCTCCCACGGCAGGGCGATCCCGTGCCCCGGTGACCAGTCCGTGGACGCCAACCGCTTCAGCCAGCCGCGCCAGTCCGACCAGTCAACGCCTTCCACCCACCGCTGCCAGCCCTGCCAGTCAGAAGGCGCAGCCACCCGGCTACCGTTCTCAGGACTCATCGCCACCACAGCCTCCGCTTCCCGGATACCGGCCGAAAGTGCCCGGTGCCCGCCGCGCTGGCCCTCCGGTTACCCCGGCACCAGGAACCGAAACGCGGGCCTCGCGGCCTAGACGTGGGTGCCTGGCCGGCCGGTCAGGACTCGGGGTGGTGGGGCAGGAATTCCTGGACTTTGGTCTTGACGCCTTCCTTGAGGACGCCCCACCGGCTCGGGTCGCCCTTGAGCAGCGCCCGGGCCGCGTCTTTCATCTGCTCGAAGGTGGCGTGCGGCGGAATCGGCGGCACGTCTGGGTCGGTCCGCGCGTCGATCACGACGGGCCGGTCGGCCGCCAGCGCCCGGTCCCAGGCCGGGCCGACCTGTTCGGGCTTGTCCACGGCGATGCCCTCCAGGCCCAGGCTGTTGGCGAAGGCCTCGTAGGACACGTCGGGGAGCCGCTGGGATTCGGTGAATTTGGGCGCTCCCTCCATGGCCCGCATCTCCCAGGTGACCTGGTTGAGGTCGTCGTTGTGCAGGACGGCGACGATCAGGCGCGGGTCTGGCCACTCTTCCCAGTAGTGCTTGACGGTGATCAGCTCGGCGAGGCCGTTCATCTGCATCGCGCCGTCTCCGGCGAAGACGATGACCGGCCGGTCCGGGTGGCCGAACTTGGCGCCGATGCCGTAGGGAACGCCTGGGCCCATCGTCGCCAGGTTTCCTGACAGCGAGCCCCGGATGTCGCCGTGGAACTTCAGCTGCCGGGCGTACCAGTTCGCTGATGATCCGGAGTCGGCGGTGACGATGGCGTTGTGCGGCAGCCGGCCGGAGAGCTCGCGGAACAGCAGCATCGGGTTGACCGGGTCGGCTTCGACGTCGGCCTCCATCTCCATGGTCTCCCACCAGCGGGCGACGCCGGCTTCGATGGCCTCCCGCCAGCTGCGGTCCTGGTTGCGCCGCAGGTGCGGGATCAAGGCCCGGAGGGTGGCGGCCGCGTCGCCGACCAGGTTGACCTCGTACGGGTACCGCATGCCGATGTATTTGCCGTCGATGTCGATCTGCACCGCCCTGGCCTGATCGAACGCGGGCAGGAACTGGGTGTAGGGGAAGCTCGACCCCACCGTGAGCAGCGTGTCGCAGTTCATCATCAGCTCGTAGCTCGGCCTGGTTCCCAGCAGGCCGATGGAGCCGGTGACGTAGGGCAGTTCGTCAGACAGCACGTCCTTGCCGAGCAGCGGCTTGGCGACCCCGGCGCCCAGCAGGTCGGCCACTTGCTCCAGCTCGCGCCGCGCCCCGCGGGCGCCTTGCCCGGCCAGGATGGCCACCTTGCTGCCCGCGTTGAGAACCTCGGCTGCGCGCCGGATCGCGTCGTCGCCCGGTACGGTGGCCGGCCATTCGGTCCCGATCGAGGACGGCACCATCTTGAACGCGTGGGCGGGAGCGGAATACTCCAGTTCCTGCACGTCGGACGGAATGATGATCGCCGTCGGGGCGCGCTCGGCCTGCGCGGTGCGGATCGCCCGGTCCAGGACATTGGGCAGCTGCTCCGGGACCGTCACCATCTGGACGTATTCGCTAGCCACGTCCTTGAAGAGCGAGAGCAGGTCCACTTCCTGCTGGTAGGAGCCGCCCATCGCGCTGCGGCTTGTCTGGCCCACGATCGCCACCACCGGAACGTGATCCAGCTTTGCGTCGTACAGGCCATTGAGCAGGTGGATCGCGCCGGGGCCTGACGTCGCCATGCACACCCCGACCCGTCCGGTGAATTTCGCGTAGCCGACGGCCTCGAAAGCCGCCATCTCCTCGTGCCGTGCCTGGACGAACTTCGGCTTGTTCTCCGCGCGCCCCCAGGCGGCGAGGATGCCGTTGATGCCATCGCCGGCGTAGGCGAACACGTGATCGATGCCCCAGGCCCGCAGGCGCTCGAGCAGGTAATCAGCAACTGTCGCGGCCATTTAACCATTCCCCTTCTTTGCTTCTTTGCTGGCTGTCATCTCAGCCGGTTCCGCCGCGCCCGCCGGAGATCAGGTGATCCGCGGCCCGCGCGGCGACGGCCATGATCGTCAGGGCGGGGTTGGCGCTGCCTTGAGTGGGCAGCACGCTGCCGTCGGTGATGTACAGGTTGGGCACGGCGAAGCTCCGGCAGGTGCCGTCCACGACCCCATGCCGGGCGTCCTTGGCCATCCGGGCGCCGCCCACCAGGTGGGCGTAGCGGTTGATCGTGATGACCTCGTCGGCCCCGGCGGCCTTCAGGATGTCCTCCATGACGCGGCGCGCGGCAACCATCAGGGCCTTGTCGTTGTCACATTGCGAGTAAGCGAAGCGCGCGACCGGCGTGCCGTGGGAGTCGGTCTCGTCGGCCAGGGTCACCCTGTTCCCGGCCAGCGGGAGGAATTCGCACAACGCGCCCAGGCAGGCCCAGTGCACGTAGTCGCTCATGTAGTCGCGCAGCGCCCGGCCCCAGTGCCCCTGGGCGGCGACGTGCTCAGCCCAGGTAATAGGCAGCGGCGACACGGTCTGCACCGAGTAGCCGCGCTTGTAGTCCCTGGCCGGGTCGGTCTCGTAGAACTCCTCGGTGCTCACCTCGGGCGGCGGCGCCTTGTACATCCGCACTTCGGCGTCGAAACGGCCGGCGGTCTGCGGGGCGCCCTGCACCATGAGGTAGCGGCCGACCTGGTCGAACTCGTTGCACAGGCCGTCCGGGAAGCGCTGCGAGGCGGAGTTCAGCAGCAGCCGGGGTGTCTCGATCGAGTAGCCGGCGATGGCCACCATCGCCGCCCGCTGGAACCGGCTGCCGCCGTCCCTGATGTAGTGCACCCCGGTGGCCCGGCCGCTGCGCTCGTCGATCCCGACCCGGGTGACCATCGCGTCCGGCCGCACCTCGGCTCCATGGGCCAGCGCGTCGGGGATGTGCGTGATGAGCGGCGATGCCTTGGCGTTCACCTTGCAGCCCTGCAGGCAGAAACCTCGGTAGATGCAGTGCGGCCGATTCCCGAACCTGCCGTTCGCGATGGCGACCGGGCCGACCTTCGCCGTTATGCCCAGCTTTCTGGCCCCGCGCAGGAACAGCTCGCCATTGCCGCCGACGGGGTGCGGCCGGTGCGGGTAGCGGTGCGGGTCGCCCCACGGCCAGTGCTCCCCGGCGACGGGCAGTTCCTGCTCAAGGTCACAGTAGTAGGGGCGTAGCTCCTCGTACCCGAAGGGCCAGTCGGCGCCGACCCCGTCACGGCTGAAGGTCGAGAAGTCGCTCGGGTGCAAGCGCGGCGTATAGCCCGCGTAGTGGACCATGGACCCGCCGACGCCCCGGCCCGAGTTGTTGGAACCCAGCGGTACCGGATCGGCGCCGGTGATCACTCGCGGGTCGGTCCAGTAGAGATGGTGCGAGCCGGCTTCGTCGCTCACCCAGTCGGTGTCGGGGTCCCAGAACGGGCCCGCGTCCAGGGCCACCACCCGCCAGCCTGCCCTGGCCAGCCGCTGGGCCAGCACCGACCCGCCGGCGCCGCACCCGACGATGACGAGGTCGACCTCGTCATCGTCGGCGAATCGCCGCATGTCGCGCCGGAGCCGGTGGTTGGTCCGTGTCCCGTCGTTCGGCAGCAGCCACGCGGACTCGTTCCGTGCGCGCACGCCCGCCGTCACAGCCGCTCCCGGACCGGGTCCTGCGCGGGCCTGGCGTCCTTGACCTCGAAGGGCTCACGCGCGTCGACACCTATGTTCTTGTAGCCGCGGGGATAGGCCGGGCCGGAGAATCCGATCTCATCCCAGGCCGCGGGATGCGCGTAGAGCGCCGTGCAGGCGTACCTGGTCCACAGGCTCCACACCTGGCTGCGCCGGCAGCCCGTGCCAGCGCAGTGACCCGAGGTCCTGGACGGCCTGCACGACGGACGCCTGCTCGCTGCGCTGGCAGGCGCCGAACTCGGCGCCGAACCGTTCTTTGGCGTCCTCATTCAGGTACGCCAGGGTGTCCCGCCAGGCCCGGCCGTCTTCGGGCATGTCCGCATACCGCCAGCCGTCGGTCTGCCCGTCCGCGAGCCTGGCGTCGATCATTTCCATGACCGGAACTCCCAGGTCATCGCGGGGCTGATCGAGAAGCTGGCCGACCAGTGCCTTCGCAGTCGCCTGCTCGGCTGCCGTGAAGAACCGCGGAGCGGGAGGTGCCGCGGCTCGTGACCGGATGGTCTGCGCCGTCACCTCATCCCAGTGCGGCGCCTGCCGCAGTGTGCTGAAGCCAGGAAACCGGCCCCCGGGGCCGGGTGCCGCCAGACGGGCGCGGGCTCACTTCTCGCGCCGCAGGATCGCGGCGAGCAATCCCATCCCGCCCACCACCGTGACCAGCAGGGGCGCGAGCAGCGGCGGCCCCATCTCCATGTTGTAACGGGCGTTGGACCATCCGCCCGGCTTCTGGGCGATGCCCCGGGCGTGCAGGAAGAATCCCTGCAGCCCGTTGGCGACGATGGCCGCCGAGGCGACCGGGAGAGCGGTCTTCGCCATCCGCCTGCTGCAAACGCCGGCGATACCCGCCGCCGCGCCGACCGGGCCGAGCGCCACCGGGACCCACATCATCTTGTTCCCGAAGCTCGCGCTGTCGTGCTCGAAAAAGATCTCCGCCGCGGTAACCAGCGCCCCCGCCGCCGTCAGCGCGGACAGGCCGCGCTCAAAGCGTCCGGTCTCGATGTTGCGGATCACCCGGTCGATCCCGTGAACCGCCTGCCCCTTGACAGCACGGCGCGCCCGGAACGCTGCCATCTCCTCGCCCCAACTCCCTGGCGCCCGGCGCTCAGCCGCGCCGCGCCGCCAGATTCCGTAGTTCGCCCGGCATCTACCCGCGCCCAGCTGGGCAAACATTGCTCGCGACTTTGAACCCCCCGGAGCCGGTACCACGGCCGCGCCGACCGGCCCGCCAGTAACACCCGCTTCACCCTCACGCCGGCCAGGTGCGGGAACAGCACGTGGAAGATCTCAAGATCAGGCTTCGCCATCGGGTGGCTTTCGGCCACCATCGCCCGTTCGTCTATCCGCCCCGAAGAAGTACCGGTTACTGGCCTGCGCGGGGCGGACAAGCAAGGGCGCCGCACGGCTCCCGTTGGCCGTAGCAGGCGCCCTTGCCGAACAGTTCCCCTATGCGGCGAGCAGCCGCTCGAAGAAGGAGCGGTACCGGCGCAAACCGCGCCTTAGGTCCTCGGTGGACACCTCATCGCCGCCGGCCCACCTTGACTCGAGCTGATCGCGTTCGCTGGCGAACATCCGGGCCAGACGCTGCATGAGGTCGGCGACGAGGGAATCAGCGTCCTGGACCGCCTTTCTTGGCTCGTCCACGAACTCTGCCTGGATGTCCTTCCACCGCACCAGGATGCTCTGCAGCTCATCGTCTTCCAGCAGCGGCGTGGGCGGCTGGCCCGCGCCGGGGTCGCTGCCGTCGGCGGCGTGGGCGGCCGGGGCCGGCTGCTCCGCCTGCCCGTCTGCCAGCGGGCGCTGGCCCGGGCTGGTGCGGTCGGTGCTGCCGACAGCCCCCGCTGCGGCGATCTGTTCGGTGGTCGGCGCCATGTCCTGCGCGCTTTCAGAGTTGCTCATGGGGCATCTCGGTCCTTTCGGCTGATCGTATTCGGTGACCCGTCGGCGCCTTGGCCGCCGACGTGGGGTTCCATGCCGCTGCCATCTGGGCCCGCCTGGCCGACGATGTTGCCCCGCTCGCGCCCAGGCAGCCATAGACCTTCCTTGTGATCGAATCCTGCCTCTCTACCCCGTCGCCATGGTTCAAACGTCATGGCGTGACGTGCCCGCGGCAGCGGAGC
>CAVUYA010000039.1:0-97929 GCA_963745575.1 uncultured Actinomycetota bacterium | reverse complement strand
GTTTTCGGCATTGGGAACGGGGACTGTCGTGCGAGTGCGGCTGCTGGGGCCGGTCGATGTCATGGCGGACGGGGGCTCGCGGCCGGTGTGCGGCTTGCGGCGGAAGGCGGTCCTGGCCACCTTGGCGCTGCATGGCGGCGAGACCGTCTCCACCAGCCGCCTGGTGGACGCCGTGTGGGACCAGACCGCGCCGCCGACCGCGCTGAACACGCTGCAAAGTCATGTGTCGTACCTGCGCAAGGTCCTGGCCAGCAAGGCCGCGATCCTGGCCCGCCCGCCCGGCTATGTCCTGGCCCTGGGGGATGACGGCACTGACGTGCAGCTGGCGGAGCGGCTCCTGCGGCAAGGCATGCGGGCGGCTGATCCCGTCCAGGGTGCCCGGGAACTGCGAGAGGCGCTGGCCCTGTGGCGCGGGAGGCCACTGGCGGACGTGGCTGACCTGGCCTGGCTGGAGGAACAGGCCGTCCAGCTGGACCTGCTTCGCCAGCGGGTTCAGCGGGCCCTGTCCGAGGCGAGGCTGGCGGCCGGAGAGCATGCGCAGCTGGTGCCCGATCTGGAACAGATGGTGGCCGATCACCCGCTGGACGAGCAGATCCGCGGGCAGCTGATGCTGGCGCTGTACCGCAGCGGGCGTCAGGCCGATGCGCTGGCCGCCTACCAGCGGTTGCGGCGCACCCTGGCGGAGGAGCTGGGGATAGACCCCAGCCAGGCGCTGCGTGACCTGCAATCGGCCATCCTGCGCCAGGATCCGTCGCTGGATGCGCCCGCCCCGGCGGTCGCGTTGCGGCCGGCCAGGCCGGCGCCGGTCCCGGCGCAGCTGCCGCCGACCGTGGCCGGCTTCGCCGGGCGCGATGCGGAACTGGCCCGGCTCGACGCCGTCCTGCCCCAGGCCGCCCGCAGCGGCACATCCGGGTGCGCCTCCGCCGTCATCGCGACGATCGTGGGCACCGCCGGTGTGGGCAAGACGGCGCTGGCCGTGCACTGGGCGCACCGCGTGCGCGAGCAGTTCCCCGACGGGCAGCTGTACGTCAACCTGCGCGGATTCGACCGGTGCGGGCCGGCGGCAGATCCGGCCCAGGCGCTGCAAGGGTTCCTGGACGCCCTCGCGGTGCCGCCGGAGCAGATCCCCGATGGCCTGGACGCCCAGGCGGGCCTCTACCGCAGCCTGCTCGCTGACAAGCGGGTCCTGGTGGTGCTGGACAACGCGCGAGACGCCGGCCAGGTGCGCCCGCTGCTGCCTGGTTCACCCGGATGCGTGGCCCTGGTCACCAGCCGCAGCCACCTCACCGGCCTGGTGGCCGCGGAAGGCGCCTTCCCGCTGGCCCTGGACCTGCTGACCGTTTCGGAGGCGCAGGACCTCCTCGCCCGCCGTCTGGGGGCAGACCGGGTCGCCAGCGAGCCGGAAGCGGCCGACGAGATCATCGAACGCAGCGCGCGGCTGCCCCTGGCGCTGACCATAGCCGCCGCCCGCGCGGCCACCAGGCCCAGTTTCCCGCTGGCCGAGACCGCGGCCGAACTGCGCGGGGCCGCCACGGTCCTTGACCCGTTCGACGGCGGTGAGCTGGCCACCAACGCCAGGGCGGTGTTCTCCTGGTCCTACTGCGCGCTGAGCACCGACGGGGCGCGACTGTTCCGGCTGCTGGGACTGCACCCCGGCCCGGACATCGCCGTCGGCGCCGCGGCCAGCCTCGCCGCAGTCCCGGCCGAGCGCGCGCGGGTGCTGCTAGCCGAACTGGCCCGCGCGCACCTGGTCACCGAGCACCGCCCCGGCCGGTACGCCCTCCATGACCTGCTGCGCGCCTACGCCAGGGAACGGGCCTGCACCCAGGTCAGTGACGGCACCCGGGACGCCGCGGTGGGCCGGGTCCTCGACCACTACCTGCACACCGCCCACGCCGCCGCGACCTTGATGGACCCGTATTTTGCTTCGGTCGACCCGGTCCCGCCACAGCCCGGGGTCGTCGCAGACCGGCCTGCCACCGCCGAGGACGCGCTGGGCTGGTTCCTGGCCGAGCGCGCACGCTGCCGGCCGCCGTAAACCTGGCCGCCGAGGCTGGTTACGCCACGCACAGCTGGCAGCTCGCGTGGGCGCTGACGACCTTCCTGCTGCGGTGCGGGCTATGGAACGCGCTACCGGATGATGAGCACGGCGTCGCGGCGCGGGACCAGTTCTCCGACCACTGGTGCTCCGGGCAGTTCCCCGGCCACGAGCAGCCCGCCGGAGGTCTGCGCGTCGGCGAGCAGCAGCAGGTCGTCCTCGCCGACGGCGCCGGTGTCGGTGTGCGGTAGCACCCAGTCCAGGTTGCGGCGGCTCCCGCCCGGGATGTGCCCGGCGGCGGCCGCGGCCCGGGTTCCCTCGATGAGCGGCACCGCCGCGTGGTCGATCACCGCGGAGACGCCGCTGGCCCGGGCCAGCTTGAACAGGTGGCCGAGCAGGCCGAATCCGGTCACGTCGGTGGCGCAGTCGATCCCGGCGGCCAGGGCCTGGCGGCTGGCGTCAGCGTTGAGGGTGGTCATCACGTCGATCGCCGCCGCGCTGACCTGGCCGGTGGCCTTGTGCCAGGCGTTGAGCACGCCGGTGCCGATGGGCTTGGTCAGGCTGAGCGGCTGTCCCGGCCGCCCGGCGTCGATCCGCAGCAGCCGGGCCGGATCCGCGGTGCCGGTCACCGCCATGCCGTACTTCGGCTCCGGGTCGTCGATGCTGTGCCCGCCCGCGACGTGACAGCCCGCGGCGCGGCCGGTGTCCAGGCCGCCGCGCAGCACCTCGGCGGCCAGCGCGGCCGGCAGCTTGTCGCGGGGCCAGCCGAGCAGGTTGAGCGCGACCAGCGGCTCGCCGCCCATCGCGTAGACATCGGACAGGGCGTTGGTGGCGGCGATGCGCCCGAACGTGTACGCGTCGTCCACGACCGGGGTGAAGAAGTCGGCCGTCACCACCACGGCCAGGGCCGGGCCGACCCGGACCACGGCGCCGTCGTCGCCGTGCTCGACCCCCACGATCAGGTCGGTGCCCGGGCCGTCCGGGACGAGCCCGGCGATGGTCTGCTCCAGCTCGCCGGGCGGGATCTTGCAGGCGCAGCCGCCGCCGCGCGCGTACTGGGTCAGCCGGAACGCACCAGGATCGGTCACACTGGCTCACAATCTACTGCCCATAACGGGCACGCCGCGGGCCGCGGCCCGGATGGCGGGTCCGGCCCGGGCGCGGGTAACGTCAGTCGCGGAGGCGTCCGGGTGCCTGGTGGCCCCCCCGGTCTTCAAAACCGGCGGGCGGCGTTCCGCGTCGCCGGCGGGTTCGATTCCCGTCCGCCTCCGCACCTGCCCGCCGTGCCCCGAGTTGGGACGTGACATGCGGCCGCGGTCAACGACAACGGCCAGATCGTCGCCAACGCCACCGACACCGCCATCAACCAGAACCATGCCCTGCTGCTGACCGCAGGCTGACCATCCCGCTCACCGGGTGCCGACCTGCCGCCCGTCAGCCGCAGGCGCGCCGTAGGGTCACGGTTGTGGACCCGCGCCGTCACGTGCCCAGGACCGATGTGGTGCTGGCCGATCCCCGGCTGGTCGCGGCGCGGGAGGTGCTGGGCGCGGCGCTGGTCAAGCGGGCGGTGGCCGCGGCCCAGGAGCTGGCGCGGTCGGGGGTGATCGGTCCGGCGGAGGTGGCCGACGCGGCGGTGGCGGCGTTGCCGCCGGGCGCGGCGACACTGACCCCGGTGATCAACGCGACCGGGGTGATCGTGCACACCAACCTCGGCCGGGCGCCGCTGTCGGCGGCGGCGCGGGCCGCGGTGGCGGCCGCGGCGGGCTACACCGACGTGGAGTTCGACCTGGCCTCCGGGCGGCGCGGCCGCCGCGGCGCGGGGACGCTGGCGGCGCTGGCGGCGGCGGTCCCGGCGGCCGGGGCGGTGCACGTGGTGAACAACAACGCCGCCGCGCTGGTGCTGGCGGCCACGGCGCTGGCGGCCGGGCGGGAGATCGTGGTCAGCCGCGGCGAGCTGATCGAGATCGGCGACGGGTTCCGGCTTCCGGACCTGCTGGCCTCGACCGGGGCGGTGATCCGCGAGGTCGGCACGACCAACCGGACCGTGCTGCGCGACTACCGGGAGGCGGTCGGCCCGGGCACCGGGTTCATCTTGAAGGTGCACCCGTCGAACTACCGGGTCGAGGGGTTCACCGCGTCGGTGCCCGTGGCCGAGCTGGCCAGCCTGGGGGTGCTGGTGGTCGGGGATATCGGGTCGGGCCTGCTGGCGCCGTGCCCGGTGCTGCCGGATGAGCCGGACGCGGATTCCTGGCTGCGGGCGGGCGCCGGGCTGGTCACCGCCAGCGGTGACAAGCTGCTCGGCGGGCCGCAGGCCGGGCTGCTGCTGGGCCGGGCCGAGACGGTCACCCGGCTGGCGCGCCATCCGCTGGCCCGGGCGCTGCGGGTGGACAAGCTGACCCTGGCCGCGCTGGAGGCCACCCTGGCCGGCCCGGCGGCGCCGGTCACCCAGGCCCTGACCGCCACCGCGGCGTCGGTGCGGGAGCGGGCCGGCGCCCTGGCGGCGCGGCTGGCCGGCGCCGGGGTGGACTGCCGGGCGGTGCCGTCCGACGCCGCCGTCGGGGGCGGCGGCGGTCCGGGCGTGCGGCTGCCCAGCGCCGCGCTGTCGCTGCCCGGGCGGCTGGCTTCCGGGCTGCGGTCCGGCCCGGCGGTGCGCCGCGGCGAGGTACCCGCGGTGATCGGCCGGATCGAGCGCGGCCGGCTGCTGCTGGACCTGCGCGCCGTCGCGCCCGCCGACGACCAGCGGCTGGCCGCGGCGGTGCTCGCCGCCGGGGCCGGGGACGCCGAGCCGTCACCCGCGGCCCCGGCGCCGGCCGGCGCCTCCTGCGGTCCTGACCCGGGGTAGGCCGTGCACGTCGTCGCGACCGCCGGTCATGTGGATCACGGGAAGTCGATGCTGGTGCGCGCGCTGACCGGGATGGAGCCGGACCGCTGGGAGGCCGAGCGGCGCCGGGGCATGACCATCGACCTGGGCTTCGCCTGGACGACGCTGCCCTCGGGCGAGGAGATGGCGTTCGTCGACGTCCCCGGGCACGAGCGGTTCGTCACCAACATGCTGGCCGGCGCGGGCCCGGTGCCCGCGGTGCTGTTCGTGGTGGCCGCCGACGGCGGCTGGAAGCCCCAGTCGGCCGAGCACCTGGCGGCGATCGACGCCCTGGGCATCCGCCACGGGATCCTGGTGATCACGCGGGCCGACCTGGCCGATCCGGGGCCCGCGCGGCAGCAGGCCGCGGCCCGGATCGCCGGCACCAGCCTGGGCCAGGGCGGCGGGCCGGAAGCCGTCGCGGTCAGCGCGGCCACCGGCCAGGGCCTGCCCGGCCTGGTCGCCGCGCTCGGCCGGCTCGCGGCCCGGCTGCCGCAGCCCGACCCGGCCGCCGGGGTCCGGCTGTGGCTGGACCGGGTGTTCGCCATCAAGGGCAGCGGGACCGTGGTCACCGGGACCTTGCCGGCCGGGACCGTGGCCGCCGGGGACGAGCTGGTGCTCACCCCGTCCCTGCGCACGGTGCGGGTCCGGGGCGTGCAGTCCCTCGGCGCCCAGGCCGGCCAGGTCAGCGGGGTGGCCCGGGTGGCGCTGAACCTGCGCGGCGTCAGCACCCGCGAGCTGGGCCGCGGCATGGCCCTCATCCACCCCGGCCGCTGGACGGTCACCGGCGTGATCGACGTCCGCCTGGCGCCGCCCCGGTCAGGGCCGCCGCCGCCCGCCGCCGCCCGGCTGCCGCCGCAGCTCACGCTGCACGTCGGCGCGGCCCGCGCCGTGGCCCGGGTCCGCATGCTGGGCCGCGGCTTCGCGCGGCTGAGCCTGGATCAGCCGCTGCCGCTGCACGTCGGCGAGAGAGTGCTGCTGCGCGATCCCGGCGGCGCTGCGGACCGCGCGGGCGGGCGGCCGATAGTCGGCGCGACCGTGCTCGACGTCTCGCCGCCGCGGCCGCGCGGCCACCGCGCCGCCGCGGCCGCGGAGCGGGAGCTGGCCTCCTGGCCGGAGGTGCCGACCGTAACGGACCTGCTGCGCCGTCACCAGCTGCTGCGGGCCAGCGAGGCCGCGGCCATGGGCCTGCGCGACCTGCCGCCGCCGGTCAGCGGGGAATGGCTGGCCGACCCCGCGTACTGGCAGCGGCTGCGCCAGCTGCTGACCGCGGCGGTCGCCGCGCACGCCGCACGCGACCCGCTGGCTCCCGGCCTCCAGGTCGACGCGGCCCGGGCCGAGCTGGGCCTGCCCGACCGGGCCCTGGTCGAGGCCCTCGCCGCCGGGCACCGCGACGACGGCGCCGACGACATGCTCCGTGTCAGCGGCGGATACCTGAGCCGCGGTCGGCCCGGCCCGCGAATCCGGCCGTCCGGTGACGCCGCGGGCGCTCGTGGGCCGGGGCCGCCTCCCAGTGCCGGCGACGCCGCGGCACGGATCAGCCAGGCGGGCCTGCCGCCGCACGTGGCCGGCGCGGTCCGGGCGGTGCTCACCGACCTGGCGGACGACCCGTTCCGCGCGCCCGACGCGGAGCGGATGCGCGAGCTCGGGCTCGACCCGCGGGCCGCCGCGGCGGCGGAGCGCGCCGGCCTGCTGTGCCGCCTGCCCGGCAACGTGCTGCTGGCGCCGGACGCGCCGGAGCGGGCGGCGCGGATCCTGGCCGGCCTGCCCCAGCCGTTCACGGCGGCCGAGGCCAGGCAGGCCCTGCAGACGACGCGGCGGGTCGTGATCCCGCTGCTGGAGTGGCTCGACCGGGAGGGAGTCACCCGGCGGCTGGCCGACGACCGCAGGACCATGCGCGAGCGGCCTCCAGGACGCTGAGCACACGGTTGCCCGGCGCGGGCCCCGGGTACAGACCAGGGGGTCACGGGCGCGACGCGCCCGCCCGATCCGCAATCGTGAGGCAGTACCGACTCCGCTGGCGCGGGAGGAACGCTGTTGCCCTCGAACGCCGGGCCAGCGCCGACCGATCAGGCCGTCCGTCGTCGTCGACCAATCCAGCGAGGTGGAAACTCATGTCTGACGAAATCCGGCCGTTCCGCGTTGGCATGCCCGACGAGGCGATCGCCGACCTTAAGCAGCGCATCGGCGCGAGGCGCTGGCCCACCAAGGAGCTGGTCGCCGACCGGTCGCAGGGCGTGCAGCTGGCCACGGTCCAGGAACTGGCCCGCTACTGGACGACCGATTACGACTGGCGCACCTGCGAGGCGAGACTGAACGCGCTGCCGCAGTTCAAGACCGAGATCGACGGGGTGGACGTCCACTTCATCCACGTGACATCGCGGCACGAGAACGCGCTGCCGCTGATCATGACGCACGGCTGGCCCGGCTCTATCATCGAGCTGCTCGAGACCGTCGGGCCGCTCACCGACCCGACCGCGCACGGCGGAGGCGCCGACGACGCGTTCCACCTGGTGCTGCCGTCCATTCCCGGCTACGGCTTCTCCGCCGAGCCGACCGAGCTCGGCTGGTACGCCGGCCGCGCCGCGCAGGCGTGGGCGGAGCTGATGCGCCGGCTCGGCTACACCCGCTACGTCGCCCAGGGCGGCGACCAGGGCGCCTCCGTCACCGACGCGATGGGCCGCCAGGGACCCGAGGGGCTGATCGGCATCCACACCAACCTGCTCGTAACGGCCCTGGCCGGCCCTCAGCCGACCGACACCGAGGAGGAACGCGCGGCGGCCGCCCAGCTCGCCACCTTCAGGCAGAGCGGCTTCGGCTACTTCCTCGAGCAGGCCACGCGGCCGCAGACGATCGGCTACGCCCTGCTGGATTCTCCCGTCGCCCTGGCGGCCTGGATGCTCGACCACGACACCGACTCCTACTACAAGATCTCCCGCGCCTTCGTCGACGGGCAGCCGTCGGGCAACCTCACGCGCGACCACATCCTCGACAACGTCACGATGTACTGGCTGACCGGCACCGGGGCCTCGGCCGCCCGCTCGTACTGGGAGGCCGGACGAGCCCAGGCGCTCGCGGCCGGCCAGCCTCCTCCGCAGGTCAAGATCCCGGTCGGCTACACCACCTTCCCCGGCGAGATCTTCCGGGCCCCGCGCAGCTGGGTCGAGAAGGGCTACCCCACCCTCAGCTACTACCACCAGGCCGCCAAGGGCGGCCACTTCGCCGCCTGGGAAGAACCCGAACTGTTCTCCGAGGAGATCCGGGCGGCGTTCCGGCCGCTGCGCTGAGGCTCAGCCGCTGCGGTCGAGGGGCGTTCCCACGGCGGCGCCGGCCTCCTGGACCTTGGCCGGCCCGCGCAGCACGTGGGCCACGCCGACCGCGATGACCGCGCCGGCCACCGGCCCGACCAGGTAGACCCACCAGGTGGACAGGTCCCCGATGGCCACGTCGGGGCCGAAGCTGCGGGCCGGGTTCATCGACGCGCCGTCGTACGGGCCGCCCATGGTGCCCCAGGCCAGGATGTAGGCGCCGACGGCGAGCGGCACGAACGGCCCGTTGAGCTTAGGGCCGTTGGCCATGTTGAGGATCATCAGCACCAGGCCGAAGGTGATGATGGCCTCGAAGGCCGCGGCCTGCCAGGACTGGCCGGGCTTGGGCATGGTCGCGGCCAGGTTCCCGGCCGGGCCGAAGAACGCGCGGGCCAGCAGCGATCCGCAGACCGCGGCCGCGAACTGGACGACCCAGTAGACGCCGGCCATCACCCAGCCCATGTCCCGGCGCAGCGCGAACGCCAGGGTGGTGGCCGGGTTGAAGTGGGCGGAGATGTCGCCGAGGAAGTAGACGGCCACCACCAGCCACAGCGCCGAGACCGCGGACAGCACCAGCACGACCTGCCAGGGCTGCAGGCCGTGGCCGCCGTAGCGGGCCAGGATGGCCGCGCCTCCGGACAGCACGAACGTCAGCCCGGACATGCCGATGAACTCGGCCAGCAGCCGCCGCAGCCGGTGGTCGGGGTTGGTCCAGTCGGCCCAGCCCCGCTGGCCGCCCACCGACGCGATCAGCGCCGCCCGGCCCACCGGCTCGGACATGCCGGCGGCCCGGTCCCCCTCGCGGGACTTCATCTCAGTTTTTCCCGGGGCCGGACGGGACGTCGGCCGAGCCGGGACGGGTGAGGTTGATCGGGATGACGACCTTGTCGTACAGCTCCTCGCTCACGCCCTTGGCCAGCGCGGCCTGCTTGAGGGTCAGGTCGTGGTCGATGGCGTAGTACGAGATGGCCGCGGCCTTGTCGTAGCCGATGACCGGGGACAGCGCGGTGACCATCATCACCGAGTTGTCGATGTTCTCCTTCAGCTTCGCCTCGTTGAGCTTGGTGCCCTCGATCATGAACTCGCGGAGGTGGTCGCACATGTCGGCCATGATCAGCGCCGAGTGCAGGTAGTTGTCGATCAGGATCGGGCGGAACGCGTTCAGCTCGAAGTTGCCCTCGCTGCCGCCCATCGTCACTGCCACATCCGAGGCGATGACCTGGATCGCGACCATCAGCATCGCCTCGGCCTGGGTCGGGTTGACCTTGCCGGGCATGATCGACGACCCCGGCTCGTTGGCCGGGAAGATCAGCTCGTGGATCCCGGTGCGCGGGCCGGAGCCGAGCCAGCGCAGGTCGTTGGCGATCTTGAACAAGCTCACCGCCGCCGCCTTCAGCCCGGCGTGCGCGCGGACCATCCGGTCCAGGGTGCCCTGGGCGGTGAACTTGTTCTCCGCGGTCACGTACGGCGTGCCGGTCATCTTCGCGATCTCCGCCGCGACCTGCTCGCCGAACCCCGCCGGGGCGTTCAGCCCGGTGCCGACCGCGGTGCCGCCCATCGCCAGCTGCAGCAGGCCGTCGGTGGCGTGCTCGACCTCGGCGATCGCGTCGTCGAGCGCGCCGGCGTAGCCGGACCACTCCTGCCCGACGGTCAGCGGTACCGCGTCCTCCAGGTGGGTCCGGCCGATCTTGACGACATCCGCCCATTGCTTCGCTTTGGCGTCGATGGCGTCCCGCAGCCGCTTCAGCGCCGGGATGGTCTGGCCCGTGGCCATCGTGTACGCGGCGATGTGCATGGCGGTCGGGAACGTGTCGTTGCTCGACTGCCCCTCGTTCACGTGATCGTTGGGGTGCACCGGCTCCTGCGAGCCGAGCGTCCCGCCCACCAGCTGGATGCACCGGTTGGAGACGACCTCGTTCACGTTCATGTTCGACTGGGTCCCGGACCCGGTCTGGTACACGTACAGCGGGAACTCCGAGTCGAGCTTCCCGCTGATCACCTCGTCGCAGACCCGCTCGATCAGCTCGCCCTTCCAGGCCGGCAGCCGGCCCGCCCGGGTGTTCACGATCGCCGCCGCCTTCTTCACGTACCCGTAGGCGTGATAGACCTCTTTCGGCATCCGGTCGTGGCCGATGTTGAAGTGCTGCAGGCTGCGCTGGGTCTGCGCGCCCCAGTAGTGGTCCGCAGGCACCTCCACCGTGCCCAGGCTGTCGAACTCCTTGCGCATCCCGGTGGCATCCAGGCCGATCGGCAAGTCGAGGATCTTGGGCGCCTGCTCGTTCGCATCCGTCATGGCACGCTTCCTCCGGCAGAGATACGGGGACCACCGGAGCGGGCCAGCAACGCGGCCTTTCGCCGACGGCCATACCCAACATGCTCATGCTCGGGTACTGACTTCGGGCACACAAGACCTCGTTTTGGTTACCTCACGGACAGTTCCAGACGTGGTCGTCCCAGGCCCGTTCGATCACGGGCAGGTAGGGGCCGATGCGGATGCCCTGCTCAGCGAGCCAGGCGTCGTCCTGGTAGGTGTCGGCATACCGGGCGCCGCTGTCGCACATGAGCGTGACGATCGAGCCGGCCGACCGGTCCGCGCACATCTCGCAGGCGAGCCGCAGGGCGCCGAAAACGTTGGTGCCGGTCGAGGGACCGGCGGAGATTCCCAGGCGGTGACTCAGGAAACGCATGGTCGCCACCGAGGCGCCATCGGGTACCCCCAGCATCCGGTCGACGACGGTCGGCACGAAGGACGGCTCCACGTGCGGCCGGCCGATGCCCTCGATGCGCGACGGCGCACATTCCGCCGGCTGTCCCCGGTACCACGGGAGGAAGGCCGAGCGCTCGGGGTCCACGACGCACAGCCTGGTGGGGGTGCCGCGCAGCCGCAGGTACCGGCCGAACGTGGCCGCGGTACCGCCGGTCCCGGCGCCGACGACGATCCACGCCGGCACGCGGTGCGGTTCGAGGGCCATCTGGGCGAGCGTCGATTCGGCGATGTTGTTGTTGCCGCGCCAGTCCGTGGCCCGCTCGGCGTAGGTGAACTGGTCGAGGAAGTGCCCGCCCAGCTCGCGGGCCAGCCGGGCCGCGACGTCGGAGACCGCGGCCGGGTCGTCGATGAGGTGGCAGCGGCCGCCCTCGCGCTCGATCAGCGCGATCTTGGCCGGGCTGGTCGCGCGCGACATCACGGCGACGAACGGCACCCCGATCAGCCGCGCGAAGTAGGCCTCGGACACCGCGGTGGAGCCGCTGGACGCTTCCACCACCGTGGTCGCGGGACCGATCCACCCGTTGCAGAGCGCGTACAGGAACAGCGACCGGGCCAGCCGGTGCTTCAGCGAGCCGGTGGGGTGCGTGGACTCATCCTTGAGGTAGAGGTCGACGGGCCCGGACAGCGGCAGCTTGACCAGGTGCGTGTCCGCGCTCCGGCGCGAGTCGGCCTCCAGCCGGTGAACCGCCAGCGCGGTCCAGTCCCGGTCGATGGCGGTCGCGGGATGGTAGTCAATCAGGTGCCCATGGCCTTGGTCTTCATCGCCCACCAGCCCATGATGGAGGAGAGGGCGACGCACCGGCTCGCATGGTCGCCCGGCCGCGGCCGCCGGGCCGCGCCTGACGGACGGGGGGCATCGCGGTGACCACGTTCCCGCCCATCGGCGACTACGCCTTCCTGTCCAACTGCGAGCAGAGTTGCCTGATCGCGCCCGACGGCGCGGTCGAATGGCTGTGCCTGCCCCGGCCCGACTCCCCGAGCGTCTTCGGCGCGCTGCTCGACCGGACCGCCGGCTCCTTCCGGTTCGGTCCCGCCGACGCCCAGGTGCCGCAGAACCGCAGGTACGTCCCGGGGACGATGGTGCTGGAGACGACCTGGCAGACCCCGACGGGATGGCTGACCGTTCACGACCTGCTGGTCATGGGGCCGACCCGGCGCGACCAGCGACGGGCCGACTACTACCGGGCCCCGGCCGACACCGGCGCCGTCGGCATGCTGCTGCGGCTCGCGACCTGCATCGGCGGCCGCGTCGAGGTGCTCGTGAACTGCGTCCCGCGCTTCAACTACGGCACCACCGGCGGCCAGTGGAGCTACCGGGGTGACGGATACGAGTCAATGAGCGTCACGCCGCGCGACGGAGGGCTGCCGCTGCATATCGCCGGCAACATCCAGCTGGGCGTGCTGGGCCCCCGCTGTTACGGCCGCACGACGATCGCCGAGGGAGAGGCCGCCTTCGTCAGCCTGTCCTGGGGAGAACCCGGCGTTCCTGGCTCCCACGAAGAGGCCTTCGGCGTCCTGCACCGCACGATCGGCTTCTGGCGCGACTGGCTGAGCACGGCCAGGGTTCCCGACCATCCGTGGCGGATCTACATCGACCGCAGCGCCCTCACGCTGAAGGGGCTCAGCTACGCCCCCACGGGCGCCATCATGGCGGCGGCGACGACCTCCCTGCCCGAAACCCCGGGCGGGGCACGCAACTGGGACTACCGGTACACCTGGATCAGGGACTCGTCGTTCATGCTCCGCTCGCTGTACCGGCTGGGCTTCGACTGGGAGGCGGTCGAGTATTTCGCCTTCATCATCGACGCCGTCACCGGCGGTGACCTCAGCCGGCCGCCCGAGCTGCAGATCATGTACGGCATCGGCGGGGAACGGGACCTGACCGAGCGGACCCTCGACCACCTGTCCGGGTACCGCGGGGCGCGCCCGGTCCGGGTCGGCAACGGGGCCTGGAACCAGCGCCAGCACGACGTGTGGGGCATGATCCTGGACGCCCTGGACGTCCAGTTCCGCCGGGAGGCCAGCCAGATCGTGACGCCGGTGTGGGAGGGCCTGGCCGGCTTCGTGGAAACCGCCCTGGACCGCTGGCGCGAGCCCGATCAGGGCATCTGGGAGATCCGCGGCGACCCGAGGCACTTCACCGCGTCGAAGGTGATGTGCTGGGTGGCGGCCGCCCGGGGCGCCGATCTCGCCCGCCGGCGGGGGGACGACGAACGCGCCCGGCGCTGGCAGGCCGGAGCCGACGAGATCAAGGCCGAGGTGCTGGACAAGGGCGTGTCCGGCCGTGGCGTGTTCCGGCAGCATTACGACAACGAGGAACTCGACGCGTCCCTGCTGCTGCTGCCGATCGTCGGGTTCCTGCCCCCCGGCGACGAGCGCGTCAAGGCCACCGTGCTGGCCATCGCCAACGAGCTGACCAGGGACGACCTGGTCCTGCGCTACCGGGTCTCCGAAACCGACACCGGGTTCGAGGGCGACGAGGGCACGTTCACCATCTGCTCGTTCTGGCTGGTGACCGCGCTCGCCCTGATCGGCGAGACCGAGCGCGCGCACGCGCTGTGCCAGAAGCTGCTGTCGTTCGCCGGGCCGCTGCTGCTCTACGCCGAGGAGATCGACACCGCCACCGGCCAGCACCTCGGGAACTTCCCCCAGGCGTTCACCCACCTGGCCCTCATCGAGGCGGTGTCGTTGCTCATCTCGCTGGAATCGGAGGAGCACGGACTCGCCTTCTCGGTCTGATCAGCCGGCCTGGGGCTGGCACGAGCGGCAGGGTGTGGCCTGCGCCCTGTTTGCGCGGGTCAGCGCAGGCCAGAATCGGATCCATGACCTTCGTGGCCGGCCAGTGCCGGACTCGCGCCGTGGCCTGGTCGTTCGCGGGATTCACGGTGCTGGTCCTCGCGGCGGCGATGGTGCTGCTCGGGCTCAACGCGCGGGTGGTGAGCACGGCGCGGATCGGCGCGTACGCGTTCGCCGGCGCGGGATGCCTGGTGTACGCGGGCATCGGCGGGCTGCTGGCCGCGCGGGTGCCGCGCAACGTCATCGGCTGGCTGCTGGGCCTGACCGGGTTCTGGCTGGCGGCGAGCCTGTTCCTGGAGCAGTACGGGCTGCGCGGCCTGGCCACGGCGCCGGGGTCGCTGCCGGCGGTCCGCACGGTGACCGCGCTCGGCCAGTCCGCCGAGAACCTCATCGTCGCCTCGCTGATCCCGGTGGTGCTGCTGTTCCCGACCGGGCGGCTGCTGTCGAAGTGGTGGCGGCCGGTGCTGTGGGCCGCCATCTGGGTCATCGTGGTCGGCGGGGTCGCGCAGACGCTGGAGCGGGGCACGGTCGTGGCCGGGCGGCCTGACCAACGCGCTGCAGGCGGCGCACGTCGCGTACCCGAACCCGCTGGGCGTGTTCCCGCGGCACGGCTGGTACGACCAGCTCCTCGCGGTGACCGCCGTCATGGCCTGGGCGTGCGCGTTGCTGGCCATCGTCTCGGTGTTCTGGCGGCGGCGCGGCGCGGCCGCCGAACTGCGCCAGCAGCTGGCGTGGCTGGGCTACGTGGGGGCTCTGTTCCTGACCGTCGCCGTGGTGAACGTCGCGTACATCGCCGTCACGCACGGCGGTAACGGGTCGCTGGGCACGTTCTTCTTCGTTCTGCTCTTCGGCATCCCGCTGCTCGGGATCCCGGCGGCGTGCGCGGTCGCCGTGCTCCGGTACCACCTCTACGACCTGGACATCGTGGTCCGCAAGACGGTGGTGGCCGCGCTGGTGGCCGCGGCCTTCACCGCGATCTACGCGCTGATCGTGCTGGGCGTGGGCGCCGCCGTCGGGCACCCCGGGAACAGCGCCCTGACCTTCGCCGCCGCCGCGCTGGCGGCCGTGCTGCTGCAGCCGCTGCGGGTCCGGGCCGGGCGGCTCGCGGACCGGCTGGTCTACGGCCGCCGGGCCACCCCGTACGAGGTGCTGTCGGAGTTCGCCGAGCGGGTGGCCGGCACGTACGCGACCGACCAGGTCCTGCCGGCGATCGCGCGGATGCTGGCCGGGGCGACCGGCGCGCAGCGAGCCGAGGTGTGGATGCAGGTGGGCGGACAGGCCCGGCGGGAAGCGGCGTGGCCGGCGGCGAGCCCGGACGGGCCGCCGCCGGAGCCGGCCGGCCCGGATCCCGGCGGCCCGCCCGGGCGGGGCGGCCGGACCCGCGAGTTCGCCGTCGAGCATCACGGCGAGCGCCTGGGCTGGCTGCGGCTCACCTCGGGGCCCCGGGAGCCGCTGACCCCGGCCGGCGAACGGCTGGCCCGGGACGTGGCCGCCCAGGCGGGCCTGGTGCTGCGCAACGTCGCGCTGATCGAGGACCTGCGGGCGTCCCGCCAGCGGATCGTGGCCGCCGCCGACCAGGCCCGGCGGCGGATCGAGCGGGACCTGCACGACGGCGCGCAACAGCAGCTGGTCGCGCTGCGGATCAGCCTGGGGCTGGCCCGGAGCGCGGTGCAGACCGCCCCCGAGGAGGCCGGGGAACTGCTGGAGCAGACCGAGCAGGCGGCGTCGCGCGCGCTGGAAGACCTGCGCGACCTGGCCCGCGGGATCTACCCGCCGCTGCTGGCGGACCTGGGGCTGCGCGCCGCGCTCGAGGCCCAGGCGCGCAAGGCCGCCGTCCCGGTCACGGTCGAGGCGCCCGGGGTCGGGCGGTATCCGCAGCCGACCGAGGCCGCGCTGTACTTTTCCGTCCTCGAAGCCCTGCAGAACGTCGCGAAGTACGCCCACGCGTCGGCGGCCCGGGTGACACTGGGCCAGGACGGCCCGTCCCTGGTCTTCACCGTCGAGGATGACGGCACCGGATTCGACCCGGCCACCACGCCGATGGGCACCGGGCTGCAGGGCATCGCGGACCGGCTCGCGGCGCTCGGCGGCACCGTCGAGATCACGTCGGCTCCGGGCCACGGCACCCGGGTCACCGGCCAGGTGCCGGCCGCTGCCGGTGACGACAGCCCGCCGCCCTCGAGGCCGTCTCCGGCGGCGCGGCCACGCTCTAGGAGGATCATCGTGGACGAGCAAACCGCCGCAGCCTACCTGCGGCGCATCGCGGTGGCGCCGCCGGAGACCGCGGACACGGCGACGGTCCGCCTGCTGCACCGGGCGCACCAGATCGCGGTGCCGTTCGAGAACCTGAGCATCCACCTGGGCGAGCCGATCTCGCTGGAGGAGCACGACCTGGTCGCCAAGATCGTGCAGCGGCGCCGCGGCGGCTTCTGCTACGAGCTCAACGGAGCGTTCGCGCTGCTGCTGGAGGCGCTCGGCGCCCGCGTGACGCGGGTCGCCGCGCGCGTGTACGGCGACGCCGGGCTCAGCCCGCCGTTTGACCACCTGGCGCTGGTCGTGCGCCCGGCCGACGGCAGCGGCCCGTTGCTGGCGGACGTGGGCTTCGGCAGCCACAGCGACTATCCGCTGCGGCTGGACAGCCGTGACGGCCAGGACGATCCGGCCGGCGAGTTCCGGCTCGCCGACGCGCCGGGCGGGGACCTGGACGTGCTCAGGGACGGCCGGCCGCAGTACCGGATCGAGACGCGGGAACGGTCACTGGACGACTTCGTCCCCACCTGCTGGTGGCAGCAGACCTCCCCGCAGTCCCACTTCACCGCCGGCACCATCTGCTCGCGGCGCACCGAGGACGGCCGGGTCTCGATCAGCGGCCGCACGCTCATCCAGACCAGCGGCGCGACCCGCACCGAGCGGCAACTGGACGGCGACGATGCCCTGCTCGCCGCCTACCGTGACCACTTCGGCCTCACCCTCAGCCAGGTCCCGTCGCGCTCAGCGCCACCAGGGCTGCTGGCGCAGGGCTGACAGCTCCAGCGCCGGCCGATCGTCCCGGCGCGCGGGCGTCGGCGCTGATGCCAGCGGGCTCGTCACCGCGCCGGATCCACCGGGACCCAGGGCGCAGCCAGATCCCCGCCCGGGCGCGTGCGGCGCCGAAGCCGGGCGAGCTCCTCGGCGGTCATCGTCGGGAGGGCCCAGAGCGACAGCATGACCACATCCGTCCCGAGCACGGCAAACGACATCACGGCGCCGAGCACGTACCCGGAGCCGGTGTTCAGCTGCTCGTGGAAGATCTCGATGCCCAGACGGCTCGTGCTCACGGCGAGCTTCGGCCCGGTACTTGCAGGCGCGCCGAGCCGGCCATTCGCCTATCTATATCCATGCTCGGATCATGTCAGGCTCGCGCCGCTGGCGTGGCCTATCACCCGGTAACAACGCCAACCTCACACGCTGGTAACCAGTCTTCGCTGCGTCAGCGGTAGGGTCGATTTGTGTCGAACCCGCACAAGTGGGTGATCCACGGCGAGCGGCTGGTGGACGACACCCCTCACATCCGCGTGAGCCTGGCCGATGTCGAGCTTCCGAACCACGTGCGGTTCACGCAGTACGTCTTCCGGATGCGGCGCTGCGCGATGACGGTGGTCCTGGACGACGCGGGCGAGCGGGTGCTGCTGATGCGCGGCACCGGTTCATCGTGGACCGCTGGGTGTGGGAGCTGCCGGGCGGCTACGTGGATGACGGCGAAGACTCTGCCGCGGCGGCGGCGCGCGAGGTCGAGGAGGAGACCGGCTGGCGTCCGCGCAGCATCGAGTTCGTCATGTCCTGCCAGCCGCTCATCGGCAACGCCGACTACCCGCAGGACCTGTACCTGGCGCGCGGGGCCGAGCAGGTCGGTGAGCCTGAGGTCGACGAGACGGCCGAGGTCCGCTGGGTGCCGGTTGACGAGACGCCGGCGATGATCGCCCGCGGGCGACATCCTGGGCGCGATCACCATCATCGGGGTGCAGCATGCCCTGCTGCGGCGGGCAGCCGCTCGCGTACCTCCGCCGTGAAGTCCCGGACGGCCGGGACGTCGGCTTGCGGGCGCAGGACGCGCACGAGGTCGCGGACGTAGCGGACGCTGCGGGCCGAGGTGAGGCGGACGGTCAGGTCCAGTGCCTGCCGCCCGACGGCCGCACGCTTGCTCGGGTTCGCCTTGGGCGGCGTAGGCGGTGGCGAGCAGGGAGAGGTTGAAGGCCCGGCCGCGGACGTAGCGGCCGTCCATGTCCAGGAGCGGCGCGCGTAGCGGGCGGCGTGGCCCGCCTCGCCGAGGTCGCGGAAGCACTGCGCCATGCGGGCCGCCAGGTACGCCTCGTCGAAGTAGGCGAGCCACGCCGGGTCGTCCTCGCGGGCGGCGCGGTCGAAGGTCTGCTCTGCCCTGGCGAGGGCGGCGCCGCAGGCGTGCGCGTCGTTGCGGGCCGCGTGCCCGTGCGCTTCCATGACCAGGCACTCGGTGAGCAGGGTCGCCGACCCGTGGCGGACGGCTGCGGCCTGGGCGGCTCGGGCGAGGTCGATCGCCTCATCCGGCCGGGCCAGGTAGAGAGCCTGGTGCGCCTGGCGGCGAGGATCTCGCGCCGCGAGTGCATGATCGTCGGCGTGCCGCGCGTAGGCCAGGGCCTGGGTGAGGTACCGCTGGGCCAGGCCGTGCTCGTCGCTGTCGTAGGCGACCCAGCCGGCCAGCTGCGACAGCTCGCCGCACGCGGCGGCGAGCTGCCGGCCGGTTTCCTCGCTGGTAGCTGCCGGTCGTGAGCAGGCGCGAGACGTGATCGTCGAGGTAGGACACGATCCGAGCTGCGGAGCTTGCCGCCGCCGAGCCGGTTGTCCATCTCCCGGTAGGAGTGCGTCAGCTCGCGGATCGCGTCGATGTCGGCGCGTCCTACCCGCAGCAGGCCGCTGCCGCACGGGCGCCGGCTGGCGGGCTGGTGAGCCAGCGCAGCGCGGAGGCGGGCAGCGCGGCGGAGGTGAAGACCGCGTTGACCAGGAATCGCCTTCGCTGCACGTCGGCCCTCCATAGGGCGGTTGAGGTGGCTATGGTTTCCGTCCAGCCGGTAGGGAGCTGCAGGCCGAGGTCGCCGGGCAGGTCGCTGGGCGTCATGCCCAGCTCGGTTTCGGAGACCTTCCGGCCGAGGGCATTCGCCGAGGACGACGGCGGCCAGTTCGGGGACTGGCGAGCGCGGCTGCTCGCCCGCCAGCCAGCGCAGGACCGACGTGTGGTCGCACCGCACGTTTGCCAGTCCCCGGGTCGCGGCGAGGTCAACGACCCTGCGCGCCAGGCCCTTGTTGGACATTGCGGCCTCGTCCAGCAGGGACCGCAGCCGCAGGTTCTGCTCCTGGCGGTCGCGGCACCTGCCTGCCCCTTCTGCCAGTCGCGGACACCATCAGTTTGACAGTGCCACGCGCTTCGAATCGCGTCCAGGCAGATTCACACACCCCGTGCACACATGCGCCCCGGCAATTTCGTAATCGACTGCTTCTGTTATTGGCTGACGGTCATGACAATGGCGGTACAAACGCCCGCGTGGCAGCGCAGCTACGCGAAGCCGCCCGTGAAATGCGTGTCTCGCCCTCCGCCGTGCCCTAGCGGAATCGAGCCAGGCAGAACTGCCGAGCGGCGCGGGAGCCTAGTCGAAGACCGAACATCCGACCACCGCTGCGGTGATGGCCATGTATGAGTGCCAATCTCGCTTCTTACAGCGCAGACAGAACCTGACATTGCGGATCTGTGGCCGCTTCAGAGCTTCCTAGAACTCGAGCCGCTGGCCAGCGCCGTGCCACGCACCCGACAGCATGTGCGGCAACTGCTCCCGGAATGGAATCTCACCGACTCAGGCGAAACCACCGAACTCGTGGTTTCGGAACTGCTCACCAATGCTGTGCAAGCGACCGGCATGGCGGAAGTTTTCACGCCTGTGCGCCTGTGGCTGCTGTCGGACAAGCGGAGCATGCTGATCCTGGTATGAGATTCCAGCCCGCAGCCGCCCGCGCGGATCGACACAGCCGACGATGCTGAAAACGGCCGGGGACTGCTACTGGTGGAAGCCATCAGCACGCGGTGGAACTGGTACATCCCGCATCACCTTGCGGGAAAGTCGTATGAGCACAGATAGGCGCGGAACCGCGATGAGCATGATCACCACGCAAACTCTTCTGTGAGCGCATAGGAGGCCGATCATGAGGCGATCACTTATCATTGACACGCACGCCAGTTCATGCTATTTCTGCACGTCCGTACAAGGCGACGGCAGAAAAGCCCTTATCCAGATCACCGAGCGATGCAACCTTCACTGCGCGCACTGTTTTGTATCTCAACTAAACACATACACAATCCCAAATATTCCTCATTTCCTAAAACAATCACACTCACCATATCCATTCCCATATAATTTTGCGATTCTGTCTTAATAATACCTTCCACTATATATCTGCACCAATGCAACACTGCCAGCGATGAGCAAATCGCTACCTGGCCAGATCCTGACGTGCATGTGAACGCTAGCTTCTACGCTTCCGCTGGAAGTCACGGAAAATTCCTAGGCAGCGTGTCGTCGTTCGTCACTACCCTCGAGACGACGCGCAAGTTCGCGGCGGCGGGCATGCTGCAGGGACTGCTGTCGACGCCGAACATGCTCACCGAACCGAGCGAGTTCGTCGCCCTGTGCGAGTTCGCGGTCGAGGTCGGCGCCAGGTACGTGCTGATGAACCCGCTCTCGGCGTTCGGACGCGGTGTCAAGAGCCGGGGAAAGCTGGCCGCCAGCACGGCCAGAATGCGCGCGATCAAGGACGTGACCGAGCGCTTCAGTCCCGGGCATCGACGTGGTGCACATCCGCTTCCCCAACGACGACAAGCCCCTGGCCGGCTGCGACGCTGGCAAGCTCATCTACGTATTTGCCGACGGGCTGACTGCGGTCTGTCCGTACCTGGTATTCGCCGCCCGCACCCGCAGTCTGCCTATCCGGACAGCGACTTCCTGATCGGCAACATCCTCGCCACGAGATCGCGGAGGCTCTCGACTGGTACGACCTGGCGGTCGGCTGGACATGGATGCTAACGGCACCTGCAGGGCATGTGCTATGGCAAGATCGTGCGGGAAAGGCTGCCCCGCCGCGCTGATCTCGCGCGAGCAGCAGATAGCGAGGTGAACAGCGAGCAGTGCCCCATCGTGGCCAGCCCACTCCTGCAGATCGGGCCATGCCCGCAGTGACTGAACTTTTCATCGCCATCGAAGAGCTGAACGCCGTCGGCAAGACCACCATCACCGGCCGCGTAGCCGCCGCGCTGCGAGCGCGCGGCGCCGCAGTACACGTGACGACTGAGCCTTCCGCCACTCCGCTCGGACGCCTGGTCCGATCCGCCGAGTCCTACTTGGTCGGACGGGCCCTGGCGCTGGCGGTCGCCGCCGATCGTTACGCCCACCTGGAGAGTGAGATCACCCCGGCGCTGAGGACGGGCGAGGTCGTCATCACCGACCGGTATGTCCAGTCGTCACTGGTGTTGCAGCGCCTGGACGGGCTCGGCCTGACCGAGATCTGGAGCTACAACGCCCACGTCGCCGTCCCCGACATGTCGGTCTACCTGGAAGACGACCCCGAGGTCATCGCCGCCCGGCTGATGCAGCGGCCCGCGCTGTCCCGCCTGGAAACGCAAGGCTCGCCCGCCCGCGAGCTGGCCCTGTACCGGGAAGCCTTCCGGTTCCTGGCACGGCGGCGCTGGCCCCAGGCCAGGATTGACTGCCGAGGCCTGGACCCGGACGCCGTCGCCACGGCGATCATGGCCCGGCTCGGTCCGCCGCCGGACCCGCAAGGAGGCTGACAGTGCTGTCCATCCTGACTGTCAACATCGGCGCCGCCTCGCCGGAACGCGCTCGCCTCCTGCTCGACTGGCTCGCTCGGCGGCCCGAAGAAGTGCTCGTGATCACCGAGACCAGCGCCGGGCCCGGCACGTCCTGGCTGCTCGACCGGTTCCGCCGCGCGGGTTTCGCGGTCATCAAGACCCCCGACGCCGACGGCGAGCGCGGCAGCGCCCTGGTCAGCCGTGTCCGCGTTGCCCGGGACCTCACCGCCGAGTTCGCGGCGGTCAGCGTCCCGTGCCGGGTATCGGCCGCCGTGCTAGGCACCGAGCCGGCCATCTCGGTGATCGGCGTGTATGTCCCCAGCCGTGACCGCAGCGCCTACAAGACGGAGCGCAAGCAGCGGTTCATCCGCACCCTCGTCGAGACGTACGACAACCTCCCGAGGGGTCTCCGCGAGCACCTGGTGCTAGGCGGCGACTACAACGTCATCAGCAGAACCCACAGGCCCTTGCATTCGGGGTTCCTGCCGTTCGAGTTCGGGCTGCTCGAAGGACTGCGCGAACGCGGGCTGGTCGACGCCTATGACCAGGTCGCACCGGGCGAGCAGGCGTACAGCTGGATCGGCCGCACGGGAGACGGCTACCGATACGACTACCTGCACGTCGGGCCGGGCCTCGCTGGCCTGATCGGCACGTGTTCGTACCTGCACGAGACCTGGCAGCTCAGCCTGACCGACCACGCAGCGGTGACACTGACCCTGCACGCTGACGCCACGCCGCTGGAAACCGGCAATCCCGCAGGCACCGAAGCGGCCGCCGACGGCACACTGACCCTGTTCTAAGCGCTCACGGCGTTCTAAGCGCCCACGGCGCAGGCGCGTACCAGCGAGTCATAGGTATCCGAAACGCGCTGCATCGGCACGCCCAGCGAGCGCGCGATGCCGTCGAGTTCGGCCTGCACTGCCAGCGCGGCCGACCCGGCAGTGACCAGCCTCTCCATCTCCAAGAACAACCCGGCCCGCTCAACATCGTCGACGCACACCGCCACGTCGCCGATCACCGCGGTCCGCCGGATCTTCACGATCCGTGCCGTCGGCACAAAGCCCATCGCCAGCACCGCCTGGTGCATCGCCGCCCGGTCAACCACCTCAGTCTCGTGCTCCACGCACGCCATCTCGTTGTCCAGCGGCCTCTTGACCGTGAAAAGGTGGCGGCCACCTTGCGTGCGGAGCCGGGCGAACGTCACCCCAGCCTTGGGCTGGCCATATGCCCAGCTCTGCTCGGCGTATGCCTGATCATCCTGGCGCAACGGCTCCGACAGGACCACGCCGCGATCCGCGAGCGCACGCTCCAGCGCCGGCAGGTCGCCGATCCGGTATTTGACCTCGATCTCGCGCAGCCCGCCCGGCACCCCGCCTCCCGTCCGCCCAGTTGCGATCATCGGCAGCGTAGCGGTCTGCCCACCAGAACGCAGCGTGCCTCGCCGGCACCTGGCGAACGCCGACCACGGGATGCCCGAAAGGCCTGCATGAGCATCACGGTGATGTTCCGGTGAAGATGCGCTTCAAGCTCACCGAGGAGGTCGGCGAGCATCGGCCGCCGGGGTGAGCCTCGGCCGATCATCCGGAGATAGTCGATCGGGCCGTTGCTCGTTGTTTGCTGTCAACGGACCCTTAATCCGTGGGTTGGGCGGTCCGGGTCCCTGGGACGCACGGATTTGCTCACGGCGTGCTCCAGTCCGGTATCACGCGGGGCGCGCCGAGCCGGGCGCTGATCTGCCAGGCGGCGCGGCGCACGGCCTCGGCGATCGCGGGGATGCTCTCGTCGTCGAGCCGTGAATCCGGCCCGGACACGCTGATACTCGCCACGACCGCCCCCGTCCGGTCGAAGACCGGACCGGCCACGCAGCACAAGTGCGGCTCGAGTTCTTCGCGGTCCACGGCGTACCCGCGCTCGCGCACCTGGGCGAGGTGGCGCTTGAGCTCGCTCCCGGCCGGTGATCGTCCGGTCGGTCCTGGCCTCCAGGCGGGCGCCAGGATAGCGGGCGTCGATCTCGCTAGCGTCCAGGCCGGCCAGCAGCGCCTTGCCCATGGAACTGCAGTGCGCGGGCGAGCGCTTGCCCACCCACGAGTGCATCCGCACGGTCTGCCAGCCGTCGACGACCCCGACGGTGACCGCCTCCGTGCCCTCCAGGATGGCCAGGTGCCCGGTCTCGCCCAGGCTCTGCACGAGGTCCCGCAGGTAGGGCAGGGCGGCGCGGCGCACGTCGCCTTCGGAGGCGACGAGCTCGCCGAGCGTGACGAGCTTGCCGGACAGGCGGTACCGCCCGGGCTCTCCGGTCGGTTCGAGGTACCCGGCCACGGCCAGGGTGGCCGCGAGCCGGGAGGTCGTGGACCGGTGCAGGCCCAGCTGCTGCGCCATCTCCCCGATGCCGATCTCGGACCTGTCGCGCTCGAACATGTCCAGGATCTCCAGGCCGTGGAGGAGGGAGCCGATCAGTCCCTTCGCCCCGTCGGTCGTCATGCACGTCAGCGTACGATCCGCCCCGCGTGCCGTCCGGCCCGGTATCCCATCGTCATGCCCACGGCGAGCGTGGCCCCCGGACCCGGGTACCCGTCGGCCGTCCAGAAGGCAGCGGCGTTGCCGACCGCGTACAGGCCGGTGACGGGGGAGCCGTCCTGGCCGAGCACGACCCCGTCGGTGTCGGTGACCGGGCCGCCCTTGGTCCCGATGGTCCCGGCCAGAACCTCGACCGCGTAGTAGGGCGCCCGGTCGATCGGGCCGAGGCACGGGTTCGAGCCGGCGGCGGCGATGGCCGGATCACCGCAGAACCGCTCGTAGGCGCTCTCGCCCCGGCCGAAGTCCCGGTCGGTCCCTTCGGCGCAGGCGCGGTTCCACCGGCGGACCGTGGCCTCCAGGGCCGCGGGGCCGACGCCGATCCGGCCCGCCAGCGCGGCCAGCGAGCCGCCGCGGGCGACCCAGGCCGGCACCGGCCCGTCCTGGGGCACGCCCGGCATCGGATACCGCTCTCGGTAGCCCTCATCGAAGATCAGGTGAACGGGCCCGGCCTGCCGGTGCAGTGCCTTGCCGATCTCGTTGTAGGGCTGCGCCTCGTCGGCGAACCGCTGGCCCGAGGCGTTGACCATGATCTGCCGCGGCAGGCCGCGCTCCCGGACCAGCGAGCGGTAGAACTGCTCGCCCTGCAGCGTCTCGCCGGGGATCGCGATCATGGGCATCCACCAGCCCTCGCCCAGGTTGTCGCTCCTGGCTCCCGCGCGCTCGGCGATGCGAAGCCCGTCACCGGTGTTCGTGGGCGGCGCGCCGCTGGCCCGCTGCGCCCGCGGCTGGAGCCGGGCCCGGAGCGGCCGGTCCCGGTCGAAGCCGCCGGTGGCCAGGATCACCGCCGACGTGCCGATCGTGGTCACCTGCCCCGCGTGCTCCAGGCACGCCGACCCGGGCTGGAAGCCGGTCAGCCGGACGCCGGTCAGCACCTGCGCTCCCGCCTTGACCACGCCGTCGAGCAGCCCGGCGACCAGCGCCACCCCGGCGGCGGCGATGCCGTCGCGCTCGCGCTCGCGCAGCAGGTCCCAGTCGAACCGGCTCGGGTAACGCCAGTCCTCCCACTCGGCGAAGGACATCGGCAGGTAACCCGGCGGGACCAGGATGTCGGCCGCCAGCGGGGTGAGCTTGCGCGTGTCGATGGGCTGGGCGTCCAGGGCCCGGCCGCCGGTCGTCGCGCCGGGCCGGGACGAGTGGTAATCCGGGTAGCGAGGGCACGCGACGAACCGGTGCGCGCTGTGCCGCTCGACGAAACGCGCCATCTCGGGTGCGGTGTCGAGGAACGCCTCGGTCATCGAGGGGTACCGGTCGCTGAACAGGCCGTCCAGGTAGGCAGCGGCGGCCTCGCGCGAGTCGCCGTCCTGGAGGTGGTTACCCGGCACCCAGACCCGTCCGCCGGACAGCGCGGTCGTGCCGCCGAGCCGCTCGCCGCGCTCCACCAGCAGGACATCGGCCCCGGTGACCGCGGCGGCCAGGGCGGCCGTGAGGCCGGCGGCGCCGCTGCCCGCCACGACCACGTCGGCCGAGGGTGGCAACGACCGCGGCTGCGACGGTGTCATCGACGGCGGCTCCGGCGAAGGCTTCACGGGGCCCACCCCGCGGCCGCGAGCGTCGCGAGGTCGGCCGGCAGCCGGGGTTCCGGATCGTCGCCGTCGACCAGTTCGTACACGGTGGGGCCGGCGAAGCCGATCCCCGCGAGGGCCTTCGCGAACCCGGCGAAGTCCACCTCGCCGCGGCCGGGCGAGGTGTGCGCCCACTGGCTCCGCCACGTGTCGCTGACGTGCGCGAGGGCGACGCGGTCTCCGGCCCGCCGCACTCCCTCGGCCGGGTCCTCGATGGCCAGCGCGTTGGCCACGTCGTAGGTGATGCGCAGCCGCGGAGAGGACCAGCGGTCCACGATCTCGGCCAGGTCACCGGCCCGGCCGAGGTACCCGTACGGGCTGTTCTCCAGGGCGATCGTCACGCCGAGCGCCTCGGCCCGGGTGACCAGCCGGGTCAGGCCCCGGTCCAGCACCGCCCGCGCGGCCTCGGCGGGGGCCGGCGCCAGGGCGTGCAGGCGGCCCGGGATCACGACCACGTAGTCGGCGCCCAGATCGGCGGCGAGCTCGACGTTCGCGATGAGCTGGCGCTCGCTGACCTCACGGATCTCCGGGTTGGTGCTGACCAGGTTGAGGTCGGCGAAGCTCGGGTTGACCGACACCACCCGCAGTTGCAGGGCGCTCAGTAACCGGGCGAGTTCCAGGCGCTCGTAAGGCCCGATCGCTTCCGCGGACAGGTGCGGCGGCGCGGTGGTCAGCTCCAGGGAGCGGAATCCCTGCCGGGCCAGCGCGCGCAGCGCGTCCGGCAGCGGGGCCAGGTGCAGCCAGCCGAAACTGCACCCCGACAGGGGAAGCCTCACGTGCCCTCCCGCAGGTTGAGGACGATGATGCGCGAGTCGGTCATGTCCTGGACCGCGTACCGCGGTCCCTCCAGCCCGTAGCCGCTGTGCTTGACCCCGCCGTAGGGCATGGCGTCGGCGTGATAGCTGGACGTGTCGTTGATCATCACCCCGCCGACCTGCAGCCGGCGGGCGGCGGAGAAGGCCGCGTCGAGGTCGCGGGTGAACACTCCCGCCTGGAGCCCGTACTCGCCCGCGTTGACCAGGTCGATGGCCTCGCCGAGCCCGCCGACGGTCACCAGCGCCACGGCCGGGGCAAAGATCTCGCCGGTCATGATCTGGCTGTCCGGCGGCGGGTCGCGCAGGAACGCGGGAGTGAGCACGGGCCCGTCCCGGTCCCCGCCCGGCCAGCAGCGTCGCACCTCCCTCCATCGCCTGCCGGATCCAGCCGTGCGCGCGCTCGGCCTCGGCCGGGGCGATCATCGGGCCGACCTGGACGTCGGCGGTCCGGGGGTCTCCGGCCCGCAGTGCGGTCACGCGCTTGGCCAGCCGCGCGGTGAGGTCGTCGGCGATCGAGGCGTGCGCGATCAGTCGCTGCACGCTGGTGCACACCTGCCCGGCCTTGCGGTAACCGGCCCGGGTGACGAGGTCCGCCACCAGGTCGAGGTCGGCGTCGGCGGCCACGATGGAGGCGCTGTTGGAGCCTAGCTCCAGGTGGGTCTTGGCGATCCCCGAGTTCTGCTTGATGGCGTGGCCCACCGCCGCCGAGCCGGTGAAGGTGAAGAAGCGGACCCGCCGGTCGGCCACCAGCGCGGCGCCGGTTGTCTCGCCGGGCCCGCAGACCAGCTGCAGGAAGCCGGGCGGCAGGCCCGCGTCGAGCAAGACCTGGGCCAGCGCCACCGCGCACAGCGGGGTCTGCTCGGCGGGCTTGAGCACGACCGCGTTCCCCGCGGCGATCGCCGGGGCGATCTTGTGAACGACCGTGTTCAGCGGGGCGTTGAACGGCGTGATCGCCGCCACCACGCCGACCGGCACCCGGATGGTGAAGGCCAGGCGGCCCTCGCTGCCGGGCGCGGCGGCCACCGGGACCTCCTCGCCGGCGATCCGGACCGACTCCTCGGCCGACATCCGCATCGTGGCCACCGCGCGGTTCATCTCGGCCGCCGCGTCCTGCAGCGTGAACCCGGTCTCGGCGACGTAGACGGCGCAGATCTCGTCCCGGCGCGCCTCCAGCAGCCGGGACGCCTCGCCGAGGATGTCGTGGCGCCGGGCCGGCGGCATCGGATACCGGGCCGCCCCGGCCGCCCCGGCCACCGCCGCGTCGACGTCGCCGGGGCGGGCCTGCTGGACCGTGGCGAACGGCTGCAGCGTGTACTTGTCGGTCACGGCCAGCTCGATCCCGCTGGTGCGCCAGCGGCCGTCGACGAGCAGGCCGGTCGCGCCGTCCAGCGGCCCTGCCATGTGCCAGCTCCCTCTTGACGGAGGACATCAGGCTGCCATACGGTCGCGCATTATGCAATACGTTGTGTAATTCGCAAACTGGTCCCGAGAAGGGCGCACCGCCGATGAAGGGCGCGGAGATCATCACCGAGTACCTCATCCGCGAGCGCGTGCCGTACGTGGTGGGCCTGTGCGGGCACGGGAACCTGGGCCTGCTCGACGCGCTCTACGAGCGCAGCGAACAGATCCGCACCCTGTCGGTGCACCACGAGTCGGCCGCTGGCTTCATCGCCGACGCGTACTACCGGGTCCGCCACGAGCCGCTCGCGACGTTCACCTCCGTCGGGCCCGGCTCGGCGAACCTCCCGGTCGCGCTCGGGTCGGCCCTCATGGACTCCTCGGCCTTCCTGGCCATCACCGGCAACGTGCCGACGACCCAGTTCAACCGCGCCCCGTTCCAGGAGACCGGCCGGCACTACCAGGCCGACACCCCGGGGGTGCTGCGGCCCTACGTCAAGCGCAGCTTCCAGGCGACCCGCGCGGACCAGCTGCCGCTCATGCTCCGCCAGGCCTTCGCCGCCATGCTCGGCGGACGGCCCGGTCCCGTGCACCTGGACGTGCCGCTGGACGTGTTCGCCGAGGTCTCCGCCGAGCAGGTCCCCGACCCCGGCCCGTGGCGGCACGGCATCTCGCGCCGGTCGGCCGCGGCCGCGGCCGACGTCGCTGCCATCCTGGACCTGCTGCTGGCCGCCGAGCGGCCGGTGATCGTGGCCGGCTACGGCGTGCAGAACGCCGAGGCCGCCGGGGAGCTTGCCGCGTTCGCCGCGGCCGCGGGCATTCCGGTGGTCAGCTCGCCGCTCGGCAAGGGGGCCGGCTGCCTGCGGCCCTCGCTGTACCTCGGCGCGACCGGCCGCAACGGCACCTACCAGGCCAACCGCGCCGCCCGCAGCGCCGACGTGATCCTCGCCCTGGGCACCAGGTTCGACGACCGGTCCACCAGCTCCTGGCTGCCGGGCTACACCTACTCGATCCCTCCGACCCGGCTGATCCAGGTGGATCTCGATCCCGCCGAGCTGGGGCGCAACTACCCGGTCACGCTCGGGGTGGCGGCGAACCCGAAGGACGTCCTCGGCCAGCTGCTCGACGGCTTCCCCGCGGCAGCGGACGCCGGCCGGCCGGACATGAGCCGGTGGCGGCCTGACATCGCGGCGTGGACGCGGGAGTGGGAACGGCACACCGCCCCGAACCGGTCCTCGGACGCCAGCCCGCTGCGGCCCGAGCGGGTGCTCGCCGACCTCCGCCAGGTGCTGCCCGAGGACGGCATCCTGATCAGCGACGTCGGCGTGCACCACAACTGGATCGTGCAGGAATGGGAGCCCGGCGCTCCCGGCACGCTGCTGCAGAGCTGGGGCTTCGCGTCCATGTGCTTCGGGATGGCCGGGGTGCTCGGCGTCCGCCTGGCCGCCCCGGACACGCCCGCGGTGGCCGTGGTCGGTGACGGGGGCTTCCTGATGCTGCCGAGCGCCGTGGCCAGCGCCGTCGAATACGGCCTGCCCGCGGTGTGGCTGGTCTGGAACAACGGGGGCTATATCTCCATCCGTGACCAGCAGCGCGGGTACTTCGGCGCGGGGCGCGAGCTGGCCACGAGCTTCCGTCGCGCCGCCACCGGTGAGCCCTACTCCGCCGACTACGCGGCGATGGCGCGGTCCATGGGCGCGCAGGGCCTGCGGGTCGAGACCCCGGGCGACCTCGGCCTCGCGCTGAAGACCGCGCTCGCCTCGGGGCTGCCGACCGTGATCGACGTACCCGTCGCGGCGGACCCGGGGCAGCCGTCGGCTGCCACCTGGGATCTGCCTCCGCTACGCCATCCAGAACCCACATTCGGCTGGCCGGACCGAGACAACCGGTAACGGCCCCGACACCGAGAAGGAGTCGGTGATGACGCAGGTACCCCGCCCGCAGGACCCGCCGCCGGCGGTCCTGGTGCATCCGGCCCGCAGTGACCGCGCCCCGTGGAACTGGCTGCTGCTGCTGCCGATCGTGCTTCCGCTGCTGACGTTCGTCTACAACCGGGAGACACCCAGGCTCCTGGGCTTCCCGTTCTTTTTCTGGTTCCAGTTACTGTTCCCGCTGCTCGCGGCCGTGGTTACCGCCCTGGTGTTCGTGAAGACGAAGGCGAGGAGCCGACCGTGAACGTCACCGAGTTCGTCATCGTCGCCGTCCTGTTCACGGCCGTCAGCGTCATCGGCTTCCTGGCCAGCCGCTGGCGCCGGGCCTCCCAGGACTCGCTGGAGGAATGGGCGCTGGCCGGCCGGGGGTTCCGCAGCTGGATCAGCTGGTTCGTGGTCGGCGGCGACCTGTACACCGCCTACACCTACGTCGCGGTGCCCGCCCTGCTGTTCGGGTCGGGAGCGATCGGCTTCTACGCCCTGCCGTACGTGGCCATCGAGTACCCCCTCGTGTTCCTGATCATGATCAGGTTCTGGTCGGTGTCGAAGACGCACGGCTACGTCACCGCGGCGGACTTCGTCCGGGCCCGGTTCGGATCGCCCACGCTGGCGCTGGCCGTCGCCATCACCGGCATCGTCGCCACCATGCCCTACATCGCGCTCAACCTGCTCGGGATCCAGGCCGTCCTGATCACCATGGGCATCAACGGGAACTGGCCGCTGATCATCGCGTTCGCCGTGCTCGCCGCGTTCACCTTCACCTCGGGCGTGCGCGCGCCCGCCCTGATCTCGTTCGTCAAGGACGTCATCGTCTACGTGGTGATCGGCGTGGCCATCTTCTACATCCCCGCCAAACTGGGCGGCTGGACCCACATCTTCGACGCCTACAACGCCCACTTCAAGGCCACGCCCCCGGGCACCGCGTACCTGCTCACCAGCTCCAATCAGTGGCTGTACATCACGCTGGCGGCCGGCTCGGCCTTCGCGATCTTCCTCTACCCGCACTCCATCACCGGGGTGCTCACCACCAGGAACCGCGCCGTGGTCAAGCGGACCCTGGCCGCGCTGCCCATCTACAGCTTCATCCTCGGCCTCATCGCCCTGTTCGGGGTCATGGCCATCGCGGGCCACATCGCGCCGCTGCCCGGGCCCAACGGGAAGCCGGACACCAACACCGTGGTGCCCAACCTGTTCCAGCACATGTTCGGCTCCGGGTTCACCGGCCTGGCCTTCGCGATGATCGTCATCGGCGCGCTGGTCCCCGCGGCCTTCATGTCGATCGCCTCGGCCAACCTGTTTACCCGCAACATCTACAAGGAATACCTGCGGCGAGACGCCTCCGAGCGTGAGGAGGCCCGGGTGAGCAAGTTCGTCTCGCTGGCGGTGAAGGTGGGTGCCCTGCTGTTCATCTTGCTCATCAACCCGCAGTTCTCCATCGACCTGCAGCTGCTGGGCGGGGCGATCATCCTGCAGACGCTGCCCGCGGTCATGCTCGGCCTGTACACCCGGTGGCTGCACCGCGGCGCGCTGCTCGTCGGCTGGGCGGCCGGGCTGATCGTCAGCACCTGGACCTACTACGTGACCCCGAACGTCACGCTGAAGGAGGCCCACTGGGGCGGCAGCGGATGGGCGCTCAGCCATCTCGGGCTGCACACCAGCGTCACGCTCTACATCGGCTTCGTCGGGGTGGTCGTCAACCTGGTGATCGCGTTCGCCGGCACGGCGGTGCTCAGGGCGCTCAAGGTCAAGGAAGGCGCCGACCAGACCGCCGCCGACGATTACTTCACCGACGTCGCCGACACCCAGGCGGCCGAGCCGGCCGTCACCGCGGGCGCTTGAACCGGCGCCCCAGCTTCCCATCCGGGGAGGCCCGGTGACCCCAAGCACCGGGCCTCCCCTCCCCGGCGGCCGGCCGTGGGACGTGGTCGTCATCGGCGGCGGCAACGCGGGCCTGGTCGCCGCGATCACGGCCCGGCAGCACGCCCGGCGAGTCCTGGTCGTGGAGCGCGCGCAGGCGCTGATGCGCGGGGGCAACACCCGGCACACCCGCAACATCCGCTGCGTCCACCGCCGGGCGGACGAGTTCACCGGGCCCTACCCCTTCGACGAGCTCTGGCGGGACCTGTGCGGCATCGGCACCGGCCCGAGCAACGAGAAGCTCGCCGAGCTCACGGTGCGCGAGTCCGAGACCATCCCGGACTGGATGAGCCGCCACGGGGTCAGGTGGCAGCGGCCGCTGGCCGGCACGCTGCAGCTCGGCCGGACCAACCGCTTCTTCCTCGGCGGGGGAAAGGCGCTGGTCAACACCTACCACCGGGCCGCGGCGCGGCTCGGGATCGCGGTCTGCAACGGCGCCACGGTCGAGGACCTCGTCATGGACGGCGACCGGTGCCGCGGCCTGGTCACCGGGAGCGGCGTGATCCGTGCCCGGGCCGTCGTGTGCGCCAGCGGCGGCTTCGAAGCCGACATCGACTGGCTGCGCCGGTACTGGGGCGACGCGGCAGACAACTTCCTCATCCGCGGCTCGCGGGACAACGACGGCCGGGTGATCGCCGCCTTGTACGCTCACGGCGCCGCCCGCGCGGGCGAGGAACGCGGCTTCCACGCGGTCGCCGTCGACGCGCGGTCTCCGCGCTTCGACGGCGGCATCGCCACCCGCCTGGACTCGATCCCCTTCGGGATCGTGGTCAACTCCGACGGGCGGCGGTTCTACGACGAAGGCGAGGAGATCTGGCCGAAGCGCTACGCGATCTGGGGCCGCAACATCGCCGAGCAGCCCGGCCAGATCGCCTACTCGCTGTGGGACGCCAAGGTCCGCCGGCTGTTCCTGCCGCCCATGTACCGCCCGGCCGAGGCCGGCTCCATCGGGGAACTCGCCGGGATGCTCGGCCTCGACGCGCGCGCCGTGGCCGGGACCGTCGCCGGCTTCAACGCCTCGATCCGGCCCGGCGGCACCTTCAACCCCGCCGTCCTGGACGACTGCGCCACCGAGGGCATCACCCCGCCCAAGAGCCACTGGGCCCAGCCGATCGACACCCCGCCCTACTACGGCGTGGCCATGCGCCCGGGCATCACGTTCACCTACCTGGGCGTCGCGGTCACCGAGCAGGCCCGGGTCCTGCGCACGGACGGCACGACCTTCGCCAACGTGTACGCCGCCGGCGAGATCATGTCCGGCAACATCCTGTCCACCGGGTACCTCGCGGGCTTCGGCCTTACCATCGGCAGTGTCTGGGGCCGCATCGCCGGAGCGGAGGCCTCGCGTGGCGCCCACGATGGATGAGCTGATCGCGGAGGCAGAGCGGCAGCTGAGGATCTGCAACTCCTGCCGCTACTGCGAGGGCTACTGCGCGGTCTTCCCGGCCCTGGAGCGCCGCACCGTGCTCGAGGCCGGCGACATCACCAGCCTCGCGAATCTCTGCCACGACTGCCGCGCCTGCTTCTACGCCTGCATGTACGCCCCCCCGCACGAGTTCGCGGTCAACCCGCCGGAGATCCTGTCCCGGGTGCGGGCGGCCACCTACCGGGTCTACGTGCCCTCACCGCCGCTGCCCGCCTGGCTCCGCGGCCGCAGCGCCCGGGTGAGCGCGGCCGTCGGCGTCGGCGCCGCGCTGCTGGCGCTCGTCGCCCTCACCGAGGGCATCGACGCCCTGTTCCGCCACGGCGGGCCGTATCAGCTGATCTCCTACCCGGCGCTGCTGGTGACGGTGGCTGCTGCCCACCGCGTGGAGCGTGGCCGTGATGCTGCGGGCCACGGCCCGGTACTGGCACGACACGCACGGGCCGCTGCGTGAGCTCGCCGACCGGGCCGCGTGGGGCAGGGCGCTGATCTACGCCGGCCGGCTGGCCTACCTGCGCGGCGGTGGCGGCGACTGCTACTACCCGGGCGCGGACCCGTCCCCGGTCCGCCGCCGGCTGCACGCGGCGGTGTTCTACGGCTTCGCGGCGTGCTTCGCCGCGACCCTGGCCGCCGCCTTCATGCAGGACATCCTGGGCATCCCCCCGCCGTACCCGCTGCTGTCGGCGCCCGTGATCCTGGGCACGGCCGGCGGGCTCGGCATGATCACCGGCTGCGCTGGCCTGTTCGTGCTGGCCCGGCGCAGCGACCCGGCCCCCGGCGCGGCCCTGGGCCTGCCCCCGGAAGCGGCCGCCGGATGAGACACGCGATGAGGCACGGGAAAGACGCGGAGTGCCGCGGACTACGGCCTGCTCATCGGGCTCGGCCTGCTCGCCGCCACCGGCCTGCTCACCCTGCTGCTGCGCGCGACCCCGGCCTACGGGCTGGTGCTGATCGCCCACCTCGCCACGATCGTGGTGTGCTTCTGCATCGCCCCGTACACCCGGTTCGCGCACTCCGTGTACCGCGTCCTGGCCATCGTGGCGGACAACATCGAGGCCGCCCGCGCCCGCTGACCAGACTGGCCGGGCGCAAGCCCGCCCTGAAGGACTCTGTCGGGTATCAGCTTCGCGGCTCGTACGGCTCTGTGGCGTCCAGGCGTTGTCGTAGCTCCCGGAGCGACGTGCTCACGACGACGTGAATAGATCGCTCCGTTGGGTGCGCGACAGCCTCAAAGCACAGACCCGATTCGGTTCGCCCGATCTTCCACCGCGGGTGCCTGCGCTCGATCTCCATGATCTCCGGGTTGGCTCCGCCTGCCTGGTCCATAAGGTCAACCTAGCTCAGCTAACATCAACAAACCACAGCTAAGCTGGCCTATCCCTGACTTACCTTGATCCCTACGATTCGATCTTGTGAGGATCGACCCCGACGACGTGCGGCATCCGTACGTGCAGCTTGCCGACATCCTGCGCGATCGGATCAAGCGCAGAGAGCTCGCGGGGCGCATACCGTCGATCAACCAGCTGGCCGAGACCTACGAGCTATCGCCTGCCACGGTGAAGCGTGCACTCGGCATCCTGTCGGATGAGGGATTGATTCACAGCGTTCGCGGGCGAGGGAATTTCACTGCCTAACGTTAGGTAGTCAATGTGCCCACCAGCAGGGACCGCATGTGCCGGGGCGCCACTCCAGCCCGGGCCACGGCCGACATATCCCACGGAAGTCGGAGAGTTCGGGATTTCTGGACGGATCGACACTGGTTACCGGCTCCGGGTTCAGCCAACTCGCGGTTGCTGGCGCCGCCCCCAGTACTCCGGCTCCTCAGCCAGCCGCCGACGCTCCAGCCGCCGTTGCGATTCCAGCCGGGCTTGCCGCTCAGCCTCAGCCTTCTCGCCCGTTGGTCGTCGGCGGCAGCTCAAAATTCGGAGCTGGTGTTCTGTCCGCCGGCGGCCGTGCGGGAGCGGCTCGGGGCGCCGTGATGGCTTGGGGATCATGTGCCGCGCTGGTAGTCGGCGATGACTTCGGCTATCGCGTGTCGGCCGATGGCTGCCAGGGCCGGGTTGCTAGCCCGAGCGCGGCGACGAACCGGCCGAGTTGCACGGCCGCGTCAGGCAGGTCGATGTCAGGCTCGTCCGCGGCGTTGCCGCCGTCGAGCCACTGGCACACCAGCCAGGGAAAGGGGAACCCCTCCCCGGGAGTGCCCAGGGCGAGCGGCACCGGTACGGCCAGCGGCAGGAGCGGGGCAAGCCGCGGCAGCCAGCGTTGTTCCTTGGTCACGTTCGCGGCGACCCAGGGACGGCGGGGCGGGCGCACGGCCATGGCGTCACCAAGCCGGTAGATCGCGTTGTCGGTACCGGCGGACGCGACCTTTGCGATGGGCAGGGCCGCCCACCGGGGGAACTGCGTCGCGATCAGCCGCCTGACGAGCGGAACGTCGATGTCGGCGTCGGGCATGCGCAGCACCTCTTGTCAGGCTGGGTTTACGCCATCGCCAGGCGCTGGTGCGGGCCGGGGTGATCTGGTCCCGTTCGGCGCAGTAGCGGAAGGCGATGGGGTCGCTGATCCCGAACAGGCGGGCGCCGCCGCCGCACACCAGCACCAAACAAGATCTAATAAAACACCACGACAGCCGCTCAGGGAGCCGCGTGAAAGGGAGCTAATGTCGCAGGTTGACTGCTTGCCGCCTACGATCCGCAGGTTCCTGACGGGGACTGGTTCCCGGTCGAGCCCGATGGCCACATGATCGGGTCTGCTGGGAGATCCTTCCGCCTTCATCTTTTACGGCTCCGGCGTATCAACTGCGCGTTAACTTGCTCTCTAACTTTCCGTGAAGGACGTTTACCGGGGGCGGAACGCTGATGAGTCGAGGTTCCCCCGTGATACCCGGTGGCGGCGCCTCGGACCGTGGCTGCGCGCGCTCGCGGGAACATGCCTGGCCGCCACCATGGTCGGCGGACCTGCGATGGTGGCAGGCGGTACCGCGGCGGGGGCGCATGCCCTCATCGTCTGCCCCCGCGCCGAGGGGGCAATGCCCCCAGGCCGCTAAGACGGCCCAGCCTGAGTTCCGCCTAGAGGCTGCCGCTGCCGCGCGCGGCACCCATGTGCTGTTGACATGGGGCCCGGCCGCGTCGAGACCCCTCGACATCTATGAAGGACCCAGCTAAGGACATCTGCCAGGCCGTCAAGGTCCACCTCTGCGCCGTCACGAACAGGAGCGCCCTGGCGGCCAACTTGGCCAACGGCAAACCGTACTACTTCTGGCTCGTCGACAAGAAGTCGAACGTGGTGTCGAACATGGCGGTGGCCACCCCCGAGGGCGACAGCTGGGGGCGCCTGTCGGGCTGGCCGCGGTCCCGGGTAACGGCCAGGTGACCCTGTCCTGGGCCGCGTCCCCATCACCGTTATACGACCACAAGGTCTACTGGGGGACCACAGCTGATTTTAACGGCAGCGCTCCAGTCGCCAAGGTCGCACGCACCAGCACCAGCTACACCGTGACCGGCCTAGTCAACGGGACCACTTATTGCTTCTGGGTGACCGCAGTCCGCGGGAACACCGAAGGTCTGGCGGCGGAGGCATCGGCCGCCCGGTGACCGTGCCGGGGGCGCCTGCCGGGCTGGCCGCGGTCCCGGGTAACGGCCAGGTGACCCTGTCCTGGGCCGCGCCCGCGTCAGATGGCGGCTCGCCGGTCAGCGGCTACAACGTCTACCAGGGGACCAGCCCGGGCAAGGAGACCGGTACCCCGGTCAACGGCTCGCCGGTCACCGCGACCAGCTACCCCGTGACCGGCCTGACCAACGGGATCACCTATTACTTCACGGTGGTCGCAGTCAACGCCGCGGGTCCGGGCCCTCCGTCGAATGAGGCGTCGGCCGTCCCGGTGACCGTGCCGGGGGCGCCTGCCGGGCTGGCCGCGGTCCCGGGTAACGGCCAGGTGACCCTGTCCTGGGCCGCGCCCGCGTCAGATGGCGGCTCGCCGGTCAGCGGCTACAACGTCTACCAGGGGACCAGCCCGGGCAAGGAGACCGGTACCCCGGTCAACGGCTCGCCGGTCACCGCGACCAGCTACCCCGTGACCGGCCTGACCAACGGGATCACCTATTACTTCACGGTGGTCGCAGTCAACGCCGCGGGTCCGGGCCCTCCGTCGAATGAGGCGTCGGCCGTCCCGGTGACCGTGCCGGGGGCGCCTGCCGGGCTGGCCGCGGTCCCGGGTAACGGCCAGGTGGCCCTGTCCTGGGCCGCGCCCGCGTCAGATGGCGGCTCGCCAGTCACTGGCTACGACCTCTATGTGGGGACTACGGCTGATTTCAATGGCCGGGCTCCGCTGGCCACGGTGGCAGGCACCGCTGTCCTGGTGACCGGCCTGGTCAACGGGACCACCTATTACTTCAAGGTGACCGCGGTCAACCAGGCCGGCGAAGGTCCGGGGGCGGAGGCGTCGGCCGTCCCGGTGACCGTGCCGGGGGCGCCCGCCGGGCTGGCCGCGGTCCCGGGTAACGGCCAGGTGACCCTGTCCTGGGCCGCGCCCGCGTCAGATGGCGGCTCGCCAGTCACTGGCTACGACCTCTATGTGGGGACTACGGCTGATGTCAACGGCGGGGCTCCGCTGGCCAAGGTGGCAGGTACCGCTGTCCTGGTGACCGGCCTGGTCAACGGGACCACCTATTACTTCAAGGTGACCGCGGTCAACCAGGCCGGCGAAGGTCCGGGGGCGGAGGCGTCGGCCGTCCCGGTGACCGTGCCGGGGGCGCCCGCCGGGCTGGCCGCGGTCCCGGGTAACGGCCAGGTGACCTTGTCCTGGGCCGCGCCCGCGTCAGATGGCGGCTCGCCAGTCACTGGCTACATCATCTACCAGGGGACCAGCCCGGGCGGCGAGACCGGTACCCCGGTCAACGGCTCGCCGGTCACCGTCACCAGCTATCCCGTAACCGGCCTGACCAACGGGACCACCTATTACTTCACGGTGGTCGCAGTCAACGCCGCAGGTTTGAGCCCTCCGTCGGATGAGGCGTCGGCCACGTTGCCGCCCATCGTGCCGTCCTCGGGCCCGACGAGTGGTGGGCCGAGCGGTGGTGGGCCGAGCGGTGGTGGGCCCGACCGGCTGGTGGGCCGCGCCGGCTGGTGGGCCGAGCGGTGGTGGGCCGACCGGTGGTGGGCCGACCGGCGGTGGACCGGCGGGTGGTGGGCCGAGCGGTGGTGGGCCGACCGGTGGTGGGCCGCGCCGGCTGGTGGGCCGACCGGTGGTGGGCCGACCGGTGGTGGGCCGAGCGGTGGTGGACCGGCGGGTGGTGGGCCGAGCGGTGGTGGGCCCGCCGGTGGTGGACCGGCGGGTGGCGGGCCGGCGGGTGGTGGGCTGCCGTTCGCCGCACCGACCAGGCTGGCCGCGACTGCGGGTGACACCCAGGTCCGCCTGTCGTGGATCGCGCCCGCGTCGGATGGCGGTTCGTCGGTTATCAGCTACAAGGTCTATGTCGCCACCGCCCCTGGCGTGCCGGGTAGGGCCGCGAACGGCAGCATCAGGAGCACCGACGTCACCGTGACCGGTCTGGCTAATGGCACCGTTTACTACTTCATGGTGTCCGCGGTCAACGCCACCGGGAATGAGAGCCCGTTCTCTACCGAGGTGTCGGCCGAGCCGCTCACGGCCGCAGGGCTGACTGTGCACCTGTCCCCGCCGACGGCACCGACGCAGCTCATCGCCTTGCTGGCGGCCGTCGCGGCCATGGCTGCCGCCGGGGTTTTCACGCTGATCGCGCGCCGCAGGCGCATCCGCTCACCGGCGCGTTCCCGGCAGCAGATGGCTGTGGCGCCGGACGTGCGGGTCGTACCGGATACCCCCCGGCCGGACGTGCTGGGCGTCCGTGACACCGGACAGGAGCCGACCCACACGGTTCGCCTTGAACCCCGTCCCGGCGTTACCACCACGACGATCAAGGAGGGTCGGCCATGATGACCGCTGGAGAGGGCAGTACGCCCACCGCCCTGGATCTGCTGTTTGGCCCGGACGCGGAGGCGGCCGCGGCCGAGACCCTGGTCGGCGAGATCTCGTCGCTCGGCGGCGGCCAGGATCTTGACCGCGCCCTGGCGCATCTCCCCGAGACGGTCAGGAAGGCCGCCGCACAGGAGGCGGGAACCACCATGGCCGCCCTGCTGAAGGTCGACCTGATCGGCGTGCTCGTGCGCGGGTGGCGCGAGCACCGGGACATCGTCTCCGCTGCCCGGCGGACGCTGGTCGCACCCGGCAGCACCGAACTGGTCAGCATGTCCGCACACGAGGTCACGCTGGACCAGCGGCCCTCCGTCAGCGTCCTGGTGGACGGTCAGCAGGTGGCCAGTCTCCATCTCGGCCTGTCCATCGTCTTCGACGTCAGTGCCCTGCTGCTCGGGATCAGCGGCGGCCGGCTCGTCGCCGTCCGCTCCGGTCGCTGCGAAATCACCGCCGTCCTGGCCGTTCAGAGTACCGACCTGCTCGTCAAGCATGCTCGCCTCGAACTGCCCGGTATCATCCCGTTGCGGCGGGGAATCAGCCTCTTGCCCGTCGGCGAATACCCGGTCAGCGAAAACCCAGCGGGCGATTACCCGGACAGCGACCCCAGAGGCGGCGAGTACCCGGGCCGCGCACCCGGTGAGTGAATACCCGGCGGACGAGCCTTCGGCGCCCTGGTGGCAGAGCGCCGGATCAGTCCCACGGCCGGATCGCCCGAGCTGATGCGCTCCGGAGCTAACCATCACTAAGGGTGGGGGTTACCAAAGGACGTGAAGTCGAGCCTGGTGCTGGCGAGGAACGCGTCGAGGAGTCCCGGATCCGGGCACATCCAGTCGGTTGGACAGCAGAGCCTGGGGAAGGGCCTTAAGTCGCTGTTACGCTCCCGCTGTGGACGCCGAAGCCGCGACCCTGCTCTACTACCTCGAAGGTCAGCGGGCCTCGGTCTTTTCGGTCCTCGACGGCCTGCCGGATGCCGCGCTCCGCCGCGCGGTGTTCCCGTCGGGCTGGACCTGCCTGGGCCTGGTGCACCATCTCGCCGTGGACGACGAGCGGTACTGGTTCCGCGGCATAGCGGCCGGAGAGCCGGTCGAGGTTCCCGCGGAAGATGACTCGTGGCTGGTGGAGCCCGACACCGCGGCCGAGGCGGTCTTCGACCTCTACCGGGCTGAGATCAGGCGCTCGAACGCCATCATCGAGGCCATGCCGCTGGACGCGCTGGCCCGCGGCCACGACCCGCAGTGGGCCGAGTGGGGCTGGCCCGCCGCGGACGACGTGGTGAACCTGAGATGGATCATCCTGCACATGATCGAGGAAACCGCGCAGCACGCCGGGCACCTCGACGCCGCGCGGGAACTCCTCGACGGCCGCACCGGGCCTCCCGCCACCGGGCCAGCCCGGCTGATCAGGCCCTCGGGCGCGGCGGGCCAGACCTAGGCACCCGGGCGCAGGCCGCGTCCCCGCGCGGCTGGTGCCATGAACCGCACCGGCGCGCGCTCCTGCTGGTCACAGGGCAGGGGACCTGCGTAAGGTAGGAAGATCCCTGGGGGGCCGAGCATGGCTGAGCTGAGCGTTTCCACCGCGGGGCCCGGGTCCGGGCCCGCGACGGTGCGGCTGGCTGAGCTCGTCGCGGCCCTGTCCCTCGGCGTGGACCTCGGGTTCGGGCAGCCGATGGAACACGTGCTGCGCCAGTGCCTGATCGCCCTGCGCCTGGCCGAGCGGGCCGGGCTGGGCGACGAGGACCGGTCGGTGGTCTACTACACCGCGCTGCTCGTCAACGTGGGCTGTCACGCCGACGCGCACGAGCAGGCGAAGTGGTTCGGCAGCGATATTGAGCTCAAGTCGCACAAGTACGACCACCCGCCGCGGAGCATCGCCGGGGTGGCGGCCTCGCTGCGCCTGGTGGGCAGCGGCAACCCGCCGCTGCACCGGTTCCGGGTGGGCCTGGAGTTCGGGCTGTCCGGCCACCGGGATCTCGACGGGATGATCGCGCAGCACGCGGCGCTGGCCCGCGCGCTGGCCGCCGAGCTCGGGCTGCCCGGCCCGGTCCAGGACGCGGTCGGAGCGTCGTACGAGCAATGGGACGGGCGGGGCTGGCCGGGCGAGCGGCGCGGCGACGCGGTGCCGATCGCGTCACGGCTGGCCCAGCTGGCCGAGTACGTCGAGGTCGCGCACAGGATCGGCGGCGTCCAGACCGCGGTGGCGCTCGCGGAGCGGCGCGGCGGCTCCCAGTTCGACCCGCTGCTGGCGAAGATGCTGTGCCAAGACGCGAGACCGCATCCTCGGCGATCTTGACCGCGCGCAGACCTGGGACGCGGTCATCGCGGCCGAGCCGGCGCTCGGCCTGACCCTGTCAGGGCCGGAACTGGACGCCGCGCTGCTCGCCGTGGCCAGCTTCGTCGACCTGAAGTCGCCCTACCGGCTCGGGCACGCTCGCGCGGTATCGGAACTCGCCGCGGCCGCGGGCGCCGGCCTCGGCCTGGGCGCCGCCGATCAGGCCACGCTACGGCGGGCCGGGCTGGTATGCGGTCTCGGCCGGCTCGGCGTGTCGAACTCGATCTGGGACAAGCGCGGCCCGCTCGGGGCGGGCGAGTGGGAGCGGGTGCGCATGCATCCCTACCTGACCGAGCGGATGCTGCACCAGTCGAGCTGGCTCGCCCCGCTCGGCTCGCTCGCCGTGCAGCAGCGCGAGCGCCTGGACGGATCGGGTTACCCGCGCGGCCTGTCCGGCCCGGCGATCTCGAGGCTGGCCCGCATCCTCGGAACCGCCGACGCTTACCAGTCGATGCGCGAGCCCCGGCCCCATCGTGACGCGCTGCCCGCTGGCGCCGCGGCGGGCCAGCTCCGCGGCGAGGCGACGGCGGGACGCATGGACTCCGGCGCGGTCGAGGTGGTGCTGTCCGCGGCCGGCCATCGTGCCGCGCGCCGCCGGGACGGCTCGGGGAACCTCACCGAGCGCGAGGTCGAGGTGCTGCGCCTGGTCGCCCAGGGGCTGTCCAGTAAGCAGATCGCCCAGCGCCTGGTCATCTCGCCCAAGACCGCGCGCAACCATATCGAGCACATCTACGCGAAGATCGGCACCTCCAACCGCGCCCGGGCCAGCCTGTATGCGATGCAGCACGGACTCCTGCCCGAGGAGGACTACGGCCGGCCCTGAAGATGGGGCAACTGCCTCATGCGGGCGGCCGCGGGCCGTCGTTAGCGTCGACCGGAGAGCGACGGGCCCGCGTCGGCCCGGACACCGCAGGAACGCCTGATGAGGGGACATGTCATGCCCAAGATCTCGAAAGACAGCACGCCGGACGTCCAGGACTTCGGCCTGGCGGTCGACCGCAGCGGCCACCTGGCCGACGACTACACCGTCGATTTCGTCACGATCCGGCAGAGCCATTCCCTGGCCGAGATGCTCAAGGGGCTGCCGGGCGACCGCTGCCCGTGCCCGCACTGGGGCTACCTGTTCGCGGGGAAGATCACCGTCTCGTACTCCGATCACGAGGAGGTGTTCGAGGCGGGCGACGCGTTCTACATGGCCCCCGGCCACGTCCCGGCGGCCGAGGCCGGCAGCGAGTTCGTCCAGTTCAGCCCCAAGGCCCAGCTGGCCGAGGTCCAGGCCGTGATGATGGCCAACGCCCAGCGGGCGATGCAGGGCGCCTGACGGCGGGCGACCGGGGATCACCGCCCCCGGTCGCGGCGCAGCCGCTCGAGGACCTCATCCGGGTTCTCGGTGGTGACCCGGATCATCGCCCGCACGGCGTCCGCCAGCGCGATGCGCGGCACGTCGAGCTCGACCGCGGCCGAGTCGGTCCACCGGGTGAGCTGCCGGTAGAGCTCGGGACTCAGGTCGAGGGTGATCCTGACCGGCTTCGACCGGATCGCGGTCTGCCCGGCCGGTCGCGCGTCGGGCTGGCTGCGGCGGGCCGCGGCGGCCGCCATCTGGGCCTTCCGCTGCTCCCGCTGCGTGGTCACGGCCGGGCCGAGCAGAGCGGAGCGTACCGCGCCATGATGTCGTCGGCCACGTGGCGCCACACCGCGCGGCCGGTCCCCGGTATCGGCATGCCGAAGCTCTGCGCGTAGACCTCCAGCCGCGGCACGGTGGTTTCCAGCACGTCGTAGCCGAGGTCGTGCAGCGCCTCCCGGGCGTCGGTCGTCGAGTGCGCCCGGGTGATGCAGCGGTTCAGCAGCACGGCCGAACGCGCGGGCCGGTCCCGTCCCGCGCAGACCTCGCCGATCTCGTCCTGCATGGGCGAGGTGCGGTTGATCTCGATCGGGCTCGGCGCGCACGGGATCAAGATCTCGTCGGCGTACCGCAGCGCCGACCTGGCGATGCCGACGTGGTCCTCCAGCTGCGGCGCGTCGATGATCACCACGTCGTCGGGCTGGGCGATCTCGGGTACCCGGCGGTGCAGTTCCCGGGACGGCAGGGCCACGATCCGGAACGGGAACGCCGCCTGCGGGGGCAGGCCGGGGTACATGGCCGCCAGGTCCGACCACTCCAGCGCGCTGCCCGACGGGTCCGCGTCCACCAGCAGCACGCGTTTCCCGGCCTCCGCGAAGACATGGGCCAGCCAGACCGCCGATGTGGTCTTGCCCGTACCCGGCTTGAGGTTCGCGAGAGCGAGCCGGATCCCCGTCATCAAGGCAGTATTGCAGCGACCGGCGCATTGCGGTAGACGGTTCCGGGCCTGATTGGCGGACTGTGGCCGGGCCGGAACTGCGAGTTACCGGCCTGACGTGGGCTTTCCGGATGGTCATGCATGCAGTATTGCAGTAAATACTGCGATACGGCGCGTTACGGGGCGGGACTGTCCGCCGCGCGAGACGTTGTCCACAGGCGTGCGGCGCCGGACTGCGCATCTCCTGTGGTGGACGGGCGGATTACCCACAGTCTGTGGACGGCCGTGTGGGCCGCAGGCCCGGCGCCCGCCACCTGATGGCGGCGCGCCGCGCGGCCGACACGTAGCCGTGGTCGACGAACCAGCGCGCCGATTCCTCGATGGCCTCGCGCGCGGGCCGCGACGTGTAGCCGATCTCGGTGCGGGCGCGCTGGTCGCTGAAGACCATCCTCCGGGCGGACATGCGCGCCGCCTCCAGCGGCACCCGGGGCTCGCGGCGCAGCAGCCGGCCCTCGATCAGGTCGGAGGCCACGCCCGTGGCGAGCGCCAGCCCGAGCGGGACCTGCAGCCGCGGCATGGGCAGGCCGGAGCAGCCGGCCAGTTCCCGCAGGATGGCGCGCATGGACAGGTTCTCCCCGCCCAGGATGTAACTGCGGCCGCTGCGGCCGCGTTCGAGCGCGGCCAGGTGGCCGAGCGCCAGGTCGTCCACGTGGCAGACGTTCAGGGCGGTGTCCGCGAACGCGGGCAGCCTCCCGTTGAGGAAGTCGAGCACGACCTTCCCGGTCGGCGTCGGGCCCACGTCGCCAGGCCCCAGCGGGAACGTGGGCAGGACGAGGCACACGTCAAGCCCCTGGGCGGCGGCCCGGAGCACCTCGTGCTCGGCGACGAACTTGGACCGCTTGTAGTGGCCGGACACGTGCGCGAGGTCGGCGTAGGACGTCTCGTCGGCCGGCCGCCCGCGCCGGGTCCCGTCCAGCCCGAGGACGCCGACCGTGGAGGTGAACACCAGCCGCTCGCAGCCCGCGGCCGCCGCGGCGCCGAGCACGTTGAGCGTCCCGCCCACGTTGACGTCGTAGAAGACCCGCGGATCGCGCGCCCAGAAGCGGTAGACCGCCGCCAGGTGGAACACGAAGCGGGCGCCCTGGCACACGGCCCGGACCGCGGCGGCGTCCCGGATGTCGGCCACCACCCGCTCGGCGCCGGTGCCGTCCAGGTTGCGGTCGTCGACCCCCGGCGCGACCAGCGCGACGACCTGCGCGCCCCGGGCCCGCAGCGCCCGGGCCACGGCCGACCCGATGAACCCCGTGGCGCCGGTGACGACCACCCGGTTCCCGGGCTCAAGGCAGACAACTCGAGCTCACGAGACGGGACAGTAACGTGATCTCCGCCCGGTCGGCGCCGCCCGCGCGGCGAACGCGGTGACAAGATGGCCGCATGACCGCAAACCTCGTGGTGCTCTGCGCCGGGTACGCCGCCGAGCGGGTGGCCAGCACCGTCGTCCTGATCCGCGACGAGAGCGCCGTCATCGTGGTGGACCCGGGCATGGTGGCCAGCCGGCAGCAGATCCTCGGCCCGCTGGCCGAACTCGGCGTCGACCCGGCCAGCGTCACCGACGTGGTGTTCAGCCACCACCATCCGGACCACACGCTGAACGCCGCGCTGTTCGAGCGGGCCCGGTTCCACGACTTCTGGGCGATCTACCAAGACGACACGTGGACCGAGCGGCCCGCCGACGGGTTCCGGCTGTCGCCCTCGGTGACCCTGATGACCACGCCCGGCCACACCGCGCAGGACATCACCACGCTGGCCGCCACCGACGCCGGGCTAGCCGCGTGCACCCACCTGTGGTGGTCCAGCGAGGGCCCGGCCGTGGATCCCCTGGCCGAGGACCAGGAACTGCTCGAGCGCTCCCGGGCCCGGCTCCTCGCGCTGGGCCCGGGCCTCATCGTGCCCGGCCACGGCGCGCCGTTCGAGCCCGGCGGGCGCTGAAGCACGCTACGGGATCGAGCGCGTGCCGTCTCGTTACGGAAAAATGGCTTGAGCCGACAAGCTACCCGCTGGAGACGCACGCATGAACGCCATGACCCCGGCCGAGCTCACCGATGACGTCCTGAAGGCCTTCGGCGCCACGCCCGACCCGCGGCTGCGCGAGCTGATCACCGCGCTGGTCCGGCACCTGCACGCGTTCGCGGCCGAGACGCGGCTGACACCGCAGGAATGGATGGCCGGCCTGCAGTTCCTCACCGCGACCGGGCAGAAATGCGACGAGCGGCGGCAGGAGTTCGTGCTGCTGTCCGACGTCCTGGGCCTGTCATCCCTGGTCGACGTGATCAACGCGGCGGGCGGCGCCACCGAGTCCACCGTGCTCGGCCCGTTCTACGTCGCGGGCGCCCCGGCCCGGGCGATGGGCGAGCAGATCGGCCGGCCCGAGGACGGCAGCCCGACCCTGGTCCGCGGCCGGGTGACCGATGTCGCGGGCCGGCCGCTGGACGGCGCCACCGTGGACGTCTGGCAGAGCAACGACAGCGGGCTCTACGACACCCAGGATCCCGGCCAGCCGCCGTTCAACCTGCGCGGCGTCTTCGTCACCGGGCCGGACGGGCGGTACGAGTTCCGGACCGCGCGGCCGGCCAGCTACCCGATTCCCACCGACGGCCCGGTCGGTGACCTGCTGCGCGCCACCGGCCGCAGCCGCTGGCGGGCCGCCCACATCCACGCGATCGTCTCCGCCCCCGGCCACCGGTCCGTCACCACGCACATCTTCGACGCGGACAACCCCTACCTGGACCGCGACGCCGTCTTCGGCGTCAAGGACTCGCTGGTCCGGCCGTTCCGGCCCGCCGGGCCCGACGATCCCGCCGACGTCAGCTACGTGGTCGACATGGACTTCGCCCTGGCTTCCCCGTAACCTCCTGCCGGCCCCGGCACCACGGTCTACTATCGGGTGGCGCGCCGAGGCGGGCGCACCCCGCGCACCCCGGCGCACCCCGGCGCACCCCGCGCGGCCGTGCTACCGCCCTTCCGCGCCCTGGCCCCGGCGAAGCTGCGGCACGTGTTCGCTGGTCAGGAAGGCCTCAGGGATCATCCAGCCGACGCACAGATCGGCTTCCTAGGCTCGGGTACGCAGGCGGCGCAAGCCGAGTAGGGGAAGGGTTGTGGACTGTGCGTGAGAACGTGACGATCTCGTACCGGGGGGCTGGGTACGAAATCGGGCGAGGGGAGCACTTCTACGGGATCTGGGCTGTGGCCGCGCCGCAGTCGCAGCCGTTGGAGTGGTGGCCAGAAACCCCCGACGGGTGGTCCGGCGCGTGGTCCCGGTTCACCGCGATCGAGACGCCCGGCACGATCGTGCCGGTCAGCCTCCGCACCGGGCCGCTCCCCGCCGGACCGTCCCCGGCCGGGTCGCCGTCGGGTCAGACCGCCGGCACCGTGGCCGCGGCCGCGCTGCTCGCCGCCGGCGTCGTCTGCGGGATCGCCGGGCTCTTCCCGAGTTACCTGGCCGGGGCCAGCCTCGCCAGCCAGCCGGCCCAGCTCGTGCCGCACCTGATCTACCTGGCCGCCTGGGGCGCGAGCGCCGTCCTCATCCTGCTCGGCGGCGTCCGCCAGCGGGCCGGGGCGCTGCTGGGCGTGGGGACGAGCGCGGTCACGTTCGGTTTCTTCCTCGCCGACGCCGGCGAGGTGATCGCCGGGGGAGCGCACCTGGCCGGGCCGGGCCTGGTGCTCGGGCTGGTCGGCTGGCTCGCCTGCGCGGTCGGCTCGGTGGTGGCCTTCCGGGTCCGGCCGCCCGGCCGCCTGGGCCGGCCGCACAGCGACGACATGGGCCCGGTGGTGATGCTGATGCTCGCCGCGCTGGGCACGGCGGCCGCGTTCGCGCCCGCGTGGGACAGCTTCACGCTCCGCGTGGCCTCCGGCGCGACGCAGACCGTGACCGCGGGCAACGCCTTCGCCAACCCGGCTCCGGTGATCGCCGGGGACGTCGCCGTGATGGTCGCGCTCGTCGCGGTCGTGGCCGCGGCCGCCCTGTGGCGCCCCGCCCGCCTGGGGGCGGCGCTGCTGGCCGGGGCCATCATCCCGATGGCGGCGCAGGCGATCTCGGCGCTGGTGCAGGTCGGCGAGGCCGCGTCACCGGCGCAGTTCGGGTTCTCCCCGGCGCAGGCCGCGGCCAGCGGGCTGACGATCAGTTCCGGGCTCACCTCGGCGTTCTGGATCTATTGCGCGTTCCTGGTGGCGCTGATCGCGTCGTTCGCGTGGATGCTCATCCCGCCCCACCGGGCCGGGGCGCAGCCGCCCCGGCAGGTGCCGCCGGCCGGGACCTGGAACGCTCCCGCCTTGCCCCCGGTCGAGGCCACCCGCATCCTGCCGCCACCGCCCCAGGGTCGCGACGCGGAGAACGCCGTCACCGCGGGCCGGGACGTCGTGGCGACCGCCCTCCCGTCCGTGCCTGCTCCGTCACCGGGATCGGCCGCCGCCACCTGACCGGACATCCGGCACCCGGACACGAGCTCTTTGGCTTTGAAAAGCCGGGGAAACGGCATAACCATGGAAGCGGCAAGGCCGGCGGCCGACCGCGCCGCGGGCGCCAGCGGACAAGGCGGTGACGGATGGCGGGGCAGGATCTGAGCTGGCCGCTGCGGGCCGGGCGGAGAACGGGACGCCTGGCTTCGGTGGCTGCCCTCGGCGCGGTGCTGATCACGGCGGCCGCGGCCGCGCTGGGCGCGCCCTGGGCCTGGGCCGGGGACAGGCCGGCGGGCTTCTGGTACGGGACCGACAGCCGCACCGTCACGGTCCCCGGGTCCGCGCCGTACGGGATGCCGGTGATCGGCGGTTCCTACGGCGGGTACATCGGCATGACCGGCAACTGGGCCAACCTGGAGGGGTGCCACAAGATCGTCGTCTGGTCCGCCGCCAACGCCGCGCAGGCCAACACCAACTTCACCACCTATCACCTCGGCGTCGGCACCGGCGTGTATTACTTCATGGGCGGCCCCGGGGTCGACCCGCACTACAACGGGACGACCGCGGAGGCGTACGCCTGGGGCCAGGTGCAGGCGGGACGGGCCCTGGCCGACGCCGCGAAGCTGCGCGTGACCTACCCGGTGATATGGGCGGACATCGAGATTCCGGGAGGGCCGTCCAACTACACCCCGGCGTTCGACAACGGCTGGAATCACGTGTTCACGGCGCCGTGCAGCACCGTGGTCAAGTCCACCGGCATCGCGGCGGGCGTCGACCGGGCCGACTTCAACGGGTTCGCCGCCTACGTGACCGCGCATTCCTCGTACAAGGTCGGCGTGTACTCGGCCCCGGACATCTGGGCCTCGATCTTCGGCACCGGCTCGGCCGCGTCCATCCCGAACACCTACGAGTGGACCTACGAGCCGTTCACCAGCAGCCTGGCCCGCCCGCCCGTGGGGTGGTGCCTGACGGGGACCACGACCTGCGCGCGCTTCTTCGGCGGGGTGACCAGTGGCAGCAAGTACGCGCTGATGTGGCAGTGGTCGGGCGGCGGCGGCAGCAACAATGGCGTCGGCGACTTCGACCAGATCGACGGCAACCGGACGCCGTAGCGGCCAGCCGCTCACATATTCCGTAACGGGCCGCCTCGCCCGCCCCCGCCTCGCCGGCCGGTCAGTCCCGGGCGGCGGCGCGCAAGCGCGCCGCTCCGGCCGGCCGATCGGCCGGCAGCTTGCGGACCACGTCGTGAGTCCGGACGGTCCCGGAGACCACGATCCGGGCGTTCAGGCCGCGCAGCCGCAGCGCGCGGCCGGTCCGGGAGTTGACGAACCGCCAGGCTTCCCGGCCGAACCGGGCGGAGAACTTGACGCAGCCCAGGTGCGGCTGGGCGGTGACCTCGATGACCGCCGAGCCCACGGCGAGCCGGGTGCCGGGCGGCAGGTTGGCCACGCTGATGTCCAGGTCCAGGTAGAGCTGATCACCGGCCAGCATGCGCCGGTCCGGGTCCTGGGCCACCAGCAGGGCCGCGCGGGAGTTCATCACGGTCAGCTGCTGATCCAGGAGCGCGGACCCGTCCGCGGTCCGCGTGCTGCCCCGCGCCCGCCAGGTGTCGCCGGCCAGGCCGGCGTCCACGCCCAGCCAGCCCTCGGCCAGGACCGCGCGCTCGTCGACGGATGGCCGGCACACGATCAGCTCGACCGTGCCGCCGTCGGGCGGCGAATCCCGGACATGACCCAGGCCGGCTTCCAGCGCGGCGGTGCTGAGCTGCTCCACCCAGCCATCATGAAGCCGTACCGTCCGGAGCACGAATTCTTTACTGGTGCTGCCGATGCCCGGCGAAGAAGTCGAGGTAGGCCTGCGCCAGGTCGGCCGGGTTCTCCAGCGCGATGTTGTGACCGGACTCGGTGATGATGGCGCCGCGGACATCGGAAGCCACCTGGGCCAGCTGCCTGAATACCTCGTCTCCGAGATAAGCCCGAGCGCCGACGGCCAGAACCGGGCAGCTGATCGGGTCGGCGTAATGCGGGCGGTTCTGCTCGGCGTCGACCTGGCGGGCGCGGTAGATCTCCAGGATGGCCCTGGTCCCGCCGGGCTGCTCGATCGAGCGCACCATCTCGTCGATGTCGCCTTCGGTGAGGGCGCTGGGATCCCACATCTGGCGCCGGGCGAAGTAGGTCCAGAACGGCCGCTCGCGCCCGGTCAGCAGCAGCTCGGGCAGGTTCGGCACGCTGAAGAAGCTGAAGTGCCAGCCGGTGCGGCCGTCATCGGGGGCGAGCGACGGATCGCGTTCGCCGGCCGGCCATCCTGGCAGCAGCGTCTCCTGGAACACCAGTTGCTGCACCCGGGGACGGTGGAAGGCGGCGACGGCGTAGGCGATGGCCGCGCCCCAGTCCTCGCCGGCGACGCGGAACCGGTCGAAGCCCAGGTGGGTCGCCAGCCCGGCGATGTCGCCCGCCATCGTGGCGGTGTCGTAGCCGGTCAGGGGGCGCTGGGAGCCGCCGAAGCCCCGGTTGTCGACCGCCACGACGGTGTAGTGCGGAGTCAGCAGCGGCACGACGTGGCGCCAGTAGGACATGGTCTTCGGCACGCCGTGCAGCAAGAACACCGGCTCGCCGGCTCCGCCGATCGCGTAGTGGATCTCCACGCCGTTGACCGTGGGCTTGCCGTGCGTGAGCCGGATTCCGGCATGGTCGGCGAGCGTTATCGGATCTGTCATGCGGTCACCGTAGGCACTGGGGACAGGCGACGGCTTCCGTCAGGTGACTGACGCTGGCGGGCTGCAGGATGATGCTGCAGGATGATGGAGCCAGCGACGCCCTAGAGTGGTCGTGATGGCGATCGAGCAGCTCTGGGCCGGGCATTTCCGTGGGACCTGAGCGACGGCAGCCCGGTTCGCCTGGGTCGCCGCTGTTCGGCCGCGAGGCCGAGATCGCGATGCTCGGTCAGCTCGCCGCCCGGATTCCCGAGCGAGGCGGGGCGCTGGTCGTGCGCGGCGATCCTGGCATCGGAAAGACCGCACTGCTGGCGGCGGCCTCGGCCGCGGCGAGCTCCAACGGAGTCTCGGTATTGCTCACGGCCGGGGCGCCCTCAGAGACCGGCCTGGCGTTCGCAGGGCTGCATCAGCTGCTGCGTCCGGTGCTGACATGGCTGGACCGCTTGCCCGGACCGCAGCGTGACGCGCTGTCGGCCGCGTTCGGGACGCTTGATATCCCGGCCCCGGACCCGTTCATGATCGCGCTTGCGGCGCTGAACCTGCTGGCGTGCGCGGCGGAGCGTGGGCCTTTGCTGCTGGTCGTCGATGAGGCGCAATGGCTTGACCCGCCGACGGCGAGCGTTCTTGCGTTCGTTGCCCGTCGCGTGGACGCCGAGCCGATCGCGGTGTTGTTCGCGTTGCGGACCGGCGTCGCTAGCGCGCTCGACGGCGCGGGGCTGCCGGAGCTGCGCCTCGGCGGCCTGGGCGACGAGGCCGCCGGCGAGCTGTTGGACGCGTCGGCGGCAGACCTCACGCCGGGCCTGCGGCGGCGAGTTCTGGGGGTCGCGGCCGGCAACCCGCTCGCGTTGCTGGAGCTCCCGGATGCGCTGCGGCGCGACGACGCCCGGATCGACGGGGTTTCGCCGGGCCCGGTGTCGCTGACGTCCAGGCTCGAACGTGCCTTCGCCCGGCAGGTGTCCGGACTGCCGGCCCGAACGCGCGACCTGTTGCTCGTGGCGGCCGCGGACGAACGGGCCTCGGCTGCCGAGTTGCTGGCCGCCGCCTCCTTGCTCCGGGGGGCTGAAGTTCCGCTTGACGCCTGGGCTCCAGCGGAGGGAGCTGGCCTGGCGAGCATTGTCGGCGGATCGATCGTCTTTCGCCACCCGCTGGTTCGCTCGGCGATCTACCAGTCCGCGGGCGCCGGGCGCCGGCGCCGAGTGCACGCCGCGCTGGCGGCGATGCTGACCGACGAGCCGGACCGGCGCCTGTGGCACGTGGCCGCGTCCACGGTCGGGCCTGATGAGCCCGTTGCCCGCGAAGTCGAGTTGCTGTCGGTTCGGCTGGCTCGTCGTGGTGCGATCGGGGTGGCCGTTGCCGCCGCCAGACGCGCGGCCGTCCTGAGCGCGGATTCTTCGCGGCGATGCTCGCGGCTGCTCAGGGCAGGCGAGCTGGTGTTCGAGACGGGCGATCCGGATCTGCTGCGGCGGCTGGTACGCGAGGCCGAGCAGCTGAATCCGGACGGTGAGCAACGCGCGCGGTTGACGTGGCTGCGCAGCACGTTCGCGGATTCTGTTCCCGGCGACCAGGGCCAGGCGCAGTCACTTGTCGACGCAGCCGAGGTGGCCGCCGAGGCCGGGAACAGCGACCTCGCCCTTCACCTCCTCTTCGGCGCCGCGGTCCGATGCTGGCGCTGCGACCTCGGCGAGCGGTTCCGGGGACGCGTCGCGGCCGCGGTCGAGCGGCTGCCGGTGCCGCAGACGCACCCACGCCGCGTTGTGATCTTGGCGATGGCCGGACCCGTCCGCTGGGGTTCGGTGGTGTCGGAGCGCCTGGCGGCGATCGAAGCATCGGCGGATGAGCTGAGCGCTGACGAGGCGTACCTGGCGGGCATGGCGGCACGCGCGATCGGCGATCATGATGTCGCGACCAGGTTCTTGGGGGACGCGACGGCGCAGCTGCGGGTCCAGGGCCGGCTAGGTGTCCTCGCCCAGGTGCTGGTGATGCGGGGGTGGGTGGCGATCGCCCAGGGCCGCTGGGCTTCGGCTGAGATGCTGGTCGACGAGTCGGGCCGGCTCGCCGAGGAGGCCGGGCAGTCCTGGTGGCAGACGGGCTCGCTGATCGCGCGGGCCACCCTTCACGGCCTGCGGGGCGAGGCAGAGGCCGCGGAACGGCTCGTGGCCGAGGCCGAGAAGACGGCGATAGTTCAAGGCTTGAACGATCTCCTCTGCATGATCGCATTCGCGCGCGGTGTGACCTGGCTGGGCGCCGGGCGCCCTGCGGGTGCTTTGGAGCACCTCACCCGGGCCTTCGGCCGGAACGACCCGGCGTTTCACGAGGCGGCCCGCTTCATGTCGGTTACCTACCTTGCGGATGCGGCGGCGCACAGCGGACAGCGCCATGTCGCGGCTCCGATCCTCGAGGAACTGGAAGCGCTCGCGCAGCGCACGCCCTCGCCGACGCTGCACGGCGGCCTGGGGTACGCCCGTGCCGTTCTGGCCCCGGACGACCGGGCCGAGCAGCGGTACGGCGTGGCGTTGCGCAGCGATCTGGGGCACCATCCGTTCGACCGTGCGCGGTTGCAGCTCGCCTACGGGGCCTGGCTTCGCCGTCACCGGCGCGTCACCGAGTCGCGCGCGCCGCTGCGGGCGGCGCGGCAGGTGTTCGACGCCCTGGGATGCGTTCCCTGGGGGGAACGCGCGCGTCAGGAATTGCGGGCGGCGGGCGAGCAGAGCCGGGCGCGAGCCCCGGTTGCGCATGATCAGCTGTCGACTCAGGAGCTTCAGATAGCCCAGATGGCGGCGACGGGCCTGACGAACCGCGAAATTGGCCAGCAGCTCTACCTCTCACCTCGGACGGTGGGATCGCACTTGTACCGGCTGTTCCCGAAGCTGGGGGTCACGTCGCGCAGCCAGCTCGCCGGTGCCCTCGACGCCGCTGCCCAAGGCCCGCCGACGTAGCTGCGGTCAGCCCGGGATTGCGGAACACCGGCAGGGTGGACCGCAGCGACGAAAGCGGCAGCGGCAGCACGCCCTTGATCTGGGCTGCGTCGATGGCGATGGCCGCTGCCGCGAGGTCCTGGCCGGGTTTCGCTTGAGTCAGTTGACTGTTCTCCTGGGCTACCAGGTGGGGATGAGGCCGCCGTCGATCGTGATGTCGGCGCCGGTGACGTTGGCGGTACGGTCGCTGGCCAGGATGAGCACCAGGTCGGCGATCTCCTCCGGGCGGCTGAACCGGCCGGTCACGGTCTGCTGGGCGGCCTGGCTCTGGACGTCCCGGGCCTTGGCGCCGGTCGCGCGGCTGACCGTCGCGGCGACGCCGTGGTCGCCGAGCCACAGGTCGGTGGCGACCGGGCCCGGGCTTATCGTGTTGACCCGGATGCCGTGCGGGCCGGCCTCCTTGGATAGGGACTTGGAGAAATTCGCCAGTGCGGCCTTGGCCGCGCTGTAGTCCATTACGGCCGGGTCGGGCAGGAACGCGTTGGCCGAGCTGATGTTCACGATCGCCCCCTTCCCGGCGGCGACCATAACGGGCAATGCGGCGCGGGTGGTGCGCACCGCCACCATCAGGTTGAGGGTGAGCGAAGCCAGCCAGTCCTCGTCGGTGATCTCGCCGAACCCGCCCGTCCTCGCGGGAGCGGCACCGACGTTGTTGACCAGGATGTCGATCTGGTCACCTGCCGCCGCAACCAACGTGGCCGGGCCGCCGGGTTCGGCCAGGTCTGCCTGCACCACCCGCACCGCGCCGGTTCCCGCCAGCTGGTCAAGCTCAGCGGAGGACTTCCGTGCGCCGGCGGTGACATGGACGCCCTCGGCGGCCAGCCCGCGCACGACGGCCAGCCCGATTCCCCGGCTGGCGCCGGTGACGATCGCGGTTCGCCCGCTCAGGCCGAGATCCATGATGTTCCTTCTTCCGCTATAACCCGCGTCGCTTGTCACGTGGCGCGGACACTATCCGGGAGATACCCGATCTGCTTCAGCATCGCGAACTGGTCCTGAAGCGTGAAGATCTCGGTGACCTTGCTGTCCCGGAAGTGCCAGATCGCCGAGTCGCGCACCTCGACAGGCTGGCCGGTCGCTGGCACGCCGCCATACCGGCCGCTATGCGTTCCGCGCCACATGAGAGTCACGGCGAGCTTGTCTCCCGAGACGAACATGTCCTCGATGCGCGTGGCGAGATCAGGAAAACCGGTCAGCCGGTCGCGGATCCTGGCGACCGGTCCGGCCACGCCGACATGGACGCCGTTGGTCCGCAGTTGCTCGCTGAAGATGTGGCCGGCCATCGCGAGGTTCCCGGTCCATCCCTCCGTGAACCACCGCCGGGCTATGGCCAGGTACCGCTCGCTCGTCTCCATCTCGGCCGGGTTCGTCATGACATCTCCTCCGGGCTTCACGCGGTGAGCTGACCGGTACTTCTCGAGGTTTGCCTGCGGCACCCCGCCCGCGCTTCCGTCATCCGACTGATTCTGGCGGTACCGCCCCGCTGCGCGGGTGCGAAACAATTGCGATTTAGCGTCTATTTTGGCTTCTTGACCTACAGATCTGCCTGAATCAGGCTTAGCCAGGTATATCTTCCCGGTCTGGCGTCGCGGTTCAGCTCAGGTAAAGGCCGATGGCTGCGTGCTCTTTCGCGCCACCCCCGGGTACGACCTGGCCACCGGGATCGGAACCCCGAAGATGGCGGCGCTGATCACCGAATCCTCCTGAGGACATGGGCCAGCGCGGGGGACGGGCCCGCCCCGTCCCCCGCGCGGCCCGCCCGTCCCCCGGCGACGCGGTGGCAGCCGATAGGGTTGTTCAGTGTCCGCGATCACGAAGGAGCCAGTCGGCGCCGGCGATCCGGACGAGCTGGCCGGTGACTACGAATTCGTGGTGGTGGCCAGCCGGCTGCCCGTAGACCGGGTCGACGATCCGGACGATCCGGACGGCAAGCCCGAGTGGCGGCGCAGTCCCGGCGGGCTGGTCACCGCGCTCGAGCCGGTCATGCGCGCCGCGAACGGGGTGTGGATCGGGTGGCCCGGCTCGGCAGGCCCGGCGCTGGGGCCGTTCGAGGCCGACGGCATGCCCCTGGTCGGCGTGGGCCTGTCCGAGGACGAGGTGGCCGACTTCTACGAGGGGTTCTGCAACGCCACGCTGTGGCCGCTGTATCACGACGTGATCGTGCCGCCGGTGTTCCACCGCCCATGGTGGGAGTCCTACGTCACGGTCAACCGGCGCTTCGCCCAGGCCGCGGCCGAGCAGGCCGCCGCGGGCGCCACGGTGTGGGTGAACGACTATCAGCTGCAGCTGGTCCCCGGGATGCTGCGCGCGATGCGCGGCGACGTGCTCATCGGCTTCTTCAATCACATCCCCTTCCCCGGTTACGAGATCTTCGCCCAGCTCCCGTGGCGCCGCCAGATCGTCGAGGGCCTGCTCGGCTCGGACCTGCTCGGGTTCCAGCGGCAGAGCGACACCACGAACTTCCTGCGGGCCTGCCGCCGGGCCGCCAGGCTGACGACCAGGGGATCGCTGATCAGGGTCCCGGACCCGGCCGGGGTCCGGGAGGTCCGCGCCGCCGCGTTCCCGGTCTCCATCGACGCCGCGGCGTTCGGCCAGCTGGCCAGCCGTGACGACGTCCGGGCCCGGGCGCGGGAGATCCGGGAGGCGCTCGGCAAGCCCGACGCCGTCCTGCTGGGCGTCGACCGGCTCGACTACACCAAGGGCATACGGCACCGCCTCGACGCCTATAGCGAGCTGCTCGACGAGGGCCGGCTGCAGTCGCCGGGAACGGTGCTCATCCAGGTGGCCAGCCCCAGCCGGGAGCGCATCGAGCAGTACCGCCTGCTGCGCGACGAGGTGGAGGTCACGGTCGGCCGGATCAACGGCGAGCACGGCGAGCTGGGCAGCACCCCGGTGCTCTACCTGCACCAGTCCTACCCGCGGGAGGAGATGGCCGCGCTCTACCTGGTGGCCGACGTCATGCTGGTAACCGCGCTGCGCGACGGGATGAACCTGGTGGCCAAGGAGTACGTCGCGTGCCGGAACGACGACACCGGCACCCTCGTGCTCAGCGAGTTCACCGGCGCGGCCGACGAGTTGATCGGCGCCTTCCTGGTCAACCCGCACGACATCGAGGGACTCAAGGACACCATAATGCGCGCGGTGACGGACCCTCCCGCCGACGTGCGGCGCCGGATGCGCTCGATGCGCAGGCGGGTGTACGAACATGACGTGGCCCACTGGGCCGCGAGCTTCCTCGATGCCCTCAAAGGGGCACCGCACCACGAACTACAGGGAGTTTCCTCGTGACCGACCAGTCCGCCGCCGCGGCCGGCTTAGCCTCCCCGCCCCAGATACCGGAGATCATGCGCGCCGCGGTGCTGTTCGGCCCCGGCGACATCCGGGTGGTCGACCGCCGCGTGCCGCAGCCGGGACCGGACGAGGTGCTCGTCAAGGTGGCGATGTGCGGGATGTGCGGGACCGACCTGAAGATCTTCGATGGTCACTTCCCGCAGACGCCGCCGTTCGGGGACTACACGCCCGGCCACGAGTGGACCGGGACGGTGGCGGCGCTCGGCAGCCAGGTGGACGAGTTCGCCGTCGGCGACCGGGTGTGCATCGAGGCGCACAGCGGCTGCGGCCGGTGCGACAACTGCCTGGTCGGCAAGTACACGGCGTGCCTCAACTACGGCAACCGGGCCAAGGGCCACCGCGCCACGGGGATGACGGCGGACGGCGGCTTCGCCGAGTACGCCGTCCATGACGTCGGCTCGCTGTACGCCCTGCCGCCCTCGCTGTCCTTCGAAGACGGCGTGCTCATCACCACCGCAGGCACCGGCCTGTACGGCCTCGACGTGGCCGGCGGCTACGTCGCCGGGCAGGACGTCGTGGTGTTCGGGCCGGGGCCCGTCGGGCTCATGACCGTGCAGGCCTGCAAGGCGCTCGGCGCCGGGCAGGTCATCCTGGTCGGCACCCGCCCGTCCCGCCTGGAAGCTCGGGCGCCGCCTGGGCGCCGACCACGTGATCAACGTCAACCAGGCCGATCCGGTGTCCGCCATCCTCGGCCTCACCGCGGGGGCCGGCGCCGACATGACCATCGAGTGCTCCGGCGCCGTCCAGGCCCCGCAGCAGTGCGCCGAGGTCACCAAGCGCGGCGGCAAGATCGTCATCGTCGCGTTCTACCCAGGCCCGGTCACCCTCGACCTCAGCGCGATCGTCCGCAGCGACATCAGCATCCACACCTCCCGCGGGGAGGGCGGCAACAACGTCAAGCGAGCCGTCGCCCTGGCCGCGCAGGGCAGGCTGCGCGGGGCCGAGATGGTGACCCACCGCTTCCCGCTGGCGGAGATCGCCACGGCGCTGCGGGCCGTGCGAGACCGCGCCGGCGATCCGGTCAAGGTCGTCGTCCAGCCTTAACCAATCAGCCGTTTCATCCTCATCACGCCCCCCACGTCTCAGTGCCTGACATCAACGGATGAAAAGAGTTCACTCTCAGCCGAGGCCGCCGGATGAAAAAGGTTCACCGGGACTATCGCGTGCGGCCGGCGAACGGCTGTCCGGCGTCGTGTCCGTAGATCCACCCGTTGTGCGCCAGCGGGTCCTCGCCGGCGAAGGCGGCGTCCCGGGCCTGCTGGGCCGGGCCGTCGGGCAGGTGGTTGATGTGCTGCCGCTCGTGGCTGATCCTCTGGACCCGGGTGGTCCGGGGCTTGCGGATGGCCTCGTAGCGGCTCAGCGCGGCCGCGGGATCGGCCTGCTCCTCAGCCAGGCAGCCAGCCAGGACCGCCGCGTCCTCGATGGCCTGCGCGGCGCCCTGGGCGAGGAACGGGAACATCGGGTGGGCGGCGTCCCCGGCCACCGCGATCGGCCCGTTCGTCCAGCGGGCGAACGGGTCCCGGTCCAGCAGTGCCCACCGGCCGGTGCGCTTGGCCGCCTGCAGCAGGCCGGTGAGCTGCGGCGCCCAGCCCGCGAACTCGGCCCGCAGGTCCTCTATGCGGCCCTCGGCGGTCCACGACTCCACGTGATAGTCGTCCGCGGGCGTGAGCGCGACCAGGTTCACGTAGCGGCCGGCCGATATCGGGTAGTGCACGAGATGGCGCCCCGGCCCGAGCCACAGCGTCTGCACCGGCCGCAACGCGAACGCCGGGGCCAGCTCCGCCGGCACCAGGCAGCGGTAGGCGCAGGTCCCGGAGAACCTCGGCGGGCCGGTCGTCAGCACGGCGTCGCGCACCACCGAGTGCAGGCCGTCGGCGCCGATCACCACGTCGGCCGCGGCGGCTGAGCCGTCGGCGAACGCCAGCTCCACGTGATCCGGCCGGCGCCGGACCGTGACGCAGCGCGCACCCAGCCGAAGGCTCGGCTGCGGTACCGCGGCGCCGAGGACCGCCAGCAGGTCGGCCCGGTGCGCGGTGTAAGTGTGCTCGCCGTACAGCCGCTCGCAGTCGGCCCCGAGCCGCTGGGAGAACAGCACTCTGCCGTCCTGCCAGCGGCGGAACTCCCAGCCAACCTCCAGCGGGACGGCCACCTCCCGGAACCGGTCGATGACGCCCAGGCTGCGCAGCAGCCGCGCGGCATTCGGCGGTACCACCAGGCCCGCGCCGACCTCGGTGAGCATGACGGCCTGCTCGTAGACCGTCACCTCCAGGCCGGCGCGGTGCAGGAAGCCGGCCGTGGCCAGACCCCCGATCCCGCCGCCCACGACCGCGATGCGCAGGTTCATGACGTATGCATCCTTTTCCGCACGGCATCATCGTGCACGGCCGCATGGAGGTCAAGGATGCCCGGTCAGCGCCACGCGGGCCGCCCGGAGCCAGCCGGCCCCGGCTGGTTCAGGGCGCGGCGGCCCACCGGATGGTGAACCGGTCGAGCAGGTAGCCGAACGCATTCACCGTCGGCTGGACGAAGTTGTCCCGGACGGTCAGCGTGGCTTGGCTCTCCGCGGCGCTGATGAGCGGCCGGGTGATCTGCTGGACGTGCGTCGACCGGTAGAAGGCGATCTGCTGGGCCTGGGCGTAGAGCACCGACTCGGCAAACTGCGGCCGCAGCAGCACGCCGCAGCCGAATCCGGGATAGGTCCAGCTGTGCTGGGTCGCGACCGGCCGGGACGGGATATTGTCGATCGTCACGTCATGGACCGACTGCGGAAGCTGCGGCGGCGGGAGGACCATGGTCACCGCCACATGGCCGGGCTTACCGTCCAGCGGGCGGCTAAGCACCTGCAGCCGGTAGTGACCCGACGCCGGCGCCCACCACACGGGACCAGGGTTGAGGTCGACCGTGGCCGACGCGTAACCGAGGGCGTAGAACGTACTGGAGTACCAGCACGGCCACGGGCCGATGTTCTTGGAGACCTTGTGCGTGAACAGGAAGGTAAAGCTCGCCCGGCCCAGAGCCGGACGGGAGATGCCCTCGATGCGCTGCAGCACCCACGGGCCCAGGTCGGTGTTGGTGACGCTGCCCGAGACGATGCTCTGCCACGGCCAGGCGAACTTGATGTGCGGCAGATGGACGTTCACGCCCACCAGGTGCAGCGTTGCCGACAGCGCGACGAGTACCAGGTACGCGACGGCGCGGCGGAAGATCAGGCCCGCGGCTACCGCCACGGCGGCCCACTTCAGCCAGCGAGGGATGCGGCGTCGGCGCGGGCGGCCGCGGCGCGGCTCGCCGACCGGGCGCTCGGGAATCGTGTCGCCGTCATCGCCCGGCCATGAGGCAGGCAGTCCGGAGTGGCCCGGGATGTCGTCGTGACCGGGCCAAAGGTCCGGGTCGATGACGCCGCCGGGGCCGGCGGGCCGGCCGACGCCTGCGCCGCGGTACCGGCCGGTCGGGTGATCCCAGGCCAGCTCGCGCTGGCGCGACCGGTTCACGGTGAGCATGCTCACCAGCAGGAACAGCAGACGTACCACGGGTTCGCCTTCTTTCTGGATCGCTGGCTGCTCAGGCCATGGCCGGGTAATGCAAGCTGAGCACGACCGGCACGGCGCCGAACGGCTTGCGGAACCGGGCCCCCGGCCTGTCTGGCGTGTGCGGCTCATCGATGTTGGGCCAGCGCATGCCGAGGTGCTGGACCGTGAGGCCCGCCACGGAGTAGGGGAACTCCATCGGCGAGGTGTGGTGCTGCCGGAGAAGCCCGCCCCACCGGAAGGCCGCGAACACGCCGGCCAGCTCGGTGACGGACAGCAGACGCCGTGCCGTCAGGTCTACCCCGTACACCGAGTCGGCCAGGTCAATCAGGTCGTAGGCGCACTGCTCCAGGGCCGCCGACTTCGTCCGGTAGGCCGTCCCGTCGGCATTGACCATGCCGAGCTTCTCCCCGAAGACCGGCGAGTAGCGCGCCCGGGCATCGCATTGCATCCAGTCGCAGGCCGCCAGCAGTTGCCAGGGGACGCCGGCCTGCGCGGCCACGTCGCGGTACAGCAGTTCGGAGCGGGTCAGCGGTACCTTGGCCGACGCGAAGTACGCCTTCATGACCGACGGCGGCAGGTGCACCTGGTACGGGACCTGCGCAGGCCGCGACTTCCGCGCCGCCGTCCTGGGCGCGCTGCGTGCGGCCGGGGTCGTCGGCCGCCAGACCGACGTCGTCTCGATCGGCGGCATCCCTGCGGACAGGTGCTGATACGAGAACGACTGGGTGGTCGGATCCGGCATGGCGCCGGGCGTGGGCTCCGCGGTAGGCGGCGAGGTCCGCCCCGCGGCGGGCGAGGTGCGCCGGGTCCCGGCCGTCGGCCGCCGGGCCGCGGCCGGGGCCTTGCGGCCGGCGGGCGACGGTACCGCCGCCGTCGGCGATGGCCCGGGCGCGGTCACCGTCACGCCCGGTATCACTGGCCACGGCTGGGCCGCGGCCGGTGACGGGTCCGCAGCGACAGGAGCGGATGCGGCGCCGGGCGGCGACGGCGCGGTTGCTGTCGGCGCGGGCGTCGGCCAGGACCCACTCGGAGACGGCTGGGGCGAGCCGGAGGTCGGCACCGAGGCGCTCGGGGAAGGCGCCGGTGCGGGGGCCGACGGCTGCGGCGTGCTCGGCGAGGACCCGGACGGCGCGATGCTGGGCCCCGGCGTGGGCGCGGTGCGGCGCGGGCGCGGGGTAGCGCTCTTGGCCGGCGTCGGCCGGGTCGGCGTCGCCGTGGCGGTGGATCCCGCCGCGTCGTAGCGGTACAGGTTGTACTGCTGCATGAGATTCACCAGGTCCGCCCCGTACTCGGGGTTCGTGGCGTAGACGCCGGTAAGGGCGTTCGCGAATGTGTCCGGATTGTGGCGGTCGGCCATGGCCTGCGTGTAGTAGCCGCTGGTCGCGAGCAGCTCACCGTGGTCCTCGATGCTCTCGGCGACGTTGCGGTACACGCGGAACGGCGCGTTGGTGGTCACCCACTGGCCGTTCTCGTACTCCTCGGTGGGCTGCACGTCGCTGCCGGCGGGGCCGGTGCCCTTGATGCCGAACAGATTGTGATCGTTGACGGCTAGCATGCTTTGCCCCCAGCCGGATTCATCGATGGCCTGAGCGATGGTCACCGCGGCAGGCACTCCGTACCGGCGCTGCGTGGCCAGGGCCCCGGGCGCGACGGCGTTGATGAAGGCCTGGTGAGCGCTGGTGGCCGACACAGGGGTGGTGCTGGGCGGCGGGCGGTGCCTACGGTACGGGGTGGCGGGGCTGCGCCCGTGCTTGGCCGCGCCGGCCAGGCCGGGGATGGCCGTGCCGCCCGCCGTTGCGGGCTGCGGCGACAACGGCGGCCCGTAGACGCTCGCGCCGGGCACATCGGCGGCGACGGCCGGGCTCGGGCTGGCCGGCTGCGTCGGCTTGGCGCCGTGCGAGGCGTGCCAGTGTCCTTCCCCGCGGGAGCGCCCAGCCTGGCCAGCCTGGCCCGGGCTCGTGGCCGGCGCCGGCACGCCGGGGATGGCGGCGTCGCTGGCCTGCTGAGCCGCGGTCGGAGCGGCCGAGCCGGACGCTGCCGCCCCCGGGATGGGCGAGGTGCCCTGCGAGGGCTGGGCCGTCGCCGGGGGCCCGCTCGGCTGCGGGCTGGCCACCGCTGCGGGCTGCGAGCCGCCTGGTGAGGCCTTGGCGGTCGGCGCGAGGTCGCCGTTGTTCACGAAGCCCGCCACCCCTTGCCCGGCGAGCGGAGCGCTGTACTGGTGGGCGTTGACCGAAAAGTTCGGCAATGAGTCGCCGCCAATGGTGGACAGAACTCCGCCGGAATACTTCGTGACCACCTCGACGTGACCGTCGAACAGCACCCAGTCGCCGGGCTGCGGCGTGTAGCCATCACCCAGCGGATGCCACCGGCCGTGCGCCTGCGCATCCTGCAGGACCGAGATGATGTCGGGCGAGTCCGGATTCGGGTCGACCCTCACGTCGGCCCACTTGTGCAGCGGCCACGGGTACGTAGTGCCGCCGGTCACCCAGCTTCGCTGGCCCACGACCTGGGCGGCGAGCTCGAGCGTTAGGCTGGCGAAGGCCGCGCAGGACTCGCCGTGGTCCACGCCGTCGATGCTGTCGTGCTGCCAGATGATCGCCTCCATCTCGGCCGGCGTCTTGCCCTGGGCCATCCGGAGGTAGTAGTTCGCCACGTTGACGATGGCCGAGCGCAGCGTGGCGTCATCGGCCGGCGCGGCGGTAGCTGATCGCTCCAGCGCCATCAGGCGGATCGGCATGCTGGCCGGGGCCGTCAAGTCGGCGGGTGCGCTGGGCACGAAGGAGAATCCGGTTATCGTGCCGCTCGCGCCCAGGCTGACCAGCGCGGTCACCTGCTGCCAGCGCGGCTTGGTGTCAGGTATCACGAGCGCACCCCCTTTCCTCCTTGAACGGGCCGGCGATTACCGAGATAACTGCCTGAATGTCCCCGACGGTCACGCGGCGTGCTTTGCCGCGGGAAGTTGCTTCAGAATGGCTTGTACCTGAGGGTCACCTGGGTTATTGAAGTTCTCGAACAGCACCGCGGCGTCCTGCGCCGCCCCGGGCGGCGCGCCCACGATCCACCGCTGATAGACGTCGGCCACCAGAGCGCCCTGCCCGGCCAGGCCGCTCAGGGGCTTGGCGCACAACGGCGGGAAGCCCGCGTGTGAGGTGAGCGCCCCCGATCCCGTGTAACGCAGGCAATTGGCAGAATTGCTCTCCAGGCCGGGTTGCACCACCGAGGTGCCACCCGCGCCGGTGACGGTGGCGCCTCCGATGATGCTGTTGATGGCGCGCGCCGCCACCTGCAGGCTGTCGATCGGGTTGAACGGGTTGTACGGATGGTGCAGGTTCAATGACCACGCGACCTGGCCGCCCTGAGCTGGGGTGATGGGCTCCAGGCCCAGGCGGCCCGAGGCCGTGTCGTTGAAGTTCGGGTCGTTCCCGCTGGTCATCAGCGCGAACACCCACAGCACCTGGCGGGTGGCCGGGTCGCACGCAAAGTTGACCTGATCAGGTTCGGATACCACGTCGGGGTTTTGGCACGCCTTGGTGATATCGCTTTGCACGGTGGCGACACTGGCCGGCCATGACGCTCCTCCGCCCGAGAGAATGATGACGAGCCCGACGATCAGGCCAGCCAGCAGCACCGTACCAATGGCGGCCTTCTGGCCGCGCGAAAGGCCCGTCCGGTAAGAGTTATAGCGGCCCAGATTAATGAGCGTCTCGGTGCGTGAATGCGGAGCGCTGGACTCACCGTAGTAGAAGGCTTCCTGGGCTGGCTGGTCCAGCTCGCTCCTCAGCAGCGTGCGAACGTCATCGAGTTCGCGCTCGAGTTCCACGGTCTTGTTCTTGAGATCAGCGAGACGCTGGCTGTTATGGCGGACAGAGTATTCGGACTGCGCCTTCACGATTTCACCTTCTAGCAGCGAGCCAGGAATATCCGTGTGCGGGGCTGGTCTGGAATTGCCTGCGCTGCCACGCGGCGGATGAGGTTGGGATCAGCACGGTGCGCGGGCGGTCACGTTCGGCCTCGGAGTGCGGCGGGCGGTCAGACGCCTGCCGCGGTCACATACGGCGCCGGGTGATCGTGGTGGTCCCGTCAGGGCACCAGCTGGCAGCGACACGCCGCCGGCCGGCGGGCCAGCTCCGGCCCGGCGCAGGCCGCGATCGGCGGCCAGCCCGGGCGGCCCATACGGCGCCGACTGGTACCTCAGACCGGATGGAGGGGTCGGCCGGCGGCCCGGCGCCGTGGCCGGGCACCGTGCTGAACGCACGCCCGGCGTCCGCGAAAGCATCATGTGATCGCGCCCTAGCTGAGAGACTTGCCTGAGACATGGAGTTAATTAGAACATACTGTCGGACACGCTGTGAAGCCTTCCTCATTAGAACACATGTTCGCTGCGGAGTGCTATAGTTTGCGCCAGCCGCGGCCAGATGATCATTAACCTGGCGCGCGGGGCCCCATCCGTGGGCCTGGCCGCCAGTGGCTCCCGGTCCCGCCGGCTGCGCCATCCGCCTGCTGGCCGCCTGGTTGGCGGGTCCAGGTCCTGGCCGGCCGGTCCGCCTGGGGCCCCCTGGTTCGCGGGTCCACCTCTTAACTGCCCGGTCCGCCCGGTCCGCCCGGTCCGCCCGGTCCGGCTGCCGGCCGCCCGGTTCGCCTCCCGGCGGTGCGGCCGGGCGCGCGCCTGCGGGAGAGGGTCCGGCGTGGCGGGGAAGGAAGGCCCGCCGGGTCAAGGGCCACTCGAGTCCTGGTGTTGACTAGTGCCAGGACACGAATATATATTCGAATCAACAAGCCTGCCGGGACAGGCTGGCCGACCAGACCCCCATGGCCGGCCATCCCGGTGGGCGCCGGTCGGGCTCCCGGCCTGTCCCGCGCCAAGACTAAGCCGGGCCCGAGCGGCCGGTTCCGCGCGTGCCTGTGCGGTCCCGTCCCACCAGGGGCTGCGCGGGCGCACGCCCGGGCGTCACCGTTGGGCGGAGGGCCGATCGTGTTCCTGGACGACCTCATCGCGGAGGACCCAGGCGCGGTCGACTGGGTGAATACCCTCCGGAGCCTAGGCTCCGGCTGCTGCGGCGTGGCCCGCGATACCTGCGGTGTATCTGGGCGCACGCTGCGGCGAGGTCGATACATAGGCATCGAGGCGCTGCGTTCGGGCAGGCCGGTTCCGTCGCTGACCGCACTGCTCGCGGATAGTAGCAAGATCGACATGGCGAGCCGGTTCCGGCGGCCCGTGCTCCGGGGCGGCTGGCCTAGCGCGGGCCGCTGAGCCGACTGCGGGCGGCCGCCCGCCGCCGCCGGGCGCGGCGCAGGTCACGTTGCAGCCACGTGAGCGGCACGGCCGCGGCCAGCCCTGCTCCCAGCGGGAGGAACTGCGCGCCTGGTTCGGCCTGCACGGCCCCGGGCCACCGGCCGGCGGCGGCCCGCGCCGGGCCGGCGATCCCGGGCTGCAAGAACGTTGACGGGATCGAGAGAACCCGCCAGCGGGACAACGGCCAGACGATCATGAAGGCCCGGCCGATGACCGCGCTCTCCGGGATAGTTCCCCGGCCGGAGTCGTCCTGGTGCAGTCGGGAGTCGGCCGAAATCGCCCGATTGTCCCCGAGCACCCACAGCCGGCCCGGCGGAACCGTGATGCGGAAGTGGCCCGAGTAGCCTGCCGGGGCGTCGCCGGGCGTATCGCCGGGGAACAGATAGGACTGCTCGTCCAGCGGCACACCGTTCACGGTGATCAGGCCCTGGGCGTTGCAGCAGGCCACCCGGTCGCCCGGGACGCCGATCACGCGCTTGATGTAGTCCGTCTGCCCGGGCACCGTCCCGAACAGGCCAGCGATCGAGTGCAGCAGAGAGACGATCGTCGCGTCGTAGGCCCGGACCAGCGGATTGGAACTCGGCCGCCCGGGCGGCGACGCCGGGTCCCACGAGCCGGCGCCGTCGAAGACGATGATGTCGCCGGGCTGGATGCTCCTGAAGTGATAGACGAGCTTGTTGACCAGAATCTTGTCGTTGATCTCAAGCGTGTTCTCCATGGACGCGGACGGGATCCAGAAGGCCTGCACCACGAAGGCCTTGATCAGCAGCGCGATCGCCAGCGCCACCACGATCAGCAACGGCAGCTCGCGCCAGAGCGGCCGGCGGGGCCGGCCAGCCTTGGCCCGGGCTGGCGGGTCCGCGCCGGGCCGTCCCCCTTCGCCGGTCGTCTCGGCGCCGGCTCGCCCGCCAGAGTCGGCGGCCGCAGCCTGCGCCTCCGGTCCGGCCTGGGTCTCTGGTCCGGCCTGGGTGTCTGGTCCGGCCCCGGCGCCCGGTCCTCCCGGGGCGGCCCGTACCTCATAGGCGTCTCGTGCTTCAGAGGCCGCCGCAGGCTCACGGGCGGCCTGCGCGGCGGTTCCGGCCTGGCCATCGGTGCTCGGCCGTGGCCCTGGGCCGACCTCATCCGGCGCGTCGTCGGCGAGGGGCGCGCGCGGTGCGGCCGGTGGCCCGCCGCCGCGGGAATCTCTATCGGATCTGTCGTCTGGCACCGATCGGCCGATCAGCCGATCACTCATGCCCGGCTCGCCCTCGCATCGCCAACGAGCCTAGCGTCTCAGGGCGAGGATCCCACAGCAGCGAGTAGTCATGCCCGGGGTCCTGGACGGCACCGGATGCGGCCCGAAGGAGCCAGCACCCGGAAAGGGCTGGCACTTCGGGCCGCGTCCGGTAGTTAATGGAGCATGAGGAACGGGATCCTGCGTGACGTCCTCTTCGCCTGCGCGGGCGTGCTCATGGTCATGGCTGCTATCGGCCTGCCCCGGCAGGCATCCGTCGCACAGCCGTCATGGCAGGTGAACCAGTCACAGTGCCAGGTGTTGAAATCGTCAGGCCAGGGCGTCCAGCTGACGCCCTGCTACATGCCCAAACAGCCGCCTCCAGCTCCGCCTCGGTTCAGCAAGCCGGTCCCGTCGGCCCCCTGACGAGCGCTAGGGGGCTGACCGAGGTCGGCCGTCCGCACCGCGGCTCGCGGGTCAGCGGGTCCATTACTCCTGCGCGCGTGCCACTATGAGGCAATGCCCTCGCCCCGCCTGGAGTGGGCCGTCGCCAGCTGCATCGCCGGATGGGCGACGGCCCGCCTGACGGCCGCCGATCGCTTCCGCCCGCTGGAGCGGGCGGCCGTGCCGCTACTGTCCTTCACCCCGCAGGCCGCCGCCGCAGCAGGGCTAGCCGCCGTCGCGCTGCGCGGCCGGTGGCCGTCGGCCACGGCCGGGCTGGCGGCGGCGGCGCTGACCGCGGTGGTGGTCCCCCGGGCGATCCCGCGCCGGCCGCCCGCCGCGACCGGGCCCGAGCTGAGCGTGCTCACGGTCAACCTGCAGTACGGCCGGGCCGCGGGGGAGGGGCTGGTCCGGCTTGCCCGCAGGACCGGTGCTGACGTGCTGTTCCTCCAGGAGCTCACCGGCGACGCGGTGACCCGTCTCAAGCTGGCCGGGCTGGGCGAGCTGCTGCCCAACGAGATGCTCGACGTCGAGGAGTACCGCTACCGCGGCAGCGGCATCTACGCCCGCTACCCGCTGCGCGACGGCCTGGTCATTGGGCCCAGCTATGCCTCCCAGCCCACCGCACGGCTCGACCTGCCTTCCGGCCGGTCCGTGCACCTGGTCTGCGTGCACCCGCATCCGCCGATGCCGCCCTGGAACCTGCCCTCGGCGCCGCGCTGGCGCGGCGAGCTGGCCGCGCTGCCGCCGGCGGGCGACCCGCCGGTCGTGCTGGCCGGCGATTTCAACGCCACGCTGGATCATGCGCAGTTCCGCCGGCTTCTGTGCCTGGGCCATGTCGACGCGGCCAGCCAGCTGGGCAGGGGGCTGGTCCCGACCTGGGGGCCGGAGCCCCGCGGCCGTCCGGCCCTGCTCGCCTTCGACCACGTCCTGGTCGACCCGCGCTGCGCGGTGCTGGCCGTCTCGGCGCACCGGGTGACCGGCAGCGACCACAAGGCGCTCTACGCCCGGTTCCGGCTGCCTTCCTGAGCACGGGTCAGGACGAGCTAACAGGTGCTAGGTGCGGAACGCGGCGCGGGCGGCCTGCCGCCCGGCCGCGGCGGGGCGCCAGAAGCCGTAGGTGCCGGCGGTCTTCAGCTCCCGGGCCGCGTCGGCCAGCGCGCCCAGCGCGGCGAAAGCGAACGCGCCGCCGACCGAGATCCGGGCCACGCCGAGCTCGGCCAGCTCGGCCACGGGCGGCGCGTCGGCCAGCGCGAGGACGTTTACCGGCCGGCCGACCGAGCGGACGACTTCCCGGATGTCGCTCGCCCGGGTCAGCCCGGGGGCGTACAGCACATCAGCGCCGGCCTCGGCGTAGCGCTGCAGCCGGGCGATGGTGTCGGCCAGGTCGTCGCGGCCGTGCAGGTGATTCTCCGCGCGCGCGGTGAGCACCAGCCGCCGCGGCCCGGAGTGCGCTGCCTCGGCCGCTGCCGCGACCCGCTCCGCGGCCAGCGGGCCATCGTAGATGGGGGCGTCGGCTCGCCCGGTGGAATCCTCGATCGAGCAGCCCGCCAGCCCGGCCTCGATCGCCGCGGTCACCGTGCCCGCCACTTCCTGCGGGTCGTCGGCGTACCCGTTCTCCAGGTCGGCTGACACCGGCAGCGCGATCGTCCGCGCGATGACGGCGGCGTGCCCGATGGCCTGGTCCCGGGTGACCGATCCGTCGGGCAGGCCGAGCGTGGCCGCGAAGCCGCTGCTGGTGGTGGCGAGCGCCTCGAAGCCCATCTCGGCCAGGATCCGGGCCGACCCGAGGTCCCACGGGTTCGGCAGCAGCAGCGGCTGGCCGGGGCGGTGCAGGGCGAGGAAGCGTGCGGCCAGGTCGGCGGCCGCGCCGGGGGGTGTGGCGCTTGATGCTGACGCGTCGGATGTCATCAAACGATTCTGTCAGGGCTGGTAGGAGCCGGGCACCCAGGCGCGGGAGCTGACCGCGATGGCGTTCCAGGCGTTGATGGTGACGATCAGGCTCAGCAGCGCCGCGATCTCGTCCGGCGAGAACTCGGTCGCGACCGCCTGGTAGTCGGCGGCCGGGACATGGGTATCGGCGAGCAGCGTCACGGCCTCGGTGAACGCGAGCGCCGCGCGCTCGCGGGCGGTGAAGTACGGGGTCTCACGCCACGCGGCCAGTCCGTACAGGCGCTGCTCGGTCTCGCCGATCGCGCGGGCGTCCTTGGTGTGCATGTCGATGCAGTAGGCGCAGCCGTTGATCTGGGAGGCGTGCACCCGCACCAGCTCGCGCAGCCGGGGATCGAAGTCAACCCGGTCGAGTTCCTTGGTGGCGGTGTGGTCCAGGTGACCCATGGCCTTGGCGAACGCCGGCGCGTGCGCGTCGAAGTCGAGCCGGACCGGGATCTGGACGGCGGAGTCTGCGGTGCAGGTCGATGTCGTCATGACTTCCACGCTAGCCAGCATTAGGCCCAGGAGTATGGTCCATTTACATGAGAGATTCCTGGGCCAATTCCGGCGCCGGCATCGGCGCGGGCCGGGGTGACGCCGCGGCCACGCCGTCGGCCGGCGGGCTTGACCTGTACCTGGAACTGACCGGGCCGCCGGTACGGGCCGCGCTCGAGTCCGCCCTGCGGCAGGCGGTGCAGACCGGCCGGCTGACCGCCGGGACGCGGCTGCCGGCCACCCGCACACTGGCCGCCGACCTGGGCCTCGCGCGCAACACGGTCGCCGACGCCTACGGGCAGCTGGTCGCCGAGGGCTGGCTGACCGCCCGGCAGGGCTCGGGGACCCAGGTCGCCGAACACATCACGCCGCCCGGCGCGCCGCCCGCCGTGACGCGACGGGAGCACCCGGCGCCGCGCTACGACCTGCGGCCCGGGCTGCCCGACCTGAGCGAGTTCCCGCGCGCCGCCTGGCTGGCGGCGGCCCGCCGCGCGGTGTCGGGCGCACCGTCGGCGGCGTTCGGCTACGGCGACCCGCGCGGCCGGCCCGAGCTTCGCGCGGAGCTGGCGTCCTACCTGGCCCGGGCGCGCGGGGTACGGGCGACGCCGGACCAGATCGTGATCTGCTCGGGGTTCACCCAGGCCCTGGCGCTGCTCACCCGGGTCCTGGCCGCGTCCGGCGCTGCCGCCATGGCCGTGGAGGCGTACGGGCACCAGCACCACCGCGACGTCATCGCCGCGCAGGGCCTGCCGACCCGGCCGGTCCCGGTCGACGACCACGGCGCCGTGATCGACGCGGTCGGCCAGGTTCCGGGCGCCGGGGCCGTGCTGCTGACCCCGTCGCACCAGTTCCCGCTGGGCGTGGCCCTAGCCCCGCAGCGCCGCAGTCAGGCCGTGCGGTGGGCGGCCCGGACCGGGGCCGTGGTCATCGAGGATGACTATGACGGCGAGTTCCGCTACGACCGCCGCGCGATCGGCTGCGTGCAGGCGCTCGCCCCCGAGCACGTCGTGTACGCGGGTACGGCCAGCAAGACGCTGTCGCCCGCGGTCCGGCTGGCCTGGCTGGTGCTGCCGGGCCGGCTGCTGGCGGACGTCGTGGCGGCCAAGTCGCTCAGCGACCGGCACGGTAGCGGCCTGGACGAGCTGACCCTGGCCGAGCTCATCGCCTCCGGCGGGTACGACCGCCACGTACGGCGCTCGCGGCTGCGCTACCGCCGCCGGCGTGACCGGCTCATCAGTGCCCTGGCCCCGGTCCGGCCGGGAGTCCGGGTCACCGGGGTGGCCGCGGGCCTGCACGCGGTCCTGCACCTGCCGCCGGGCCAGCGCGAGGCCGATGTGGTGGCCTCGGCGGCCGGACGCGGCCTGGCGCTGGACGGGATGGGCAACTTCCGGTCGGCCGGGATCGCCCATCCCGAGGCGCTCGTGATCGGCTACGGGACCCCGCCCGCGCACGCGTTCACCACCGCGGTCACCCGCTTGCGCGCGGTGCTGCTGGAGTGAACCCTTTCATCCGTTGAGGTCAAGCTCAGAGCACCTGGGGCAGGCATGCGGAGGATGAAAGGGTTCACCGAACCTAGCGCGTTTCCCGCCTTCTGCAACGGGCCGCGGCGGAGGGCTCGTGGACGAGCACGCCAGACGTGCGGAACAAGAACTCCCGGTAAGTGTCTGGGGCCTGGTCCGACGCGAGCACGTACCGGTCCGGGTTGAGCCGGAGCATGAGGAGCCGGTTCTGGGCCTCGTTGCACTCGGCGACGACCGCGCCGACTCGCCGAGCGAGCGTCCGCAGAGCCTTGGTCATCGCGTCGCCTCCTCTCGCGGGAGAGGGGTCTTTTGCCCCTGACACTTTGAGGCTCGCCGTAAGCTCGGGCCGCCCGCATCGGGTATATGCCTTAAGTCTGCGCGCTGTCGGGCTTAGGTCCCAGAGCGGGGCCGGATCCTTGGTCAGCTCTTGACTTTGGCGATCACGGTGTCGGCGAAGCGGCGCAGCTTCGCGATCTTCTCGGCCAGCGGCTCGGTGTCCGGGCCGACCTGGTACGGCCAGCGGAAGCCGACGATCGCGTCGGTCACCCCCTGCTCCTCCAGCCGGCGGACACCATCCACGCTATAGGCGTCCATGGAGATCGCGTGCACTTCGAATGGACGGTCCGTGGTGCCCTCCTGGCGGCGGAACTCGGCCAGCCGGGCGAGCAGGCCGGGCAGGTCAGCCGGGTCCCCGCCGCCGTGCAGCCAGCCGTCCGCGGCCCGGGCGGCGCGCCGCAGCGCAGCGTCCCCGTGGCCGCCGATCAGGATCGGGACGGGCTCGCTCGGCACGGGAGCCATCTTGACCGGCGGCACGTCAAATATTTCCCCATGGAAAGCGAAGTAGCCCCCGGCCGACAGCCCGCGGATGATCGCCAGCTCCTCGTCCATGCGCCGCCCCCGGCCCTCCCACGGCACGCCGAGCACCTCGTAATCCTCCCGCCACGGGCTGCTGCCCACCCCCAGGACCAGCCGGTTGCCGGTGAGCACGGCCGTCGATGTGGCCTGCTTGGCCACCAGCACCGGGTTGCGCACCGGGAGCTTCAGCACGAACGTGATGAACCGCAGCCGCTCGGTGACCGCGCCCAGGGCGGGGATGAGCGAGAACGGCTCCAGGAACGGCTTGTCCTCCAGGAACTCCCGGGTGCCGTCGGGGTTGAACGGGTAGACGCTGTCGGAGCGCTCGGGATAACAGATGGAGTCGGGCACGACCATCGAGTCGTAGCCGTTCTCCTCGGCGGCCCGCGCGAGCGGGGCGTAGTAGGCCGGGCTGGTCATCGACTCGGCGTAGGAGAAGCGCACGGGACCTCCGCTAACTGTGGCTGGCCCGCCGCCACCGCCACAGCAGCCAGCCCAGCCCACCGACCAGTATGAGGCCGCCGACGGCGATGCCCGCGATGATGGCCGCCGGAAGGCCGCCGCTGGAGGCTGGCGGCTGCGCCTGGCTGGCCGACGGGCTCGGCTCGGGTGCCGTGCTCGGCGGCGCCGTCGGGGTGGCGGGCGCCGCCGCTCCCGGGCCGGGCGCGGCGAACGCGACCACGTCCCGCGCGGCCGCCGCGAGCATGAGGCCGCCGGCCACGGCCGGAGTGGGGAAGTGGTTGGCCACCGCGCCGATGGACGCCTGCTGGCGCACCGCCCCGGTCGCGGGGCCGAGCCCGTACAGCGTGCCGTTCTGGCCGATGGTCCAGATCAGGCCGGCGGCCCGGATCGGAGGGCCGCCTCCCGTTGCGGAACTCCACAGCAGGTGCAGGGCGGGCGGGGACTGGTCCGCGCGCACCGCGATGATGCCGGACACGCAGGGGAGGTAGGCCGTCATGCCGGCCACGGCGACCCCACCGTCGATATCGTCGCTGCACGCTGAGCCCAGGCTCGCCTGCTGGCCGCCGATGCCGCCCAGGTGCGAGCCGTCCAGCAGGTAGACGATGCGGGACTTGCCGGCGCCGATCACCTGGCCGTCGGGCAGCAGCGCCGGCGCCGTGGACATGTCCAGGTCCTGGGAGTTGTTCGAGGCCCAGTCGCTGGGCGCGAAGTACTGCAACAGCCGCATGGTCGGCGACAGGTCCAGCACCGAGTCGCTGTGGTCGTACGGCTGGGATGACGAGTCGACCGAGCCGTTCCCGACGCTGACCCAGACGCGGCCGCTGCCGTCCACGACCGGCGCGGCGCCGCCCATCCAGACCGCGCCCTGCGACTGGCTGCCCGCGGCGTCGACCGTGAAGATCCTCGGCTTGCCGCCGGCCTCCGGCGCGGCGATCACCCGGCCCCGGTAGCTGGCGCAGTCGCCGAAGTTCCCGCCCATGCCGAAGACCACCCGGCCGTCGTCGAGGGTCAGGCCGGTGCGCTGCAGCAGCGCCGCGGTATCGGCGCCGGGCGGGTCCACGTCCCGGGTCATCTCGGTCCTGCCGGTGGCGGTGGCCAGGCCGACCAGCATGTGGGCCGGGTTCCCGTTCACCATCTCGTCGGCGACCACGAAGATCTCGCCGCGGGCCGGGTCGATGACCGGCGTGCCGGTGATGCCCACCGTCGGCGTGATATCACCGCAGGGCAGCGACCCGGCAGGCACGGGGCTGCCCAGATGCGATGACCAGGCCACCGCGCCGGTGGCGGCCGACAGGGCGTAGACCGTGTCGTTCTCCGTGGCCACGTAGACGCGCCCGGCGAAAACCAGGGGCTCGCCGTAAAGGTCGCCGTCGAGGGTGGGCGAGGTCCACGCCCGGGTGCCGGTGTCGACGGCGGTCACCGGCGCCGCCACCCCGGTGCCCTGCGGGCTGCCGTGGTACACGGTCCAGGCCGCCGCGCTGGCCGGATCCGGCGAGACCGCGGCCGCGCCCGCCGACGCGCCTCCGGCCGCCCAGACCAGCCCGGCCAGGGCCACCAGCCCGGCGGGCACCCGGCGTCGCCAGGTCATGGCGCGGCGACGGTGTCGTTCGGCATCGACAAAGCGTACCGACGGCAGGCTGGCGACCGGGCCGGCCATGCCTGGGGGATTTCCCCCAGGCGAAGACGGGCGTTAGCCGCGTTCCCGCCGGGCGCGCCCCGTTCGTAGCGTGATCGTCAGATGGCACGCACGGGCCGAAGGGAGGTCACATGATCGAGGTCCGTGGTCTGACCAAGCGCTACGGCCCCACGCTCGCGGTCGATGCGCTCAGCTTCGACGTGCGGCCGGGGGTGGTGACCGGGTTCCTCGGGGCCAACGGGTCGGGCAAGTCCACGACGATGCGGCTGATCCTGGGCCTGGACCGGCCCGACGCCGGGCAGGCCCGCATCGGCGGCCGACGCTTCCGCGACCTGCGCTGGCCGCTGCGCGAGGTCGGCGCGCTCCTGGAGGCCCGGGCGTTTCACCCCGGCCGCAGCGCGCGCGACCACCTGGCCGCCCTGGCGGCCGGCAACGGCATTGGCCGGCGTCGCGTGGATGAGGTGCTGGACCTGGTCGGCCTGGCCGGCGCCGGGTGCAGGCGGGCCGGGAAGTTCTCCCTCGGCATGGCCCAGCGGCTCGGCCTCGCGGCCGTTCTGCTGGGCGACCCGCCGGTGCTGCTGCTGGACGAGCCGGTCAACGGGCTCGACCCGGCCGGGATCCGCTGGATCCGGGACCTGCTGAGCTCGCTGGCCGCCGAGGGCCGCACCGTCTTCGTCTCCAGCCACCTGATCGGCGAGGTGGCGCTGATGGCCGAGCGCCTGGTGGTCATCGGCCAGGGGCGGCTGCTCGCCGACACCTCGGTGGCGCAGATGTCGGCCGGAGCGTCCTCCCTCGAGGCTGCGTTTCTCGAGCTGACCGGGGCCAGCGCCGAGTACCGGGCGGCGTGGCCTCCGGTGAACGCACCGAAGGGAAGCCCGTCATGACCGCGCTGGCCGCGCGCGTTCCGGCCGGGCGCTACCGGTTCCGGCACGCGGCCCGGATGGAATGGATCAAGCTGCGCAGCCTGCGCTCGACCTGGTGGACGCTGGTCATCACCATGGCCGGCGCGATCGGGATCGGCGTCGCGGTGGGGATCAACACCCGCAACGCGGGCGGGGACCTGACCAACAACGCGCTCGCCGGGATCGTGCCCGCCCTGCTGCTGAGCGGCGTCCTGGGCGTGCTGACCATGACCAGCGAGTACTCGTCCGGACTGATCCGTGCCACGCTGACCGCGATTCCCCGCCGGGGGCTGCTGCTGGCCGCCAAGGCCGCGGTGTTCGGCGCCGTGGCCCTGGCCGCGGGGGAGGCCGCCTCGTTCATCTCGTTCTTCGCGGGCGGTGCGGCGCTGCGGCACGGCATCGCGGCTCCCGCCCTGGGCCAGCCCGGCGTGCTGCGGGCCGTGCTTGCTGGCCGGGACCGGGTTCTGCCTGGTCGGATTGCTCGGCCTCGGGCTCGGGGCCATCGTCCGGCACTCCGGGGCCGCCGTCGCCGTGCTGGTCGGCGGCGTGTACGTGGCCCCGCCGCTGATCGGCGCGGTCGCCCATCAGGTGGCGGCCTACACGCCGATCTTCATCATCGCCAACTCGCTGAGCACCACCGAGCCGGAAGCCTGCGGGGCCCAGGCGGCGCAGTGCCCGCACTTCCTGTCGGCCTGGGCGGGCCTCGGCGTGCTGGCCCTGTACGCCGCCGCCGCTCTCGGGATCGGCTGGTGGCTGTTCGCCCGCCGCGACGCCTGAGCGGAGAATTGACCGCATGGGCAGCACCGGCCCGGTGACCCCGGCCGCAGGCGAGCCGCCCGGCCACGGGCCCGGCGGCTCCCCGGCCGCGCCGGGCGCCCCCTCCGCCGGGACCGCGCTGACGGCGGTAGCCGTCGCGGCGGCACGGGCCCCGGTCACCGCCCGGGCCCGGCGTGAGCTGCTGTTCTGCCTGGTCGCGGCCGTGCTGGAGCTGGCCGTCCTGGCGGTCCCGTTCGCGCTGCTCGGCCTGCTGCTCGCGGTTCAGCTCCTGGTGGGCGGCACGAGGTCGGCCAGCCAGGCCTCCGCGCCGTCGGCTCACCCGGCCGGCGCGGCCCTGTACCTCGGTGTCCTGCTCGTGATCGTGCTGCTGGTGGTGTTCCTGGCGCCCCGGTTCGGCCGCGGCCTCGGTACGGTCCATCGCTATCTGGCCGCGCGGCTGCTGGGCCAGCCGGTCGCGGGGCCTGCGCCGGCCCGCCGTGGCCGCGGCGCGCTGCGCCGGCTCGCGGCGATGCCGCGCGACGGGCCCGGCTGGCGGGCCTTGGCCTACCCGCTGGTCAAGCTGCCGGTCCTGGTAGGCGAGGCCTACGCGGTGTTCTTCGCCGTCGTCGGCCTGGTCAACCTGACCTATCCGTTCTGGTGGCGGCTGTTCCGCAACCACCCGCCCGGCGTGCGCCTGCAGCCGGTGCCGGTGCTCACCCCGTTCGGCTCCTTCGACATCGCCACCTTCGCCGGGACGTTCGCCGCCTTCGCCGCGGGCGCCGCCATGGTCCTCGCCGCGCCCTGGGTGGCCCAGGGTGCCGCCGCGGCCGACGTGTGGCTGATGCGGGGGATGCTCGGCCCCGGCCGGCTGGCGCGGCGGGTCGCCGACCTGGAGCAGACCCGGGCGCTGGCGGTCGAGGACTCCGCCGCGCTGCTGCGCCGGCTCGAACGCGACCTGCACGACGGCGCGCAGATCCGGCTGGCCACGCTGGCCATGAACCTCGGCATGGCCCGGGAGAAGCTCCCCGCCGATGCCGACCCGGACGTCCGCGAGCTGGTCGACGCCGCGCACCAGGGCGCCAAGGACGCCCTGGTCGAGCTGCGCAACCTGGCCCGCGGCATCCACCCGCCCGCGCTCGACAACGGCCTGGCCGACGCGCTGGCCACCCTGGCCGCCGGCAGCGCCGTGCCGGTCGAGCTGACCACGTCCCTGCCGCGGCGGTCCGCGCCGGCCATCGAGACGATCGCCTACTTCTGCGTCGCGGAATTGCTGGCCAACGCGGCCAAGCACAGTCACGCGGACCGGGTCGCGGTCGAGCTGACCGAGCGGGAAGCCGCGCTCGTGCTGCGGGTAAGCGACGACGGGACCGGCGGGGCGGACCCGGCCCGCGGCAGCGGCCTGTCGGGGCTGGCCCAGCGCGTGCGCACCGTGGACGGCCGGATGGAGGTCGTGAGCCCGCCGGGCGGGCCGACGCAGGTCACCGTCACGCTGCCGATGCGCGCATGACCGCCCCTCCGCCGCCGCACGCCGCGGGCGCCGCAGGCGCCGCGCCGCCGCTGCGCGTGGTGATCGCCGAGGACGCCGCCTTGTTCCGCGAGGGCCTGGCCCGGCTGCTGGCCGACCGCGGCCACCAGGTGGTCGCCGCCGTCGGCGACGCGGACGCGCTGCTCGCCGCCGTGGCCGCGCATCGTCCCGACGTGGCCGTGGCGGACATCCGGATGCCGCCGACGCACACCGACGAGGGGCTGCGCGCCGCGATCGAGCTGCGCCGCGACTACCCGGGAACCGGCGTGCTCGTGCTGTCCCAGTACATCGAGACGAGGTACGCGGCGAGGCTGCTGGAAGGCAACGCGGCCGGCGTCGGCTACCTGCTCAAGGACCGGGTCGCGGACGTGGCCGAGTTCGCCGACGCGCTGGCCCGGGTCGCGGCCGGGGGGACCGCGCTGGACCCGGAGGTGGTCAGCCAGCTCGTGCGGGTCAGCCGCCGCGCCCAGGGCATCGCCACGCTCACCCCGCGCGAGCGCGACGTGCTCGCCCTGATGGCCGAGGGCCGGTCCAACGCGGGGATCGCCGCCGCCCTGGTCGTCTCGGCCGGGGTGGTCGAGAAGCACGTGGCCAGTATCTTCGGCAAGCTGGGCTTGCCTGCGTCGGAGGCTGACAACCGCCGCGTGCTCGCGGTCCTGCGCTACCTGGGCTCCTGACCCCGGCCGCCCCCGCCCTGATCCCTGCACCTGATCCCGGCGCCCCTGCCGCCGCCCTGATCCTGTACCTGATCCCGGCGCCCCTGCCGCCGCCCTGATCCTGCACCTGATCCCGGCGTCCCTGCCGCCGCCATGACCTCTTCGCCTAACCCCGGCGGTCTCGCCCTGGCCTCTTCGCCTGATCCACGGCCCGTCCCGCTCCGGCCTCTTCACTTGATCCCGGCCCGCCCCATCCCGGCCTCTTCACATTGGATATCGTTGGTATTAAGATACCGAAGGTATGAGCCCGAGACTGAACCGAGCCCAGCAGTCCGAGCGCAACCGGGCGCTGCTGCTGTCGGCCGCGCGCCGGGTCTTCCTGGCCCGCGGCTATCACGCCGCCACCCTCGAGCAGATCGCCGACGAGGCGGGTTTCTCCAAGGGCGTGGTGTACTCGCAGTTCCAGAGCAAGGCCGACCTGTTCCTGGCCCTGCTCGAGGCCAGGATCGAGGAACGGGCCCAGGAGAACGCCCGGCTGGCCGGGGACATGGCCGACGGCGACCTGGCCGCGCTGCTCGATCACCTGGCCCGGGGCGACCAGGCCACGCGGGACTGGCTGCTGCTGGTCATCGAGTTCCGGGTGCACGCGGCGCGGGACCCCGAGCTCAGCCGGCGCTACGCCGCCACCCATGCCCGTACCGTCGAGGCGCTCACCAAGGTGCTGGCCGCCATCGGCGAGCGTTCCGGCGGCGGGTTCGCGCTCGCGCCGCAGACCCTGGCCGAGCTGCTGCTGGCCATGAGCACCGGGACCACGCTCGAGCAGGCGGCCAACCCCGGCTCGCTGGACGGGCCGCAGATGGGCAAGGTGATGGCCCAGTTCGTTGAGCTGGCGGTGCCGTCGCAGGGCGGCGCGCTGACCGGACCGAGCGGATCATGACCGCGGTCAGCGCGGCCGAGCGCCGCGCCCTCCAGGCCCGCGCGGCCTCCAGCCTCACCCGTCATCTTGGCCAGCACGTCGCGCGGCTCGGCTGGGACGCCGGCCGGGTGGCCGATTTCCAGCGCGAGCGGCTGCGCGTGCTGCTCGGCCACGCCGCCGGGCACTCCCCGTTCCACGCCCGGCGGCTGCGCGGGTTCGACGCCAGCCGCTTCGAGCTAGCCGACCTGACCCGGCTGCCCACCATGACCAAGGACCAGATGATGGCGGGCTTTGACGAGATCGTCACCGACCGCCGGCTGACCCGCCGCCGGGTCGAGCGGCACCTGGCCGCCTCGACGACCGAGCCGGCGCTGCTGCTGGGCCGGTACGTGTGCCTGGCGTCGGGAGGCAGTTCCGGGGTCCGCGGCGTCTTCGTCCAGGCGGTCGAGGAATACACCGACTTCGTCGCCTCCGTCGTCCGGCCGGGGTGGGCCAGGATGACGGCGGCCGGCGGCCCGCCGCCGGAGGGAATGGTGATCGGCATCATCGGCGCCGCCTCGCCGGTCCACTCCACTGGCTTCGGCGCGGCCATCTCCGGCCCGCCCATCCGCCTGATCGCGGCGCCGGCGACGCTCCCGATGCCGGAGATCGTCCGGCGCCTCAACGCCGCCCAGCCGCCCGCCCTGCTCGGCTACCCGTCGAAGCTGGCCGAGCTGGCCCGCGAGCAGCGGGCCGGCCGGCTGCGGATCGCCCCGCGGTCGGTCGCGGCCATGTCGGAGCTGCTCACCCCGCGGGATCGGGCCACGATCGCGGATGCGTTCGGGATACCCGTGATCAACCAGTTCGCCTCCACCGAGGGCCTCGTGGGGCAGAGCGAGCCGGGCGGGTCGGTGCTGCGCTTCGCCAGCGACCTGTGCCTGGCCGAACTGGTCGACGCCGACAACCAGCCGGTGCCCGACGGCACGGCATCGGCCAAGGTCCTGGTGACCAACCTGCACAACCTCACCCAGCCGCTGATCCGCTACGAGCTCACCGACCGATTCGTCCGCCCGCCGGGCCTGCCGCATGGCGGGTACCTGCGAGCCAGCGTCGAGGGACGAGCCGACGAGCCGTTCCGTTATGGCAGGCTCGAAGTGCATCCGCACGTGCTCCGCAGCACGCTGGTCACCGCGGCGGCGGTGCGCGAGTACCAGGTCCGGCAGACCGAGCGCGGGGTCGACGTGGCCTGCGTCCCGGACGGCGCCGTGGCGGCCGGGGAGCTCGCGGCCCGCCTGGAGCTGGGCCTGCGCCGGGCGGGCCTGGCGCAGCCCCAGGTCTGCGTGCGGCTGGTCGACGCGATCTTCCGCGATCCCCTCACCGGCAAGGCCCGGCGCTTCATACCGAACCGCCCGGCGCAGACCGCCGGGCGGATGGCCAGCTGACGCGGCGTCAGAGGTCCGGGAGGCCGAGGTCGAGGTTGGGCCGCTCCAGGCCGCCGTCGACCTCGAGGACCTTGCCCGTGACGTAGCCGCCCGCCGGCGAGGCCAGGTAGAGGACGGCGGCCGCGACGTCCTCGGGATCGCCGATCCGGCCCAGCGGCGTGGCCCGTTCCATCTGGCCGCGCAGGGCGTCGTCGGTCATCACGATGTCGAGCGCCGAGGTCGCTACCGAGCCGACCGCGACCGCGTTGACCCGGATCCGGGGCGCGAGGTCGGCCGCGGCCAGCCGGGTGTAGTGGGCCACGGCCGCCTTGGCGGTGCCGTAGGCAAGGTAGCCGCGCCCGGCAACCCGCCCGAGGACCGAGGAGATGTTGATCACCGTGCCGGCCTGGCCGGGGGAGTTGAGCAGGTGCGGGACCGCGGCCTGCGTGAGCTGGTGCGCGATCGCCACGTTGAACTGGAATGCGTCCGTCAGGTGGCGCGGCTTGGTCGCCAGGAATGGCCTCGGCATGGCCCCGCCGAGGTTGTTCACGACGATGTCCAGCCGGCCGAACGCGTCGACGGCGGTGGCCGCCAGCCCCGCGACCGCGTCGAGGTCGGTCAGGTCGGCGGGCACCACGATCGCCCGCCGGCCGACGGCCTCGACCTCGCGCGCCACCTTGGCCAGCTGGTCCTCGGTGCGCGCCGAGATCACCACGTCCGCCCCGGCCTGCGCCAGGGCGACGGCCGTCGCCGCGCCGATACCCCGGCCGGCCCCGGTCACCACGGCCACGCTGTCGGTAACGCGGAAGCGATCCAGGATCACCAGGGCTCCTTCCCCAGGGTGGGGCCAGCCTACGAGGTAACTAGAACACGTTTCAATTGGTGCCCGCCCGGAGGTGCCCGTCCGACCCGACCGCAGCCGACCGCCGCGGGCCAGTGGCGTCGCGGGCGTCGGCCAGCGGTGCGTCACGGACGAGCGGCCGGGGAGCCGCGGGGACGCGTCCGGAAATCGGACAAGGCCTGGCGCGAGATCTAGCCAACCAAAACCCACTCCGCCTGTGCTTCACCCGCCGCTGGCTGTTCTCTTCCCGCCCCAGACTCCTGATCATTTACTTCTTTTCACGCCTTCCGGTCGTTTCTCGAGGGGATATATCCGACTTGTAGTCACGGAACGCGTGAAAAGATGAAAGATGATCATCGTCGAGCGAGGGCGGGCCTCTGTGTCCGAAAATTACCTGGCCTGGCGAGGGCGGGCCGCTAGGTGGGCGGGTCCGGGAGACCGGGCCGGGCGCTGGCAGACTTGAGTGGTGACCGGACATGACGACCCGGGCGCCGCCGCGCGCCGCGAGTCCGCCGCGGCCGACGGGGCGGGTGCGGCCTCCGGGGAGGAGTTCGCCGCGGCCGGTGACTTGGGCGCCGGCCTGGCTAGCGAGGTCGCTGCGGTCGGCGAGGCGGGTGCCGCCGCGGAGGCGGAGTCCGCCGCGGACGGCGACCCGGCCGCGGTCGTCGCCTTCTGGCGAGATCTCGGGTTGTCCGGGCTGGTGGACGTGCACACGCACTTCATGCCCCCCAACGTGCTGGACAAGGTCTGGAACTACTTCGAGAGGGGCCGCGAGGCGGGCCAGGCGTGGCCGGTCATGTACCGGCGGCCCGAGCAGGAGCGGGTCGCCCTGCTGCGGGCATTCGGCGTACGCCGGTTCGGTGCGCTGGCTTATCCGCACAAGCCTGGCATGGCGGCGTGGCTCAACTCCTGGGCGGCCGAGTTCGCGGCCAGAACGCCGGACGCGCTGCACAGCGCCACGTTCTACCCGGAACCCGGCGCCGACGGATATGTGGCCGGGGCGATCGGCGCAGGAGCGCTCTTGTTCAAGGCCCACCTGCAGGTGGGCGGTTATGACCCCCGAGACGAGTTGCTCGACCCGGTCTGGGGGCTGCTCGCCGAGGCAGGAGTGCCGGTCATCGTGCACTGCGGGTCGGGGCCGACGCCGGGCCGGTACACCGGCCCCGGGCCGATCTCCGAGGTGCTCGCCCGCCATCCCGGGCTGATCATGATCGTCGCGCACCTCGGGGCGCCCGAGTACGGCGAGTTCTTCGACCTCATGCCGCGGTACGCCGGCGTCTATCTCGACACCACGATGGCGTTCACCGAGTTCTTCGAGCGCCTGATGCCGTTCCCGGCGGCGCTGCGGCCCCGGCTGGCCGAAGCGGCCGACCGCATCCTGCTGGGCAGCGACTTCCCCAACATCCCCTATCCCTACCTGCACCAGCTCGAGGCCCTGGCGCGGCTGGACCTGGGCGTGCGCTGGCTGCGCGCGGTCTGCCACGACAACGCGGCCCGGCTGCTCGGGTTGTGAGCCGGCCATGCCATCGCCGAGCAAGCGCCAGAAGGCAGCTACCCCGAGAGCGCCGGGCCAGCCGGGCCAGCCGGGCCAGGTGGGGAAGTCGGGCCAGGTGGGGAAGCCAGGGAAGCCGGGCCAGCCAGGGAAGACGGGCAGCCGGGCCAGCCGGGTTCCGAGCCGCTTGCGGCCTACCAGCGCAAGCGGGACTTCGCGCGCACCCCCGAGCCGGCGGGCGCGCCGCCCCGGCCGGGTTCCGCGGGCTCCCGGCGGTTCGTCGTGCAACGCCACCGGGCCCGCCGCCTCCACTACGACCTGCGGTTCGAGATCGACGGCGTGCTGGTGAGCTGGGCCGTGCCCAGGGGGCCGACGCTCGACCCGGACGTGCGGCGCACCGCGATCCACGTGGAAGACCACCCCATCGAGTACCTCGACTTCGAGGGCATCATCCCGGCCGGGGAGTACGGGGCGGGTGACGTGATCGTGTGGGACCAGGGCACGTGGGAACCGCACGCCACCGATGACCCGGCGGCCGCGGTCGCCGGCGGCGATTTCCACGCCGACGTCGACGGGGAGAAGCTGCGCGGCCGCCTGATCCTGGTGCGCCGCGACCAGCGCGACTCCGACCAGGATCAGTGGCTGCTGCTGCACAAGCACGATCAGTACGCCGTCAAGGGCTGGAACCCGGAGGACCACCCGAGGTCGGTGCTCAGCGGGCGCACCAACGACGAGGTCAAGGCCCATCCGGACCGGATGTGGCTGAACGAGCTCCCGCCCGCCGAAGCGTCGGTCGCCATCGGCGACCAGGCCGCCCACGACCTGCCGCCCGGGCCCGACCCCGCCGAACTCGACGCGCTGGCCGCGCTGGGACCGGGCGGCGGGGCCTGGGAGGTGTTCGGCCGCCGGCTGCGGGTGACCAACCTGGACAAGGTCATGTTCCCGGCCCGCCCGGGCGAGGCGCCGGTGACCAAGCGCGAGTTCATCGGCTACGCGGCCCGGATCGCCCCGGTCATGCTGCCGTACCTGGCCGGCCGCGCGCTCAACATGCACCGCTTCCCGGGCGGCGCGCAGACCAAGGGCTTCTGGCACAAGCAGCTGCCCGACCACGCGCCCGACTGGCTCCCGCGCTGGGACAACCCCAACGCCGACCCGGGAGACGTCACCACCTACCTCGTCGTGGACGAGCCCGCCGCGCTGGTCTGGGCGGCCAACTTCGGCGCGCTGGAATGGCACGCCTGGACCGCGCGCACCGACCAGCCGCTCCTGCCGACCTACGCGCTGATCGACATCGACGCCGGCGCCGGCACGTCCTGGGACGACGTGCTGGTCCTGGCCCGGCTGCACCGCACCGCGCTGGAGCACCTGGGCGTGCGCGCCCAGCCCAAGCTGACCGGCCACACCGGCCTGCAGATCTGGATTCCGATCACCCGCGGGCCCAGCTACGAGCAGACCCGCGGATGGGTCAAGCAGCTCTCGCGCGCGGTCGGCTCGGTCGTGCCCGACCTGGTCAGCTGGGAGTGGGACGTCCGGGCGCGCCAGGGCCGGGCCCGGCTCGACTACACCCAGAACGTCAAGAACAAGACGCTGGTCGCGCCGTACAGCCCCCGCCCGGCCGCGGGCGCGCCGGTGTCCGCGCCCCTCGACTGGGACGAGCTCGACGACCCGTCGCTGCGGCCCGACGGCATCACGATCCGCACCGTGCTGGACCGCCTGGCCCAGCGCGGCGACCCGTTCCGCACCGTGCTCGGCCCCGGCCAGACCCTCCCGCCGATCACCTGACAAGGGATCCGGCCGGCCCGGGGCGGCTGGACCGAGCGGCCCGCGCGCGCTCTAGGGTGTCAAGAAGACGCCGGGACGCAGCCCGCCTGATCGGAGGAGTCGCCCGTGCAGGTTAATGACCGGGCCGGACAGCCAGCGAGCCAGGCCGACCTCGTCGACGTCGCGGCCCTGGTGACCGCCTACTACGCGGAGCACCCGGACCCGGCCGAGCCCGGGCAGCAGGTGTCCTTCGGCACGTCGGGCCACCGCGGCTCGGCCTTCCGGCTGTCCTTCAACGACGACCACATCGCCGCGGCCACCCAGGCCATCTGCGACTACCGCGCCCGGGCCGGCATCACCGGCCCGCTGTTCATCGGCCGCGACACGCACGCGCTGTCCGAGCCCGCGTTCGCCACCGCGCTCGAGGTGCTCATCGCCAACGACGTGCAGGTGCTGGCGGACAGCCGGGACGGCTACACGCCGACCCCGTCGCTCTCGCGCGCGATCCTGGTCTACAACGAGGAGCGGCCGGCCTCCGGCGGCCTGGCCGACGGGATCGTGGTCACCCCGTCGCACAACCCGCCCGAGGACGGGGGGTTCAAGTACAACCCGCCCGACGGCGGCCCGGCGGCGACGGAGATCACCTCGGTGATCCAGGACCGCGCCAACGAGCTGCTGCGCGGCGGCCTCAAGGAGGTCCGCCGGATCCGGTACGGCCGGGCCGCCGCCGCGGCCGGCCGGTACGACTTCCTCGCCGCGTACGTGTCGGAGCTCCCCGCGGCCGTGGACACCGACGCGATCAGGAACGCCGGGGTGCGGATCGGCGCCGACCCGCTCGGCGGGGCCAGCGTGGCCTACTGGGGCGAGATCGGCGAGCGGTTCGGGCTGGACCTGACCGTGGTCAACCCGGTGGTCGACGCCACCTTCCGGTTCATGACCCTGGACTGGGACGGCCGGATCCGGATGGACTGCTCGTCGCCGTACGCCATGGCCTCGCTGATCGACCGCCGGACTGAGTTCGCCGTCGCCACCGGCAACGACACCGACGCCGACCGGCACGGCATCGTGACCCCGGACGCCGGCCTGCTCAACCCCAACCACTACCTGGCCGCCGCGATCGACTACCTCTACCGCCACCGCGGGGACTGGCCCGCGGACGCCGCGGTCGGCAAGACCATGGTCAGCTCCTCCATCATCGACCGGGTGACCGAGACGGCCGGGCGCCGGCTGATGGAGGTGCCGGTCGGGTTCAAGTGGTTCGTGCCCGGACTGCTGGACGGCACCGTCGCGTTCGGCGGCGAGGAGAGCGCGGGAGCCTCGTTCCTGCGCCGGGACGGGAAGGTCTGGACCACCGACAAGGACGGGATCATCCTGGCGCTGCTCGCCTCCGAGATCATCGCCGTCACCGGCCGCACGCCGTCCGAGCACTACCGCGACCTCACCGAGCGGCTCGGCGACCCGGCCTACGCCCGGATCGACGCCCCGGCCAGCCGTGAGCAGAAGGCGGCGCTGGCCCGGCTCAGCCCGGATCAGGTCACCGCGACCGAGCTGGACGGCGAGAAGATCCTCAGCCGGCTCACCACCGCGCCCGGCAACGGCGAGCCGCTCGGCGGGCTGAAGGTGAGTACCGAGTCGGGCTGGTTCGCCGCCCGGCCGTCCGGCACCGAAGACGTCTACAAGCTCTACGCCGAGTCGTTCCGGGGGCCCGAGCACCTCGCCCGTATCCAGGCCGAGGCGCAGCAGATCATCGAGGCGGTGCTCTGAGGCCTTGACTACTCCCCGCCTTGAAGCACGGGGATTCCAGCCGTCACCGGCTGGGGTTCCTGTTTCACGGCCGACTGCACCGAAGTGATCTCCAGGTGTCTGACATCAGCTCCGCAGGCATCGCCCGGGTTGCCCCGGGCTGCGGCAAGACCTGCCGCAAGGATGTTCTTCGCCGCGTTGAGGTCCCGGTCGTGCAGGACGCGGCAGGACGGGCATTGCCACGTCCGGACCTTCAGAGCAAGCTCGGTGAGCAGGAACCCGCAGGCCGAGCAGGTCTTCGTGCTGGGGTACCAGCGGCCGGTCACGACCAGCTGGCGGCCAGCTCGCTCGCACTTGTACTGCAGCTGGCGGCGGAACTCGCCCCAGCCGCAGTCGCTGATCGCCCGGGCCAGGTGCCGGTTGCGGACCATGCCCGAGACATGGAGGTCCTCGATCGCGATCAGGTCGTGGCCGCGGACCAGGCGGGTGGTGGTCTTGTGCAGGAAGTCGCGGCGGGCGTTGCGGACCTTGCGGTGGGCCCGGACTACCTTGGCCCGGGCCTTGGCCCGGTTGGCCGAGCCTTTCTGGCAGCGGGCCAGGCGGCGCTGGTAGCGGGCGAGGCTGGCAGCCTTGCGCTGCAGGTGGCGGGGGTTGGCGACCCGGCCGCCGTCACTGGTCACCGCGAAGTCGCGCACGCCCAGGTCAACACCCACCACCCGCCCGGCCGCGGGCAGCGGCTGCGGCGGCTCGCCGTCAACGGCCAGCGTCACATACCAGCGGCCGTCGGGCTCGCGCGAGATGATCACCATGGTGGGGCGGAGCGCCGTCAGGTCGACGGCGGGCCACGACCAGACAAACGCCAGGCAGCCGGGTGTCTTGGCCAGGCGCAGCGCCCCGTCCCGCAGGGAAAACGCCGACCGGGTGTAGTGCGCCGATTGGCGGGCGAGCCGGTTCTTGAAGCGAGGGTAGCGAGCCCGCCGGGCGAAGAACGCGCGGAATGCCTGGTGCTGGTGGCGCAGCGCCTGCTGCAGCGGGACACTCGAGACCTCGTTCAGCCAGGCCAGCTCGGGGTCCTTTTTCAGCGCGGTCAGGTCGGCGTCGGTTTGCGCGTACGTGGTGCCCTGGTGGTCTTGCTGCCAGCGCCGCTGCCGCCCGGCCAGAGTACGGTTCCATACCACCCGGACGCAGCCGAAGGTACGGTTCAGCATCGCTTGCTGCACCTCGTCGGGATACGCCCGGCACCGGTACGCCGTCCTCACAAGGCCACGATGGCAGGCCGCTCCGACAAAACACCGCCGCGCTACGCGCGGCACCGGATCCCTGCTCGGTCTGACGGCCAGGCCTTCCTCCGGAAGCAACGGTGAGCCCGCCGTGAGCCCGCTGCGTGACCGGGTCCAGCGCTTCCTGCAGCGGCCGGGCACGACCGACCTGACCCGCTATCAGCGCCTGCTGCCCGCGATCGCGGCGCGCGAGGACGCGCTGGCCACCCAGCCCGACCGCGCGCTGGCCGCCCTGGCCCGCGAGGCCCGCGACGACGCCGAGTTCTGCGCGGCCGGGCGGGAGGCCGCCCGCCGGGCGCTGGGGGAACGCCCCTACGACGTCCAGCTGCTCGGCACGCTGGTCATGCTCGACGGGCACGTTGCCGAGATGGCCACCGGCGAGGGCAAGACCCTGTCCGGCGCGCTGGCCGCGGCCCGGTACGCGCTGAGCGGCCGTTCGGTCCAGGTGACCTCGGTCAATGACTACCTGGCCCGCCGCGACGCCGACTGGATGGGCCCGGTGTACGAGCTGCTCGGCGTCACGGTCGGCTGCATCGGCCAGGCCTCGGCGCCGGCGCAGCGGCGGGCCGCGTACGCGGCCCAGGTGACCTACGTCCCGGTCAGCGAGATCGGCTTCGACGTGCTCCGCGACCGGCTGGTCACCGACGTCGCCGACCTGATCACCGCCGATCCCGACGTGCTCCTGATCGACGAGGCCGACTCGGTGCTGATCGACGAGGCGCTGGTCCCGCTGGTGCTCGCGGGCGCCACCGGCGAGACCGACGCCGACCCCGAGATGGCCGACATCGTGCGCGGGCTGCGCCCGGGCCTGCACTACGAGGCCGACGACCAGGGGCGCAACGTGTCGCTGACCGACGCGGGTTCCCGCGCCGCCGAGCAGGCGCTGGGCGGGATCAACCTGTACGCCGCCGACCGGCTGGACACGCTGACCCGGCTCAACGTGGCCCTGCACGCGCACGCCCTGCTGCGGCGCGACGTCGACTACATCGTCCGCGACGGCCAGGTCCACCTGGTCAGCGCGTCCCGCGGCCGGGTGGCCCAGCTGCAGCGCTGGCCCGACGGCCTGCAGGCCGCGGTCGAGGCGAAGGAGGCCCTCGCCGCCAGCGACAGCGGCGAGATCCTGGACAGCATCACGGTCGAGTCGCTGGTCCGCCGGTACCCGCGGGTCTGCGGCATGACCGGCACGGCGGTGACGGTGGGCGAGGAGCTCCGCGAGTTCTACGGGCTGGAGGTGGCGGTCATCCCGCCGAACCGGCCGTGCGTGCGCGAGGACCAGCCGGACCGGCTGTACGCGACCCTGCCGCAGAAGGAGAAGTCGGTCGTGGCCGAGGTGGCCGCCGCGCACGTCACCGGGCGGCCGGTGCTGATCGGCACCCTGGACATCGCCGAGTCGGAACGGATCGGGCGCAGGCTGGCCGCGGCCGGGCTGCCGCACGTCGTGCTGAACGCCAAGAACGACGCGCAGGAGGCCGCGATCGTGGCCGAGGCGGGCGCCCCCGCGGCGATCACCGTGTCGACCCAGATGGCCGGGCGCGGCACCGACATCCGGCTGGGCGGCCGCGACGGTGACCGCGACCAGGTCGCCGCGCTGGGCGGCCTGTACGTCATCGGCACCGGGCGGCACGCGAGCAGCCGGCTCGACCACCAGCTGCGCGGGCGGTCGGGCCGGCAGGGCGACCCGGGCCGCTCGGTCTTCTTCGTCAGCCTGGAGGACGAGCTGATCACCAGCTACGCCCCGGACACGGCCGCGCCGCGCAACGTAGCCCCCGACGGCCGGGTCCGCGACGCCCGGGCCGACGCGGCGATGGCCCACGCGCAGCGCGTCGCCGACGGCGCCCACCTGGAGATCCACCGCAACACCTTCCGGTACAACAAGCTCATCGAGGACCAGCGGCAGATCGTGCTGTCCCACCGGGACCGGCTGCTCCGCGGCGACGCAGCGCTGCAGGCCCTGGCCGGCCGCTGCCCCGAGCGGTACGCCGAGCTGGCCGCCGGCATCGACGCCGGCGTGCTCGCCGGGGCGGCCCGGACCATCGTCCTGGCCCACCTCGACCGCGGCTGGGCGGACCACCTGGCCGTGCTGGCCGAGATCCGCGAGGGCATCCACCTGCGCGCGCTGGGGCAGGGCCCGAACCCGTTCGGGATGTCGCTCGACCCGCTGGCCGAGTTCCACGCCGAGGCGGTCAAGCTGTTCGCCCGCCTGCTCGACCAGGTCCAGGACCGCTCCGCGGAGACGTTCCGGACCGCGGCGATCACCGGCGCGGGCATCGACCTCGACGCCGCCGGGCTGAAACGGCCCACCGCGACCTGGACGTACGTGGTGCGCGACAACCCCTTCGGCACCCCCCTGGACCGGGCCCTGGGCCAGCTGGCCCGCCGCATCTACCATCGGCAGTGAACTTTCTTCATCCGTGAATCTCGGGCTCAGAGCGTGGGTGGCCGTGGGGAGGATGAAGAAGGTTCAATACGCGCTGGAGAAATGCTGAGATGACGGATTCCATAACGGGCACGACCGCGGCCTGCCCGCGCTCGGACGTGGACCCGTACTCGGATGAGTTCCTGGCCGACCCGTTCCCGGACCTGGCCAGGCTGCGGGACGCGGGCCCGGTCGTCTACCTGGAGCGGTACGGGGTGTTCGCGGTGGCCCGGCACGAGCAGGTCCACGCCGTGCTCAAGGATCCGCGGGTGTTCTCCTCGGCCGCCGGCACCGGGATCACCAACTTCAACACCGGGAAGGCCTGGCGCAAGCCGAGCATCCTGCTCGAGGTCGATCCTCCGGTGCACACCCGCAACCGCAAGGTGGTGGCCCGGGCGCTCGCCCCGCGGTCCCTGCTGTACCTGCAGGAGATCTTCGACCGCAGCGCCGCGGAGCTGGCGGCGTCGCTGGTGGCCAGGGGATCGTTCGACGCGGTGCCGGACCTGGCGGAGATCTTCCCGACCCAGGTGTTCCCCGACGCATTCGGGATGCGCGAGGACGGCCGGGACCAGCTGCTGGCCTACGGCGCGCTGGTGTTCAACGGGATGGGCCCGCGTAACCACCTGTTCGAGTCCTCGATGGACGGTGCCGGGGAGGTGATCGCCTGGATCACGCAGCAGTGCTCCCGGTCGTCGCTGCGCCCGGACGGGCTCGGCGCGCTGATCTACGCCGGGGTGGACGCCGGCGAGGTGACCGAGGACGAGGCGGCGCTGCTGGTCCGCTCGTTCCTGTCGGCCGGGCTGGACACCACGGTCAGCGCGCTCGCGCTCGGGGTGCTCGACTTCGTGCGCTGTCCCGGCCAGTGGCAGGCGCTGCGCCAGGACCCGTCGCTGGCCCGCAACGCCTTCGAGGAGGTGGTCCGCCTGGAGTCGCCGGTGATGAACTTCTTCCGTACCACCGCCGAGCCGGTCGAGCTGGCCGGGACCGGCCTGCCCGCCGAGGCCAAGGTGATGGTGTCGTTCGCCGGGGCCAACCGGGACCCGCGGCGCTGGGAGCAGCCCGACCGCTTCGACATCCGCCGCAAGGTCGCCGGCCACCTGGGCTACGGCACCGGGGTGCACAACTGCGTAGGCCAGGTGATCGCGCGCATGGAGGGCGAGGCCGTGCTCCGGGCGCTGGCGGCCCGGGTCAGCTCCTGGCGGCTGACCGGCGAGCCGCGGCCCCGGCTCAACAACTCCCTGCGCGGCCTCGACACCCTGCCAGTGGCCGTCGAGCCCGCGTGAGCACGCGGCCGGACTTCCCGATGGCGGCGACCATCACCGTCGGCTATCGCCCGGCGCTGGTGCGGTAGGGCGCATCCCGAGCGGCAAGCCGGGCCGAGTCAGGCACGGCGGTGCTTTTCGATGAGCAACAGCAGGTCGGCGAGGAAGTCGTCGCGCTGCCGTTCCAGCTCACGGACGGTCACATCGCCAACGGACTCGCTGACTCCCGTGACGACCAGGTCACGCAGCCGGGAGGTGAGCTCGGGAGCAGCAAGCCGGGTCCAGGGCTGGAGCAGCGCCGGGCCAAAGTGGTCGAGCATGTGAGCCATGCCGCCCTGACCGCCGGCCAGATGGAACGTCAGCATCGGGCCCATCAGCGCCCACCGCAGCCCCGGCCCGTAGGTGATCGAGTCATCGATCTGCTGGACCGTCGCCTGCCCGGAGTCGATCATGTGCAGCGCCTCGCGCCACAGTGCTTCCTGGAGGCGGTTGCCCACGAAGCCGGGCAGCTCGTGGTCCATCGTCAGGCAGACCTTGCCGGCGCGGGTGTAGAACTTCTCCGCCCACGCGATGACGGCATGATCGGTGCGGCGTCCGCCGACGACCTCGACCAGCGGGATCAGGTACGGCGGGTTGAACGGATGGCCGACCACGAACCGGGCCGGTGTCTTGGTCCGGGCGGCCATATCGCTCATCATGAAGCCGGACGTGCTCGACGCGACCACCACGTCAGGCGGGGTCACGGCGTCGAGCTCGGCGAGCAGCGCGACTTTGACGTCGAGGACTTCCGGGGCTGACTCCTGAACGAACTCCGCGTCGGCCGTGGCCGCGGCGAGACTGCTGGCAAACCGCAGCCGGTCCGGGGAGGCTCCCTGGCGCAGGCCGAGTCGCTGAAGGACCGGCCAGGCACGCTCGACGAGCACCGCCAGCCGTTGCGCCGCGCCGGATCGTGGGTCCCAGGCGACAACGTCGTACCCCATCCGCAGGAAGTGCGCGGCCCACCCAGCGCCGATGACGCCGGTGCCGACGACAGCGACGGTCTGGGCAGCCTCGGGTGGCGGGTACCCGGCCTCGCTCACCAGCCGACCTGGTCGAGGCCCTTGAGCCCGAGGATCTCGCGGGCTTCGGCCGGGGTCGCGACCTCAAGCGACAGTTCGCCCAGGATCCGCGCGATCTTCGCGACCTGCTCGGCGTTGGACTCCGCGAGTCGGCCCTTGCCGATGAACAGGCCGTCCTCCAGGCCCACCCGGACGTGCGATCCCATGCAGGCGGAGGCGGTGATCATGTTGAACTGATGCCGCCCGGCACCCAGCACCGACCACTGCAGCGCGTCGCCGAACAGCCGGTCCGCGGTGGTCTTCATGTGCGCGATGTGCTCGACCTCGGGACCGATGCCGCCCATCACGCCCATGATCGTCTGCAGGAAGATCGGCGGCTCCACCAGGCCGAGCTGATGGTAATAGGCCAGCGTATACAGATGGCCGACGTCGTAGGCCTCGTACTCGAAGCGGCAGCCGGTGGCCGGCCGCAGGTGCGTCAGCATGTGCTCGATGTCGGCGAACGTGCTGACGAACGGCTCGGTCCGGGTGCTCTCGAGGTAGGGCTCCTCCCAGTCGAACTGCCACGTGCCGGCGTATTTGGGGATCATCGGGAAGCTGCCGTAGTTGAACGTGCCCAGGTTGAGGGTGCAGAGCTCCGGCTTGGTCTCGTAGATGACCCGCAGCCGGTCCGCCACGCTCATTCCCGTGCCGCCGCCGCTGGTGATGCTGACGATGGCATCGGTCTCTGACTTGATCGCCTTAAGGTACTCCAGGAAGACGGCCGGGTCGGCTGTCGGACTGCCGTCCTTCGGGTCACGGGCGTGCAGGTGGATGACGGCCGCTCCGGCCTGAGCCGCGGCGACCGATTGCGCGACGACGTCCTCGACGGTGTAGGGCAGGTGCGGAGACATCGTAGGCGTATGGCCCGACCCCGTCACCGCGCACGTGATGATGACCTTACGAGCTGCAGCCACCGCGACCTCCGGGTGAGTCACAGGCGGTCAGCGCGGATTATGAACAGTGACCGCACTATACGAAACAGTCCTCCCTCGCCAGGACGTCTGTCAAGCCCTGGCGCGCCCTCAGCCGCGCAACGCGACTTCCACCGAGGCCGCCGCCTCGACGGCCACGGCTCCCAGCGTCGTGAAACGCGACGGCGGCATCCGGTCGGCATAGCCCCAGATGCTGAACACCGCGAGGGGCCGGTCATCGCCCTGCCGCAGCACGGGAGCTGAAACGCCGCACAAGGCCGGCTCGAGCTCGCCCGCTGACACGGCGTATCCGCGCTCGCGAATCTGGCCGAGCTCGCGGAGTAGCCGCGACACATCGGTGACGGTCGCATCGGTGAAGCCCTCGAGGACCGGGCCGAGCACGCTGCGGGCCTCATGCTCAGGCAGCCACGCCAGCCAGGCCTTGCCGGTGGAGGTGGCGTGCAGCGGCACCGGGCGGGCCAGCCAGTTGACGGTCAGCACCGCCGGAGGGGCCACCTCGTCGACGTAGACGAGACCGGACCGCCGCCCCACGGCGAGGATTGCGGCCTCGCCGGTCTGCGCGCAGATCCGTTCCAGGACGTGATGGGCGCGCCGGACCAGCCCGTCCACCCCGGAGGCCGCGGCGAGCCGGGCGACCGTGTAGCCGATCTGGTACCGGCTGGTGGCGGGATCGCGGTCCACGAGGCCGCGGCCTTCGAGGGTGGCAAGCAGCCGCCAGGCGGTCGCGCGGTTGATGCCGCAGGCCAGCGCGAGCTCGGCGACCGTGCTCCCACGCGGCGATCCGGAGGCGATGGCGTCGAGCAGCGCAAGCGCGCGCTCCACGGACTGCACCCGCCCGCGCCAGGCGTGGTCCGGGAGGTTGTCTGGTGCGCTCACGGGCACGTCCTCGTCCAGTTGACGGCTGATTCGGGCCTGCCTATCGTCGCATAATACGAATCCACGTTGCAGTGAATGAACACAGCGCCGCTCCGGGTTGGGGGTCGCGTCATGATCGACGCGCCGCTTGCGCTCTATGAGTCCACGGTCCCGGCGGACTGGATCGACTACAACGGCCACATGACCGAAGTCCAGCTACCTGCTGCTGGTAGGCAACGCCGCCGACGTCTTCTTCCGGTACATCGGCATCGACGAGGCTTACCGGGCCGCGGGCCGCTCCCTCTACACGGCCGAGACGCATCTGCATCATCTGCGCGAGGCGGCGCTCGGCGACCGGCTCGGGGTGCCGTTGCAGCTACTCGACGTCGGGCCGAAGAGCCTGCACCTGTTCCATACCGTGCGAAACGAGGTCACCCGGGAGCATGTGGCCACGGCGGAGCAGCTGTTGGTACATGTCGACATGGCCACCGGCCGGGCGGTCCCGATGCCGACGGATCTGCACGGCCGGCTGACGGAGATATCGAAGGCGCATGCCGTACTACCCCGGCCGGCTGCGGTCGGGCATGTCATGGGCATCCGCCGGCCAGCTGGCTGACGCCGGACAAGGGCAGTAGACGGTAGCGAGGAGAGACCATGGACTTCGGGCTCAACGAAGAACAGCGCGCCGTCGTCGCCACGGTGCGCGACTTTGTCCGCCGCGAGCTGGTACCGCACGAGGATCTGGTCGAACGGCTCGATGAGGTGCCGCAGGAGCTGGCGCGGGAGATCCGCGGTAAGGCGGTCGCGGCCGGCCTGTACGCCGCGAACTTCCCGGCCGAGCTGGGCGGCGGTGGCCTCGACGCCATGTCGCTGACGCTGGCCGAGCGCGAGCTGGGATGGACGTCGTGGGCGTTGCAGGCCCTGGTGTCGCGGCCCAGCAACATCCTGCAGGCCTGCCGGGATGGCCAGGTGGAGATGTATCTGCTGCCGACGATCCGCGGTGAGCGCCACGACTGCCTGGCGATGACCGAGCCCGGTGCTGGCTCGGACGTCCGCTCGATGACCACCAGGGCCCGCCGCGAGGCCGGCGACTGGGTCATCAACGGCACCAAGCACTTCATCAGCCATGCCGATGTCGCCGACTTCGTCGTGCTGTTCGCCGTGACCGGCGCCGAGCGCGGCCCGCGGGGCGAGCGGCCGGCGATATCGGCCTTCCTGGTCGACCACGACACTCCGGGGCTCACGGTCACCCGTGGCGCGCCGTCGGTCTCCCACCGTGGCTACCACCATTGCGAGCTGTCGTTCGCCGACTGCCGGGTCCCCGGCTCCGCCATCCTTGGCGTCGAGGGGCACGGGTTCGACCTGCTCAGCGAGTGGCTCGGGGCAAGCCGGCTCACGGTGGCGGCCACCAGCGTGGGGCGGGCCCGGCGGGTGCTGGAGCTGGGCACCGAGTGGGCGGCGACCCGGAAGCAGTTCGGGCAGCCGATCGGGCGGTTCCAGGGCGTCGGCTTCAGCCTCGCCGACATGGCGACCGAGATCGAGGCCGCCGAACTCCTCACCCTCCGCGCCGCCTGGCGGCTGGTCCAGGGCCGGATGAGTGACACCGATGCCGCGATGGCCAAGCTCTACGCCTCGGAAATGCTAGGCCGGATCACCGACCAGACGGTGCAGATCTTCGGCGGCATGGGCCTCATGACCGACTTCCCGGTCGAGCGGTTCTGGCGCGACGCGCGGGTCGAGCGGATCTGGGACGGAACCAGTGAAATCCAGCGGCACATCATCTCGCGCTCGATGCTCCGCGAGCGGGGCGCCTGAAACAGCTGCGGTCGAAAGGGCCGCTGATCAGCGTCATGAACCGGCCCGGCAGGTGGGCCGCGGCCGGTCAGCCGGCGGCTGCGGCGTCGGCGATGGCGGGCAGGGCGAGGTAGCACAGGTCGCGGCACTGCCGATCCTGCCACGCGTCGTCGTACGGCCACGCGGAGGTCTTGACGATGACGACGCGCCGCGGCCGGTCGACATACACGAACTGGCCGCGCATCCCGTCGGCCATGACGTGCTCACCAGCCCGGTCCAGCGGCCACCAGTGGTACCCGAAGCCGGCGTGGGTGGTGATCGTGCTGGGAAGCCTGCCGGGAGCGAGGAACTCCCGCTCGGGCCGGCTGCTCGCCTGGATCCAGGAGCGGCTGACCACCTGGCGGTCCCTGCCACCTGCCGTCGATCTGCAGTGCGCCGATGCGGGCCCAGTCGCGAGCGGTGGCGGCCAGCGAGCCGCCGGCCATCGCGACGCCGCCCTGCCCGGCCGGCTGATCCAGCCCGACAACGGCCGGCCGCTCCGCCTCGAGCACCGACCACAAGCGCGCCAGCGCGGCCGGGAAGGGCTCGCCGGTCGCCCGCTCCCTCGCCCAGTCCAGGACCAGGGAGTCCGGGGTGCAGTAGGCATACCTGCTGCCCGGCGGGTCGGCCGCCGGCATCTCCAGCAGTGATTTCCGCAGCCCGCCCGCGCCGTCGCGCCACCGGCGCAGCAGCCGCGAGGCCGGGCTGTCCGGGTCGTGGTAGTCCTCGCGCCATCCGACGCCGCTGGTCATGGTGAGGAGCTGGCGCAGGCTCACCCCGGCGTACCCGCTGGAGCCCAGCTCGGGAACCAGGTCGGTCACGGGGGTATCGAGTCCGGGGATCCGGCCGTCGTCCACCGCCTGCCCGACGAGCAGAGCCAGGGCGGACTTGGTGGCGGAGAAGCCCAGCAGCCGGTCCCCGGCCCGGGTGCCGTGGAAGTACCGCTCGTGGACCAGGATGCCGTCGACCACCACCAGCAGCGCCGTCGAGACGGTGACGGCCAGGAACTCATCCAGGTCCATGATCCGCCCGGCCCCGGCCACGGTGGCCCGCAGCGCGATCGGCCGGGCGGGCCAGCGGCGCGGCACGGGAGCGGGGACCTCGGCGTGCGGCCGGTGCCGCTGCGGTTCGCGCAGGGTGTCTACGTCGATCATGGCCCGTTCATCCGTCCGTAGCTTCCTGTCACATAACAACACGGGATCAACCTGCACCGAACAGGTTGACAGGCGGTTACCGACCGGACTACTAACAGGTCAAAAGTTGCACAGCCTGCGCGCTAGTCTCGCAGGCTGCGCCCCCTGACTGACCATGTCGCGCATGTTCACCGCGCGATCCGGCAAGAACCCAGCCCGACCCCGGGGGGCACCGCCAGGGCCGGCGGACAGAAGGGCCACGACATGACAGACGTTTCTCGGCGACAGCTCCTCGCCGGTGCCGCCGGATTGGCGGCGGTCGGCGGCTTGGCGGCCGCATGCGGTTCGAGTTCCTCGTCGGCGGGCACGGGCTCGGGCGCCACTGGAGCGGCTGGGG
>CAVUYA010000038.1:0-41758 GCA_963745575.1 uncultured Actinomycetota bacterium | reverse complement strand
CCTGGGCCGGCGGCGTGACCTGATGCGACGGGAGCGGTGGGACCTGGGGCTGATACGGCGGGATCCTGAGCCCGTCGCCGTTCGCCGGGGTCTCCTGGCTGGGGGGCGTGTACGGCATGTCCTGCCCGGCGGAATACTGCCCGGTGTACGGCATCTCCGGCCCGGGCGGAGTGTAGGAGCCGCGGGCATCGGCAGGTCCGGCAGCGGAGCGGCTCCGTCTGCCGGGTCGCTCAGCACTGGTTTCGGGTCTTCAAGCGCCGACTCGGGGGTCGCCGCAGACCCCTCGGTCGATCCATCGGTGAGCCATGTAGCTGGCTCCACGCGGTGATCCACCCCGTCCTCCTCCGGTAACTGGCCTCCCAAGAGGTTATCCCTTTATGGCCGGTCTGGGTTCCCCCGGACCTTACCGGGTCCCAGCACCAGCACTTATAAGACGCTGGCTCAGGCCCGTTGCGTTGCGCCGGGCGGCCTGCGGGCAGGGATTAGCCGGGCGGCGGCCGGTGAGCCCGGGGCGGCCCATCACTGCTGGTCACCCTCGGCGTCATCGGCCTCGGCGTCATCGGCCTCGGTGCATCGGCCTCGGAGCCATCGGCCTCAGCGTCATCGCCTCGGCGTCATCGGCCTTCGGCGTAGTCGGCCTCGGCGTCGTCGGCCTCGGCGTCATCAGCCTCGGCGTCATCGTCCTCAGCGCCGCCGTTAGCGGCGTCCAGCGACTCCGCGTTGCGGGCGATCGCGACCAGCGTCTGCCCGGCAGTCAGGTTGACCAGCCGGACGCCCATCGTCTGCCGGCCCGACTGCTTGATCTCCGCCGCCGACGTCCGGATCACGCCGCCGGCCGAGGTGATCGCGAAGACCTCGTCCTCGGGCCGCACCATCAGCGCGCCGACCAGCTCGCCGCGGGCCTCGACGATCCTGGCCGTGACCACGCCCAGGCCGCCGCGGCCCTGGACCGGGTACTGGTCGACCGGGCGTCCGCTTGGCGTAGCCGCCGTCGGTGGCGACCAGCACGTCGGCGTCCGTCGCGCGACCACGTGCATGCCGAGCAGCTCGTCGCCGTCGCTGAACCGCATGCCGATCACGCCGGAGGTGGCCCGGCCCATCGGCCGCAGCGCCTCGTCGTTCGCGTGGAACCGGATCGACTGGGCCTGCCTGCTGACCAGCAGCAGGTCGTCGCTCGGCCGAGACCAGCCGGGCCGCGATCACCTCGTCGTCCTCGCGCAGGTTGATCGCGATGATGCCGCCGGAGCGCGGCGAGTCGAACTCGGTCAGCCGCGGTCTTCTTGACCAGCCCGGACGAGGTGGCGAGCACCAGGTACGGCGCGACCTCGTAGTCGCGCAGCGCCAGCACCTCGGCGATCCGCTCGTCCGGCTGGAAGGCCAGCAGGTTGGCCACGTGCTGGCCGCGGGCGTCGCGCGCCGCGTCGGGCAGCTCGTAGGCCTTGGCCCGGTAGACCCGGCCCTTGTTGGTGAAGAACAGGATCCAGTGGTGCGTCGTGGTCACGAAGAAGTGCTCGACGATGTCGTCGGCTGCGCAGCTGCGGCGCCGCGCACGCCCTTGCCGCCGCGCCGCTGCGCCCGGTACAGGTCGGTCTTGGTGCGCTTGGCGTAGCCGCCGCGGGTGATCGTGACGACCACGTCCTCCTCGGCGATCAGGTCCTCGATCGGACATGTCGCCGTCGTAGGCGACGATCTGCGGTGCGCCGGTCGTCGCCGTACTTCGCGACGATCTCGGCCAGCTCGGTGCCGATGATCTGCCGCTGCCGCTCCGGCGAGGCCAGGATCGCCTCGTAGTCGGCGATCTGCGCCATCAGCTCGTCGTACTCGTCGATGAGCTGCTGCCGCTCGAGGGCGGCCAGCCGGCGCAGCTGCATGTCCAGGATCGCGCGTGGCCTGGATCTCGTCGATCTCGAGCAGCTCCATCAGGCCCTGCTGGGCGGCGGCGGCCGACTCGCTGGCCCGGATCAGCGCGATGACCTCGTCGATCTGGTCGATGCGCCTTGAGCAGCGCGCGCAGGATGTGGGCCCGCTCCTGGGCCTTGCGCAGCAGGTACCGGGTGCGCCGGACGATGACCTCGATCTGGTGCGTCGACCCAGTGCCGGATGATCTGGTCCAGCCGCAGCGTGCGCGGCACGCCGTCGACCAGCGCCAGCATGTTGGCGCCGAACGTGTCCTGCAGCTGGGTGTGCTTGTAGAGGTTGTTCAGCACGACCTTGGCGACGGCGTCGCGCTTGAGCACGATCACCAGCCGCTGGCCGGTCCGGCCGCTGGTCTCGTCGCGGACGTCGGCGATGCCGGCGACCTGGCCGTCCTTGACCAGCTCGGCGATCTTCTAGCGCCAGGTTGTCCGGGTTGACCTGGTACGGCAGCTCGGTGACGACCAGGCAGGCGCGGCCCTTGCGGTCCTCCTCGACCTCGACGACCGCGCGCATGGTGATCGAGCCGCGCCCGGTGCGGTAGGCCTCCTCGATGCCGCGGCGGCCGACGATCAGGCGCGCCGGTCGGGAAGTCCGGGCCCTTGATCCGCTCGATCAGCGCCTCGAGCAGCTCCTCGTCGGTGGCGTCGGAGTGCTCCAGGTACCACTGGACGCCGTCGGCGACCTCGCGCAGGTTGTGCGGCGGGATCTTGGTCGCCATGCCGACCGCGATGCCCTCCGAGCCGTTGACCAGCAGGTTGGGGAACCGGGTCGGCAGCACGACCGGCTCGGCGGACCGGCCGTCGTAGTTCGGCCGGAAGTCGACGGTCTCCTTGTCGATGTCCCGCAGCATCTCCATGGCCAGCGGCGCGAGCCGGCACTCGGTGTACCGCATGGCGGCCGCCGGGTCGTTGCCGGGCGAGCCGAAGTTGCCCTGGCCGTCGACCAGCGGCATCCGCATCGACCACGGCTGGGCCAGCCGGACCAGCGTGTCGTAGATCGCCGAGTCGCCGTGCGGGTGGTACTGACCCATCACGTCGCCGACGACGCGGGCGCACTTGGAGTAGCCGCGGTCGGGCCGGTACCCGCCGTCGTACATCGCGTACAGCACGCGGCGGTGCACCGGCTTGAGGCCGTCCCGCACGTCGGGCAGCGCCCGGCCGACGATGACCGACATCGCGTAGTCGAGGTAGCTGCGCTGCATCTCGACCTGGATGTCGACCGGCTCGATGCGGTCTCCGCCCGGCGGGGCCGGGACGTTCACGTCCGTCACTTCACATCTCGCTTCCGTGATCACGGAGGATCTGACGTGCCGGAGCGGCCGGATCCTCCGTGATCACGGAATCCGGCGCGTCATCGCCCTCAGATGTCGAGGAACCGGACGTCCTTGGCGTTGCGCTGGATGAACGCGCGCCGGGCCTCGACGTCCTCGCCCATCAGCACGCGTGAACAGCTCGTCGGCCTGGGCCGCGTCGTCGAGCGTGACCTGCCGCAGCACCCGGCTGGCCGGGTCCATCGTGGTCTCCCACAGCTCGTTGGCGTTCATCTCGCCGAGGCCCTTGAAGCGCTGGATGCCGTCGCGCGGCCGGGGGTCCTTGCGGCCCTCGGCGATGCCCGCCTCGATCAGCGCGTCGCGCTCCCGGTCGGAGTAGGCGTACCCGGGCGCAACGTCCCGGCCCTCCCACTTGATCTTGTAGAGCGGCGGCTGCGCCAGGTACACGTGCCCGGCCTCGATCAGCGGCTTCATGAACCGGAACAGCAGCGTCAGCAGCAGCGTGCGTGATGTGCTGGCCGTCGACGTCGGCGTCCGCCATCAGGATGATCTTGTGGTAGCGCAGCTTGGCGATGTCGAACTCGTCGTGGATGCCGGTGCCCAGCGCCGTGATCAGCGCCTGGACCTCGTTGTTCTTCAGCACCCGGTCGATCCGGGCCTTCTCGACGTTCAGGATCTTGCCGCGGATCGGCAGGATCGCCTGGAACAGCGGGTCGCGGCCGCCCTTGGCCGAGCCGCCGGCCGAGTCGCCCTCGACGACGTAGATCTCGCAGATCTCCGGGTCGCCGGACTGGCAGTCGGCCAGCTTGCCCGGCAGCCCCGAGCCGCCCATCAGGTTCTTCCGGGTCAGGTCGCGGGCCTGGCGGGCGGCGATCCGGGCCCGGGCCGCCTGCGTGGCCTTGATCACGATCGCCTTGGCCTCGCCCGGGTTGCGCTCGAACCAGTCCCGCAGGTGGTCGTTGCAGACCTTCTGCACGAACGACTTGGCCTCGGTGTTGCCGAGCTTGGTCTTGGTCTGGCCCTCGAACTGCGGCTCGGCCAGCTTGACGTGGATGATCGCGGTGAGGCCCTCGCGCGACGTCGTCGCCGGTGAGGTTCTCGTCCTTCTCCCGCAGCAGCTTCTGCTCCCGGGCGTAGCGGTTCACGATCGAGGTCAGCGCCGCGCGGAAGCCCTCCTCGTGGGTGCCGCCCTCGGCGGTGTTGATCGTGTTGGCGAAGGTGTGCACCGACTCGGAGTACGAGCCGGTCCACTGCATGGCGACCTCGGCCGAGATCCCCTCCGCCTCGTCGCCGAACTCGATGATCGAGCTCGTGCACCGGCTCCTTGGACGCGTTGAGGTACCGGACGAAGTCGGCGATGCCGCCCTCGTAGCGGTAGGTGACGACGTGCGGCTCACCGTTGATGTGATCGGGCCGCTCGTCGGTCAGGGTGATCGAGAGCCCGCGGTTGAGGAACGCCATCTCCTGCAGCCGGCGGGACAGCGTCTCGAACGACCAGACCGTGCTCTCGAAGATGTCCTCGTCCGGCCAGAACGTGATGACGGTGCCGGTCTCGTCGGTCGGCTCGCCCTTCTGGACCGGGCCGGTGGGCTCGCTGACCGCGTACGACTGCCGCCAGACGTAGCCGTCCTTGTAGATCTCGACCTCGAGCCTGCTCGACAGCGCGTTGACCACCGAGACGCCGACCCCGTGCAGCCCGCCGGACACCGCGTACGACTTGCCGTCGAACTTGCCGCCCGCGTGCAGCGTGGTCAGCACGACCTCGACCGCCGGCCGGTTCTCGACCGGGTGGTTGTCTACCGGGATGCCGCGCCCGTTGTCGAAGACCCGGACCCCGCCGTCGGCGAGCAGCGTGACCTCGATCCGGTCGGCGTAGCCCGCCAGCGCCTCATCCACCGCGTTGTCGACAACCTCCTGGACCAGGTGGTGCAGGCCACGCTCGCCGGTGGAGCCGATGTACATGCCGGGGCGCTTGCGGACCGCCTCCAGCCCTTCAAGAACCGTGATCGAGCGCGCGTCATACGACAAAGCGGAAAACTCCTCCTGAACAGGACAGCCACGCGGGCACTGCCTCGCGGGAAACATCCCCTCATGCTCCCCCTCCGGCTGCCCTTACATTTTACCTGCGAGTACCGTCTGGCCGGGCCGTTAGGGCTCATGTGTCCCAGGCGAACGACAGCCTGGAACTTCCGCGATTGTGTCCTATGTGGACAACAACGCTGGAACCCCTGCGATTCCCCCACCTGCCCATTCCCCGCCCAGCTCGCCATCCCCCGGCACGGGCCGGCCGGGCGGCGGGCAGGCTCAGCCGTAGGTGTCGCGGGGCCCGCGGCTGCCGCGCACCCGCCACTCGCCCGGCCGCGGGGCCGGGCCCGCCGCGGCCGCGGGGCCGCGGACCCTGACCCGCTGCACCGAGCCCTCGCCGAGCTCGGCGTTCAGCCTGCGGACGAGCTGCGCCGCGAGCAGCCGGACCTGGGTCGCCCAGGCGGTGGAGTCCGCGGTCACGGTCAGCTCCCGGTCCGCCAGGGAGTCCGGGCGGGTGTGCGCCGCCAGGTCGGGGCCGACAATCTGCGCCCATCGCCCGAAAACCGACCCGGCGGCGGCCGCCTCCCGCCAGCCCCGGGAGTCGATCAGGCCGTCGATCGCGGCGTTGAGCGGCTCCGGGTCGTCCCGGCGCGCCCGGCGCCCAGGCCGGCGCGACGGGGGCGAGTCCGGCGGGCCGGCTCGTTGTGGATCATTGCCCCGGGGACGGGCGGGGCGGACTCCCCGGGCGAGCGCGTCGGCCTTCGCCCTGGCCAGCGCCTCGCGGGCCAGCCGGGTCCGGTCGCGGTCGTCAGGCACGCCAGATCGCTCCCCCGGACACCTCGAACCTCGGGCCGGCCAGGCGGGCGGGCACGTCGCCGGGGACGGCCGCGGTGACCAGGACCTGCTCGGCGCCGCCGACCAGCGCGGCGAGCCGGTCCCGGCGCCCGGCGTCGAGCTCGGCGAAAACGTCGTCCAGCAGCAGGACCGGATCCTCGCCGCCGGAGCGCAGCAGGTCGTAGGCGGCGAGCCGGAGCGCCAGCGCCAGCGACCACGACTCGCCGTGGCTCGCGTAACCGCGGGCGGGGAAGTCCCCGATGCGCAGCTCCAGCTCATCGCGGTGCGGGCCGACCAGGCAGACGCCGCGCTCGAGCTCGGCCCGGCGCGCCCCGGCCAGCGCCTGGCGCAGGCCCTCGGCGAGGGCGGCGCGGTCCGCGGCGGGCTCGGCGTCCGGCTGCTCCTGCCGGGCCTGGCGGTAGCTCATCGCGGCGGCCAGGTCCTCGCCGGACACCGCGGCGTACGCCTTGGCCGCCAGCGGCCGCAGCGAAGCGGTCAGCTCCAGGCGGCCCGCGGTCAGCTCCGCGCCCTTCTCGACCAGGTGCTCGTCCCAGACGTCCAGCGCGCTCGGGACGCCGCCCCGCGTCTTGGCCGACTTGAGCAGCGCGGTCCGCTGCCGCAGCACCCGCTCGTAGTCGGCCCTGACCCCGGCGAACCGCGGCCGGGTGACGACCAGCAGCTCGTCGAGGTAGCGCCGCCGCTGGTCGGGGTCACCCTTAACCATGATCAAATCTTCCGGGGCGAACATAACGGTCTGCAGCGTGCCCAGGGCCTCCCGGGGGCGCGGGACCGGGACCCGGTTCAACCGCACCCGGTTGGCCCGGCCCGGATTGACCTCGATCTCGATCAGGCTGTCGCGCGCCGCCAAGGTCACCGCGGCCCGCAGGATGGCCCGCTGCGCGCCGTGGCGGATCAGCGGGGCGTCGGCGGCGACCCGGTGGCTGCCGAAGGTCGCGACGTACGCCGCCGCCTCGACCAGGTTGGTCTTGCCCTGCCCGTTGGCGCCGGTGAAGGTGAAAGCGCCCGGAGCCAGCTCGAGATCGGCCGCAGCGTAGCTGCGGAAGTCGGTCAGCGCCAGCCGGGTCAGGTGCACGCTTGTGACACTAGTGCAGGCCCGCGGGGACGGGCCGCTTCCACTCTGCTCGCCGCCTACCCGCCGGGGCGGGCCGCTTCCACTCTGCTCGCCGCCTACCCGCCGGGGCGGATCGGCATGAGCAGGTACCGGTAGTCGGGCTGGCCGTCGGGCGCGGGCTTGCCGGTGATCAGCGCGGGCTTGCCGGGCTCGGTGAACGACATCCGGGCCGTGTCGGAGTCGATCGCGGTCAGCCCGTCGAGCAGGTACTGCGGGTTGAACGCGATGGCCAGGTCATCGCCCTCGTAGCTGGCCTCGAGCACCTCGACCGCCTGCGCCTCCTCGCCGGTGCCCGCCTCGAGCACCAGCTGCCCGGGCGTGAACGCCAGCCGGACCGCGGTGTTGCGCTCGGCCACCAGGGCCACCCGCTTCACCGCCTCGGTCAGCAGCGACGTGGATATCTCGGCGGTGGCGGTGGAGTAGCTGGGCAGCAGCGCCTGGTACCGCGGGAACTCGCCGCCGAGCAGCCGGGTCGTGGTCTGCCGCCCGCCGCCCTCGAACCCGATCATCCCCTCACCGCCCGCGCCGCCGTCGGCCGCGCCCTCGCCGGGCAGGGCCAGGGCGATCGACACCTCGGCGCCGGACGTGAGCGCCCGCGCGGTCTCCGCGAGGGCGCGGGCCGGGACCAGCACGGCGGCCGACAGGTCGGGCCGCGCCGGGCTCCACCGCAGTTCCCTGACCGCCAGCCGGTAGCGGTCGGTCGAGATCAGGGTCAGGGTGTCCCCCTCGATCTCGATCCGGACGCCGGTCAGCGCGGGCAGCGTGTCATCGCGGCCGGCGGCGGTGGCCGACTGGCTGACCGCGGACGCGAACGCGTCGCTGCCCACCGACCCGGCGGCCTGGGGCATCTCCGGCAGCGCGGGATACTCCTCCTCGGGCATGGTCAGCAACGTGAAAGTGGCGCTGCCGCAGGACAGGACCGCCTTGCCCCCCTCGGACGCGATCTGCACCGGCCGGGCCGGGAGGCTGCGGCTGATCTCGGCGAGCAGCCGGCCCGAGACCAGGGCGCTGCCCTCCTCCTCGGTCATCACCGGGATGATGGCCTGCGCGGACACGTCGTAGTCGAAGCTGGACAGCGTGAGGTCGGTCCCGGCGTGCAACCGCATCCCGGCGAGTACCGGGACGGTGGGACGGGCCGGGAGGGCACGGGCCGTCCACGCCACAGCGTCAGCCAGAATGTCACGCTCGACCTGGATCTTCACAGGGAAGCTGCCTCCTGTTGCTCGGCCTTTACTTAGTCTTGATCTTTGGTTAATTAGAGAAAAGTAGTCGTCATAGGGCCGGTGGATTCTGGGGATATCCGGCTCCGCCGCAGGCCAGGGTTCTAGTGCGGTCCACAATGGGCTGTGGCTTACTAGGGCCGCCGGTGACTACCGTGTGGATACCGGGGAGTCGGTATCCGGATGGCACGCCGTTACCCCCTGGTCGGACTGAGTTTTCCTCCGGAAGTCCCAAGTTCGTCCACACATTTATCCACAGCCTGTGTGCACTTATTGTGCCCGCGGTCGCAGGTATGCGAATCTTCACCGCAGGTTCACCCGGACAACGCCTGCTGCTTGATCCGGTTGGTGAGCTCGGTGACCTGGTTGTAGATGGACCGGCGCTCGGCCATCAGGGAGCGGATCTTCTTGTCCGCGTGCATCACGGTGGTGTGGTCGCGGCCGCCGAACTGCTGGCCGATCTTCGGCAGCGACAGGTCGGTCAGTTCCCGGCACAGGTACATGGCGATCTGCCGTGCGGTCACGAGCACCCGGGACCTGGAGGTCCCGCACAGGTCATCGATGGACAGCCCGAAGTACGAGGCCGTCTGGCCCATGATGGTCGAAGCGGTGATCTCGGGTCCCTGCGCCTCGGGGATCAGGTCCTTGAGGACGAACTCGGCGAGCTGCAGGTCGACCGACTGCCGGTTCAGGCTGGCGAAGGCGGTGACCCGGATCAGCGCGCCCTCGAGCTCGCGGATGTTGGTCGTGATCCGGCTCGCGATGTACTCCAGCGCGTCCGGCGGGGCGTTCAGCCGGTCCTGGACGGCCTTCTTGCGCAAGATGGCGATCCTGGTCTCCAGCTCGGGCGGCTGGACGTCGGTGAGCAGCCCCCATTCGAACCGGCTCCGCAGCCGGTCCTCCAGCGTGACCAGGCGCTTGGGCGCGCGGTCGCTGGAGATGACGATCTGCTTGCTGGCGTTGTGCAGCGTGTTGAAGGTGTGGAAGAACTCTTCCTGAGTTCCTTCCTTGTTTTCCAGGAACTGGATGTCGTCCACCAGCAGCACGTCGACATCCCGGTAACGGCGCCGGAAGCCGTCCTGCTTGCCGTCCCTGATCATGTTGATGAAGTCGTTGGTGAACTCTTCCGAGCTGACGTACCGCACCTTGACGCCCTGGTAGAGGCTCTGGGCGTAGTGACCGATGGCGTGCAGCAGGTGAGTCTTGCCCAGCCCCGAGTCGCCGTAGACGAACAGCGGGTTATAGGCCTTGGCCGGCGCCTCGGCCACGGCCACCGCGGCGGCGTGGGCGAACCTGTTGCTCGAGCCGATGACGAACGTCTCGAACGTGTACTTGGGGTTCAGCCGCGCCTGGGCCGGGCGGGGCGCGCCAGCTGCCGCGCCGGGCGCGAAACCGAGGCCGCCGGGCCGCCCGCCGCCCGGGCCGTTCAGCCGGCCGCCGTCCAGGTCCGGGGGCCGGCCGAACTCGCCGGCCCGGCGCCGAACTCCCCGTGCCGGGGCGCAAGGTCGTCGGCGATCCCGGCGATCCGCGGCATCGGGCCGGTGACCGAGATCCTCATCGGCGTCCGCGTCCTGGTCGGCGGGAGCGCCGGCCAGGTTCGGCAGGCCCGGCGGGGGGCGGTCGGCGTCGGGCGCGGCGACGGTGGGATCGACCGTGACCGCCAGCTGGATGTTGCGGCCGAGCTCCCGGGACAGCGTGTTGGTGATCAGGGCGCGCAGCCTGGTCTCCAGCTGCTCCTTGACGAACTCGTTCGGCGTCGCGATCAGGGCGGTGTTCTCGACCAGCCCGAGCGGCCGGGTGAGCTGCAGCCAAGCTCGGTGCGCGGGCTCGATCTGCATTCCGGCCAGCTCGTCCAGGGACCTGGCCCAGACTTCCGCGAGGTCTGTCTCACTCATCGGCCGTCACCTCGCGCCCCACGTATGATCAACAGGTTTATCCACAGGTTGTGCACGTTGCACGCTGGTGCGGCAGCCTCCCCACCGGCCGCCGGGGACTTCGCGCTCGGCGACCACCTGATCCCGGATCCCCAGGTCCCGGGACTGCTATCCCCACTATCCACAGCCTAGGCCCAGGGTTCGGCGCGCGTTTGGCAAACGGCAACTGTTACGGAAGGTACCGGCGCGATCGTGGACAGCCGGCCGTCTCCGGGTCCCGGACCCGGTTTGACCAGGGGTGCCCCGCCCGCGTACCGTTCATTGGTCCGGCCCCGGCGCGGGCTGGTTTTCGCGTGCCGCACAGCCGGCCCGGTCGTGCCTCGATCCTGCCTTGTGTACCTGGAGTTCCCGTGAGTAAGCGTACGTTCCAGCCGAACAACCGCCGCCGTGCCAAGACGCACGGGTTCCGGCTGCGCATGCGCACCCGCGCGGGCCGCGCCATCCTGGCGGCCCGGCGCCGTAAGGGGCGTACGCGGGTCAGTGCCTGACCCGACCGGGGCCCGGGCCGGCGCCGGCCCGCGGTGACGGCCGATGCTTCCCGCAGCGGCACGGATGCGGAAGCGCTCGGAGTTCACGCGGACCGTACGCGGCGGCAGCCGCGCCGGGCGGGAACTGGTCTCCGGTCACCTGCTCCGGCAGCCGGGTCACGACGAGCCAGCGCGGGTGGGCTTCGTGGTGAGCCGGGCGGTGGGCGGGGCTGTGGTGCGCAACAAGGTCCGCCGCAGGCTGCGTCATCTGGCCCGCGGGTATCTCGGGTCGCTTCCTGAAGGTAGCCTGTTGGTGGTGCGTGCCAATCCCCGGGCCGCAACCGCACGCCAGGCGGATCTCGCCGCCGAACTCGACCTGGTAATCGCAGCACTGCTTCGGCGGCAGGGTGGACGCAGCGTCCGTGACAGACACAGCCGTGACTAGTACGGCACAGCAAGACCCGAGCGTGCGGCCGACGGCCGCCGCCCGGGTTCTCGTGCTGCTGCTGACCGGGTACCGGCTTTTCATCAGCCCGCTGCTCGGCCCCCGGTGCCGGTTCTACCCCTCGTGCAGCGCTTACGCGCTCGAGGCGGTGCAGGTGCATGGCGCGCTGCGCGGCTCCTGGCTGGCCGCCCGGAGGCTGAGCCGCTGCCACCCGTTCCACGCCGGAGGGCTGGATCCCGTGCCGCCGCTCAGGCCGGGGCGGGCTGCCGGGGCCGAGGCGGTCGGGGTGGCCCCGGCGCTGGGGGCGCCGGGCCGGGCCCGGGCGCAGACGTGCCCATCAGATCCCGAGGGAGTCAGCCGGTGTCGCTGCTAAACCCCGTCTACGAGGCCGTCGCGTGGGTGCTCAAGCAGATCTACTACTTCCTGAGCCCCATCTTCGGCCCGGCCAGCGGATGGACGTGGGCGCTCTCGATCGTGCTGCTCGTGGTCCTGATGCGGCTGATCATGGTCCCGCTGTTCGTCAAGCAGATGCACACGACGCGCGCGATGTCGGCGCTGGCGCCGCAGATGACCGCGCTGCGGAAGAAGTACAAGAACGACAAGCAGACGCTGCAGCAGGAGACGATGAAGCTCTACCAGGAGGCGGGCGTCAACCCGCTGATGGGGTGCCTTCCCGTGATTCTCCAGTTGCCGGCGTTCTTCGCGCTGTTCAGCGTGCTGAAGGCGATTTCCGAGTGGAAGCCGGGCCAGACGCCCAAGTACGGGCTGACGCATCAGATGGTGCTGAGCGCCCAGCACGCCAAGATCCTCGGCGTGACCATATCGGACAAGTTCCTGTTCTCCTCGACCACGCCGACGCACGCGAAGATCGTCATCTTCATCTTCGTGCTGATCAGCATGGCGACGACCTACATGACCGTGCGGCAGAGCATGAAGCGCGGCATGATGCCCGCGGCGACCCCGGACAACCCGATGGGCCAGTCGCAGAAATACATGATGTACATCATGCCGTTCTTCGCCCTGTCCGGCCTGTACTGGCCGTTCGGGCTGGTCCTGTACTGGGTGACCACGAACCTGTGGACACTCGGGCAGCAGTGGGTCCTGTTCCGGAATTATCCGCAGCCCGCGGCGGCGGGGGCGGCCGGGGCGGCGGCTCCGGCGATCGCCCCGACGGTAACCACCCGGCCCAAGCGCCCGGGCGCGGGCCGCCCGGGATCGGGGTCGGCCGGGGGGCCGGCGGACCAGGACGGGCCGGCGGCCACCCCGCCGGACGGGAGCCAGTCCAACGGCGCGGCCCGGTCCGACGGCGCGGCCCGGCGGTCCGCGAACGGCTCCCAGCCTCGCAAGGCCGCCGGCGGACCGGCGGGGGGTTCGGCGGGCCAGGGCGGTCAGCCGTCGGCGAACGGGGGCGGCGCGGGCGGGATGCTGCGCAGGCTCGGCAAGGGCCGGGCCGAGCCCGAGCCCCAGCCGCCGGAGCCCGAGGTTAAGCTCGTCAGGCAGCAAAAGCAGCGGCAGTCACGCAGCAAGCGTTCCGGCAAGCGGTAAGGCGCTGCCGCGGCGTCCGCCGCGCGGAGTGTTGCGTGCCAGGAGAGGTCAACCCCGAACGTAGGAGGCCCCGGTCGTGAGCCAAGGGGAAAGCGCGGTCACCGACCCGCAGGTGTCCGCCGCAGAGCAGGCCCAAGCCGGGCCGGTGTTCCAGGAGGCTGGCCCGGCGCAGGCCGATGCCGCCGACGAGTTCGCCGGGGCCGCCGACGAGTTCGCCGGGGCCGGTGACGAGGCGGGGGACGACGCCGGCGATGACGCGGCGGAACCGGGCTCTGACCGGGAGCCGGGAGGGGCGGCCCCGGGACTGACCGATGTCGCAGACCTGGAACTCGAAGGCGAGATAGCCGCGGACTACATTGAAGGGCTGCTCGATGTCGCCGACCTGGACGGGGACATCGACATGGATGTGGAAGGCGACCGCGCCGTGGTCTCCGTGGTCGGCGCGACCCTGGATGAGCTGGTGGGCCCCCGGGGAGAAGTCCTCGAAGCGCTGCAGGAGCTGACGCGGCTCGCGGTGCACCGGCACACCGGCGACCGCACCAGGATCATGATCGACGTCGGCGGGTACCGGCAGCGCCGGCGCGCGGAGCTCGCGGAGACCGGCCGGGACGCTGCCGACGAGGTCAAGCGCACCGGTCGTGCCCAAGAAGCTCTGGGCCATGAACCCGTTCGAGCGCAAGATCGTACACGACGCGGTGGCGGCCGCCGGGCTGCGCAGCGAGTCCGAGGGCGAGGAGCCGGACCGTCGGGTGGTCGTTCTTCCTGGGGACTGAGTCAGCCGGGCCGCGGGCGCCCGCCCTCGGCTCGTCCCGTGCCGGGACCAGCCCGGCGCCGCCCGCGCCACCGCAGGCCCGGGACGTGTTCGGGCCGGCGCTCGGCCAGGCCGAGCGCTACGCCGAACTGCTGGCCGGGCCGGGCGTGGAGCAGGGACTCATCGGGCCGAGGGAGCCCGCCCGGCTGTGGGACAGGCACCTGATGAACTGCGCGGCCGTCGCGGAACTGATCCCGCAGGCGTGCTCGGTGATCGACCTGGGTTCCGGAGCCGGGCTGCCGGGGGTGGTCATCGCGATGCTGCGGCCCGACGCGAAGATCATCCTGCTGGAGCCCATGGCGCGGCGCGCGGCGTTCCTGGCGGAGTGCGTCCGGGTCCTCGGCCTGGGCAACACGCTGGTCCGCCGCGGCCGCGCCGAGGAGGTCGCCGGGCAGCTGGCGGCCGACGTGGTCATCGCCCGCGCGGTCGCCCCGCTGGAGCGGCTGGCCGGCCTCGCGCTGGGGCTGACGCGGCCCGGCGGCCTCGTGCTGGCCATGAAGGGGGCCGGGGCAGCGGAGGAAGTGACGCGAGCGGAACCCGTGCTGCGCCGGCTGCGTGCGCGGGACGTGACCATCGTGCACCCTGGGAGCGGTAAGGTCAGTCCGCCGCCGACGGTCATCCGGCTGACCGCCGACGCGGCGACGCCAGGCACGCCGGGAGGAGCAGGAACGTGACAGCGGCCGCCGATCGTGGCCTGGGCTGGCCGGGCCAGCCGGACCGGGAAGGTGCCGCGTCCAGCTGGCCCGGCGCGCTCGGCTGGCCCGCGGCGCCGGCTTCCCCCGACGATCCGGCCCGGCCGGAGGCGGCGACGGAGGCCTCCGACGCCGGCCCGGAGATGCCCATCGCCCGCGCCGCCCGGGCCGCCGTGTCGGTCCGGGCCGGCAGCCAGACCTGGCCGCGCCCGAGGGCGTGCCGGATCATCACGATCGCGAACCAGAAGGGCGGCGTGGGCAAGACGACCACGGCGGTCAATCTCGCCGCGAGCATGTCCCTGCACGGCCTGAGGGTGCTGGTCATCGACCTGGACCCGCAGGGCAACGCCTCGACCGCCCTGGACGTCGATCATCACTCGGGCGTCGTGTCCGTCTACAACGTCCTCGTGGACGGCCAGCCGCTGGCCGGCGTGATCAGGCCCGCCGCGAGCATCCCGCAGCTGTACTGCGCGCCCGCGACGATCGACCTGGCCGGCGCGGAGATCGAGCTCGTCCCGCTGGTGGCCCGGGAATCACGGCTGGTCCGGGCCCTGGCCGGGTTTGACACGTCCGGTCTCGACTACATCTTCATCGACTGCCCGCCGTCACTCGGGCTGCTGACGGTCAATGCCCTCGTGGCGGCGCCCGAGATCCTCATCCCGATTCAGTGCGAGTACTACGCGCTGGAAGGGCTCGAGCAGCTGCTGCGCACCGTCGACCTGGTCAGGAGCCACCTCAACCCGGCCCTGACCGTATCGACCATCCTGCTGACGATGTTCGACGGCCGTACCCGGCTGGCCTCGCAGGTCGCCGAGGAGGTCAGGGACCACTTCGGCGAGATCGTGCTGAAGACGATCATCCCGCGCAGCGTCCGGGTCTCGGAGGCCCCGAGCTACGGCCAGTCCGTGATGACCTACGATCCCGGGTCGAGCGGGGCCCAGGCGTACCTGGCGGCGGCCCGGGAGATGGCGCACCGCATGGCCCCGCCCGCCTGACCCGGCGGCCGTTCCCGCGGGCCCGCGGATGCCAAGTTATCGAAATCCAGTTCTAATAATTTCACCGGCCCGGCTCCGGACCCGGGCCAGGACCGGGGGAGCGGCGGCCTTGGCCCGATGGCGTCGGCTTCCCGGCCGGTACCTGGCAGGATGGCCCTGAGAGATGCCGGCGGCCGGCGGGCCGGCGGGACCGGCCTGGCGCGGTGGCCAGGCCCGGGCGGACAGCAAGGAGACGCAATGCCGCAGCAGAAGCGCGGACTGGGCAAGGGACTCGGGGCGCTCATCCCGACCGTGTCGTCGGCTGCGGCCGTACTGCCCGGCCAGGCCTACGCCGTGGCCGCAGGCCCGGCCCGAGGCCATCGGCGCCTACTTCGAGGAGATACCGGTCGGCGCGATAACGCCCAACCCGAGGCAGCCGCGGCAGGTCTTCGACGAAGAAACACTCGAGGAGCTCGCGGCCTCGATCCGGGCGGTGGGCCTGCTGCAGCCCGTGGTCGTCCGCAAGGTCATGCCCGGCCACTACGAGCTGGTCATGGGCGAGCGGCGGTGGCGGGCCTGCGAGCTGGCCGGGCTGCCCCAGATCCCGGCCATCGTCCGGGAGACCTCCGATGACGACCTGCTCCGGGACGCGCTGATCGAGAACCTGCACCGGGAGCAGCTGAACCCGCTGGAAGAGGCCGCCGCCTATCAGCAGCTTCTCGACGACTTCTCGGCGACCCACGAGGAGCTGGCCCGGAAGATCGGCCGGTCGCGCCCGCACATCTCGAACACCATCCGGCTGCTCAGCCTGCCCGCGAACGTGCAGAAGCGGGTCGCGGCCGGGGTCCTGAGCGCCGGGCACGCCAGGGCCCTGCTCGGCGTGGACGACCTGCAGGCCCAAGAGCAGCTCGCGTACCGGATTGTCGCCGAAGGGCTGTCCGTGCGGGCCGTGGAGGAGATCGTGGCCCTCGGCGCCCAGGCCGCCAAGGCTCCCCGGCAGCACGACGCCAGGCCGAAGCCGGTCGCTCCCGGGCTGCGGGACCTGGCGGACCGGCTTTCCGATGTCTTCGAGACCCGGGTCAAGGTCGAAATCGGCCAGCGCAAGGGGAAGATCGTCGTCGAGTTCGCCTCGCTGGACGACCTGGAGAGGATCGTCGAGGCGATGACGCCCGGCCTGGCCCCCGGCTGGGCGCAGCAGCCGCGAAGCGCCTGAGGCCTCGCCGGGCTCGGCCCGCGTCCTGGGCCGAGCTCTGGTCGCGGCCGGAGCGCCGTGCGCAGCGATGTTTCCCGGGAAACAATGTTTCACGGGAAACATCGGGCCGCCGCGGCGGCGGGCCGGGCGGTCGCGGGCTTACGCGGTGAGCACGCCCGCCGCGGCGCGGATTCCGGCTACGAACGCATCGATGTCGTCCTCGGTGGTGTCGAACGCCGTCATCCACCGGACCACATGGCCGGCGGCTTCCCAGACGTAGAAGTTCCACTCGCGCTGCAGCGGCTCGACGAGTGCCGGGTCCAGGGCGGCGAAGACGCCGTTCGACTCGACCGGGTAGTGCAGCCGCACGCCGGGAACGTCACTGACGCCGTCGGCGAGCCGCCGCGCCATGTCATTGGCGTGACGGGCGTTCCGCAGCCACAGCTGGTCCTCGAGCAGCGCGCTGAACTGCGCGGCCAGGAAGCGCATCTTGGAGGCGAGCTGCATCTGCTGCTTGCGCTGGAAATGGACGCCGTCAGCCAGCGAGGTGTTCCGCACGATCAGCGCCTCGGCTCCCACGGCCCCGTTCTTGGTTCCCCCGAAGCTCAGCACGTCCACGCTGGCGGCCAGGTCGGACAGCGAGCAGCCGAGAAAGGCCGCCGAGTTGGCCAGGCGGGCCCCGTCCATGTAGACGAGCAGCCCGCTGGCCCGGCAGAACTCGCCGAGCCGCCGCAGTTCGTCCAGCGTGTAGCAGGTACCGACCTCGGTGACCTGGGTGATGGCGACCGCCCGCGGCTGCACCCGGTGCTCGTCCCCGCGCCCGGTCAGGCGGGTCGCGACCAGGTCGGGGGTCAGCTTGCCGTCGGGTGCCGGCACGGTCAGCAGCTTGCAGCCGATGATCCGCTCCGCGGCGCCGCACTCGTCCACGTTGAGGTGAGCGCCCTCGGCGCAGATGACCGCCTCATACGGGCGCAGCATGAGGCTGAGGCCCACGACATTGGCCGCCGTGCCGTTGAAGACGAAGAAGACCCCGCCGTCGGCACCGAATGCCTCCGCGAGCGCAGCGCTGGCCGGGCCGTCCAGGGATCGTCGCCGTACGCGGTGGCGTCGCCCTGGTTCGCCGCGGCGAGAGCCTCCAGGACCGCCGGGTGGGCGCCCGCGTGGTTGTCGCTGCCGAAGCTCTTGCGTCGGGTCACCCGCCGAGCCTAGTGCACAAGGCCGCTCCGCCCGCGGGCACAGTAGGTAGCATGTCGGGGGAACGGGTCAGCGGGCAGGCCGGGAAACCTCCGGCCCCGGCGGCCCGGTGACCGAGCAGGTTCCACGACCTCAGGGGTGCCAGGTGTCGCGCCGCCTCGCTAGCATCACGCTGGACAACATCGGTGATCTGCCGCCCCGGTGCCGTCGCTGCGTTTTCTGGGAACTCGATCCCGTGGGCTACGCCCGGGCTCACGAGGAGGGTGATCCGGGGCTGGAGAAGGAGTCCTGGGTTTCCTCGGTCCTGCTGGAGTGGGGAAGCTGCGGGAAGATCATCTATGTCGACGGCGTCCCCGCGGGCTATGTGCTGTACGCCCCGCCGCAGTACGTCCCGCGGTCGGTGGCCTTCCCGACCAGCCCGGTGAGCGCGGACGCGGTCCTGCTCATGACCGCGCACGTGCTCGGCGAGTTCGCAGGCGGCGGGCTGGGCCGGATGCTCGTGCAGGGAGTGGCCAAGGACATGACCCGGCGGGGCGTGAAGGCCATAGAGGCGTTCGGCGACCTGAAGTGGAACGACCCGTCCTGCATGGTCCCCGCCGACTACCTGCTGGCGGTCGGATTCAAGACCGTCCGCCAGCACGCCCGGTACCCGCGGCTGCGGCTGGAACTCAAGACGGCGCTGTCCTGGCGTGAGGACGTGGAGGTAGCGCTGGAGCGGCTGCTCGGCTCGATGACCCCGGAACGGGCGCTGCGCCTCGCCTAGCCGGAGCGGCCGGCGGGCGTCCGCGTTACGGGATATCTCCGCGGGTTACTCATGCCCGCCGGATGCGGGCGGGCCCGGCTGCGGTGTCGCCGCAGCCGGGCGGAAAGCAGCGGGATGCCGCGGGGATCAGATGAAGTCCGCCAGCTCGCGGAGCAGGGCCGACTTCGGCCTGGCGCCGACGATCTCCTTGACGACCTCTCCGTCCTTGAACACGCTCAGCGTCGGGATGTTCAGGATCCCGTACCGCTGCGACGTGACGGGGTTCTCGTCGACGTTGAGCTTGACCACATCGATCTTGTCGGCGTGCTCGGCGGCGATCTCCTCGAGGACCGGGGAGACCTGTCGGCACGGACCGCACCACTCGGCCCAATAGTCCACGACGACGGGCTTGTCGTTCTTCAGCACGTCAGCCTCGAAGGTCGCGTCGGTTACGTTCTTGGTGGCTCCCACGGTGCGGACTTCCTTCCATTGCTTAGTTCGTGACGATGGTTACGGGGGCGCGATACGAGACGCGGCGGCCGGGCGGTCGCGGTGACGGCGTGGCACGGCCTCGCGTCGTGATGCGGGAGCGCTGGGTCCCGGCCTCAGGATTCGTGGTCGGCCAGCCACCTCTCCGCGTCCAGGGCCGCCGCGCAGCCGGTTCCCGCGGCGGTGACCGCCTGCCGGTAGGTGTGGTCCACCACATCGCCGGCCGCGAACACCCCGTCGATCGCGGTGCGCGTGGACGGCGCTCGACCAGCAGGTATCCCTCGGGGTCGGTGGGGAGCTGCCCGGTGAACAGCTCGCTGCGCGGGTCGTGGCCGATCGCCACGAACACGCCGGTGACCGCGAGCGTGCTCTCCTCGCCGGTCTTGATGTTGCGGATCCGCACGCCGCTGACCCGGTCCTCGCCGAGGACCTCGGTCACCACGCTGTCCCAGGCGAAGTTGATCTTCGGGTTGGTGAACGCGCGATCCTGCATGATCTTGGAGGCGCGCAGCGACTCCCGCCGGTGGATCACGGTCACCGAGCGCGCGAACCGGGTCAGGAACGTGGCTTCCTCCATCGCGGAGTCGCCGCCGCCCACGACCGCGATGTCCTGCTCGCGGAAGAAGAAGCCGTCACAGGTGGCGCACCAGGAGACGCCGTGGCCGGCCAGCAGGTTCTCCCCGGGCACGTCCAGCTCGCGGTAGCCCGATCCGGTGGCGATGATCACGGTCCGGGCCAGGTGCGTCTCGTCGCCGGTCTTGACGACCTTGGGGGTCGCGTTCAGGTCGACCTCGGTGACGTCGTCGGCGATCAGCTCGGCGCCGAACCGCTCGGCCTGCTTGCGGATGCAGTCCATCAGGTCGGGCCCGAGTACCCCGTCGGGGAAGCCCGGAAAGTTCTCGACGTCCGTGGTCTTCATCAGCGCGCCACCGGACGTCACCGAGCCCTCGAAGACCAGCGGGTGCAGCCGCGCCCGCGCAGCGTACAGCGCGGCCGTGTAGCCGGCCGGCCCGGATCCGATGATGACCACATCTCGAACGTCGGTCACTGATGGCTGCCCTTCTGTGAACATGCTGCGAGGTCAACAGTTCCAGGGGCGCTGAGATTCCCGGTCGGGCGGGTCACCCGGCGGTGCCCAGCTCGGCATGGTGCAGCAGGTCGCTGCGGGAGGCCGAGCACCCGGGGCCGACCACCCATATCTGCTCCGGGCCGCCCGCCGCCGGCTGGGTCACGATGACCGTGGCCCGCGCGCCCTGGTACCGCGCGACGTCGACGAGCAGCACGCGCCCGCCGGCCGCGATCCGGTTGACGCATCCGGCCAGGGCCGACACGGGAATGCCCCCGAAGGCTGCCCGCCTGCCCGCCCGACACCGCGGCCGGGCTGTGGGTCTGGTCCGGGCCCGCCGCGTTCGGCCCGGCCACCGCCGAGCTCTGGCCATGCCGGGCCAGCTGAGCGGCGACCTGGCCGCTGAGGTTCCCCGGCGTGTAGTCGGTGCCGCTGATCGACCGCGGTGATGCTGGCGGTGCCCCCGGCGTGCTGGTACGGCAGGGCGAGCCCGGCGGCAGGCGCGCCGCGGGACTGGCGGGCAGGCGCCGGCACCTCGGGCGGCGGCCGGGGAGCCCGCGGACGACGACGAGGTGGAGCTCGCGCCCAGCTGGGTGAGCCCGTAGACGCCGCCGGCGAGGAGTACGACCGCGGCGGCCGCGGCCAGCGCGCGCAGCGCGACCGGGGAGCCGAGGCGGCGCAGGCGCGGCCGCCGGCCATGCCGGGGCATCTCCTGTCGCGGGTGACGCCCGTTCGCGGCGGGCCCGGTTCCGGCAGGCCCGGTTCCTGGCGCCGCGGCCCGGTTCCGGCCGGTGCCGGGCGGCTGCCGCCGGGCCGCCGGGCCGCGCGGCCGCCTCGGTCGCCAGCGCGGCCTGGATCCTGGCCGTCAGGTGCTGCGGGATCGGCGGCGGATGGACGCTGGCGAGCAGCGTCGTGACCCCGGCCAGGTCCTCGCTGCGCGCCCGGCAGCGAGCGCATCCGGCCAGGTGGGCGCCGATCCGGGCGTTCCGGCGCGCGGTCAGGTCACCCTGCCGGTACCTGGCCAGCGTCTTGGCGCCGACATGCGGCCTCATGCCGGGTCGTCACCCCCTTCCCGCGCAGGTAGGACGTCTCCGGCCGCGGATCGGTTCCCTGGCGGCGGCGGCCGGCCCGGCGCGGGCTGGCGGTCCGGGGCCCGGCGCAGGTGCGCCAGCCGGGGCAGCAGCCGGGCCCGTCCCCGGGCGCAGCGGCTCTTCACGGTGCCCTGGGACACGCCGAGGATCTCGGACGCGTCGGCCACCGAGTAGCCGAGCATGTCCACCAGGACGAGCGCGGCCTGCTGGTCGGGAGGCAGCGTGCGCAGCGCGGCCTGCACGTCCAGCGAGGTGTCGCTGTGGGCTGAGGGGTCGGGCGCGGCCTGGCCGATGGCCAGGTTGTCCAGGGTCCGCTCGTCCGTCCCGCCGGCGGCGGGCCGTGCCGCCTTGCGCCGCAGCCGGTCCAGGCAGGCGTTGACCACGATCCGGTGCAGCCACGTGGTCACGGCCGAGTCGCCGCGGAAACTCCCGGCCCGGCGGAACGCTGAGATCATCGCGTCCTGCAGCGCGTCGGCGGCCTCCTCCGGGTCGGACAGGGTGCGGATGGCCACGGCCCAGAGCCGGTCACGGTGGCGCAGGAACAGCCGCCCGAACGCGTCCGGGTCGTCCGGCCGCGGCCCGGCGGACCAGTTCCGCGTCGGGTGGCTCGTCACCTGCGGGCGGGCACGGCTCCGGCAGGGCGCGCCCCGCCGGGGGACCGCCCGCCTCGTGGTGTTCCGTAGCTGTCCCTCCCCGTCATGCCTGCGGCACCAGGGTTCAGCCCACGCCCTTCACGACGACGTTGAAGATCTCCGCCTGGTACTTGTTGGACTGGCCGGCCATCGGCGGCAGCTTGGTGAACCAGATGAGGACGTACCGCCCGCTGGCCGTGCTGGTGACCGGGAACGTCACGGTATTGCTCACGTCGGACTGCTGGGCCACGGTGGTCATGCTGTTGGCGATGGCCTGCGCCGTGTCCGGCGCGTTCTGCGGGGGCACGGGCGTAGCCGGGTTGCCGATCTTGATCTGGACGTCGGCGCCGGGGATCGACCCGAACGTGACCGTCACCGAGCTCAGCTTGACCGAGCGGCCCATGTCCAGGATCAGCCCGGACCCCTGCTGAAGGCCGCCGAACACCGGGTTGCCGATATACCAGTAGCGTCTGCCAGGCGGTCGTCGGGTTGTTGTCGATCGCGAGGTTCGCCCCGCTGGGGTTCTCCTCGAACCCCTGCGCGCTGACCGGGACGAGCGTGACCACCGCCGTGCTGGTCCGGGCGGAGCTGGGCGGGTGCGTCACCGCGCTGGGCGCGGGGTGACCCCCGTGCAGCGCGCGCAGGCCGACCACCGCGAGCCCGGCCACCACGGCCGCCGCCAGGACCACGATGACGCCCACCCGGATTCCGGACGCCCCGGCCGGCCGCCGGGGGGGCGGCTCGCGCGTCCCCGGGCGGCGCGAGCCCGGCCGGCCGTCCGGCGACCAGTACGCGGGCTCCGGCTCGCCGGGAGCCCAGTACTCGGTCTCGCGCGCGGGCCGCGGTCCCGACCGGTGCGAACTGCCCCGCGACCGGGGCGGCTGCGGCAACTGCGGGATCGGAACCGGCGGGATGGCCGCCTGCAGGGCGGCCGCCAGCTGCGCCGGCGTGGTCAGCGGGTAGACGCCGTCGCGGTCCCGCTGCAGCATGGCCTCGCTGGTGATCTCGTCCAGCGCCGCGGGCACCCCGGCCCTGACCTGCCGGGGGCTGCAGGGGAGCCCGTCCGCGAGCGGCGCGGGGGGCAGGGCGGGCCAGTCCGGCCCCGGCCAGTGCCCGGTCAGCGCCGCGTAGAGCAGCATGCCCAGCCGGTAGGTGTCGGCCAGCGCCGGATCCTCCGCGGTGGCGCCGGCCAGCGCCGCGTCCATGCCGAGGCCGGTGATCTTCACGCCGCCGCCTGGGGTCCAGCGCAGCGAGTCCGGGGTCAGGCACAGGTGGGCGAGCCCAGCGGCGTGCGCGGCCGACATCGCGTCCGCCGCCTCGGCGATGATCCGCGCACCGCGCACCGCGTCGAGCGGGCCCGGTGCCAGCATGTCGTCCAGTGAATCCCCGCCGGCCCACTCGCGCACGATGTAGGCGTGATCCCAGTCGTCCTCAACGTCGAACACCTGTGCGAACCGCGAGTCGTTGAGCCGGCTGGCCAGGCGCGCCGCGTTGACGACCTCGTGCAGGCGCGGGAAGCCCGGCGCGAACGTGAGCACGGTGACCGGCCGCGCCAGGGTCTCGTCAATGGCTTTCCAGGCAGCCCAGCCCGCAGCCGCGGCGACCCGGTCCTCCAGCCGGTACCGGCCGCCGAGCCGCGTTCCCGGTTCAGACGTAAACGTACTCACATGACTGCGACGAGTGGAGCGGCTCCCGAGCCTCCCTCCTGGCCCCGTTGAGGATGAACCGGACGAGACAAGACCATCATGCTGTACAACATGCTAGGCCGCCGACTCCCCCCGACAGTCCCCGCGCAAGCTACCATCGCAAACCGTTACCGCGAAGAGATGTCCGAAGAACCCGATATCGTCCGGATCGTCGGCGCCGGACGGCCGGCGGCGGATGCCGGCCGGCCCGTTCAGCGGAGCCTGGCCCGTACCGACGTGGTGACCTCGGTCAGCTCGGTCACGCCGAAGGCCTTGGCGAACAAGACGTAAAGCAGCATCGCGCCGCTGCCGCCGAGCGCCACGGTGAGCAGGGCGGCGATCCTGCCCTCCGGGATCACGGCTCCCACCATGACCGACACGGCGACGGCGAAGATCACGCCGGGGATCGTCGCCGCGTACATCCGCGTCAGCGCGGAGCCGACCCTGCGGCCGTCCAGTCCGCCGATGCGCCGGCTGAGAATCCGCCACGCGATCACGGTACCCACCAGGCTCGCGAGCCCAAACCCGGCGCCCAGGCCCGCGACCACGTGCTGCGGCGGCAGGATGGCCAGCGCCAGGAGGTTGGCCGTGATGTTGATCGCCATCGTGAAGACGCTGATGATCGCGGGCGTGCGGCTGTCGTGCATGGCGTAGAAGACCCGCAGCTGCAGCTGGAACAGCGTGAAGGGGAGCAAGCCGAGCGAGAACACCGCGAAGATCTCGCCCACGTAGCGGGCGCTGGCGATCGAGGTGCTGCCGTACCCGAACACCCCCTCGGCCAGCGGCGTGCCCAGGACGGCCAGGACCAGCCCGGCGGGTACCACGATGACCGAGGCCAGCCGCGCGGCGGTGGAGAAGTCCCCCGTGACGAGCCCGTACCGGCGCTCGGACGCGTGCGCGCTCATCCTCGGCAGCAGCGCGGTGATCACCGAGATGCCGACGATCGCGTACGGCAGCTGGAACAGCATGTAGGCGTTGGTGTAGGCGGCGATCCCGGCCCCCGCGGCCAGCGGGGAGTGCTGGGAGACCCGGGCGCCCGCGGCGTTGGCCACCCGCGTGGTCACCAGGAACGCGATCTGGGTGGTGAGCACGTAGCCGAACATCCAGCCGCTCATCCGGCCGATCTCGGAAACCTCGGCGTGCCGGAAGTCATGCCGGGGATGCCAGCGGAACCCGACGCGGCGCAGCGACGGCACCAGCGCGACGGTCTGCAGGACGATGCCGAGCGTGGTGCCGATGCCCAGCAGCTGGACCTGGGCGGCCGTGATGTTCTCCGGGGTACGGTTCAGGCCCGCCGTCGCCATGAAGGCCAGGCCGACGAAGATGACGACCACGTTGTTGATCACCGGCGTCCACATCGGCGCCGCGAAGCTCCCGCGCGCGTTCAGGATCGCCCCGGCCAGCGAGCTGACCCCGTAGAAGAAGATCTGCGGGATGAAGAAGTAGGCGAAGATCACCGTCAGGTGGTAGGCGGCGGGGCTGCCGATGTTGCCCGCGTACAGGCTGGCGATCGGCTGGGCGGCGAGCGTCGCGACCACGGTGATGCCGCCGAGCGCCAGCACGCCGAGCGTGAAGATCCGCTGGTCGTAGGCCTCGCCGCGGTCGCGGTTCCGCTTGGCCGCGTTGACCAGCAGCGGCACGACGACGCTGGTGAGGATGCCGCCGAGGGCCAGGTTGTAGACGATGTTGGGAATCGTGTTGGCGAGGTTGTAGGCGTTGCCGAGATCTTTGGTGCCGATCGCGTAGATCAGGATGGCCGAGCGCACGAACCCGGTGACCCGGGAGGCGATGGTGCCCATCGCCATGACGCCGCTGGAGCGCAGCAGGCTGGAACTCTCCGAGCCCTCCGCGTCGGCTTCGGCCGGGCCGGGCCCCGCGGTCCGGGCGTCCGGCACGGTGTCGGACGCCGCGGAGGCGCCAGGGGCCGGAGCGGGACCGGCGGCCCAGTCGGCGCGGCCGGGGTCGGCCGCATGGCGCGGCCGGGTCCGGCCCCGCGCTTCCGGCCGGCGTGCGCCCACCTCGCTGTGCAGGTCCGCTTCCGCCCGCCCGCCGTCGCCCGGAAGGCCATAACGGGAGTCCTCCGCCCCGGGCAGGCCGTACCGGCGGGTCTGCGCCTCGGGCAGGCCGTAGCGCGGGTCGGTCGCTCCGGCCGGGCCGTACCGCGAGATCGCCCGCTTCGGGAAGGCCGTAGCCAGCGTCCCCGGCCTCGGGAACGCCTTCGCCTAGGGGGAAGCCTGCGCCCGGGGACAGGCCGCCCTCAGCGGGGGTCGGCCCAGCCTGGTGCCCGGGCGTAGTCATCTGTCTCCTCTCGCGGCATCGTGGGCAGGGGGGTGGCCGGAGGCCGTGCCCTCGGTCACGACGTTATCGGCTTCCCCCCGATCATCACGCCAATCATGCTCGCCCGCGACCGTATCCCGTGCCCCGGATCCGGCCGCCCGCGGCTGCCGTCCGGCGTCCTCCGGCGCCCGGCCCGCCGGCTGCGGCTCGGGCGCCGAGCCGGGATCAGGGCCGGGACCGGGGCCGGGACCGGAGCCGGAAGGGCCCTCCCTGGGCGCGGCCCGGCGCCGCCGGACCGCCCGGGTGACCGCGGTGAGGACGAAGACCCCCAGCGCGGCACCGATGATCACCAGGGCCAGGGTTCCGTAGTGCGTGGCCTGGAGGATCACCGTGGTCTGGGCAGGGAACGGCACGCCCTCCGGGGTGAGCAGGCGGAGCCTGAGCTTGGCCGGGCCCACGGTGGCGGCCGCGACCTCGACCTTCTTGATCACCTGCTGCCCGGGCGGGATGACCATCAGAGAAGGCCGGGTCTTGACCGTCAGCCCGCTGCTCGGGACGGCCTCCAGCATGACCTTCACGGCGTAGCCCAGCCGGTTGTAGATCGACACCGGCACCGCGCCCTTCAGGCCCGCCAGCGTGATCCGGTCCGGCCCGATGACCGTCAGCCGGTTCGCCTGGCCGGACAGGTACTGGGCGTACTGCTGGGCCTGATCCGAGCCCTGCTCCTCGGCGCTGCCGCCGCCCCGCCACGCGGCGGACTCCACGGCGGCCACGCCGTAGTAGAGAGTCGGGTCCGGGTTCTGCTGGATGTCCTGCAGCAGCTTCACCTGCTGGTCTAGCTGGCGGGCCTGATCCAGCAGGGGCCGCCCGAGCTCGGCCTGGCTGACCGCGTCCGGGGCCTGGCGCTTGACCTGTCCCGCCGGGTGCTGGGCGGCGGCCAGCTGGGCCAGGCTGACCGGTTGCAGCCACGGGGCGCTGACCGTGTCGTGGAGCAGGTCGCCCGCCAGGCCGGCCGGGGGATCCCAGCGGCGCGGCGGGGTGACGACGATCGACCGGGCCACGCTGGGCTCCTCCGCGGCGATCATCGCGGTCTCGGCCAGGTACCGCTGCGCCGCGGCGAAGGCCTTGGCCTTCGAGTCGGACGCGGAGCCGGCGGACGCGATGATCTGCGTGATCTTCTGGTCGGAGAGCAGGACCTTCATATCGGGTCCCTCGCCGTCCGGGGTGGTCGTCTGCGCGCTCGGGGTGAAGTTCGGCTGGGCCGACGCCGACGGCGGCATCGTCGAGCTGTCGAGCACGACCGTGTCGATCCCGTCGCTCGCGGCGAGGTTCTCCAGTACCCCGTAGTTGGCGATCCCGTCGGCCGGCCACGCCATCCCGGTCAGGTTGGTGCTGCTGGTCCCGGCCGGCCCGGTGAAGTCGCGGTTCAGCAGGCCGCTGGCCACCGTGCGGCCCTCCGTGAACGCGCGGGTCAGGTCGGCGTTCATGCCGTACCGGGTGAGCGCCGCGATGTCGGCGTCCGCGTACGGCGTGACGAACACCGGCTGCCCGGCGGTGGCCGACGTGAGCCCGGCCAGCCAGGCGGCCGCGGCCTGGCTCGCGGACTGCTTCTTGCCCAGGCACGCGCCGTTATGGACGGTGCTGACGACCTGGTACGGCTTGGTCATGGTGGCCACGTTGGCCAGCAGCGCGGGGTCGATCGCCCAGGTCAGGCTCGCGCTTCTGGCGTACTGGCTGCCCGCCTCCAGCAGCCCGGACAGCCGGCCGCCGCTGGCCAGGCTGGCGGCCAGCCCGTTGTCCACCAGCCCTCCGGTGCACATGGCCTGGCGGGGCTGATCGATCAGCGGCCAGACCCAGGCGATCTGCTGGGGCTGCGGGTCCAGGCCCCTCTTCCCGGGCCAGTACGGCAGGAAGGTCCGCTCCTCGGCCAGTGAGCCGAAGACCGGGCTGTCCGCCTCGGCGGCGAGCGGGTAGACGCCGAAGTCGCTGAGGGGTACCTGGCTGGGGCGCAGCGTGACCGACCAGGGCACCGTGGCCCGGGGAGCGAGCCGGGAGCGCAGATCAGTGACCGCGCCGGTGATCGGCGCGGCGTCCTGGATGGAGCGGTCGGCGTACTCCTGCAGGTCGTTCCGGCTCTCGAGGGGAAAGCTGGACGAGCTGAGCTGGACCGACAGGCCCTCCAGCGCGGTGGAGGAGACGTTGGTCAGGGTCCCGGAGACCGTCACCGCGTGGCCCGGCTGGGCGTAGTCCGGGCTGACCGAGGTGATCGCCAGGGACACGCGCGTCCCGCCCGGCTGCGCGGTGGCCGCGGTGGCCGGGCTGCGAGATCCGGTCAGGCCCGTCAGGGCCAGCACCGAGGCGGCGACGGCCAGGGCGGCGCAGCCGGTCAGCGGCGGGCGAGGCATGGCGGAAATGCTATTGCGGGCAGCCGGCTGCGGCGGGCCAGGCGGTGCGGGATGTCCGGCATCGTCTCCCTCCGCGCTCCCCGGGTTTCCCAAAGCTTACGCGCAGCATTTACCCTCAATGCCCGTGCCGGATTCCACTTCGCCGGGCACCGGGGACCCCAGCTCCCGGACCCCCGGGCCGCAGCAGCCAGGCTCCAAGGGCCCGGACCCGCGGCCGCTGAGCCCGCGTCAGCGCGAGGCGGCGGCCAGGCTGCTGGCGGCCGTCTCGCCGCCGGCCAACCAGCTTGGCGCCCGGTTCGCCCGCCGCGGCCACGAGCTTGCGCTGGTGGGCGGCTCGGTCCGGGACGTCTTCCTCGGCCGCGAGCCACGGGGACCTGGACCTGACCACCGACGCCGTCCCGGCGCGGATCCTGGAGATCATCGACGGCTGGGCGGACCAGGTATGGACGATCGGGATCGGATTCGGCACCGTCGGGATGCGCAAGGGCAGCGAGATCTTCGAGATCACGACCTACCGGACTGAGCGGTACGCGCCCAAGTCACGCAAGCCGGAAGTCCGGTACGGCACGTCGCTCACCGATGACCTGTCCCGCCGGGATTTCACCGATCAACGCGATGGCCGCGAAGCTGCCCGGGGCCGAACTGGTGGACCCGTTCGGGGGAATGCGGGACCTGAGAGACAAGGTGCTGCGCACCCCGGGCCGACCGGAGGACTCGCTGGACGACGATCCGCTGCGGATCATGCGGGCGGCCAGGTTCGCCGCGCAGCTGGGCTTCACCGTCGCCCCGGAACTGCGCGCGGCCATGACCGAGCTGGCGCCGCGGCTGGCCATAGTGTCGGCCGAGCGGATCTCGGCCGAGCTGACCAAGCTCATGCTGGCCCGGCCGGCCGGCGGGCCGCGCCGCGGCATCGAACTGCTCGTGGACACCGGCGTGGCCGACCAGGTGCTGCCCGAGGTGCCCAGGCTGCGGCTGCAGCCGGACGAGCACTACCGGCACAAGGACGTGTACCTGCACTCGCTGACCGTGCTGGACCAGGCCATCGCCCTGGAGCCCCGTTACGGCCTTGACGGCGACCTCAGGCTGCGGCTGGCCGCGCTGCTGCACGACATCGGAAAGCCGAAGACCCGGACCAAGCTGCCGGGCGGCAAGGTGGCCTTCCATCATCACGACGTCAAGGGCGCCCAGATGGCCCGGGCCCGGCTGACGGCCCTGCGGTTCAGCAAGGACGTCGTGGACGACGTGTCCCGGCTGATCGAGCTGCACCTGCGGTTCCACGGGTACGGGTCGGGCGAGTGGACGGATTCGGCGGTCCGCCGCTACGTCCGGGACGCGGGCCCGCTGCTTTCCCGGCTGCACGCACTGACCAGGGCGGACTGCACGACGAGGAACCAGGCGAAGGCTCAGCGGCTGGCCCGTGCCTACGACCGCCTGGAAGAGCAGATAGCCGTCCTGGCCGAGCGCGAGGAACTGGCGAAGATCCGGCCGGACCTGGACGGCGTCGCGGTCATGCGGATTCTCCGTATCGGGCCGGGGCCGCTGGTGGGCAAGGCGCTCACGTACCTGCTGGAGCTGCGCATGGAACGCGGCCCGCTCGGCGCCAAGCAGGCCACTCAGGAGCTGCTGGCCTGGGCCGAGGGCGAGGGGCTCGACGTCCCGGACCCGCCGCCCGCCGAGGATTGACGGCTGAGGATCCAGTAACCGGCTGCGGTCACGGCGTATCCGGCGGCCACCAGGCCGATGATCACGGGCGACCGGCCCGTACGCGGCATGAAGGCCGCGCTGATCAGTGCCCCGGCGGCCAGCATGACGTTGAACGCCACGTCGTAGAAAGCGAATATCCGCCCGCGGTAGGCGTCATCCACCTCCTCCTGCAGGATCGTGACCGCGCAGATGGCCACGCCCTGCCCGGTCAGGTACAGGCAGAACCCGAAAGCCAGGAACGCGACCGGTTGGAAGGTCTCGCCCAGCACGGCGGTCGCTATCGCGCAGGCGGCGAGCAGCAGCGCGATCACGGTCGGCTTGGCCAGCCGCCGGGTGGCCACCGGGACGACCAGTGCGGCGCAGAAATAGCCGATCCCGGACGCTGTCGCCAGCGCCACGTAGTGGGCTTCGGCCACCGGAGCGCTGGACGGGTAGAAGTAGTTCCGGTAGAGCAGGATCGACATCACGAACAAGATCCCGAACAGGAACTTGCTGGCGCCGGTGGCGCCCAGCGCGGTCGCCGGGCCGCGGCGCCTGACCACGTAGCGCACGCCGGCCGCCAGCTCGGACACCACCGCGGCGAGCTCGCGGAGCAGCCTCTCGGGTGGCGTGCCGGGCGCGCGCTCGGGGCCGAGCAGGTCACGCCGCATGGTCGTGGCGACCAGGCCGGCGGCCGCGTAGCACCCGCCGGCGACCAGCATCGTGATCGCGGCGCCGCGCTCGGTGTCGCCGGTGGCCGCGTTCAGGCCGGCGGCGACGACCCCCCCGATCAAGGCCATGATGCCGCCCGCGGTCGGTGACACCGAGTTGGCCATCACCAGCTTGTCCTCGGGCACCACGTGCGGCAGCGCCGCCGACAGCGACGCCAGGAAGAACCGGTTCACGCCCAGCACCAGCAGGTAGGCCGCGTAAAGCGGGACCGATCGGTTGCCGGAAGCCATGAGGGCCGCGGTCAGCGCCACGAAGACCGAGCGGAGCAGGGCCGACACGACCAGGATCTGGCGCCGGGACCAGCGGTCGATGAACACGCCGGCGAACGGGCCGATCAGCGAATACGGCAGATACAGGACGGTGAGCGCGCCCGCTGCCGCCGCCGGGCTCGTGAACGTGGTCGCATTGAAGAACACGTACGTGCCGATGGCGGCGGTAACGATGCCGTCGCCGGTCTGCGAGATCAGCCGGACCGAGAACAGCCGCCGGAAGTTCCGCTCCGCCAGGACGGTGCGCAGATCGGAGACGAACGCCGACCGGGTGATCCAGCCGAGCGGCTGCCTGCGGCGGGAACCCGGCCCGGTGCTGGGGTCTGCCTGCCGAGGCACGCGATCAGCCTACGCGCGCCCGGGTACGTCCGGCGAGACCTCCGCCGGCCAGGCGGGCCCCGGGGTCAGGTCAGCGCTCGACCTCGCCGCGGATGAACTTGTCCACCAGGTCGTGGGCCACGTCGTCGCCGTACTGCTCGGGCGGCGACTTCATGAAGTAGGACGCCGCGGACACGACCGGGCCGCCGATCCCGCGGTCAAGGGCGATCTTGGCGGCGCGGATGGCGTCGATGATCACGCCGGCCGAGTTCGGCGAGTCCCAGACCTCGAGCCGGTACTCCAGGTTCAGCGGGGCGTCGCCGAAGGCCTTGCCCTCCAGCCGGACGAACGCCAGCTTCCGGTCATCGAGCCAGGGCACGTGGTCGGACGGGCCGATGTGCACGGCCGCCCGCTCCATCTCGTGCGGGATCTGCGAGGTGACCGACTGCGTCTTGGAGATCTTCTTCGACTCGAGCCTGCTGCGCTCCAGCATGTTCATGAAGTCCATGTTGCCGCCGACGTTGAGCTGGTACGTCCGCAGCAACTCCACCCCGCGGTCCTCGAACAGCTTGGCCAGCACGCGGTGCGTGATGGTGGCGCCCACCTGCGACTTGATGTCGTCGCCGATGATCGGCACGCCGGCCTCGGTGAACTTGGCCGCCCAGGCCGGGTCGGAGGCGATGAACACGGGGAGGGCGTTGACGAACGCCACGCCCGCGTCGAGAGCGCACTGCGCGTAGTAGTGGTCGGCTTCCTCCGAGCCGACGGGCAGGTAGGACACGAGGACGTCGGCCCGCGCGTCCCGGAGCGCCTGCGCCACGTCCACCGGCCGCTCGTCGGACTCGGTGATGACCTGGAGGTAGTACTCGCCCAGCCCGTCCAGGGTCGGCCCGCGCTGCACCATGACGCCCGTGGGGGGCACGTCACAGATCTTGATGGTGTTGTTCTCGCTGGCCACGATGGCCTCGGCGATGTCGCGCCCGACCTTCTTGGCGTCCACGTCGAACGCGGCGACGAACTCCACGTCGCGCACGTGATAGGGACCGAACTGGACATGCATCAGGCCCGGCACCCGGCTGTCCGGGTCGGCATCCTTGTAGTACTCCACGCCCTGGACCAGGGAACTGGCGCAGTTCCCGACGCCCACGATGGCTACCCGTACCGAACCCATTCGGATTGCTCCTTATCTCCTGCCCAGGGGGGTGGCAGTGTCGTATCAGCTCAGCCGGCCGCGCCGCCTGAACCGCCTTCCGTGTGATCCCCGGTGTGCCATCCAGGCGCCGGGGCAGACTGTCGTTCCGAGGCGATGAGCTCGTTGAGCCAGCGGACTTCCCGCTCGACGGACTCCAGGCCGTGCCGCTGCAGTTCCAGGGTGTAGCTGTCCAGCCGCTCGGCGGTCCTGGACATGGCGGCGCGGACGCTGTCCAGGCGCTCTTCCAGCCTGCTGCGCCTGCCTTCCAGGATCCGCATCCTGATGTCCGCGCGGGTGAGGCCGAAGAACGCGAAGTGGACCCCGAACCCGTCGTCTTCCCAGGCGGCCGGCCCGGCCTCGCTCAGCAGGTCCTGCAGCCGCTCCTTGCCCTCGGCGGTCAGCCGGTACACGATCTTCGTCCGCCGGCCGGCCAGCGGCTTGGCAGTGGGCCCGGCGGGGGCCTCCTCGGCGATCAGGCCCTTCCGGAGCAGGTCCTTGAGGCACGGGTACAGGGAGCCGTACCCGAACGCGCGGAACGCGCCGAGCACCGAGTTGAGCCGCTTGCGCAGCTCGTACCCGTGCATCGGGGTCTCGTGCAGCAGCCCGAGCACGGCAAACTCGAGCACGCCTGACCGCTGACTGCTCATGCGCGCTCCTACCTCCTGCCGTGCGCTGGTCCGGCAACCGCACCACGTCCAACACTCATGCCGTTACGCAACGTCTCGTGCCAACGGTGTCTCGGACCGATGTATCGGGCCGATACATCGCAAAGATATGCGCTCGGCCGGGGCGGTGCAAGTCCGGGCCGGCCCGGTGCTGGCCGGCGGCGGGCTGACCATGGGCTGACGACGGGCTGGCCGCGGGGCCGGCGGACAGCCGGACTCGGCGCGGACGCGGTTCCGTCGTAATCTGTCGGGCATGAGGCGATCGGTCGTGGACTACGGGCTCGCGCGGCGGGCCACGCTCGCGTCCGTGTTCTCCGGGCGCACCACGATGACCGACGTCTGCGACGCCCACCCGTACCTGCTGCGGGCGGCCAAGTTCCACGGAGAGCCGACCGACAAGGCCTGCCCGATCTGCAGGAACGCCAGGCTCACCCACGTGACGTACGTCTACGGCGACGAACTCGGCCGCTACGAGGGACGCGTGAAGCAGGCCCCCGAGTTGGCGGAAATGGCCGCGGAATACGCCGAGTTCCAGGTTTACGTCGTCGAGGTCTGCCAGAGTTGTGCCTGGAATCACCTCGCGTCGTCCTATGTTCTCGGCACAGGCGAACCGCAACCCCGGCGCAGTCGGCGCGCCCGTGCTGGTGACTGAGCGAGCAGGTCGCAGGTTTCACGGCCAGTTCTGCGGCCATGCGGGACGGCCTAGGTATGACACGCGATAAGTGCCGGGAGAGGCTCAGTAGGCGCCACCGGGTACCTTGAAGTCCCCGGTGGGACCGCTGTGCTCGTGACCCCTACCCCGACCAGCGAGGACGCGTGAGTAACCCAGATTCTCGGGGGCTGAACTGGCCACAGCCGGCTAACGTCGGCGGGCGCAGCACCCCAGGCGGCCACCGCCGTGAGGATCCCTACGGTCGCGGGGACCACTATGGCCCGGCCGGCGGCAACGGCCGCCCGGCCGGTGATGGCTCCTATGGCAACGGTCATCCGGCGGCCGCGAGCCGCCCCGTGGATCCGGCTGGACCGCCGAATGGCGGGCGCCGGGGCCGGCCCGGGCCAGCGGCCCGGGGCCCGCCCCGAATGACGGCGGCCGCGTGCCGCCCCCGCAGGGCGGGCCGGGTCGGCACGGGACGCGCGGCCGCGGCGCGCGAGCCGACGCCGAACTCAGGGCCAGGCTCGGGCTGCGCAGCGCGCCCGGTTCCGTCTCGGGGCCGGGCTTCGTCGGCCCGGGCGGTGCCAACGGTTACGGCGGCGCCAACGGATATGACCGTCCCAACGGGTACGGTGCCAACGGGTACGGCCAGGAAGGCGACTTCGACGACGTCCGCGGCTACGGCGCGCCGATCGGCGGCCGCGGCGGCACGGCGCTGCGCGAGCGCGGCACGGCCACGCGCACTCGCGGCCCGCGCCGCGCCGGCGGCGGCCCGGGCGGCGGCTCGGACGGCGGCCGCCGTCCGCGCCGCAAGGGCGACTGGTGGCGGCACTGGACCTGGAAGAAGGCTCTGGCGGTCGTGGCCGGGCTGGTCGCCGGGTTCATGCTGCTGGTCGCCGCCGCCGTCGTGTACGCCTACCAGAAGACCCCGATTCCCACCGACATATCCGAGGCCGCGCTGCAGCAGTCGTCGACCGTCTACTTCAGCAACGGCAAGACCGTGGTGGGCACGTTCACTGCCGACGGCATCGACCGGCAGATGCTGACGTCCGACCAGATCCCCACGGTGATGAAGAACGCCATCGTCGCCGCGGAGGACCGGCACTTCTACTCCGAGGGCGGCGTCTCGGTCACCGGCATCATGCGCGCCGCTTACGAGGACATCAAGGGCGGCGGCAGCCTGCAGGGCGGCTCCACGCTCACCGAGGAATTCGCCAAGAACTACTACGCGACGATCGGCACCTCACGGACGTTGAGCACCAAGATCAAGGAGATCTTCGTCTCGATCAAGCTCTCGCACGAGAAGTCCAAGGACTGGATCATGACCCAGTACCTGAACACCGTGCCGTTCGGGAACAACGCCTACGGCGTCGCCGCGGCCGCGCAGCTTTACTTCGGCGAGCCCGCCATGAACCTCACCGTCTCACAGGCGGCGATGCTCGCGGCCATGGTCAACGAGCCGGGCTTCTTCAGCCCCGACCCGAAGGACGGGACGGGCTATACCGCGCTGGTCGCGCGCTGGCAGTACGTGCTCACCAACATGGTCAGGGACGGCGCGCTGACCCAGCAGCAGGCCGACGCGCAGAAGTTCCCCACGGTCCTGGCGGGCAACCAGCTGGCGCAAGGCTGGACCGGCTACAAGGGCTACATCATGGCCGCCGTGCAGAGCGAGCTCCAGAACACCTACGGCTACACCATGCGCGACATCGACACCCGCGGCCTGAAGATCGTCACCACGTTCAATCTGCGCATGATGAACGCGCTGTACCAGGCGGTGAACCAGAACCTGGCCCAGATGAGGGCCGACGGCGCGCCGCTGCCGAACTACGCGCACGTGGGCGCGGTGCTGGAGAAGCCGGACACCGGCGCGATCCTGGCCATGTACGGCGGACCCAGCTACAGCGTGAAGCGCTGCGGCAAGCCCGTCTTCTGCCAGCTCAACATGGCTATGGACAACCGGGAGCAGGTCGGCTCCTCGTTCAAGCCCTACGTGCTGTCCACCGCCGTGAGCCAGGGCATGGACGTGCAGAACAGCATCCTCAACGGGATCCAGCCGATGTGCGTCCCCCCCGACTCGAGCCTGGCCTTCCGCTCCGCGTTCTCGACGGCCAGCACCAACTGCCCGGCGCCCGGTTTCGAGGTCAACATCCCGGGCGAGAACTCGGGGCCGCTCAGCGTGCAGAAGGCGGCGGCCATATCGTCCGACCCGGCCTTTGAGGATCTCGTACACCGCGTCGGCACCCAGGCCACGGTCAACATGGCCAAGGCGTTCGGCGTGAACGTCGCCGACGGCCCGCAGGGGTCCGGCCTGCAGAGCAAGGTGGGTGAGGTCGGCATGGCGCTGGGCATCGCCTCGCTCACCGTGGAGGAGCAGGCGACCACCTTCGCCACGCTGGCCAATGGCGGCGTGTACGTCACCCCGCACGTGATCGCCCAGATCACCCAGGACGGCAACACGATCCCGCCGAAGATCACCCGCCGCGTGGTGCTCACACCGGCGCAGGCCGCCGACGTGGACTTCGCGCTGTCGGCCGACACCTCCCCGGGCGGGACGGCCTTCCCCAACGCGGTACTGAACCCCAGCCGGCCGACCATCGGCAAGACCGGCACCACCGACGACGAGCAGTCGGCCTTCTTCCTCGGCGCGATCCCGCAGTACTCGCTGGCGGTCGGGATGTTCACCAACGAGCAGAACGGGCAGCCGGGCGGGCAGTCGCTGGGCGGCTTGCCGTCGGTCAACGGGCAGCCGTCCGGAAACGGCGGCAACTGGCCGGCCACCATCTGGCAGACCTTCATGAACAACAAGGAGTTCTCGACTCTGCCGGTGCTGGCGCTACCCACGCCGGACTACACCGGCTTCAGCCTGTGGAACCAGGTGCCCCCGCAGCCCAAGAAGCCCAAGCCCAAGCCGAATCCGTGCACGCCGGGACACCGGCACTTCGGGCTCTGCCCGCCGCCCACCGGCGGAGGCGGACCGCCAACCGTCCCGCCGGGCCTGCCGATACCCACGCCGAACCCGACGCCCCCGTTCGGGGGGATCCTGGGCGCGAACGTAATCGGCGTGGCGCTGCTGCAGGCCGCGAGGATCCGCCGTCGGCCAGCCCGGGGGATCCGCCGCCGACCGGGCGCGGGGATCCGCCGCCGGCGCGGACCCGGCGGCTAGACCTTGCCGGCCTGATCCTCCGGCCCAGGGTCAGCTGGTCAGCCGGGCGCGCAGCCAGCGGATGTCGGCGGCCGGGTCGGGGGTCTCGCAGATGACCGGGGCCCCGGCGGCGCGGATGACGTCGAGGATGAGTGTCGGGTCGATCGTCCCCGACTCCATGTCGGCGTGCCGGTCCCGACCGGAGCCGAACTCATCCCGCGAGTTGTTGCCGTGCACAAGGTCGATCCGGCCGGTGATCGCCTTGAGCCGGTCCGCGACCGTCTCCAGCTTTTCGCCGGCCGAGAAAGCGTGACAGGTGTCCAGGCAGAACCCGACCTCGCCGCCGCCCGCGGCAGCGTCCGAGACGACCTCCCAGAGCCGGGCGATCTGGTCGAAGCTCCGCGCCATGGCGCCGTCCCCGCCCGCGGTGTTCTCGATCAGCATCGGGAGCGGCCGGTCGATCCGCTCCACGGCCTTGCGCCAGCTGTCGTATCCCTCCTCGGGACCCACGCCCGCGGTCACGTGGCCGCCGTGCACGATCAGGGCCTTGGCCCCGATCGAGGCGGCGGCGTTCAACTGCTGTTCGAGCAGCTTGCGGCTGGGGATCCTGATCCGATTGTTGGGCGAGGCCACGTTGATCACGTAAGGCGCGTGGATGTAGATGTCGATGGCCGCGGCGGCGAACGCCGCCTGGACCTCGGCCGGGTCGCCGCCGAGAGGGAAAGTGGGTGCCTTCCAGCCCTGGGGATCACCGAGGAAGAACTGCGCGGCCTCGGCGCCTGCCGCTTTCGCGGCGGCTAGCGGGTCACTGTCGTGGAGATGGGCTCCGATGCGGACCATGCATCCGAGCCTAGTCCTGCCTGCCAGCCGCGACGGCCAGCTTGCTGGCCAGTGAAGGGGGCCAGTGAAGGGGGCCAGTGAAGGGGGCCAGTGAAGGGGGATGGGGAGGCGGGCGGGGGGCGGGAGCATCGCGGGGGGTGCAGGCCATCGGGGTCGGGGTGTCCCCGGGGAGTACTGTGGCCCCCTGGGCTAACACAGCGGTCAGCCGAAGCCGCCGTGCGCGATGCTCAGGCCCAGCCCGACGAACGAGCCGATGATGCCGGCCATGATCAAGACCCGCTGCTCCCGGGTGTTGGAGACCATCTGCGCGTACAGGCCGACGAGGAACACCGCGAGGCCGAGCACCGTGCCGATCAGGTGCAGGCTCACCACGAACCCGATCGCGAACACCACCAGCCCGCCGACGAAGGTGAACACGCTGAGCGCGTTCTCCATCGGGTGCGACCCGCCGTCGCTGTTCAACGTCAGGCGCGGCCGGGACTTGACGGCCTCGGGCATGGCACGGACCCCCTCACGGCTGCCTCGCGGGTAGGCGCCCACTGAGCCTTTTCCATCCTCCCATGACTGCTTACGCATTCTCAGCCTGAGACCGGCGAACGAAATGGCTCACTCAGCCTGCTCCCGCACCGGGCGGACCGGAATCGTCTGGCCGCGCCCCAAGGTGATCATCCTAGCGGCCGGGAGTCCGGGGTTGCGGCGCGTTAGGGAAGGCGCGTTAGGGAATGAGCCCTTTTCATCCTCCCAGGACCGCCCAGGCGCTCTGGGCATGAGGCCGACGGATGAAGAGGGTTCATTTCAAAGCGGGTGAACAACGGGCGGTCCGGTCGGTGCCTGCTGGTAAGCTGGCCCGGCCGCGCTGGCCACTGTGGTGGCAGCGTCCGGCCCCCTCCTGTCACGGAGAGACCGTGACCGCGTCAGTCCAGAGGAGGCATGTAAGCGCATGCGCCACTACGAGATGATGATCATTCTCGATCCTGCGCTTGAGGAGCGTACCGTCCAGCCGTCGCTCGACCAGTTCCTGAACGTCGTCACGACCGGCGGCGGCACCGTGGACAAGGTGGATGTCTGGGGCCGGCGTCGGCTCGCGTACGACATCGAAAAAAAGTCAGAGGGCATCTATACCGTTGTCGACATGACGGCAGAGCCGGACACCGTCAAGGAGCTCGACCGCCAGCTCAACCTGAACGAGGCGGTCCTGCGAACGAAGATCACCCGGCCTGACAAGTAGATGACCGCCAGGGCCCGGGACTAGCCCGGCCCGACACCACCCGAGCGACCGGGAGGACCCGATGGCCGCAGGAGACACCCAGATAACCATTGTCGGCAACCTTGTCGATGACCCGCAGCTGCGTTACACGCCGACCGGCCAGGCCGTCGCCAGCTTCCGCGTAGCTTCCACCCCCCGGTTGTTCGACCGGAATACCAACGAGTGGAAGGACGGCGACTCGCTGTTCCTGTCCTGCAGCGTCTGGCGGCAGGCGGCCGAGAACGTCGCCGAGTCGCTGCAGCGCGGCATGCGGGTCATCGTGTCCGGACGGCTGCGGCAGCGGTCGTACGAGACCAAGGAAGGCGAGAAGCGCACGGTCTACGAGATCGAGGTAGACGAGGTCGGCCCCTCTCTGCGCAACGCCTCGGCCAAGGTCACCAAGTCCAGCCGGTCCACCGGCGGCAGCGGCTTCGGCGGCGGGCCGTCCGGGGGCGGCGGCGCCGTCCGGGGGCGGCGGCCAGTCCGGGTATGGTGGAGGCGGCGGACGCCCGGCCGACGACCCGTGGGCATCCGATGCGGGCGGCGGCGACGGTTACTCCGACGAGCCCCCGTTCTGAGTCGTTGTCGGCCTCCGTCCAGCTGAACTAACCAAACCATCTCACCGACCATCCCCGCCGCAGGCGGGGCTCTGCCAAGGAGCACCACGATGGCCAAACCGCCTATTCGCAAGCCAAAGAAGAAGGTCTGCCTGTTCTGCCAGGAGAAGATCGCCCGCGTGGACTACAAGGACACCGGGCTGCTGCGGAAGTTCATCTCCGACCGCGGCAAGATCCGGGCACGGCGGGTTTCCGGTAACTGCACGCAGCACCAGCGCGACGTCGCCACCGCGATCAAGAACGCGCGCGAGATGGCGCTGCTGCCGTACACGAGCACCGCACGATAAGGGGGCAGCACACCGATGAGCGGTACGCCCATGAAGCTCATCCTGACCCAGGAGGTCACCGGCCTGGGCGCCCCTGGCGACGTGGTCGAGGTGGCGGGCGGCTACGGCCGCAACTACCTGGTACCGCGCGGGCTCGCCATGCGCTGGACCCGGGGGGCGGAGAAGCAGATCGAGCTGATCCAGCGCGCCCGGTCCGCCCGGGAGATCCGTGGGGTCGACGACGCCAGGGAAGCCGCCGACCGGCTCGCAGCGCTCCAGGTGCGGCTGCAAGCCCGCGCGGGCAGCGGCGGCAGGCTGTTCGGGTCCGTGTCCCCGGCCGACATCGCCGCCGCGGTGAAGGCCGCGGGCGGCCCCGAACTGGACCGGCGCAGGATTGAGATCAAGAACCCGATCAGGACCGTCGGCGCGCACCAGGTGTCGGTCAGGCTGCACCCCGAGGTGACCGCCACGCTGGACGTGGAGATCGTCGGGGCCTGAGGCCTCTGCCTGGGCCGCCCGGCCCCAGCGGGCGGCCCGGGCGGTGCGTGGCGTGGGCCCCGGCTGGCCATGCGCTCACTCCGGTGCCGCCAGGTAGCCCGGCAGTCGCCTGGCCAGCTCGGGATCGGCTTCGGCGACCATCGCCCAGATCGCGGCCAGCCGGGCCGCCAGGTCGTCCCCCGCTGCGCCATGGCCCGCCTCCGGAGCCGCCGCCTGGCCAGGCTCCGCGGCGGTCGACGCGGGTGCGCTGCCCCGGGCCGCCGAGCGATCGGCCAGTTCCTCGATGGCCCGGCAGATCCGGGCGAGCTGCCCGCCCGCAGTCGAACACATGGTCGAATCCTAGAGAGCCCGGCGCTCGCCCACCCGTCAAACGAGCGCATCTGCGAGCGGGTGGACTGAGCCCCGCGGCCGGCCGCAGCCCAGGCGGCGAAGCGCGGGTCAGCAGCGTCGCATAAGAAATCCCCAGTGTGGATAACTTTCCGTCATTGCGGTGGCCGCGTCGCCCCAGACTTTTTCCTGCGCACAACCGGTGGACGGCATAGCCGCAGGCAGGCACGCGCCGGTGGCCCGACGAACGGGGATATCCACAGCGTTATCCCCATGCTGCGCACAGTGACGGCGGCGTGTCTGCACAAGTTATCCACAGGGTTGTGCACAGCCGCGCTGGACGTCCGCGAGCACTGCAGCAAGACTGTCCGAGCCATCCGATAGAACGGATCCGATGGCCCGGGCGGGAAGCCGCGGAATGCGCCGCAACGGGGGAGGTGGCACAGGTGAGCATCGCGGAGATAGCCCCCCGCGGCGAGGAATTCGAGCGGACCCCACCGCACGACCTCGCCGCGGAGCAGTGCGTTCTCGGCGGGATGCTGATGTCCAAGGACGCCATCTCCGACGTGCTCGAGGTCATCCGGCCCGGCGATCACTACCGCCCGGCGCACCAGATCGTGCACGAGGTCATTCTCGACCTGTACAGCCGGGGCGAGCCGGCTGACGCCGTCACGGTGGCCAACGAGCTGACCAAGCGGGGCGAGATCGCCCGGGTGGGCGGGGCGCCGTACCTGCACACGCTCATCGCCTGCGTGCCCACCGCCGCGAACGCCGGCTACTACGCCCGCATCGTGCGGGAGCGGGCGATCCTGCGACGGCTGGTGGAGGCCGGCACCCGTATCGTCCAGCTCGGGTACTCGGGGGACGGGGATGCCGACGAGATCGTCGACCGGGCGGAAGCCGAGGTGTACGGGGTCACCGACCGGCGCGTCAGCGAGGATTACCTGTCGCTGTCGGAGATCATGCCCGGCGCGCTCGACGAGATCGAGGCCATCGGCAGCCGGGGCGGGGGGCTGACCGGCGTGCCGACCGGGTTCGCCGACCTCGACGCGCTGACCAACGGCCTGCACCCCGGCCAGATGATCGTCATTGCTGCTCGACCGGCTCTGGGGAAAGCCGTTTGTCTGTCATCTCCACTGCCAACCCCCTCTGGCTGGACGACGATGGGCGAGGTCCAGGTCGGCGACTGGCTGCTGGGCGCGGACGGGAAGCCCACCAGGGTGGTGGCCGCCACCGACGTGATGCAGGGGCGGCCGTGCTACGAGGTGGAGT
>CAVUYA010000037.1:0-57453 GCA_963745575.1 uncultured Actinomycetota bacterium | reverse complement strand
GGCGGCGGCGCGAGCCAACGCCACCCCCCGGGCTTCCGGGCTTGTCCGGGAAGATGTCGGCTGCCGTTCACCGGGCGAGCAGGCGTCAGAACGCGCCGGTGCCGTCGGGGGTGCCCAGGCCGGTGGGCGCGTCGTAGCCCTTCTTCGCCACGCACAGGTAGTCGTAGCCGCAGGTCGCGCCGTTGGCCGGTTGAACCAGTCGTTGTTGCCGGTGGTGATGTCGAACAGCGACGCCGGGTGGGCGTACGCATGACCGGGCGTGACCGTGGCGGCGTTGCCGGCCAGGCCGTAGACCCCGGCGATCAGCGGCGCGGCCGCGCTGGTCCCGCCGACGGTCAGCCAGCCGCCCTGCACCTTCTCGTAGATCGGCGACGTTCCAGGCCAGCGCCGACACGTCGGCGACGGTCCGGCCCGGGCAGTGCGGGTCGTGCTGCCAGGACGGCTTGGCCACGTAGGCCGAGCAGCCGCTGCCGACGCGCCGGCGTCCGGCGTGTTCCACACCTGCTCGGTCCAGCCCCGGGCGTTGTGCGCCCGGGCCAGCTCGGTGCCGCCGACCGCGGTCACGGTGGCCAGGTTGGCCGGGAAGTTCGCGGCCGTGAACCCGTCGTCGCCGGACGAGACCACGATCGTGTGGCCGGGATGGTCGTAGGCGGCGGCGTAGGCCTGGGCCTGCCCGTTCTCCCGGGCGCCGTAGCTGTTGGAGATGACCTGCGCGCCCAGCCGGGCCGCGGTGTCCTCGGCGGCGGCCAGGTCGGCGAAGCTGTCGCTGCTGGCCTCCACCACCAGGATGCTGGCAGCGCGGGCAGGCGGCCGAGACCATCGAGACGTCCAGCATGGTCTCCACGTCCCAGCCGGTAGGGAACCCCCGAGGGCGGCAGCGGCGAGGCCTTGCCCTGCTGGTTGACGATCCGCAGGCACCCGCTGGCCCTGGTGCAGGGCGGCAGGCCGTACTGCTTGCGGTACACGGCCAGGTACGCCGCCAGGGCCGGGGTGCGGTAGGCGTCGACCACCGCGACCGTCTGGTGCGGGTTACGGGTGACCGGCAGCTTGTAGGCGGACTCGATGTCCCTCGCGCCCCACCCCGCCGGCGCCGCCGGCGCCCCGGTCACCCCGGCCGCGATCGCCGCGTTCACCCGCACCTGCGGCGCGTACAGCGCGAAGCACTGCGCATGCCCGGGCCGGGCGGGGGGCACGCCGCCCGCATCGGCCCGTCCGCCGGCGCCGGACGGCGGCAACATGCGGCGGGCTGACGGGGGCCGGGGACGAGCCGGGCGCGGCCGTCGCGGCGGCCTGCCCGGCGCCGCCGGCGCCCGGGCCAGAACCGGGCGCGGCGGCCGCCGTGGTCTGGTAGCCGTCGGTGATGGTCTCGGTGATCTCGCCGCCGGCCGCGTCGGCGGCGTGCACGCGCAGGCTCACCCGCGCGCCCGGCGGCGCGGTGAACATGACCCAGAAGACGCCGCCGCCGGCCGGCCGCACCGTGGCCGGCTGCCAGGTCTGGCCGCCGTCGACCGACGCCGCCGCGGTCACCCCGGTGATCCTGGCCGCCCGGGCCAGTTGCAGGTGCCCCACGGTGAGCTGGATCAGCTGCCGTCCGGGCCGGGCCGAGCCGTCCAGCGCCAGCCCGTGCACGCGGTAGAGCAGGGTCAGCATCGGCTGCACCGCGCAGGACCGGGTCAGGTCGGCGCAGAACCAGCCGGCCGGCAGGCGGGCACCCGGCTGGCGGGCGGACCGCCAGGTCCACACGGTCCGGCTCGCCGTGGACAGCCGGTACACGCCGCCGGTCCTGGCCGCGGTCAGCGCGAACCTGATCGTGGCCGGCCTGCCGCTCAGCCGGGCCTGCAGGAACAGGTCGGGGGCGCCGCGCGGCCGCCGCCGCGTTCCCGCCCGCGATCTGCTTCCCGTCCTGGTCCAGCTGGTAGCGGCCGGTGATCGTGCCCAGGCTGCCGAACATGCCGGGAGAACCCGGAGCCGGTGTGCCCGGGCGTGTTGTCGCCGAACGGGGCGACATCCAGCGACAGCGTGTTCCCGGCCCGGCTGGCCGTCGGCAGGACCGGGAACGGGTTGCCCGTGCCCAGCAGGTTGACGTTGGGCGCCGGGTGCAGCGGGAAGGCGTTCCAGCCCTGGGTGGTCACCTCGCCCGGGGCGAAGGTGCGCGGCGTGTCGGCCTGGCCGCCGGTCTAGGTCGCTCCGACTGCCAGAACTGGCATCGAGCCAGAACAGCGCGGGGCCGGCCGAGAAGTACTGGGTCTCCCGGCCACGGCAGCGGCAACGGGAGGATGACTGCCGAAAGACGCTCTTGAGCTGGAAGCCGAACGGGCCGGGCCGGGCTCCATGTCCCGGCCGAGGTGGTGTCCTGGTAGAAGGGCGCGGGGACGGCCGCGGTGTTCTGGCGGCACCGGGTACTGCTCGGCCCGATCAGCCCGCTGGGGCTCGGCGAAGGCCAGGTTGTACTCATACGGCGGGCTGACCCCGGCGGGCGAGGCGAAGAACCCGGTCGCGTCGGCGCCCACCGTCCCGACCGTCACCGGGCGGGTGGTCTGGTTGATCCACACCGGGACGTCGCCGAAGTCGCTCCCGAGGTCGAGGATCTGGCCGGCGGCCGTGACCCGGATCACGTCCTGGCCGATGTCCTGGAGGACGCTGGGCCGCGGCGTCACCATCCGGATCTGGTCGGTCGCGGCCCCCTCGTTCAGCGCAACGGTGGTGTTCCCGGTCACGCTGAGCTGCGGCAGCCACACGATCCGGAAGGAAGTGACCGTCCCGCTGGAGAAGTCGAAGAAGAGGGCCACCGCCAGGTAGTGCCCCTCCGGGACGCTGAACTTGGTCACCCCCTGGTAGAAGAGGTTGGTGGTCTCGGACAGGTCGTTGAACCTCAGGAAGTCGTCCACGTTGAAGACCTGAACGAAGTCCCCGGTGTCGGGCTGGCCGGCCAGGTTGGTCCCGGTCACGGTCAGCGTGTGCATCGGGAAGTCCGGGGTCGGCCCTGGTGCGGCCTGGCCGGGCAGGCCGATCGACACCCCGCCCGCGAAGATGCCGTCAATGCCGTAGCTGCCCTGGGCGTGGTCGGCGGCCAGCTGCCGGGCCAGCGCCGCGCCGAAGGCGGCCGCCGACGCCGCGGTCAGGTACCCGTGGGCGGTCCCGGCGCCGGAACTGGTGATCGTCACCCCGGGCAGCGCGGGCAACTGGCCCTGATAGCCGACCTGGACCGGCAGCCTGCCGCCGGATTCCAGGCTGAGCAGGGAGCTGACCTCGAACAGGGCCGGGCTCAGGCCCCGGCCCAGGTAGGGCAGCGCGTCGGCCGGAATGTCGTAGGCCTGGCCGTCCAGGTTCAGCCGGATCAGCGCCCCGTTCGCGCCGCCGCCCGCGGCCTGGGCCACCGCGTCCACCTGCACGCCGGAGGGTGTCGTGGTGACCGCCACCCGGTCGCCGTTGATCAGCGTGACCATCCGCGACCCCCCGGCCGCGGCCGGGGCGCCTGGGCGCTCGCCGCGGGGCCGGTCCCGGTTACCAGACCGGCTGTCACCAGGCCACCGGACAGAACCACCGCAGCCGTCGCTCCGGCGGTACGCCGGGCCAGCTTGCTGACATTCATCTGCTCGGCTCCTCCTTGGGATCAGGGCCGGATCGTATCCCCTCTAAAGCCGTAATGGTAAGTAAACTTCTGATATTTCCTATAAGGGGCATATTCCTTGGAACGAGCCGCCCGGCCGGGGCTCGCGGACTGGGCTTGCGGCTAGGCTTTACAGGTGCTCACCAGGGTTGATCTGCGCGGGGAGACCGCGGCCAGCCTCGGCCGGCGCGGCTGGACGGCGTGCTGCCCCGGGCGCGGCTTGACGTCGACGCGGCGCTGGACGCGGTCCGGCCGGTCTGCGAGGACGTGCGCCAGCGCGGCGCGTCAGCCGTCCGGGAGCAGACGAGACGGTTCGACGGGGTGGACCTGGCCACCACCAGGGTTCCGCGGCAGGCCCTGGCCGAGGCGCTGGCCGGGCTCGATCCCGGCGTGCGGGGGGCGCTGGAGGAGGCGGCCCGGCGGGCCCGGCTGGTGCACGAGGCGCAGGTGCCGTCCGATGCGGTCACCAAGATTGCCGACGGCGCGACCGTGACCGAGCGCTACGTGCCGGTCGGCCGGGCCGGCGTCTACGTGCCCGGCGGCCTGGTCGTCTATCCGTCCTCGGTGGTCATGAACGTGATCCCCGCGCAGGTGGCGGGGGTGGCTGAGATCGCGGTGGCCTCGCCGCCGCGCCCCGAGCACGGCGGCCTGCCGCATCCGTCGGTGCTGGCCGCCTGCGCGCTGCTCGGCGTCACCGAGGTGCACGCGGCCGGCGGCGCGCAGGCGATCGCGATGCTCGGCTACGGCACCGCGGACTGCGCGCCCGTGGACATCATCAGCGGGCCCGGCAACGTTTACGTGGCCGCCGCCAAACGGCTGATGGCCGGCCGCGTCGGGACCGACGCGGAGGCGGGCCCGACCGAGATCGCGATCATCGCGGACGGGTCGGCGGACCCGGTACTGGTCGCGGCGGACCTGGTCGCGCAGGCCGAGCATGACCCGCTGGCCGCGTGCCTGCTGATCACCACCGATCCCGGGCTCGCCGACCGCACCGACGGCGAGCTGTCCGCTCAGGTCGCCGAGGCGCGGCACCGGGAGCGGATCGAGGCGGCCCTGGCCGGCCAGTCGGCATGCGTCCTGGTGGACGACACCGACGCCGCGCTGGCGGTCGCGGACGCCTGGGCGCCCGAGCACCTGGAGATCCAGGCCGAGCGGGCCGCCGAGCTGGCCGACCGGGTCCGCAACGCGGGCGCGGTGTTCGTGGGGCCGTACTCGCCGGTGTCGCTCGGCGACTACCTGGCGGGCTCCAATCACGTGCTGCCCACCGGCGGGACCGCCCGGCACTCCGCCGGACTGTCGGTGCTGACCTTCCTGCGCGGCATCCACGTGGTGGATTACGACGCCGCGGCGCTGGCCGCGGTCGCCCCGCACATCGACGCGCTGGGCGGGGCCGAGGACCTGGCCGCGCACGTGAACGCGGTCCGCGTCCGTCACCCGTAGCGGCCGCACGTAGCGGAGATGTCAGCGACAGTTATCCGCGTCGTCATCGCGTGGCAGCCGTTTCCGGTCACCGCCTGCTGCACCGTGTGATCGTGAGGATCGCGGTCATCACCGAATCGTTCCCCCCCGACGTGAACGGCGTGGCCCACTGTGTCCTGCGCGTGGCCGAGCACCTGGTCCGGCGCGGCCACCACCCGCTGGTCATCGCCCCCCGCCCACCCGATTCGCTACCCCGGCCCGACCACGCCGTGCCCTACCCGGTCGTGCGGGTGCCGTCGCTGCCGATGCCCTGCTATCCAGGTTTCCGGATCGCCCCGGCCGGCCCGGGCCTGCGCGCCGCGCTGACCGGGCACCGCGCCGAGCTCGTGCACCTGGCCAGCCCGTTCGTGCTCGGCGGCGGCGGCGCCGTGGCCGCGGCCCGGCTGCGGCTGCCGGTGGTCGCCGTCTACCAGACCGACGTGGCCGGATACGCCCGCGCCTACCGGCTCGGGCCGGCCGGCCAGGCCGCGGCGTGGCGCCGCCTGCGCCGGATCCACAACGCCGCCGACCGGACGCTCGCCCCGTCCACCGCGGCCGCCGCCAGCCTGCACGCCCGCGGCATCGACCGGGTCTGGCTGTGGGCCCGCGGCGTGGACACCATCCGGTTCGACCCGGCCAAGCGCAGCGAGCGGTGGCGGGCCGAGCTCGCGCCCCGCGGGGAGGTACTGGCCGGCTACGTGGGCAGGCTGGCGCCGGAGAAACGGGTCGATCTGCTCAGCGAGGTGGCGACGCTGCCCGGGGTGCGCCTGGTGCTCGTCGGCTCGGGGCCGGCCGAGGCCGCGGCGCGCCGGGCCATGCCCACGGCGGCGTTCCTGGGCCAGCGCCACGGGGAGGAGCTGGCCAGCATCTACGCCAGCCTCGACCTGTTCGTGCACAGCGGGCCGCACGAGACGTTCGGCCAGACTCTCCAGGAAGCCTCGGCGAGCGGGCTGCCCGTGGTCGCCCCGGCCGCTGGCGGGCCGCTCGACCTGGTCAGTCACGGGGTGACCGGGTTCCTGGTACCGCCGGGCGACCCCGGCGCGCTGGCCGGCGCGGTGGCCAGGCTGGCCGCCGATCCCCGGCTGCGGGCCCGCCAGGGCCGCGCGGCCCGGCAGCGGGTGCTCGGCCGCAGCTGGTCGGCCCTGGGCGACGAGCTGATCGGCCACTACGAGGCGGTGCTCCAGACGGCCAGCGCGGTGGAGGTGTCGGCTTGACCACGTTCGTGGCCCTCGGTGACTCGTTCACGCAGGGCATCGGCGACCCGGTACGCCACGACGGCGGGAGGGGCAGCCGGAGCTGGGCCTGGCGCGGGTGGGCCGCGCTGCTGGCCGAGGGACTGCGCGAGCCGAGGCTGCACAACCTCGCGTCGTCCGGCGCGCAGACCACCGACGTCGAGCGGGACCAGCTGCCCGCGGCGCTGCAGCTACGGCCGGACCTGGCCAGCGTCATCGTCGGGGTCAACGACACGCTGCGGGCCGGCTTCGACCCGGCCCGCGTCGGGTCGGCCGCGGCGCACACGGTCGGCGCCCTGCGCGCCGCCGGGGCCGAGGTGCTGACCATGCGGCTGCCGGACCCGGGCCGGATGCTCGGCCTGCCCGGTGCCCTGGCCCGGCCGCTGGCCCGGCGGGCGCACGAGGTGAACGCGATCATGGACGCCGTGGCGGCGAGGTTCGGCACGCTGCACTACGACGCCGCCGGGGACCCGGCCACCCTCGACCCGCAGATGTGGGCCGTGGACCGGCTGCATCCCAGCGAGCGCGGCCACCGGCTCATCGCCTGCCGGTTCCACGACCAGCTCGCCGCCGCGGGCCTGCCGACCGGTCCCCGGCCCGATCCCGAGCCGTCCAGCCCGCCGCCGACCCGCCTGGCCGAGTTCGGGTGGCTGGCCACCAAGGGCACCGCCTGGGTGGTGCGCCGCTCCACCGACCTGGTGCCGGGCCTGGTGGCCATGGCGATCCGGGAGCGGTGGTCGGGCGAGGACCCGGCTAGCGCCACCAGGGAACGCGTCGCAGCTGGGCCACGTGCTCCGCAGGCGTGGTGATGTCGCGCGCGTGCGAGACGAGCTCCTGCAGCTGCTCGCGGACCCAGAGCGTGTGCGGCTGGTAGGCGCGTCGGCGCGGGTGCCGCGTCCGCCCCGCCCGCCCCGTCGCGCCGGCCGCCCGGGTCTCCTGTCCGTGCTCTCGGCGGCGGCGTCTGTCCCGCTGGCAGGGACCGGTACGGCCGCGGGCATCGGCTCGCCGCGGCGGGCGGCCCGAGCTGGGCGGCGATGCGCTGGTAGAAATCGGTCAGGTCCGCGGCCAGGCGCCGTAGCGTCCGCACCTGCTCGGCGTCGCCATCCAGGCCGTCCGGCGCGGGCTGACTCGCGGGCAGTAGGCACACAGGCCGGCCAGCGACGTCGCGGTGAGCCGGACCCGTGTCGTGGCCAGGACCAGGGTCCACAGGTCATGCTTGTACACTCGCTTGGTCCCTTGCTCGGCCAGGTACAGGCGGAGCGCGTCGTCCAGGCGGATCCCGGCCGAGGACCGCCGCGACCGCCGTGTCCGGTGCGGCCTGGCGCAGGCCGAGGGACCAGTCCACCGCCTGGGTCAGGTACGCCGCGCCGGCCCGGAAGGCATCGGCGAGGTCGTCGCCGACCGTGGCGCTGGCGCCGCGCGGCCAGAACAGCAGCCCGACGACCAGGCTCACCGCGCAACCGATGACCACGTCCTGGACCCGCACCAGGCCGACCTTCCACCCGGCCGGGGCCAGCAGGTTGAACAGCACGATCACCGTGACCGTGAACGCCGCCTGGCCCACCGCGAACGGCGCGGTGCCCGGCGTGTACGCCGCGACCAGGACGGCGATCGGCAGGACGATCCACAAGGTGGTGGGGTTGGTGCCGATGGCCAGCATCAGCGCGGAGCCGATCGCGAAGCCGACGACGGTGCCGGCCAGCGCCCGCAGTACCGTCGCCCCCGTGGCCGCCGCGTTCGTGCGCAGCACCGACAGCGTGCCGAGCACCACCCAGAAACCGTGCTGGACGTCGGCCAGGTCGGCCACGAGCACCGCGGCGGCGAGCGCCACCGCGCCGCGCACGCTGCTGCGGAACCACACCGAGCGGGGGTCAGCGTGCCGGGCGGCCACGCGGGCCGCGCCGACCAGGCCGCCGAGCCTCCCCGCGGCCAGCGGGCCGTCCTGGCTTCCTCCTTGCCCGTACCAGCTACGGCGCTGAGCGGCGACCGTCTCGGGGTCGGCCCGCCCGGCGGCGATCAGGGCGTCCGCGACCGTGCTTCGCGCGGCCACGGCGATCGTCTGCGCGTGGACCGCGTGCCGGGCGGCGGTCTTAGCGCCGCCCGGGTCGCCGGATAGCGCCTGCTGCTGCACGGAACTGGCCGCCCGGGCCTCTTCCAGCCGGCCGATGTCGCGCGCGACATCCTCGACCGCGACGTCCTGGTCGCTGAGCAGCAGGGCCACGTCCGCGAGGACCCGGGCGGTGACGTCGAGCAGTTCGCGGTCGGCCTCGGCCTCCGGCTGTCGGTGCGCCACCGTCCAGCGCGTCGGTGGTCAGCGAGGTGACCCACTCCAGCATCTCAGTGACGTTGGCCAGGCCCTGGTCGGCGGTGGCCAGTCCGGTCGGGCGGTACGGCGTGGTGGTGAACAGGTTCATGAGCTGGTGCTTGGCCGCGATGGCGGCCTCCCGGTCGGCGGGTGTCGCGTCGCCGCGTTCGACCGCCTGGAGGTGGCTGGCCAGCGCGTTCGCGGAGGCGGCCGCGGCCGCGCGGAGCCGGTCTCCCGGGCGATCGCGGCGACAGCAGCAGCACCGCCGCCGTGCCCACCACCGACGCCAGCCACCAGCCCGCCAGCCGGGACGGGATATCCGCGATCGTGCCGTGCGGGGTTGCCACCGGGAGCACGTAGGCGAGCAGCGCGGCCGTGGTCCCGGAGGCGGCGTTCGGCCCGGCCACCCCGCCGAAGAAGATGGCGAACGCCACCGGGATCGTCACGACCGCCGCCAGCCAGGCGTTCCCGCTGACCACCGTGCCGATGATCAGCGCCGCGCTGCCGATCAGGGCGAGCTGGAGGTGCGCGACGGCCTTGTCCCGCCTGCTCCCGCCGAACGAGGCCAGGACCAGCGTGGCGAAGCTGCCGAAGGCGGCGAACGTGGCCATCTGCAGGTCGCCGATGACCTTGTAGGTCAGCGCGAACAGCGCGGGCATGACGATCGTGGCGCGCACGGCCCGCATCGCGGCCGGGACCGACCACGTGACCCGCCAGAACGACGGGGCGGACTCGCCGGGCGCGGGCCGGGGCAGCCGGACGCGCGATCGCCTGGCTGACGGGACCGCGACGGCGGAATCGGGCATTATCACAGCTTATAGACAGGCCCGCGCCACTTGAAGACGCTGCCGGGGCCAACCCCCGGCCCATTAGGCTGGGCGGATGAAAACCGGCCAGGCCCTGCCGCTGCGTGCCGACCTCGCTGGCCGGGAAGCGTACGGGGCACCGATGCCGGACGTCCCGGTCCGGCTCAACGTCAACGAGAATCCCTACCCGCCGTCGCCCGCGCTGGTCCGCGCGATCGCCGTCGCCGTGACCGCGGTGGCGGGCACGCTGAACAGGTATCCGGACCGTGATGCCGCCGGCCTGCGCGACGATCTGGCCGGCTATCTCGGGCACGGGCTGACGCGGCCGCAGGTATGGGCCGCCAACGGTTCCAACGAGGTCATGCTTCAGCTGCTGCTGGCCTTCGGCGGCCCGGGCCGCGCCGCGCTCGGCTTCGAGCCGTCGTACTCGATGCATCCGATCATCACGCAGACCACGGGAACCCGCTGGCTGCCCGGCGCCAGGGACGGCGGGGACGACGGTTTCGGCCTTGACCCCGGCCGGGCCGTGGCCGCGGTCCGCGAGCTGCAGCCCGACCTGGTGTTCCTCACCTCGCCCAACAACCCGACGGGCACCGCGATGCCGCTGTCGGTGATCGAGGAGGTGTGCGAGGCCGCCCCGGGCATGGTCGTGGTCGACGAGGCCTACGCGGAGTTCGCGCGCGACCAGCGCAGCAGCGCGCTGGACCTGCTGCCGCGGCATGAGCGCCTGGTGGTCACCAGGACGATGTCCAAGGCGTTCGCCATGGCCGGGGCCAGGATCGGCTACCTCGCCGCCTCGCCCGCCGTGGTGCGGCGCCCTGCAGATCGTGCGGCTGCCCTATCACCTGTCCGCGATCACCCAGGCGGTGGCCCGGGTGGCGCTCGCGCACACGGGCGAGCTGCTGGCCACGGTGGCCGTGCTGCGCGGCGGAACGTGACGACCTGGTGCGATGGCTGCGGCTGCCGCGGCCTGGCCGCGGCGGACTCCGACGCCAACTTCGTGCTGTTCGGCCGGTTCGGCGACCGGCACGCGGTCTGGCAGGGGCTGCTGGACCGCGGGGTGCTGATCCGCGAGGTCGGGACCGCCGGGCTGGCTGCGGGTGAGCGTCGGCACGGCGGAGGAGATGGCCGCGTTCCGGGCCGCGCTGGACGAGGTGCTCGCAGTGACCGGTGACCGCACCGCGCGGGTCGAGCGCGTCACCAAGGAGACCCAGGTCCTGGTCGAGCTCGACCTGGACGGCACGGGAGTGACCGAGGCGCAGACCGGGGTGCCGTTCTTCGACCACATGCTCGCCCAGCTCGGCAAGCACGGGTGCATCGACCTGACCGTGCGGGCCCGGGGCGACACCGAGATCGACGCGCATCACACCGTGGAGGACACCGCGCTGGCGCTCGGCCAGGCGCTGCGCGAGGCGCTGGGCGACAAGGCGGGGATCTGCCGGTTCGGCGACGCGCTGATCCCGCTGGACGAGACCCTGGCCCGGGCCGCGGTCGACCTGTCCGGAAGGCCGTATGCGGTGCACACCGAACCGGAACCGATGCCGCCCACGATCGGCAGCTACGACACCACGCTGACCCGGCACTTCTTCGAGTCGCTGGCGATGACGGCGGGAATCTGCGTGCACCTGGCCGTGCTGGCCGGGCGCAACCCGCATCACATCGTGGAGGCCCAGTTCAAGGCGTTCGCCCGCGCGCTCCGCGCGGCCGCCGCCCCCGACCCCCGCTCCGCGCGGCATCCCCAGCACCAAGGGCGTCCTCTGAACCCGCCGTCCGGTGATCGTGGAGACTCGTTCCTCGATAGGGGCGTGATCATGCGAGATGAGGGGGGCTGGTCTGGGTCGTCGGTGTCGTGAGCGCGCGAGCGCGGAGTGCAGCGAGCAGCCGTTCGGCGGCTGGGTTGGGCTGGTGCCGTCTGGGGAGGTAGGCGCCGATGTAGCGGGTGGGTTGGGGGATGATCGGCAGGTCGCGCACCAGTGGGCTACCGGTGAGGGCCAGGCTGGGCACCACGGCGATGCCGACACCGGCGCCGACCAGGGCGCTCATGAAGCGGTAGTCGCTGGAGCGGCAGGCGACCTGGGGACGGAAGCCGCCGAGGGCGGCGAGCATGTCGGTGACGTCGCCGACATCGCCCCAGCCTTGGATCCAGCGTTCGCCGGCGGCCTCGGCCAGGCTGACGGCCGGCCGGCCAGCCAGCGGGTGGCCTGCGGGAACGAGCAGTCGCAGCGGTTCAGCGACGAGCGGGATGTAGGTGCCGGGACCGGCGGCGGCCGGCCAGCCGCGCGGCGGCGCAGCGGTGTGGAAGTGGAAGAGGAGCGCTAGGTCGGCCCGGCCGTCCCGGACCGAGCCCAGCGCCTCATCTGGCTCGGCCTCGATCACGGTGACCTCGACGGGGTGGCCGGCCGCGGCCGTCATGGCGGTCAGGGCGGGCGCGAGCAGCGGCTCCCCGGCGCTGGGGAAGGTGATCACGGTCAGGGCTTGCGGCCCGTCGGCGGTCAGGGCACGCAGTTGCTGCGCAGCGGCCTGCAGTTCGGCGTGGATCGCGTCGGCCGCGGCGAGCAGGACCCGGCCGGCGTCGGTGAGGGTGACGCCGCGCGTGCTGCGTTCGACGAGCAGCATGCCGGCCCCCCGTTCGAGGGCGGCGATCTGCTGGGACACGGCCGACGGCGTGTGGTGCAGCGCCACGGCGGCCCCGGCGAAGCTGCCCGCGTGCGCGACTTCGCGCAGCACGGCGAGGCGGTGGGGGTCGATCAACAGTTTTCCTAATGGCGTCATCCCTAACTTACCAGTTCCGCTAACGCCTGCCGGGGCCCAGGCTGGCGCCATGAGCACTTGAACAACCAAGAGCGCACCGGCGCTGGGCTGGCTGCCGGGTCGATGCTGCTGGTCGGCGGGTCCGTGGCTGCCTCCAGCGCGCTGGCTGGCTACCCGGTCCTGGGCGGCCAGGCCGTCCGTTACCTGGCCGCCGGGCTCCTCCTGGCGGCCTGGGCGCGGCTGACCCGCACGCCGCTGCCTCGCCCCGCAGGCCGGGACTGGGCCTGGCTGGGCGCCCTGGCCGCCGTCGGGCTGGCCGGATGCAGCGTGCTGATGATCCAGGCCACCCGGGCCGCCGATCCCGCCAGCGTCGGGGTCATCATCGGAGCGGCCCCGCTGATCCTCATCATCGCCGCCGCGATCGCCGCTCGCCGCCGCCCCACCCGCCGGGTCCTGCTGGCCGCCGCCATAGTGACCGCCGGATCTGCAGCAGCCCAGCTCGGCGGCGCCACCGGGCCGGCCTTCAGCGCGCCAGGATTGCTATGGTCGGCCGGGGCGCTCGGCGGCGTCGTGGGTACATCCTTGCTGGCCGCGCCCCTGCTGCCCCGGCTCGGCGCCCTCGCCGTCACCGTCTACGCCTGCGGCCTGGCCGGCCTACTGCTGCTGGCCGCCGCCGCCGTAACCCGTTCCGCCGGCGGACCACCCATCCTGCGCCCCCCCACCCCGGCCCAGCTGGCCGCGCTGGCCTACCTCACGATCGCGGTCACCGCGCTGGTGTTCATCGCCTGGTACGGGGCCATCGAACGCCTCGGGGTGGACCGCACCGGACTGTTCAACGGGCTGATACCCGTTACCTCGCTGGCCGCCGTCGCCCTGACCGGTACCGGCAGCATCACCCCGGTCCGGCTGCTCGCAGCCCTCGCCGTCCTCGCCGGCGTGATCCTCGGCCTCAGCCGTCCCATGGCTGAGTACGGCTCCCGGTCCGGCCTGCAGGACCGCCGCCCACAGCGCGGCCTGCCAGCGGGCCAGCGCGTGCTAGGCCTGGTCGCGGGCGATCGCGGTGAACGCCTCGAGCGCCTCGGTGTCGGAGTAGTGGTTCAGGACGTACTCGGCCGCCCACTCCCGCGCGCCGGGATGCTCGCTGGCGCCGATGACCCGGGCCGCCGCCTCCGTGTCGTAGCGGGTCTGCCGCAGCGTGACGGCGGGGCCGAGCAGCGCCCAGCCGGCGCCGGGGTGCCCGTAGGGCATGCCGACGCTGCCCGGGTTGACCACCCGGCGCCCGCCCGCCAGCCGGTCGAACGGCATGTGGGTGTGGCCGCAGACCACCACCGCGGCGCCGACGCCGTCCAGCGCCCGGGCCCAGCGCTGCGGCGGGCTGTCGACCAGCAGCATCTCGTCGTCGCGGCGGGGGGAGGCGTGGCAGAACAGGGTCGGCCCGAGCCCGTCGATGTCCAGGGTGACGGTCAGCGGCAGCCCGTCCAGCCGGTCCCGGTGATCCCGGCCGATCAGGGCCGCGGCCGCGATCGCGTCCGCCGCGAACGGCCCGGGAACCTCGCCGCCGTCGAAGGCGGTGACCATCTCCCGCTCGCAGTTGCCGTGCACCCACACCGCGCGGTCACCGAGCGCGGTCAGCCGGTCCAGCGTCGGCCCGGGCATCGGCCCGAGCGCGATGTCGCCCAGCAGGACCACCACGTCGGCGCCGGCCACGTCGGGCTCGGCGAGCACGGCGTCCAGGGCCGGCAGGTTGGCGTGGATGTCGGCCAGCACGGCTGCTCTCATGCGCAGAAGTATCCCGCCGGCGGCGGCGCCGGCCGCCGCCCGGCGCCCAGCTTAGCTGACAGCGGAGCGGCGGGCGGCCCGTGGCCGGTGCGCGGGAGGGGCGCGGCGGCGCCGCGGTTACCCTGGGCAGATGCGGTGCAGGGTGGTGGTGCTCGACTACGGGTTCGGCAACATCCGATCGGCCCAGCGGGCCCTGCAGCGGGCCGGGGCCGAGGTCGAGGTGACCGCCGACCCGCACACGGCGCTGAACGCCGACGGCCTCGTGGTACCGGGCGTGGGCGCGTTCGCCGCCTGCATGACCGGGCTGCGCGCGGTGCACGGCGAGATCGTGATCGGCAAGCGGCTGGCCGGGTCCCGGCCCGTCCTCGGCATCTGCGTGGGCATGCAGATCCTGTTCGAGGAGGGCGACGAGCACGGCGAGCGGACCCGGGGCTGCGGCGAGTGGCCCGGGATCGTGCGGCGGCTGGACGCCCCCGTCCTGCCGCACATGGGCTGGAACACCGTGGCCGTCCCGGACGGGTCGCGGCTGTTCGCCGGCCTCGGCGCCGACACCAGGTTCTACTTCGTGCACTCCTACGCGGCCACGTCGCTGCCGCTGCCTCCCAGCCAGTGGATGACCGCACCGCTCACTCACCTGGGCCACGCACGGGGAGCGGTTCATCGCCGCGGTGGAGAACGGCCCGCTGTGCGCCACCCAGTTCCACCCGGAGAAGTCCGGTGACGCTGGCGCGGCGCTGCTGTCGAACTGGCTACAGTCGGTCCGATGACCGATCCGATCGACCGGCCCGGCCCGGCCCGCCACGCTCGCCCCGCTGACCCTGCTGCCGGCCGTCGACGTGGCCGATGGGCAGGCGGTCCGGCTGGTTCAGGGCGCCGCGGGGACCGAGACCGGCTACGGGGACCCGCTGGCGGCCGCCCGGGCCTGGCAGGACGCCGGGGCCCGCTGGATCCACCTGGTCGACCTGGACGCCGCGTTCCGGCGCGGCTCCAATGCCGGGCTGCTGGCGTCGATCGTCGCGCAGGTCGACGTGGCGTTCGAGATCTCTGGCGGGATCCGCGACGATGCCTCGCTGGCCGCCGCCCTGGCCACCGGGTGCGCGCGGGTGGTCATCGGCACCGCGGCGCTGGAGGACCCGGACTGGGTGCGCGCCGCTATCGCGGCGCACGGGGAGCGGATCGCGGTCGGGCTGGACGTGCGGGGCACCCGGCTGGCCGCCCGCGGCTGGACGGCCGAGGGCGGCGAGCTGGACGAGGTGCTCGCCCGGCTGGAGGCCGACGGCTGCCGGCGCTACGTGGTCACCGACATCACCAGGGACGGCATGCTCAGCGGGCCCAACCTGGACCTGCTGCGCCGGGTGTGCGAGCGCACGGACCGGCCAGTGATCGCCAGCGGCGGGGTGTCCAGCCTGGCCGACCTGCGGGCGATCGCGGGGCTGCGGGCGGCCGGGGTGGAGGGCGCCATCGTCGGCAAGGCCCTGTACGCGGGGGCGTTCACCCTGCAAGAGGCCCTCAACGTGATGTCCGCCGTCACCGGGGCAGCCTGATGCCGGTCGCCGTCCGGGTTATCCCGTGCCTGGACGTGGACGGCGGCCGGGTCGTCAAGGGGGTCAACTTCCGGGACCTGCGTGACGCGGGCGACCCGGTGGAGCTGGCCGCCGCCTATGACAGCGAGGGCGCGGACGAGCTCGTGTTCCTGGACATCACCGCGTCGGCGCAGCGCCGGGACACGATGGTCGACGTGGTGGCGCGCACGGCGGACCAGGTGTTCATCCCGCTCACGGTGGGCGGGGGAGTTCGCAGCGTGGACGACGTGGATCTGCTGCTGCGGGCCGGGGCGGACAAGGTGTCACTCAACACCGCGGCGGTCGCCCGGCCGGAACTGCTCACCGAGGTGGCCGGCCGGTTCGGCGCGCAGTGCGTGGTGGTGTCGGTGGACGCGCGCCGCGCGGCGCTGCCCGGGGGGGACGACCCTCTCAAGCCCCCCCGCGAACCGGGCAGCGGGTTCGAGGTGACCACGCACGGCGGGCGGCGCGGCACCGGCCTGGACGCGGTCGCCTGGGCGCGCCGCGCCACACAGCTCGGTGCCGGGGAGATCCTGCTGAACTCGATGGACGCCGACGGTACCCAGGGCGGATTCGACCTGGAGCTGATCGCGGCGGTGCGGGCCGTGGTGGACGTCCCGGTGATCGCGAGCGGCGGCGCGGGCCGGGTCGCGGACTTCGTCCCGGCGATCGCCGCGGGCGCGGACGCGGTTCTGGCCGCCAGCGTGTTCCACTTCGGCGAGATCAGGATCGGCGAGGTGAAGGAATCGCTGCGCGCGGCGGGCCACCCGGTCCGGTGACGCCTGGCCCGCCCGGTATGCGAGGCTGGCCGTCATGACCACGAGTGAGGGAACCACCCGGGTCCCGATCGGCGAGTCCGGGCTCGACCCGCGGATCGCCGCGCGGCTGAAGCGGGACCCCGACGGCCTGATCGCGGCCGTCGTGCAGCAGCACGACACCGGCGAGGTGCTGATGCTGGGCTGGATGGACGACGAGGCCCTGCACCGCACGCTGACCACCGGCCGGGGCACGTACTGGTCACGCAGCCGGCAGCAGTACTGGGTGAAGGGCGAGACCTCCGGCCACGCCCAGTGGGTGAAGTCGGTGGCGCTCGACTGCGACGCCGACGTGGTGCTGGTCAAGGTGGACCAGGCCGGCGGCGCGTGCCACACCGGCGACCGGACCTGCTTCGACGCCGACGTACTCGAGTGCCACGTGGCGTGACAGCTCAATCGCCGAGACGGTCGACGGCCAGCGGCGTGCGGCTACGCGCCCGAGGCGGACGACGCCGGTGGCGCGGCTACGCGCCGAGGCTGATGACGGCTACGCGCCGAGGTGATCGAAATCCACCGGCGGCAGGTCCTCCACCTGCTGCTTGGTGATGCTGAGCTGGATGCCGTCGTCGACCCGGGTCACCGAGCGGATCGGGATGGCCACTTCCTTCTTGCCCCACAGGTGGCCCTCGGCCAGCAGCACGTGGGTCACGTGGTGGCTGCGCGGGTCGATGACCAGCCCGTGGACGCGCCCGATGCTGCCGTCGGTGGCCTCGACCGGGTCGCCGCGGCGCACCTCCACCTCGCCCAGCGGGACGGTGTCGTAGGTGACGGTCTGCGAGGTGCCCTGCAGAGCTGCCGCGTCGGTCACCGCTCCCGCGCCGCCCAGGCCGTAGTAGGGCCAGACGAGCACCTGCTCGGGGCCGTAGGCGGCGTAGCCCTGGGACCCCGGGACGAACTGGGTTTCCTCGGCGGATTCGAGCTCCGCGAACTCGGCCAGGGTGCAGCGGATCTCGACCTGGCCCGCCGAGGTGCTCACCAGGTCGAGGGGAACGAGCCGGGCCAGCCCGAGGCGGCCCTTCGGCTCGACCACCAGGTGGGTGACCTCGCGGGCGACGGGGTTGACGATCACCCGGCGCACCTCGCCGCAGTCCCCGTCGGTGCAGCGGGCCTCGGCCCCGATCGTGAACGTCTCCGATTCGGCCACCGCGATCCCTCCTGGTGTTGAGCGATCTCTCATCTGGCTCGCGCGGACCCGATCCGCCGGGACCCCAGCCGAAGCTACTACATTCTGTGGCGTGACCGCTGGAAGCGCCTCCGCCAGGCCCGGCCGACCGAGCCCCCGCTTCCCGGCCGTCGCGGCGTGCGATCCTGCGCGCCAGCGCCCTCGGCGGGGCGGTCGCCTCGCTGGCCGCCGCGGGCTGCAGTCGCCGCCGGTAACCGGGGCGGCCGGCCACGACGCGGACCGTGTCGGCCAGCGCCGGGCCGGTGCGGACCTATGCCTTCAACCAGGGCTGGCTGTTCGGCGGCGGCTATGTCGCAGGCTCCGTTGGCCCCCGGTACGACGACAGCGGCTTCGCCCAGGTCACGCTGCCGCACACGGTCACGCCGCTGTCCTGGGGCGACTGGGATCCGGCGAGCTGGGAGGGGATCTGGATCTACCGCAAGCACTTCGATCTGCCCGCCCGCCGCGCGGCAGCCGCGTGTTCGTCCACTTCGACGGCGTGCTGGTGAACGCGACGGTGCTGCTCAACGGCACCGTGCTCGGCACCCACCAGGGCGGATACCTGCCGTGGTCGACCGAGCTGACCGGTCACCTGGTCGACGACGACAATGTCCTGGCGGTCATCGTGGACTCCCGGTGGCTGCCGGTCCCGCCCGACGGTACCTCGCGCGGGCCGGCGGCCGTCGACTACCTCCAGCCGGGCGGCATCTACCGCGACGTCACGCTCCGGATCGTGCCCGAGGTGTTCCTGTCCGACGTGTTCGCCCGGCCGGCCGACGTGCTCAGTCCCGGCCGGAGCGTGCGGTGCAGGCCACGATCGACGCGGCGGCCGTGCCCCGCGGCCCGGTCCTGGTCACCGCCGAGCTGCGGGACGGCTCCCGCGCTGCTGGCCAGCGCCAGCGCCCGGGTGACGATCACCGCCCGGGCACCGCCGTCGCCGGGCTCGCATCACCGGGATCGGGGACGTGACCCTCTGGTCGCCGGGCACGCCGAAGCTGTACACCGTCCGGGTGACGCTGGCCCCGGCCGGCCGGCCGCCGCACACGGTCGAGGTCAGGACCGGGTTCCGCGAGGCGGTGTTCCGGGCCGACGGCTTCTACCTCAACGGCGAGCGGCTGCAGATCTTCGGCCTGAACCGGCACCAGCTGTTTCCCTACACCGGCATGGCGGCCGCGGCCCGGCTGCAGCGCCGGGACGCCGAGATCCTCGCCCGCGAGCTGAACTGCAACATGGTCCGCTGCTCGCACTACCCGCAGTCCCCGCACTTCCTCGACGCCTGCGACGAACTTGGCCTCATGGTCTGGCAGGAGCCGCCGGGCTGGCGGTACGTGGGCGACGCCGCCTGGCAGGACCTCGTCGTCCAGAACGTGAACGACATGGTGGTCAGGGACCGCAACCGGCCCTCGGTCATCGTCTGGGCCACCCGGCTGAACGAGACCGCGAACTACCCCGAGCCTGTACGCGCGGACCCGTCGGCTCGCCGACCGGCTGGACGGCAGCAGGCAGACGACCGGCGCGATGGTGTCCGGTACTCGACGGCCGGCTGGGCGCAGGACGTGTTCGGCTTCGACGACTATCACTCCGCCGGCGGCCAGGCCGAGCTGGAGCCGCCGCTGCCCGGGGTGCCCTACCTGGTCAGCGAGGCGGTCGGCGCGCTGGACGGGTCGCCGACCTACCGCTGGACCGACCCCGGGGCGGTGCTGGCCGAGCAGGCGCTGCTGCACGCCCAGGTGCACGACATCGCGCGGTCCGACCCCGGTTACGCCGGACTGCTCGGCTGGGCCGGCTTCGACTACGCGTCGCTCAACGGGGGCGACCGGATCTGGGACGGGCTGAAGACGCCGGGCGTCCTCGACACGTTCCGGGTGCCCAAGCCCGGCGCCGCGTTCTACCGCTCGCAGGTCGACCCGCGGGTGCGCCCGGTGATCCTGCCCGTCTTCTTCTGGGACTTCGGGCCCGCGCTCCCCGCCGGACGGCCCCGGCGCGCACGCCATGATCGCCACCAACTGCGACCGGCTCGAGATCTACGTCGGCGGGAGGCACGTCGCGACCGGCATCCCCGATCACCAGCGACTTCGGCCACCTCGCCTACCCCCCGGTCTTCGCCGACCTGACCGTCGACGGCTCCGGCCTGCCGGAGCTGCGCATCGACGGCTACCTCGGCGGACGACTGGCGGCCTCGGTCCGCATGTCGGCCGATACCGCGCGGGACCGTCTCGCGCTGACCGCGGACGACGGCTCGATCCAGGCCGACGGCACGGACACCACCCGGCTGACCTTCCGGGCCCTCGACGCCTACGGCAACCAGCGCCCGCACGTCGCCGGCGACGTGAGCCTGTCGCTGACCGGCCCGGCCACGCTCATCGGCGACAACCCGTTCCCGTTCGGCGCCTACGGCGGCGTCGGCGGCGCCTTCGTCCGCTCCGAGCCCGGCCGGATCGGCCTGGTCCGGGTCACGGCCAGGCACCCGGTCCTCGGCCGGGCCGCGGTGAGGATCACCGTCACCCGGCCCGGTCCCGGCACCCAGTTCCGCTGACCGCCTCCCGGCGGTCATGTCCTCGATCGCCACCACGTTCGCGTCCGACTTCAGCAGCGGAACGCCCTGGTCCTGACCCAGGGCACCGCGACCTCCGTCCCGGGCCAGCGCATCCTGGCTCACGGTCCGGTGCGATCGCGGCCGCACGCTCCGCGCGAATTGTTAGACGAACTCCGTCTGTATTAGGCTGGCACCCCGCGACGACGGATCCGGAGGAGCCGCGCATGACCGGGAGCCCGCCCGCTCCGGCCCGCAGCACCCGGCGCGGGGGATCGGTGACCGTGACCGGGCTGGACCAGCGGCGCGCCTGGCGGGCCCGCGAGTTCCCGCCCATCGAGCAGGTCACCCCCGGCGTGTGGTCCGTGCCGGTGACGATCCCGGACAACCCGCTGCGCTACACGCTGTGCTACCTGCTGCTCGCCGACTCCGGCGCCGTGGTGGTGGACCCGGGCTGGGAGACCGACCGCGGCTGGGCCGACCTGCAGCGCGGCCTCGCGGCGGCGGGCGTGTCCCCGGACCGGATCGCCGGCATCGTCGTCACCCACGTGCATCCCGACCACCATGGCCTCAGCCAGCGTCTCAGCGAGGCGTCGGGCGCCTGGATCGCCATGCACAGCGCGGAGTTGCCGTACCTGCCCTCGCGCATCGGCGAGGTCATCGGCGGCGCCGACGGCTTCCGCTCCTGGCTGGTGCGCAGCGGAGTGCCCAGCGACACCGAGATCTTCGGTGATGGCGAGGACTTCCGCATGTTCAGCATGGCCGAGCCGGACCGGCTGCTGAACGACGGTGACGACCTGGACCTGCCCGGCCGGCGCGTCACGGTCGTCTGGACGCCGGGACATACCCCCGGCCACATCTGCCTGCATGACGCCGACTACGACCTGCTGCTCACCGGGGATCACCTGCTGCCGCGGATCTCGCCCAACGTCGGGCTCACGCCGGTCAGCGGGGACTCGCCGCTGTCCAGCTACCTCGAGTCGCTGCAGGCGATGCACCGCTATGCCGCCGCCGAGGCGCTGCCTGCCCACGAGTACCGGTTCCGCGGGATCGCCGAGCGGTCGGACGCCCTGATCGAGCACCACGACGTCCGCGCCCGCGAGGTGCTGGACATCGTCGCCGCGGCGGGCCAGCCGACGATCTGGGAGGTCACCCAGAACCTGACCTGGTCCCGTCCGTGGGACCAGATCACGGGGTACATGCGCCGGGCCGCGCTGGCCGAGGCCGAGGCGCACATCGAGTACCTCGAGCGGGAGGGCCGCCTGATCATCCGCCGCGACTCGGAGCACGCCCCGGTCCGGCTGCTGGTCGTGCCCGGCGATTCGCGGGACGCCGCGCGCTGATGGCGGGTCGGCCGGGCAGACTGAGGTCATGAAGATCTTGCTGTCCGACGGCTCCGGCCTGACCGCGCGCCAGGTGGCCGGGCTGGCGGACGCCGGCCACCGGGTGGAGGTCCTGTCGCCGGACGGGCTGTGCCTGTGCCGGTTCACCCGGCACGTCCGCCGGGTGCATCGGGTCCCCGGCTACGGAGCCGATCCGCTCGGCTGGCTGGACGCCGCGCTGGCCGTCTACCGCGCGGGCGGCTTCGACGTGCTCTTTCCCACCCAGGAGCAGGTCGCGGCGCTGTCCCACGCGGCCGGGCGGCTGGCGGAGGGCGGGATCCGGACCGCGGTGCCGTCCTTCGAGGCCGTGCGCGCGGTGCAGGACAAGGTGTCCGCGTCCGCCACGCTCGGCGCCCTCGGCCTGCCGCAGCCCTCGACTGCCTTTGTCGGCTCCGCGGACGACCTGCGAGCGTGGCCGTCCTTCCCGGTCTTCATCAAGGTCCCGATCGGCACCGCCACCACCGGCGTGCGGCGCGTCGGCTCCGCGGCGGCGCTACGCTCGGCCGCCGCGGAGCTCGAGGCCGCCGGGGTCTTCGCCGGCGGCGGCGTCGTGGCCCAGGAACCCGCCGCCGGCCCGCTGGTGATGGCCCAGTCCGTGTTCGCGCGCGGGGACATGGTGGCCGCACACGCCAACCTCCGCGTCCGAGAGGGAGCGGGGGGCGGCGCCAGCCACAAGCGGAGCCTGGACCAGCCCGCCGAGGTCATCAAGCACCTCGAGTCGCTCGGCCGCTCGCTCCGCTGGCACGGCGGCCTGTCGGCCGACGCCATCGCGACGCAGACGGGCCCGGTTTTCATCGACGTCAACCCCCGGCTGGTCGAGCCGGGCAACGCCTGGCGCTCCGGCGTGGACCTGACCGGCGCGCTCCTCGACGTCGCCTGCGCAGGCCAGCCGGCCGTCCAGCTGCCCGGCCGCCCCGGCGTGGCCACCCACCAGCTGCTGCTGGCCATCCTCGGCGCGGGCGCGGGCGGCCGCGGGCGGCGGGGGGTGGCGGCCGAGATCCTGGCCGCGCTGGCGCACGGCGGGTCATACCGGGGGAGCGCCGAGGAACTCACGCCGGTCCGCGGCGACCCGCTGGCCGCCGTGCCCGTGGTCGCGACGGCGGCCGCGCTGCTGATCCGGCCCGCGCTGTGGCGCCGGCTCACCTCAGGCTCGGTGGCCGGCTACGCGCTGACCCCGGCCGGCTGGGACCAGCTGCTGAGCGCCTCGTCGGCCTGAGCCGCTAGCGCGGCCCGCCCCGGCGGGTCAGGGGCAGGCGGGCCCGGGTGGCCTCGTCCAGCGGGCTGTACACGGCGATGCGCAGGTCCGGCGCGGCGGCCACGTCCAGTTCGGTGCGGGTAAACGTCATCGGCCCGGCCCCGGGATGGCGGAACCGCAGCGTGCGGGACGCGGGCCCGGCGACCTCGTGGCGGGCCCACAGCTCCGCGAACTCGGCGCTCAGGCCGGCCAGCCGGCGGATGTCCTCCTCCCACTCCGGGTCGCCGATGTGCTGCGCGTAAGCGGCGCGCAGCCGGGCGACCATGTGCGGGATCTCCTGGTCGTAGTTGAGGAACAGCTCCCGGGCCCGCGGCTCGGTCACCGCGCACCACAGCAGGTTCTTGTGCACGCAGGGCAGGCTGTGCCAGTCCCAGAACATCTCCTCGTGGGCGTCGTTCGTCTCCACGATGTCGAAGCGGCTGTTGATCAGCACGGCCGGGAGCGGGTCCAGCGAGCGGAGCACGTCGCGGAGGGCATCGGGCACGGCGGCCACGGCCAGCGACCGCACCGGCATGGCCTCGGCGAGCCGGTACAGGTGCCAGCGCTCGGCCCCGTCGAGCCGCAGGGCGCGGGCGACCGCGTCCAGCACCTGCCAGCTGGCGTTGATGGGCCGGCCCTGCTCCAGCCACGTGTACCAGCTGACGCCGACGCCGGCGAGCAGGGCAACCTCCTCGCGCCGCAGTCCGGGCGTCCGCCGCCGCGGCCCCGGCGCCAGGCCGGCGTCCTCCGGGCGCAGCCTGGCCCGCCGGGCCTTGAGGAACCCGCCGAGCTCCGCCCGGCGGGAGCGATCCGCGCGGCCGGCGTCCGAGCGGGCCCGGTACGCGCGGGCCTCGCCTCCGCGGGCTCGGCCGGCCCGGGACCCGTTCGCTCGGGTCCCCTCCGCGCGGGCCCCGTTCACATCGGCCTCGCCGGCCCGGGACCCGTCCGCGCGGGCCCCGCTCAGGGAGGCCCGGTCAGCCCGGGGCCCGTCGGCCCGGAACCCGTCCGCGCGGGCCCCGTTCAGGCGGCTGGCTATCTCGGTCGCGGCCACGCCCTCATCGTCTCAGCCGTCTCTGACAAAACCGGGCCTTCTCGCCCGGCGGCGGGTACGAGACAAGACGTTGCGCAGGTGGTGTCGCCAGGCTGAGGTGAGGTTGATGCCGGGGCCCCGGCGTGATCGATGATGAGTCTGCCTGGCGTGGCAGGCTGTTACCGGTCGGCCGGGCCGTGGCTGGTAATAATCGGGATGACCCGGCCGGCCCGGGTGGCGTAGGTTCTGGCCATGCCAGGCGCGCATGTGCGCCCGTTCGCCGCCGGCGATATTCCGGCCGCGGGGGCGCTTCTGGCGGCACGGCATCGGGTCCATCGCCTCAGCTGCCCGCTGTTGTCGCCGCGCTACGAGCACGAGTCGGCGGCTACCGCAGAGGTCGCGGCGGCATTCGCGCTGCCGGGCGCCTCGGGAGCGGTGGCCCTGCAGGGCGGGAACATCGCCGGCTTTGTGCTGGGCGCACCCAAAGACAGCCCGGTGTGGGGTCCGAATGTCTGGGTCGACGCGGCCGGGCAGGCGGCCGTCGAGCCGGAACTGGCGCGCGACCTGTACGGGCTGGCTGCTGCCCGGTGGGTTCAGGAATCACGCCGCGCCCACTACGTACTGGTGCCGGCGAGCGACGAGGGCCTGCTCCGCGCGTGGTACCGGCTGGGGTTCGGCCAGCAACAGGCACACGCCGTACGCCCGCTGCCCGGCGAACCGCCGGCCGTGCCGCCCAAGGTTGTGGTGCGGCGGGCACGGCGCACCGACCTGCCCGCGCTGGCCAGGCTAGAGGTCGAGCTGCCGCGCCAGCACAGCCTCGCTCCGGTGTTCTCGGCCAGCCCGGTGCCGGGCTATGAGGAGTGCCTGGCCGGATGGGAGGAGGACTTCGACGATCCCGCCTACACCACCTTCGTGGCCGAGTTCGAGGGCGCCGTCGTCGGCTCCAGCATCGGCTGCGGCCTGGAGTTGGCGGGCGGCCACCCGCCGCTGACCCGGCCCGATCGCGCAGGCTTCCTCGCCTTTGCCGCTGTCTTCCCGCCTGCGCGGGGCTTGGGCGCTGGCCGGGCACTCGGCGAAGCTGTCATCGCGTGGACCGCGCAGGCCGGCTACGACTGCGTGGTGACCGACTGGCGGGTCACCAACCTGCTCTCCTCGCGCACCTGGCCCAGGCTCGGCTTCGAGGAATCCTTCATCCGGCTGCATCGTCTCGTCGGCTACTGAGGCGCCCAGTACTTCCCCTGGCCAGCGGTGCGGCTGGCCGGGGCCGTGCTGGTGCGGCTGAGCGCCAGCCGCCCCGACGGCGCACGCTGGACGGCCCGCAGGTCGTGCTCGCGACCGTGGCGGCGGCCGCGTGCGCGCTATCGAGCAGTTTGTCGGCGACCCGGCGGCCGTGGCCGCGTTCTGGCCTGACCGCGGTCCACAGGCACCCCGGTCCACGCCCTGGACCGCTCTCAAAGCCACCGGCTGGGCTCTCACCCTGCGAGGAGAGCCCAGCCCGCCAGAAACGCCCAGCACAGCGGCGAGGGCCCGTGACGCCCGACCTCGTGCGCTACCGGCGGCCGGATGCCGATGCCTGCGGCGGCTCGCCGAACGAGTCGAAGAGGCGGAGCCGGTGCGCGGTGGCTGCCGCCTCGCCGCGGCTCGCGACCCCGAGCTTGCCGAGGATGTTGGACACGTGGACGCTGGCCGTCTTCGTGGAGATGAACAGTTCGCTGGCGATCTCGGGGTTGCTCCGCCCGGCCGCCACGAGCCGCAGCACCTCGAACTCGCGGGCCGTGAGCCCGAGCCGTTCCCGTTGCGAAAGGTTGTCCTGGCCGGCGGCGCGCGGCCCCGCTCGCGCGCGCGTCAGCGCCCTCGCCCGGGCCGAGCCAGATCCGGGCGCGCCGGGCGAGCAGCGCGATGTCCTCGCGCAGCGGCGCGGCGCCCAGTTGCTCCGCCAGCGCGGCGGCGCGGCGCAGCCGCTCGGCGCCGCCGTCATGGTCGCCGCTGCCCAGCGCCGCCTCGGCCGACCGCAGCAGGGCCGACGCCAGCGGATAGGGCTGGCTCGCCGCCTCCCACGCCCGCGCCGCCGCGTCCCACGCGACGCGCAGATCGCCGGGCCCGGGCCCGTCGTCCGGCCCGCCATCGGCCGCGGCGCCGGCCAGGGCCCGGTCGGCGCGCATCATCTCGGCGGTGAAGGTCAGCTGGCCCGCCTGCTGCGCGACCCCGTCCGCGCCCAGCAGGCCGGCCTCGGCCCGCAGCCGGTCGCGCAGCGCCGCGGCCCGCGCGGCGAGCGCCTCATCGCGGGCGGCGGCCGCGGCCACGCAGGCCCGGGCCCCGGCCACCAGCAGCGGCCACACGTACCGCAGATCCGGCTCGTTGCCCAGGTAGCCGAGCGCGTCGCCGACCACGGACAGGGCCTCGCCCGGCCTGTCCTGGGCCAGCCGCAGTTCGGTATCCAGCTGGGCCAGCGGGAGCTGATATTCGTCCTTGAACCTGGTGCCGTCGAGCACCGCCCCGATCGAGGCGACGTATTCGGCGGCGGCGGGCAGGTCGCCGCGGGCCAGCGCCACGTCGCCGGACAGCCCCCACAGCGCGGTTCGGCTCAGCGGCGGCGGGAAGAGCTGGAGCGTGCGCTCGATGACGTCGGCCGCCTCGGCCCACCGGCCCAGCGACACCAGCGGCTCGGCCAGGTTGATGGCAAGAACCACGCCCGATGTTCGGGCCAGCCCGTGATCCCGGGCCGTGGCGATCCCGTCGCGGGCCACCGCGGCGGCCAGCTCGTGCTCGCCCAGTCCTTCCAGGATGTCTGACTCGGTGATGTCGGCGTTCAGCAGCGACTGGTAGGCCTGGGCCCGGGCTGCGACCGCGCGCGCCTCGGCCAGCAGGGCCCGGGCCCGGTCCAGATTCGCGGCCGGCATGGCGCAGGCGAGGGTCACCAGCGCGGCGGCTTCCGTGGCGGCGTCGCCGGCCTGGCGCGCCACGTCCACGGCCTCCTCGGCGGCGGCCAGGAACTCGGCGGAGTCCCAGCCTCCCGGCCGGTGGTGGATGTCGTGGGCCAGCCGCTCGAGCACCCGGGCCCGCGCGGCGCTCGGCGGGTCGGCGGGACCAGCCGGGCCGCCTCACGCCAGTCCTCCACGTAGTCGGTCCGGCCTAGCAGGTACTTCAGGTGGCCGCGGGCCTCGTGCAGGAGCGCGGCCCGGACCGGTTCCGCGGTGACGTCCACCTCGCGCAGCGCGGCCTGGGCCAGCGTGACCCCCCGGTCATACTCCCCGGTCAGCTTCGCGGCCTCGACCGCCGCCTCGAGCACCGACACATGGCCCGTGCCGATCTGCTGCGCGGCGTCCGGCACCTGGTCCCACAGCTCCAGCACCCGCGACAGCATCGCGAGCTGCTCGGCGTAGGCCAGCGCCTGGCCCGACGCCGCGGCCGCCTGCCAGGCGCTGATCAGCGCCCCGGTCATGTCGTGCGCCGCGTACCAGTGGTACGCCTGCTCGACCGGGGCGCGGCCCGGCGGTACCAGCAGCGGGTCGTGGCTGATGGCTTCGGCGAACCGGCCGTGCAGCCCGCTGCGCTCGCCGGGTAGCAGCTCGTCGTGCACCGCCTCGCGGATCAGGCTGTGCCGGAACAGGTAGCCGTCGGAGTCGGTCAGCAGCACGTTGGCGGCCACCGCCGGGCGCAGCGCGTTGGCCAGCGCGGGATCGTCCAGCCCGATGACCGCCGCGAGCAGCGCATGACCGATCCGCTCGCCGCCCGCGCTCGCGACCCGGACCACGTCCTGGGTGGGCTCGGGCAGCCGTCGCACGCTCGCGACCAGCAGGTCGCGTAGCGAGTCGGGCAGGCCCGAACCGAGGTCCTCGCCGTCACCGATCAGCGCCTCCACGAACAGCGGGTTGCCCTCGGTCCGGCGGTAGACGGTAGCGAGCATGTCCTCGGGCGGCGGGCGGCCGGTGATCCGGGCCACCAGGTCGTCGGTGTCCCGGCGGGTCAGCCGGCCCAGCTCGATCCGGGTGACCCAGTCGATGCGGTCGAGCTCGGCGAGCAGCGGGCGCAGCGGATGGGTACGGTGCAGCTCGTGGACCGGTAGGTCACGGCGATCAGCACGCCGTCGAGCACGTGCTGGTTGCGGATCAGGAACGCCAGCAGATCCCTGGTCGACCGGTCGGCCCAGTGCGCGTCCTCGATGATCAGGACGACCGGGCCGCGCTCGGCCAGCTGCTCGAGCAGGATGAGCATCTGCTCAACAGGCGCCCGCGGGCCTGGTCCGCGTCGTCCGAGCCGGCCGGCTCGCCGAACTCGGGCAGCAGCCGGGCCAGCTCCCGGGTCGCGCCGCTGGGCAGCAGCCCCGCGACGCCGTCGGCGCCCAGGTCGCGGACCAGCTCCCGGAGCACCGCAGTGAACGGGGCGAACGGCAGGCCGTCCACGCCGAGTTCCATGCAGCCGCCGGTCAGCACCCGGGCTCCGGCGCTGCGGGCCCGCCCGGCGAACTCGCTCACCAGCCGGGACTTGCCGATACCCGCCTCGCCGCCGATGAGGACTGTGGCCGGGCGGCCGCGACCCGCCTCCGCCAGCGCGGCGTCCAGCGTGGCGAGCTGGTCGGCCCGGCCGACCAGGATCGGACTGACAACGTTCGCCGTCACATGGTCAAGGATGCCAGCTAGCCAGGCCACCGCCATCCGGCGAGTGTCACGGGAGCAGGCCGTCAACCCGGCGGATGATGTCCCGGCACAGCCGGCCCACATCCCGCGGGTCGTCGGTGAACTGCGACGGCTTGATGCAGAACGTGGTGAACCCGGCCGCCACCTGGGGCGGGATGACCGCCAGGGCCTGGCCCAGGTCGGCCACGCTGTGCCCGTCGGCGAACACGGCCCGGGTCCCGCCGACCAGCTCCAGCCCGCGGGGGTCGCGCCCGGCCGCCCGCAGGGCGTCCTCCAGGCGGCGCATCTCGTCCGCCGAGGGCCGGCCGAGCGGGTTGAAGCCGTCCCCGTACCGGACGATGCGCTCCAGCATCCGCCGGTGCATCCCGGCGCCGCCGATCCACAGGGTGGGCCCCTCCGGGCGGAATGCCTTCGGCTCGAAGTACACCTCGCGGAACGAGTAATGCGTGCCGGAGTAGGACGCCGGGGTGTCCCGCCACAGCACCGCCCACGCCGCGAGGTGCTCGTCGAGCAGGTCACCGCGGGAGCGGAACGCCGCGCCGAGCGCGGCGTACTCCTCCTCCAGCCAGGAGACCGTTGGCAGTACCACCAGCCGGCCGCCGCTGACCAGGTCCAGCGAGCCGAGCTCACGGGCGATCAGCAGCGGGTGGCGCAGCGGGGCGATGACGGCCCCGGCGACCAGCCTGATCCGCTCGGTGACCGCGGCGATCGCCGACAGCAGCACCAGCGAGCTCGGCCACGGCGTCGCCGGGTCCTGATTGCCGGGCAGGGCGTACTCGCGCGGGTTGAGCATGATCCCGTCCGCTCCCGCGGACCGTCCCAGCACGATGTGCTCGCTGATCATGACGCAGTCGAACCCGGCGTCCTCGGCCTCGCGGGCCCAGCGCACCAGGCTGGGCAGGTCACGGCCGGAGGTCATGGTCCAGTTCTCGCTGAGAATCAGGCACATGCGCGGCGCGCCCATGCCACTCCCTCCCGGCGGGCCCCGAGCGTCAGGCGCGGACCGGCGGCCGGATCCCGCGGAACTCCCAGTCCCCGCCGAGCGCCGTGGACACGACCTCCTCGCTTTCGCTCGGCTGCGCGCCGAGCTCGGCCGGGACCGGCCCGGGACCGGCCACGACATGGCTGGTCAGCCGGCCCAGGCCGTCGACCTCCACGTCGACCACGTCCCCCGGCTGCACCGGGCGGGAACCCGCGGGCGTCCCCGACAGCAGCACGTCGCCGGGGCAGAGCGTGATCGTGCGCGCGATGTCGGCCACCAGGTAGTGCATGTCCCAGTTCATCTCGTCGGTGGACCCGTCCTGCGCCAGGCGGCCGTTGACGTAGGTGCGCAGCCGTTTTCCGCGGAAATCCCAGTCGGTGACCAGCCCCGGGCCCAGCGGGGCCATCGTGTCCGAGCCCTTGACCCGCAGCATCGAACCGGCGTCGGTGTCCCGGAAGTCGTGCAGCCCGAAGTCGTTGGCGATGGTGTACCCGGCGATGTACTCGCCCGCCTGTGACCGCGGCACGTTCCGGCAGGTACGGCCGATCACGATGGCCACTTCGCCCTCGTAGTTGAGGTACTTGCAGTTGGCCGGCCTGACCACGGCGCCGCCGTGCGCGACCAGCGCGGAGACCGGCTTGGTGAAGTACGTGGGCGCCGGGGGCAGCTTGGCCTGGAACTCGGTCACCCGGCTGAGGTGGTTCAGGTGCACGGCGATGATCTTGGACGGCGTCACCGGCGGCAGGTGCACCGCCTCCGCGACGCTGACCCGGCGCCCGTCGGCGGCGATCAGGTCCTCGCCGTCGCGGCGGGCCTGGACGGCCGCGCCGTCCAGCAGGATCCTGCGGTATTCGGACATCGCTCGCTCCTATCCCGCCGAGGACCAGCCCGCGGCTATCCGGCCAGGACCAGTCCTCGGCTATCCCGCGGAGGACAAGCCCGCGCTTCCGGCCAGGACCAGTCCTCGGCTATCCCGCCGAGGACCAGCCCGCGGCCGGCCGGTCGAACCATAGGAGCACCTGCCCGGTGCCCACCGAGTTCTCGTAGTCGCTGAACCGTCGCCCGGGGCTCGGACGGTTTGCCCGCCGAGGGCCGCCACCATCATCAGGTAGTGCGCGAACTTCGCCTCCGGCCGCACGCGCAAGAACTCCGGCATCGTGTCGATCACCCGGGCGTGGTCGCCCGCCTCGAGCCAGGCGATCCGCTCGGTGTCGGCCGCGCGTGCTTCGTCAGTGCGGATGTGCCGTGGGTCGCTGGCCTCGTGCGCGCGCAGTTCCCGCAGCGGCCAGAACGTGTGCGACATGGCTCCGGACGCGATCAGCAGCACCCGCCGGTCGGTCTGGCCGATCGCCTCGCCCAGCGCCCGGCCCGCGCGCAGGAAGTCCTCGGTGTCGCCGGTCTCGGCGGTGTTGCTGACCGAGACCCACCGCGCGTCCAGCCCCCGGCCGAGGTAGTGCCACAGGTTCACGGTGCCGTAGTGCAGCGGCAGGTAGGGATCGTCGATCGCGGTGATCCAGGTGCCGTGCTTGTCGCCCAGCGCGGCCGCGGCGTGCGCCAGCTCGGGGTCGCCGCGCCAGTCGTAGGGAATCCGGTGCATCCCGCGGGGCAGCTCGTCGGAGGTGAACAGCCCGGCCCGGACGTCGTGGGCGGAGATCACGAATTCCACTGTCGTGAACCAGTGCGAGTCGAAGACCACGACCGTGTCGTACTCCACGAGGTCGAAAACCTCGGTCCGCAGCCACTCGAGCCCCGGCACCAGGCTGATCTCCTGTCCCTCGTTCAGGTCGAGGCGCTCCTGCAGGGGGAGCATGATCGTCGGGACGTGAGCGAGCAGGCCCGCTCCGACAACTTCACCCATCGCTGCGCCATCCCTCCGGGGCAAACACGGTGTTCTTGACGTCGTCGTAGAAGTCGAAGCTCCAGGTGCCGCCCTCCCGGCCGATGCCGGACAGGCCCGCTCCCCCGAACGGGGCCCGCAGGTCACGGACGAAGAAGCAGTTAACCCAGACGGTGCCCGCGACCAGGCGCGCCGACACCCGCTCGGCGCGGTGATGGTCGCCGGTGAACATCGTGGCGGCCAGCCGTAGCGGGGCTCATCGCGGTCTCGTCGCTCATCGCCACCCCGGCGCCATCTCGTTTGGACCCAAACTAGCTGTCCGGGACCGTAGTGTCCACCGGCAGGCCGCGCCGGGCCAGCACCCGGCCGCCGTCCCAGGCGACCCCGACCTGCCGGTAGTAGCCACCGATGATCTCGGCGACCTCCAGCCGGGCCAGCTCCTCGGTGGGCGAGTCGAACAGCTCGAGGGTGGCATCGCCGCGCCAGGCCGGGCCGGCCTTGAAGCTGGCGCTGCCCGAGGCGATCAGCTCGTCGAGGGCGTCGGGCGCGCCCTTCTCGATCGACGGCATCCAGCGATGGTGCGCCATGGGGTGGGCGTTGACAAACCCGTTGGCCCCGGTTTCCTCGCGCAGCGTCACCACCGCCTGGGCGAGCCGCCGGTCGGCCGCGGCCAGCGTTCCGGCGAAGACCCCGCCGGGCGCGATCCGCGGGGCCGCGCGGCCGTACGGGTGCGGCCGGGTCTGGTGGATCGACCCCAGCTTCTTGGGGTAGCCCTGGTGCAGGCCGCGGGCCAGGGCGAAGTCGGCGTCCACCCAGATGTAGACGCAGCGCGAGTACACCCGGCCGGCGAAGCGGCACCGGACCACGGCGAAGCACTCCTGGTACTGGGCCCGGACCGGGTCCAGCAGCTCGGCCCCGTCGTCGCCGCAGGACTGCCAGTCGGCCCAGATCAGCGCCACCGCGCCGGGATCGTCCGGGGCGGGCGCAAGCGGGGCCGGCAGCAGCTCGGCCACCCGGGCCGGGTCGGTCCGGTACTCCACGGTGAGCAGGTTGCCGGAGTAGTGCCAGGGCGGCGCGGGCAGCAGCGAGGACCGCCCGGTCGCGGTCCTCGGGTAGAAGAACCCGGCTAGCTCGCTCACGGCGGCTCCTTAAGTCGTTGGCAACCGTGCGCTTCCTGGCCGCGGTACTAGCTCACCATGGCTGTCCAGGTCCGGGCCGGCCCGGCCCGGCGGTGAGATCCTCGCCTGGCAAACGGAGCAGCTGGCCGCCAGGCTGCCCGCATCGGCCAGGTTCATCCTGCGGCTGATGCGCACCGACCCGATCAGGCTCCAGCGCAAGAATCAAGACCGGATCATGGCCTCCTCAGCCGATGTCATCCGGATCCAAGGCCAGCGCATCAACGCCCGCTGGTTCCGCGACTTCATAGCGTACGATCCCGCCCCCGTCCTGGACCGGATCACGGTTCCGGTCCTGGCGATCACCGGGGGCCACGACCTCCAGGTGCCGCCCGAGGACGTCGATGCCGTCGGCCGCCTGGTCAAGGGACCCTTTGAAGGCCACGTTGTCGGTGATCTCAGTCATCTGCTCCGGCCCGACCCGGAATCTGCGGGCCCGCGCAGCTACCGCCGCCAGGTCCGTCGGCCGGTGAGCCCCGAGGTCTTGCGGCTTATCAACGGCTGGGTGGCCAGCCACTGGGGAAGTAACGTGCACAGCGCAGCCACAGAGGGCGCTAGCCCTCGGCGCGTAAAGTGGGCCCGAGAACGGGTTATGGCACGCCCGCCGGTACATTCGCGAGGCCGTGATCGGCAGCCACGGGGTCACTTACGATGAGCGCACGGCGCCCGCGGCGGGCTCTTGCCCGCGCTGCCAGCCGCGGTTACGCTGCGACAGATCGTTTGTACCCGAACGTTCCCTCCGCCGGGAGCCGCCGGGGAGCACCGGGAAGCCACCGGGAACACACCGGGGAGCCGCCGTGACGCACGCATCAGACGTCGCCGCCATCTGCGAGCGGCTGCGGGAACAGGACGTCGACGTGGTCCGGGTGTCCTATCCCGACCTGATCGGCGTGGACCGCGGCCGCGACGTGCTGGTCGATGAGCTGGTCGCGGCGGCCGGCCACGGCCTGGCGTTCTGCCGCGCGGTCTATCACACCTCGCCGATGGGCGACGTGGTGCCGGTACAGGGCGGCCTGGAGCTGGGCCTGCCGGACATCACCGTCTATCCCGACCTGGCCACGCTGACCCCGCTGCCGTGGGAGCCGAACGCCGCCTGGTGCCTCGGCGAGGCGACCACCCCGGACGGCGCGCCGGCGGCGGAGTCACCGCGCGCCGTGGCGCGGCGGGTGGCCGAGCAGGTCGCGGACCTCGGGTACACCCTGATCTGCGGCCCTGAGCTGGAGTTCTACCTGTGCCAGCAGGAACCGGACGGCCGCTGGCAGCGCTACGCCAACGAGCCAGGCAACGTGTACGTGGTCGGCCGCAAGGGCGACCCGCAGGGCCTGCTCGTGCACATGCTCCGCCAGCTCCGGCAGGCCGGCCTGCGGGTGACGGCGGCCAACCACGAGTTCTCGCCGGGCCAGTTCGAGATCAACCTCGGCCACTCCGAGCTCGCCGACGCCGCCGACCGCTCGTTCCGGCTGAAGTCCGCGGTGCAGGAGATCGCCCGCCACCGCGGCCTGCTGGCCACGTTCATGGCCAAGCCCTTCAACGACGAGGGTGGCTCTGGGTTCCACGTGCACGTGTCGGTCAACGACGACGCCGGGCGCAACGTGTTCGGCGACCCCGACGGCGCCGACGGCCTGTCGGACCTGGGCCGCCACGCGGTCGGCGGCGTGTTGCGGCACGCCCCGGCGCTGAGCGCCCTGCTCAACCCCACGATCAACTCGTTCAAGCGGTTCGGGCCGGACACGCTCGCGCCGTGGCTGATCGACTGGGGCCTGGACAACCGCAGCGCGATGGTCCGGATCCCGCCCGAGCGGGGCGCGGCCGCGCGGATGGAGGTCCGCCTGGGCGACGCCACCGCCAATCCCTACCTGGCCATGGCCGGCGTCGGCGCCGCGGTCTACCTGGGCATCAGGGACAAGGCGGAGCCGCCGGCCAAGCTGGAGGGATACGGCTACGACCCGGAGAAGTCACCGATGCTCCCGCTGCGGCTGGGCGAGGCCCTCGACGCCCTGGAGGCCGACCAGAAGCTCACCAAAGTGCTCGGCGAGTACTTCGTGACCTCGTTCCTGGCCTACAAGCGCAACGAGATCGAGCGCTTCGAGCGGTACGTAACCGACTGGGAGTTCCGCGAGTACGCCTACCACCTCTGAGCCCGGGCCGGCTCCGGCGCTCGGGCCCGCGCCACCCGGGCCGGCCGCACCGGCCGGGGCAGCCGCAGCCGTAGCACCACGAGTCCGAGCAGGGCGAACGCGGCCGTCCAGGCCAGGGACAAGGCGATCATGCTGGCCAGCACCTGGTGGTGGAACACGCCCGCGCCGGCGAACTGGGTCACGCCGTAGGACGGGAAGAACTCCAGGATCGGCTTGTTGGCCAGCGGGTTCTCCACCGGGTTCTCCAGGAACGTGTCCAGCAGCGAGATCATGATGATGAGGAAGAAGCCCTCCAGGTCGCCCCGGACCAGCACCCCGACCAGCAGGCCGAACGCGGCGTAGGTGGCCGCGCCCAGGATGAACGTGACCGCGATGGCCCACAGCCCCGGCGGCCGCCAGAACACCAGCATGACCAGCGCGGCGTAGGCGCCGATGCCGACGGCCTGGGCCAGCGCCGCGTTGGTCTTGGCCGCGATGAGCGCGCCGTGCCGGTACCCGGACAGGACCAGGCGCCGGTCGAACGGCAGCGACCGGCGGACCGCGGCGAACACCACGAACCCGGTGATCAGGGTGATCGCGCTGAGCCCCGCGGTGATCAGGGTGAGGTTGTGGCCGTCCACCACGACGGTGGCGCCGGCGGCGCGCAGCCGGAACGCCACGCCCCGGTGCGGGGTCATGGAGCCCAGCAGCAGGTACCAGACCGGGACGAAGACCACCAGCAGCAGCCAGGCCAGCCGGTTCCGGACCTGCGCGGCCAGGGTGAGCCGGACCGCGGTCTCAAGCTGCTGGCGCATGGCGGCCCGCCTCCGCATCGATCCGCCCGCCGGCCAGGTGGCAGATCCGGTCGAAACGCTCCTGCTCGAACACCAGGTGGCTGATGACCACGGTCGCGGTCCCGGCGGCCTTCAGCTCGCCGGCCAGGTCCCAGAAGGCCAGGTAGGTCTGCCAGTCGAAGCCCTGGTACGGCTCGTCCAGGAGCAGCACCGCCGGGTCGTGCATCAGGGCCAGCGTCAGGCTGAGCTTCTGCTTGGTGCCGCCGGACAGGGTGCCGGCCCGCTGGCCGCGGCAGGACGCGTAGCCCAGCCGCTCGATCAGCTCGTCGGCCCGGGCCGTGGAGCCGATCCCGTACGCGGCCTGGAAGTAGCGCACGTGCTGGTCCACGGTGAGCGCCTCGTCGAGGACCACCGTCTGCGGGCAGTAGCCGGGCCGGCCGCCGATCGCGACGGTGCCCGCGTCCGGGCGCAGGTCGCCCGCGAGGATGCGCAGCAGCGTCGTCTTCCCGGTCCCGTTCTCGCCCGACCACCGCCACCAGTTCCCCGGGCGCGACCTCGAGGTCCAGCCCGGCCAGCACCTGACGGCGGCCGAACGACTTGCGGATGCCCCGCGCGGCCAGTGCGGTCATGGTGCCCCCCTTCTTCGGTCATCTCCAGGCTGGCGCGGAGGGCCGCGGCCGCCAGGGTGGTGCCCGGCCGATCTTGAGTGGGCCTGCCACCACCGCCTCCGTCGTCCTGATACGCAACGGGCACGGCGGCCCGCCACGCCGCCGGACGCCTGCGTGTGGTAGTGGCACGAAGACCGCGGAAAGGCTAGCTACCTGGCCCGCGGCCGGGCCCGTGGGCCAGACTGGCCGACATGAGTCGGGCTGCCTTGCGGGTCGCCGGGTACCGGTTCCGGGCCACGTTCGGCGGCCGCTGGGGCGGGTACCTGGCGGTGGTGCTGCTGATCGGGCTGGTCGGCGGGCTGGCCCTGGGCGCGGTGGCCGCGGCCCGGCGCACCCAGGCGGCGTTCCCGGCCTACCTGGCCAGCACCAACCCCTCCGACCTGACCGTGCTGACCGACGTGGTTGTCCCGGCCCCGCCGGCAGCGGGTACGACCCGGCGGTCATCCGCAAGATCGCCGCGCTGCCGCACGTGCGCCGGGTGGAGAGCTACGCCGGGCTCAACGTGGCCATCCTGGCGCCGGGTGCGCCCCCCGGGAGGTGTCGCCGAGGGACTGCCCGGCAGCGTCGACGGCGAGTACTTCAACCAGGACCGCCCGACCATCGTCCAGGGCCGGATGGCCAACCCGGACCGGGCCGACGAGGCCGTGATCGACGCGAAGGGCACCCCGTCCTCGGTGCACGTGGGTGAGGTCGTCCCGCTGGGCTTCTACACGAACGCCCAGGAGGCATCGCCGGACTTCGGCCGGCCGGGCACCCGGCCGTACCTGCGGATCAACGTCAGGATCGTCGGGAAGGCGATCTTCAGCCGGGAGGTGGTGCAGGACGACGCCGACACCGGCCTGAACGGGGGAGCGCTGTTCACCCCCGCGCTCGCCCGGCGGCTGGCGGCGTGCTGCTCCAAGTTCACCGAGAGCGCCGTCCAGCTCAGCGGCGGCAGCCGCTACGTGGCCCCGACCGAGGCCGCCATCGAGCAGATCCTGCCGCCGGGCTTCCCCGTCGAGTTCTACGTCACCTCGCTCACCACGGCCAAGGCCGAGCGGGCCATCAGGCCGGAGTCGATCGCGCTCGCCGTGTTCGGCGGGATCGCCGCGCTGGCCACGCTGGTCATCGCCGGCCAGCTCATCGGCCGGCAGCTGCGCCTCGGCGCCGGCGACCTCGGCACGCTGCGGGCCCTCGGCGCGTCCCCGGCCATGACGACCGGCGACGGGCTCCCCGGGATCCTGGCCGCGGTGGCGGCCGGCTCCGTGCTGGCGGCGGTGGTGGCCGTCGGGCTGTCGCCGATAGCGCCGCTGGGCTCGGTGCGCGCGGTGTATCCCTACCTGGGCGTCGCCGTCGACTGGACCGTCCTGGGCCTGGGCGCGCTCGTGCTGGTCGTCGTGCTGTCCGCCATGGCCGTGGCGATGGCCTACCGGGGCGCGCCGCACCGGACGGCGCTGCGGGACCGGCACACGCCGGCGCGGGGCTCGGCGGGGGCGCGCTCGGCCGCCACGCTGGGCCTGCCGCCGCCGGTGGTCGAGGGCGTGCGGCTCGCCGTCGATCCCGGCTCGGGACGCAGTGCGGTGCCGGTCCGGTCGGCCATGCTGGGCGCCGCGCTGGCCATGATCGTCACGGTGGCCACGGTCACCTTCGGCGCCAGCCTCGACACGCTCGTGTCGCATCCGGCGCTGTACGGCTGGAACTGGACCTACGCGCTGAGCTCGGGATACCCCACGTACGTCCCCCGGCCGCGCGCGGCCGCGCTGCTCGACCACGATCCCGTCGGTGGCCGCGTGGACGGGCGTCTACTACGCCACGTTCAAGGTGGACGGCCTGACCGTCCCGGTGATCGGCGCGAGCCCGGGCGCGCCCGTCGGGCCGCCGGTGCTGACCGGCCACGGCCTGCAGGCCCCCGGCCAGGTCGTGCTCGGCTCGGCTACCCTGGCCCAGCTGGGTAAACACGTCGGCGACGAGGTGACCATCGGGGGCCCGGGCGTCCGGCGTACCCGGCTGAAGATCGTCGGCACCGCCACGCTGCCCTCGTTCGGCGTGTCTACGGCACCCTGCACACCGAGATGGGCACGGGAGCGCTGCTGGCCTACCCGCTCATCCCGGGCGCCGTCGCCAGCCAGCCCAACGACATCTACGTCACGCTGCGGCCCGGGGCGGACCGCGCCGCCGCGGCCCGGGAGCTGCAGCGGCTGGTCCCGGCGGCCAACGGCGGGCAGGTTCATCCCGGTGCAGCGCCCGGCCGAGATCGTCAACTACCGCTCCATGGGCGCCACGCCGGCGTTCCTGGGCGCGGCCCTGGCGGCCGGGGCCGTGGCCGCCCTGTGCCTGACCTTGTTCGCGTCCGTCCGCCGCCGCCGCCGGGACCTGGCCCTGCTGAAGACCATCGGGTTCACCCGGCGCCAGCTGGCGGCCGCCGTGGCCTGGCAGTCCACCATCGCCGTGGCCATCGGCGCCGTCGTCGGCGTGCCGCTCGGCATCGCGCTGGGCCGCTTCCTGTGGGACCTGTTCGCCCGCGAGATCAACGTGGTGCCCGAGCCCACGGTCCCCGGCCCGGCGATCATCCTGATCACGGTCGGCGCGCTGGTGCTGGCCAACATCGTGGCCGCGGTGCCCGGGCGCATGGCCGGGCGCACGCCCACCGCGCTGCTGCTGCGCACCGAGTGACGGCCGGGTCGGCGCCAGGCCGATCACGGGGCGATACCCGGCGCCGCGACCCGGCGAAGCTGCACAGCGAGCCGACCGACATCAGCAGGTAGGCCACGACGAGCGCGAAGCCGCCGAACGTGGACCCCGCAGGCGAAAAGCGCGAAGTAGTGCGGGGTGGCGGGCACAAACAGGCTGGGCCAGAACAGATCGACTAGCAGCCCTCCGCCAAGCTTGGTCATGACGGTGCAGATCGCCAGTTCCACCGCCTCCAGCCCGTCGGCAGCGGCCATCCTGGTTTGTCAGAGGCCATGGCTAGGCTGATCATGTTATGGCGATCCGGAACCGGTTATACCCGACCCCAGGACAGCAACCGGCGCTGCGCGAGCACTGCGCGCACGCGCGCCGGGTATGGAACCTGGCCGTCGAGCAGCAGTCTTGGTGGTGGCCCGGCCGGGGAAGCGCGCCGTCATCTGCCGAGCGTTACCGCCAGCTCGCCCAGGCCCGGCGGGCCGAGCCGTGGCTGGACGCCGGATCCTCCTCGGTGCAGCAGCAGGCGCTGCGGGACTTCGACCGGGCCCTGGCCGCATTCTTCGACCTGGCGAACCCGGCAGGCAGGCCGAGCTACCGGTGCAGCCGCGGCACCCAGGGCTTCGCCATCCGCGACACCCGGGCCCGGCGGGTCAGCCGGCGCTGGGGTGACGTATGGGTGCCCAAGTGCGGCTGGGTCCGGTTCCGGTGGACCCGCCCGCTGCCAGCCAACCTGGGCACCGCCCGGGTCACATGTGACCGGGCGGGACGGTGGCACGTGTCCTTCCCGGCCCCGCAGCCTCCGGTGGCCCGCCAGCGCACCGGGAAGATGACCGGCATCGACCGCGGCGTGGCCACCGCGCTGGTCACCTCCGATGGCCAGCACTACCGGGCGCCGCGGGTGTCCAGTCGCCAAGCCGCCCGGCACCAGGCCCTGCAACGCCGCCTGGCCCGCCAGCGGAAGGGATCGCGCCGCCGCGAGCGGACTCGTCAGGCCATGGCCGTGGTTACTGCCCGGGTTGCCGATCGGCGCAGGGACTGGGCCGAGACGCTCAGCACCCAGCTAGTTCGCGAGAATGACGTCATCGTCTTGGAGAACCTCAACATCGCGGGCATGACCCGCAAGCCTGCCTCCAAACCCGATCCTGCTCGGCCCGGTAGCTTCCTGCCCAACAGGGCCCGGGCCAAGGCCGGGCTCAGCCGCGGCATCCTCGCCTCGGCCTGGGGCGTACTCAGCCGGCGGATCACCGACAAAGGCGAGGCGTCCGGCGTCCAGGTCGTCTTTGTCAACCCTCGCTTCACCTCCCAGCAGTGTCATGCCTGCGGCCATACCGACGCGGCCAGCCGCGATAGCCAAGCGGTCTTCGCCTGCGTCTGGTGCGGCCACCGGGACCACGCCGACCGTAACGCCGCGCTGAACATTCTTGCCCGGGGACTAGCGCTCACTGCTGGTGAGCTGGTCCCTGCGCACGCCGCGGGGCACGCGGCACCATGCCCGCATCAGCCTGCCCCGGCAGCCGCGGGAACCACTCAGGCGGCGTGAGCCACCCTGGGAATCCCTCCCTTCGGGGCGGGGAGGATGCCAAGTAGTTGGACACGATCCAGCCGAGCGCGAACACGCCGACCGCGGCGATCAGCACGGAGATGGGCGAGGCGACGCCGCCGCCCTTGCCCGAGGCGCTGATCACACCGATGACCAGCGGGATCACGAAGGCCGAGGAGAACACCGGGCCGATGAACCCGACGGACTGCGCGATGACGTCGGGCAGCGAGAGGATCTTCGCCCCGAGGCGCTCGTAGCCCGGCTCGGAACTGGCCATCGTTTCCTCCTATGATTCCGGCGGCGGGATCCGCAGCACCGTCCGCGCGTTGCCGGCGAAGATCGCGGCGGTGTCGGCCTCCGGCAGGCCGAGCGCCTCGATGTCGGCGATCGTGTCCCGGACGACCGTGGGGCCGCCGAGCGGCATGTCGGTGCCGAACAGCACATGACCGGCGCCGAAGAACTCCACCGCGCACCGGACGGCGTGGGCGTTGCCGAACAGCGCGGTGTCGGCGAAGAAACGCCGGAAGTAGTCGATGGGCTCGGCGGACAGGCCCGCCATGATCGCCGCGCGGCCGGGATCCTCCAGCGGCGACGCCAGGCGGCCGGCGAAGTGCGGCACCATCGCCCCCGCGTGGTGGGTGATCACCCGCAGTCCGGGGTGGCGGTCGAAGCAGCCCGAGTACACCAGGCGCGCCATGCACACCGACGTCTCGTACGGCCAGCCCAGCGACCACCAGATGCCGTACGCCGACCGGCTCTCCGCCGGGTAGTCGGGCCAGACCTCGCTGCGCGTCGGGTGGATCCACAGCGCCCCGTCCAGGCGGGTCACGGTCTCGAAGACCGGCTCGAACCGGGGCTCGTCGAGCGGCGCCCCGCCGACGTTGGTGTGCAGCTGCGCGCCGAGCGCCCCGAGCTCGCCCATGGCCCGGCTCAGCTCGGCCACGGCCGCGTCGACGTCATTCATCGGCAGCGCGGCGGCGAAGCCCGCGAAGCGGTCCGGGTACCGGCCGACCAGCTCGGCCAGCTCGTCGTTGGCGGCGCGGGCGAGGTCGCGGGCCACGCCCGGCTCGCCGAGCTGGTCGATCGGCGGCACGGCCAGCGTCAGGACCTGGACGTAATCCCCGAACGGGTCGACCGCCCGCCAGCGGGCGTCGAGGCTCGACCAGCGCCGGGTCCTCGTGAATCCACGGCTGGAACCCGAGGATCCGGTCGCTGACCGGGCGGCTGGTGACGATCGACTCCAGCCGGCGCGCGTACGACGGCGGGAGGATGTGAGCGAAAGCATCGATCTTCCTCACATGCCTCCCCTCGGGAGTGAACCTTTCATCCGTCGGTCTCATGCCCAGATGGCCCGGGTAATCCCGGAGGATGAAAGGCTCAGTGCGATTGGGGGGATCGTATGGAAGCAAACGAATCGGTGTCAAGGGTTCCGGCCGGAGCGCCGGGAGAGCAGCGGGGCACGGCGGCCAGCACCCGGGGGGAGCAGCGGCCAGTACCCGGGGGAGCAGCGGCCAGCACCCGGGGGAGCAGCGGGATGCGCCTGCCCGGCCGGCTGGCCGGCCGGGTAGCTTGGGCTCAGGTGGCGCGAGAAACCCTGATCGCGGCCGAGCCGCCCGGCCATGGCCCCGGGACGCAGACATGACTGATGAGACCCGACACGAGTCCACCGACATTGACGACCTTGAGGTGCGGGACGCTTACGACACGCTGGACGGAGACGTGGGGGACGATCCCCTGGACAGCGGGGTAATCACCCCCGAGCGGTGGTCGTCCGCGATCCGGTACGGCACCACGGCCGAGGAGGAGGAGCGGGGCGAATCCCTCGACCAGCTTCTCGCCGAGGAGGAGCCGGACCCGGCCCTCGACCTCGACGACGAGGACGAGGACGACGCGGACATCGCCGGGGACGACGAGGCCGGGGATGAGGACGTGGACGGCCTCCTGCTCGACGACGGCCCGCCGCCCCGGGCGGGCCGGCTGGTGGCCGAGGACGAGGGAGCCCATCCGGTCGCCGAGGCCGACCTGGTCGCGCGCGACGTCGGGATCGACGGCGGCGCGGCCACCGCGGAGGAGGCGGCGCTGCACGTGGTGGACGACGACGATTACGACATCCGCTCGGACAGCTAGGTAGCCCAGGCTCAGGCCAGCCGCACCCGGACCGGCAGCTCCCGCAGGCCGTTGGTGAAGTTGGACCGGATCCGGCGCGGCGGGCCGGCCAGCTCGAAGCTGGCCACGCGAAGCGCGAGCGCGGCGAGCACCACGCTCACCTCCAGCCGGGCCAGGTGGGCGCCCAGGCACAGGTGCGGGCCGCCGCGGCCGAAGCTGAGGTGCCGGTTGGGTGCGCGGCCGACGTCGAAGACGTCCGGGTCGGCGAACTCGGCCTCGTCCCGGTTCCCGGACACGTACCAGAGCACCACCTTGTCGCCGGCCCGGATCGCCGCGCCGCCGAGCTCGGTGTCCGCGGTCGCGGTCCGGCGCATGAAGTGCGTCGGGCAGCTCCACCGGAGCACCTCGTCGGCGGCGGCCGGCAGCAGGCCCGGGTCGGCGCGCAGCCGCTGCCACTGCTCCGGGTGCTCGCAGAAGGCCAGGACGGCGTGGGCGATGGCGATCCGGGTGGTCTCGTTCCCCGCGACTACCAGGATCGAGAAGAAGTTGTCCAGGTCGGTCTCGCTGAGCCGGTCGCCGTCGACCTCGGCCCGCAGCAGCGTGGACAGCAGGTCGTCGCCCGGAGCGCGCAGCCGCTCGGCGACGATCTCGCGGCCGAGATCCCACAGCTGCTTGCCGTACGGGCTGCGGAACGGGAACCGGCGGTAGGCATCGGTGTCGTCCCGGCCCCAGACCACGTCGGTGACCTCCGGGTCGGTGTTGGCGATCAGGCGGTCGCCGAGGTCGATGAACTGATCCAGATCGGCCCCGGGCAGGCCCATGATCCGGGCCAGCACCCGGATCGGGACCTCCTTGGCCACGGCGTCGACGAACTCGATCTCGCCGTCGGCCAGCCTGGCGTCCAGGACCTGCTCGGTGAGCCCCTCGATGAAGTGCCGGTACACCGCGACCGCCCGCTGCGAGAAGCTACCGGATACGATCTTGCGCAGCTTGGTGTGCTCGGGCGGGTCGGTGTCGATGATCGTGCGGCGGGCCGCCATGTCCTCGTCGGTCGGCTCCTCGAACGAGATCCCCCGCGCCGACGAGAACGTGGCCACGTCGCGGCTGGCGGTGACGATGTCCTGGTAACAATGGACTGACCAGAAGCCCGAGTTCGGCGGAGCCTCGTCGTGCCACGCGACCGGTGCCGCCCGCCGCAGCCGGGCAAACTCGTGGTAAGGAACGCCCCGCGCCCACATGTCGAGGTCGGTCAGGTCGACGGTCCCGGTCATGGCAGATAGTTTGGCACCAAACAAACACCCGGGCAACGGCGGGGACGGGCAGCACCGCCGGTGCCGGCGCGGGTTCGGGAGGAATGTTCATGCGAGTCGCCGTCATCCGCTATCACGAAGAGGACTCGCCCGGGTTCATCGGTGCCGCGTTCGAGGCGCGCGGCGCCGAGCTCGACGTGTGCCTGTTCCCGAAGGAGGGCCCGCTGCCCGTGCTCGACGGCATCGACCACATCGTGGTGCTCGGCGCCGTCTGGTCGGTCTACGACGACAGCCCGGACCGGGCCTGGATCGCCGACCTGCTGGCGTGGCTGCGGCAGGCCGACGAGGCCGGCGTGCCGGTGCTCGGCATCTGCTTCGGCGCGCAGGCGCTCGCCGCCGCGCTGGGCGGCCGCGTGGAGGCGGCGCCCCGCAAGGAGATCGGCTGGACGATGATAGACACGTTCGACCCCGACCTGATCCCGCCCGGCCCCTGGCTGGAGTTCCACCAGGACCGGTTCTTCCCGCCGCCGCAGGCGAGAGTGCTCGCCACCAACGAGGTGGGCGTCCAGGCGTTCGTGCTCGGCCGGCACCTGGGGGTCCAGTTCCATCCCGAGCCCGACGGCGCGCTGCTCAAGGCGTGGCTGGACGCCGGCGGGCGCGAGAATGCCGAGCGGCACGGGGTCGACGCCGACCGGTTCCTGGCGCAGACCTACGCCGAGGAGCCGGCCGCGCGCGCCCGGGCCGACGTGCTGGTCGCGTCCGCCCTGCTGATCGCCGAGCCGGCGCCTCCCGAGTAGACCTCTCCATAACGAACCGCAACCGGCTCGCTCCCGTCGCCATGGCCGGTCGCTTCAGGGGCCTATGGCCGGGCGGTTCATTTCCGTCAGCATGGTCCGGTCTGGCGGTCGGCTGTGGCCGGGCGGCTCATTTCCGTCAGGGCCGGCCGGTCTCGCGGCGGCTATGGTCAGGCAACCAAGTCGCGATGTATCGTGTTTGCGTGGACCCCATGACGCGGGACGACATCGCCGCCGCGGCCGCGGTGCACCGTGACCTCGGCCCCAACTACACCGACGCCGTGTCCGAGGCACTGGTCGAGCGGATCGGCGCGGAGATCGACAAGCGGGTGGACGCCCGGCTCGCCCTGCGCGGCCAGGGCGTCCCGGCGTCGCCGGCCCCCGCGGCCTCGCCCGCGGCCCGGCCCGCCTGGGTGCCGGTGGCCATCGCCGCCAGCTCGATGGGCTGCGGCGTCGCGGCTACCGCCATCGTCACGTTCGCGACGGCGACCAACATCAACGGCCGGGTGCACAACGCGGTCAGCAGTACCCAGGTGCTGCTGATCGCGCTGATCTGGGCCGTCATCGCCGTGGTCAACGTGGCCTACGCCCGCCGCCAGCGCTGAGCGTGCTGCGGGCCGCCGCGCGCGGCCCTCTGGCCGGCCGGCTCAGCCGTCCTCGACCGACCGGATGATCTTGCGGAGCAGCGACGCGAGCTGATCCTTCTCCTGCGCGCTGAGGCTGGCGCTGACGAACGTCTCGCCCATGTTGAACGCCGGGAACAGCCGCTCGATCACGCCGAGCCCCTTGGGCTCCAGGCTGACCAGGACGAGCCGGCCGTCGCCGTCGTGCGTCCGCCGCCGGGCCAGGCCGCGCTTCTCCAGCGTCTTCAGCACGCCGGTGAGCGTTCCCTTGGTCACGCCCGCCTCCTCGGCGAGGTGCCGGGTCTGCTGGTCGCCCCAGATCCACAGCACGAACAGCACCGTGAACGCGGCCCACGACAGGTCCTCGTCCGCCAGCACCTTCTGCTCCATGTGGTGCCGGATCACGTTGGCCGCGCGGTAGATGTTGGACACCGCGGCCATCGCGGCGAAGTCGAGGTGCTGATCGCCGATCCGGTGGCGGATGTCGCGCTCGGCCCGCACGAGGTCGCTGGCGCTGCCAGCGGCAAGGCGACGGGGCATACCGTGATCGTACGTGCCGCGAGCCGGTGAGCCCGCAAGATCAGGGCGGGTCGAACGCTACGGACGGCAGGTCAACCGCGGTGCCGCCGCCGTCGACGGTGAGCACGGCCCCGGACACGGCCGACGCGTGCCCGCTGGCCAGGAACGCCACGACCGCGGCCACCTCCTCCGGCTCGGCGGGCCTGCGCAGCGGCACCTGCGCCGTGGCCAGCGTGTACGCGGCGTCCCGGCCCGGCAGGCCGTGCCGCGCGGCGAGCTGGTCCATCTCCTCGTCGGCCATGGGGGTGCGCACCCATCCCGGGCACACCGTGTTGACCCGGACGCCGCGCGGGCCGAAGTCCCGGGTCATCGACCGGGCCAGGCCGATCACCCCGTGCTTGGCGGTCGTGTAGCCCACGGACTCCGGCGTGGCGAACAGGCCGGCGACCGACGACACCACGACCACGCAGCCGCGCCGTTCGACGAGCTGCGGCAGGCACGCGCGCGCCGAGACCAGGCACGTGGTCATGTTGGCGCGGATGTCCTGCGACCAGGTGTCGTCGGTGACGTCCGCCGCCGTCCCCGGCGCGGCGGCGCCCGCGTTCGCGACCAGGATGTCCAGGCCGCCGAACCGCGCCACCGCCGCCCGGGCCACCCCGGCCATGTCGGCGGCGGCCGCCGCGTCGGCCGGGACGGCCACGGCCCGGTCACCGAGCGCCGCGGCCACCTCGCGCAGCGGCCCGGGCCGCCGTCCGGCCAGCACGACCGCGGCGCCCTCCGCGACGAACCGCGCCGCCACGGCCGCGCCGATCCCGGTCCCCGCCCCGGTGATCACTGCGACCCGGCCGTCCAGCCACCCGACCGTTGCGTTCATCGTGAGCCTTTCGCAAGTCAGCCGCCGGCCAGCCGCTCGACGCGCGCGTGCAGCTCGGGCAGGTAGCTCTCGGCCTCGGGCTTCATCAGCACGCTGCGCAGGATTCTCGCACCCTCGCGGTCCGGCTCGACCCCGGGATGGCGGCGGGCGAAGTCGGCCGCCGGGATCCGCAGCGTGGACAGGTACACCGGGCGGGCCGGGTCGGCCATGCCGTCGGCCAGCATCCGGGCGCTGGCCTGGTCGATCGCGCTCAGGCGGCGCGGCTCGGCGGCCGGGAAGTAGGAGATGATGTCCAGCTCCGGGGGCTGGTAGAGCTCCAGCCGCCCGGAGCCGGAGATCAGCCGCGCCCACTCCAGGGCCGCCCGGCGGCCGGCCGCCAGGACCCGGCCGAGCCCGTCCGGCGTGGGCGGCAGCAGCCGGAACGTGAGCCACAGCGCGGCGGCCGACGCGCCGGCCCGGGAGCATTCCAGGCTGATCTCGCCCAGGTGCAGCTCGTCGGAGGTGAAGTAGGTGTAGGGGGAGTCGTGCACGTAGAAGCGCCCGACCTCCGGGTCCCGGAACAGCACGGCCCCGCATCCGTAGGGCTGCAGCCCGTGCTTGTGCGGGTCGACCACCACCGAGTCGCACTCCGCGATGGCCCGCCACGGCGCCTCGTCCAGGCCGGCCGGGCCGTCCGCGCCCGCCAGCAGGGTGAAGAAGCCGCCGTACGCGGCGTCGACGTGGACCCGGACCCCGTGCCGGCGGGCCACGGCCAGCACCTCGTGCACGGGATCGACGGCACCCAGCCCGGTCGTGCCGGCGGTCGCGACCACGGTCCCGATGCCGCCCCGGGCCAGCCGCGCGTCCAGCGCGCCGGGGTCCAGCCGCCCGGCGTCGTCCACCGCTACCGGCGTGCCCTCGATGCCGAGCACGCCGCACATGCGGGAGTGGGTGTAGTGCGCCTCGGCGCTGTAGGCGACGCCGCGCCCCGGGTGCAGCTCGCGGGCCACGTAGAGCGCCTCCAGGTTCGCGATCGTGCCGCTGGTGGTCAGGTGGCCCAGGTGCGTGGCCAGGCCGAACATCCCGGCCAGCTGGGCCACCACCTCCTTCTCCATCCGGGCCGGTCGCCGGCCCGCCGTCGAGCGCGTGGTTGTTGGGGTTGACCAGCATCGTCGTGAGGTAGCCGACCACCGCCGCGGGATGCGGGGGCTTGAGCATCTGGCCGGCGTAGGACGGGTGGAAGAACGGGTAGTTCTCCCGCAGCCGCTCGGTGAACTCGCCGAACGCGGCGGCGAACTGCTCGTCGCTGACCCGCAGCGACGGGTCGGGCTCGAACGGCCCGAACGTGGCCTGCCAGTCCTCGATCGCGTCCACGCCGCGGCTCAGCCAGCGCCGCACGTCCATGTCTCACATCCCCGGGTCGGATCCTTCGTGGATTCTGCCGCATACACCGCCAGGCCGGGCATGCGACGCTGGTCAGGACCCAGGCCCGAGCGCGCTGGAGCCGAGGACGACGTCACGGAGAACTACATCCTGACCCTGCGCTGCGGCGACCGGCCGGGGATCGTGCGGGCGGTGCGCCTCTACGCCGAGGACCGGGTGGTGCTGGCCGGCGCGCGCACCGTGGTGTTCGGCTGACCGGGGAGCCCCAGCGGCCCGGGGCCGGGCCCGTCGGCGGCGGGCGCGAGGCCCGCCAGCAGGTTGGCCGCGGCGGCCTGGAACCGGGCGATGTCGCCGTAAGGGCGGGCGACGAGCATGGCCCCCTCCAGCCCGCCCACGATCATGCGAGCGGTGTCGCGCGCGGACCCGGCGAACTGCAGGCTGCCGTCCTGCCGGCCCTGCTCCAGGACGCCCTCCAGCCAGGTCTCGTTGCGGTCGAAGAACCCGATCACCGCGTCCTGCATGGGCTGCGGGAGGGTCTGGTACTCGGCGGCGAGCATCCCGCACAGGCACATCTTGCGGGCGCGGAGCACCTGCAGGTACAGGTCCGCGTAGCCGGCCAGCCGGTCGCTGGCGGCGCCGCGGCCGGCGTCGACCTCGGCGAGCGCGCCGGCGAACCGGCTCGTGTACCGGGCGATCAGCGCCGCGCCCAGGTCGGCCTTGCCGGCGAAGTGGTAGTGCAGTGCGGCCTTGGTGATGTGCAGCTCGGCGGCGATATCGGCATAGCTGAACCCGTTGAAGCCGCGGACCTGGACCAGCCGCTCGGCCACATCCAGGATCTTCGAGGCCGTGCCCGCATCGTCCTGCCCGCGGCTCGCGGTCATCAGGTTCCTTCCCGGCACCTTCTTGAAGTCTGACCTACCAGTAAGTCAAGACTCTGACCTATCGATAAGTAAGTATACGCGATCCATAACGCGACTAGAGGGGGCCGATATGGACAAAACCGAGCACCGGACCTAGGTCCCCAGCAGCCGGATCGGCTGGCCGTCGAGGAAGGCGCGGATGGCCTCGACGGCCCCGGAGTAGAAGACCCGGTAGGTGCCCGCGGTGACGTAGCCGACGTGGGGCGTGAGCAGGGTCCGCGGCGCGGTCCGCAGCGGGTGGCCGTCCGGCAGCGGCTCGGTGTCGAACACGTCGAGCCCGGCCCCGGCGATGCGGCCCGAGCGCAGCGCGCCGGCCAGGGCGGCCTCGTCGACGACCGGGCCGCGCGAGGTGTTGATCAGGTACGCGGTCGGCTTGAGCAGCGCCAGGTCGGCCCCGCTGATCAGCCCCCGGGTACGCTCGCTCAGCCTGACGTGGATCGTGACGACATCAGCTTCGCGCAGCAGCGCTTCCTTGCCGACGGCCGTCACGCCGGCCGCGGCGGCCACGGCCGGGTCGAGATTCTGGCTCCAGGCGATCACGCGCATGCCGAACGCCTGGCCGATCTTGGCGACCCGCAGGCCCAGGTTCCCGAGGCCGATCACGCCGAGGGTGGCGCCGGCCAGGTCGGTGCCGACCGCGCGGCCCCAGGCGCCGGCCCGGATCCCGGCATCCTCCTCGGTGAGGTGCCGCGCCAGGCCGAGGATCAGCGCCCAGGTCAGCTCGGCGGGCGGTTCCGGGCGCCCGCCGGTGCCCGACACCGTGATGCCGAGCTCGCGGGTCGCGGCCAGGTCGATGTGGGCGCTGCCCATGCCGGTGCTGACCAGCAGGCGCAGCCGGGGGAGCCGCTGCAGGACCTGGCGGGGGAATCGGGTGCGCTCGCGCGTGGCTACGATCACGTCGAACGGCGCCAGGCGCCCGGCCAGCGCGTCGGCGTCCGTGACGTGGTCGTTGAAGATCGTGACGTCGGCGCGATCGGCCAGCTCCGCCCACGGCCCGAACTCGCGGGCCGCGTCCTGGTAGTCGTCGATCACCGCCACCTGCAGGGCCGTCGCGGTCATGGGGCTCCTTCCCGGGTTACGCCTGCGGCGGGAAATAGCGATCGAGCAGGTCGTTGCGGAACTTGCCGGCCGGGTCGTACCGGTGCATCAGGCGCCGGAAATCATCCCACCGCGGGTACAGCCCGCGCACGGTCTCGGGGCTGGTGCCGAACAGCTTCCCCCAGTGCGGCCGGGCGCGCAGCGGTGCCAGCCGCTCCTCGACCAGGGCCAGAGCCGGTGCCACGGCCGCCCAGTCCTTGATCCAGGTGAAGTGGAACCCGACCGAGTCCCGCTGGTAGGCCGGGCTCAGCCACAGATCATCGGCCGCGATGGTGCGGATCTCCGAGGTCCGGACGACGGCAGCCAGCCGGCCGGCGGTCGGCTGCAGCGCAGCCAGCGCGTCGGCCGCGTGCGTCCGGGGCAGCAGGTACTCGGACTGCAGCTCGTCGCCGGCGCTGGGGGTCAACTCCGGCCGGAAGTGCGGCAGCCGCTCGTGCCACGGCCCGGGCACTCCGAGCTGCTCGGTGCAGGCGGCCGGGGGCAGGCCGGGCACCGGATGCCGCGGGCCGTCCGCCCGTCGGCCGCCCATCCACACCGGCCCGGGCGTCCCGGCGTCCGGCGCGTCCGCCCGCCGCTTCAGCCAGGCCTGGCGGATCCGGGGCCCGCGCCAGTCGGTGAACAGGCTCACGCTGTAGGCGCTGGAGAAGATCTCCTCAAAGTGCTCGAGGACCTGCCCGACGGGCAGGTCCTCGTAGACGTACTGCCGGACGTCGAAGGCGGGCACCGTGTCGAGCGTCAGCCGGGTGACGATGCCCAGCGCGCCAAGGGCCACGACGGTCCCGGGAAACCGGCCGGGGTCGGTCCCCCGGCCCGCGGTCACCAGGTCGCCGTCCGCGGTGACCATCTCGACGGCCGACACCGCCGTGGCCAGGCTGCCGTTGCCGTCGCCGGAGCCGTGCGTCCCGGTGGCGCACGCTCCGGCCACCGAGATATGCGGCAGTGACGCCAGGTTAGGCAGGGCGCGTCCGGCCCGGTGCAGCGCCGCGGCCACCTCGCCGTACGTCAGGCCCGCGCTGACCGTGACGGCCCCGGCCGCGGCGTCCACCTCGATCAGGCGCGGCAGGCCGGCCACGCAGACCAGATCGCCGGGGGTGTCCGCCAGGCGGTTGAACGAATGGCCGGTCCCGAGGGCCCGGGCCCGCTGGCTCCGGGCCACCAGGCGCTGGAGCTGCGGCAGGGACGCGGGCCGGCGGAGGTGCTCGGCGCCGAACGTGACGTTGCCCGCCCAGTTCGCTGGCTTTGCGGTCATTTCGGCGAAAGCCTACCGCCCGGCCCCTGGCCGGGCGGCTCAGCGGCGCGGTCCTTACGCCAGCGTCAGCACCAGGCGCCGGGTGGTTTCCAGCACCCCGACCACGACGTACCGGTGGGCGGTACCGACCGGCGGCAGCTCGGCCGCGGAGGCGACCAGGCCCCGCCCGGCGCTGAACCGTATCCCGTAGCAGCAGCTGTCCGGCCAGACGCGGCTGACGGTCGCGGTCACCACCGTTCCTATCGGGTAGCGGTCCCTGGCCAGCCCCCACTCCTCGGCCGTGAGCGCCCCGGCCACCGCCCCGCCCCGGCGGAACCGCGGGTCCATGGGCCACAGCCTGACCTGGCAGGTCGGCCGGCGGCGGGAGAAGTCGTGCCGGAGGACCTCGAACGTCGTCTCGGTGCCGGCCGGCGGCCACCGCTGCGGGTCGTCGGGCAGGTGCTCGGCCCCGACGAATCCCCGCCCGCCGTCACCCAGGTCGACGAACACCCCGACGCGGGCGCGCGCCGGGATCGCCACGACCCGGCCCGGCACCCGGCCGCCGAGCGGAAACCGCTGCAGGGCGGCGTCCCTGTCTTCCGGCTTGACCACGCCTTCACTGAACCTTTTCATCCGTCGGTCTCCCGCTCAGCGTACGTGGGCCGCCCTGGGGAGAATGACCAGGATTCCCTGTGGATTCCCTCAGCCAGCCAGCCGCCCGCCGTCCCGCCTGGCCGTCCCGTCCGGCCGGGCGAGCGCCGGGAACGTACCGGACCGGGGCTGGCCCGGCCGGGACCCGCGGGCCGGCCCGGCTAAAATAGGCACGTATGACCAGGTTGCGGAGGAAGGCTCGGCGCCCGCCGGACAGCGGCGCCGCGCGGGTAGTCGTGGTCGGCATGGGCTTCGCCGGACTGGCCACGGTGCGCCGGCTGACCCGGGCAGGCCTGCGGGTCACGCTCGTGGATCGCGACGTCTACAGCACCTTCCAGCCCCTGCTCTACCAGGTCGCGACCAGCGGCCTGAACCCGAGCGACGTGTCCTACTCGCTGCGGGCGTTCGCCTACAAGTACGGCGCCCGTTTCCAGCACGGCGAGCTCGCGGCCATCGACGACACCGCCCGGAAGGTCATCCTGGCCCGCGGCGAGGAGCTCGAGTACGACTATCTCGTCCTGGCCACCGTGGTGTCGGCGGCGTACTACGGGGTCAGCGGGGCGGACAAGCACGGCTTCGGCCTGTACACCCGCCGCGACGCGGTCGCGCTGCGCGATCAGCTTCTGGCCTGCCTGGAACGGCTCAGCGCCAGCGCCCGGGGCCAGGAGGCGGCCATCACGGTCGTGGGCGGCGGCGCCACCGGCGTGGAACTGGCCGGTACCCTGGCCGACCTGCGCAACATCGCCCTGGCCAGCGCGTTCCCCGAGATCGACCGCTCCCGGCTGCGGATCCGGCTGGTCGAGCAGGCGCCGGCCTTGCTGACGCCGTACACACCGTCGCTGCGCGAGTACGCGCGCCGGCAACTGCTCGACCGGGGGGTCGAAGTCCGGCTCGGCACCACGATCAGCGAGATCACGGCCGACCAGGTCCTGCTCTCCGGCGGCGAGCGGCTGCCGAGCGACGTCACCGTGTGGGCGGCTGGGGTCACCGCGCCCGAGTCGGCCGCCGCCTGGGGCCTGCCGCAAGGACGCGGCGGCCGCATCCGGGTCGGACCGGACCTGAGGGTCATCGGGCACGACCGCATCTTCGCCATCGGCGACATCGCGCTGACCGAAGACGAGCCGTTGCCGCAGCTCGCCCAGCCGGCGCTGCAGACGGGCCGGTTCGCGGCCGAGCAGATCGCCCGGCTGGCGGCCGGGCGGCCCACGGCCCGCTACGCCTACCACGACAAGGGGATCATGGCCACCATCGGGCGCCGGTCCGCGGTGGCGCAGTTGCCGCACGGCGTGCGCATCCGCGGCACGCTGGCCTGGCTGGCCTGGCTCGCCTTGCACCTGGTGACCCTGCTCGGGAACCGCAACCGGATCTCCGCGCTGATCAACCTGACGTACCGCTACCTCAGCTGGGGGCGCGGCGGAGCGATCATCATCGACAGCGATCCGCCGGACGGCTGAGGCCCGGGGTTCAGCCGTTAACCGGGCCTGCCCTCGGGGGGATCGCGCCGTGTCCTGTCCCACGAGTTCCCTGACGACCTCTTCCAGGCTAAGTCCCCAGCAGCCGGATCGGCTGGCCGTCGAGGAAGGCGCGGATGGCCTCGACGGCCCCGGAGTAGAAGGCCCGGTACGTGCCCGCGGTGACGTAGCCGACGTGGGGCGTGAGCAGGGTCCGTGGCGCCGTCCGCAGCGGGTGGCCGGCCGGGAGCGGCTCGGTGTCGAACACGTCGAGCCCGGCGCCGGCGATGCGGCCCGAGCGCAGCGCGCCGGCCAGGGCGGCCTCGTCGACGACGGGGCCGCGCGAGGTGTTGATCAGGTACGCGGTCGGCTTGAGCAGGGCCAGGTCGGCCCCGCTGATCAGCCCCCGGGTGCGCTCGCTCAGCCTGACGTGGATGGTGACGACGTCGGCCTCGCGCAGCAGCTCTTCCTTGCCGACGGCCGCCACGCCGGCCGCGTCGGCCACGGCCGGGTCGAGGTTCTGGCTCCAGGCGACCACCCGCATGCCGAACGCCTGGCCGATCTTGGCGACCCGCAGGCCCAGGTTCCCGAGGCCGATCACGCCGAGGGTGGCGCCGGCCAGGTCGGTGCCGACCGCGCGGCCCCAGGCGCCGGCCCGGATCCCGGCGTCCTCCTCGGTGAGGTGCCGCGCCAGGCCGAGGATCAGCGCCCAGGTCAGCTCGGCGGGCGGTTCCGGGCGCCCGCCGGTGCCCGACACCGTGATGCCGAGCTCGCGGGCCGCGGCCAGGTCGATGTGGGCGCTGCCCATGCCGGTGCTGACCAGCAGGCGCAGCCGGGGAAGCCGCTGCAGGACCTGGCGGGGGAAGCGGGTGCGCTCGCGCGTGGCCACGATCACGTCGAACGGCGCCAGGCGCCCGGCCAGCGCGTCGGCGTCCGTGACGTGGTCGTTGAAGATCGTGACGTCGGCGCGATCGGCCAGCTCGGCCCACGGCCCGAACTCGCGGGCCGCGTCCTGGTAGTCGTCGATCACCGCCACCTGCAGGGCCGTCGCGGTCATGGGACTCCTTCCCGGGTTAGGCCTCCGGCGGGAAATAGCGATCGAGCAGGTCGTTACGGAACTTGCCGGCCGGGTCGTACCGGTGCATCAGGCGCCGGAAATCGTCCCACCGCGGGTACAGCCCGCGCACGGTCTCGGGGCTGGTGCCGAACAGCTTCCCCCAGTGCGGCCGGGCGCGCAGCGGCGCCAGCCGTTCCTCGACCAGGGCCAGCGCCGGCGCCACGGCCGCCCAGTCCTTGATCCAGGTGAAGTGGAACCCGACCGAGTCCCGCTGGTAGGCCGGGCTCAGCCACAGATCATCCGCCGCGATCGTGCGGATCTCCGAGGTCCGGACGACGGGAGCCAGCCGGCCGGCCGGCTGCAGCGCGGCCAGCGCGTCGGCCGCGTGCGCCCGGGGCAGCAGGTACTCGGACTGCAGCTCGTCACCGGCGCTGGGGATGAACTCCGGCCGGAAGTGCGGCAGCCGCTCGTGCCACGGCCCGGGCACTCCGAGCTGCTCGGTGCAGGCGGCCGGGGACAGGCCCGGCACCGGATGCCGCGGGCCGTCCGCCCGACGGCCGCCCATCCACACCGGCCCGGGCGTCCCGGCGTCCGGCGCGTCCGCCCGCCGCTTCAGCCAAGCCTGGCGGATCCGGGGCCCGCGCCAGTCGGTGAACAGGCTCACGCTGTACGCGCTGGAGAAGATCTCCTCGAAGTGCTCGAGGACCTGCCCGGCGGCCAGGTCCTCGTAGACGTACTGCCGGACGTCGAAGGCGGGCACCGTATCGAGCGTCAGCCGGGTGACGATGCCCAGCGCGCCGAGGGCCACGACGGTCCCGGGAAACCGGGCGGGGTCGGTGTCCCGGCCCGCGGTCACCAGGTCGCCGTCCACGGTGACCATCTCGACGGCCGATACCGCCGTGGCCAGGCTGCCGTTGCCGTCGCCGGAGCCGTGCGTCCCGGTGGCGCACGCTCCGGCCACCGAGATGTGCGGCAGCGACGCCAGGTTGGGCAGGGCGCGCCCGGCCCGGTGCAGCGCCATGGCCACCTCGCCGTACGTCAGGCCCGCGCTGACCGTGACGGCCCCGGCCGCGGCGTCCACCTCGATCAGGCGCGGCAGGCCGGCCACGCAGACCAGATCGCCGGGAGTGTCCGCCAGGCGGTTGAACGAATGGCCGGTCCCGAGGGCCCGGGCCCGCTTGCTCCGGGCCACCAGGCGCTGGAGCTGCGGCAGGGACGCGGGCCGGCGGAAGTGCTCGGCGCCGAACGTGACGTTGCCCGCCCAGTTCGCTGGCTTTGCGGTCATTTCGGCGAAGCCTACCGCCCGGCCTCCGGCCGGGCGGCTCAGCGGCGCGGTCCTTACGCCAGCGTCAGCACCAGGCGCCGGGTGGTTTCCAGCACCCCGACCACGACGTACCGGTGGGCGGCACCGACCGGCGGCAGCTCGGCCGCGGAGGCGACCAGGCCCCGGCCGGCGCTGAACCGTATCCCGTAGCAGCAGCTGTCCGGCCAGACGCGGCTGACGGTCGCGGTCACCACCGTTCCTATCGGGTAGCGGTCCCTGGCCAGCCCCCACTCCTCGGCCGTGAGCGCCCCGGCCACCGGTCCGCCCCGGCCGAACCGCGGGTCCATGGGCCACAGCCTGACCTGGCAGGTCGGCCGGCGGCGGGAGAAGTCGTGCCGGAGGACCTCGAACGTCGTCTCGGTGCCGACCGGCGGCCACCGCTGCGGGTCGTCGGGCAGGTGCTCGGCGCCGACGAATCCCCGCCCGCCGTCGCCCAGGTCGACGAACACCCCGACGCGGGCGCGCGACGGGATCGCCACGACCCGGCCCGGTACCCGGCCGCCGAGCGGAAACCGCCTCAGGGCGGCGTCCCTGTCTTCCGGCTTGACCACGCGCCTTCACTGAACCTTTTCATCCGTCGGTCTCCCGCTCAGCGTACGTGGGCCGCCCTGGGGGGAATGACCAGGATTCCCTGCGGATTCCCTCAGCCAGCCAGCCGCCAGCCGTCCCGTCCGGCCGTCCCGTCCAGCCGCGCCAGCGGCGGGAACGTACCGGACCGGGGCTGGCCCGGCCGAGACCGCGGGCCGGCCCGGCTAAAATAGACATGTATGACCAGGTTGCGGAGGAAGGCTCGGCGTCCGCCGGACAGCGGCGCCGCGCGGGCGGTCGTGGTCGGCATGGGATTCGCCGGACTGGCCACGGTGCGCCGGCTGACCCGGGCAGGCCTGCGGGTCACGCTCGTGGATCGCGACGTCTACAGCACCTTCCAGCCCCTGCTCTACCAGGTCGCGACCAGCGGCCTGAACCCGAGCGACGTGTCCTACTCGCTGCGGGCGTTCGCCTACAAGTACGGCGCCCGGTTCCAGCACGGCGAGCTCGCGGCCATCGACGACACCGCCCGGAAGGTCACCCTGGCCCGCGGCGAGGAACTGGAGTACGACTATCTCGTCCTGGCCACCGGGGTGTCAGCGGCGTACTACGGGGTCACCGGGGCGGACAAGCACAGCTTCGGCCTGTACACCCGCCGCGACGCGGTCGCGCTGCGCGATCAGCTCCTGGCCTGCCTGGAGCGGCTGAGCGCCGGCGCCCGGGGCCAGGAGGCGGCCATCACGGTCGTGGGCGGCGGCGCCACCGGCGTGGAACTGGCCGGCACCCTGGCCGACCTGCGAAACATCGCGCTGGCCAGCGCGTTCCCCGAGATCGACCGCTCCCGGCTGCGGATCCGGCTGGTCGAGCAGGCGCCGGCCCTGCTGACGCCGTACGCGCCGTCGCTGCGCGAGTACGCTCGCCGGCAGCTGCTCGACCGGGGGGTCGAGGTCCGGCTCGGCATCACGATCAGCGAGATCACCGCCGACCAGGTCGTGCTCTCCGGCGGCGAGCGGCTGCCGAGCGACGTCACCGTGTGGGCGGCCGGGGTCACCGCGCCCGAGTCGGCCGCCGCCTGGGGCCTGCCGCAAGGACGCGGGGGCCGTATCCGGGTCGGACCGGACCTGAGGGTCATCGGGCACGACCGCATCTTCGCCGTCGGCGACATCGCGCTGACCGAAGACGAGCCGCTGCCGCAGCTGGCCCAGCCGGCGCTGCAGACGGGCCGGTTCGCGGCCGAGCAGATCGTCCGGCTGGCGGCCGGGCGGCCCACGGCCCGCTACGCCTACCACGACAAGGGGATCATGGCCACCATCGGGCGCCGGTCCGCGGTCGTCCAGTTGCCGCACGGCGTGCGCATCCGCGGCACGCTGGCCTGGCTGGCCTGGCTCGCCTTGCACCTGGTGACCCTGCTCGGGAACCGCAACCGGATCTCCGCGCTGATCAACCTGACGTACCGCTACCTCAGCTGGGGGCGCGGCGGAGCGATCATTATCGACAGCGACCCGCCGGAGGGCTGAGGCCCGGGTTCAGTCGCTAACCGGGCCTGCCCGCCGGGGGATCGCGCCGTGTCCTGCCCGACGAGTTCCCTGACGACC
>CAVUYA010000036.1:0-134379 GCA_963745575.1 uncultured Actinomycetota bacterium | reverse complement strand
GCCTGCCATGTCCGGGATGTGTTCCTGATCCAGCGGGAGCGCGCGGTGCTCGCCCAGGTACAGGACAACCCCCGCGTCGCCCGGATGAACCGCGACGAGCGGGTGGCGCTGTGCCGGTATGACGCGCACGCCCTCCCCGACGTGCTGGGCCAGCTGGCCATGGCCGCCGAGTTGTGCGCCACCGTGTTCGACGGCCTGGACGAGGCCGCCTGGGCCCGCCGCCTGGTCTACCCCTGGCCCGAGCCCACCGAGCGGGACGTGATATCGATCCGCCGGCATACGGTGCACGAGGGCGAGCACCACCTGATGGACGTGCGCCGGGTGCTGGCCGCCGTAAGCGGAGCGCCCTGAGCCGACCAGGCCCTACCGGGGTTACACGCCCGCGAACCCCGGGAGTCCTCCAGCGCTTGACGTAGAACCCGCGCCCCTGGCCGCGACGATCAGGCCCTCATCGCGCAGCGTGGTCGACGCCCGCTGCGCGGATTGTGGCCGACCTGGTACTCCTGTGCGATGGTCATGATCGACGGCACCCTGCCCGTCAGCTTCCCGGTCTTGATGCTGTCCCGCAGGATCGTGGTCAACTGCTCGTGCAGCGGCACGGGCGAATCATGATCCAACATCCCGTGATCGTCCCCGCCGGAAGACCGCCGTCCATCCGGGAATACCTCGGTGTACCCGAGGTGTACTCTATCATGAAACGGATGCCGGTCGGCGACGGGCTGGAGTTCCGGTCCTCTGGCCCCTACCAGGAGGGAGTCTGCGAGATCCTATGGAAGATCCACGGCAGCACATGACAGCCGCGGACGCCACGACGCTCTACGACATCCGCCGGATCTGGACGGACCGCTACAAGATCGACTTCATCGACGGCGTCTGGCAGGCGCGCCAGCTCGGCGGGGGCATCTCGATCCTCACGGCCGACACGCCGGACCAGCTTCGCGGACAGATCCGAAGGACTACCGGGCTTGGCAGGCCGCAGCCAGGAGGCGGTCGTCGCCGGCGCTATCAGTGGCTGTTCAGGCTGGGACGCAGGGCGTTCGGCGTCTTGCGGACGGGGCGGGTGCCCGCGCCGTCGCGGCGGCGTTCACCCACAAGTTTCCAGAGCGCGCTGGCGGTCAACGTTTGCTGATCGCCGCCACTCTCGCGCTGGCCCTGGCTACGCTGCGGACCGGCCCCCAGGCGCCCGTGGGTTCCGCGCGGGCAGGGCAATAATCCCTCTTACCCCTCGCCGGAGCAGCGGACCGCAGAACCGGATTGAGCACGGCTCGCCAGAAGCTATACCTGGCCGGACTTATCCGGTCATATGTTTACAGTCGTGTGAAAAGGAGGCACCGATGCTGCGTGCTCGGCTGATAACCGGGCCCGCGGGGGCATTGGCGGCGCTGCTGCTGGCGCGGCGTGTGGTCCCCTAGGCCACACCGCCGCCGCGGCGCCTTCCGGCGCCCCCCGCCACGCCCGCGTCCAGCCTGGCCACCACCCCGGCCAGCAGCGCCCCGCCGACCGCGTTCCCGTCGGACCCGCCCACCCCCGCTCCTAGCGGGACCGCTTCGGCCGACTGTGCCGCCCTGGCCGCGCACACCTTCCTGCATCTCACCGCGGTGAAGGCCGGGACCGATGGCGCGCTGATCGTGACCGGCAATCCCGCCACGCTGGTCTGTGGCGGCTTCGACGACCTGCACTACGACTTCACCACGGCCACCGTGACCGGCTACGTGATCCCGGGCGCGTCCATCACGGTCTTCCCGGCGTCCGCAATGCACTCGGTGGCCATCGGCCCGGACAAGCTGGCGGCCTACCTGGCGACCGACCAGGACACGCGCATCTTCCTGATCACCGGGCCGCTCAGCGGCATCACCGGCCTGCAGGAGGATACCACCCGTAACCGGGCACGCCGACAAGAACCCCGTAGCGCCGCGGCCGGGCTACGGGCGGGGTACGGCGGCGGAAGCGCCAGGCGAGGTGGCGGAACGCGGCCTGGGTGGCTGACCGGGCGCGGCGCGGTCGACGATCAGCCGCCGGCCGGTCTCGGGTATGTCGCGGATCTGGCGTTCGAACTCGAGCAGGGCCCGGTCAGCGGGTAGTCGACCCGCTCCTTGATCGGCCCGGCCGGCGGGTCTCGACTCGTGCGCCGCCCACATCTCGGCGAACCGGGGCGAGACGCCTGGCAACCCGGTGACCGGCGCCTGGCCGCTGGCTACTCGATCCGGGTGGCGATGTGCGTGCCGAGCTCGACGGTGCGGCCGACCGTGCAGAGCTTGTCGTGCGACTTCTTCACCACGTCGGGCAGGATCGCCCGGGCCTCGTCGCCCTGATCGCCGGCGGGAAACGAGATCCGGAAGGTGATCTCGATGTCGGTCAGCCGGTTGCCGTTCTCGTCGCGGATCTTGGTTGCGTCGACCAGCACCTCGAAGCTCTCCGGCTCGGCCCGGCGCGAGGTCAGGATGTCGACGTCGATCGCGGTGCAGCCGCCGAGCGCGGCGAGCAGCCGTTCCGTCGGCGTGAAATCGCCGCCGCCGCCGGTACCGAACGCGATCCGGCCGCCCCGGCTGTTGACGGCCTCGAACTTGCCGCTGGCTATCCGTTCGACGGCTACGTTGCGGGGCACTGGGCTTGTTGTCATGCCCTCCACCCTCCCACCCGCCACCGGCCAGTGCTCTCCCGTCCGGCTGGCCAGCACTCTCCCCGCCCGGCTGGCGCATTTTCGTGATCATCTTCGATTTTTCACGCACTCCGGTCGTTTCCTGGGGTCATATGTCCGGATTGTGAGTACCGAGCGCGTGATATGTGCAGGCTGACCGGTTTAGGACTCCTCGTTTCGCGTTCCGGTCGTGACCGGATTCGGGGGCGGACCAGGCGCCCGGCGTCGGCGCCCTCAGGCCGGGCCGGGCCGGCCGAGGCGGCTAGCGCGGCCTCGATCTCGGCGCGATGGTCGTCCGCGTGCCGGATCGCGATCTGGGCGAGGCGCTCTACCCGGCCCTCGCCGTCCTGCAGGTCCCCGGCGGAGCGGGCCGGGCTACCAGCCGGCTGATGGCCGTGCCGCTGCGGCGCAGGTGCTCGACCGCCTCGGCCCTGGTCACCGCCGCGGCCCGGATGGCATGCTCCGCGTTGAGCGCGTCCACGACGTCGCTGTTGACCGTCACCGTCTGTCCGTCGAGGATCTGGCGCATCCACTCGGCCAGGTACTCGTAGGCGTGCGCGACGTGGTCCACGACCACGCCCACCGGCCGGGGGTCGCCGTCCAGCGGCGCGGCGCTCCACTGCTCGGCAGTGCAGCCATCCGCGAAGGCGATCAGTCGCTCTCGCGCCTCGTCGATCTCGGACGCATACTCTGCCGGGCTCCGCGCATCCTCGCTCATACCGCCGAGCATAGAGATGGGCGTGGCGCCTAAGATCGCTGGTATCCGACGTCTCGGGGCAGGAGAGGCAGGCGCGGTGGTGCGGGTCGTGGTCACCGGCAAGGCTTTCTGGGGTCGCGCCTGGCCCGGACCCTGCTGGCGGCGGGGTCGCTGGAGGTGGCAGGCGGCGGGGCGCGCCCGCTATCGCGGGTGACGCTGGTCGACCGGGCGCCGGTGCCCGGGGACCTGGCCGCGGACGAGCGGGTGACCACGGTCCGCGGCGACCTCGGCGAACTGCTCGGCTCCGGGCGCGCCGGGGACGTGCTGGACGGGGCCGACGTGATCTTCCATCTCGCCGCCGCGGTCAGCGGGGAATGCGAGGCGGACTTCGATCTGGGCCTGCGGGCTAACCTGCACGCCACCGAGTCGCTGCTCGCGGCGGGCCGCGCGCTCGGGACCAGCCTCGTCGTGGTGTATTCGAGCTCCGTCGCCGTCTTCGGGGGCTCCGAGGAGCACCCGCTCCCCGCGGTCGTAGACGACCAGACCCTGCCGAACCCGCAGACCAGCTACGGCACGCAGAAGTTCATCGGCGAGCAGTTGCTGGCCGACTACACCCGGAAGGGCTTCCTGCGCGGGAGGGCCATCCGCCTGATGACCGTCACCGTGCGCCCCGGGCGCCCCAATGCGGCGGCATCGGGCTTCCTGTCGGGGATCATCCGCGAGCCGCTGGCCGGCCAGCGCGCGACCTGCCCGGTCGCCCCGCAGACCAAGGTGGCGCTGGCCTCGCCGACCAAGGCCATCGGCGGGCTGCTCTGCGCGGCCACGTCCTCCGACCAGGCCTGGGGCGGCCGCACCGCGGTCAACCTGCCCGCGCTCACCATGACCGTGGGCGGCATGGCCGCCGCGCTGGAACGAGTCGCCGGGCCGGAGGTGAGCGCGCTGATCGACTGGGTTCCCGATCCGGCGGTGGCCAGGATGTTCGCCACCTGGCCCGGCACGGTCCGCTCGGAGCGGGCGGCCCGGCTCGGCCTGACCCCGGACCCCGACTTCGACTCCGTCATCCGGATGCACCTCGCCGAGTCCCGGACCTGACGCCGTGATCGCCGGGCGAGGAGCGGGGCCATGATCCTCACCGTCGTGTTCGCCCTGGCCGCCTCGTTCTCCAACGCGGTCAACGTCATGACGCAGCACAAGGCGAGCATCGCCGCTCCGAAGCGGGAGAAGGGCTGGCAGCTGGTCGGCTACCTGTTCCGGCAGCCGCTGTGGCTGCTCGGCTGGATCGCCGCGGTGGGCGGGTTCGTGTTCCAGGCCCTCGCCCTGCACGACGGCGAGCTGTCGATAGTCCAGCCGCTCCTGGTCACCGAGCTGGTCTTCGTCCTGATGCTGCGGCGGGTGTGGATCCGCCAGGCCATCGCCCGGGCGGCGTGGGTCTCGGTGCTGGTCGTCTGCGTGGCCCTCGCCGTGTTCCTCACGGTGGCCGAGCCGACCGGCGGGAAGCCCTCACCCGAGACCGCGCAATGGCTGTCCGCCCTGCTGGTGTTCGGCGGGGCCATCGCCGCCGCCGCGGCGGCCGGGATGCGGGGCTCACCGGTGCGCCGGGCCGCGGCGTTCGCGGTGGCGGGCGCGCTGGCGTGGGCCCTGATGGCGGTGTTCATCAAGTCGGCGACCGACACGCTCGCCGCGTTCGGCATCGCCGGCACGCTCACCCGCTGGCCGGTGTACGCGCTGGCGGCCGCCGCGAGCGGCCGGCACGCTGCTCGAGCAGTCCGCGCTGCACGTCGGGCCGCTGAGCGTGTCGCAGCCGCTGCTGGTTATCATCAACCCGCTGGCCAGCATCGCCTTGAGCGTCTGGCTGTTCGACGAGCGCTTCACCGACAGCCCGGCGAGGATCACCATCGCTGTCCTGTCCTTCGCCGTGCTGGCTGCCGGGGTCACCGCGCTGTCGCGGACCGCGCCGCAGGATCTGGCCCCGGCCTCCCCGGCAGCGGCGTCGGGACATCGCTGACCCGGGTCCGATCCGCGTTCGCCGCTCAGGTCACCGGGGCGGCTCGACATAGCGGCGCTGCTCGTACACCTCGGCCGAGGCCCGGCGCCGCCGCCGGGCGACCAGGAGCCAGATGGAGATGCCGAGGCAGACCACGCCCGCGATGAGCAAGATCAGGCCGATGGCCTTGATATCAACGTAGGCGGAGTTCCAGGTAATGGCCCAGCGCAGGATGGCGCCGGCAACGATCAGCGCGATGCTCCCGCCGATGGTCATGACAGCCTCCTCCGTTTTCGTCAGCCACCGCCTCGCGACCGCGCGGGCCGAATACCCGCACCGCGCGGGCTGGATACCCGCACGGCGCGGGCTTCGCTTTCTTAGCTTGCCCTACCTGCGCCGGCCGCCGCCATAGTGAGCCTTCTTCATCCTCCCATGGCTGCCCGCACGCTCTGAGCCCGAGGTCGGCGGATGAAAAGACATCAGCCACTCGCCCAGACGAAGTGACCGGTCGTCTGCGATGCGTCCCGCGCCGACTCACCCGGGCCGGGTGAGGTGCAGTCCGGCTGCTCGGAGAAACGTGGTTGGATGCGAGGACGAAGCCTGCGCGACGATTTGCCGTGCCAGTAGCCGCGCCGGGCGCGGGAGCCTGCAGGAGGTGACCTTGTCTGACGCGGGTAATGAGCTGAGACCCGTAGCCGGAGCCGCGGACTCGGGAACGCCGGACTCCGGAACGCCTGGCTCGGAACCACCGGACTCCGGAACGCCGACGCCGGAAACCCCCGCGGCCGCGGACTCGGAAACCCAGACGCCGGAAACCCCCGCAGCCGCGGACTCGGAAACCCCGAAGCGGGGGGCACCGAGGCGGAGGACGCCGAAGCCGGAAACCCCGGCCGCCGCCGACTCGGAAACCCGAAACCGGAAACGCCGGGCCCCGGATCCACGGACCTCGGTCCGGACCAGGGATCCTCCGGCCTCACCCAGGACGAACGGGCTGAGCTGACGCGCCTGCGGGCCGAGGTGACCGAGTTGCGCAGCCGGGAGACCGACTTGCGCGAGCGGGAGGCCGACTTGCGCGGCCAGGAGGCCGCCGTCGTCGCCGGCGCCCGGCGGCGCCGGGCGGGCTGGCGCGGCCCCGGTCTCCGCGGTGCTGATCGTGATCGGCTGCATACTCGCCCCGATCTCGGTGGTCGCGGTGTGGACGGCCAACCAGGTCTCCGACACCGACCGCTACATCGCGAACATCGAGCCGCTGATCCACGACCCGGCGGTGCAGGGCGCACTGACCGACAAGGTCACCGTCGCGATCACCAGCCACCTCAACATCACGGGCTACACCAACCAGGCCGCCGACCTGCTCACCAGCAAGGGCCTGCCCCGGGTCGGCACCCTGCTGAAGACCTTCGGCCCGGCGATAGCCAGCTCGGTGGCCGGGTTCATCCATAGCCAGGTCAGCAAGATCGTGACCAGCCAGCAGTTCGCCAACACCTGGATCCAGGTCAATACCACGGCCCACGCCGAACTGGTGAAGGCCCTGTCCGGACAGGGCAACGGCGCGGTCAGCGTGAGCAACGGGCAGGTGGTCATCAACCTGGCCCCGTTCGTCGCCATCGTCAAGAAGGCGCTGGCCGCGCGCGGGTTCACGATCATCAACAGCCTGCCGCCGATCCACCCCACCCTGGCGCTGTTCTCGTCGAAGGACCTGGTCCGGGCGCAGACCCTGTACCGGCTCATCAACGACCTGAAGATCGTGCTGCCGATCCTGAGCCTGCTGCTGCTCGCCGCCGGGGTGTACATCGCCCGGGGCCACCGGCGTGCCCTGATCGGCGCGGGACTGGGATTCGCCGTGTCCATGCTCGTGCTGGGCCTGGGCCTGCTGATCTTCCGCGGCATCTACCTCAATACCGTCCCGAACAACGTGCTGCCCAGCAACGCCGCGGCCGTCATCTTCGACACCTTCGTGCGGTTCATCAAGGATGCACTGCGCACCCTGCTGGTGGTCGGCCTGGTGGTCGCGATCGGCGCGTTCTTCAGCGGGCCGTCAGTGACCGCGGTACGGAGCCGGGAAGCCGTCAAGTCGGGATTCGCCTGGATCCGCGGGTTCGGGGAACGCGAGGGCGTGACGACCGGACCGGTGGGCCGGTGGACCTATGCGCACCGGCACGCGCTGCGCATCGGCGTGGTGGCCCTGGTCGCACTGCTGTTCGTGTTCTGGGGCCGGCCCACCGCCCCGGTCGTCATCTGGCTCGCCGTGCTGTTGCTGGTGCTGCTGGGGCTGATCGAGCTGATCGGCGGGCCGCCGGCCCGGCCCGAGGCGGCGAGCCAGCCGTGACCAGGACATCGCCCGGCCCGGTGCGGGTGACCCGCAGCCTCGCCACGGGTAGGCCGTCCGGTGCTGGTACAGGCGGCCGGACTGGCGCTGCTGGCGGCGCTGTCCCCGACCGCGCTGCTGGTCGCCGCGGTGTACCTGGGCTCGGCCCGGCCCCGGCTGACCGCCACGTTCTACCTGATCGGCGCGGTGGCCATGAGCCTGGTCACGGGCGTGGTGATCCTGGTCGTGCTGCGCGCCGCCAGCCTGAGCCGCCCCGACGAGCACACCCCCCGTTACGGGCTGCGGCTGGGCCTGGGCATCCTGCTGCTGCTAGTCGCCCTGGTGATCGCGCGGCGCAAGCCGAAGCCGCCCGATCCAGACAAGCCGGCGTCGGGGATCGTGAACAAGCTGGTCGCCAACCCGGTGCCGTGGAGCGCGTTCGTGGCCGGCCTCTTGATCTTCGCCCCGGGCGTGACGTTCCTGGCCGCACTCCAGGTGATCGCGACTTCCAATGCCAGCGACTTCGAAACCGCCCTGGCGATCATCATCGTCGTGGTCATCAACGTGCTGCTGGTCTGGCTGCCGATCGTGATGCACATCATCTTCCCGAACCGGACCACCCGCTACCTGAACGCCTTCAACGGCTGGCTGCGCGCGCACGGCCGAGCCATAGCCATCGTGGTCTTGATCGTGGTTGGATTGATCATGGTCGGCAACGGGATCTACGGCCTCACGGTGATCAAGTGACGTGCCCGGCGGCGGCCACTCGCCCGGCTTCACCCGCGCCGGATGATTCCCGCAGGCCCAGCGGGGCGGCCATACTGATCTCGTGGAACCACTAGACCGGCTGCGCTCGGCGCGCAGGGGCGTGACCGTCTCGGCCGAAGCGCTGGCCCAGCGCGCCGCGGAGCGGGTCATCGACCTCGTCCTCCAGGCCATCGACATCAACGCGCTGCTCCAGACGGTGGACCTCAACGCGCTAATAGGGCGGGTCGACCTCAACACGCCACTCAGGGAGGTGGACCTCAACGCGCTGCTGCGGCAGGTCGACCTCAACGCGCCGCTCAAGGAGGTCGACCTCAACGCGCTGATCAAGGACGTCGACCTCAACGCGCCGCTCAAGGAGGTCGACCTCAACGCGCCGCTCAAGGAGGTGGACCTCAACGCGCTGCTCAAGCAGGTCGACCTCAACGAGCTGCTGGAGCAAGTCGACATGGACGCGCTGCTGGACCGTGTCGACCTCAACGACGTCGTGGGCCGCATCGACATGGAAAGGCTCGTCGAGCAGACCGACCTCGGCGCCATCATCGCCAGGTCGACCGGGGGCATAGCCACCGAAGCCCTGGATGCGGCGCGCAGCGGCGCCGTCGGGCTAGACCAGCGCATCGACCGCTGGGTGATGCGCCTGCTGCGGCGCAAGGACCCGGGGCCGCTGGCCCCGCGGGCACTGCTGGACGCGGAGGCGCAACTGTGAGCGTTCGTACGCACCCGGGCCGCTGGGTAAGCGCGCAGGGCCACTACGCGGGCTCGGCATCGCGCCTCGCGGCGTACCTGATCGACCTCATTGTCAGCTCGGTCGTCTTCGAGCTGGCCCTGACGGGCATCTCTTTCGTGGCGTCGATCTTCACCGGCCGGGGGATTTCCTACCACCACGGCAGCATCTTCGTGATCATCATCTACGTCCTCTGGCAGTTCGTTTACTTCGGCTTTCAGTGGGCGGCCGACGGCAGCACGCTCGGCATGACGCTGCTGGGCGTTCGCGTCGTCCAGGCCGACGGCACGAGACTGGAGCCCTGGCGCGGCTGGGTGCGCTCGCTGACGTTCCCGCTCGGCTTCCTGACCCTCGGCCTGGGGTTCCTGGGCATCCTCGTGCAGCGCGAGCACCGGGCCGTGTACGACCTCATCGCCGGGACCGCCGTCGTCTACGCCTGGGACGCGCGAGCCGCCCAGCTCCGGTTCCTGGCCCGCCAGGCCGAGCCGATCGCCGACGCGGCCAGCGCCCGCGGGCAGGCCAGCGTGAACGGCTCACCGGACCGCTCCGGGCCTGGCCCGCAGCCCGCAGAACCATCCTCCGTGGGTGACCCCAGCCGACCGCGGAGCGGTAATAGTTAAGCCCCAGGGTGGATTGGAATATCAGCCTTCCGCCCGCGGATCGACCGGATCAACCGAGAGAGGGATTCTGACCATGAACATGCCCACCAAGGTCGAGGTCGGCGACGGTACCAGGGAGGCGCTGGCCGGACTGGCCCTGAGCGATCCGGACCTGCTGCTGGAGGGCCTGGAGGCCCGGGCCGACTGGCAGCAGAGGAGCGGCCTGGATCCGCGCAGCTTCTCGCTCGTCAAGATCGCTGCTCTCATCGCGCTCGACGCCCCGCCCACCTCCTACCTCTGGCAGGTGGCCAACGCGCTGGACGCCGGGTGCACGCCGGAAGACCTCCTGGGCGTGCTGAAGGCCATCGCCCCGCAGGTCGGCGGCCCGAGGGTGGTAGCAGCCGCGCCGGAGATCATGATCGCCATGGGCCTGGCCCTGCCCGAAGGCGCGGAGTAGTAGTCGGCCTGACCCAGCACAGCCGGAAGCAAACGTAGGAGGCATTCATGTTGAGACGACGACGCCCATTGCTGCGCGCGGCTGCGGTCGGCGGCGGCGCGTACATCGCGGGCAAGCACATGGCCAACAAATCGAACGAGCAGGCCGCCTACCAGGACCAGCAGGACCAGCGCATCTCAGACCTTGAGGCGCAGCAGCAGGCCCCGCCGGACCAGCAGTACCAGCAGGCTCCGCCGCAGTACCAGCAGGCTCCGCCCCCTGCGGCGCCCCCGGCGGCGCCGTCGATCTACGACCAGCTCAGCCAGCTCGCCACCCTGCACGACCAGGGCGCGCTGACCGACGATGAGTTCACCGCGGCCAAGGCCAAGCTGCTCGGTACCTGACCACAACTAGCCGCCACCAGGGCAGGGCGGCTCGACAGCTGTGTGCTGCCTGTCCGCGCCAGGGCGCGGGCAGGCCAGATTGGCATGCCACGATCCAGACGGAGAGGGTTCTCGCGACCGTTACGTCTACTACCCCGATACTGCCGACGTGCCCGAGCAGCAGTCGGTGAACATCCACAACCGCTCTTACACCATCGGGGCCCAGGTCGACATCCCCGCGCCCGGCGCCCAGGGCGTGCTGTTCGCCCACGGCGCGCGGTTCGGCGGTCACCGACGACTACCCCGGCGAGCGGCCGTACCGGTTCACCGGCGGCACGGTCAAGCGGGTCGCGATCGACGTCAGCGGCCAGCCCTACCTCGACCTCGAGCGCCAGGCCGAGGCCATGCTCGCCCGGGAGTAACGAGCCTGCGGCTCAGTACCGCGTGGTCGGGTCGGGCGGGCGGAGCGTCCGCAGGGCGGCATCGAAGGCGTACAGCCGGCCGCGGACCACCTCGGCCTGGCGGGGGTCGGCCCCCCCGGGCGCTCGCTCGGCGTCCATGGCCGAACGGACCGCCTGCAGCGCCCCGAGCGTGTCGGCCACCCGGGCCCGCTCGTCCTCGTCCGGGGCTGACTCGCGCATCGCGTACAGCCTCTGGGCCAGGTCGTCCGCGCGGCGCTGGATGTCGGCCCACCGGGCGCCGCTGTCGTCGGCGGCCAGCGCGCCGGGCCGCTCGGCGACGTTCATCGCGTCGTAGAGAGCCGATCCCTGCGCGTACGCGTCGATGGTCTGCTGCCGCCAGTCGCCCGCGACCGCGGCGCGTTTGCGCCCGGCCGAGCGGAAGATCATCACCAGGATGATGATGCCGATGATCACGACCCCGGCGATGAGGATCCACAGCCACAGCAGCGACGAGGTGGTCGAGGCGGCCGGCGACGGGGCAACGCTCGGGGCGGCCGTGGTCGGCGCGGCGGTGGTCGGGGCCTCGGTCGTCGGCGCCTCGGTGGTGGGCGGGGCCGTCGGGCCGGTCGTGGGCCCGGTCGGCAGGGTCGGCAGGGTGACGCTGGGGGCCGCGCTCCGGATCGCGCTGCTGATACTGCTGGCAGCACCGCAGCCAACCGCCAGCAACCCAACGGCCAGGGCCGCTACCAAAAGGACCACGCTCTTCGTCAGGCGCCGCATGCCCGGTCCTCTCCGCGCGTTCGCGTTATGGAAACTCAGCCTTTTCATCCTCCTCTGGGCCGCCCACCCTACTCTGACCCGAGGTCGGCGGATGAAAAAGGCTCACTTCTGGTGGGCAGCAGGATCGTGCCCGCGGGGGCCGCCGGGCTTCACCCGTCCGGGGGGATCTTGCTCCCGTCGCGGACGACGCAGCGGAAGCCGAGGTGGCCGGTGGCCGTGTCGGTTGTCTCGCTCTGCCGGGCCGCCGGCCGGTAGCGCAGGCAGTAGCTGGGCGCGCACAGGTGCGAGCCGCCCTTGATGACCTTGCGCGGCAGGTGTCCGCCCGGCCCGGCGATCACGACTCCCGGAGCCGGTGAGCTCACCCGGGGATTATGCGGCGCGCAGCAGGCGCCGGCGGCCGGGGACGCGTGGCGCGGGATGAAGTAGTCACACGTCCATTCCCACACGTTGCCGGTCATGTCGTACAGGCCGTAGCCGTTCGCGGGAAAGGAGCCGGCCGGCGAGGTTCCCGCGAACCCGTCGGTGAGCAGGTTCTGCCAGGGAAACTGGCCCTGCCAGGTGTTGGCCATCATCTGGCCGCCGGGCGCGAACTCATCCCCCCACGCGTAGACCGCGCGGTCCAGGCCGCCGCGCGCCGCGTACTCCCATTCCGCCTCCGTGGGCAGTTCCTGGCCGGCCCACGCGGCGTAGGCCTCGGCGTCGGCGTAGGCGACCTGGGTTACCGGGTGCCGCTCCCGGCCCCGGGTGCCGCTGCCCCGGCCCGCGGGGTGGCGCCAGTCGGCGCCCGGTACGTACGCCCACCAGTTGCGGTAGTCGCGCAGGTCCACCGGGCCCGCGGTGGGCTGGAAGACCAGCGACCCCGGCACCAGCAGGGCGGGGTCGGCGTCGGGGTAATCGGCCGGGTCGAGCGGGCGCTCGGCCACGGTCACGTAGCCGGTGGCCTTGACGAAGCGCCGGAACTCCTCCACGGTCACCGGGCGGGTGTCCATCCAGAAGCCGTCCACGGTGACCTGGTGCACCGGGCGCTCCTCGGGGTAGAAGTCGGCCGAGCCCATCCAGAACGTGCCGCCCGGGATCGGGGTCATGTTCTTGAGCTGAGGCTGGGACGCAGGGCTGCCGGGCATGCTCCGATTCTCGCGGTCGCGGTAAGAAGATCGCTATCACCCGTGCCGGGTGAGGACAAGCGCAGGTCGCGAACCGAGCATCAGCAACAACGGACGCGGGGGCCCGCCGGGCTGGCTCGCCGGATGGCCGCGCCCGGAACAAGATCAGGAGTGAACCTTTTCATCCGCCGGCCTCGGGCTCAGAGCATGTGAGCAGCCTTGAGGAGGATGAAAGGGCTCAAAGACAAGGAGCGTCCATGGCCGCCGACGACTACGACGACGACGAGCCCACCGCGGTGGGCATGCTGGCCGGCTCGTGGCAGGCCGCCCTGTTCGTGGGCGTGGTGACCCTGATCCTCGGGCTCATCGTGGCCTTCCACCCGACCACCTCGCTGAACGTGCTCGCGGTCCTGCTCGGCATCCTGATGATCCTCTCGGGGATCTTCCACCTGATCCGGGTGTTCGACCCGAGGGAACGGCACCGGGTCTGGCTCGGCATCGCCGGCCTGCTGTTCATCGTCATCGGCGTCCTCCTGATCCGCCACCTGCACCTGACCAGGTCGATCATCGGCCTGGTGATCGGCCTCACCTGGATCGTGCAGGGGCTCACCGCGCTGATCGGGGGGATCTCCGGCGGCGTCCGCGAGGGAAGGGCCTGGTGGATCATCTTCGGCGTGGTCAGCCTCATCGCCGGGATCGTGGTGGTGTCCGCCCCGGCCTCCTCGCTGGACGTGCTCGCCGCGCTGCTCGGAATCTGGTTCATCGTCATGGGCATCTTCGAGATCATCGCGGCATTCCTGCTCCGGCACGCGCTTCGCGACGCCAACAAAAGGGAAATGACGCATGCATAGCCGGTGAACCTTTTCGTCCGTCCGGTGACCGAACCCTCTGCCCGGGTTCGCCAGAGAGGAGCCGATGATGACCGCGCTGATGACCGAGGCTCCGCCCCGACACGCGCTGAAGTACCAGCTGGAGACGACGCTCTGCCACCTGACCCCGGCCGAGCGGGCGGCCCGGGGCAAGATGGCCCGGGCCGAGGTACCCCGCACCAGCCACGCGCAGTTCGAACCGGCCGAAGGACCGGCCCGACCCGATCGCGCTGCTGGAGGAGCAGGGCAAGACGCGGCTGCCGGAGCTGGTGCCGGTCCGGTACGGCCGGATGATGGTCTCGCCGTTCACGTACTACCGCGGGGCGGCCCTGCCGATGGCCAGCGACCTGGCCACCACGCCGGCGTCCGGGCTGGCCGTGCAGGCCTGCGGCGACGCGCACCTGTCCAACTTCGGCATCTTCGGCTCGCCCGACCGCCGCCTGGTCTTCGACGTCAACGACTTCGACGAGACCCTGCCCGGCCCCTGGGAGTGGGACGTCAAGCGGCTGGCCGCCAGCCTGGAGGTGGCCGGGCGCGACAACGGGTTCGCCGACAAGGAGCGCCGCGACATCGTCACGGCGGCCGTCACCAGCTACCGGCAGGCGATGCGGAGCTTCGCCGGCATGACCAACCTGGACGTCTGGTACGCGCGCGCCGACATCGATCAGCTGCGGGCCGAGCTCGACACCGAGATGAAGGCGCGCCAGCGCAAGGTGCTGGACAAGGGCATAGCCAAGGCGCGGACCCGGGACAGCATGCAGGAGGTGGCCAAGCTGACCCACATGGTGGACGGCCAGATGCGGATCATCGCCGACCCGCCGCTGCTGGTCCCGGCCGAGCAGCTGGCCGAGTCCCAGCAGGACTGGCGACCTTCCTGTCGCAGGTCACCGACCTGATCGCGAAGTACCGGCGCACGCTGGAGACCGACCGCAGGTACCTGCTCGAGCAGTACGACTATTGCGACCTGGCCCGCAAGGTCGTGGGCGTCGGCAGCGTCGGGACCCGCTGCTGGATCGTCCTGATGCTCGGCCGGGACGACTCCGACCCGCTGTTCCTGCAGGTCAAGGAGGCCGAGGAGTCGGTGCTCAGCCGGTTCGTCGGGACCAGCAAGTACGCCAACCAGGGCCAGCGGGTGGTCGCGGGGCAGCGGCTGATGCAGGCCGCCAGCGACATCTTCCTCGGCTGGGTGCACATCGTGGCCGGACTCGACGGCAGGGATCGCGACTTCTACGTCCGCCAGCTACGGGACTGGAAGTTCTCCCTGGACATCTCGACCATGGTCCCGGCCGGGCATGCGGATGTACGGCCAGCTCTGCGGCTGGACCCTGGCCCGGGCGCACGCCCGGTCCGGCGACCGGATCGCGATCGCCTCCTACCTCGGCAACTCGGACGTCTTCGACAAGGCCATCGCCCAGTTCGCGGTGGCCTACGCCGACCAGAACGAGAAAGATCATGACGCTCTGGTCGACGCGGTCAAGTCAGGGCGGATCATGGCCGAGCAGGGCGTGTGAATCTGACCTAGTCCGGGCGAGCCTGCTACGCTGCTCGCGCCGCCGATACGGGAGTGGTGCGGGTGGTAGTCGATCTGCTGCTGATCGGCCTGGGGATCACGCTCGAGCCGTTCCCGATCACGGCCTTCATCCTGATCCTGGGGGCCGAGAAGGGCACCAGGAAGGGCCTGGCCTTCATCCTGGGCTGGCTGGCCTGCCTGGTCGTGGTGATCGCCGCGGTGCTGCTGGTCACCGGGGGCCAGCCGCCCGCACCGAACACCGCGCCGTCGACCGCCGCCGTCGCCGTCAAGCTCACGGTGGGCCTGGTGCTGATCCTGCTCGCCGTGTTCGAGTGGCGCCGGCGGGGCCGCCCCCGCAAGCCGCCGACCTGGATGGCGCGGCTGGACCGGCTCTCGCTGCTGGCCTGCGCCGGGCTGGCCGCGTTCTTGCAGCCCTGGACGCTGGTGGCGGCGGGCGCCGCCACCGTCGTCCAGGCCAAGCTGGACACCGCGGCCGACTGGCTGGTGCTGTTCGGCTTCTGCCTGCTGGCCACGTCCAGCTTCCTGTACCTGGAGCTCTACGCAACGTTCACGCCCGCCGCGGCCGAGATCCGGCTGCGGAGGCTGCGGGCCTGGCTGGACACGCACACCGACCAGGTGCTGGTCGTGGTCTTCCTGCTGCTGGGGCTCTGGCTGGCGGGCAAGAGCCTCTACGTGCTCGTCGCCTGACCCGCCGGCTCGCTTCCCTTGGGCCGCGCCGTCAGCCGGGGCGTGACGTGGGCGACGGCGACGTAGGCGACGACCACGGCGACGATCACCAGAGGCATGACCTTAGCGGCGTCGGAGAGCATCAGCAGGCTGGCGAGCAGGACCGCGGTCAGCGGCAGCTTCATCACCGCCGCGGTCATCGCGCCGATGCCCATGGCGACCCCGGCCACCAGCGGCAGGCCGGGCAGGTGGGACATGGCGACGCCGATGGTCGCGCCGACGAACAGCGACGGGAAGATCGGACCGCCGCGGAAGCTGCTGATCGATACGCCGTAGGCGACGCTCTTACACACCAGCAGCAGCAGCAGCGCCCCCACCGAGTAGCTGGCGGCGTGCTGGATCAGCGGTCCGATGTCGTTCTGTCCGGAAAACAGCATGTCGGACGACGGCTTGCCGGTGACCTCGGTGTAAATGATCGTGAGCAACGCGACGGCCAGGCCGGCCAGCGGGAGCACGATCATGATCCGCTTCTCGGCGTAGCGGTGCAGCGACATCGACAGCCACAAGATCGCCGGGCCGAGCAGCGCGGCGACCAGCCCGATCACGATCGCCCAGCCGAACTGGGCCACGTCGGGCCGGGCGTAGGGCGGCAGGCTGGGGATGGCCAGCGAGAACGTGCCCAGCCCGGTCAGGCTGTCCAGGCCGACGAAGATCAGCGCGCCCACCCCGGACGCCAGCAGCCCGGGCACCAGCAGCAGGCTCAGCGTCGGCCCGCCCAGCCCGGACGCCTCCATCAGCAAGAACGCGCCGGTGATGGGCGATCCCAGCAGCGTGCTGATGGCCGCGAAGCTCCCGGCCGCCCCCAGCACCGCCACCCCCTGCGGCGGCACCGGCCGCCGCCGGGCCGCCTTGGTGGCCAGCACCGCCAGGCCGCTGCCCAGCGCGATCAGCGGCATCTCCGGGCCGATCACGGCGCCGAACGCCAGCGACGCCAGCGCCGCACAGATGACGCCGGGCAGCTGGATAGGGGTCGGCGGGGGGTGTACGGCGAAGCCGGCCGCCGGCGACGCCCCGCCGGTGCCCGGCAGGTACCGGATGGCCAGGGCGGTGAGCACGCCGCCGATGAGCAGCATCGGCAGCGGCCACCAGGCCGGCGCGGTAGCAAAAACCGAGCCCGTGCGGCAGGTGGGTGAACAGCTCCTTCTGCAGGTAGCTGACCAGCGCCAGGAACCCGTAGGCGGCCGCGGAGATCGGCACGCCCAGGATCGCCGCTACGATCAGCAGCCTGACGTAGGCCCGGCTGCGCAGCATCGCCGCCGGGTCCGGCAAGCCGCCGGACGGGGCGGCCGCGGCCCCCGGAGCGGCCGCAGCCGGCGGAGTCGTCGCGGCCGGCGGAGCCGCCGACGGGGCTGGCGTGTCGGGCCCGCCCGGCCTCGGCGGGTCATCTCGCATGGCCATTGGTCCATCTTCGCGCCGGGCGGGGCGCCAGCGGTTCACCTTTACGGGGTGACCTCCGGGAGTTCAGGCCCGGCGGTACCGCTTCGCGGGCAGGATCGCCCCGATGAGCCACAGGACCGGGAAGATGAAGCCGATCAGGCCCAGGACCCAGTGCCCCTTGCGGAAGCTCATCACGGCCAGCGTGCACAGCAGGACCAGGTACAGGATGCCCAGCCCTATCCCCCAGAATGTTCCTGACATTTGTTACCCTTCTGATCCCCGGCGTTACCCGGCGCTCTGGCCGTGCAGGGCGTCCTGGTTCCTGCCGGCTTCCGCCCAGTTCACCAGGCCGGTGACGGCCCGGCCCCACCTGCCACGGGTGATACGAGCGGTGCAGGTCAGGGGGGTGGCTGCGTGTAACGGCGCTCCTCGTAGACCTGGGCCGAAGCGCGCTGGCGGCGGCGCATGACCTGGAACGTGACGGAAATGATCAGTCCGGCCACGCCGGCGATCATCAGGATCACGCCGATGATCTGCAGGTCCACGTGCGCGGGATGCCAGGTGATGCCCCACTTAAGAATGGCGCCGATGACGATGAGCGCGATGCTGCCGCCGATGGTCACGGTGATTGCCACCTCCTTCTCCGAGCTTAACGATGGCCCGGAACCAGGGGCGATGCCTCGCCCGGCACGGGTGACCCGCGGGCCCGGCCGGGGGGCTTCACGGGCGCGGGCCCGGGTGGCCCGCGGGGGCCGGCCGGAGCAGCCCACCCCGCTCCTAGCCATGATCAAGTGCGTTTATTAAGCTCAGGTAGGTGCAGCGCGGCACGAGCCCGGAGGGCGAAGAGCGATCTGGACGCCATCTGGGCGCCGTTCCCGCGCTGCCGCGGGCACGCGTCGGCCTCGACGTGCCGATCGAGACCAAGCTGCACGCCCCGAACCCGCGCCCGGAGTGGATGGAACGCCCCGGGCTCACCGGATACCTGGCCCGCACCTCCGTCCGGCTGGTGCTCGTCGACGCCCCCGCCGGCTTCGGCAAGACGACGCTCGTGGCCCAGTGGCGGTCCAGCGCCTTGGAGAACCGGCCGTTCGCCTGGGTCTCGCTCGACCGCGGCGATGATGATCCCGCCCGGCTGTGGTGGTATGTCCTGACCGCCCTGCAACGGGCCTGCCCGCAGCTCGGCGTCGAGGGCGTGGTGGCCGAACTCAGGGCGCAATCCCCGGACATCACCGCCACGGTGCTCCCCATCCTCGCCAACGAACTGGCCGCGCTCGCGGCCCCGGTGGTCCTGGTCCTGGACGACTACCACGTGATCAAGGAACGCCGCTGTCACGAGCAGGTCGAGTTCCTGCTGCAGCACCTGCCGCCGTCGGCGCAGATCGTGCTCATCACCAGGGCGGACCCGCCGCTGCCGCTGGCCCGGCTGCGGACGGCCGGGGAGATGGTCGAGATCCGCGCGCGCGAGCTGCGCTTCGCGGCGCCGGAGGCGGCCGCGCTCGTGCGGGCCGTGTCCGATGTCGAGCTCAGCGAGCCTGACGTGGCCGACCTCATGGAGCGCACCGAAGGATGGCCGGCCGGGGTGTACCTGGCCGCGCTCTCGCTGCGGGGTCATCCGTCGCCGCACGCCTTCGTGCGCGAGTTCACCGGCGATAACCGGTTCGTCGTCGATTTCCTGGCCGACGAGGTGCTCAGCCGGCAGCCGCGCGAGATCCGCCAGTTCCTGGCGCGCACCTCCATCCTCGCCCGGTTCTGTGCCCCGCTGTGTGACGCCGTCACCGGCTCGGCCGGCGCCGCGGACATCATCGAGACGCTGGAGCGGGAGAACCTGTTCCTGGTCCCGCTGGACGACAACCGGCAGTGGTACCGCTATCACCACCTGTTCGCTCAGCTCCTGCGCAGCCAGCTCGCCGTGACCGAACCGGACAGCGTGCGCTCCCTGCACCAGCGGGCGAGCGCCTGGTACCAGCAGTCCGGCTCGCCCGAGGAGGCGGTCAGCCACGCGCTGGCGGCGGGCGACACCGCCGGGGCCGTCGAGGAGATCGCGCGCTGCTGGTACTCCTACCTCGACATCGGCCGCACGGCGACGGTGCGCGGATGGATGAGCTCGCTCGGTGACGACCGGATCGCCGCCCACCCGCTGGCCGCGCACTGCGCGGCCTGGGCCGCGGCTCTCACCGGCGACCGGGAAACCGTGCGGCGCTGGCTCCCGCTCATCGAGGCGGGCCGCCGCGATGAGCCGCTGCCCGACGGGATGCGGTCCCTGCAGTCCTCGGCCGCGCTGCTGCGGGGGGTGTTCGGGTTCGACGGCCTGCGGGTGATGCGGGAGTCGGCGGCCGCCGCCACCGACCTCGAATGCGACCCCGCTTCACCCTGGTACGCCGCGGCGAGGACCGCGCTGGGCCTGAGCCGGTACCTGTCCGGTGATCCCGCGGCAGCGGCGGGGCCGCTGGAGGAGGCGGTGCAGAGCGAGTCGTCCATCCCGGTGATCAGGATGTTCGCCCTGTCCGGGATGGCCCTGGTCGCGGTCGAGCTGGGCCGGCAGTCGAAGGCACAGGAGTTCGCGCAGGCGGCGACCGTGCTCGCGACCCGTAGCGGCTTCGCCGCGGTGCCGCAGAGCGGCCTGGCCCACATCGCGATGGGCACGGTCTACGCCGCGCGGGGCCAGCTCCTCCAGGCCCGCAGCGAGCTCGAGCCGGTCCTGGAATCGCGCCGCAGGCTCTTCGGAATCAGCCCGTGGCCCACGCTCGAACTCCTGCTGCTGCTGGCCCGGGTGCGGCTCGACCTGGGGGACCGGGCCGGCGCCGCGGAACTGGCGGCCGAGGCGAAGGACGTGCTGACCGCGTTGCCGGACGGCACGGAGGCGGTGGCGGCCCGGCTGGCGGAACTCGACCGGCGGATCGCGGGGCGGCCGCGGGTCGCGTCGCTGGCCGAGCCGCTCACCGAGCGGGAGGTGGCGGTGCTGCGGCTGCTCGGCAGCTCGCTGTCGCTGCGCGAGATCGGGCAGGAGCTGTACGTGTCGGCGAACACGGTCAAGACCCATACGCAGGCGATCTACCGCAAGCTCGGAGTGTCCACCCGGCGCGACGCGGTCGAGCAAGGCAAGCAGCTGGGGATCTAGCGCGCAACCGGGACGGCGCCAGCTCACCCGGGTGAACCATCCGGGCGGGTGAGAATTTCTCACCCGGTCGTTGCGTACAAACGGTTGCGTACAGACGTGTAGCAACAGCCGACCAGGGAAGTGAGCTTTTTCAAGCCCCGACCCACCGGAGGAACGCCCATGACCCCGCCCGCGGGCCCTCGCCGCCGGTACCGGATCATCCTTCGGGGTGAGTGCCAGCACCTGCTGACGGGCATCCTCGACGGGCTGCTGATCGAGAACTGCCGGGGCTGGACCTGCGTCATGGCCTCGGTGCGCGACGAATCCGAGCTCTACGGGCTGCTGGAACGGTTCCAGGAATTCGCCCTGCACATCGTGAGCCTCAGCGAGCTCGGGGCTGACGCCGGCCACATCGAGCGGCCCGGGCTGGACGCGAGAACCGGCGCGCTGGTCCGCCTGGCCGCGCTGGTGGCCGCCGACGGCTCCCAGGCCGCCTGCGACCGGGCCGTCGCGACGGCGCTTGACCACGGCGTGACCCCCGACGAGATCACGGGCGTGCTGGTCGCCCTGCCGCCCGGGCAGGGCGCGGCCGGCCTCGCCGCGGCCGGGCCCGTCATCCGGGGGGCCATCGACCGCGCCGCCGCGGGCTAGAGCAGGCCGAACTGCCTGGCCCGGCGCACCGCCTGGCCCCGGTGACTCACCGCCAGCTTGCGGTTGATGCTCTTGAGATGGGTCTTGACGGTATTCACCGAGATGTACATCTCGGCCGCGATCTCGGCGGTGCTCTCCATGGCCGAGACGTGCTCGAGCACCTCGCGCTCACGCTCGCTCAGCGGCTCGACGATCACGGGCGCGTCGGGCCCGGCGGCGGCCGGCCGGGCGCCGGCCGGGCCGGGGCCGGCCAGCTCGGGCTCGAGCAGGCGACGGTAGGGATGGGCCAGCTCGGGGTCGCGCCGCAACACCGGCCGGAGCCAGCTCCGCTCCATGGCGAACGGCAGCCGCAACTGCTCGGGTTCGCCGAGCCGCAGCGCGCGTTCGAGCGACCGGCGGCCGTGCGCGTGGTCACCGCTGCCGTAACTGAGGTGGGCATCGAGCAGCCACGCGGCCAGCAGGAACCGGTCGGACGCCGCTTCGCCGGGCGGCGCGGGCAGGGCGCGGGGCAGCGCCTTCCTGGCCGCCTGCCGGTCTCCGGTGGCCAGCAGGGCCCGGGCCAGGGTGACCGTCGCGTCGAGCGAGGATTCCGGGCCGGCCTGCCTGGCCGTGTCGATGGCCGACCGGAAGTCGGCCATTGCGGCGTAGGCCTGCGCGCGCAGCACCGTCAGCCTGGTCTCGATCCAGACCGGAGGCGACCAGCCCTGCCCCGCCTGGTCGACGATCTCCAGTGCCGCCCGGCCCCGGCCTTCGGCCAGGCTGTGACGAGCCGCCACCAGGCAGGCGGCCGCGCCGATCAGCCGGTCCGGCCGGGCCCGCAGGGCGTCAAGGGCGCGCTTCAGCCAGCGGCGCGCGCGCGGCAGTTCGTTGCGTTCGGGTACACCGAGGCGAGCACCACCTCCGCCGCCTGGCTGGTGGGGCTGGCCGACCGTCCAGGAGATCCTCCGGCCTGCCCGTCGCCTCGGCGGCCAGTTCCTCGGCCTGGCTCAGCCGTCCCCGCAGCATCTCGGTCAGGGCGAGATGCCCGAGGCACTCGGCTCGCTCGCGCTCGCGCTCCGCGGTCGCCGCCCCCGCCTCGAACAGGGCCGACGCCTCATCGAAGCGGCCGGACCACAGCGCCATGGTTCCGCGGCCGGCCAGCAGCTGCGCCCGGATCCCCGGATGGCGGGCCAGTTCCACCTCGGGAAGGGCCTGCGCCAGATGCTGCGCGGCGGAAATCGCGGCCGCCGCTGCGTCACGGTCCCCGCTGCGGCAGGACAGGGCCAACCGGATCAGCGCGGCGGTAAGCCGGGACGGGATCTCCTCCCCGGCCGGGAGCCGCCCGAGCATGCGCTCGGCGGCGCCGAGACAGGCCTCGGTGACGGCGTCCCGGGCGCGACCGAAGTCGATCGCCGCGGCGACGAGCAAGGGCTGCGCCGAGGTACCCTCCCGGTCCCGGGGCATGGGCCGGAAGCTCCCGGCCAGCGACTCGCTGTCCCGCGGATCCATGAGCTGGTCGATGGCGAGCTCATCGACCACCGTCCGGGCCGCGAACGGCCAGTCCCCCGCCTGTCCCGCATGCCGGACCGCCTCGGCGAGCAGGCCAGCGCGCCGGTACCACCGGGCCGCCCGCAGGTGCAAGCCCGGTACCTCGCTCGGGTACTCGCGCCGCAGCTTCAGGCGCAAGACCGCTGCGAACAGCGAGTGATAGCGGTACCAGCCGCCGTCGTCCCGCTGGACCAGATGGTTCGCGCGCACGAGATCGGGCAGGATGGCCGCGTGCCGGCTGTCGTCGACCAGCGCGCCGGCGAGGTGCTCGTTGACCCGGTCCAGGATGCTCGTCCTCAGCAGGAAGTCCCTGACGTGGGCGGGCTGGGCGTTGAGCACCTCTTCCACCAGGAAGCCGGCCACGGCGCTGTCGTCGGCGATTAGTTCCTTGACGAACTGGTCGGGGTCGCCGTGCCCGTCCATCGAGATGGCCGCCAGGCGCACGACCGCCGCCCAGCCTTCGGCTCGCCGGGTCAGGTGTTCCAGCGCCTGCGCCGACACCGTGATGTCGTGCTGCGCCATGAGGAGCCGGGCTTCGGGAACGGTGAAGGCGAGGTCGCTGGCCCGGATCTCGGTGAGCTCCCCGGTGAGCCGGTACCGGTGCAGCGGCAGCAGCGGGTCCATGCGCGAACAGACCACCAGGCGCAGGCCCGGTCCCGCGTGCGTGCGCACGTAGGCCAGCCCGTCCAGGACCCTGGGCGCGGTCAGCAGGTGAGCATCGTCGAGCACCAGCGTTACCGGAGGATCCTGGGCCGCGATCAGCGACACGAACCGGAGCAGGAACTCGTGGTCGACCGGGTACCGCCGCGCCGTGGCGGACATGGTCCTCGGGACGGAAACGCCGGCCCGCGCCAGCGCGGCCAGCACGTAGGACCAGAACACCCGGGGCCGGTTGTCGTAGTCATCGACGGTGACCCACGCGACGGGGCCGGCGGGCGCGCGGCCCGCGGCCCACAGCGCGAGGGCCATCGTCTTGCCCGCGCCCGGAGGGCCGGTGACCGTGGTGATCGGGCTCTCGGCTCCCTGCGCGATGAGCTTGTCGACGCGCGGGCGGGGCACGAGCCAGCCAGGCGCGCCAGGCACGGTGATCTTGGACGTCAGGAGGGGGTCGTCAGCCCCCGTGGCCGGTCGGGCCGGACTGGCCGGTGCGGGCATGGCCGCGCTGGTCGCCATTCGGTCTCACCCTCTCGGATCAGACCACGATCGCCAGCCCTGTTGTCACACGGATCTGGGTGACCGGTCATCACCCTCCCCCGATCTCACCAGGGTGATCAGCGGGTGGCGGGCGGGTAGTCAGCGGGGTGATCAGCCTTCCCGGTGACGGCAACGGGGAATCACCCGTCCCGAGTGGGGCGCCGCGGGCCGGGCCGTAGGAGCGTGGAGTCACTGTTGTTCGCCGAGAACCCTGGGGTCTGGCTGTGGCATCTCTCTACTACGAGATCCGCGTGGTTGGGACCCTCCCGCCCGAGGCCCTGCTGGACTTCGAGCGGCTGCGCGCATCCGTGCACCATGTGGAGACCGTGCTGCACGGCCCGCTGCGGGACCAGGCGGCGCTCCAGGGGCTGCTGGCCCGGCTCGAGACGCTCGGCGTGCAGGTGCTGGAGATACGCCGCCTCCAGGGCGACAGCCAGCCGCTCGAGTAGCGGCTAGCGCGGCGGGTCCGCGTCCGGCGGTGCCGTGGGCGTGTCCTCGAGCAAGGGGGGCGTAGACGTGTAGATATCGCGCGTGGTGTCGATGTACTCGAGGGTGAAGGTACGCTCGCGGCGCAGGTCGCGGGTGAAGGCGAACCACCAGCTGAGCACCGCTCCGACGCGGTTGCGGTAGCCGGTCAGGAACCCGATGTGGATGAACAGCCAGATCCACCAGCCCAGGAAGCCGCCGGTCTTCAGCGGGCCGGCCGAGACCACGGCCTTGCCCCGGGACAGGTAGGCGGCCGAGCCGAGATCGTGGTAGCTGAACGGTTTGTGCTCCGGCTCCCCGGCGACCTGCTTCCTGATGCGGTGCCCGACGTAGAGGCCGGACTGCATGGCCACCTCGGCGACGCCGGGGAGCTTGCGCAGGCTCATCATGTCGCCCACGACGTAGATATTGGGGTGCCCCGGGATCGTGCAGTCGTCCGCCACGACGATGCGCCCCGCCTTGTCGCGCTCGGCGCCGGTGGCCTTGGCCACGGCCGCGGCGAGCGGGGGCGCTTCCACGCCGGCGCTCCACAGGGCGGTTCCCACGTCGTAGGTGGTGGTCGAGCCGTCGGAAGAGCGGACCTGCAGCAAGCCCACTCTGACGTTGGTGACGATCGAGTGCATGTGCAGCTCGACGCCCAGCTTCTGCAGCGTCTGCGCCGCCTTCTCGGACAGCTTCGGCCCGAAGCTGGCCAGGGGCATGCTGCCGCCGTCGAACAGCAGCACCCGCGCCTCCTCCGGCTTGATGTTCCGGTACTCGGCGCGCAGGGTCTTGGTGGCCAGCTCCCGGATCTGCCCGGCGAGTTCCACGCCCGTGGGGCCCGCGCCGACCAGGGCGAACGTGAGCCAGCGGCGGCGCTCCTCCAGACTGGACGCGGTCTCCGCCATCTCGAACGCGCCGAACACCCGGCGCCGGATCGACAGCGCGTCCCCGATGGTCTTCATGCCCGGCGCCCAGAGGGCCAGTTCGTCATGGCCGAAGTAGGACGTCCGGACGCCAGCGGCGATGATGAGATCGTCGTAGGGGAACTCGATGTGCTCACCACCGGCGCGGAGCGCGATCACCTGCCGTCGCTCGGTGTCGACGTCAACAGCGTCGGCCATCACGCAGTCGACGTTCTTATGCTTCTTCAGCACGTCCCGCAGCGGGGCGGCGATCTTCCCCTCGGACAGGATGCCCGTGGCGCACTGGTAGAGCAGCGGCTGGAACAGGTGGTACTGCAGGCGATCGATCAGCGTGACGGAGATGTCGCTGCGTTTCAGGGCACGGGCCGCGAACAGCCCGGCGAAGCCGCCGCCGATGATCACGACCTTGTGCCGGCTGGATTCGCCAGTCATCGGATGCTCCGGTCTCTCTTTGCCGCCTGCTGGCTCAGCCTGCGGGGTCGTGCCAGGTGTCCCGGCCGGGCAGCAGCCGGTCGGCTTCCTTCGGGCCCCACGAGCCGCGCGCGTAGGGGTGCACCGGGGTGACGTCGCCCAGCACCGGGTCGACGACCTCCCAGGCCGCCTCGACGGTGTCCTGCCGGGCGAACAGCCACCGGTCCCCGTCCAGCGCCGCGCCGATCAGCCGGTCGTACGCGCGCATGTCCGCGCCCGACTGCCCGGCGAACGTCAGCAGCTCCGGCGTCGGCTCCAGCCCGGCGCCCGGCTTCTTGCCGGCCAGTTCCAGGGTGACCGCGGCTTCCGGCCAGACCCGGAACCGCAGCGCGTTGCCCACCGGCTCGACTCCGAACACGTCGTGCGGTGGCTGCCTGAACTTGATCTCCACCTCGGTCGCGGTCACCGGCAGGCACTTGCCCGCCCGGATCAGGATCGGCACCCCGGCCCAGCGCCAGGTCTCACACTCGGTCCGCACCGCTACGTACGTCTCGGTGGTGGAGTTGCGGTCCACCCCGTCCACGTCCAGGTACCCGTCGTACTGGCCGCGCACCACGTCGGCGGCGGTCAGCGGCCGCAGCGCGGAGATCACCCGCGCCTTGGCCGGCGGCCACGACTCCAGCCGGGCCCTCCCGTCCGGCGGCTCGGCCAGCACCGTGGCCAGCACCTGGAGCATGTGGTTCTGCACCACGTCCCGGATCGCGCCGGTCCGGTCGTAGAACCGGCCCCGGTCGGCCACGTCGAACGCCTCGGCCATCGTGATCTGGATGCTCTCCACGAAGGTGCGGTTGAGCAGTGGCTCGAGCATCGAGTTGGCGAACCGCACGAACAGCACGTTCTCCACCGGGTCGAACGCCAGCCAGTCGTCCACCCGGAAGATCGCATCCTCGGGGAAGTACTTGTGCATGGTCTCGTTCAGCGCCCGCGAGCTGGCCAGGTCGGTGCCGAACGGCTTCTCCACCATCACCCGCGCGCCCCCGGCCCGCCCTGCCCCCGCGATCCCCTCGGCGATCCGGCCGAACAGCACCGGCGGCACTTCCAGGTAGTACAGCAGCCGTCCGCCGGTGCCCGCGGCGTCCGACATCGCCTTGTACGTGGCCTCGTCGCCCAGGTCCCCGTCCACGTACCGCAGCAGGCCCAGCATCTTCTGCGCGGCCGGACTGGCCGGGTCCATGTTGTTGAGCTTCAGCGACGCCTCGGCGTAGTTGCGGAACTGCTCGAGTCCCCACCCGCTCTTGGCCACCCCGACCACCGGCACGTTCAGCACCCCGCGCTGGACCAGGCCTACCAGCGCCGGGAATGTCTCCAGCTTCGCCAGATCTCCCGTAGCACCGAAGATCACCAGCGCGTCTACCTGATCCGCCATGTCAGCTCCTCTGCCGATTCCCTACCTATCCGAGCGCAGCCGCGGCGGCCCGCCATCACTCCGGCCGGGTGATCTGGCCGGCCAGTCATTCACCGCGGGTGATGCCGCCGCCCCGCCGGTCAGCCGACAATTTGCCCGTGCTGCACGTCCGCATCGTGAGCCCGCCCGACGTGACCGGCCGCCTGGTCGAGACCCTGGCCGCGGACGCCGGCGTGCTGAACCTGGTGGTGCTGCGGGGGGCAGCGCGGCGGCCGGACGGCGACGCCGTCCAGTTCGACCTGCGCACCGGCTCGGCCAACCCGGTCTTCCGGCAGCTGCGCGATTTCCGCCTCGACGGCCGGGGCGCGGTCATGGTCGAGGCCGTGGACGCCACCATCACCGATCCGGAGCCCCCGGCCACGGGCCGGGGCCGGTATCTGGGGGAGGTCGCGCCGGTCTGGGAGATGGTGGAGGCGGGCGTCCGGGCGGGCGGCGTCTACGCGCCGAGCTTCTTCGGCCTGCTGATCATCGCCGGGCTGATCGCGTGCGTGGGCATCCTGACCAACTCGCAGATCCTCGTGGTCGCGGCCATGGTGGTGGGCCCCGAGTACAGCGCGATCATCGCGGTCGCGCTCGGGATGGAGCGGCACCGGGCCAGCCCGGTACGCCGAGGGCTGGTCGCGTTGCTGTGCGGCTTCGCCATGGCGATCGCCGCTTCCGTCATCTTCGGTATCGCCATCCGGTGGTCAGGACACACGCCCGAGGCCTTCCTGGCCGGCGTGCGGCCCGTCGCCGCCCTGATCAACCGGCCGAACCTGTTCTCGGTCATCGTCGCGGTGCTGGCCGGCATCGTCGGCGTGGTGTCGCTGACGGAGTCGCGGGCCAACGCGCTCATCGGGGTCTTCATCTCGGTCACCACCATCCCCGCGGCCGCGGCCCTGGGCCTGTCCCTGGCCTACCAGGACTGGACGAGCGCCGGGGGCTCGGCGGAGCAGCTGCTGCTGAACGTGGTCCTGCTCATCGCGGTCGGAGTGGTCGCTCTCCGCCTTCAGCGGGTCATCTGGCGCTCGCGGGCGGGCGCGGGATCAGGGTCGCCGTGAGATCGCCGGCGCCCGGCCCGGCGGCGGTCAGTCCGTGGACGCGGCAGTAGTGCCGGGAGTCGCGGTCGGCGGGCGCGTGCCCTGGGGCGAGGCGGGCTGGGGTGACGGCGCCGGTGACGCCTGGAAGTCCTGCTTGCTGACGCGCCGGCGGAACACGTAGTAGGTCCAGGTCTGGTAGGCGAGCACCACCGGCACGAGGATGATGGCGACCACGGTCATCACCTTGAGCGAGTACGCCCCGGAGGCCGTGTTGCGCGCGGTGAGGTTGTAGGCCGCGTTGGTGGTGGACACCATCACGTTCGGGTACAGGCCCACGAAGATCGCCACGATGCAGGACGCGATCGTGACCGTGGTCGCGGCGAAGGCGAAGCCCTCGCGGTGGTCCCAGACGAGCCAGACGGCGGCCAGGGCGGCGAGGATGGCGAGCAGTTCGATCGGGTTGAGGAAGAACGCGGTGGTGTGGATCACGTGGGTCCAGATGATGAACGCCACCACGGCGGCGCCGGTGAACGGGGCTACCGCGCGGGCCACGCGCCAGGAGCGCTCGCGCATGTCGTCGGTGGTCTTCAGGCACAGGAACGTCGCGCCGTGCAGCACGCAGATCAGGACCAGGGTGACGCCGGTGAAGATCCCGTAGGGCTGCAGCAGGTCCCAGAAGGACCCGGTGTAGTTCTGGGCCGAGTTGATGGGCAGGCCGTGCAGCAGGTCGCCGAGGGCCACGCCGATCAGCAGCGGGGCCAGCACGCTGCCCACGGTCAGCAGCACGTCCCAGGTGCGGCGCCAGCGGGCCGTGTCGCGCTTGCCGCGGTACTCGAACGCCAGGCCGCGGACGATGAGCGCCCCGAGCAGCAGCACGAGCGCGAGGTTGAGGGCCGAGAACATCGTGGCGTACCAGCCGGGGAACGCGGCGAACATGGCCGCCCCGGCCACGATCAGCCAGACCTCGTTGCCGTCCCACAGCGGCCCGATCGTGTTGATCGCCGCCCGGCGGCCGGCGTCGTCGGTGCCGACCACGGCGTGCAGCATGCCGACGCCGAAGTCGAACCCCTCCAGGATGAAGAACCCGGTCCAGAAGAACGCGATGACGATGAACCAGAACGGGACCAGACCGCTCATCGTGGCCCCCTTAGTACTGAACCGCCGGCACCGGCGCGTCCGCGTCGGCCTCGGCGCGGGCGGGCGGGAGTTGCTGGCGCGAGTACTTCAGCATCAGCAACAGGTCGACCGTGGCGATCACGGCGTACAGCACGACGAAGAACGCCAGGCTGATCGCGATCCAGGTGGTGGACAGCGACGGTGAGATACCGTTCTTGGTCAGCATGATGCCCTGCACGATCCACGGCTGCCGGCCGATCTCGGTCAGGAACCAGCCCGCGGTGTTCATCAGGAACGGCAGCACCGCGGCCCAGATCGCCACCCACAAGAACCGCCGGGAGGTAGCGAGTTTCTTGCGGTGGATCAGCCACAGTCCCCACCCGGCGATGAGCAGCGCCACCACCCCTCCGTAGGCCATCACCCGCATGGCCCAGTACTGGACGAAGACGTTGGGCACGTAGTAGCCGGGCCCGTACTGCTGGGCGTACTGCGACTGCAGCGGGTTCAGGCCGACCACCTTGCCGTTCCAGTGGTTGGTGGCCAGCAGCGACAGCAGGTGCGGGATCGCGATGATCTCGGTCGGGGTCTGGTCGTTGTTGCCGCCGCCGATCTGGAACAGCGAGAACGAGCACGGCTGGCAGGTCGTCCACTGCGCCTCGGCCGCGGCGATCTTCATCGGCTGGTACCGGGCCTCGATCACCCCCAGCTCGTCGCCGACCAGCAGCGTGAACAAGATCGCCGGGACCAGGACGACCAGCGCCAGCCGGGCCGAGCGGGTGAACACCTCGCGGTCCTTGCCGTTGCGCAACTGCCACGCGGAGACGGCCAGCATGATCATCGAGCCGGTGACCAGGGACGCGAAGATGACCTTCGAATACCCCCACAGGAACACCGGGTTGGTGAACAGCGCCCAGATGTCGTTGAGCTGCGGCTTGCCGTTGACCATCCGTAGCCGACCGGATGCTGCATCCACGAGTTGGCCGCCATGATGAACGCCGCCGACAGCATGGTGCCGAGCGACAGACCGCCCAGATCGTCAGCAGGTGGATCAGCCGGGGCAGCTTGTCCCAGCCGAACAGCCACAGCCCCAGGAACGTCGACTCCAGGAAGAACGCGGCCAGGCCCTCCATGGCCAGCGGGGCGCCGAAGATGTTGCCGACCAGCCGCGAGTACGCCCCCCAGTCCATCCCGAACTGGAACTCCTGCACCAGCCCGGTCACCACGCCGATGGCCACGTTGATGACCAGCAGCGTGCCGAAGAACCTGGTCAGTCGCAGGTACTCGTCGCGCTTGGTGCGGTACCACGTGGTCTGCAGCAGCGCGGTCAGGAAGGCCAGCCCGATCGTGACCGGGACGAAGAAGAAATGGTTGACCGTCACGAACCCGAACTGCCACCGCGCGAGCTCGACGTTCACGATCTACTCCCTCGGGTCGCGCGCTCACACGGCCGGCCAGATGCAACGTTGGTCATGTCACCGTCCTCGGCGTCGGCCACCGCTCGCTACTTTCGTAGCGCAAGAGCCGCCGGGCATCCCTCGTCCGGGGTGATTACCCGGCCGGGCGCGGGCGCGGCCGCACGTTGACGACGGCGCTCTCGGTTCGCGAGGCCACCGGCGCATTCACCCCGGACGAGTGAGGCGCCGCAGGCCCGGCGCCGCGGATAGTGGATTCGTGAGCGAGCACTATGACGTCATCATCGTGGGGACCGGCGCGGGCGGAGGCACGCTGGCGCACACGCTGGCGCCCTCGGGCAAGCGGATCCTGCTGCTCGAACGGGGCAACTTCCTGCCCCGGGAGCCCGATAACTGGGATGCCCACGCGGTCTTCGTGGACGGCAGGTACATCTCTAAGGACACCTGGTACGACACCGACGGCAAGCCGTTCCAGCCGCAGGTGCACTACTTCGTCGGCGGGGCCACCAAGTTGTACGGGGCCGCGCTGTACCGGCTGCGCCCGGGGGACTTCGGTGAGTTCCAGCACGCGGACGGCCCGTCGCCGGCCTGGCCGGTCAGCTACGACGAGTTCGAGCCCTTTTACACCAAGGCCGAGTGGCTCTACCAGGTCCACGGAGCGCACGGCGAAGACCCGACCGAAGGCCACTGGTCCCGGCAGTACCCGTGGCCCGCGGTCACGCACGAGCCGCGCATCCAGGAGATCGCCGACTCCCTGACCGCCGGCGGCTACCATCCGTTCCACGCGCCGTGCGGGATCCTGCTGGACGAGGCCGATCCGCCGAAGACCACCTGCATCCGCTGCGCGACGTGCGACGGCTATCCGTGCCTGGTACCCGCCAAGTCCGACGCCGAGACCATCGCGGTACGCCCGCTGCTCGACCAGCCCAACGTCACCCTGCTGGTGAACGCGGAGGTCGAGCGGCTGCAGACGGACCCGTCGGGCCGGACCGTCACCGGGGTCGAGGTCACCCGGGACGGCGCCCGCGAGGAGTACGAAGCCGACATCGTGGTGATCTCGGCGGGGGCGGCGAACAGCGCCAGGATCCTGCTCCGGTCGGCCTCCGACCGGCACCCGGCCGGCCTGGCCAACGGATCCGACCAGGTGGGCCGCAACTACATGTACCACAACAGCAAGGCCGTGGCCGCGTTCGGCAAGGAACCCAACGAGACCAGGTTCCAGAAGACCCTGGCGCTGAACGACTTCTACTTCGCCGGGGACGGCCGGGAATGGCCGCTCGGCAACATCCAGATGATCGGCAAGTCCAACGCGCAGGCGATGAAGGGCGAGGAGCCCAAGCTCACCATGCTCGCCCCGCACTGGAGCCTGGACACGGCCGCGCATCACGCCGTGGACTTCTGGCTGAGCACCGAGGACATCCCCCGGGCGGACAACCGGGTCACCGTCGACCAGGACGGGAACGTGCACCTGGCCTACCAGATGTCCAACGACGCCGAGATGAACGGCCTCTACCAGGAGCTGCGGAAGATCCTCAACCACGTCGGGCTGGCCGAGCACCACATCCTGGCCAAGAACTACTACATGGCCATGAACATCCCGCTCGCGGGCTGCGCCCACCAGGCCGGCACCTGCCGGTTCGGCACCGACCCGGCCACCTCGGTGCTCGACGTCAACTGCAAGGCCCACGAGCTCGACAACCTGTACGTCGTGGACACGAGCTTCTTCCCCAGCATCGGCGCGGTGAACCCGGCGCTTACCGCCATGGCCAACGCGATCCGCGTGGGCGAGCACCTGCTGAGCCGGATGGCCTGAGGCGCCCGCGGAACGCCGGCGTACGGACGACGTGAGGAAAGTGACCATGGACCGCTACGCCAACATCGCCGACCACGGGCTGATCGGCGACCTGCAGACGGCCGCGCTGGTGACCACCGACGGCTGCATCGACTTCTTCTGCGCTCCCCGGTTCGACTCGCCCAGCGTGTTCGCCGCCCTGCTGGACGCGGACCGCGGAGGTTACTTCCGGATCGTGCCGGACCGGGACGACTACGTGAGCAAGCAGTTGTACTTCCCGGACACCGCGATCCTGATCACCCGCTTCCTGACCCCGGACGGGGTCGGCGAGATCGAGGACTTCATGCCGGTGGCCGGCGCGACCGTCACCGACCGGCACCGGATAGTGCGCCTGATACGGGTGGTGCGCGGCACCATGCGGTTCAAGGTGGACCTCCAGCCGCGGTTCGACTACGGCCGCAAGCCGCACAAGCTGGAGATCACGCAGGACGGCGCGGTGTTCCAGGCGGACGGCCTGGAACTGACCGTGCACGCGGTGGCCAGGCCTGGGGACACGCTGGAAAGCGAGGGCATCGCGCTGCAACGAGACGGCGACGGGATGCACTGGACCCGGACGCTGCGCGCGGGCCAGATCGGCGGGGTGGTCATCGAGTGGATGGGGGGGACGCCCCGGCGGATAACGCCCGAGCAGATAGACGAGCTGAGGGACGAGGCCACGCGCTTCTGGCGCGGCTGGCTGCACCAGTCCCGCTACACCGGGCGCTGGCGCGACATGGTGAACCGGTCCGCGATGACGCTCAAGCTGATGACGTACGCCCCCACCGGCGCGATCGTCGCCGCCCCGACGACCGGGCTGCCCGAGCAGGCCGGCGGCGAGCGCAACTGGGACTACCGGTACACCTGGATCCGGGACGGCTCGTTCTCCATCTACGCGCTGCTCGGCCTGGGCTACGTCGAGGAGGCCACCGCCTTCGCCGGCTGGCTCAGGGACCGGGCCAGCGAGAGCAGGGAGCGAGTCAAGGCAGGCGGCCGCCCGCTGAAGATCATGTACCGGGTCGACGGCAGCTCCGACCTGACCGAGGAGACGCTCGACCACTTCGAGGGGTGGCGCGGCTCGCGCCCGGTGCGCATCGGCAACGGCGCCGCCGACCAGCTCCAGCTCGACATCTACGGCGAGGCCATGGACTCCGTCTTCCTGGGCGACTCCAACGGCCTGCTGATAGGCCACCACGGCTGGACCGAGCTGGCCAGCATCATCGACTGGCTGTGCGAGAACTGGGACCAGCCGGACGAGGGCATCTGGGAGACCCGCGGCGGCCAGAAGAACTTCACCTACGGCCGGTTCCAGGCCTGGATCGCGCTCGACCGCGCGATCAAGATAGCCAGCGCGCCGGGCCGGCCCGGCCAACGTGACCGAAGTGGACCGTCGAACGCGACCTGGTCTACAACCAGATCATGGAACGCGGGTGGAACCCCAAGATCGGCGCGTTCACGCAGCACTACGACACCGAGGTGCTCGACTCCTCGCTGCTGATGATGCCGCTGCAGGGCTTCATCGCCCCGCGCGACCCGATGTGGCTGTCCACGCTGAAGGCGATGGACCGCGAGCTGGTCTCCGACAGCCTGGTCTACCGCTACAACCCCAGCGCGTCGCCCGACGGGCTGGCGGGCGACGAGGGCACGTTCTCGCTGTGCACGTTCTGGTACGTCGACGCCCTGGCCCGCGCCGGGCGGCTCGACGAGGCGCGGCTGGTCTTCGAGAAGATGCACACCTACGCCAACCACCTCGGCCTGTACTCCGAGGAGATCGGCAGCACCGGCGAGCAGCTCGGCAACTTCCCGCAGGCGTTCAGTCACCTGTCGCTGATCAGCGCCGCCATCAACCTGGACTACCAGCTCGATCACGGTGCCGGCCGGGTTGCGGGGTGGTCTCCGGCTTCTAGGTACCCTGCCGAAACAGAAACCTGCGAGGCGCCCCTCGCCGGGCCTGGCCGGCTCGGGTAACGGAGGTCGCCTGGCCGCCGCGCGGCCTTCACCCGGGCCTCTGTCCGGGCTCGCGCCCGGTTGCGTCCCGCCCGGTCCGGCTTTCCTCGCTCGTCCCGCAGGTAGGGCCAGTCTTACGGCCGCGGCCGGGACCTGCCTAGGGACCAACGTCCCGAGTTTGCGCCCGTGGGCCCGCTGGCGTGCGCCGAGGCCACCCCATCGCCGATGGGGTGGCCTCGGGATCGTCTGGCCGCAGCGGCCAGGCTGGGCCTGGCTCAGGCCCCGGACGCCTCGGCGCCGCCGTGCAGCGCGTCCTGGAGCTCCTGCTCGCCCTCCTTGGACAGGGAGGTCTTCAGGACGGTCCCGCCGTACTTGCTCATCGCCTCGACGGCCTTGTCCGGCGTGACCTTCTCCACCATGAGGAACAGGGCGGAAGTTCCGGGCTTGATCATGTCACGGACCTGGTCCTCGAACTGCTTGTCGATGCCGCTCTTGGTGATCTTGCCCATCAGGGCGCCCATCCCGGCCCCCACGGCCATCCCGAACACGGGGATGAAGAAGAGCAGCCCGAACAGCAGCCCCCAGAACATCCCCCAGGTCGCCCCGGCGCCGACCATGTGGTGGCTGGTGGTGACGTGGTACTTGCCTTCCGTGTCCCGCCTGATCACCGCGATGGCGTCGGGCTCGATGATGAGATCCTGGGCGAGCCGCCGTGCCTCGTCGGCGGCGGCCTCGGCGGTGGTCTCATCCGGGTATCCGATCGCGATCAGATCAGCCATGGCGATCTCTATCTCCTTCTCCTGCTGCTTCTGCCTGGGATTATTACCCTAGCGTGACCGAGGACCCTGCCTCGGTCAGTTCATCAGAGCGGATGCCGCCCGCCTGCGCCCCACCCTTCGAGGGTGAGCCGGTCCCCGGGCCAGCGAGAGACGCTGACCGCGGGGGGCTGACGTCGGCCCTCGCGTGTGCTGAGGTGAGGCATGAGGAACGGATACGCGCACGTGACGACGCTGGGCGACGCGCTGCGCGTGGCCCGGGAGCGCTCGGCGAAGACCTTGCTCTTCGACGTGGAGCCCCTGGTGGCCTACTGGGATAGCGGCCAGCAGGCTCTCGACCAGGGCCTGACGCGGGTGCTCGGCGAGGCCGCCGCCGTGCCCGGCGTGCTCGTGGTGTGCTTTTCCACCAACTCCCTGCGGCGCCCGTCGGTGAGCCTGACCTGCCCCGGCGTCCGCGTGGTCTACCTGGCCGCGGCGCGCAAGCCGTTCCGTTTGGCGCCCTACCAGGACTTCCCCACGCCCGGAGCGCTGATCGGCGACCAGGTCCTCACCGACGGGATACTGGCCCGGCGGCTGGGTTACGACTTCGTGCACTGCGAACCAGAGCTGGCCAAGATGCCCGCAGGCCCGCGGCTGATGAACGAGATGGGGAGGCTGGCGCTGCCGCTGCTGGCCAGGCGGCCCGATCATCAGGGCGAATGACTAGCGGCGCGAGCGCGGGGGTCCGCGCCCGGGCCGTTCAGAGCAGGGCGAGCTGCCGGGCGCGGCGGACGGCCTCGCGGCGGTGACTCACCCCCAGCTTGCGGAAGATGCTCTTCAGATGTGATTTGACGGTGTTCACCGACAGGTACATCTCTTCGGCGATCTCGGCGGTGCTCAGCATCCGCGACACGTGCCGGAGCACCTCGAGCTCGCGGCCGCTGAGCTGCTCCACGATCACCGGCGCGGCCTGGCCCGCCGCGGGCGGGACGGCCAGCGGCCGGCCGGGGGCAGCGGGCGGCTGGAACAGGCACCGGAAGTCCCCGGCCAGGCCGGCATCGCGCCGCAGCACCGGCTCGATCCAGGCCCGCTGGATCGCGAAGGGCAGCAGCACCCGCTCCTTCTCGGCCAGCTTCAGCGCATGCTCCAGCGCCTGGCGTCCCCGGTCCTGGTCACCACCGCCGTAGCCAAGCTCCGCCTCGAGCAGCCAGGCTTCCACCCTCAGCAGGTCTGGCGTCTGGTCGGCCACGGTCGCGGACGCCTGCGCCAGGGCCTGGGCAGCGGCCCGCGGATCCGCCGCGGCCAGCCGCGCCCGCGCGAGCGCGACCGCGCCGGTGAGCGACGACGGCGGCCCGGCGCGCCGGGCCGCGTCCAGGGCGGCCTGGACGTCACCGCTGGCGGCGTAGGCGTGCGACGCGGCCAGCGCCAGCCGCCGCTCCAGCCAGGGCGGCAGCGGCCAGCCGGAGCCGGCCCGGCCGATCATCTCCGCGGCCGCCTCGGCCCGGCCCCGGGCCTGGCTGAGGCGAGCCGCCACCAGCCAGGCCACCGCGCCGATCAGCCGGTCCGGCTGCGCGTGCAGGGCATCCTCGGCCCGCGCCAGCGCCGGCCGCCTCGCTGAGCTGGTTGCGTTCCAGATGCGTCCAGGCCAGCGCGACTTCCGCCGCTGCCCCGTGGGGCCAGGCGTTCCCGGCGCCCGGCGGGGCACTGGCCGTGACCGCGAGCCTGCTGGCGTGGGTAAACCGGCCCCGGAGCGCTTCTACCAGCGCGCGGGGCCCGAAGCAGTCGCACGAGCCGCACATGACCGCGGCGGCCTGGTCGAGCGTGCTCGCCGCGTCGTCGAGCCGCCCGGACCACATCTGGACGGCCCCGCGGGCGGAGAGTTCCTGCATGCGCACCTCGGGATGGCGGCTGAGCAGGTCCGGCGGCATCTGGGCGAGCACGCGCCCGGCTTGCGCGGACGCCTCGCTCGCCGCGCCGAGATCACCGTCGCGGCGGGCCAGGGCCATCCGGATCAGGGCGACCGCCATCCGGGACGGGAGTTCCTCACCGGCGGGCCGCCGCTCCAGCAGGCGCTCCGCGCCGGCCAGCCAGGTGCCGCCCGCGTCGTCCTGGGCCCGGCGCAGCGCCATCGCGGCGGCGACGATCAACGGCGGCAGTTCCTGCGGCGCCGGGTCGGCCGGCATGGGCCGGAAGGCCTCGGCGAGGGGCCCGCCCGCCCGCGGATCGAGGAGCGTGCCGACCGCCAGCTCCTCGACGGCCATCCGGGCGGCCAGCGCCCAGTCGCCGGCCGCGGCGGCCTGGCTGACCGCCTCGAGCAGCGTGCCGTTCCGCCACAGCCAGCGGGCCGCGCGCCGGCGCAGCTCCGTCACCGTCTGCGGCGACTCATGCCGGAACTTCAGCCGCAAGACATCGGCGAACAACGAGTGGTACCGGTACCACCCGTGCCCGATCGGCTGGACGAACGCGTTCGCCTGGGCCAGCGCCGGGATGATCTCGCCGGTCTCCCGCTCGCCGGCCAGCTCGCCCGCGAGCTCGACGTTGACCCGGTCGAGGATGCTCGTCCGCAGGAGCAGGTCGCGAACCTGGGCGGGCTGGCGGTTGAGAACCTCGTCGATGAGGTAGCCCGCTATGGGGCCGTCCTCGGCCTCGAGTTCCTTCACGAACTGCCCGGGATCGGGATGCCCGTCCATGGAGATGGCCGCGAGGCGCAGGCCCGCCGCCCATCCTTCGCCGCGGCGGGTGAGGGTTTCCAGCAGGTCCGGGGCCAGCGTGATGCCGTGCTGGGCCATGAGCAGCCCGGCTTCGGTGACGCTGAAGGCCAGGTCGCAGGCCCGCACCTCGGTCAGCTCTCCGGTCAGCCGGTAGCGGTGCAGGGGCAGCAGCGGGTCCATGCGCGAGGCGACCAGCAGGTGGAGGCCGCCGCTCGCGTTGCGGAGCACGTAGTCGAGTCCGTCCAGGCACCGCGACTTGGTCAGCAGGTGAACGTCATCCAGGACCAGCGTCACCACCACCGGGTCCTGCGCGGCCATGGCCGACGCGAAGTGGTGCAGGAACAGGCTGGGCTGCCGGGCGGCGGTGGCCGGCAGCTCCGCGGGCAGGGTGACGCCCGCGCGCCGGAGCGCCTCGATGACGTGGGACCAGAAGACCTCGGGCCGGTTGTCGAAACGGTCGACGGTGACCCACGCGACGGGCCCGTACCGCGATCCCTCGGCGGCCCAGGAGGCGAGCGCCATCGTCTTGCCCGCGCCCGGCGGCCCGGTGATCACCGTGAGGGGCCCGCGTGATCCGTTGGCGATCAGCGCGCTGATCCGATCCCGGGAGACGTTCCATTTGGGGAGGGCAGGAACCGTGATCTTGGAAATCAGGATGGAGTCATCGGCTCTGGTGGTCCGCCGTGCACGGCGCGCTGTCGCGCGCGCGGGCGTCGCAGGCATGCGCGTTCCCCTCAACCCATGGCGGAGGGGCCGCCTGATCAGCCCCCAGCCGGCTGTCGCGTCCGAGCCACCTGGCCGCGACAGGGGGAACGCGGAGCCTCGCAACGGCCCGGGTGGCTGCCGTTCTATTCTCTCAGCCCTGTCGCGGGTGGTTGTACTCACCCCCCAACGGTTCTCACCCGGGTGAGATCCGGGATTCGCCCGGTATGCGGGAAAAGCCCGCCAGCGGACAACGGCGGCGGGGAGTTTGCCGGATGTTCACTATCACCCGGCGCGAGTGGAGCGCCCGGGCCCGGCGCGCGGCACTGTGAGAGCTGGCAACTGTACCTCTGCCCGGGGCAGGTGGCGATCGTGACGTCGGTGTATTACGAGATCCGGGTGGGCGGGATCCTGCCGCCCGACGCACTGCTCGATTTCGAGCGCCTGATGGTCTCGGTGGAGCCGGTGAAGACCGTGCTCCACGGGCCGATACCGGACCAGGCGGCGCTGAACGGGCTGCTGGCCAGGCTGGAGCTGTTCGGCGCGGAGGTCGTCGAGGTACGCCGGCTGCACGGCGACCCGGCGGAGTGAGGGCCGGCTCACACCCTCATGGGGTGATGCGCCGGGGCACCGCATGGCCGATGCTGCGGGGGCAGGGGCAAGCCCCGGGCCGCACTGGCCCGGGGAGACAATGGCCGGGCGAGGGGCACCCGACCGGACTGGACGGAGGAATCTAGATGGCAATCGGACCGGTACAGCTCATCGTTCTGGGGTTCAATCACCCCAACTTCCACGGCGAGGTGATCGCCGAGCTGGAGCGGCTGCGCGAGACGGACACGGTGCGGGTGATCGACTCCCTGGCCGTCTACAAGGACGCGGACGGCAACCTGGAGGTCGAGCACCTGAGCAACCTCACCCAGGAAGAAGCCATCGAGTACGGCACCAAGATCGGGGCGCTCATCGGGCTCGGGATCGAGGGCGAGGAGGGTATGGAAGCCGGCGCCGAACTGGGCGCCGAGCAGGCCGCCGAGGAAGGCATCCACCCCTTGTCGGGGGCGGAGGAGTGGGATGTGCTCGAGGACATCCCGAACGACTCAGCGGCCGCGCTCATCCTGCTGGAGCACCACTGGGCGGTGCCGCTGCGGGACGCGATCGCCCGGGCGGGCGGCTTCCGCGTCAGCGACGGGTTCATCAGCCCGCTCGACCTGGTCGCGATTGGGATGATGACGGCCGAGGAAGCCAAGGACCTCCACGCCATGGAGACCGAGAACGCCGCCAGCTGATAGCAGCGGATCGCGCATAAAGAACCCCTTTCATCCTCCCGCGAGTGCCCACGTACTCTGAGCGTGACATGGACGGATGAAAGAGGTTCTCCCAGAGAGCAGAGATCGGAGGAATGAGATGTTCGGAGCACGCAGGGTAGCCCGCCGGACCGGGCGGCGTACCGCACGGCGCGTTTCCCGCCGGTAACACCTCCGCGCCCCGCTCGGCAGGCGAGCCCGCGCCAGCCAGGCGCGGATTCTGCGCCGAGCGGTCGCGGCCGTACCTGCCCTCACCCGCCGGGGGTGACCCGACGGACAGGCCGTGCCTCCCGTCGGGTCTCCTCGACGCGGCTAGGCCGACACGCTGGACGGTAGGGGAAACCGCCGCCGGTCGTTACCCTGAAGATAGGAATGGGAACGATTGGCGGCATGCTGCTGACCGGTGGATGGGCCCGGCTGGCGCGGCGGTGGCTGGCCGGGCTGATGCTGCTGGTCGTGTCGGCGGTGGCCGGGATCGCGGTCGCGCTGCTGGTGACGCCGATGCAGACGGTCACCGTGGCGGGTCAGGTCATCCAGGTGGGCGCGAGCGCGCCGAGCCTGGCCCTGTCCGGGCCGGGACAGGTCGACCTGTTCGGCCAGAGGCTGCCGACCAACCTGCGCTTCGCCGGCCCGGTGCGCCCCCGGCTGCAGCTCTCCCAGATCACCATCAACAGCGAGCTGACCACGTTCGTCCAGGGCGACCACCCGGCCGAGGCGGAACGCATCCTCGGCTCCAGGCTGGCGGACGGCTGGAAACGCTACTTCGCCTGGGAGATCGTGATCGCCGGGGCCGGCGCGCTGCTCCTGGTGGGAGCCGTCGCCGGCTGGCGCCGCATCCCGCACCGCACCACCATCCAGCTGCTGGTCGCGGGCCTGATCGTGGCCGAGGCCATCAACCTCGGCGCCATCATGGTCACCGCGTACACGGCACCCGCGCTGCTGCGCCAGGTGCATTCGCTCAACGAGCTCGTCGGCAGCCAGACCCACCTGCCGCGGATCAAGCCGAACGGCCCGCCGCTGCCCGGGGTCCAGGTCGTGGTCATCGGGGACTCCACCGCGGCCGGAGCCGGGCTCGCGCCGCTGCCTGACTCGTCCGGTACGGCCCGGGCCTGCGGGCGCAGCTCCGACTCCTACGCCGACGACCTGTCCGTCGCCAACGGCTGGAGGGTCCTCAACCTGGCCTGCGACGGCGCCACCATCAGCCACGGGCTGCTCGGGCCGCAGGAGCACGACGGCCAGATCCTGCCGGCGCAGTTCGCGGGGGCGGAGCGGGCCGTGCACCTGTCGGCCGTCATCGTCAGCGTCGGCGCCGACGACCTGAACTGGGCCGCGGAGGTGCGCTACTGCTCGGTCGCGCCGCACTGCAACGACCGCGCCACGACCGCGTACTTCCAGCAGCAGCTCGCCTCGTTCAGCAAGGACTACCTCGACCTGCTGAGCCGGCTCGCGGCCCTGCCCACGCACCCCCAGGTGATCATCAACCAGTACTACAACCCGTTCGGGCCCGAGCCCGGCTGCCTGGGACGGGCCGGGCTGAGCGCCACGAACCTGCAGACCCTGACGTCCCGCCTGGCCACCCTGAACACGGTGCTGGCCGACGGCGCGGCCCAGTTCGGCTTCTCCTCGCCGCAGCCCGACTTCACCGGGCACCAGCTGTGCACCTCGCAGCCGTACGTGCAGGGACTGGACGCGGCGGCTCCGTTCCACCCCACCGTGCTCGGCCAGCTCGCCATCGCGCTCGCCGACCAGGCCGCGCTGCGCCGTCCGGCCTGACGCCGCCGCGGTCAGCTCACTGAACCCTTTTCATCCTCCTCATGGCTGTCCACGTGCTCTGGTCCGGCGGTCGACGGATGAAAAGAGTTCACCGGGTGTACGGAGCCGAGCCGAGAACGAGCTTGAGCGGCTGCGAGCCGAGCGTGGTGAACCCCGACCGCTCGCCCGCGTACGAGAAGCCGTAGGCGGCCCCGGCCGCCGATCCCACCCTGGTCCCCGCCGGGACCGTTACGGGTACTGGCGTGCCGGGCGGGCCGGAGATCGTGATCGTGTTGCCCTGCACCCAGGCGCTGACCGTGCCCGCCTGCGCGCGCCTGGGCCCACAGCTGCTGGTTGCGCAGGACCGCCCCGTCCTGGTCGGTCGGGAGGTTCTCGATCGGGGCGCTGGGGCCGTAGACCGCGCGGTAGGCGGACAGCACCCCGTCCATCACCGGGTAGCCCAGCCGGTCGCCGGTCAGGTTGGACTGGTGCATGAAGAACGGCCGCGGGTCGTTGTTGATGAGCGCGTTGAACACGATCTGGACCTGGCCCGGCACGATGAATGAGGTCCACCCGGTCTGCTCGTTCAGCGGCGGGAGGCAGCGCGTGGTCGTGCTGGCCTGGCACAGCCCGCTGCCGCCGTCGGCCTTGGAGTCGTTGTTCCAGTTGAACTCGTTGACCTCGCTCGGCCACGGTGTCGACGTCCTCGCCCACGTCGATGGGGTGCCGGGGGACGCCGAGGGCCGCGCCGACGGGGCGCATGGCCGGCTCGCGCGAGGCGTCCATGACGATCCAGTGGATGTGGTCGGTGCTCATCGCGGTGACCAGGTAGGGGTTGTCCACCGGCTGCTGGGGCAGCAGCAGCAGCCCCGAGTACTCGCCGCTGGCCAGCACCCCGGGCTCGGCGGGGATCCCGTTCTTGCTTGGCCCAGGCGAAGTTCTTCTCGACCTGGCTGTTGATCAGGCCGGCGCCGGCCGCCCACACGATGTGCCCGTCCGACCGCACGCACTGCCAGGGCACCACCTTGAAGTTCTGCTGGCAGCCGAAGTACGCGTGGGTCCAGGTGTGGTTGACCCAGTAGAAGTCCTTGGCCACCGGCCGGGTGGCCACCAGCAGCGCGTCGACCCCGTGCCGCGCGAACCGGGCCGAGGCCCCGCCGTTGTACAGGAACTCGATCGTGAAGTGGTGCTGCTGCTCCCACTGCACGGCGTAGGTCACGTCGGCCGGCTTCATCCGGATCGTCGCGGTCATCGGCGTGCCCTTGCGGGCAGGTGGTGACGCCGGGCGTGCAGTGCCCGACGGTGCTCCACTGGGCGTCCCCGAGGAACATGTCGTCGTAGGCGATGTCGAGGTAGTTGCGCCAGTCGCCGAGGTTCACGCCGCGGGTGAGCCAGTCCACGATGCCGTGGGCCAGGTAGTGGAACTGCGCCTGGCCGTAGCTGTAGCCGAAGCCGATCCCGAGCTGCTGGCGCCCTGCGCTGTCGTACCGCCACACCAGCGTGGCCGAGCCGGACGAGTGCGGGATCCTCGCGGTCACCAGCGGCGTGGCGCCGCCGCCGGGCAGCGGCTGGGCCAGGTAGCCGAACGGCGCGAGGCCGGCCGCCCCCCCGCTGAACGGGAACGACCCGTTGAGGTACCCGAACCCGGCCCGGACGCCGGCCGGGGTCACGCCCGCGTCCGCGGTCAGCGGCCCGCTGTAGGCCGGCGGAGAGCTCATGCCCAGGGCGGGCATCGGGGGCGAGTAGGCGTCCACCTGGCGCACCCCGAACTTGCTCTCGTACCAGGCCAGGTCGGCCTGCTCGGCCGCGGACAGCGCCTGAGGGGCCGCGCTCGGCAGCACGATCCCGTCGAAGTTGCCTCCCCTGGTGCCGTCGGGAAGCCTGCGCGCCAGGAAGTCCCGGGTGATGGCCGGCCGGGAGGAGTCGCGCAGGTCGATGACCGTGGACGGCAGGCCCTCGGTGGTCAGCTGCTGGCGGATGGCCTCGACCGCCCCGGTGCCGTCGGTCACCACGAGCACGTTGAGGTCCACGCCGCCGTGCGGGCCGACGGGCGGCGCGGTCGCGGGCGTGCTGATCGGCGCGGCCGCCGGGTGCGGCTTGGGCTTCGGCGGCGCGGCCTGAGAGCAGGCTGTGGCCAGCGCAACCACAGCGGCCGCGGCGGCCGCGAGCGTGACAACCCTGAAACGCAGCCTGGTTGAGTTCCCCACCCTGACTCCTGCTACGTGCCGCCCGTGATCCCCGCGTCGACCCGGCGGCTGCTGAATGAGCCCCAATATATGCTTACCCGCAAGCAACTACCCCCGCTGAGCCGAATCACGTAACCCGGGCCCGTGGGGTTCGGGCCCGTGGGGTTCGGGCCCGTGGGGTTCGGGCCGGCCAGCCCGCTCGCGGAGGGCCTTGCGGGGTCAGGGCAGGACGAACCGCTCGACCGCGTTGGCGAAGCCCTCGTCCTCGTTGGAGGTGGTGACCCGGCGGGCCGCCGCTTGCACCTCATGGCTGGCGTTGCCCATGGCGATGCTGAGCCCGGAGCGGGCGAACATCAGCACGTCGTTGGGCTGGTCGCCGATCGTGGCGATCTGCTCATCGGGGATCTGGTAGGCCCTGGAGAGGTACCGGACCACGCTGCCCTTGTTGGCGTCGGGGTGGGTGACGTCGGCGTAGTACGGCTGGGATCTGGCCGCCGACACGTGGTCGCCGAAGCGCTCGCGTACCGCGTCCACGGCCTTCTGGACCGCGTCGTAGTCGTCGCTCACCCCCACGACCTTGGCCACGCCGCCGGTGACCGGGCCGAAGCTCTCGGTCAGCGTCGGATCGAACTTGACCGTCCAGGCCTCCCGGGCCACGTGCGGTCCGTGCAGGTCCCGCACGAACCAGTCGGCGCCCCGGTAGACCCACACGTCCGTCCCGTGGCCTGCGAGCACTTCGATCACCGTCGGCGTCAGGTCGTCGGGTATGGTCCGCTGCTCGATCACCGACATGTCGGGACGGACGAACACCCCGCCGTTGAAGGCCGCGATCGGCGTGGTGAGACCGAGCGGCTCGATGAGCATCGACATGCCGCGCGGCGGGCGGCCGCTGGTGATCGCGAACAATATCCCGGCCTGCTTCAGCTTCGCCACGGCGGCGATGGCCCGGTCGGTGAGGACCTTGTCCTGGGTCACCAGCGTGCCGTCGACGTCGGCGAGCATCAGTCGGATGGGTGGGGGGGTCATGGTGCCTCCAGGGTCAGTAAAGTGGCTTGTCATAACCCAGGTTCATTGCTTTTCTTCCCTCTCGGCGTCGCCATTCCTTTCCACCGCAACCGCCCCGGAGTCAACGAGCCATGAGCATCGAGCGGGAGAAGCAGCTCGCCGCGGAGACGGCAGCGGAGCTGGTCGACAACGGCATGACGGTCGGGCTGGGCACCGGCTCGACGGTGGCGTTCCTGCTCCCGGCCCTGGCGCGCCGGTCGCTCGATATTGTCTGTGCCGCCACGTCGCCGCGCACCGAGCACGCCGCGCGCGAGCTGGGCCTGAGATTCGAGGACTTGGCGAGCATCGATCGCTTCGATATCGCCATCGACGGCGCGGACCAGATAGCTCCGGGCGGCTGGCTGGTGAAGGGCGGCGGCGGCGCGCATACCCGGGAGAAGATCGTCGCCGCGGCCGCGGACCGCTTCGTGGTCATCGCCGACTCATCCAAGCCGGTCGAGGCCCTGCACGCCCCGATTCCCCTCGAACTGCTCTCCTTCGGGCTGCGTGCCACGATGCGCCGGGTGGCCCCGGTCTCGCTGCGCGACGTCCCGATCAGTCCCGACGGTGGCGTGATCGCGGACTACCACGGGCCGGTGGACGACCCGGCGGCGCTGGCCGCCCGGCTGTCGGCCACGCCCGGGCTCGTCGAGCACGGCCTGTTCCCGCCGGAGCTGGTGGCGACGGTCCTGGTGGGCCGGGGCAGGTCGGTCGACCGGATCGACTTCAAGGGCGCCACGTCCTGACGGACGGGCCTCAGGTCGCCGCACGGTCGGCCATCACCAGTGACGCTGCGGCCTCCACGCGGCCCGCCGGGATGGTGGTGTCGCCGGCCAGGAGCCGGGCCAGGGGCTCCTTTTTATCGCTGCCGGTGACCAGCCAGAGGAGCTGGCGGGCCCGGGCCAGCGCCGGGTAGGTCAGCGTCATCCGCACCCGTCCCTGGTAGGGCTGGGTGAGGGCCACCAGGCGGTCGGTGACCGACAGGACCGGATCCCCCGGCACCAGCGAGGCGGTGTGCCCGTCGGGGCCCAGACCCAGGTGGACCAGGTCGAAGTGCTCGGGCAGCAGGGCCGCGTAGGAGGCCGCCGCGGCCACGAGGTCGCTGTCGTTGACCGGCATGGGCCGGACCTGCGCCGGGGCGGAGTTCAGCGCCTCGGTGAGGTGGGCCAGGTTCCGGTCGGGGTCATCGGGCGGGGCCACGCGCTCGTCCACCTGGTAGATGACCATCTGGTCCCAGGGGACCTCTTCCGCGGCCAGCTCGGCGAACATCGCCCAGGGCGTGTGCCCGCCGCTGACCGCGAAGCGGAAGCTGCCGCTGGCCGCCACCGCCGCGCGGGCGCGCTCAGCCACGAACGCCGCCCCGGCGGCGGCCACCGCGGCGGGGTCGGCCAGCGTTTGAAGATCGTGGTGCATGGGGCCTACTCCCTCAGCGTCCGGTGGAGGCGCGCCGGGTCCCGGCACGCCTCCACCGTACGAGTTTCGACCCGCCGGCTACAGATCCGGCACCGGAAGTTCATGTGCAGTGAACCCTTGTCATCCTCCTCCTGGCTGACCCACGTGCTCTGGGCCCGAGGTCGACGGATGAAAGGGTTTCAGTTACCGGGGCAGCAGCACGATCCCGTCGTCGTCGGCGTGCAGGATGTCACCGGGGTAGAACGTGGCGCCGCCGAACGTGACCAGCACGTCGACGGCGCCGGCGCCGGCCTTCGCGCTGGTGCGCGGGTTCGTGCCCAGCGCCTTGATGCCGAGATCGAGCCGGTACAAGGCGCTGCTGTCCCGGACCGCACCGTTCAGGGCCAGGCCCGCCCAGCCGTTGTCGGCCGCCGCGCCCGCGATCACGTCACCCACCAGCGCCGTGTGCAGGGATCCGGCGCCGTCGACAACCAGGACGCACCCGGCTCCGGGGGTGTGCAGCAGCTCGCGCAGCAGCCCGTTGTCCTCGTGACAGGAGACCGTGCGGACCGGGCCGGCGAAGGCGCGGCGGCCGCCGAACTGGCGGAACTGTACGTCGCACACGCGCAGCGCGGAGCCGTACCTGTCGACCAGGTCAGCGGTGGGCACGGGGACGGGGGCGGTCATGGCCTTAGCACTCTATGCCTCGTATCCCGGCACAGCCGGGAAACCGGGCGCATGCCGTGGCGGGCCCGGGCCCTAGCGAACTCTCTTCATCCTCCCCAGGCCTGCCCACGTACTCTGCGCCTGACATCAACGGATGAAAAGAGTTCAGCCCTGCCGGTGGTGCGGCAGGGCTGGCAGCGGCGATCCCGGCTGCATGAGTTCCTGCTCGGCCCGCCGGCGGGCATCGGCGAAGTAACGATCCGGGTCGCGCACCATCCGCTCGGGACGATCGTCATCGTCCTCGATGGTTATGTGGACCGTCAACGCCGTTCCCTTCCGCACGACCCCAGTGTCGGCCGGTGCCCCGGGAGGGTCAACGGGCCGGTGGTCACTTCACTTCCCGAGCTTACGCGAGCGCATCAGCGAGCAGCCCGGCCAGCAGCCGGATCAGCGACACGTCGGCCCGCCTGATTCCGCCTTTCTCTAACGCGTCCACCATCAGCATGCCGAACGCGTTCTGCCCGGCGGCCACCGGGACGGCCGCGAAGGACTGGTAGGTCTGCGGCGCCGCGACGCTCCAGCCGGGCGGCAGGCCGGCCGCCACGTCCTCGCAGAACAGGTGCTGGTTGTGCCGGATCATGCCGAAGACCAGGTCTCCTTCCACCGTCCCCTCGGTGATCGGTTCCAGCGGGTCATCCACCCGGCCGCCGTACTGCGCCGGAACCAGCGCCCTCGGCGTCCCGGGCGCGAACCGGAACAGGCACGCCCGCACCCGCCCGGAGCCCGCCAGCTGGGCCGCCGAGTCCACCACCATGGCCGTCGCCGCCTCCTGCAGCGCCTCCTTTTCCCGCCGGCCGGGCGCCGTGACCACGCGGCCGAGCTGACGCACGATCGGGTCGAGAGCGTCGTTCATGGTGACCCTCATCGCGACCGCCGCGTCCACCGCCGCCTGCTGCGCCCTGGCCCGCAGGCGCTCCTTGCGGATCTGCTCATAGGCGGGCACCCCGGCCGCGGTCACGCTCGCGGCCACCGCTCCCAGCGTCCACCACGGCCGGCCGGCCACGCTCGCGCCTACCTGCGTACCGCACCAGGTGGCCACGGCCACCCCGGCCAGGCTGACGGCCGTGGTCAGGTAGACCCGCGCGCCGGGTGGAATGCGCATGCGCGGCAGAGTAGATCATGCATGAACACTTTTCATCCGTTGATGTCAGATTCGCGAGGACGTGGGCGGCACGGGGAGGATGAAAGGGTTCATTAAGGTAAGGGGTTCCGGTGGCCGAAATCAGGGATGCCGAGATCACGATCGTCGGCGGCGGGGCCATCGGGTGCGCCGTGGCCTACGCCCTGACCCGGGCGGGCTACCGGGACATCCAGGTCGTCGAGCAGGGCGAGCTGGCCGGCGCGACGTCCGGGCAGGCCGCCGGGCTGGTCGGGCAGGTCCGGGCCAGCCAGGAGCGGTGCCTGCTGGCCATGGCCTCGGTGGCGGCGTACGCCCGGATCGAGCAGGAGACCGGCTACCCGGCAGACTGGCGCCAGACCGGGAGCGTGCGCATCGCGATGACCGCGGCCCGCGCCGCCGAGTTCCGGGCCCTGGCCGCCGTGGCGCGGTCGGCCGGGCTCGAGGTTGAGTTCCTGGCCGCCGCCCGGCTGGCCGAGCTGTGCCCGATGCTGGACACCACGGGGGTGACGGCGGCGCTGTGGTGCCCCACCGACGGCTACCTCCAGCCCAACAGCCTGGTGACGGCGTACGCCCGCGCCGCGCGTGACCGGGGAGTCACGTTCGCGACCCGGACCACCGTCACCGGCCTGCGCATCGCCGGCGGCGCCGTGACCGGCGTGCGGACCGGCCGGCGGGCCGTCGCGACCGACCTGGTCATCAACGCGGCCGGGCCGTGGGCGGGCGCCGTGGCCCGGCTGGCCGGCCAGCAGCTCCCGGTGGTGCCGGTGCGCCACGAGTACTTCGTGACCCGGGCCGTGCCGGGCTGGCACGCCGGCCTGCCGGTACTCCGGGTCCCCGACCTGCGCCTGTACGCCCGGGCCGAGGGGCCGGGCATCTTGTGCGGGGGCTGGGAAGCGGACGGGCTGAGCCTCGACCCCCGCCGGGTGGCCATCGGGCAGGCGCTGGGCGTGGCCCCGGACTGGGACGTCCTGTCCGGGTTCGCGGCCGGCTTCGCCCGCCTCGCGCCGCCGGTCACGCAGGCCGAGGTCCGCGAGGTCTTCCGCGGGTTCCCGGCGTTCTCGCCGGACGGCCGGTTCATCGTCGGGCCGGTGCCCGGGCTGCGCGGCTTCGTGATGGCCGCGGCCTGCAACGCACACGGCGTCTCCGGCTCAGCGGGCCTCGCCCAGCACGTGCTGGAGAGCCTGCAGCCGGACCCGTCCCCGTACGTCCGGTCCCTCAGCCCCGGCCGGTACCTCCCGCGCACGTGGGACTGGGAAGCCGCCCGCGCCCGGGCCGAGCAGGTCTACGAGAACTACTACGCCCTGGCCCAGCCGCAGCCGGCGCGGTGACGGGCGCGCCGCGCTACGCCCGGCGCGCCGCGCCCCGCACCGCTGGTACCGACCCGGTACCGTCCGCTGACCCCGTGCCGGGCCGCCTAGTTCTGCTGGCCCTGATCCTGGGGCGGCCGACGCGGCGGGAACGGCCAGGCTCAGATCCGGCCGAAGTAGCGGCTGACCTCCCAGTCGGTCACGGTCGTGTGCTCGAACCTGGCCAGTTCGGTGGCGGAGAACGCGGCCAGGTGGCTGTGGACCTCGTCGCCGAACGCCTTGCGGGCCAGGCTGCTGTGCCGGAATTCCTGTACCGACTCGTGCATCGTGGTCGTCATGCAGGTCAGCGTGGGGTCGGAGTACGCGTCGCCGCGGTAGACGTCCGGGGCGGGAAGCTGGTGGTCGAGGCCGGCCAGCCCGGCCACGATCGTCGCGGCGAAGGCGTGGTAGGGGTTCACGTCGGCGCCGGGGATGCGGTTCTCCACCCGGAAGGCCGGGCCCTCCCCCACCAGCCGGAACCCGCAGGACCGGTTGTCGTGGCCGACCACGAGCGCGGTGCCGGCGAAGTTGTTGGGCAGGTAGCGCTTGTAGGAGTTCACGGTCGGGGCCCAGAGCAGGCCCAGCTCGCGGGCGTAGGTGATCTGCCCGGCCACGAACTGGCCGAAGCGCTCGGAGAGGTGCCCCGGCGCGGCGGGCTCCCAGTCGAGGGGCTCGCCGGCGGCCTTGGACCACAGGCTGGCGTGGATGTGGCAGGAGGAGCCGATCTCGTCGATGCCCGGCTTGGCCATGAACGAGGCGGTCATGCCCGCCGCCGCGGCGAGCTGCTTCACGAAGTGCTTGAAGAGCGCGTGGTAGTCAGCCATGTGCAGGGCCGGGGCGTGCTCGATGGTGATCTCCTGCTGGCCGAGGCCCCACTCGGTCTTCGAGGACTCCACCGGGATGCCGAACCGGTCCAGGCCGTTGCGGACCAGCCGGATGAACCACTCGTCCTGGGCGCTCTGCAGGATGCTGTAGTCCATGCGGTGCCGGGAGGTGCGGGCGATGTCCTCGACCGCCGCGCCGTCCGCCCCGGCGTTGAGCGCGGTGGCGAGGTAGAACTCGATCTCCGAGGCGAACCGGAACTCCAGGTCGTAGCCGGCCGCGCGGGCCAGCTGGGCCTTGAGGATGGAACGCGGGGCCACGGCGACCAGCCGCTCGGACTGCTCTTCGTAGGCGTCGCACAGCACCATGACCGCGTGCGGCTCCCACGGGATCCGGCGCATCGTGGTCAGGTCGGGCACCATCCGGAAATCGGCCCACCCGTTGCTGGCGTCCGCGACCGGCAGGTTCATCGGCTCCATCTCGATATCGGTCGCGAACAGGTACGCGGACGCGCGGACCCCGTCGCCGTCGAGGGCCAGGGCGCGGAACGAGCGGGGCGTGAGCCGCTTGCCCATCAGCCGCCCGTACGGGTCGGGCGTCGCGCACACCACGGTGTCGACGGCACCGTCGTCGGCGAGCTCGAAGTACTCATCCAGGGTGAGCGGCCCGCCCGGGCCGATGGTCAGCGGGGTCACGGGGCCCTCCAGGTAGCGTCCCGGTTTTCGCGGGTGGCTTGCGGTTTCACAGCGCCGTGAAGCCTCCGTCGACGGTCAGGGTGGTCGCGGTGATGTAGGAGGCCGAGTCGCTCAGCAGGAAGCAGATCGCGGCGGCGATCTCGGCGGGCTGCGCGTAACGCTTGATCAGCAGGTGGTCGGCGAACGCGCGGGCCAGCGGGGCCCGGCCGTGATCGCCTCGCATCATCGGGGTGTCGACCGCGCCGGGCGCGACGGCGTTGACGCGTATCCCGTCCGGCGCGAACTCGTGGGCCAGGCTCCTGGTCAGCATCTCCAGCCCGGCCTTGGCCGCCGCGTAATGCGGCGTGGGGTGCGGGTTGATCAGGGCGATGACCCGGGCCGCCTCGACCGAGGTGACGTTGACGATGGCCGGTCCCGGAGCCGAGCGCAGGTGCCCGGCGCAGGCGCGGGCGACGTTGAAGGCGCCGACCAGGTTGACGCCGAGCATGCGCGACCAGTCGCCGACGCTGAGCTCGCCCAGCCCGGCGGACTGGTGGATCCCGGCACAGTGCGCCACGTACGACACGGGCCGGCCGCCGGCCAGGACCGTGATCGCGCGCTCGGTCTGCGCCTGGTCGGCGACGTCAGCCGGGTGGAACCGGGCCTGCTCCCCCAGCCGCGCGCAGACGTCCGCCCCGGCGACAGCGTCGCGGTCCAGCAGCAGCACCCGGAGCCCGGCGGCGCGCAGCGCCTCGGCGGTGGCCTTCCCGATGCCGGAGGCCGCCCCCGTGACCAGCGCGGTATCACCGGCGAACGCCCAGCCCCCGCGCGCCGGGCCGGCGCGCGCCGGATCCGTGGTGGCTGGACCCGGGCTCACTGAATCTCGGGCAGGGTCTGGCCCCCGTCGATGATCAGGGACTGGCCGGTCACGAACGACGCCTGCGCCGAGGCGAAGAACGCGGCCGCGGCGGCGATGTCGGCGGGCAGCCCGATACGGCCCGCCGGGATGCGCTCCTCCAGCATGCGGCACGTGGCGTCGTCCAGCAGCCCGCCCAGCGTCTCGGTCATGATGGTGCCGGGCGCGACGCAGTTGACGGTGATCCCCGCGCGGCCCAGTTCCACGGCGGCGGACCGCACGAAGCCTTCCAGGCCGCCCTTGGTGGCGCCGTAGTGGGCCAGCTCGGCGAAGCCCGTCCGCGGGCCGGTGATCGACGAGACCATGACGACCCGCCCCGTGCCGGACCGTTGCAGAAAACGCTCGGCGGCCTGGGTCAGCAGCATGGCCGCGGTGAGGTTGGTGTTGAACACCCGCTCCCAGGCCTCGACGGTCAGCTCGGCCAGCGGGATCGCCGGGTAGATCCCCGCGGAGTGGACGACGACGTCCAGCCCGCCGAGCTCGCTGGCCGCGCGCTCGACCAGCGCGCCGGGGGCGCCGGGATCGAGCAGGTCGGCCGGGGCGAAGGTGGCCTCGGCCCCGGCGGCGCGGAGCTTGCCCGCCAGTTCCGCGCCCGCGGCGGCGTCGCGGCCGGAGAAGACGATCCGGGCGCCCGCGGCCGCGAAGTACTCGGCGATGCCGCGGCCGATGCCGTGCGTGGCGCCGGTGATCAGCGCGGCACGGCCGGTCAGGGAGACGGACATGGCTCAGTGAACCCTTTTCATCCGTGGACCTCGCGCTCAGGGTACGTGGGCAGCCGCGGGGAGGATGACAAGAGGTTCATCCTCGGGGTAGACGTCGGTCCAGCGGGCGGCGGCCCGCTCGAAGCACTCGCGGGGGGCGCGGATGACCCCGGCGCCGATCTGCCCGCCGTCGCGGCCGGCCAGCCCGACGTCCATGACCGGCAGCACCCCCTCCTGGAGCACCTTGAAGATGTCCACCCCCGTCGGGGTGCCGCGGAAGCCGAACAGGGGGATCTTGAAGACCGTGTTCTCCCCGGCCGTGATCCGGTACATCTCCTGGTTGCGGCTGATCATGATCTCCGGGGAGCCGCCCTGGTACTCCTGCAGGGACAGGGCGCAGGCCTGCGCGAACCCGCCGAGCCCGATCGTCTCGGTGATCGTGCTCTCGCCGCCCATCCAGGTGATCTCGGACTCGTCGTGCCCGGGGAACAGGCGGCCCTCGGTGACGGGGGTGGGCCCGCGGAACCACTCGTCGCCCAGCCCGCTCACCCGGATGGCGAACTCCCGGCAGCTGAACCCCATGGCCGACACGACGCTGGAGCCCGCCAGGCCGGCGATCGAGTCCGCGGTCGCCTTGGCCGCGGCCATCGACAGCCGCAGGAAGAAGTAGTCGTTCTCGGCGATGTGCAGGAACGTCTCGCGGACCTGGTCGCTGCCGGGCCCGGCCATGTCCAGCGCGGCGCCGAACAGCTCCCGGCTGAAGAGCAAGGTGGACGCGGCGTTGCGGCTGTGGCCCTCATCGCCCATCCGCAGGCCCCGGGCGATCAGCGGCTTGAGCGCGACGCCGCCGGTGCGCCGGATGGCTTCCCCGACCACCGGCGCGTAGACGGTGTTGACGTGCAGCAGCCGCTCGCGGACGCCCTCGTCGTAGCAGCCGTAGTTCAGCCGCCGCGGGTCCTTGCCCTCGTAGAAGTTGCAGAACGCGACGTGGCCGTGGATCTCGTCGCGGACCACGAAGACCGGCATGGACGCGGTGTAGATGCCGGCCAGCGAGCCGACCGCGCCGTAGTCGTGACACCCGGCGACCGTGATCTCGCCGCGCTCCAGGGCCGCGATCGCCTCCTCGCGGGTGGCCGCGAGCCCCTCGAACAGGGCGCCGCCGATGATCGCCTCGCGCTGCCCGCCGGCGTACTGCGGCCAGGGCAGCGGGGCGCCGGAGGTGAGGATGAGGTTCTTCGCGTACCCCGGCATGACGTCGAGGGCCGGGCCGACGTCGGTCACGACCGGGCTGGCCGCGCACAGCCGCCGGACGGCCTCGGCGTTGGCCTGCGCCCGGGCCTGGCTCTGGGTCGTCATCGGGCCACGAACCCCCCGTCGACCAGGATCGTCTGCGCCGTGATGTAGGAGGCGCGCGGGGACAGCAGGAACTCGACGACCTCCGCGACCTCCTCCGGCTCGCCGATCCGGCCCAGGATCGTGTGCGCCGCCGATGCTTCCTCCCCGCCGGACACCGCGGCCATCGACGGGCTCATCGGGGCCCGGATCACCCCGGGGGCGACGGCGTTGACGCGGATGTTGCGCGCGGCGAGTTCCACGGCCAGGTAGGTGGTGTAGGCCGACACCCCGGCCTTGGTGGCCCCGTACACCGAGGCGCCGACGAACCGGCCGATCTGGCCGGTCAGCGAGCCGATGTTGACGATGGCCGACCCGTCGGCCAGCAGCGGCGCGAACACGTCGGTGACCCGCGCCATGCCCGCCACGTTCACCTGGAACATCAGGTCCATCTGGTCGTCGGAAACCCGGCCGAGGAAGGTGTCCCGGAGGATCCCGGCGCAGTTCACCAGCCCGGCGACCGGCTCGCCGGGGTCCAGGGACCGGGCCGCGGCCTCGATGCTGGGCCGGGCCGTGACGTCGCCGGCCACCGCCGCGATGCCCTGGTTGGCCGGGCTGTCCCAGTCCACGGCGGCGATCGCCGCGGGCAGGTCCAGGGCCACGGCGGTCCGCCCGGCGGCGCGGAGCCGGCGGCAGATCGCCAGGCCGATGCAGCCCGCGCCCCCGGTGACCACCACCTGGCCGGCCATGGGCATCCTCTCCGATCGCGCGGGCCGCCCGCCGCCGCGGGATGGGGGAACGCTACTTCAGCCCGGTCAATTAGGTCAATAATCTAGACCTGAAGACCTTTAGGGGAGCCCCGGGCCTGGCTCACGGGCTCTCGCCGGGTCCGGTCCCGGCCGGCCGAGGGCGCGCGCCGGGCCCGGCTCCGGGGCTGGAGCCACGACTCGATGCTGGCGAGGGTCTCCCCGATGTGCTCCGACATCCACCGGGCGGCGCCGTCGCCGTCCTTGTCCGCGATCGCGGTGACGATCTGCTCGTGCAGGTGGTTGGCCTGGGGCTCCAGCCGCTCGAAGATCGAGCCGACGGGCCGGAACATCTCGATCCGGGCGGCCAGCGTGGCCTTGGCCAGCCAGTCGTTGCGGGACGCGCGTGCTATGCCGAGATGGAAGTCGTTGTCCACCGCGAAGAAGTCGCCGAGCAGCTTCGCGTCGTGGCGGGAGGCCAGCGAGTCGCTCAGCCGCTGCATCTCGGCGACCATGCCGCGCAGGCCGGCCAGCTCGGACCGGGTGCGCCGCTGCGCCGCGTACCGCGCGGCGGCCGACTCGATGACGATGCGGTACTCGAACGTCTCGCGGAGCCGCTCGCGGTTCTCGCGCAGCAGCCTGACCTTGGACGCCTCGTCGGCGAGCCGGCCGGTGACGAACAGCCCGCCGCCGCGCCCGCGGCGGATCTCGATGACGCCCTCGCTGGCCAGCACGGCCAGCGCCTCCCGGACCGGCGGCCGGGACACCTGCAGCATCTCGGCCAGGTCGCGCTCGCGCGGCAGGGTATCGCCGGCCCGGAACCGGCCGAGCGCCAGCGCGGTGCGCAGCTGCTCCAGGACCAGTTCGTGCGCGAGCATCAGCTGCACCGGCTCGATCCGCGGCGCGCTCGCAGCGCTTGGGGGCATCGCCAGCTCCAAGTGAACCATCCCTCAGGTGGGCAAAAGCTTAGGTCATCGGCGCGGGCCGGGCACGGGCGTTGACGGTCATGGGGTCATTAGGTCTATCATTTTTACCTAATGGGTTCTTCACCGCCGCCGCGCCCAGCGGCCAGGCCCGCCCGGGTCGCCATCATCGGATGCGGCTTCAGCGGCATCGCCGCCGCCGTGGCCCTGCAGCGTCACGGGATCTCCGACTTCACGATCTTCGAGGCGGCCGCGGGCATCGGCGGGACGTGGTGGCACAACCGGTACCCCGGCGCCGAGGTAGACCTCGAGTCGCACCTGTACTCCTTCTCCTACGCGCGCGCCGACTGGACTCGTACCCACGCGCGGTGGGACGAGCTGCAGCGCTACCTCGAATCCGTGGCCGACAAGTTCGGCCTGCGGCCGCACCTGGTCCTGGGCGAGAAGGTGGAGAGCATCACCTGGGCCGAGGACCGGGGCGAGTACGACGTCGTCACCTCGTCCGGGGCACCGCACGGCTCGTTCCAGGCGGTGATCAGCGCCGTGGGCTTCCTCAACATCCCGCTCATCCCGGCCTTCGCGCGGGGCGAGACCGGCTTCGGCGGCGTCCTCTGCCATACCTCCCGCTGGCCCGCGGGCCTGGACCTGGCCGGGAAGAAGGTGGCCGTGCTGGGCACCGGCTCCTCCGCCGTCCAGGTGGTCGCCGAGGCGGCCCAGGTCGCGTCGGAGCTGAAGATCTTCCAGATCGAGCCCAACTGGCTGCTGCCCAAGGGCGACCGGGACTTCACCGCCCGTGAGCGCCGCCGCGGCCGCCATCCGCTCGTCTACCAGTGGCGCCGCCGCCGGCTCTACCTGCAGTACGACCTGCGTCAGATGCGGGCCGGCCACGCCCGGCCGGGCGGCCGGGCCAACCGGCGCCGCAGGCGCGCCTCGCTCGCCTTCCTGGAGGCTTCCCTGCCGGGCCGGCCCGACCTGAGAGAGCTCGTCACGCCCGGGTTCCCGTTCGAGGCCAGGCGCACCGTGATCAGCGACACCTACTACCCCACCCTGACCCGGCCCAACGTGCGCCTGATCCCGCACGCGGTCAAGGGCCTGACCGCGGGCGGCGCCATCGACGCCAACGGGGACGAGCATGACCTCGACGTGATCGTCCTGGCCACCGGCTTCGACGCCGCGAACTACCTGGGCAACTTCACGGTCACCGGCCCGGGCGGCGTCGAACTGCACGAGCAGTGGGCCGGCGAGCCGCAGGCGTTCCTGGGCATCATGGTGCCCGGCTTCCCGAATTTCTTCATGCTGTACGGGCCCAACACCAATAGCGTTCCGCTCGTCTCCTTCTACGAGGCGCAGGCGCGCTTCGCCGCCCGGGCGATCCGGGGGCTGCGCCGCCGCGGGCGGCGGGCGGTGCAGGTGTCGGCCCCGCTCACCCGTGGCTATAACGAATGGCTGCAAGCCCGGCTGGCCAGGACCGTGTGGGCGCAGGCCTCCAGCTACTTCCGGGCCCGCGGCGGGCGCATCGTGTCCCAGTGGCCGTTCAGCGCCAGCTGCTACATCATGACCACCCGCCTGTCGCGGCCGGCCGCCACGCGCTACCGCTAGGGCGCCGTTAGCCCGGCGCGCAGCACCGCGGCCAGCTCGGCCACGGCCTCGCGGGCCTCATCCAGCCAGGCGGTGCAGAGCAGGAAGCCGTGCACCATGTCATCGCGGCGCCGCAGCTGGACCGCCACGCCGGCCGCGGCCAGCCGCTCGGCGTAGCCGATCCCCTCGTCGCGCAGCACGTCGCGCCCGGCCACCAGCACGTAGGCGGGCGGCAGGCCCGCCAGGTCCGGCGCCCGGGCCGGCGCGGCGAGGCGGTCCGGCTCGGCGTCACCCAGGTAAAGCGACCAGTACGACTCCATCTCGGCGCGCGACAGGAACGGGTCGTCGGCGTTCGCGGCGTAAGACCCGGTATCCATGGCCGGGTCGAGAGCCGGGTAGGCCAGCACCTGGAGGGCCACGGCCGGGCCGCCCTCGTCCCGGGCCAGCACGGCGACGCCGGCGGCCAGCGACGCGCCCGCGCTGTCGCCGGCCACCGCCAGGCGCAGGCCGTCCGCGCCCAGGTCGGCCGCGTGCGCGGCCACCCAGCGGGTGACCGCCGCGCAGTCGTCAAGCCCGGCGGGGTACCGATGCTCGGGCGCGAGCCGGTAGTCCACGGCGACCAGCACCACGCCCGCCTGCCGGGCCAGCTCACGGCAGAGGGTGTCGTGCGAGTCCAGCCCGCCGAGGACCCACCCGCCGCCGTGAAAGAACACGGCGGCGGGCGGCCCGGACCCGGGGGCGGTCCCGGGTGGCGGCCCGGCCGGGGGGGTCGGCCGGTAGACCCGCACGGGTACCGGCCCGGCCGGGCCGTCGATCTTGATGTCCTCGCCCGCCGGCCCGGGGGCCGGGCCGGCCAGCCACCGCGCCAGCTCGGTGAAGTTCCGCAGTCCCTGCGGCCGGGGCAGGGACATGCTCGACGGGCGCCCGGCCGCCACCAGCGACGCGAGCAGCGCGTCGAGCTGCTTCGCGGAGGACATGGTTCGATTGTCGGACCATTAGATCATGTGGTCAAGCGCGCCCTGGTCCGGCTGGCCAGCGCCCCGGGTGATCGCGCTGGCCGTCCGGCCTGGCCGGTTGTGAGATCATTGGTCCATGAGCGCCGTGGCCCGCAGCCCCGCCCCGGCCGGGATCGAGCGAGTCGAGCACGTCCCGGTCTACGGCCTGGTCGTGGACCAGCTGCGGCGCGCCATCCACAACGGCTCGTTCGTTCCCGGCGACAAGTTCCCGCCCGAGCGCGAGCTGTCCAAGCAGCTCGGCGTGTCCCGCGCCAGCGTACGCGAGGCCATCCGCGTGCTCGAGGGTGAAGGCTACGTGGAAACCAGGCGCGGCGCCAGCGGCGGCATCATCGTGCTGGACCGGGCCCGGACCGAGGACCGGCTGGCCGAGGTCATCCGGGCCAAGCTGCCGGAGATCGAGCAGGCCATCGACTTCCGGCTGGCGGTCGAGTGCAGCGCGGCCCGGCTGGCCGCGATGCGCCGCACGGATGGCGACCTGGCCAGCCTGCAGGCCGCCTTCGGGATCATGGCCGAGGGCCGCGAGACCCAGCGGTTCCGGGCCGCCGACTCCGCGTTCCACCAGGGCATCGCCCGGGCGGCCCGGAACGACTGGATGGAGCGCTCGATCGCGGACGCGCGCGCCTTCCTCTGGATGACCGTCGACAAGGTGGCCGAGAACGTCTTCCGGACCGCCCAGCTTCATCACGGCCAGATCCTGGCCGCGATCGAGAGCGGCGACCCCGACGCGGCGGAGCGGCACGTGGCCGCGCACATCGAGGTCACCCGGACCGACCTGATCAGGATCGCGGCGGCGCGGCCGCCGGGCTAGCCGCGCCCCCTGGCTGGCTGTCGCGTCACCGTCCGGCGGGGTCTTGACACTCGATGATCGCCGTACTTATGCTCCGGCCCAAAGGTCCGTAAAGCAGACCTCCTGCCAGCCGTTACGCAACGCAGCGTGCCGGGCCATGTCGGCAGCCGACGCCACACGTCGGCCGCTTCACCGCAAGGGGGGTCCACGATGACTGCCGAAGCGATCGCCGGTCACCACGAAGACCAGGGACTTCGCCGCAACGCGGTCGGGCTGCCCGACGTGCTGTTCACGTCGGTCACGACGATGGCGCCGGCCGCGGGCGCGGCGTTCTCGATCACGGTCGGCGCGCTGTTCGCGGGCGGCGCCCTGTCGGCCGGGGTGGTCATCGCCCTGGCGGGCTGCCTGTGCACCGCGCTGTCCATCGGGCAGATGGCCAAGCACCTGCCGACGGCGGGCGGCATGTACACCTACATCGCCCGCGGCCTCGGGACCAAGGTCGGCTTCCTGGCCGGCTGGGGATTCGACTTTGCCTACCCGCTGGTGGTCCCCCTGGTGAGCGTGCTGTTCGGCAGCATCCTGGGCAGCACGCTGAACGCGCATTTCGGCTGGTCCTACGACCTGTGGTGGCCCATCGGGTCGATCTTCTGCGTGGTGCTGGTCGGCGCGCTGAACTACTTCGGCATCCAGGTCAGCACCCGCTTCGGGATCATCCTGGGCAGCTTCGAGATCCTGGTGATGATCGCGCTGTCGATCACGCTGATCGTCAGCGCCGGGTCCCGCAACACGTTCGCGGTGTTCACCACGCACTACGCCACCGTGCCCGGGTTCAAGGGCATGTCCGGCATCATCGCCGGATCGGTGTACGGGGTGCTGGCCTTCATCGGCTTCGACGCGGCGGCGCCGCTGGCCGAGGAGACCAGGAACCCGAGGCGCAACGTGAGCCGGGCCGTGGTGGGCTCGTGCCTGCTCGTCGGCCTGTTCTACATACTGACCACCTACGCGGCCACGGTGTACTTCGGCCCGAACCGGTTCGTCCAGTTCTTCACCGCGGGCGGCGGCAACCCGTGGAACCTCATGGCCACCGCGGTCTGGGGGGTCGGCTGGGTGTTCCTGTTCATCGCGTTCCTGAACTCCAACGCGGCGTGCTCCAACGGCGGCGGGTGCGCGGCCGCGCGGTGCGTGTGGGCGATGGGCCGCATCCGCGTGCTCCCGAAGGCCTTCGGCCGGACCCAGCCCCGGTTCAGGTCGCCCTACGTGGCCGTCATCGCCATCTTCGGCGTCGGCTTGATCCTCACCCTGTGGCTGGGCGAGCAGTTCGGCCCGACCATCGCGTTCGCGCTGGTCGGCACCCTGATCACCGGCGCGATCCTGCCGATCTACATCGCGGTGAACCTCTCCTGCATCGTGTACTACTGGCGGGACCGGCGCAGCGAGTTCAACTGGATCCTGCACCTGATCGTCCCGGTGCTCGGGATCGCCCTGTTCGTACCCGGGTTCTTCACCGGCCTGGGCATCCCGGTGTTCAAGTTCATCAGCAAGCTGAGCTGGCCGCTGGACCTGGCCGGCCCGATCATCATCGCCTGGTACGTCGATCGGGATCGTCCTGATGATCTACTTCTCGATACGCCACCCGGACCGGATCAGGGACACCGGGAAGGTGTTCATCGAGTCCGAGGAGCCCGAGCTGGCCGGCTCCCCGTCCTCCTGAGCGCCGGTCAGCGAGCCACTTCGGCGGCGAACGCGGCCACGGCCTGGTTGAAGGCGTCGGCTTCCTCCCAGAACGGGCAGTGGCTGGAGCCGGGGAAGGTCTGCAGCCGCGCGCCGGGGATCCGGTCGGCGATGTACCGCCCGGCCTTCGGGCTGGTGAGCTTGTCGTCCTCGCCGAACAGGACCAGCGTCGGCACGCCGATCTGCGGCAGGAACTCGCGGTAGTCACGCAGCGTCTGGTCCACCAGGATCGTGCTCGCGATCACCGGGGGGACCTGCAGGATCTCCGCGCTCATCCAGGCCATGGTCGGCTCGTCGGGCTCATGCAGCATCAGCTCGGCGAACTCGGCGACCACGGCGGGCTGGTCGAGCTGCAGCTGCTCGTTCATCTCGCGCAGCGCGTCCAGCGTGATCACGCCGAACTCGTAGCCGTCCCAGGCGAAGTCGGACGGCGGCTGGTCCACGATCACCAGGCCGGCCACGCTGTCCGGCCCGAACGCGCGCAGGTACTCGTAGGCGACCATCGCGCCCATGGACCAGCCCGCCAGGACCGGCCGCTCGACCGACAGCCCGGCCAGGATCGCGTGCAGGTCGGCGGCGTAATTCGGCACGGTATGGCCGCGGGTGGTCTTCTCCGACCGGCCATGCCCGCGCAGGTCAGGGATGATGACGCGGTGCGTTCCCGGCGAAGTGCGCCAGCTGGCGCTGGAAGAACCGGCCGCTCATGCTCCAGCCGTGAATGAAGACCACCGGCGCGCCTGTTCCGGCGTCCTCGACCGAGAACGTGACGTCGCCCGCGCGGATCTCCTGCGTCATCGCCATCCCCTCCTCGCGCTGTCGAAGTGACGGTTCACTGCACCATGAATCCGCCGTCCACGACAAGGGCCTCGCCGGTGATGTAACTGGCGTCCTCAGAGGCCAGGAAGAGGGCGGCGGCCGCGATGTCCTCGGGCTGACCCACCCGGCCGAGCGGCACCTGCCGCTCGATCATGGCCCGCTTCTGCGGGCTGGCCAGCGCGAACGAGGCCAGCGGGGTCTCGGTGACCCCGGGGCAGACAGAGTTGACCCGGATCCCGTGCGGGGCCAGTTCCACCGCCAGCGCCCGGGTGAGCATGTGCACGGCGCCCTTGGACGCGTTGTAGTGCACCTGCGGGTGCCCGCTGCTGGCCATGACGACGTGCGCCTCGATCGAGGCGATGTTGACGATGGCCCGGGTCCGGCCACCCTCCGGATGCTCGGTCACCATGTGCCGGGCGACGGCCTGGGCGATCAGGAACGTGCCCGTGGCGTTGACGTCCTGGACGAGCTGCCACTCGGCCAGCGGCAGTTCCAGGAAGTTGGTGTGCCGGGCGATGCCCGCGCAGTTGACGAGGATGTCGATGGCGCCGAACGCCTCGGCCGCGGCGGCCGCCATGCGGGCGGCATCGTCCGGCCGGGAGACATCGCCCGCTATCGTGACCACCCCGGTGTTCTCGCCGCTGCTGCTCCCCCCGGCGTCTTTCCCGCCGTTCCCCATGACGGGCCCGCCGAACTCGGCCGCGAGCCCGTCGCGGTTCAGGTCCGCGGCCGCGACCCGCGCGCCCTCCGCCAGAAAGCGCCGCGCGACCGCCAGGCCGATTCCCGACGCGGCGCCGGTGACGAGCGCTGCCCGCCCGGCCAGGCGCTCCCCGCCGGTCACCTGACCGTCTCGCCCGCGGCCGGGCGGTCCGCGGCCGCGCGGCCCGCGGCCGGGGAGCCGGCGGGCGGCGGGCGGAAATGCGGGGCCACGTCGGCGGCGAACCGGGCCGCCCACCCGCGGCGGACGTCCGGCGGGATGCCCGGCGTCGAGAAGTGCAGGATGACGTGATTGAAGCCGATGTCGAGGTACCGCTGCAGCTTGCGCCGCACCGTCGGCGCCGACCCGATGAGCTGCCACTCGCACCACGGCACGATGTTCTCCGGCCGGGTCCGCTGCTCCATGCCGGCGAAGATGCGCTGCCAGGCCTGATAGCCGGGCGTGCCAGCCCAGTTGGTGGCGTGCGGCGCGTAGTGGTCGATCTGGGCCTGCATGAACCGGGGCTTGTACAGGCAGGCCTCGCGCACGGCCTCGTCGTCGGTATCGGCCACGATGCAGTCGATCATGATGGGGTAGGTCGCGCCGGTGGTATCCAGGCCCTCGGCGGCCGCGGCCTCCGCCCAGGTCTGCAGGGTCTTGGCCTGCTGGTCCAGGTCGCCGATGGTGTTGCAGATGGGCGGCAGTCCGAGCGCCGCCATGATCGCCGCGCTGTCCGGGCTGCCGATCGCGCCGTAGAAATGCAGGTTCCCGGTCCGGGGAACGGGCCGGATCCGGATCTTCTCCGGGACCGACAGGTACCTCCCCGCGTAGCTGAACGGCTCGCCGGTCATGCCCAGCCGGACGATCTCCCAGGTCTCCCGGAACCGGTCCCGCGCCTGCGCCATGTCCAGGCCGAACGCGTCGTACTCGAACTTCGCCGTGCCGCGGCCCAGGCCCAGGTGCAGCGGCCGGTCGGTGAGCTGGGTCAGCATGGCGATCTGCCCGGCCAGCCGCAGCGGGTTGTGCCACGGGGTGACCACCACGCAGGTGCCGAAGCCGAGCTCGGGGAAGCGGCCCGCCAGGTAGCTGATCTGTACCGCCGGGTCCGGGGCGGGGAAGTAGTCGCTGAAGTGATGCTCGAGCACCCAGACGGTGCCGAAGCCCAGCTCGCGGAACAGCGCGCAATCGGCGACCATGTCCTGGTAGAGCTCATGATCACTGGCTCCGGGAGCGCCGGCGGCAGCTAGGACGCACCCGATCTCGACATTCCCGCGCGCGGCCATGGCCGACCTCCAAGGATCTTTGGTCCGAGTATTGTTCCATTCATACGGAGCGTCAAGATCCCGACTCACCACCCTGCGCAGTGGCGATTACCTGCGCGGACGCCCCGCCCCCGGGAAGCCGGACGGCGGAATGCCGCGCGCGGCACGCCGGTTTTCCGGGTGAACATGGACCCTTTCATCCACCGATCTCGCACCCGGAGTCGCGGGCCACCGGGAGGAGGATGAAAGGATTTCCTTGAGCATCGTCCCGATCTCGTCGAGCCCTCGGAACGGAGGGGATCATGACCGAGACTCTTGCGCAGCCGCCGTCACATGGCCCGGTTACGGCCGCAGACGTCATGGAGCCGGCGCTGTCCACGGTCGAACCGGAGGATCACGCCGCGGCAGCGGCATACCTGATGAGGCACGCGGGCGCCACGGCTCTGGTCGTGGTCGATAACGAAGAGTCCAGGCGGCCGCTCGGTCTCGTCACCGAGGCGGACATCGTCCGGGCGGTAGCGGACAAGAAGAACCTGGAGCAGGTCCGGATCCGCGACCTGATGACCATGAATCCGACGGTCATCACGGCGGACACGAGCGTTCGCGAGGCGGCCGAATCCATGCTGGCCGGCCACTTCCGGCACCTGCCGGTGGTAGGCGACACCGGCCTGATCGGGATCGTCGACATCGGCGATGTCTGCCGCGCGCTGCTGGAGTCGCCGTGACCGCAGCGCACGACGGCTTCCACCGCCGCCTGCACCAGGTAGCGCCCGTGGCGCTCTCCGGGCAGACCGCGCAGACCAGTGGCATGCGACGCCTGGAGGCGATCTCCGGCCGGACCGTCGGATCCCGCGACCTGTGGATGGGGCAGACGCACGTGGCCCCGGCCACCGGGTCGGGGAACCACCACCACGGGGTCTCCGAGACCGGGATCTACGTGGTCAGCGGCCACCCCGAGTTCGTGTTCCTCGACGAGACCTCCGGGGAGCCCGTCGAGCGGCGGCTGCGCACCAGCCCGGGCGACTACGTCTACGTGCCGCCCTGGGTGCCGCACCGTGAGGAGAACCCCGATCCCGGCGACGAGGCCGTGGTGGTCATCGCCCGCACCACCCAGGAAGCGATCGTGGTCAACCTGCCCGACCTGACCTGGGCCGACCCGGCCGCCGAGCCCTGAGCGGACCGGGATCAGGCCCCGGCCGCCATCACGGCTTCCTGGCGACTCCGCACCGGACCGGCCAGTCGTTCTCCGTGTCCGGCTCGTCCGGGCCGGGGCGCCAGCGGTGCGTGGAGGTCAGGCCGGGCTCGGCCAGGTCCAGGCCCTCGAAGAACCGGCCGACCTGCGCGGAAGTGCGCCGGGTCTGCGTGACCCGGCCGCCCATGCCCTCGTTCATCCGCCGGGTGCCCTCGGTGATGACCGGGTCCTTGACCTCGTTGGTGGTGTCGGACACCACCAGGAAGCTGCCGGGCACCAGGCCGTCCAGGTACCCGCGCACGATCGCGTACGGGTCGTCGGCGTCCGGGATGTACTGCAGCGTCATCAGGAACATGAGGGCCACCGGCTGGCCGAGGTCGAGCGTCTGGCCGGCCTGCGCCAGGATCGCCGTGGTGTCCCGGAGGTCCGCGCCGATGTAGGCGGTCTCGCCCGCCGCCGAGCTGGTGAGCAGCGCGCGGGCGTGGGCGAGCACAATCGGGTCGTTGTCGACGTAAACGATCCGGGAGTCCGGGGCCGCCGCCTGCGCGACCTCGTGGGTGTTGCTCGCGCTGGGCAGCCCGGTGCCGACATCGAGGAATTGCCGGATGCCCTCCTTGGCCGCCAGGTACCGGACCGCACGGCCGAGGAAGCGCCGGTTGGCCCGCACCCCGGGGATGATCTCTGGCCGCAGCGAGATCACGTGGTCCCCGGCCGCCCGGTCCGCGGCGAAGTTGTCCTTGCCGCCCAGCCAGTAATCGTAGATTCTCGCGGGATGCGCCACGCTGGTGTCGAATGGTGGCTCCTGGCCTAACTCTGTCACCGACACGCGGCCAGCCTATCCGGCCCCGACACCGGGTGTCCCGTTTTGTCCCAGCGGAAAGGAGCTCCCGATGACTACCATGCGGCCCGCCGCGTTCGGCGACTACCAGCTCGAGATCTACCTGGCCGGGCTGAGCGGGGTGCTGCCCCGCTTCCCGATGGCGTACCCCGAGCTCGAGGCCCGGGCCGCGCAGGCGCTGCCGCCGTCGGTACTGTCCTACGTCGCGGGCGGCGCCGGCCCGGAACGCACCCAGCGGGCCAACGTCGGCGCGTTCGGCCGCTGGGGCCTGATTCCGCGCATGTTCGTCGGGGCGGCCGAGCGGGACCTGTCCGTCGAGCTGTTCGGGATGACGCTGCCGTCCCCGCTGCTCATGGCGCCGATCGGCGTGATCGGCCTCTGCGCCCAAGACGGGCACGGCGACCTGGCCGCCGCCGCGGCCGCGGAGAAGACCGGCGTCCCGATGATCGCCTCCACCCTGTCGGTCGATCCCATGGAGGACGTGGCCGGCCGGCTCGGCGGTACCCCGGGCTTCTTCCAGCTCTACACGCCCACCGACCGGGAACTGGCCGAGAGCCTGGTGCGCCGCGCCGAAGCCGCCGGCTTCAAGGGCATCGTCGTTACCCTCGACACCTGGATCACCGGCTGGCGCCCGCGCGACCTGGCGGCCAGCAACTTCCCGCAGCTGCGCGGGCACTGCCTGGCCAACTACACCACCGACCCGGTGTTCCGCGCCCGCCTCGGCCAGGATCCCGCCGACGACATGGCCGCGACCGTGCTGCTGTGGTCGCAGCTGTTCGGGAACCCGCTCACCTGGGACGACCTGCCCTGGCTGCGCTCGCTCACCACGCTGCCCCTGCTCGTCAAGGGCATCTGCCACCCGGACGACGTCCGCCGCGCGATCGACGGCGGCGTGGACGGCATCTACTGCTCGACCCACGGCGGGCGGCAGGCCGACGGCGGGCTGCCCGCGCTCGACTGCCTGCCCGGCGTGGTGGACGCCGCGGGCGGCACGCCCGTGTTCTTCGACTCCGGCATCCGCTCCGGTGCCGACGTGATCAAGGCCCTGGCCCTGGGCGCTGCCGCGGTCGGCATCGGCCGCCCGTACGCCTACGGCCTCGCCATCGGCGGCGTCGACGGCATCGTGCACGTCCTGCGCAGCATCCTGGCCGAGGCCGACCTGATCATGGCCGTGGACGGCTACCCCGCCCTCGCCGACCTGACCCCGGACGCGCTGCGCCGCACCTGCGACCACGGCTGAGGACGGGGATGAGTGGCCGGCGTGACCGTCGGCACGCCTATGGCCGGGCCGCTCACGCGGGTTATGAGAGCGCGAGCCAGGCCAGGGCGGCTGCGGTCAGGGCCTCGGTGCCGGTTCGCAAGGTGGGCTGCAGCGGGGGCAGGAATCTCGGGGAGTGGTTGGTGGGGAGGTCGTCGAGGTGCCCGTCCTTCTCGGCGGCGAGGTAGGTCTTCCGGTCGGCGAAGCCGATTGCCCAGTAGGTATACGGCACGCCCACGGCATCAGGAATCCTGCTGAAGTCCTCGCTGACGGTCCGCGGGGGGCTTTCCAGCGCGTTGTCGCCGAAATGCTCGGCGAAGGCCTTCGCCACCCGGTCGGTGGCGGCGGGATCGTTGTCGGTGACCGGGAAGCTGAAGGTGGTCTCGAACTCTGGGTCCTTGGGTGAGCCACTGGCCTGGCACTCGGCGCGCACGATCCGGTGGATCGCGTCGAGCATGCGCCGGCGGGTCACCGCCGAGTAGCTGCGCATGTTGAGCTCGAAGACGGCGTGGTCGGGGATGACGTTGCTCCGGGTGCCAGCCTGGCAGCTGCCGACGGTCAGCACCGCGGTGTCGCCGGGCGCGACCTCGCGGGACACGACGGTCTGCAGCCGGACGATGATCATGGCCGCAAGCACCACGGGGTCGACGGTGTACTGCGGCACGGCGCCATGGCCGCCCCGCCCGTGCACAGTGATCCTGATGCTGTCGGCGGCCGACATGAACGGGCCCGAACGCGTGCTGACCGTCCCGGCGATGCCCGGCAGCACGTGCTGAGCCAGCGCGACGTCCGGAACGGGGATCTTGCCGAACAGGCCGTCGTCGACCATGTCCTGGGCGCCCTCGCCGGTCTCCTCGGCGGGCTGGAACAGCGGAATCAGGGTTCCGCGCCACCGGTCCCGGTGATCGGCCATGAGCTTGGCCATGCCGACCATGCAGGACATGTGCATGTCGTGGCCGCAGGCATGGTCTACCGGGACCTCGTGGCCGCCGACGTCCCGGACGGTGACGGTGCTCGCGAAGGGCGCGCCGGTGTCCTCCCGTATCGGCAGCGCGTCCAGTTCGCAGCGGAGCAGGACGGTGGGCCCGTCGCCGTTGGCCAGCACGCCCGCCACTCCCGTGCCGCCGATGCCGGCGTGGACGGTGAAGCCAGTTGTCCGCAGCTGGTCGGCGACGCGCTGCGCGGTGCGGTGCTCGGCGTGCGATAGCTCGGGACGGGAGTGCAGGTCCTGGTAGAAGGCCTCCTGGGCGGCCTGGAGGCCGTGGTATCCGCCCAGGATCTCATCAATGGGGCTCATGACAGTTACGGCGCGGAGACCCCGCGTTCGGGCTGGGGATGAAAGCGCCGTTTCACCTCCTCAAGAATGTCAGCAGTCGCTACTAGATTCGAGTTATGTCCCGGTACCGGCTGACACCGACATCCGTGCAGGAAACTGCCATGCGGCAGCACTGCGCTCACGCCCGGTACGTGTGGAACCTGGCAGTCGAGCAGCAGTCCTGGTGGCGGCCCGGCCGCAGCAGCTATCCGGGATACGTCGCTCAGTGCCGTCAGCTGACCGAGGCCCGCGCCACGTTCGGATGGCTGGCCACTGGCAGCCATAGGGTGCAACAGCAGGCGCTGCGGGACTTCGCCCGGGCCATGGCGAATTACTTCGCCGGCACGCACCGCAAGCCCACCTGGCGCAAGGCAGGCCGCGACGAGGGGTTCCGGATCGTCGCGGTCAGGCCCGGCCACATCCGCCGACTGTCCCGTCATGCCGGCGAGGTCTGGGTACCCAAGGCCGGGTGGGTCCGGTTCCGCTGGTCCCGCGCCGTCCCCTCGGCTAGGTCCTATCGGGTTACCCGGGACCGGGCCGGGCGCTGGCACGTCGCGTTCGCCGCCATTCCCGAGCTCGTCCGCGGGCCTGGCACCGGCGAGGTCGTCGGAGTCGACCGGGGCGTGGCCGTAAGCGCGGCGTTGTCCACCGGCGAGCTGCTGCGCTGCCCCGGGCCCCGGCCTGCCGAGCGGGCCCGGCTGCTCCGGCTGCAGCGGAAGCTGGCCCGCGCCAGGAGGGGCTCGGGCCGGCGCCTGCGGGTCAAGGCCGCGATCGCCAGGCTGAAGTCTCGAGAGACCGACATCCGCAAAGACTGGGCCGAGAAGGCTTCGACGGACCTGGCCCGGCGGTTCGACCTGATCCGGATCGAAGACCTGCGTATCACCGGCATGACCCGTTCGGCCCGCGGCACCCGGGATAAGCCTGGTCGCAATGTCCGGCAGAAGGCCGGCCTGAACCGGGGCGTCCTGGCCTCCGGATGGGGCCTGCTGGCACGCCGCTTGCAGGAGAAGGCGCCCGGCCGGGTGGAGAAGATCAGTCCCGCGTACACCAGCCAGCAGTGCTCGGCTTGCGGGCATGTCGCAGCAGAAAGCCGCGAGAGCCAAGCGGCCTTCCGCTGTGTGGCCTGCGGCTACGCCGGTCATGCTGACGTGAACGCGGCTAAGAACATCGCCGCAGGGCATGCGGTGACTGCGCGGGGACGCTCGCCGCTGGGCGGGCGGGAGAACCGCGAACCTCGACCTCTGCCCATTTCCGTGTAGAGGCGGAATCCCCACCGGTAACGGCGGGGAGGATGCCAATCGACGAACTCCTTGCCGCGGAAGGCCTGCACCACCGGCGCCCGCACGGCTCCCGCGAGGTTGACGAGCTGCTGGTGCGCGCCCGCGTATCCCGCCCGGCCAGGAGCGTGTTCGCCATCATCGCTCCTTCACGTCGGACCGTGATCGGTGTCCTGTGAGCTGTGAGCGGTCAAACCGTGAGCCGCCAAACCGGACTGGCGCCATGGCTATACCCCGTGACCAAACCCGTTAAGTCGCAAATGCGACGGTAACTCTCTGCAATGCACCTCTTTCATCGTCCCCACGGCTGCCCACATACTCTGGGCTGAGATCGACGGATGAAAAGGTGCAGATGAGCGGTCAAGCTCCCGACGGGCTGGTAGCGCCGCCCGGGACCGAGCGACCGCGGCGCTACCTGCCGAAGCTGCGGTACGAGCTGATCGACTGCGGCCTGCACGGCCACGAGCTGCTCGGCACCGACGCCGCCCGGCTGCGCGACGACGATGCCCTGTTCGCCCGCGAGGGGGACGGCCTGCGCTGGTACCGCTGCCTGCGCTGCGACTCATGGGTCGCGCTGAGCCCGCCCGCTGAGCCGAGCGTGCCGTACCCGCCGCGCCGGGAGGACGTGATGCTGCCGCTGCGCGGTCGCGCGCTCCGGGACCGGTACGTGCTGCGGCTGATCGCCCTGGACCGGGTGCTTCACTTCCTGGTGCTGACCGCCCTGGCCGTGGCGCTGTTCCTGTTCGCCCGCAACCGGGCGGTGCTGAACGAGGACTTCACCCGCATCCTCAACGACCTGCAGGGCGGGTTCGGCGGGCCGGTCAGCAACAGCAGCCACGGCATCGTGCACGATCTGCGGCGGCTGTTCGCCGTCAACATCACGAACCTCTACCTGCTCGCGGCCGCCGCGGCGGCATACGCGGCCCTGGAGGGCACGGAGGCGGTGGGGCTGTGGCTGGGCCGCCGGTGGGCCGAATACCTGACCTTCGTCGCGACGGTCGTCTTCGTGCCGTACGAGATCTACGAGCTGACCAAGAGCATCACCTGGCTGAAGCTGCTCACGCTGGCCATCAACCTGCTGATCGTGATCTACCTGCTGCTCGCCAAGCGGCTGTTCGGGCTCCGCGGTGGCGGGAAGGCGGTAGAAGCCGAGCGGGCGCAGGACAACGGCTGGGCCGCCATCGAACGGGCCACCCCCGGGCTCGCCGCGCGAATCGTGCCACCGCCCAAGGGCCCGGCCGTTCCCCAGGACTGACGGCCCCCGACGGGTAGGGCGGCGCAGCGCCGCGGTGGACATCCCGGCGGGTCCCGAGGGAGAGTTTGCACCAGGTCACGCCGACGTCGCGACGGGAGATACGCATGAGCGATACGACGCAGCAGCCGCTGGTTCAGCTCACGGACGGAGCCGTCCGCGGCAAGACCGAAGCCGGGGTGTCGGCTTTTCTCGGCATCCCCTACGCGGCGTCTCCCTTCGGCGCGAACCGGATGCGGCCGCCGCAGTCCGCCCGGCCCTGGGACGGGGAACGCGATGCTACCGCGTACGGGCCGACCGCGCCCAAGGGCGACTACCCGCCGCAGTACACGGCGCTGTTCCCCGAGGTAGTGATCCCGGGTGAGGGCTGCCTGAACCTGAACGTGTGGACACCGGACACGGACGCCACCGGGCTTCCGGTGCTGGTCTGGATCCACGGTGGCTCGTTCATGAACGGGTCCGGGTCGGTCGCCGAGTACAACGGCGCGGCGTTTGCCCGCGACGGCGTCGTGTGCGTGACCATCAACTACCGGCTGGCCGCCGAGGGCTTCCTGTACCTCGACGACGGGATCGCCAACCTCGGACTGCTCGATCAGCTGGCGGCCTTGCGGTGGGTGCAGGGCAACATCTCGGCGTTCGGCGGCGACCCGGCACGCGTCACCGTTGCGGGTGAGTCGGCCGGGGCCATGAGCGTGACGACGCTCTTGTCGATGCCACTCGCGGAGGGCCTGTTCAGCCAGGCCATAGCGCAAAGCGGCGCCGCGGCGCACACGCTGACCCGGGACGAAGCCCTCATGGTCGGCGGTTACCTCGCCGACGCCCTGGGCGTGCCAGCCGACCGGGGTTCGATCAAGGCCGTCCCGCTGGAGAAACTGGTTCAGGCCGCATCCGACCTGGTGGTAGAGGTGCAGACCGCGCCCGACCCGGCCAAGTGGGGCCAGCTCGCGCTGAGCCTGCTGCCGTTCGCGCCGACCGTGGACGGCACGGTCCTGCCGCAGGCCCCGCTGCCCGCGATCGCCGCCGGGCAGGGCGGCGACGTTCGCCTGCTGATCGGATCCAACCGTGACGAGGCGCGGCTGTTCTTTGTCGCGGCCGGCACCATGGACCTGATCGACGACGCGATGGTGGAGGCCACGGCCGGCGCGTACGGGCTGTCAGCGGACTCTCTCGCCGTCTACCGGGCGAACCGGCCGGGCGCCAGTGCGGGTGACCTCCTGGCCGCGGTCATCACCGACTGGTTCTTCGCCATCCCGCCCATCCGGGTGGCCGAGGCGCGCGCCCGGCGGGGAACCGCCAGCACCTGGACCTACCGGTTCGACCACCCCGCACCCGGGGACAACCGCGGCCTTGGCGCCTGCCACGGAGCGGAACTGCCGTTCGTGTTCGACACCATCACCCGCGACGACGTCCGCCCCCGCATCGGCGACACGCCGTCGCAGGCCGTCGCCGACCGGGTCCACCAGGTATGGGTGGACTTCATCACCCGCGGAGACCCCGGCTGGCCCGCCTACGACCTCGCCGGCCGCAGCACCGGCCTGCTCTCCGACCGCGTCGAAGCCGCCCGCGACCCGGCCGCTGACGAGCGGGCCCTCTGGGACGGAATCCGGTGAAGAAGGCGAGCCCTGTGGGACGGAATCCGGTAAAGAAGGCGAGCCCCATGCCCGAGCATCCGGCGTACCGGGTGGTGGTGGTCGGTGCCGGTTTCGGGGGGATCGGGATGGCCGCGGCGCTCAAGCAGGCGGGCATCGAGGACTTCGTGGTCCTCGACCGGGGCGATGATCTCGGGGGGATCTGGCGGGACAACACCTACCCCGGCCTGTGCTGTGACGTGCCGTCGGCTCTGTACTCGTTCTCGTTCTGGCCGTGGCGCTGGAGCCGCCGCTTCCCGCCGCGGCAGGAAATCCTGACCTACCTGCGCGCGCTGGTGCGGGAGCGCGGGCTCGCCCCGCACCTGCGCTTCGGGTCGGGCGTGACCGCGGCCGAGTTCGACGAGCGCCGCGCCCGGTGGAGCCTCACCCTCGAGGACGGCAGCCTGCTGGAGGCCACCGCGGTCGTCTCCGCCGTCGGGCAGCTCAGCCGGCCCGCCCTTCCCGACATCCCGGGCCGGGACGATTTCGCCGGGCCGTCGTGGCACTCTGCCCGCTGGGACCACGGCGTCAACCTCACCGGCCAGCGGGTAGCCGTCGTGGGCACCGGGGCGAGCGCCATCCAGTTCGTGCCCGAGATCGCCAAGGACGCCGCCCACGTCGACATATACCAGCGCAGCGCCCCGTACATCCTGCCCAAGTCCGACCGGGCCTACGGTGACGCCGAGCAGGTCCTGCGCGACCGGCTTCCCGTGGTGCGCAAGGCCGACCGGCTGCGCACGTTCCTCTACGGCGAGTTGCTCACGAGCGGCTTCGTCATTTCGCAGAAGCTCCTGGCCGGGCCGATGCAGCTGTGGCGGCGCCAGCTCGAGGCGCAGATCACCGACCCGCAGCTGCGCTCCGCGTGCGTCCCGGACTACGTGATGGGCTGCAAGCGGGTGCTGTTCTCCGACGACTGGTACCCCACGCTGGTCCGCCGGGGCGTCGACCTCGTCACCGACCCGGTCCAGCGCATCGCCCCCGACGGGGTGGTCACGGCCGGCGGCACCACCCGGCAGGCGGACGTGGTCATCTACGGCACCGGGTTCCAGACGCTCGACTTCCTGGCCCCGATGTCGGTGACCGGCCTCGGCGGACGCCGGCTGCGCGAGACCTGGCGCGAGGGCGCCGAGGCGTACCTCGGGATCACGGTCTCGGGATTCCCGAACTTCTTCATGCTCTACGGGCCCAACACCAACCTCGGCGGCAATTCGATCATCTACATGCTCGAAGGCCAGATCGACTACGTGCTCGGTGCCATCCAGGCCCTGGACGACGAGAGCCTCGACTGGCTCGACGTGCGCCCCGAGGTGCAGAGCGCGTTCAACGCCTGGGTGGCGGCGGCCAGCCGTGGCTCGGTGTGGGAGAGCGGGTGCACCAGCTGGTACACCACCGCCTCGGGACGCAACACCAACAACTGGCCCGTCCAGACCTTCTTCTACCGGCGCCGGGTCCGCCGGTTCGACCTGGCCCGCTACCGGGTCATGCCGAGACGCCCGGCGCAGGCCGACGTCATGGCAGGTGCCACATGAGCGAGCATCTGGCCGAGCCAAAGGGCCGCGGTCCCGTCTGGACCGAGGAGCGAGGGAGCCTGCGACCGAGCGACGAGGGAAGACGGGGCAGCGAAGGGGGGACGGGGAGGTGGGCGGGGGCCCGGAGGCGAGTAGAAAAACTGAGGGTACCGGCAACCTTGATGCGCCTCGGGGCGCAGCAGCTCGGCCGGCGTGTCCTCGATCCCGGCCTGCCCTGGGACGTGCAGCGCCGACGTCTCGACCAGGTGACGCGGGGCGCGCTGGTGCCGCGCGGCACGACCGTGACCGAGAGCGTGCTGAACGGGGTGCGCACCGAGGTGGTGACGGTGGGCGGGGCGCGTCCCGAGCGCACCGTCGTCCACTTCCACGGCGGCGGCTACTGCGTGGGCTCGGCGCGCATCGCGCGGGCCTGGGCGGCGCACCTGAGCGCCCAGGCGCAGTGCCGGGTCGTGCTGCCCGAGTACCGGCTGGCGCCCGAGCACCCGCATCCCGCCGCGCTAAAGGACGCCCGCGCCGTCATGAACGCGCTGCTGCGCGACGCGCCCGCCTCCCCGGTGGTGGTGTCGGGCGACTCGGCCGGCGGGGGCCTCGCCCTGGCCGCGATCCTCTCGTTGCGTAATGGCTCTGAAAAGCTTCCCCGCGGCTGCATCCTCGTGTCGCCATGGCTCGACCTCAGCCGGGATCGCGGGCAACGTCCGGATCTGGTGCGCCGGGACGTGCTGCTCAGCCCGGGCTGGCTCGAGGCCTGCGCCGCCGCGTACGCCCGCCCGGCGGACCGGGCCGATCCCTCGGTCTCGCCGCTGCTCGCCGCGCACGGCGGCCTGCCGCCGCTGCTGATCCAGGCCGGATCCGACGAACTGCTCGCCCCCGACGCCGAGGGCCTGGCCGCCAGCGCCTCGGCTGCCGGGGTGGACGTCACCTATACCAGGTGGCCGCGCATGTGGCACGACTTCCAGCTGCAGCCCGGCCTCCTCGCGGCCGCCGACAGCGCGCTGGCCCAGGCCGCCTGGTTCGTGGAGACGGTGACGGGCACCGGAAAGTCCGAGGTACCGGGCAATTCCGGGGACCTGACGGTGTACGGTCTTAGTTAGTCAGCACCTTTCGGTGCGATTAGCGTTGACTCCCTGGTTATTCACCGAGTGATATTTTGCCCACAAGTAACCCTAATGTTCGCTGGCCGGACGGTTCCAGCGAACCGCCAGACCTGGACGGCGCATCACCCGAGCTGGCTCTCATGCGGAGCCTGCTGGCGAGCATGCCCGCCGCCGTGGTCTACGTGTCCGGATCCGACCTGGCCATCCAATTCGCCAGCGACGCTTCCTCCTGGCTGGTCGGCGACCAGGACGTGCTCGGCAAGCCGCTGAGCGAGGTCCTGCCCGAACTGTCGGGCCAGACAGAAATATTCGACCGGATTATGAAAACCGGGGAGCCCGTCCGGAGCAGCGGGGAAAGGATCCGGTCCCGCCATGATGGGCGGGCCGGGCAGCTATTCGTGGACTATGTCTGCCAGCCGGTCCGTGATGCCGACCACGGTATCGCCGGGATTTTGCTGCACGTCACCGACGTGACCGCCCATGTCCGGGACCGGCAGGAACTGCAGGAGGCAGCGGCGCAGAGCGCCGACCTGCTGGGCCGGCTGCGGGACGCGAACGTGCTCGGCGTCATGGTCCACGGCGAGCAGCAGGTCGATGAGGCCAATGACGCGTTCCTGGACATCATCGGCTACAGCCGGGACGACGTGGCCGCCGGGCGGATCTCCTACCAGTCGATCACGCCCCCGGAGTGGGCCGACCACAGCCGGGACGCGCTGGAAGAGTTGCGCCGCAGCGGCGCCTTCCAGCCCTTCGAGAAGGAGTACGTGCACCGGGACGGGCACCGGGTGCAGGTCCTGGTCGGCGGGGCGGTGATCAGCCTCGAGCCACTGCGCTGGGTCGCGTTCGTGGTGGACCTCAGCGCCCGGCAGCGGGCCGAGCAGGAGCGCGCCGAACTGCTCGTCAGGGAACGCGCCGCCAAGGCCGAGGCCGATGGCGCGCGGGAGCGGCTCACGTTCCTGCTGCGGGCCGGGGACATGCTGGCCGCCAGCCGCAGCCGGCACGAGATGCTGGAACACGCCGCCCACCTGATCGTGCCGGTGCTGGGCGACCATTGCGTGGTGTGGCTGGCGGCCGCCGACGGCACGTTGCACGCCACCTCGCTGGTTCACCGTGATCCCGCCCGGGCCCCGGTGCTCGCCGAATTCGGGCAGCACGAGATCCCTCCGGTGGGCCCGATGTCGATCCAGATCGCCTACTCCACCGGGACCACCCAGCTCATGCGCGACGCCAAGGCGCAGTTGCCGCGGTGGGGCGACCTCACGCCGGGCCTGGTCGACATCCTGGCCCGCCTGCAGGCCGAGAGCGTCCTTTCCATCCCGCTGCTCGTAGACAAGCGCCCGGTCGGCGTCCTCAGCCTCACCCGTGACACCGACCGGCCCGGCTTTACCGCCATGGACATCGAGGTGGTCGGGGAGTTCGCCCGGCGCCTGGCGGACGGTCTGGCCACCGCGGACGCCTTCGCCCGCGAGCACACCATCGCCGAAACCCTGCAGCGTTCTGTCCTGCCCGACACCCTGCCCAGCATCGGCGGGCTGGACCTGGCCGTGTGCTACCTGCCCGCCACCGACGGCGCCGACGTCGGTGGCGACTGGTACGACGCGTTCCTGGTCGACGGCGACCGGGTCGGGCTCGTGATCGGCGACGTGACGGGCCACAACATCGGCTCGGCGTCGATCATGGGCCAGGTCCGCAGCATGCTGCGCGCCTACGCGATCGACCACGCCGACCCGGCCAAGGTAATGGAGCGAACCAACATCGCGCTGGGCCGCCTGCTGCCGGAAGCGCTGGCTACAGCGGTCTACGCCGTCCTCGATCCCGCTACCGGCGAGCTGATCTACGCCAACGCCGGGCACCTGCCGTCCCTCATCGCCACCAGCCTCGGCGAAGTCCATTACCTCGACGACACCACGGGAACCATGCTCGGCGCCTCCCCCGACACCAGCTTCACCTCCGGCCGCCGCCGACTCTATGCCGGAGACGTGCTCCTCAACTACACCGACGGCCTCATCGAGAACGGCCACCGCGACCTCATCGACGGCCTGGACGCGCTGGCGGCAGTGATGCGGCAGCCGGCCGCCCGCACCGCGCAGCAGGCCTGTGCCCAAGCCCAGGACGGCCTGCTCGACACGGACTCGCGCGACGACGACGTGTGCCTGCTCGCCGTCCGGCTCCAGGACTGACGGCCATTTCAGGACGTCAGGCGGATCCGGACGGACTCGCCGTCGCCCACGGGAGCGGGCGGGCCGGCCAGCGGGTCCTCGTCGAGTGCGGCCGGCCCGGCCAGCTCCAGCGCCGTCGCGAGCGTCTCGCCGGCGATCAGCTGCTGGTGCGCCCGCACCGCCTGCTGCGCGGCCGGGGTCCGGCGACGGTGAGGCTGATCCGGTCGGACACGCCGAGGCCCGCCGCGCGCCGCGCCTGCTGCACCGCGCGCACCACGTCGCGGGCCAGCCCCTCGGCCGCCAGTTCCGGGGTGACCGCGGTGTCGAGCACGATGAAGCCGCCGCCCGGCAGCATCGCGGTCGCGCCCGCGCCGTCGGCCACCACGGTCTCGATCGTGAACTCGCCCGGCATGAGCTCGAAGCCGCCGCTGGTCACGACGCCAGACGCGGCCACCGTGCCAGTCGCCCGACTTGCTGGCCCGGATCGCCGCCTGCACGTCCCGGCCGAGCCGGGGCCCGGCCGCGCGGGCGTTGATGGTCAGCCGCTGCGAGATGCCGACCTGCTGCGCCGCGGCGTCGGCGACGTCGAGCAGCGTCACCTCGCGCACGTTCACCTCATCGGCGATCAGCGCGGTGAAGTCGGCCAGCGACTCGGCGTCGGCCGCCACCACGGTCAGTTCCGGCAGCGGCAGCCGCACCCGCAGCCCGCTGGCCTTGCGCAGGGAGGCCGCGGCCGAGCACACCTCGCGGGTGCGGTCCATCGCGGCCACCAGGCCCGGGTCCGAGGGCAGCCCGGACACGTCCGGCCAGTCGGTCAGGTGCACGGAGCGGCCGCCGGTCAGGCCGCGCCAGATCTCCTCGGTGGTCAGCGGCAGCAGCGGGGCCGTCACCCGGCAGGTGACCTCCAGCGCCGTGTACAGGGTGTCAAAGGCCTGCTGCGCCACGGACGGGTCGGCCCCGGCCGTGTCCCAGAACCGCTCCCGCGAGCGCCGGATGTACCAGTTGGTCAGCACGTCGATGAACGCGCGGGCCGAGTCGCAGGCGTTCGCGACCTCGTAGTGGTCCAGCTGCCACGCGGTCGTCTCCACGAACTGGCGCAGCTTGGCCAGCAGGTACTGGTCGAGCAGGTCGGCCGAGTGCGCGCCGGGCGATGCCTCGTAGCCGGCCGCGTTCGCGTACAGCTGGAAGAAGTACCAGCTGTTCCACAGCGGGATGAGCACCTGCCGGACGCCGTCCCTGATGCCCTGCTCGGTGACCACCAGGTTGCCGCCGCGCAGGATCGGCGAGGACATCAGGAACCAGCGCATCGCGTCGGCCCCGTCGCGGTCGAACACCTCCCGCACGTCCGGGTAGTTGCGCAGCGACTTGGACATCTTCTGGCCGTCGGAGCCGAGCACGATGCCGTGGCTGACGCAGGTCTTGAACGCCGGCCGCTCGAACAGCGCCGCCGCCATCACGTGCATGGTGTAGAACCAGCCGCGGGTCTGCCCGATGTACTCCACGATGAAGTCGCCCGGGAAGTGATGCTCGAACCAGCCGGCGTTCTCGAACGGGTAGTGCACCTGCGCGAACGACATCGAGCCGGACTCGAACCAGCAGTCCAGCACGTCGGTGACCCGGCGCATGACCGACCGGCCCGAGGGGTCGTCCGGGTTGGGCCGGGTGAGCTCGTCGATGGCGGGCCGGTGCAGGTCGGTGACCTCGACGCCGAAGTCCGCCCGCAGCTCGTCCAGCGAGCCGTACACGTCGACCCGGGGGAACTGCGGGTTGTCGGACTTCCACACCGGGATCGGGCTGCCCCAGAACCGGTTGCGGCTGATCGACCAGTCGCGGGTGTTCTCCAGCCACTTGCCGAACTGGCCGTGCTTGACGTGCTCGGGCACCCAGGTGATCTGCTCGTTCAGCTTGAGCATCCGGTCCCTGATGGCCGTGGTGGAGACGAACCACGACGAGACCGCCATGTAGATCAGCGGCTTGCGGCAGCGCCAGCAGTGCGGGTAGGAGTGGTCGTAGGTCTCGTGCCGCAGCAGGACCGTGCCGCCCGTGGTGGCCCCGACCGGGGTGGAATCGCCCGTGCTGGAATCGACGGCCGCGTCCGGCCCGCTCGCGTCGAGCCGGGTCCGGGCCTTCAGGTGGTCGATGATCACGTGGTTGGCGTCGAAGACGTGCAGGCCGGCGTAGTCGCTGACCGGGTAGATGAACTTGCCGTCCGGGCCGACCGGCACCACCGGCGTGATGCCGTACTGATCGGTAAGCAGCTTGTCCTCCTCGCCGAAGGCCGGCGCGAGGTGCACCACGCCGGTGCCGTCGGCGGTGGTGACGTAGTCGGCGTGCAGCACCACGTGCGAGTTCGGGTGCCCGAGGAAGTAGCTGAACGGCGGGGTGTACCGCAGCCCGACCAGCTCGGAACCCTTGCACCGGCGCACGATCCGCCCGCCCGCGTCCTCGCCCAGCTCGCGGGCGTACGCCGGCAGCCGGGCCTCGGCCAGCAGGTAACGCTCGCTGCGCCCGGTCGCGGACGACTCGACCACCACGTAGTCGACGTCGTTGTGCACCGCCATGGCCAGGTTGGACGGCAGGGTCCACGGCGTCGTGGTCCAGATCAGCGCGAGCTCGCCGGTCTCCAGCCGGTACCCGACCGTGACCGCCGGGTCCTGGCGCATCTGGTAGACGTCGTCGTCCATCCGCAGCTCGTGCGCGGACAGCGGGGTCTCGTCGTTCCAGCAGTACGGCAGGCAGCGGAAGCCCTCGTAGGCCAGCCCGTGGTCGTAAAGCTGCTTGAACGCCCACATGACGCTTTCCATGTAGGTCAGGTCCAGCGTCTTGTAGTCGTGGTCGAAGTCGACCCACCGGGCCTGCCGGGTGACGTAGTCGCGCCATTCCTGGGTGTAGCGCAGCACGGACTCGCGGCACGCCTGGTTGAACTTGGCCACGCCGAGCTCGTCGATCTCTTCCTTGGTCTTGATGCCGAGCTGGCTCATGGCCTCGAGCTCGGCGGGCAGGCCGTGGGTATCCCAGCCGAAGCGCCGTTCCACCCGCCTGCCGCGCATGGTCTGGTAGCGCGGGATCAGGTCCTTCACGTAGCCGGTCAGCAGGTGGCCGTAGTGCGGCAGGCCGTTCGCGAACGGCGGGCCGTCGTAGAACACGAACTCGTTCGCGCCGTCCTGGCCTGCCGGGCGGTTCTCCACCGACGCCCGGAACGTGTCGTCGGCCGCCCAGTACCGGAGCACCTGCTCCTCGATCTCGGGAAAACGCGGGCTGGCCGGTACGCCGTCGGTCAAGGACGCCTCGTCGGTCGAGGCCTTGGGGTAGCTCATCGGTGATCCTCCACGGTCGGTCCTGCCCCACGAGGACGACATCGCCCGGACCCTGCTCCCGGCCCGGGCGGCACCGCGGTACCACCTCGCTTATCCCGGCCCGTTTCCTGCGGATCGGCTGGGCCGGAATCGCTCATTCATGGGCTGTGACGGGCCCGCCCGTCCGGTTCTACTGAAGTGCCCCCGGATAACCGGGCACTCGTTCTTCCGGAGGCTCACCGGAGATAGCCGGATCAACGCCGTGTTGCCGCTAGCCTACCAAGGCCGGAAACGCATTTTCCCGGCGTGTTCTTCCCGGCGGGCGCGGGCCGCGCCGCTAGACCGTTTCCGAGGCGGCCGCGGGCTGCCGGGAGGTGACCGGCGTCCGGGCCGGGACGAGCAGCCCGGCGATCACGCAGCCGACCAGGAACAGGGCCGCCATCGCGAACGTCTGGGTGAACCCGGCCAGGGCCGGCAGGCCGCCGGAGGTGCTCGCAGCGACGAACGTCGCCGCGAGCTGGCCGCCCAGGGCCCCGCCGAGCGTGCGCAGCACCGTGTTCATCCCGCTGGCCACGCCGGTCTGGTAGGCCGGGACGGCCTGGACGATCAGGTTGCCGAGCGCCGCGAAGGCGAGCCCGATCCCGACCCCCAGCAGCGTCGAGCACAGCAGCATGTCGTAGGGATGCCGGCTGGTCAGCGCCAGCCAGCCGCAGGCGACGGCGCTCACCGCCGCCCCGGCCACCAGCGCGCGCCGTGAGCCGAAGCGCCGCTCGACCCGGCCCGCCAGCGAGCCCAGCACGCCCATGCCCAGCGCGCACGGCAGCAGGTACAGGCCCGCGGCCACCACCGAGGCCCCGTAGCCGAAGCCGGTGCTCGCCGGGAGCTGGGCCAGCTGCGGAAGCAGTAGGAACCACGCGTACAGCCCCGCGCCGAGGAGGAAGGCGGCCAGGTTGACCGTCCACACCCCGCGGACCCGCATCATCGTCATGTCGACCAGGGGGGTACGGCTGCGCACTTCCACCAGGATCCACAACGCGCAGACCGCCAGGCCGGACGCCAGCAGCGCCAGCGTGCGCGGGGCGGTCCAGCCCCAGACCGTGGTCTGCGCGATCGCGATGAGCACGCCCGACATGCCGGTAGCCATCAGCGCCGCCGCGGCCCAGTTGACCCGGCCCGGCGAGCGGACCTGTGATTCCGGGATGTAGCGCCAGGTGCAGGCGGCGGCGATGACCATGGGCGGCAGCGAGAGCCAGAACAGCCAGTGCCAGCTCAGGTGCTCGTCGATCAGCCCGCCGACCACCAGCCCGAGGCCTCCCCCGACCCCGAGGATGGCCGACATCAGCCCGATGCTCCCCGCGACCCGGTCCGCGGGGAACTCGTCCCGGACGATCCCGAACGAGAGCGGGAAAATGCCGCCGGCCACCCCCTGGATCACGCGGGCCACGATCAGGACCGCCAGCGAGCCGGCCAGGCCCGCGAGCAAGGTCCCGGCGGCGAGCGTCACCAGGGTCCATACCAGCAGCCGCTGCTTGCCGTACATGTCGCCGAGCTTGCCGATGATCGCGGTGCCGACCGAGGCCGAGAGCAGGAAGCCCGTCAGCAGCCAGGTGACGCCCGTCTCGCTGGCCCGCAGGCTGTGCTGGATCGTCGGCAGCGCCGGGATCACCGAGGAGGCCAGGATCGAGTACACCAGGGCCCCGATCGACAGCACGGCCAGGATCTTGCCCGGCTGGACGGGCTGAGCTCCGCTAGGCCCCGGCGGCATCCAGTTACTGTAACTGAGTGGAGGTTCCGGACCGTGACGGGTCCGCGACGGGTGAGGATGTCCTCGAACAGGGCAGCTGGCGCGGGCCAGTCCTGCGGTGGCGGCCGCCGCGAGCCGCCCTGGTTCTGGCGGCCGCGGGGCTGCTGGCCGGCCTGGCCGCCGGCTATGCCGTCGGCGTCCGGCACGCCGGGAAACCGCCCTCCCCGCCGCCTAGCCCCGCCGCCACGCAGACAGCGCCATCCTTCACGGCAGGCGGCTTCCCGCTGAGCCAGTCCGGCCCGGGGTGCTCCGCGCAGCTGGGTCATGAGCTGCAACTGGGCGTGGAGGTCACGAACCTGTCGGCGACAGCGCTCACGCTCCGCCGGGTCGAGGTGGTGCTTCCGCTCGGCGGGCTCAAGGCGACCTCGCAGGCCTGGGGACCCTGCGGTGAGCTGCCGGGCGCAGGCGAGGCACCGGGCAATATTGTCCCCCCGACGCTCGGCCGGGGGCCAGCGCCTGGTTCACCGTCACCTTCAAGGTGCTGGTCACGTGCCCGCTGCCGCTGCCCGTCCAGTTCACGCTCGACTACGACCAGGACGGCCGGCGGGCGGCCATGCCGCTGCCCAGCTTCCCCGACCTGGGCCAGGTTCCGTACTCCGGATGCCGGTAACCGCCGCCCGGCCGAACCGGCAGCCGGCGGCCGCCCGGAGCGCGGTCCTGCGCCGCCGGTCACGGCCCGTCTTCGGCCGCGGCGGGCGCGGTCCCGGCGACGCCCTGCGCCCAGCGCAGGTCCGCCTTGCCGGACGGGCTGCGCCGGACTTCGGGGACGAACACGATGCCGCGCGGCTTCTTGTAGTCGGCCAGCCGCCCCGCGACGTGGGCGACCAGTGCGTCCGCGGTCGGCTCGGCGCCGCTGGCCGGCGCCACGACCGCGGTCACCCGCTGCCCCCAGCGCGGGTCAGGCAGCCCGACCACCAGCGCGTCCCGGACGCCGGGATGCTCGATGAGGACCTGCTCGACCTCTTCGGCGAACACCTTCTCGCCGCCGGTGTTGATCACGCGGCTGCCGCGGCCGCGGAACGTGATCGAGCCGTCGGCCTCGGGCGAGGCCAGGTCACCGGTGACCACCCAGCGCCGGCCGCCGAAGGTCCGGAACGTCTGCGCCGTCTTCGCCTCGTCGCCGAGGTAGCCGATCTCGTCGTCGGCGGGCGCGGCGAGCATGCCGACCTGGCCCGAGCCGGGGACCACGTCACGGCCGGCGTCGTCGATGATGCGGGCTCCGGGCAGCAGCGTGAAGCGCGCGGTGACGGGGTCGTCCCCGCGCCTGGTCTCGCTGACCGCGAACGGCCCGCCTTCGGACGCGGCGACCAGGTCGCGGCAGACGAAGTCGCCGTGCGCCAGCAGGCGGCGCTTCACGTCCGCGCTCCACGTCACGCCGACGCTCAGGATGCGGCGCAGGCTGGAAAGGTCGTAAGGGCGGCCGGCCTGCGCCGCCCGGTCCAGCGCGTCGGCCAGCGGCAGGGCGAACACGTCACCCACGATCGAGACCGTGTCCACCCGCTGCTCGGCCACGGTGCGCGCGAGCTCGTCGGGATCGTAGGAGCGCGCGGTCAGGTAGACGACCCGCCCGCTGGCCAGCAGCGCGCCCAGCGTCGTGTACATGCCGGTCGCGTGCATGAGCGGGGGCGCCGGCAGGCAGACCATCGCGTCGCCGTCGCGCGCGCTCAGCCGCTGGGTCACCGCCCGCAGCGCGTCGAGCGAATCCGGGACCGGCTCGCCCACGAGCCGGAACCCGTTGGCGCAGGCGACCGGGTACAGCCACGCATGGCTGACCAGCACGCCCTTGGGCTGGCCCGTGGTCCCGCCGGTGTACATGAGCCAGTGGTCCACGCCGCGCGGCGTTCGCGGCAGCGGACCGGTGCCGTCGATCACCTGGTCGTAGGAGCTCACCGGGGCGTCGGCGGCACCGCCCACCTGCACCAGGGTGTGCAGCGCCGCCGCGCCGGCTCGGGCCTGCGCCACGCGCGCGCCGAGCGAGGAGTCGAAGATGACCGCGGCGACCTGCGCGTCGTTGAACAGGTGGAGCATCTCCTCGGGCTGGTAGCGGTAGTTGACGTTGACCGGGATGGCCCGCAGCTTGAGCACGGCGAAGACGCTCTCCAGGTACTCGGTGCCGTTGTACAGCGCGATCGCCACCCGGTCCTCGGCCCCGATCCCGCGGCCCGCCAGGAACGCGGCGAGCCGCGACGCCCGCTCGTCCAGCTGCCGCCAGGTCAGGCTGCGGTCGCCGTGCGTGACCGCCGTGCGGTCAGCGCGGACGTCCGCCACGGTCTCCAGCACCGTCGCGAAGTTCTCCCTCACGGTGCCACCTTCCCGGCTGCCCGGGCCGCAGCGCAACCGCCTCGTGCTGCACCCGCACCGGCTGGTCAGGCTGTCGGCCGTGTCCGGGCGAGGCGTTCGGCCCGCTGCTTGATGGTGAGCAGCATCTTGCGCTCCATCACCCACGAGCCGGGCTCGATGACGCGGCGGGCGAACGCCTCCCCCATGCCCACAGGGCGTAGCCTGCGCCGCAAGCCCCTACCAAGGTCCAGGCCGTGCCCGCGGCATTATGGGCGCCGACCAGGTACAGGCCCAGCCCCGCCGTCGGCCCGAGACGGTCAGCGCCAGCAGCACCTCCGCCGCCTGCCGGACCAGCCATGCGGCACCTGGGACACGCCGAACAAGCACGTCATGGATCCTTGCGGGTGAGGCAGCATGGGCAAAGAGCCCAACGTCCCTTCGTGGGTCATCTGGCCTCGCCGCCGTGACGAAGGAGTGGTCCGATATGGCGGATTCGGCGCCTGCGGCCCGGGCCGCGCCGGTCACCAAGACCCCTGCGGCCGGCCTGACCAGCGCCCAGGTGGCCGAGCGGCGCTCGCGCGGGCTGGGCAACACGGACGGGGAACGAGTGAGCCGTTCGGTCGCCGAGATCTTGCGCGCGAACATCCTGACCCGCTTCAACCTCATCCTGGGGGTCCTGCTCGCGGTGATCCTGGCCGTCGGGGAGCCGCAGGACGCGTTGTTCGGCATCGTGCTGGTGGCTAACGCGCTGATCGGTATCGCGCAGGAGCTGCGCGCCAAGGCGACGCTGGACCGGCTGGCCGTGCTCAGCGCGCCCCGGGTCCGGGTGACCCGCGACGGCGCGCCGAGGGAGATAGCCGTCGCGGAGCTGGTGGCCGGCGACCTGGTGGGCCTGCGCCCCGGCGATCAGCTGGTGGCCGACGGGGTGGTGCGCGACAGCACGAGCCTGGAGGCCGACGAGTCGCTGCTGACCGGCGAGTCCGAGCCGGTAGACAAGCGGCCCGGTGACCGGCTGCTGTCGGGCAGCTTCGTGGTGGCCGGGTCCGGCAGCTACCAGGCGACGGAGGTGGGGGCCGAGGCGTACGCGCGCAAGCTCGCCACCGAGGCACGGCGGTTCGCGCTGGTGCGCTCGGAGCTGATAGACGGCATCAACCGGATCTTGCGCTATGTCACCTGGGCGATCGTGCCGGTGGCGGTGCTGCTGGTCGTCAGCCAGCTGCATGTTCATGACACGGTCCAGGCTGCGCTGACGGCCACGGTGGCAGGGCTGGTCGCGATGGTGCCCCAGGGGCTGGTGCTGCTGACCAGCGTGGCCTTCGCGGTGGCCGCGATCACGCTCGCCCGGCGCCAGGTCCTGGTCCAGCAGTTGCCGGCGGTCGAGGGCCTGGCCCGGGTGGACGTCGTGTGCCTGGACAAGACCGGCACCCTGACCGACGGGACCATCGGCTTCGACCGCCTCATCCCCCTCGACGATCAGGCACCGGCCGGGGCGGCCCTGGGCGCGCTCGCCGACGAGGAGGTCCCCAACGCGACGCTGGCCGCCATCGGGCAGGCCTTCCCCCCGCCGGAGTGGACCCGCCAGGCCGGCGTACCGTTCTCGTCGGCGCGCAAGTGGAGCGCGGCCAGCTTTGCCGGGCACGGCACCTGGATCCTCGGGGCGCCCGAGATGGTGCTGCCCGCTGAGCAGCGCGGCTACCTCTCGCAGGCCGCCGGCCTGGCCGCGGCCGGCCAGCGGGTACTGGTGCTGGCCCGCACCGGGGAGCCGCTGGACGGCGAGTCCCTCCCGCCCGGCCTGCGGGCCGCGGCGTTCATCGTGCTGGCCGAGCGCCTGCGGCCGGACGCCGCAGGGGCGATCGCCTACTTCGCGGCACAGGGCGTGAGCCTGAAGGTGATCTCCGGCGACAGCCCGTACACGGTCGGCGCAGTCGCGGCGCGCGCCGGACTGGCCGATGGGGGCGAACCGGTCGACGCGCGGGACCTGCCCGATGAGACCGGCGAGCTCGGCCGGGTGCTGGAGGAGCACTCGGTGTTCGGCCGGGTGACCCCGCACCAGAAAGAGGCCATGGTGACCGCGCTGCAGGCGCGCGGGCACACGGTGGCGATGACCGGCGACGGGGTCAATGACGTGCTGGCGCTCAAGCTGGCCGACATCGGCATCGCCATGGGCGCAGGCTCGCCGGCGACCAAGGCCGTCGCCGAGCTGGTGCTGCTCGACAACCGGTTCGCCACCCTGCCCGCGGTCGTCGCCGAAGGCCGGCGGGTCGCCGCCAACATCGAGCGGGTGGCCAACCTGTTCGTCACCAAGACGGTCTGGGCCACGTTCCTGGCGGTGGCCGTGGGCGCCGCGCTACTGCCCTACCCGTTCCTGCCCCGGCATCTGACGATCATCGACACGCTGGCCATCGGCGTCCCGTCGTTCTTCCTGGCCCTGGCCCCCAACCCGCGGCGCTACCTCCCGGGGTTCGTCAACCGGGTGCTGCGCTTCGCCATCCCGGCCGGGGCCATCATCGCCGCGGCGACGCTCGCCGCGTATGCCCTGAGCCGGGCCAGCGGCCTTCCGCTGGTGCAGCAGCGTACGGCCGCCACCCTGGTGACCCTCATCCTCAGCCTGTCCGTGCTGGTCCTGCTGGCCATCCCGCTGACCTGGCGGCGCATCGTGCTGGTGGGCGCGGCGCTGGCGGGATTCGTGCTGCTGTTCCCGGTCCGGGTGGTCCGCCGCTTCTACGCCCTGGAACTGCCGCGCAGCGGGCTGGCGGCCACCCTGCTCATCGCGGCGCTCGGCGTCGCGGCCCTGGTGATCTTGTGGATCGCTCTCCGCCGGCGCGGTGCTGCCGCGGGAGTGGCGCCGGCCGCACGTACCCAGCGTGACCTACGTTCCTGACACAGGTGTCGTCAACGCATGTCCCTGGCAGGTCAGGCAGATCGCCTGACCTGCCAGGGATGCGCCATCACCGGCCGGACGCAGGATTTCGGTTGAGTCCCGACATCCCGCCGAAGGCCCGCAAAGCGGGCCCGCCGGCCGCCTGGCCGACCCGGCCGGTGATCGCGAGGTGCTCGACCAGGCGCAAGGTTCCCGCCCGCTGACCGACGCTGGAGAACGTTCCCCAGCCCGCCAGCGTGGCCAGCCCGCCATGGCCGGCGCCGCCGGACGTGATCAGGAACAAACCCTTGGTCACGCCGTTCCTGGACGTTCTCCCGTAGGCCATGATGGCCACCGCGCCCTTGTGTCCGCGGAAGCGGCACGCGCAGTTGTCGAGGGCCTCGAACGACTGCGAGCCGTCGGGGTGGATGGTGGCGACGACCACCTCGCCGGTGCTCCCCAGCGGGGCGCTGGGCACGACAGTGATCTTCCCGGTCAGGCCCGTCCCCTTGAGGATGGCGTTGTTCAGTTGGACCACGAGCGTGTTACCCGACTCGGTGACGTTCGGCCCGAGCGGCACCGAGGTGCTCGGCCCGACCTGGATGTGAGTCCCGATGTAGGTCCCCAGCTTCCGGGTGCTCACCGTGATGTGCACCAGGGGGCCCGGCCGCTTCGGCGCGGCGGGAGGGCTGGGCAGGACAACCCTGAACCCGCACTGCCCGACCGCCAGGCCTCCGACCATGTTCGGGGCCGCGCCCGAGTCCCCGAACTGCGTGGCGGGCAGGTTGCCCCGGCAGGTCACGTTGCCATGGGCCAGGTTGCTGCCCAGCTCGTTGCCGTCAGGGTCGCTGGTGGTGTTGCCGACGAACGCGATGCTGCCGCCGACCCGGTCCCGGAACGATCCGAGATAGCACGTCTGCATGCCGATCACACGGAGATTGCCGCCGATCGGGCTGTCCTCGAAGTCGGTGTACTGCGGGGAGCCGGTCGTCGGATTGCTCAGCGCCGGGTCTTCGGACCACGGCTTGGGGATCGGGCTGGTGAAGCACCCGCCCGAGCCGGGGCCGCCCGCCACGCCGCCACCGCCACCCACGACGGTGGCGTTACCGCCGATGGACACCGCCTGGATCACCACTCCCAGGGCGCCGAACGCGGTGAGGTTCCCGCGGATGCGGTCATAGGTGACGGCGTTACACCCGCCGCCTGCGAGCAGCCCAGGACCAGAACCGCGCCGCGGCCTACCCGGACGTTCCCGCCCACCCGCACCGTCGCCGGCAGCAGGGGATTGGCCGCCGGGTCGCCCGGGGTGGCCGCGTCGAGCAAGGCCCCGGGCGCAATGTTGAGGTTGCCCCGCACGACGATGGTGCCGGCTGGCATGTAGCAGATACCGGTAATGAGCATCGAGTCGTAGGTGCCCGAGGGGATGTTCCCGCCGGTGCAGTCATACTCGTGGCCGCCCCACGACGGCGCGGCGCTCGCCGTGGCTGCCGTCGCGATCAACCCGAAGAAGCCGAGCACGATGACCAAGCCAAGCCTCAGCGCTTTCATGGCCTACCCCCCTGCGCAGATGAACCCCGACCCGTACGAGGGAGAAAGCCACAGTTATGCACAATTCTGGCAAAGCGCGCCGCCCCCTCGGCAATAAATTACTCAGTGAAATGTCAACAGATCACCGGGCGAACGCAATCTTTTACTAATGCTGCCCTTTCCTGAATTCGCGCGGCCAGGTCCGGGCCCGCCGGTTCACGGCGGGGACTGGCCGCCGCTGACCAGGGTGGCGACTCCGGTGACGTCAGCGGCCTGGCGCATGGCGGTGGCGGCGCGAGGGGTGCCAGCCAGGTAGCGGTTCAGGAAATCGACGGTTACCCGGGCCACCACGAGCGCGGCGGGATCGTGGCTCTCGTAGGGCGGAGCGTGTCCCTGCCCGAACAGGTCGAGGTAGTAGCGCGGCCCCGTCGTGTCGGTCTGGTACATCATGACGCTGTCGGCTGGGGGGTTGACGTCGTCGGCGTCGCCCTGCACGAACAGGATAGGCGGGGTCGTCGCCCTGAAGTAGGCGCCGGGCATCGGTGGCCATTCCGCCCCGGAGAACACCATGACGGCCGTGACCGCCGGGTCACGGCAGCAGGAGTTCGCGGCGATCGCGGCCACGGTGTCGCCGCCGTCGGAATGGCCTGCCACGGCGACCCGGCCCGGGGCGATCAGCCCGGCCAGGAAGCCGTGCGGCTCTGCGCTGACCGCCAGCATCTGGCGGATGACGTAGGACATGTCGGCCGGCTGGTTCACCAGGTCGTTCTCGTCAGGGCTGGCGACCTGGCAGCTGGTGCGGGGGAAATCGACCCCCGCGACCACGTAGCCCGCGCTGGCCCAGGTGTTCAGCAGCGCGGCGTAGCTGCCCTGGCATTGCGTGTACCCCGGCGCGAAGACCACGAGCGGGAACAGGCCGCGCGCCAGCCGGCCGGACGCTGCGGCCGCCACCGGGATGACCGGATACCGGACGAACGTCGGCAGGGCGCGCGGCCCGAGTCCGGCGCGGGACCGGTCGACAAAGGTGAACTGGTGCCCGGCGACCTGATAGCTGCCGATGGTGCCGACGGGCAGGCGCACCGGCGGGCTGGAACGTCCGGCCGGGGTCCGGCTCGGCCCGGCCGGGGTGGCGCTGGGCGCGGCCGGGGTGCGACTCGGCCCGGCCGCGTTCTCGGAGCGAGCGGGGTGGCCCGGGCCCGTGCCGGTCATCGCCCAGGCGGCGGTGAGCGCCCCGGCCGCCAGCAGCGCCGCCGCGCTGAGCGCCAGCAAGATGACATGCGAGCGCCGGCCGCCGGACCGATGCCGGCGGCGGCTTCGCCGGCCGGGTGAGCCAGGGTGGGCGCTCCGCGTCACGCCTGCAGGGTAAGCACAACGTCGGGGGCGGCCGCATCATCTGGCCGGAAGCTGGCCTGGATGGCTGGCCGCGCAGGTGGAGGCCTTCGCGACCGCATTCCCGTCCCGGGCTGACAGCAGGTCAGCTCAGGGCCAGCACCGCGTAGGCGGCCAGCCAGTGCTCCACCATGTAGTCGTCGCCGATCACGTGCGGCAGCGCCGCGGCCAGGTGGGTACGGGCCGCAACCAGCGCCGGCTCGATCCTCCGGTCGCCATCGGGCAAGCTCTCCGCGATGCGCCGCCAGCAGTATGCCCGGCTGGCGTTAAGCCCGTGCAGGTGCGCGATGTCCCCTTCGCTGGCGTCAGAGACCACGGCCGCGGTGAACAGCTCGGCCGGCTCCCCGTCGGCGATCCCGGGCAGGAATCCGGTCAGCCAGGCGGCGAACTCCGGCTGGGCCAGCAGCCTGCTCATGAGCTCTGCTTCGGTCAGCGCCGGGGAAAGGAAGTCGTGCCCGGATGGCTCGTACTCGCCCGGGTAGTCCTCGTCGGCCTCGAACCAGCCGAGCGCCTTGGCTTCGATCGCCGCGGCTAGTTCCGGCAGGCCCGCCTGTGCCTGCCTGGCCGCGAACGGCAGCGCCACCGACAAGCTGAACGCGCTGTTGGGGTGCACGCCGGATCTGACCGGGTACGTGGCTTTCGGCAGCCAGTCCAGGAACCCCTTGGTCAGCGCGTCAGCCAGCGGCGCGATCGCGGCTAGCCAGCGGCGCGCGGCGGCATCGTCCAGGCTCGCGATCTCGTGCACGAGCGCGAGCGCCCAGGCCCAGCCGTACGGCCGCTCGAACCGGCCGTCGTCGCTGGCGACGAAGCGGGCCTCGGCCGCGGCCTTCTCGGCCGTGAACTGCGCGTCGAGCGCGGCCCTGATCTCGTCGGCCGGCACCGCAGGGCCGGCCAGCCGCAGCAGCCGGACCAGCAGCCAGTGCATCTCGACGCAGGAGTGCCAGTCCAGGCTGCCGTAGAACACGGGCGTGCGGTCGGCGGGCCGGTGCGGGAAGTCGCCGGGACTGGTCATCATGTGGACCAGGAGCGACGGGAACTCACGGCCGATGTTGGTGAGGGCGAGGCGTGCGTAGGCAGCCGCCTGCCCGCTCAGGATGTCTTGGCATTCCGCTGACATGCCGCCGGTCCCGCCACCCTGGCCTGAACTGGACATTTACCCCTTTTTCCTCCTTCTCATGACTGAGCAGTTTTCGTCCTCCTCATGGCTACCCACACGATCTGGGCCCGAGGCCGACCTGGCACGCAGAGCCTAGCCGCACCGTGGCCGGCCGGCCCGGGCCGCGGCCGGCGCATCGCACCCGCCGCCTGCCGCTGGAGATGAAGAGCCAGGTTTAGGCTTCTCTTCGTGCGCACGCCGGTCTGCGAGCTGCTCGGGATCGAGCAGCCGATCGTTCGTTATTCCTCAGCGCTGCCGCTCGCGGGAACCACCGGGGACATCGAAGCCCTCTCGCTGTGGGCGGGACAGAGCGTCGCGCTCGCGAAACGCACGCAGCCGACCGCCGATATCGTCGCTGAGCTCACCTCCCGCCTGCGGACCTCAGGCTAAACGGACCCGAATCGCGCAGGACATGATTCAGCCGGCCTAGCCCCACAGCTCCTCTGAGGCGATCCTGGCTCCCTCGGCCTGGGCCCGAGCACCAGGAGAAGATCCGGCGCACCGACGTCAGCATGCTCGTCATCCTGCTCGCCCTGTACGGCCTGCAACTGGCCGGCGCCCTGCAACTAGACGAGTCACCCCACCACGTCAGCGACGTCAGCCGGCAGGGGCGCTGCTGATTGCCTTCTTCCTTTTCGGCATCGCGAGATCCTGGCAGCTGGTCGGCGCGCGCGACATCAGCCTGACGTCGACGGTGACCGCGGTGATCCACCGGTCGGCCAGCGAGAGCCTGCGCCGGGAAGAGGACGAGCAGGCGCGGAGGGCCGGCCCCGCGGCGGACCAGGACAACCGTTAGCCGACGTGGTTGCTACCGTCGATCACGGTCCAGGCGTGCCCGGATCGTTCGCCATCGATGAGAAAAGCGCCAGGTCGCGTCTACACATGCTGAACCCAGCCTGAATCAAGACCACGGGAGGCCGGAGTGTCTGTATCCGTGCTCTACATGTCCATGTCAGTCGACGGGTACATCGCAGGCCCGAACGACAAACCCGGCAATCCCGGCGGCGACCGATTCATGCGGCTGCACGAGTGGTACGGCGACTTCACCCCGCCGTCCGGGCCAGGGCCGTCCGGGCCGTCCGGGGACTTCCTCGACGAGGGCCAGGCGACCGGCGCGGTGCTGGCGGGCCGGCGTACCGTGGAGCAGGTCGACCACTGGGGCGGTGATCATCACGGTGTTCCGATCTTCGTGCCCAGCCACCGGCCACCCGCCCCCTCGGTCGCGAACTATCCGCTGGTGACGTACGTGACCGACGGGATCGCCAGCGCGATGGCTCAGGCGAAGGCCGCCGCCGGGGACCGGAACGTGCTGGTACACGGCGCGTACACCGCGCAACGCGCGCTCGAGGCCGGCGTGCTGGACGAGTTGCAGATCCACCAGGTCCCGGTGCTGTTCGGCGACGGCCGCCGGCTGTTCGAGCTGCTCCCCTCGCGGGTCGAGCTGGACATCGTCCGGGTCATCGACACACCCCAGGCCACGCACATCCGCTACCGCGTCCGTCGCTGAGCCGGGGCCGGGCTTGGCGCACATGATTGTGCAAGTTGCGAGCCTCGGGGCCAGCCCCGTTCTGTGTGAGATCTCCCCGGTCACACGTCGGGGAGGGTGACCACGAGCCCTGGATGGGCCGCGGACATCCAGTCGTTGGTCGCCGCGGTTGGCATGGTGGTGAGGTCGGGCATGCCGAACACGGCGCTCCGCTCGATCCGTTCAGCGACCGGCATGACCTGAGCAGCGAGCTGGGCCTGGGCCTCACCCCATCGACGGAGACCATCATCAACGGCCGGGGCGCCGGCGAGGGCGTCTGCCAATGAGGTGGCATTGGCCACCGCCCGCAGGACGCCGCTACCCGTGAACGGGGGGAACACCGCGCCGGCGTCGCCGACCAGGCAGACGCGATCGCGGGCGTAGCTGCGGGCCACGACGGAGTAAACGGCCTGGATCGACGAGTTGCCGCTCTGTTGCACCAGCTCGAACAGCAACGGGGGCAGCAGGCCCGCGAGGCGAGCCTCGAAGCCCGCCTTGACCTGCGGATGCACCGTCCCGAACGGTACCGAGCTGGACTGCTGCCGCTCTTGATCGTCGACGAGCACCGAGGAGAGGGCGCCCTCCGGAACCTGGAGGTAGTAGCCCCACATGAGAAGGCGCTTTCCCCGTTCGGTGCTCCGCCCGGATCCGGGGATGTAGTACACGACCCCGTGTCCTCCCTGGTATACGGGTCGCAGGCCATCGCAGCCGTCGAGGGCATCCACGCCGATGTCGCTCTCGTGGAGCAGCCCGCGCCACAGCACCATTCCCCGGTAGACAGGCGTGGCGCCGGGGTCAATGAGCCTTCGCCCCATCGAGCGATACCCGTCGGCGCAGACGACGAGGTCGAAGTCCCATGAGCCGCCCCGGCGAAGATGCAACGTCGTGCCCTGAGGCCGTGCTTCGACCAGATCCACGGTCGAGGCACGCCGGTATAGATCGTCAGGGACGCACCGCCGAAAGCACTGGTACAGATAGGCCCAGTTGAGCAGCGTGAAGCTCATCTGGACGTCGCCCAGCCATCGCTGCTGGCCGGTCCCCGATCCACGGGTGACGAACCGGAAGTAGTCCGCTCGGCAGGCGGGGAGGGTCGCATCGATCAGACCGTGCGCCATCACGTCCTGCCACACGGCCGTCGGCGTAGCGATCCCGGCACCCCGGCTCACGAGGTCGGACTCGGACCGCTCGAAGACGATGACGTCGTGGCCGGCCCGATGCAGGAGCGCCGCGGTCGCGCATCCGGCGATCGATCCCCCGATAATGCCGACCCTCATGCCTGTCGCCCCCTGACCCCTTGGAGTATGCCAGGGAACCCCGAGATCAGGGTGAAAAAGGCTCAGCCTCAACGAGCCTGGCGAGGTTGGCCAGCGCCATTCGCGTACCCGTCTCATTGTCGGCGGCGGGCACGCTATCGGGAATTCCTTCGTGCACGACGACGACATCGGTGCCACCGCCCGAGTCGGTGAGCGTGGTCGTCATCGTCATCGTGTCGCGAAGCGCCGGATCGGCAGTCTCGAATTCAAATACCTCGACCACCTGCTCGTCCGGCACGAGCTTGGCGAAATGGCCGTGATTAGGTGTCGGTACGCCCGGCCGACTTGCCGGCTTCGTCCGGCGCGTCGTACGTTAGCGAGATCCGGAATGAGCCGCCTTCGCGCGCATCGAATTCATGCACATAACTGCTCATGCCGACAGGCACGCGCCATTTTGCTATCGCGCCCGTATCCAGGAGTGCCCGGTAGACAGACGACCGCGGAGCCCGCACGTGGCACCGGACCTGCGTCGTATACACGCCCATTGAACCTTTTCATTCTCCCGATGGCTGCCCACGTACTGTAGGCCCGCGGTCGGCGGATGAAAAGGGTTCATCCTATGGCCTGGTGCCACCGCCCGGCGGCCACCTGCCTGCCGGGCAGGTGGCGAACCCGGCCCGGCCGAGCCCGCAGGCGCCCTCCAGGCGGGCATGACCATCGGTTCACTATTCGAATAATGGTCATGACCTGGTCCGGGCTCCCGGTAGCGAACCCTGGACCGCGGCCTGCCTGGTCCGGTCAGGCGGTCACATACGGTAGCTGAGCCGTGTCGCGCGGTCGGAGGTTAGAACATCCAGGGCCGGTTGGAAATGCGCACACCGCTGGCGCTCGCCGCGAGACGAACGTTACCGGCCTGCTGATGGGCACTCGCATGGCCGGCGCTGCCGTGGCCCGACAACTCCGTTACTCCGGCACCGACGCTGCCGAGCGCGAATGCCAGAACGAGAATTCCGCCCGTTGTCCGGACGACCGGGTCAGTTCGCGGCGCTCCCGCCTGGCCCTTGGCCGGAACGGTTCGTGCATGCTTGGCGACGTGCGATGGCTGCCTATGAGCTTTCATCGGGCTGATCCCCTCATCGGTAACTTCGATAGCCGAGCCTGCAGGGTCTCTAAAAGAAAACCTACACCATCATCGATCTCGGGATGGGGCATTCCAACAAATCCATGCGGCATTTTCGCAAGACGTGCTTGATATTGTCCGCTGTGCGCACATAACCGTACCCGCATTGTGTCGGTGGCCACTGTGCGTTTCCGCGGAAACCCGGAGCTGACGACGTCGGTGCTGGCCGGGCGGCGGCCGGCGAGTACCCGGCCTGGCCCACCGGTAACCGTGTCGTTATGGACGATAAAAACGTTACGAACCGCGGGCCGGAGCCGTGGATCCCTGCAGTAACGGGCGCCCTGCTGGCCACATTGTTTCACAGCAGCCCCGTCTGTCACTGGAACTGACTGGCTTATCATCAGCCACGACGCAAATGCGTCCTCTTATAAGGGCGGGCAGCAGAATGAGAATGCCCGTGAAACTTGCGGAGCAATGTTAGCGGAGAGAAGTGATTCTTTTCCTGTTCCGCTAATTCTCTTAGGATACGGGTGGGAACTACTCGCAACGGGTATTACGGCAGCGGAATGCTGCGGCACATCTCGCTGCGGAGTCCCTGCCCGCGAGCGGTGGAAGATGCAGGACGATCATGGAATTCCGGGCGCTCGGACCGATTGAGCTCTGGTCGGCTGGACAGCCACAGGACCTCGGGCCGGCCAGGGCGCGGTGCATCCTGGCCATGCTGCTGCTGACGCCGCGCACGATAGTGCCGGCCGACACGCTCATTGACCGGCTGTGGGATGCGCGGCCTCCGCCCAAGGCCAGGGAAAGCCTCTCGGTCTACATCGCCAGGCTCCGCGCGTCGCTCCGGCAGGCCGTGGGCGAGCGTGTGCAACTGGTGGGACGCGCGCGGGGCTACATGCTCGACGTCGATCCCGAGGCGGTCGACGTGCATCAGTTCCGCCGGCTGCGCCGGCAAGCCAACGCCCTGGCCGCCAGCGGCGACCATGATCAAGCCGTCGTGCTGCTGCGCCAGGCCGACGGGCTCTGGCGCGGGGAGGCGCTGGCCGGCATCCGCGGCGACTGGGTGGAGCGGATGCGAGACGGCCTCGAAGAGGAGCGCCGGGCGGCCATCCTGGAGCGGGTCGGATGCGAGCTGGAACTGGGCCGGCACGCCGACCTGGTGGGTGAGCTTCGCCCGCTGCTGGCTCAGTACCCGCTGGACGAAACGCTCGTCGCCCACCAGATGACCGCCCTTTCCCGGAGCGGCAGGCCCGCCGACGCGCTGAGCCTGTACCGGGAAACTCGTAGCCGCCTGGTTGATGAGCAGGGCACCGAACCGGGCGCGATGCTGTCCGAGCTGCATCAGCGCATCCTGGGGCGCGATCCCGAACTGGCCGTCAGGCCCTCCGGCCACCCCCCGGGCCAGGCGCCCCCGCCGTCCGACACCCTTCCGCCCGAGACGCCGGATTTCGTGGGCCGACGTGAGGAACTCGGCGAGCTCACCGGGGAGCCCGGCCGCTCCCCGGCGATCGCCGTCATCGAGGGCATGCCCGGCGTGGGCAAGACCGCGCTGGCGGTACGCGCGGCCCGGCTGATCGGCGGGGACTATCCGGACGGGACGCTCTACCTGAACCTTCATTCCGGCGATCCCGGGAGCCTCTCGCTCGACCCGCCCGAGGCGCTGTACCGCCTGCTGCGGATGATGTCCGTGCCGGCCACGCAGGTACCGGACACCATCGCCGACCGCGTCGCGCTGTGGCGGGCGCAGCTGAGCCGCCGTCGCGCCATCGTGATCCTTGACGACGCCGCCCGGCCTGACCAGGTCCGCCCGCTGCTGGCCGCGTCGGGCCAGTGCCTGATCCTGATCACCACCCGCCGCCGGCTGGCCGGGCTCGGAGGAGTCCGCACGCTGACCCTCGACGTGCTGGCCGCCGATGATGCCGTCTCGCTGTTCCGCCAGATCGCGGGCGAGGACCGGGCCCGGGACTCCGGCCAGGTGGCCGAGGTCGTCCGGCTGTGCGGCTGGCTGCCACTGGCGATCCAGCTCACCGCCGGCCGGGTCGCGCAGGACCCCCGGCTTGGCCTGGCCGACCTGATCGAGGAGCTGTCGCAGCCTCCCGCCCGGCCCGGCCGCGTCGGCGCGGCCTGCCCGGAGGTGATGTCCGCCTTCGACCTGTCGTATGACGCGCTGGAATCCGATCATCAGCGGTTCTTCCGGCGGCTGGGCGCCAGCCCGTGCGACTCGGTCAGCGTGCAGGCCGCGGCCGCCCTGGACGGCTGCACCGTGGCCGAGGCGGAGAAGGCCCTCGCCACCCTGCTCGACTACCACCTGCTGACCCGCGATGGCGACGGCCGGTTCCGCTTCCACGATCTGATCCGCGAGTACGCGGCGGTGCGCGCGGCCCGGGACGCTCCCGAGGCCGAGCAGCGGCAGGCGGTCGGCAGGCTTCTTGACTACTACCTGGACGCCGCCGACCAGGCTGACCGGGTGCTGCACCCGTTCCGGGACCGCAGGCCGATGGCCGTCAGCCCGCCGCCCGTCGCGATCCCGCCGGTGGCCACCGAGGAAGACGCGGACGGCTGGCTGGATACGGAGTGGCGCAACATCCTGCAGGCCGCGCAGTACGCAGGCCGGCACGAGTGGAAGCAGTGGAAGCAGAAGTGCGCCGACCTGACGCACGTGCTGGCCGACTTCATGGAGATCCGCACGTACTGGGAAGAGGCGGTCGCCGCCCATACCCTGGCCCTGCAGGCCGGCCGCGACCTGGACGACCCGGCCAGGATCGCGCAGGCGTCGCTGGCCCTCGGCGCGGTGCGGCAGCAGACCGGGCACCACGAGGCGGCGCGTCAGCTGGCCGAGGAAGCCGCGGCGATCTACCGGTCGCTGGCCGACCCGAGAGGGCAGGCCGACGCGCTTGACCAGCTGGGCCTGGCGCACCAGCGCACGGCCCGGTCGCGTGAGGCGCTCGCCTACTTCCACGAGGCCCGCCTGCTGTACGACGACGCCGAGGACCATCACGGCGTGGCCGGCGCCCTGGGCCATTCCGGGATCGCCTGCTGGCATCTCGGGCGTTACCCCGAAGCCACCGCCCACCTGAAGAACGCGCTCTTGCTCTACCGCGAGGTCGGCGACCGGCGCGGGGAGGCCAAGACCCTCAACAACCTGGGCCGGATTCACCTGTACTGCGGTTATCACCGGGACGCGCTCGATGCCTACGAACGGTCGCTGGAGATCTTCGGCGAGATAGGCGGAGCGCAGAACCAGGCGATCCTGTATCACAACATCGGCAGCGTCCATCACTACAAGGGCAGCTTCGACGAAGGTCTCGCGGCCTGCCGGCGGGCGCTGGCCATCTACCGCAGCATCGGCGACCTCCGCGATGAAGCGGACGTGCTCAACGACATCGGCGCCATCTACCAGAGCGCGGCGTGCCACGACGAGGCGCTGGTCCACCACCAGAAGGCGCGGCTGATCGCCGAGGAGATAGGGGACCTGTCCCAGCAGCTGATCGCGCTGCGCATGATGGCCGACATCCACCGCTGCTCGGGGCAGTACGGCGAGGCGTTCGACGAGTACCACGCGGCCCTGCGGCTGGCCCGGGAGATCGGCGACCCGTACGAGGAGGGCAAGATCCTCGAGGGGATCGCCGAATCCACGCTCAGCACGCAGCAGCCCGCCGCCGCGCGGATCGTGTTCCGGCAGGCGCTGGACATCTTCGAGCGGCTGGGCGTGCCCGAGGCCGAGTCGGCGCGGATCCGCATCGAGACCCTCGACCCGACGGCCGGCCTGCGCATTTCCTAGCTCGGCAAACTCTCGCTGGTTTACCCGGCCTGCCCGCGTGACCTGGGGTGCAAGGCAAGCGTCAAGGCGACTGAAATCCCGGCGTCCAGGCTGGTAGCTGACGATAGCTGCGCACACCGACACGGGAAGGTCTTGATGGGTCTGAACCAGGATCGAAACCGTCTGGAATCTCGCTGGCGTATGGCCCGCCGCGGCTGGTCGCCCGGCCGCGCCCACCACCAGGAACCGGTCCGGGAGCCTGCCGTGGTCCCGTTCCAGGCCTGCCCGGTGGCCGTGGCGGAGGCCGGTCCCGGCCTCGCCGCGGACCTGGACGCGCTTCCGGCCGAGGAAAGCCGGCCGCGGCTTCGCCGCCAGCCTGGACGCGCTCCCCATGGAGGAACCCGGCGCCGGCTTCGCCGCCGACCTGGGCGCGCTCCGGGCCGGCCCCTGGCGGACTGCGACTCGTTCGGGCTGGCCAGCCTGCTGGTCATCGCCGAGCGGTTCATCACGATGTTCCATAGCGAGACCCGGGCGGGTCCGCCCGGCCCGCGGCTCCGGCAGGTCCGCCGCGAGATCGAGACGACGGGCACCTACTGGCATACCCCGGCCGAGCTGGAATTCGGCGCGCGGGTGGCCTGGCGGAACAGCTCCCGGTGCATCGGGCGGCTGTACTGGCACAGCCTGCGGGTGCGCGACCGCCGCGAGGTCACCGCGGCGGCAGACATCGCCGCCGAGTCGGTCCGGCACCTGCGCCAGGCGACGAACGGCGGCCGGATCCGGCCGGTGATCACCGTGTTCGCGCCGGACGCGCCGGGGCGCCCGGGCCCTCGGATCCTCAGCTCGCAGCTGATCCGGTATGCGGGTTACCGGGCCGCTGACGGCACCGTGCTCGGGGACCCGGCGAACGCGGACCCCACCCGCCTGGCCCGCTACCTCGGCTGGCCCGGTGGCCAGCCGGCCGGCCGGTTCGACATCCTCCCCCTGCTCGTGCAGGAGGCCGGCGCGCCGGTCACGCTGCACGAGTTGCCGGCCGACGCGGTGCTCGAGGTACCCATCGGGCATCCGGAGTTCGGCTGGTTCGCCGGCCTGGGACTGCGGTGGTATGCCGTGCCGGTGATCAGCGACATGTACCTGGACGTCGGCGGCGTCTGTTACCCCGCCGCGCCCTTCAACGGCTGGTACATGTGCACGGAGATCGGGTCGCGCGACCTCGGCGACAGCGGCCGCTACGATCAGTTGCCGGTGATCGCCAGGCACATGGGCCTGTCCACGGCCAGCGACCGGACGTTGTGGAAAGACAAGGCGATGACCGAGCTCAACCTGGCGGTGCTGCACTCGTTCAGCGCCGCCGGGGTGACGATCTCTGATCATCACACCGAGTCGGTTCGCTTTCTGCAGCACGTGGAGCGGGAGGAGCGCCAGGGCCGGGCGTGCCCGGCGGACTGGACCTGGATCGTGCCGCCCGCGGCGTCGTCGGCGACTCCGGTGTTTCACCGGTACTACCAGGATTTCGACGAGGCGCCGAACTTCTACCGCCATCCGGTGCCCGCACCGCTGCAGTGACCCTTTTTCATCCGTCGATCTCTGGCTCCGAGCACGTGGACGGTCATGGGGAGGATGAAAAGGGCTCAGTAAGCCCGCCGGGCTGGCATGTGGCGTCACGGGCCGATGCTCCGGTGGCCGTTGCTGCCCCCGTGGCCGTTTGGCCCGTGTGGTATCTCATTCGGGGGGGCGGCGGGCTGCTGGGCCGCGGTTTGCTGCTGGGTGGTCTGCTGGCCGGTGGCGGCTTGGTGGAGGGTGGTTTGTTCTTTGCGTTCCCATTCTTCGATGCCGCGCAGGATGCCTTCGGTGTAGGCGCGCAGGTGGGAGCGGTAGACGTCGGTGTAGGTGCGCAGGTAGGCCAGTTCGGCGGCGGCGGCCTGGCGCTGGTGGTCGTTCTGGGGGGGCGGGGGGTGGTCCAGGGCGGTGACGGCGGCCTCGCGGGCGCGGGCGGCGGCGTCGTCGAGGATCATCTCCGAATGCTGCTGGGCCTGGGTCAGGATGTCGTCGCGGCGGCGGCGGGCTTCTTCGGTGACGCGGGAGGAGTAGGCCTGGGCGTCGGCGACGTAGCGGTCGGCGGTGGCCTGGGCGGTGGACAGGATCTGCACGGCGTGCACGTGGGCGTCTTGCTCGCCGAACAGCACGGCGCGGGGGTCGTCGGGGTCTTCGCCGGCCAGGATGCGCCGGCGCAGTCTTTGGACTTCTTGCCAGAGCGAGGTGCGCTCGCCGGTCAGGCGGGTGAACTCGGCGTGCACCACGCGCAGGAAGGCGCGGACGGGTTCTTCTTCGTAGCCGCGCCGGCCCAGCCTGCTGCCGGGGAAGGTCACGGTCTGCAGGTCCTCGGGGGTCAGCCTGCCCTGCCCGGATAGCCAGGATCCGTCGAACTGCACCGTGGTCACCGTTCGCTCCAGCCGAAGTCCTCGATATGGATGTGCCCGCGCCCCAGCCCGGCCGACTCCAGCCGGGTCACGGTGTCCGCCACCATCTCCGACGGGCCGGCCAGGTAGGCCTCGCGGCCGGCCCAGTCGCCCGACCGGGCCACCACCTCCGGCAGGGCCCCGGTCGGTCCCGGCGTATCCCGGGCCGGGCTGTTCGGCCACCGCGGTCAGCGCCAGCCAGGGGTGCCGGGCGGCCAGTTTCTCCAGCGCGTCCAGGTCATACAGCCCCTCGACGCTCTGCGCGCCGAAGAACAGCGCCGCCCGCGGCGGCTCGGCCAGGCCGGCTACCTGTTCCACGATGGCCTTCAGCGGCGCCAGTCCGGTGGACCCGGCGACCAGCAGCAGGTCCCGCCCGCAGGCACGGTCCCAGGTCAGCGCCCCCACCGGCGGGCCCAGCCGCAGCACCGTCCCCTCGATGTCCGGGCTGGTCAGCGCCATGCTCACCGCCCCGCCGTCGACCATCCGGACATGGAACTCCAGCAACCCGTCGGGCCGCGGCGCGTTGGCCATCGAGTAATACCGCCACAACCGCGGCCGCGCCGCCGTCTCGACCGCCACCGACTGCCCGGGCGCGTACTCCAGCCGCGGCTCGGGCCGCACCGACAGCACCGCCACGTCAAACCCGCGCCGCTCGAACCCCACCACCGTGCCCCGCCACCAGGCCGGCCGCGCCGCCTCATCGGCGACCGCCGCCCGGCTCATCACCGAGCCGATGAGCTGGTAGGCCTCTTTCCAGTCCGCGGCCAGCTCCGGCGACCAGGCCGGCCCGGCGAAATGCTCCAGGGTGGCCAGCAGGCTGGTCCCGACCGCGTCGTAATGACCGGCCACCGCGCCGAACTTACGGTGATCACGGCCCAGCCCCTGCAAGAACCCGGTCAGCTCCTCCACCCGGTCGGCGGCCGCCACGATCTTCACCAGCGCCTCGGTGAAATGACCCCGCTGCGCCGCCATCGACACCGGGAATAGCTCCCGCACCTCCGGATGCCGCAAGAACAAATCCGAGTAGAAGAACAACGCCAGCTCATCACCATGCGCCGCCACCGCGGCGAAACACTCACGCAACCGGGCAACGTCCACCATCCCGCCTCTCCCGCCACCAAGCGGCCGGACCCGGCGCGCCGGCCGCCGGTCCGGCCGGGCGGGTGGCCGGGCCGGGCCGGCCGGCGCCCGGGGGACCACATCGCGCCGGCACTTGCGTGACAACTCTCCTGCAAGTTGCAGCGCAAGACATCGGTCAGCTGACGGATATCCGAAGCTCCGGCCCCGGCCATCCGGCCGCCCGGACCCTTGGACGCTGCGATCCGGTGAGGCCGCGCACCACCCTGGCCGGACGCAGTTCCGGCTGGTCACAAGCGTGCTTTCGGGCCGGCATGCTGGCCGCGATCGGCGGGAACGCGCGATCATGTGGGGATGGAGGTCAACCGGGGCGACGGCATCGATCCACCACGGGACGCTGATACCACGGTCCCGCCCCAGCACGCCCGGCTCTACGCGAAGGCGATACCGGGCGCGCAGCTTCGGCTTCACCCGGGCCAGGGCCACTTCTCGATCTTCGGCGCTGTCCGGGAGATACTCGCACCGCTCACCGGATAAGAACTGAACCGACCGGCTCCGTACCGCAGACAGGACGGCCATGCGAGCGATCTGGATCACGAGGCCTGGCGGGCCCGAGGCGCTGGAGGTGCGGGACACCGCCGACCCCGAGCCCGGTCCCGGCCAGGTGCGCGTGCGCGTCCGCGCGGCCGGGCTGAACTTTGCGGAGGTGATGGCCGCGCTGGGGCTTTATCCCGACGCCCCCAAGCCGCCCTGCGTGGTTGGTTATGAGGCCGCGGGGGTGATCGACGCGCTGGGCGAGGGCGCCGACGGCCATGCGGTAGGCCGGCGCGTGCTCGCCCTGACCCATTTCGGCGGGCATGCGGACGTGGTGTGCACGCCCGCGGAGCAGGTGCTCGAGATCGCCGACGAGATGAGCTTCGAGGAGGCCGCAGCGATCCCGGTCAACTACCTCACCGCCTACCACCTCCTGTTCCGTGCCGCGAACGTCCGGCCTGGCGAGCGGGTGCTGGTGCACATGGCCGCGGGCGGGGTGGGACTGGCGGTGCTGCAGCTGTGCCGCACCGTAGAGGGGCTGGTGGTCTTCGGCACGGCCTCGGCGGCCAAGCACGACGTGTTGCGAGCCGAGGGCTGCACGCACCCGATCGACTACCGCTCCACCGACTATGCGGCCGAGGTCCGCCGGCTGACCAAGGGCGAGGGCGTTGACGTGGTCCTGGACCCGCTAGGCGGCCACGACTGGAGGAAGGGGCTGAAGCTGCTACGCCCGTGCGGCAGGCTGGTCGCGTTCGGATTCGCCAACCTGGCCAGCGGCCAGCGCCGCCGCCCCGCCCGCATGGCTGCTCAGGCGGCTGGCATCCCGCTGCTGACACCGTTGCAGCTGATGAACCACAACCGCACGGTCAGCGGCGTCAATATCGGCCATCTCTGGGGTGAGACTGCGCTCCTGCGCGAGGAACTCCAGGCGGTTCTCGCGCTCTGGACGGCGGGCAGCATCAAGCCGCGTATTGACGCCGTCTACTCCTTCACCGAGGCAGCGGCCGCCCATCGCCGGATCCTGCGACGGCAGAACGTCGGCAAGGTCCTGCTCACCCCCTGAGCCGGGATCAGCGGCGGTGCCCGGCGGGCTCGCGGGGCACCGCCGTGGTCGCGATGCGCCTCGCCGCCAGCGCACGAGTCGGCGAACTTCAGGTGGCCGTGGGCGCCCGGCGCGCGGCCCGGTAGAGGTCGACCAGCTCGCCGGTGGTGGTGGCGTCCTGCGGGGCCTTGTCGTCGCGCCACCGCCCGGTGAACCGGGGGAAGCGCATGGCCAGGCCGGCGTCGTCTTTCGCCTGTCCCCAGGCGGCGGTGTAGTTCGGCGAGAGGGTCAGCTCGGCGCTGAGGATCTCCAGCACCAGCCCGGGCTCGAACCACACGTCAGGGTTCTGGCGTGCGTCGACCCGGGCGGGCCGCTGCGGGACGGGCCAGCGGTGCCAGCCGGGCGGGCAGTGCGGCCAGGTCGGCGTCGGTGAACCCGGCGCCGCACTTGGTGACGGCGCGGAAGACGTCGGCGTCCGGATCGTAGGCGGCCAGCAGCACCGCTCCGTACACGCCGGCCCGGCGGCCGCGCCCGGCGAACGCGCCCACGACGACCAGGTCGACAGTGTCGGACAGCTCGGTGCGGTAGTCCCGCTTCAGCTTGATCCACTGCCAGCCGCGGGCTCCGGCCTGGTAGCCGGAGGCCGGGCCGACCGACTTGCACACCAGCCCCTCGCAGCCGTCGGTGACCGCCTGCTCGAACGCCGCGTCCAGGGCGGCCGGGGCGGTGACCTCGGTGGCGGTGGTCAGCCGCAGCTGGGCGGCGGGGGTAATCGCCGCGGCCAGGGCGGCCCGCCGCTGCGGATAGGGAAGGGTGGTGAGGTCCTGGCCGTCGGCGTAGAGCAGCTCGAAGCAGAACAGGCCCACCGGCACATCCCGCACGGCCTCGGCGATGCCGTACTTGCGCCGCCGGAACATGACCTCGCCGAACGGGCGCAACTCCCCCGCGGACGCATCGTAAGCGACGACCTCCCCCTCGACGATCGCCTCACGGGGCCCCAGCCCCGCCGCGAGGACCTCGACCACGTCGGGGAACTGGGTGCTGACGCGCTCCAGCCGCCGGGTGAACAGCTCGATCGCCCCGTCGGCCGTCCGATGGGCCTGCACCCGGACGCCGTCGTACTTGTACTCGGCCGCGCACTCCCCGCCCAGCTTGGCCAGGATCTCCCCGGAGTCCGACAGCCGCTGCGCCAGCATGGCCCGCACCGGGTTACCCGGGCGGACGCGGATCTGCTCGACCGCCGCCACCCCGCCGCCGACCAGGGCCCCAGCCACCTGGCCCAGGTCGCAGCAGATGCTGTAGGCGCGTTCCAGCACCGGCCGTACGGACCGCCCGCCCGCGTAGACCTGCGCCAGCGCGTCCAGGACGGTGGGCGTGCCGATCCCCAGCCGCAACCCCCCGGTGACCAGGCGCAACAGGTAGCGGGCCGCCAGCGGCGTGGCCTCGGTGAGCAGGCCCGCCAGCAGGTCCAGCTTGCGACCCTGTGAACCCGGCCCCTCGGCCTCGGCGATCTGGTGCAAGGTCTCGACCACGACCGTGACCGACAGGCGGGCCGGATGGCCGGATCCGCTGACGGCCAGCAGTTGCTCCGCCGCCTGGCCCAGGTCACCGGTTTCCCGCACGCCCGCGGCGACCTGCTCCGGGGCGCGCGCCGGTCGCGGTGGCCACCGCGCGCACGGCCAGCTTCTCGGCCACCCCGAGGTCCACCCCGGCGAACTCCGGCGCGATCAGGCCCTGGCACAGGTAGCAGACCGTGGGCAGCAACCCGGCCGGGGTCGCTGCCACCAGCGCGGCCAGGCGCTCGATCAGCGCCAGCCGGCCGCTGATCTGCTCCAGGTCACGGTAGGCCTCGGCGACGATCTCGTACTCCACAGCGCCACCCTAAGTCAGCGCGAGTCCCCCGACCTGGCGGCGGGCCGGGGCGAGCGCCCGCCCACGTCGCCCTTGCGGATACGGGCCCGGCTATGAAGGGTGGACGGTATGGCCCTGCTGGACGTGCCCGCCTCGCTGCGACCGTGGATGTCCGCGGTGAGCGAGATCGTCCGGGCCGTCAACGCCGCCGAGCCGCTGGAGGACGTCCTCACGCGCGTGGCCGTCCAGGCCTGCGAGCTCATCGGCTTCGAGTTCTGCGCGGTGATGCTGGCCGACGAAAGCCGCGAGCGCCTGCACATCGCCGGCTGCAGCGGCCTGACCGCCGACTACCTCGCCCAGGTCAGCGCGAGCCGCTCCCTGATGATCCGCCCGCCCGGGCCGGACCTGGACACGCCGGCCGCCCGCGCCTATCGCGAAGGCCGTACGATCGTCGTCCCGGACGTGCGGGATGCCCCCGGCTACGGCCGGCTGCGCTACCTCGCGCCGACCCAGGGCTACCAGGCGCTGCTGGCCTCGCCGCTGCGGGGCTCGGGCGAGCTCGCCGGGGTGATCGTCGCCTACTCGGTCAGGGCCCGCGAGTTCAGCGAGCCGGAACTCGAGCTCATCGAGCTGCTCGGCGGCCAGGCGGCCCTCGCCCTGGAGACGGCGCGCCTGCGGGCCGAGCAGCAGGAGGTCATCCGCAAGCTGTCCCGGGCCAATCGCGAGCTGCTCCGCGGGAGGGCCGTCCTGGAGTGGGCCGAGCAGCAGCACCATCAGCTGATGCAGCTCGTGCTCGACGAGGTGGAACTGCCGGGGCTGGTCAGCGCGCTCGCCGCGACGCTGCGGGCGTCGGTCACCGTGGAGGACGCCGAGGGCCGGGTGCTGGCCAGCGCGCCCGAGGCGGGCTACTGCCCGCCGCCCGGGCCGGCCGCCAGGCGGAGGCGCCTGGTGCGGGCCGCGCTGGCGGCCCAGGAGTCATCCGGCCGCCGCTACACGGTGGCCAGGGTCCCCGTGCCGCAGGCCGGCGGCCAGGCGGGCGCCGGCAGGCCCGGCCGCGCCGGGGCGGACGCGTGGGCGGCGCCCGTGGTGCTGGGCGGCGAGCTGGCCGGGCGGTTGTGGGTCACCGCGCCGCCCGCCGACCCCGAACCCGTCCAGCTACGGGTCATCGAGCGGTTCGCCCTGGTGGTCGCGCTCGCGCTGCTCCAGCAGCGGCACCTGCTCAACGTGCGGAGCCAGCTCTCGGGTGACCTGCTGGGCGACCTGCTGCGCGACGGAGGTCCCGTCCGGCCCCAGGCCGTCCTCGAGCGTGCCGCGACGATCGGGCACGACCTGTCCCGGCCGCACGTCGTGGCGGTCCTGGCCGTGGACGGCCCGCTGTCCCGCCGCGGTGCGGCTGCCCGAGCTGGCCCGGACCGCCGTCGCCTCCGGCCCGTGCGCGCTGGCGGGCCCGTATGAGGGGCTCTTGGTGCTGCTCGTGCCCGCCGAGCCCGACCCCGGAAAGGGGCTGCGCAGCATCCTCGCCAAGGCCTCGCGGGTGGTGGGCCCGCGCGGCACCGTGACGGTGGTCGCCGGGCCGGCCGCCCGCGACCTCGCCGACTACGCCACCGCGTTCCGCGTGGCCAGGGGCGCGGCGGCGCTGCGCCGGGCCAGTAGTCCCGGCGGATTCGTCGACGTCCGCAGGCTCGGCCTGTCGGCGCTGCTGCTGGAGACCGGCGCGCCGGACGCGCTGCGGCGCTTCGCCGCCACCACGCTGCGGCGCGTTGAGGCTCACGAAGAACGCCACGGCGGCGACCTGCTCAGGACGCTGCAGGCCTGGCTGGCGGTCGGCTGCTCCACGGCGGCCACCGCGGAGGCCCTCGTGGTGCACCGCAACACCGTCAGCTACCGGCTCGGGCGCATCGAGCAGCTCACCCGGCGCAGTCTGCGCGATAACGGGGTGCGCCTGGAGCTCCAGCTGGCCTTGATGATCCGCGACATCGTCCGGGTCGACCCGGCCGAGCCGCACCGCTGACCGCGGCGCCAGGCGACCCGGGTCTTGTGCGAGCGGACAGGGCATACGGGAGTTTGCTGGGCCGGTGCACATGGCGTGACCTGGCCCGGTGGCGGCAGCATCGATGATGCCAGTGGCGCACGTCACGGTCACAGCGCGTGTTGACAAGCCCAAGCGTCGAAGCACCCCGCGATGCCCAGGAGGTCGCCGTGAAACCGCCACCCTTCTCGTACGCCGCACCCGAGACGGTGGCCGAGGCCGTCCAGCTGCTCGCCGAGCACGCCGACGCCGAGCCGCGGGTGCTGGCCGGCGGGCAGAGCCTGATACCGCTGATGAACTTCCGGCTGGCCAAGCCGGGCTACCTCATCGACCTGCGCAAGGTCGCCGTGCTGAGCGGCATCCGGCGGGAAGGCGACGCCCTGGTCGTGGGCGCGATGACCCGGCTGGCCGAACTCGAGCACTCCCCCGAGGTGGCGATGGCCGCTCCCCTGGTGGCCGAGGCCGTCGGGCTGGTCGCGCACACCCCGATCCGCAACCGCGGAACGATCGGGGGCAGCCTGGCCCACGCCGACCCGGCGGCCGAGCTGCCCGCCGCGGCGCTGGCGCTCGACGCCGAACTGGTCGCCGTCGGGCCGGCCGGGACCCGCACCATCCCCGCTGCGGAATTCCTGCAGGGGCCGTTCACCACCGCGCTGCAGCCCGACGAGATCCTGACCGAGATCCGGCTGCCGGTGTGGCACGGCGGGCACGCGTTCGTCGAGTACGCCCGGATCCACGCCAACTTCGCCGTCGTCGCTGTGGCCGCGCTCGTCACGCTGGACGGCGGCCGGATCCAGCGCGCCGCGGTGGCGCTGACCGGGGTGGCCCCGACCGCGATCCGCGCCAGAGCCGCCGAGCGGGTGCTGGCCGGCGCCGCCGGCGGCGCCGCGGCGGTCGCCGCGGCCGCCGGCGCCGCGGTCGAAGGACTGACGCCCGCGGGTGACCTGCACGCGAGCCCGGCGACCCGGCTCGCGCTGGCCCGAACCTATGTCCGGCGCGCGATCGCGCTCGCGATCTCCCGAGCGCAGAACGAGAGGTGAACAACCGTGACTTCCGAGGCGCACCCGATCAGCCTGACCGTCAACGGCCGTCCGGTGGCCGCCAGCGTCGAGCCGCGCCGGCTGCTGGTTGACTTCCTGCGCGAGGATCTCGGGCTGCTCGGTGCGCATATCGGCTGTGAGCAGGGCGTCTGCGGTACCTGCACGGTCCTGCTGGACGGGGCCAGCATCCGCTCCTGCATCACCTTCGCCGTGCAGGTCGACGGCGCCGAGGTGAGCACGGTCGAGGGCCTGGCCAGCCACGGAGAGCTGCACCCCCTTCAGGATGAGTTTTCGGAGAAGCAGGGCCTGCAGTGCGGGTACTGCACCCCGGGCATGCTCCTGCGGGCGTGCGAGATTCTCGCGCAGAACCCGGATCCCACGCCGGCGCAGGTGCGGGAGGCCATCGCGAGCAACCTGTGCCGCTGCACCGGATATCAGTTCATCGCGGAGGCCGTGCTCGCCGCGGCCGCGCGGATGCGCGAGCCGAAGGAGGTCGCGTCGTGACCACCGCCAGCCGCGCGGCGGCCGCCCCCCCGGTCCGTGACCACGCCGCCGAGCGGCGCTGGGTCGGCCGGTCGATCCGCCGCGTTGAGGACCCGAAGTTCCTGCGCGGCCAGGGCGGTTACATCGCCGACCGGATCACCCCGGGCACGCTGCACGTCGCCGTGCTGCGCAGCCCGTACGCGCACGCCCGGATCGTGCGCATAGACGCGTCCCGGGCCCGGGCCGCGCCCGGCGTGCACGCGGTCATCACCGGGAAGCAGGCCGCGGAGCTGTGCGACCCGATGCCCGACTTCGGCCCCGACCCGGCCCGGCACACCTGGCGCTGCCTGGCCGCGGACAAGGTACGGTACGTCGGCGAGGGCGTCGCGGTCGCCGTCGCGGACAGCCGGTACCTGGCCGAGGACGCGCTCGAGCTGATCGAGGTCGACTACGAGCCGCTGCCGGCCGTGGTGGACCCGGAGCGCGCGCTGGCCGACGGGGCCCCGCTGGTGCACGAGGCCCTGGAGTCCAACTGCGCCTACGAGCGCTCCTTCGATTTCGGCGAGGTCGAGCGTGACTTCGCCGAGGCCGACGTCATCATCACCGACCGCCTCCGCTGGCACCGCTCGGGCGGCCAGCCGCTGGAGACCGTCGGGGCCATCGCCGAGTACGACCCGGCCACCGGCAGCTTCACCATCGACACCAACACGCTGAGCTTCACCAGCTACCTGTTCATGGCCGCGAACACGCTCAAGGTGCCCGCCAACAAGCTCGACATCAGGCCGGTGCCGGCCGGCGGCAGCTTCGGCTCCAAGCTCTTTGCCAACAAGCCCGGGGTGATCGCGGCCATGTGCGCGCGGGAAACCGGCAAGAAGGTGGCCTACCTGGAGGACCGGACCGACAACATCTCCAACTGCGACCATCACGGCTCCGACCGCGTCTACGAGGTCGAGCTCGCGATGATGCGAGACGGCACCATGCGCGGCATCAAGATCGACGTCGTCGACGACTACGGCGCCTACATCCAGTTCGGCGTGGGCCATCACGGTAACGCGCTGGCCCAGGTCACCGGCCCGTACACGATACCCAGCGTGCGCTACCGGGTGCGGGCGGCGCTGACTAACAAGAACCAGCAGGGCGCCTACCGGGGCTTCGGCTCCGAGGTGAACAACTGGATGCTGGAGCAGATGGTGGACAAGGCCGCCCGCGAGCTCGGCCTCGACCCGGTCGCGGTCCGCCGCAAGAACTTCATCCGGGAGTTCCCGCACTTCATCCCCACCGGCAACGTCTACGACTCCGGTGACTACGACCAGGTGCTCGACAAGGCCCTGGAACTGGCCGGCTACGACCACTGGCGGGCCGAGCAGAAGCGGCTCCGTGAGCAAGAAGGTCGTTACATCGGCATCGGGGTGATCTCGGCCCAGGAGCGGAGCGTGTTCTCGGCGACCGAGTTCTGGTTCTGGTTCGACGAGCCGGGCGCGCCGGTGACGTCAACGCCGGAGTCGGTGACGCTCTCGGTCGATGCCACCGGCGGGATCACCGCCACCATGTACTCCTGCGCGTTCTGGGGCAACAGCCCCGAGACGATGGTCGCGCAGTTCGTCGCGGAGGAGTTCGACTGCGACCCCTACGACGTCTCGATCGTCTACCACGGCAGCCGCGGCGGCCTCCCGGCCACCGGGCCCGGCGGGTCGCGGACCACCGTAATGCTGGCGGGCGCCGTCGAAGGCGCGGCCGCGAAGATCAAGGAGAAGGCCCGCGCGGCCGCGGCGCACCTGCTCGAGATCGCCCCCAGCGACCTGGAGTGGGCCGACGGCGGCTTCCAGGTCCGGGGCGACCCGCAGCAGCGCAAGGCGCTGGGCGAGATCGCGATCATGCTGCATCTGTTCAAGCACACCTTCCCCGAGGACATGGAAAGCGGGCTGGAGGCGTCGAAGGTCTTCGACCACCCCTACACCACGATGCCGTCCGCGGACCGCAAGGATCTTGGCGTCTTCTACCCGTTCATGGGCCACGCCTGCCACATCCCGGTCGTCGAGGTGGACATCGAGACCGGCGCGGTCACGTTCCTGCACTACGCGGCGGTGCACGACTGCGGGACGCTGGTGAACCCGCGTTCGCTCGCGGGCCACATCGTCGGCGGGACGGCCCAGGGCATCGGGACGGCCCTGTACGAGGAATACGTCTATGACGACGACGGGCAACTGCTCTCGGCGAGCTACCTGGACTACCTGATCCCGTCGGCGATGGAGGTTCCCGAGCTGTCGATCGGGCACGTCGAGACGCCGTCGCCGTACACGCCGCACGGGGTCAAGGGGGGCGGGGAGGGCGGCCGGATGATGGCGCCGGCCGCGATCAACGCCGCCGTCAACGACGCCCTGGCCCCGCTCGGCGTCCGCCTCACCGAGCTGCCGATGACCCCCGAGCGGATCCTGTCGGCCCTGCGCGACGCCGGGAAGGCGGGTTGAGCGCACGGGTCGCGGCCGTCACCGGCGCCAACCGGGGCATCGGGCGCGCGATCGCCGTCGCCCTGGCCGCCGGCGGGTTCACCGTCGCGGCCAGCGCCCGGGACCCGGCGAGCCTGGCCGGCACGGTCGCCGAGGCCGGGAAGGCGGGCGGTACGGCGGTCCCGCTCGCGTGCGACGTGCGGGACGAGGCATCGGTGGCGGCGATGGCCGCCGGGGCCCAGGAGCTCGGGCCGGTGCATGCGGTCGTCGCCAACGCCGGCGTGGCCGGGCCCACCCTGCCGCTGCACGAGATCACGCTGCAGGACTGGCGTGACACCCTCGCCACCGACCTGGATGGTGTCTTCCTCACGTTCCGCGCGTTCATCCCCGGCATGATCGAGCGCCGGGGCGGCAGCCTGATCGCGATCTCATCCATGACCGGCAAGCGCCCCCTGCACGGCCGCACTCCCTACGCCGCGGCCAAGATGGGCGTGATCGGGCTGGTCCGCACGCTCGCCACCGAACTGGGGCCGCACAACATCCGGGTCAATGCGGTCTGCCCCGGCCCCGTGGCCGGCCCGCGGATAGACCAGGTGATCCGGAAGCAGGCCGCCGCCCGCGGGATCACCGAGGAACAGGCCCGGGCCGCGTTCACCGGGGCGTCCCCGCTGGGCCGGCTGGTGGAAGCCAGTGAGGTGGCGGCGGCGTGCGCGTTCCTCGCCTTGGATGATTCCGCCGCGGTTACCGGCGAGGACCTGAACGTCGCGGCTGGCGTGGTTATGTACTAATTGCCCGGGAAGGAGAGAGATGCAGATCGTCGACCTCTCGCAGGACATCTACGAGGGAATGAAGGTGTACCCCGGCCATCTGAAGACCGTGCAGTTTGAGCACGCGACGCACGAGGAGACGCAGCCGCGGTTCGACAGCGGTTTCTCGTTCCAGACCACCGGATTCATCCTCAACGACAACGGCCCCACCCACGTGGACTCGTTCTCCCACCTCGATCCCGACCCGTCGGCGCAGACCATCGAGCAGATGCCGCTGGACCTGTTCTTCGGCACCGCGGTGTGCCTCGACGTCACCGGTTTCCCGCCGCGGACCGACATCACGGCCGAAGACCTCGACCGCGTGGAGGCCTCGTCGCCGGTGGACGTGCGGCCCGGGGATATCGTCCTGTTCCACACCGGGACCTGGAACCGCTTCGCCGGGGACAAGCGCTATCTCAGCGAGTTCCCCGGGCTGGGCGAGTCGGGCAGCGAGTGGATCGTGCGACGCCAGGTGAAGACGTTCGGCGTGGACAGCCCGACGCCGGACAACCCGGTCAGTACCAGCTACCCGTGCCACATGATGTGCCGCCGCGAGCACATCACGCACTACGAGAACCTCGCGAACCTGGATCAGGTGGTCAATACCAGGTTCACGTTCGCCGGGTTCCCGCTCAAGCTCCGGGGCGCGCACGGCGGCCCGACCCGCGCCGTGGCCCTCATCGGCTAGCTCCAGGGCTCCGCCACCGACCGGTTTCCATCTGGGTAGATGAGGTGCGCGTTATAGGGCCTTGTGCCAACACCGCACAGAATCAGCCCGCCCGCCACCTGATCATCGAAGCGACAGTCAGGACAGTCGGCTGAGCCGCCGGAGGCAGTACCCGGCCAGGGCCAGGGCGAGGGCGAGGTAGATCGCGGTCTCGGTTGCCTGGAAGCGCCAGTAGCGGCTGGCGGGCTGGTAGGTGATGGCCTCCCGGATGCCGTGGCGGGCCAGGCAGGCAACGAAGGCGGGAGGGCCCTGCCCTGGTGGGAAGGCCCTTCCCTGCGCGCCCGCGCTCACGCCGGTGCCTCCTGCCGATGTGCAGGCGGCGGGGGTGGTGCTGGTTGGCTGCCCGGCGGCGTTGACGGGCCCGCTGGACAGGAGCCAGGCGCCGGGCTGGCCGGGGATGTTGAGGGCGTAGAGCGTGAAGGTGTCGCCGCCCGGGCCGGTCTGTGACGGTCCGGCGCCTCCCAGCGAGGTGACCGGGATGACCGTGCGGCCGGGCGGGGCGAGGTTGGGGCGGATCCACAGCGGCATGGCGACCTGGAGGGCGGCGAAGATGGCCAGGGTGACGGCCATGGCCGGGACGGTGCGCCGGATCAGCGCCCCGGCGGTGACGCCGAGGGCGAAGGCGAACGCGGCGTAGCCGATCGGGGTGATGCCGTGGGTGGCGAAGTTCAGCTGGGCGAACCGGCTCTGGGCGACGCCGGCGCCGGAGCCGTCGGCGACGGCCTGGCTGATCGGCGCCGCCCACCAGGTCTGCATGAGGCTGAGCGCTTCGGTGACGGCCATGGCGGTCAGGGCGGTGACGGTGAGCTTGACGGCCAGCCACCGGGTCCGGGTGACGGACTGGTTCCAGGCCAGGGCGGCGGTTCCGGTCTCCAGCTCGCGGGCGATCAGCGGCGCGCCCCAGAACAGGCCGATGACGGCGGGTGCCAGCAGGATGACCCCGGTGCTGAGCAGGAACAGCGCCCCGTAGGGGCTTGTGCTCAGCGACCCGGTGAAGTAGCTGGCCGGGCTCAGGCAGCTGCCGTGGCAGCTGTCGAGCCCGTCGGCGGCGTACAGGCCGGCCAGGTGCGGCCCGGTGGCCGCGAGCAGGACCGCGAACGCGGCCAGCGTCACGGCCGCGGTGATGGCCTGGGCGCGGAACTGAAGCAGGCTGAGCCGGATCATGACACCACTCCCAGTCGTGGCGGGCGGGCCGGCGTGCCATCGTGGGCCCGGCTCATGTAGGCCAGCACCAGGTCCTCCAGGCTGACCGGCGTGACGGTCCAGACCGGGTCGAGGACCGGCCCGTCCGTGCGGATCAGCAGGTTGCTCTGCTTGTCGGTGTGGCTTTCGGTGATGACTTCCTGGCCCGCCGGCAGGCTGCCGGGGTCGCGGCGCGGCCCGGACAGCCGGTGATGCGAGGCCAGCAGCGCGCTGACCTCTCCGGCGAGCTGGACCTGGGAGGCGGCGAGCACGATCAGGTAGTCGCAGACCCGTTCCAGGTCGGCGACCAGATGGGAGGACAGCACGACGCTGACCTCATGCTCGGCGACGGCCTCCATCAGGCCGCGGAGGAACTCCCGCCGGGCCAGCGGGTCCAGGCTGGCGACCGGCTCGTCGAGGATGAGCAGCTCGGCCCGCTTGGCCAGCGCCAGGGTGAGGGCGAGCTGGGCCCGCTGCCCGGCGGACAGCGACCCGGCCCGCTGCCTGGGGTCCAGGCCGAGCTGCCCGATCCGCCGCCGCGCCAGTTCACCGTCCCAGCCGGGGTTGAGCCAGGCGCCGAGACGGAGATGGCCGGCGACCGTCATCCGGGCGTAGAGCGGGGTGTCCTGGGCGACGAAGCCGACCCGGGCCAGCTGCGCCGGCCCGGCCGCCGGCCGCTGGCCGAGGACGGTGATCGTGCCGCGGGTCGGCGCGAGCATCCCGGCCGCCAGGCGCAGCAGGGTGGTCTTGCCCGCGCCGTTGGGGCCGGCGAGCCCGGCCACGTGGCCTTCGGGGATGGCCAGCGTGCAGTCGCGCAGCGCCCAGGTCCGCCGGTAGGCCTTGCCCAGCCCGCTGGCCGCGATGACGGCGCTCACGCGACCCCCTCGGCGAAACAGTCGCGGAACGCGGTCCGGTAGATCGCCTCGATGTCGTCGGGACCCAGGCCCGCCGACCGTGCCGAGCGCAGCCAGCCGGTCAGCTCAGCCAGGAACCGGGCCTGGGTGACCGGGTCGGTCCCGGGCGGCACGCGGGTGACGAACGTGCCGAGGCCCGGGCGGGCGCGCACCAGCCCCTCCCGCTCCAGCTCACGGTAGGCCTTGTGCACCGTGTTCGGGTTGATGGCCAGCCTGGCCACCACCTGCTGGGCGGTCGGCAGCCGCTCGCCCGGCTCCAGCATCCCCATCCGCAGGGCCTGGTGCACCTGCCGTGCCAGCTGCAGGTAGGTGGCGACGCCCGACGTCTCGTCGAGCTGGAACTCGATCATCGAATCTCTCATTCCACTAAGGTCTTAGTGAAGTGAGAGTAGCAGGCGACCGGTGGCCGCACAACAACGGATCAGACCCAGTGCTGGAACAAGGCCCTATGCGTGTCTCATCGACCCAGATCATGAAACGGCTGCAGGTTCCAGTTCTGGACCGACCGGACGAGAGGTGACTGTCGCCGGCTGGCCCGGCTCAGCTTGTGTGCTGGTTGCCGCGGGCGCGCTTGACAGTGACGCTTCTTATTGTACCGTTGTCCTATGGGTATAGATAAACAGATCAGCACGGGGGCGGGCAGAGCCGGTGACGTCTCCCCGCCGGGCACTGGCGGTGAGGACGGGACGACGGCCCCGTCCGGGCGGGCCGCGGCCGCGTCGCTGATCGAGTTCCGGCTGGATGCGGCCTCGGGGGTGCCGATCTACCTGCAGCTGGTCCAGCAGGTCGAGCACGCGCTGCGGCTGGGCTACCTCAAGCCGGGCGATCAGCTGCCCAAGGTCAGGGACGTGGTCGCCTCGCTGGCGATCAACCCCAACACGGTGCTGAAGGCGTACAAGGAGCTGGAGACCAAGGGCCTGGCGCTCGGACGGCCCGGCCTGGGCACGTTCATCCAGGCCACGCTGAGCCAGGTCGCGCTCCCGGAGCTGACCGTGCTGCGCCGCTCCCTGTCGGGCTGGCTCACCGCCGCGGACGGGGCCGGGCTGGACGAGGACGGGATCGTGGCGCTGTTCACCAGCGCGCTGCGGGATTTCCATGAGCGCCACAGCGGGTCGCGCACCCGCGGCGGCGCGGCAGGCGGCGAGACGGAGGGCGTCGCATGAACGTCATCGAGGCCAGCGGCCTGGGCAAGCGCTACGGCCGGACCTGGGCGCTGCGCGAGTGCACGCTGGCGATCCCCGCCGGGCACGTGGCCGCGCTGGTCGGCCCCAACGGCGCCGGCAAGACCACGCTGCTGAACCTGGCGGTCGGCCTGGCTGAGCCGACCGCAGGCGGCGTCACCGTGCTCGGTGGCCGGCCGCCCGGGTCGCCGGCCGCGCTGGACGGGATCGGGTTCGTCGCCCAGGACACGCCGGTGTACAAGAACCTGTCGGCCGCGGACATGCTGCACCTGACCCGCAACCTGAACCGGCGCTTCGACCAGGACTACGCGGAAACCCGGCTGGGCGAGCTGGGCATCCCGCTGAAGCGGAAGGCGGGCACGGCTGTCCGGCGGCCAGCAGGCGCAGCTCGCGCTGACCCTGGTGCTGGCCCGGCGGCCGCGGCTGCTGGTGCTGGATGAGCCGGTGGCGATGCTCGACCCGGTGGCCCGGCACGACTTCATGGCCACCGTGCTGACGGCGATGGCCGACGACGGCGTATCGGTGCTGCTGTCCTCGCACGTGCTCACCGAGCTCGAGCGGGTGGCCGACTACCTCATCCTGCTGTCGCGGGGCCGGGTGCAGGTGGCCGGGGAGGTCGACGACCTGCTCGCCAGCCACCGCGTGCTGACCGGCCCGGCCGCCGAGGCCGACCGGTACACGCAGCGGCCGGTGGTGCACGCCCGGCGGGCCGAGGCCCAGGCTCACCTGCTGGTCCGGGCCACCGCGGACGATCCGGTCCCGCCGGGCTGGGAGGCGCATCCGGTCGGCCTGGAGGAACTCGCCCTGGCCTACCTGCGCGAGCCCGGCGCCACGGTGCTGCCCGGCCCGGCCCCCGGCCGGGCTCTGCCGCTGGAAACTGGCCAGCCGTCGGAGGTGACGCGATGACCGCGCTGACCGTGCCCGCCCGCCCGCAGCAGGACGCGAGCCTGCGGCCGGTGCCGTGGCGGCGGATGGCCTGGGTCACCTGGCGGCAGCACCGCTTCGCGCTGGCCGGGGTGGCCGCGCTGCTGGGCGCGCTGGCGGTGTGGCTGTGGATCGCCGGCCTTCAGGTGCATCACGCCTACGCCGCCGCGACCGCCTGCCACCCGGCCAGCTCATTTACCTGCGGGAATCTGATCGACGACTTCAACAACACCCACGGCGCAACGGCGGAGCTCATCGCGGCCCTGCTGCAGGCGGTGCCGGCGCTGATCGGGGCGTTCGTCGGGGCGCCGGTGCTGGGCCGGGAACTGGAGACCGGCACCTTCCGGTACGCCTGGACCCAGAGCTTCGGCCGGTGGCGCTGGACGCTCGCCAAGCTGGTGCTGCTCGCGCTCGCGGTGACGGCCGCCGCCGGGGCGTTCAGCCTGCTGCTGTCCTGGTACTACCAGCCGTTCTTCGCCGATGGCAACCAGACCCGGCTCGCTCCCACCGTGTTCGACCTGCGCGGGGTCGCGTTCGCCGCCTGGACGCTGGCGGCCTTCGCGATCGGCGCCCTGGCCGGCATGCTCATCCGCCGGGTCGTCCCCGCGATCGCCGCCACCCTGGCCGCCTACGCCGGGCTCGCCCTCGCGGCCGGGCTGTACCTGCGCCAGCACTACCTGACGCCGCTGGTCACCAGCAACCCGAACGTGCCTGGCTCGACGTTGGGCAGCCGCGCGAACGTGCCCGACTCCGCGTGGATCCTCAGCCAGCAGTGGCAGACCAGGGGCGGCCGGCCGGTCAGCGAGTCCGCGCTCGGCCAGGTCCTCCAGCAGGGGGCCCCACAGCTCGGCGGCGGCGGGAAAGGCGGGATCCCGCAGGCCTACGGCGTGACGCAGTACCTCATGCAGCACGGGTACACGCTGTGGACGACCTACCAGCCGGCCAGCCGCTTCTGGCCGTTCCAGTGGATCGAGGGCGGCTGGCTGCTCGCGCTGTCGGTGCTGCTCATCGCCGCGACCGTCTGGCTGGTCCGCCGCCGGACCACCTGAACCGCCTGGCACCGAGGTCAGGAAATGGCCGCGGAGTCACCAGTTCTGGATCGACCGGGCGAAGATCCGGGCGATGTCCTCTTCGGTGACCGGGCGCGCGCACGTGGCCAGCAGGCGCTGCTGCTTCATCGTCCCGGGCACCAGGTCCGGGATGTCCGCCTCGGCGTAGCCGACGGCTCCGATGCCGTTGGGGATGCCGATGTCCCGCATCAGGCCGATGAGCGCGGACGGAAGCTGCTCGGCCGGGTTGCTCAGCGTCTCCTGGCCCGGGGCCAGCATCGCCGCGCACCGCAGATGACGCTCCGGGGCGCTCGGGAAGGTGAACCGGAACGCCTCCGGCGCGGTCAGCGAGACCGACTGCCCGTGCGGCACCATCGGCTCCTGCTGCGGGTAACCCTGCGGCCGGTAGTCCTTCACCATGCCCGCGATCGGGTAGCCGTTGGCGTGCGGGATGTGCACGCCGGCGTTGCCGAAGCCCATGCCGGCGAAGGTCGCCGCCATCATCATGTTGCTGCGCGCCTCCAGGTCGGACCCGTCGCGGACCGCCGTGCGGAACGAGGAGGCGATCAGCGCCAGCGCCTTCTCGCACCACAGGTCGGAGACCGGGTTGGACCCGCAGTAGGTGACGCGCTGCTCGGGCTGCTTGCGCTCGAAGGTGGTGTAGTAGCGGGCGGTGTACGACTCCAGGGCGTGGCACACGATGTCCATGCCGGCCGAGGCGGTGACCTCCGGCGGCAGCGTCAGCGACACCAGCGGGTCGATCACGGCCAGGGTGGGACGGATCCGCCAGTGGCCGAAGCCGGTCTTGACCCTCATCGACAGCACGTCGAGCACGCACATCGCCGTGCTCTCGGAGCCGGTCCCGGCCGTGGTCGGCACCGCGATCAGGGGCTTGAGCTGGCGGCGGGGAGCGCGGCCCTGGCCGATCGGCGGGTTGACGTAGTCCATCAGGCTGCCTTCGTCGGTGGTCAGCAGGTTCACGGCCTTGGCGGTATCGATGGACGACCCGCCGCCCACCGCGACGAATCCGTCCCACGGGCCCTGCTCACGGGCGTAACCGGCGGCCTTGTCCATGCTGTCGTCGGTGGGCTCGACGTGACAGCCGTCGAAGATCTCCGAACTGATCCCGTGGCGGGCCAGCGAGTCGGCGATGCGCGCCGGAACGCCGAGTTCGTTGACCCTGGGATCGGTGAGGATGAGGACCCGCCTGGCTCCGTACTGAGCCATATCGAAGCCGATCTCGTCCACCGCGCCCGGGCCGAACTTCAGCGGCGGCGCGCCCCAGGTGAAGATGCTCTCGCTGGTCGTGTCCGTGCCGGTTGAGGAAGTCACAGCTCCGGTCTACCAGAATGGGGCCATGGTCTCTGAGATCTTCGAAGCCGGGCGGTGGCGCGAGGTAGCGGGGTTTTCCTTCACCGACATCACCTACCACCGCGCTATCGACGGCGGCACGGTCCGCGTGGCGTTCAACCGGCCCGAGGTCCGCAACGCGTTCCGCCCGCACACGGTCGATGAACTGTACCGGGCGCTCGATCACGCCCGGATGTCCAGCGATGTGGGCTGCGTGCTGCTGACCGGCAACGGCCCGTCGCCGAAGGACGGCGGCTGGGCCTTCTGCTCCGGCGGTGATCAGCGCATCCGCGGCCGCGACGGCTACCAGTACGCCTCCGGCGAGACGGCCGAGACGATCGACCCCGCTCGCAGCGGCCGCCTGCACATCATGGAGGTGCACCGGCTGATCCGGTTCATGCCCAAGGTCGTCATCTGCGTCGTGCCCGGCTGGGCGGCGGGCGGCGGGCACAGCCTGCACGTGGTCTGCGACCTCACCCTGGCCAGCCGCGAGCATGCCCGGTTCAAGCAGACCGACGCCGACGTCGGCAGCTTCGACGGCGGCTTCGGCTCGGCCTACCTGGCCCGCCAGGTGGGCCAGAAGTTCGCCCGGGAGATCTTCTTCCTCGGCGAGACCTACGACGCCGAGGCGGCCCACCGGATGGGCATGGTCAACGCGGTGGTGCCGCACGCCGACCTGGAGCGCACCGCGCTGGAGTGGGCCGCCAAGATCAACGCCAAGAGCCCTACCTCGCAGCGGATGCTGAAGTACGCCTTCAACCTCATCGACGACGGGCTGGTGGGCCAGCAGCTGTTCGCGGCCGAGGCGACCCGGCTGGCCTACATGACCGACGAGGCGGCCGAGGGCCGGGATGCCTTCCTGGACAAGCGCGCCCCGGACTGGGCGCGCTTCCCCTGGTACTACTGACCCGTCCCGGGCGGCCGGTAGATCCAGGACGCGAACACCACCTCCCGCCCGTCCGGGTCCTGGTAGGTAACGCCGCCGTTGGCCTCCCAGTAATCGATCTGCGGGACCGGGTCGATGCCCGCGGCGGCGAACCGGGCCTGCACGTTCTCGCGCGCGGCGGCATCGGGCAGGTAGAACACCAGCTGATCGAGCCCGGGCGCCGGGCGCCGGGCATCGGGCAGCCGCACGATCTCCAGGTGGACCGGGCCGCCCGGCAGGCCCAGGATCGTCCCGTCCAGGCCATAGCTGCCCTGGAAGGTCTCCAGCACCGGCAGCCCGACGACGTCCCGGTAGAAGGCCACCGTCTGCTCGTAGTGATCGCTCCACCGCACGACACGCAACGAGCCCGCCGGAAGGTGGTCCGGCCAGTCCGCGGTCATGGGCGCACCGCTTCGTAGATGCGGGCCAGCGCCGCTTCCCAGTCCTGCTGCGGGTCGGTCACCATGAGCTTGGGAAACGAGTACCTGTCGTACAGTTCGTCCACCACGCCCTCCCAGGCCCGGTACAGCTCGATCACCGCCTCCCGGCCGTGCAGGTTCCGGCTGCGGGCCCAGGGGCGGCTGGCCACGAAGGCCATGTTCTGCGCGGCCCATGCCTCTCCCCGCGCGTGGTGGACCCGCGCGATCGCGGACGCGATGTCGGTGGGCCGCAGGTAGATCAGCAGCGGCTCGGCGGCGGCGGCCTCGCGCTCGATCACCGCGAAGGTCTGCGTCACCGCCTCCGCGGGCGCGCCGTCGATGAAGGCCGGCATGACCGAGTTCTGCAGGAAGGTGCTCTCCAGGATGATCGTCTGCTGACCGCTGCGGCAGCGCTCGGCCAGCCGGCGCCACTGACCGGCCGCGTAGGCACCGGGGCTGCCCCCGCCGTCGTCCTCGGCGCGGCCGGGTGGCTGAGCCTTCTCCCAGTAGGCCGCGCCTCCCTCGTCGGCCGCCCCTTCCTGGTAGGCCGCGCGCAACCGGTCGGCGGCCCTGGTGCGGATGGGATGGTCCTGCGCGAGCTCATCGAAGGCCCGCGCGTCTTCGCCGCGGCTGGTCAGCCAGGTCTGCACCCGCCGGGCCGTGGTGGTCTTGCCCGCGCCGATCATTCCCTCGATCAAGATCAGCCGCGCCGCGCCCACCGGCCCACGCTAACCCGGGCCGGGGCCGGGAGGCGGCGTGGGCCGCGGGGTGAACGCGGCCCAGACCACCTTGCCGGCGTCGCCGAGCACCGTATAGCCCCACATGTCGCTGAGCGCGCGGATGATCTGCAGACCGCGGCCGGTCTCGGCGAGGGAACCAGGTCCCTGGGGTACCGGAACCGCCCGGCTGGGATCGGCCACCGCGCACAGCACGCAAGATCCCGGCTGCAGCAGGCCGAGCCGGATCGGCCGCGGGGGCGAGGGGTCGCCGGGCCAGGGCAGGGCGTGCCGCAGCGCGTTGGTCAGCAGCTCGGTCACGACGATCGCGATGTCTTCGCCGCGTTCGGCCGCGTCCCACCGGTGCAAGGTGGCCAGGGTGAAGTCTCGCGCCGCGTGCACCGATCCGGCGTCGGTGCCCGGCGTGCACGTGGCGATCCGCGGCAGGTCGCTGCGGCCTGCGGGGCAGGCATCCGGCGATGCCCGCCCGTTGCCGCGGATCAGGCCGGCCGTTTCCGCGGCCAGCATCAGCCAGCGGCAGTCGGCGTGGCCCGCCTGGTGGGCCGGGCGCACCGCCGTCGCCGTCCGGCCCGCCTGCGCCACGCCGCGGGAACGGAGGTGCGGTCCGGCGTTCATCGGGCGTGTCGGCCGACCGTGGTGGTCTTGGCGGCCGGGTGGTCGCGGCGGCGCTGCGGCTCTGGCGGGCTGGCCCCGGTCCGGCGGCTGGCCGGGGGGCGCGGGCCACGGCCGTGCTCCCCGGCGGCACCGTTACCGTGCATTCCCGCCATCCAGGCGGCCCTGGTAATGGCCGCGTGCCGATCCCACAGCACGACCGGGCGGGAGACCCGGAACCCGGGGGCGGTCTGCTGGCATCGGGGGCAAGCCAGCCGGCCGAGGGCGTCGACACGCCAGCCGACGCCGATCGCGCGGGCGCGGATGTCGGCCTCGCCGAGCGCCGCGGGATCGGCGTGCCAGGAGATGCAGGAGCCCATCTCGCACCACATGATCGGCATCCGCAGCTGGTCGCCGATCACGGCCCGCTCGGTGATCTCGGCGGGGGCGCTGGCCTTCGCGGGGCCCCGAGTGCGGCTCCGGGAGCCGGCCTCGGCGGGGGCCCGGGTCCGCGCCGCAGGGCTGGCGTCGGCGGGGATCCGGATCCGGCCCGTAGGACTGGTGTCGGCGGCAGGCCAGGCCGGGCGCGGGGAATCGGCCTCGGCGGCAGGCCAGGCCGGGCGCGGGGAATCGGCCTCGGTGGGAGGCCAGGCCGGGCGCGGGGAATCGGCCTCGGCGAGGCCAGGCCGGGCCCGGAGGGCTGGGCTCGGCGGGGCCGCTGGCCTGACCTTCAGACACGGGCCGGTCCGGCTGCGCCGGGACGAGGACGTCCGGGCTGGTCTCGTCGGCCTCGGCCCGCTCCCCGGGGCCGTCGCCGGCCGCCTCGGCGCGACCGTCATCGCGCAACTCGGCCAGCCAGTCGGTCATCTCCGGCATGCTGACGTCGTCCGGCCAGATCTCCATCTTCATGTCAGGACCCTCCCGCTCAGCCAGAGGTCAGCGCCGGATAGCCGGGCTTGCCGACCTGGGTACAGGCACGCACCGACCGGACCCCTGGTCGTTCCGGCATGCCGGGTTCCGAGGCCAGCACGGCCGACCGCACGTCATGCCGAGCTGCTGCCCTGGCCCGTACCAGAAAAGTGGCCCGCCCTCAGGGAGCGCCTGTCGCCCCGGTGCGCACCCGCCGCAATTACGCTTGCCTCCCTTTCAAAGCACCCCGGGCTCACCATCTGGGCTTCAGAGTCTTACAGTCCTGATCCTAGATCACAGATCAATAAATGTACGGTAAACTTTCAGCTCATTTACGAGTCGTTGCAGCGTGGCGTGTGGACAATTTCGGTTTTCTTGTTGTGCACAGGGTGTGAATAGCGTTCTCCCCGGTGACCAGCCCTGCCATAGGCACGGGTCGCCGCTGCAATCCCCAGCATTTCCCCGCGTGCGCACAGGTTCGACGCCGTTTTGCACAAGTCATCCACAGATTTATGCACACCGAGCCGCGCCCGGCGCCCGCCCGGGGTCACCGCGGCGCGGGCTCTGGCCGGCGGCCGGTGATCCGGCCGGCGCGCCAGCCTCAGTCGCCGGTCACCCCGTCGATCCGCTCCCGCAGGAGGTCGGCGTGCCCGTTGTGGCGCGCGTACTCCTCGATCATGTGCAGGTAGATCCAGCGGATGTCCCGGGCGCGCTCGGGATGGTCGCCCTGGCTGGGCACGACGTCGTCGAGCTGTTTCCCGGCCACGGCGGCGCGCGCGTCCTTTATCTCCTGCTGGAACGCCTCGATGTTGGCGGCCGCGTCCGCGTCGTCCAGCGCTTCGAAGTCCTGGCCGGTCTGGTCTGGGTCGTACGGGAAGGGCAGGTCGGTATGGGCCGCGTGCATGCGGAACCACCAGCGCTCAACCTCGGTCATGTGCCGCACCAGGCCCAGCAGCGAGAGCCGAGACGGCGGAACCGCCCGCTCCTTCAGCTGGCCGGCGGTCAGGCCGGCGCACTTGAGCAGCAGCGTCTCACGATGGAAGTCCAGCCAGGCCTCGAGGGCCTGGCGCTCCCCCAGGATGAGTCCCGGGTCGGTGCGCTCCACCTGCGGAGCGGTCCATGTCTCGGTCATGACCGCCACGCTAGCGGTGCCCGGCCTGATCCGACCCAGGCGGAGGCACAATAGGGCCCTCCCCGGCCCGGACCAGACCCGCTGACGCGCCGGTCAGGGCGCCAGCTCGGGGGGCTCACTGCGTCAGCCAGCCTCCGTCGACGTTCACCATCGTCCCCGTCATGTAGGCGGCGTCGTCGCTGAGCAGGAACCACGCCACCCGGGCGATGTCGGCCGGCTGGCCGAAGCGCTTGATCAGCGCCCGCTTCATGAGATGCTCGACGACCCGGGGAGAGCCGGCGATGTCGCCGGCGAAGCCGGTCTCGATGGTGCCCGGGTTGATGCCGTTCACCCGGATGTTGTACGGCGCCAGCTCGAAGGCGATGCCCTTGGTCAGCATCTTGACGCCGCCCTTGGCCGCGCTGTAATGCACCTGGCAGTGCTCACCGCTGGCCGAGACGACTTCGCTCTCCACCGTGCCGATGTTGACGATGGCCCCTCCGTGCTGCTGGCGGATCACCTCCCGGCTGAACGCCTGCGCGCAGAGGAACTGGCCCTTCAGGTCAATGTCCACGACGCGGTCCCACTCCTCCTCCGGCAGGTCGAGAAAGGGCGTCATGGTGACGATGCCGGCGTTGTTGACCAGGTAATCCAGGCGGCCGAACCGCTCGGCCGCGGCCGCCACGAGCGCCTCCACCTCGGCCTTCCTGGACACGTCCGCATGCACGAACATGGCGTCCGGGCCCCGCTTGGCCAGGTACTGCGCCACGCCTTCCCCGTCGTCGTCCCGGACGTCCGCCACGACAACCGACACGCCCCGCTCGGCCAGGTGAGTGGCGATACCGCGTCCGATGCCCGATGCGCCTCCGGTCACGATGGCGACGGCCTGCTCCATGTATCTCCTGCCTCCGGGGTGAGGCGGCCGGCCGCCGCTCCCGCCGGGAGTCTCGGCACGTCCCAGCCGTCCAGCAGCGCGGCCAGGCCCAGGTCGGCCAGCAGGTCAGCGGGCCAGCCGCCGGCCAGCGGGTCGTAGGACCATTCGGCGGCGATGGTGGCCTGGGCCAGGCTCCACCGGCCGGTCAGCCGGAACATCACCCAGTCGTGCACGTCGACGATGCGGCGGGCCGCGGCGTACCGCGCCGGATCATGCCGGGCCAGCCAGAGCGCCTTGGGCAGCATCCACTCCGGCGACACCTGCCCGCCGGTGTAGCGCAGGACCGGGTGCCGCGTGCTCGTGATCTCCGCCGCCTCGGCGGACGCGCGGGTGTCCATCCAGAGCAGGGCCGGACCGAGCGGGACGTCGTCGTCGTCGACCGCGACCGCGGTCACCGCCGTCGAGGCCACGGACAGGGCCGCCGGCGGCGGCAGGCCCGCCGTAACGGCGGCCACCGCCCGGTACAGCCCGGCGAGGACGTCCCGGGGCGGCTGCTCGGCCCATCCGGGCCGGGGATGGGTCGTGGTCACGCACTCCTCGTGGGCCGCCAGCAGCGCCCCCGACCGCGAGTAGAGCCCGGCGCGGACGCTCCCGGTGCCGAGGTCGATCCCCAGCACCGCGGCGTCGTCCGCTGCCCGGGTCATGGGTGCCGTCCCCCCATGATTTCGGTGAGCGTCTTGATCAGGGTGGCCGCCTCGTCGTCGCCGATCTGGCGGTGGGTGACGAACCGGATGGTGGTGGGCGGCCGCGACGAGGCGTTGATGCCGTGCCGCCTCAGGTCGGCGACCACGTCCTCGGCGGTGCGGCCGGAAGGAGCCACGTCGATCAGGACGAAGTTGGTCACCGGGCTGGGGGTGAGCACGGTCAGCCCGCTCACCGACTGCAGCCCGTCGGCGATCTGGCGGGCCCGCAAGTGATCTTCGGCGAGGCGGTCGATGCCGGTCTGCAGGGCCACGATCCCGGCCGCGGCCACCACCCCGGCCTGGCGCATGGAGCCGCCGAGCAGCTTGCGGGCCCGCCGGGCCCGGGCCACGAACTCCTCGCTCCCGGCGAGCAGCCCGCCGACCGGCGCGCTGAGCCCTTTGCTCAGGCAGACCGAGACCGAGTCGGCCGGGCCGGACAGCCGGGCGGCCTCGACGCCCAGCGCCACGGCCGCGTTGAAGATCCGGGCCCCGTCGACGTGCAGGTGCAGACCGTGCTCATCGCAGAGGGCCCGCAGCCCGGCCATCGTGGCGACATCGGTCACGGTCCCGCCCGCCCGGTTGTGCGTGTTCTCCACGCACACCATCGAGGTCGGCGGGTAGTGCTGGTCGGGCTTGCGCAGGTACGGCGCGACCAGCTCGGCGGTCAGCACGCCGTCGTCGGTGGGGATCGTCCGGGGCATGGTCCCGGCGACGGTCGCCAACCCGCCGGCCTCGTAGTAGACGATGTGGGAGCCGGCCTCGGCGATGACCTCGGTGCCGCGGTCCGCGGCGGCCAGCACCGCGCTCAGGTTGGACATGGTGCCGGTTGGCATGTACACGGCGTCGGCGTGGCCGAGCAGGGATGCCCCCAGCCGCTCGAGCTCGTTCACCGTCGGATCGGAGTGGTAGACGTCGTCGCCGAGCTCGGCGTGCGTCATGGCCTCGATCATCGCCGGAGTCGGCTCGGTGGACGTGTCGTAGAAGTGCAGCATCTACCGCTCCCCGGCGAGAATCGCGGACGCAATCTGGGTGTCGGTGACCAGGATGTTGACCAGGCCCGAAGCGATCGCGGCGCGCACCGCCCGGCCCTTGCGCCAGCCGCTGGCCACCCCGATCCGGTGCGGGGTGCGCCGCAGGTCGTCCAGGCCGATCGAGATCGCGCGGTCCTCCAGCCCGGAGCTGAGCACCTCACCGTCGTCGGTGAGCACGTAGGACAGCACGTCGGCCACGGCGCCCCGGCGGAGCAGCCTGGCGTGCAGGGCATCGTCGATCACGCCGCCGTAGCGCAGCCGGGAGGTGGCCGGCTCGGTCAGCGACCCGATGCCGAGCACGGCGATATCGAGCCGCGCGAACTTGTCGAACGTGGCGCGCAGGTCGTCGTGGGCCAGCAGGACCTGGCGCTGGGCCGAGTCCACGATGGCCGGGGCGAACAGCAGGTGCGGCTCGGTCCCGAACCGGCGGGCCAGGTCGATGGCCAGCGTGATCGAGGACACCTCGGCGGTGACCCGGCCCCGGCCCCCGATGAGCTGGACGACCTCGGCCTTGCCGGGGATGCGCGCCGGAAGCTGCGCCACCAGGCGCTGGATCGTCTCGCCGAGCGAGATGCCGATCACCGCGCCGTCCAGCGTCTGCTCCAGTCAGGAACCGGCCCGCGGCGTCGGCGACCCGTGACCGCAGCTCGGACTCGCCGACGTCCTCGCTGTCGACGATGATGACCGCCTTGAGGCCGGTTCGCTCCTCGAGCTGGACCTCCAGTCGGAATGCCAGCGCTCCGGCTCGAGGATGTTCACGCTGACGTAGCCCGCGTCGAGGGCGGCGCGCAGCAGCCGGGCGACCTGGAACCGGCTGATCCCGAGGTTGGCCGCGATCTCCTTGTGCGACAGATGCCGCCGGTACGCCTGATAGCAGACCTTCAGCATCAGCCGCTGGCTTTCAGACGCGGCCATGATGCCTGCCTCTCTGGCGCTCATATGAGCAAAGGCGCTTAAATGAGCATGGTGAACTAGACCGCCGATGACGTCAAGAGCAGCGCAAACGCACCTTGACGGCCGGGCCGGCGCCGACGGCGGCCCGTTCTTGCGCCGCTGCGCCGGATGGGACGGCAGGACGAGGAGGGGACGTGGAGAGCGCTGACGCGACGCTGGTGGCAGGAACTGCGCGCCGAGTTTCCCTACCTGGAGGACCACGTATTCGCCTGGTCCGGCGGGCAGGTGCCGATCGCGAACAGCGTCCGGGCCGCGATCAACCGGGTGATGGCCGCCTGGGACGACAACCCGGTCACGCTCGCCACCAGCCAGTGGGCGGTGTTCGACGGGGCGCGTCAGGAAGTGGCCGCGCTCTTCGGCTGCGGCCCCGAGCGGGTCGCGGTGAGCGAGAGCACCTCCAGCGCCATGTCCGTGGCGACCGCGATGGTGCTGGCCCGCTGGCAGCGGGCGGGCGCGCCGCGGGCCAACGTCGTCCTGCACTGGGACTGCCATCCGGCGAGCAGCTACCAGTGGCTGGTCGCGGCCCGCCAGCATCCGTCGCTGACCGTACGCTGGGCGGCCCGCGGCGACCATGAGGACCCGGTCGAGGCGCTGGTCGCCCAGGCCGACGACGAGACGATCGCCGTGGTCGCGACGCACGTGGCCTGGCGCAGCGGGGCCGCCCTCGACCTGGCGGCGCTCGGCCGTCACCGCCAGGCCGCCCGCTGGGCCCTGCTGGTCGACGCCGCGCAGTCAGCGGGCGCGGTCCCGCTGGGACCGTACGCCGACCACATCGACTTCATCGGATTCCCCTGCTACAAGTGGCTGCTCGGGCCGCCGGGCATCGGCTACCTCGTGATCGGCACCGGCTGGCTCGACGAACCGAGCCCCATCAGCGGCTGGGCCGCGGTCAAGGACTTCCCGGTCGACGTGACCGAGTTCAAGCCGCTGCCGGGCGGCGCCGGGATCCGCTACGGGATGCCGAACTTCATCCCGCTGGCCGGCTCACAGGCCGCGCTCGGCCTGATCAACCGGGCCGGGATCGGGCGGATAGCCGACCGGGTGGCCGACCTGACGGGCTTGCTGCTGGCCGGGCTCGACGAGCTTGGCTTCGACCCGGTCACGCCGCGCCAGGCGAGTCAGCGGGCCGGCGTGTGCTCGGTCGAGGTACCGGACATGACGGCGGCGGTCGCCGCCCTCGCCGCCACCGCATAGCGACGTGGCCCGAGTTGCAGTATGTCCGGCTGGACCTGCACGCCTTCAACAGCGAGCAAGACGTCCAGCGGATCATCGACTGCTTCGCCGCGCTACGCGCCTGACGGGGGCTAGCCTGCCGCTGTGATCACCTGTGTCGTCCCGGCCGACGGGCCGGGACTGCCCCATGGAACCTGCCGAGACGATGTCTGCTGCACCGGTACCCGCGCTCAAGCGTGAGTCCGTGGTCGTGCGGGCGCGCCGCCTGGCCGCCGCGCGCCGGCGAGCCACCGCTCTCCTCGCGGCCGCCACCGCGCTGTTCGTGGCCGTGACCGCGGCCGGCGCCCACGGGACCCTGCTCGGCTACGTGCAGGCCGGCGCCGAGGCGGCCATGGTCGGAGGCGTGGCCGACTGGTTCGCGGTGACGGCCCTGTTCCGCCGTCCCCTGGGCCTGCCGATACCGCACACCGCGCTGATCGTCGAACGCAAGGACCAGTTTGCCGCCACTCTCGGCCAGTTCGTGCAGGAGAACTTCCTCAACGCTGAGGTTCTGGCCGAGCGGATCCGCTCCGCTGGCCTCGTTCCCCGCCTGGGCACCTGGCTGGCCGACGAGGCCAACGCCGCCCGCGTCGCCGGTCACGCCGCTGATCTCGTGGTCAGCCTGGCCGAGGCGCTTCGCGATGAGGATGCCCAGCGCGTGCTCACCGCCGAAATGACCCGGGCGCTGGACGCCGTCGAGCTGGCGCCGCTGGCGGGACGGGTCCTGCGGGTCATCATCGCGGGAGGTCACCACGCCGAGCTGTTCAACACGATCCTGTCCGGTGCCGACCGCTACCTGGCCGACCACTACGCGGAGCTGCGCGATCTGTTCGAGGGCGAGGCACCCCGGTGGGTGCCCGACTCGGCTTACCGGCTGGTCTTCGACCGTCTGCACGCCCGCCTGCGGCAGCGGCTGGCGGCGATGGCCGCCGATCCCGACGACGAGACCAGGCATCAGTTCGAGGAATGGATCGCCGGGCTTGCCCGACCGCCTCGAGACGTCCCCGGAGCTGCGCGAGCGCGGCGAGCGCCTCAAGCGTGATGTCCTGCGCAGCGCCGCGTTGCGGGACTGGTCCTCCTCGCTGTGGCAGCGGGCCAAGGATGCCCTGCGGACCCAGGCCGCCGACCCGGACTCGGAGCTGCGCCGCAGGCTGGCCGAGGCGCTGGTAGCGGCCGGGCATCGCCTCGGGTCGGACCGCCGCCTCCGGGACGGCCTGGAGCGCATGGTCGAATCGGCAGCCAGGGCACTGGCCGACCAGTTCCACGACGAACTCGCCGACCTGGTCACCGGGACCATCGAGCGATGGGACGCCGCTGAAACGTCGAGTCAGCTGGAACTGCTCCTCGGGCCCGATCTGCAGTACATACGCATCAACGGCACGGTAGTGGGAGCGGGCGTGGGATTGGCCTTGCACGCCATTGCCCTGGCTCTGGCCTGAGTCCGCCGCCGGTCCGTCAGAGCGTGTCGATCCAGCGGTCGATGCGACGCGCCGCCCTGGACAGGATCCTGGGATCACGCATGGTGTTCGCCAGGAGCGCGCTGCCCTCGTAGGCGGCCAGCAGGTCGAAGGCAAGATCGCGCGCGTCGGGCCGGCCCAGGGACCGGAACTGCTGCTGCGCCCAATCGATCAGGAGGCGCATCAGCTCAGCCGCGGGCAAGCCCGGGTCCGTGACGCGCTTGTCGAGCTCCGAGCAGAGGCTGCCGAGGGGACAGCCGTACTGGGCCACTATCTCGCTCTGGGCGGTGAACTCCCGCACGAAGGCCTTCAGCCGGCTCTTCGGGGACCGGTGGCGGGTGTCGATAGCCGCCAGGGTCGTCTTGATCTGCTGCGCGTGGGCTTGGATGACCGCCGCGATGACGTCGTCCTTGGTCTTGAAGTAGTAGTAGACGTTGCCGGGGGGGACGTCGGCGGCCTTGGCGATGTCCGCGAGCGTCGTCCGTTCGACGCCCTGCTGGTGCACGAGCTGCGTCGCGGCGGCTATCAGCCGCTCTCGTTTCCCGGGGCGTCGCCCGACGGCGGTTGCCGTGCCTGAGTCAGTCATCTCACTTGACAGGATACCGGTGCTGCGGTGCCGGGTTTCCTCCTCACGGGGCCGGATCGATCGCGGCGGAGGGCTCTTGCGCAGGACCCGGCCCGGGCGCCGCTTCGGCGTTGACCATGACCAGCGGGGCCGGGTTCCGGGTGTTGCCGATGCGCAGGGCGATCAGGGCCGCGGCGGCCATCAGGATGCCGCCGACCAGCAGGGCCTGGTGGTATCCGGCATCTGACGCCACGGCGGGCGGCACCTGGGCGGCCAGCAGGTGGTCGGTGCGGGTGATCGCGACGGCGGAGAGGATGGCGAGGCCGAGCGCGCTGCCGACCTGCTGGGACGAGTTCAGCAACCCTGCCGCCAGGCCCGCCTTGTCGGATGGCACGCCGGCGTTGGCGGCCGCGGTGACCGAGACGAATACCGACCCCGCCCCCAGTGACATCACGAGGAACCCGGGAAGCAGGTCGCTCACGTACGAACCGTGCAGCGGCACCCGGGACACGTAGTAGATCCCGGCTCCGGCGATCAGGCAGCCGGCCACCACCACCGGTCGGGTCCCGATGCGCGTGACCAGCTGTGAGGCTAGGCCTCCCGCGGCGGCGAACCCCGCGGTGATCGGGAGATAGGCGGCTCCCGCCTTGAGCGGTGAGTAGTGGAGGATCTCCTGCATGTACAGCGTGGCGTAGAAGAACATGGAGAAGAACCCGGTAAACGCGATGAGCTGGGTCAGGTCGGCCGCCACCAGTCCCTTCACCCGGAGGATGGCGAAGGGAACCAGCGGGTTCCGGCTCCGAAGCTCATTGAGCGCGAACGCGAACATCAAGATGGCGGATCCGGTCAAGGTGACGATGGTCTGGGCCGATCCCCAGCCGGCCACCGGTGCCCGCACGAGGCTGTAGACCAGCAGCAGCATTCCGCCGGTCACCAGCACCGCGCCCTGCGAGTCGAAGGCCGTTTCCCCGGTCCTGCTGGCGCGGTCGTTCGCCAGCAGGGCGAGTGCCCCGGCCGCCACCGCGACGCAGATCGGCGGGTTGACGAAGAAGACCCATCGCCATCCTGGCCCCTGCGTGAGCACTCCCCCGAGGAAGACGCCGGCCGCGGCCGCCAGTCCGCTGATGGCTCCCCAGACCCCGAGCGCCGTGTTGCGGTCCCGGCCTTCGCGGAAGCTGATCGTGAGTTCGGCCAGCGCCGCCGGGGCCATGAGCGCGGCGCCGGTACCCTGCACGAGCCGGGCGGCGACCAGGAGTCCTGCCTCGTGGGCCAGCCCGGCGGTCAGCGACGACACGGCGAACACGGTCAGGCCCGCGAGCAGCATGCGGCGACGCCCGAGCAGGTCGCCGAGACGGCCTCCGAGCAGGAGGAAGCCCCCGTAGGTGAGGATGTAGCCGCTGGCCACCCACTGCAGGTTCTGCTGCGAGAAGTTCAGGTCGCGCTGGATCGACGGTAGGGCGACATTGACGATCGCCGAGTCGGCGATGTCCAGGAACTGCACCGCGCACAGCAGCACCAGGGTGATCGCGCCGAGCCTGGACCGGAGAACCAGACGCGAGTCGGTGACCGACCGGACCTGCCCCTGGACTGATTTCATCCCCAGCACTCCCCGCTCATCCTCAGCACACCCAGGAACTAAGTTAGTTGACTGACTCAGTCTTGATCCGGTGGCGCTCCTTGTCAAGTTAGTTGACTAACTGAGACGAGGAGCCGCCTCTCGACGTCCGGTACTAGGATCCTGGTGCGCGGGTGGGATCGTTGCTCTAGACGACCGAGGAATGGGGTGCCGCGATGAGGCTGACCGGTGCGGGCCGGCCGCGTCGTCATCGAGCCTCGGGTCGGCGGCCGGCGGGGCGCACCGCGGTGATGGCGTGGCTGAAGCTCAGGATTCTCGGCGGCCTCGCGCTCACGGCCGCGCTGGCGGCCTGCGGATCGTCGGCTCTTTACGGCGTGCCGGGCGCCGAGCCGCCGGCCTCGACGCCAACGCTGGTCCCGGGCAGCCGGCCGTACGACGTGTCCGGGCTACGCGATCCCGCAGGCGGGAACTTCCTCGGAGTCCAGGCGCCCGGAGCGCCGGACTCGCTCGGGCCGGTGCAGTCGTTCGCCGCCAGCGCCGGAGCCCGGCCGAACCTGATCGGCCAGTACGTGTCCTGGAACCACTCGCTGAATGACCAGGCGGTGACCAACGCCTGGTCCTACCGGGCGCTGTACTACATGGTCTGGGAGCCGTATGACACGACCGTCGCCGCGATCGCCGACGGCCACAGCAACGGTTACGTCAACCGGGTCGCGCAGCAGGTCCGCGCGCTGAACCTGCCGGTCGCGATCAGCTTCGGGCACGAGTTCAACGGCTTCTGGTATCCGTGGGGCACCACCGGCACGACCGCCGCCCAGTTCGTGGCCGCGTGGCGGCTGATCCACCGCCTGTTCGCCGCGGCGCACGCCACCAACGTGATCTGGGTGTGGAACCCCAACGTCATCTCCGCGGAGCCGCAGCTCAACCTCAGCGCCTATTACCCGGGCGACGCTTACGTCGACTGGGTCGGGATCACCGGCTACTTCGCCGCCAGCGGCCCGCACACCTTCGATGGCCTGTACGGGCCGACCATGCAGGAGATCAGGGGCTTTACCACCAAGCCGTTCATCATCGCCGAGACCTCGGTGCAGACCGGCCCGAACGCGGTGGCGGCCGCGCAGAACCTGGTCAGCGGGGTGCGCCAGCGGCCGGACGTGCTCGGTTTCGTCTGGTTCAACTACGACAAGGCCGGCGTCGACTGGCGCCTGGAGTCCCGGCCGGCGGTGCGGGCGGCCGTCGCCGCCGGGCTC
>CAVUYA010000035.1:0-77877 GCA_963745575.1 uncultured Actinomycetota bacterium | reverse complement strand
TGCTAAACCGCCCCGGTTCAGCCAGGACGGCTATTTCTTACGGCCGGACTCGGCCTCATTCAGCCGGGCGAGAAATGCGTTGTAGGCGGCGAGGTGCTCGTCATCGTCGATTCCGCCGCGCCGGTCCCAGTTGACGGCGGCCGGCGCCGCGGGAGCGGCCGTGCCCTCGCTGCCCTGGGCCGCGGGACCGGCTCCGGGCGCGCCCGTCGGCCCGGCCGGTCCCGGCGCCGGGTGGCTGGCCACCAGGCTGGCCAGGCTGGCCCTGCGGGCCGCTTCAAACCATCCGCGGCCGCTCGCCGACGTCCGCTCGTCCATGCTCCACATCAAGAACACCAGCATCATCAGCCCGAACATGATGGCGTCACCGGCGACCCACATCACCGCCCCGCCGGTGTGCAGGTCCGCCACCGGCGCGGGCGCCCAGGCCGGCCGCGGGCCGGTCACGACCCCCGGCGTGCCCGCCGTGCCGTAGCCGAGCACCAGCCCGGTGAACGTGTCCACCGGCATCACCAGGACGAGGATGATGAACCGGACCGGGTAACTGAGCCGCCAGCGGATCGGCTCGGTGCCGAGGATCGGCAGGAAGAAGAGGTAGCCGACCACCAGGAAGGCGACGTGCTCGGCGTTGTGCAGGGCCTGGTTGGTCTCCACCAGGCCGGCCAGGTCCGTCAGGTGCGCGGCCGTGACCGCGGCCGCGTAGGCCACGACGCCGAAGACCGGCCAGGTGAGGAAGGTCGCCACCCGGGACCGCACGATCCGCTTGGCCCAGGTGTGCAGCGGGTTCCTGCTCGCGTGCAGCAGCAGCGTGATCGGCTGGCCGAAGATGAGCAGCGGCGGGGCGATCATGATCAGCATCAGGTGCTGCATCATGTGGTCCCAGAACAGCACGTCGTCGTAGGACCCGATGCCGCTCTCCGTGGCCAGCACGACCACCGCGAGCCCGCCGAGGAACATCGCGGTCCGCCAGGCGGGCCACGGGCGGGCGGGATGCCGGCGGGCGACCCGCAGCACGCCCCAGAGATACAGGGCGGCCAGGATGACGACGGCACCGGTGACGATCGGCGCGAACTGCCAGACCGTGGCGACCGCCTGCCAGCCGAACGGGCGCAGCATGGAACCTCCTACGACCGCGAGCCTACCCACCCGCCGGGATCCCTGACGGCGGGGCTACGCGCCTGCGTCCCGCCGACCGGAAGAGCGGGCCAGCCCAGCCCTGGTCGCCAGGAGAAAAGGCCAGCCTGCCCTGGCCGCCGGGAGAGCAGCCCGCCTGGCCGGAGCCGGGAGAGCAGGCCAGCCCAGCCCGGCCCGCCGGGAGAGCGGGCCCGCCCGGCCGGAGCCGGGAGACGACGCGATATGAGAGGGTAGGAGCCGACGTCGGGCCGCCTGGGCGGCCCGATGTCCGGGTTGCGAACCGCCAGGGCGTCAGGGTGGCCCTGGCCCGATCCGGGCATTACGCAGTCTCGGAGGGTTCGCCTAGTGGCCGATGGCGGCAGTCTTGAAAACTGCTAGGGCGTTGACGCGTCCTCCAGGGTTCGAATCCCTGACCCTCCGCACAGCGCAGTCGCAGCCAAAACCAGGCGGTTGATCGATTAGGGCGGACGTCTTTCAGGGGCCAATACGACTGAGAAACGTCCGCGCTACGTGATCTTGAGGTTTTGCCCGCGAGGGCGGCCAAGACGCGACAGCGCCGGGCCGCCCCCGCCAAGGGGACGGCCCGGCGCCTGACTCGAGCTGGATCAGCTGACGGTGATGGTGAACGTCTCGCTCGTTGACGCGCTGGTGTACTCGTCACCGGAGTACGTGGCCACCACCTGGCTCCTCCTCAGGAACACCCCGATGCAGGCAAGCGCGGCCGTCGGGCGCAGGCCCGGGCCGCGTTTGTGAGTAGGACGTTACGGATGAGGCTGTGGATTACAGGCTTGAACCCGATAAGCCTGCCTGCCGGACGTAATGCGGGTATAGGGCATGAATTACCCGTACGGATGTGACGAGATGGTTATCAACGTGCCCGAGCGGGCCGACCAGGGCAGTCCAGGAAGGCCGGCCAGCGCCTGCCCGGCAACGAGTCGATGCCTCAGGACACCAGGGGCAGAATGGCCGCATGGATCTCGGATTGCGCGGCAGGGTGTACGTGGTGACCGGTGGCAGCCGGGGCCTTGGTTTCGCCGCCGCCCAGGCACTCGTCGGGGACGGGGCACGCGTGCTGCTCAGCGCTCCCCACGAGTCCACGGCGGCATCCGCGGTAGCTCGCCTCATGCCAGGACGCCGCGCCCGGTGCCGCCGCATGGACCGTCGCAGATAACGCCGACCCCGCTGCCCCGAGCCAGCTGATCGCCGCCGCCCGGGACCGTTTTGGCCGCTTGGACGGTGCGCTGATCAGTGTCGGCGGATCACCAGGCGGAACGGTCGCCGACACCGGGGACGACGCGTGGCGGTCCGCGTTCGAGAGCGTCTTCCTGGGCGCGGTACGGCTGGCTCGGGTGCTCGTGGCCGACCTAGGCGGCGAACGCCACGATGGTGTTGCGACCGCATCGCTCACCGGGACGGGCGGCTCTATCGCTTTCGTCCTGGCCGCCTCCGTCCGCGTGCCGCTCCCCGGCCTCGCCATCTCCAACGGGCTCTTCCCGGGACTCGCCGGCGTGGTTAAGACACTCGCCGACGAGCACGGGCCGTCCGGGATCCGGATCAACGGGCTGCTGCCCGTCCGGATCGCCACCGACCGGGTCCGCCAGCTGGATGCCCTCGCCGGCGACCCCGATGAAGTGCGTGCCCGCATATCCAGGAGCATCCCGCTGCGCCGCTATGGCGAACCTGCCGAGTTCGGGCAGGCTGCCGCGTTCGTGCTCTCCCCCGCCGCTTCCTACATCACCGGCGCGATGATCCCCGTAGACGGCGGTGCCATCCGCTCCATCTGAACGCCACCGCCGCCCGGCTCGCGCCCGGTCACGGCTCAGCGCGGGCCCGAGCCGGGCGCGAACCTCCTGGCCAGGGCGGTAGCCCGCTGGGCCATGACGAGCGCCAGCGTCATGACGGCCAGGCTGCCGGCGTCGATGGCACCGGCATGAAACAGCCCGGGCCCCGAGCCCTCGGCGAGTACCCAGCAGCAGGCGCCGGACAAGAAGACGGTCATCGCGGCGGCCGCGCTGCTGGCCAGCCACGCCTCGTAGCGCAGGATCCCCGGGGACAGGTCCAGCCGGCGGACCAGGCCCGCCACTCCGGCCACGGCGGCGGCCAGCGCGGCCGGGCTGACCGCCATCCAGGCGATCTCCGCGCCGGGGAACGCCGCGAGGGCGGCCGGATGAGCCCAGTACGCGGAGACCGACAGCGTGGCCGCCCAGCTGAACGCGGCCACGCCGGCGGGCACCAGCCCGTGCTGGGCCCAGGGATGAGCGCCCGCGCCCGGCCAGGCGCTCGCGAAGTGAAGGCCGCCGGCGGCCAGCGCCCCTGCCCCCGCCACGGCGAGCAGCACCGGGCCGCGCAGCGCGCGCCGGGCCGGGCGGCACAACAGGCCGCGCGCCGTGCTCCAGGCCAGCGGGACGGCGGCCAGCAGCCCGAGCGCGGCCAGGAGCAGGACGGCCGCGGACATCGCCACCATGGCGATCGTCGTGCCGGCGGCGGCCGGCGGCGCCCAGGCCCAGCCGGTGGCCAGCTGCGCCCACATCGCGATCCCGAGGACGCCGAACGCGGCCAGGGCGCAGGCGGCCGTGGCCAGGCCCGCCCGGACCCGCTCCGGTGACTGCGGCGGGTGACCGGTCAGGCCGGCCCGGGTCAGCCGGGCCAGCAGGCCGCCGCGGGCTATGTCCGTGGCGCGGCGCCACGATCTGGGCTGCTCGGCGAATTCCGCGATGAGCAGTTCGGTGAACTCGTCGCCGTAGCGGGCCCGCCACGCGGCCGGGTACCAGCGCAGCAGCCGCGCGGCCCGCCGGGCGGGCGCCTCTGCCAGCCGCGGTCACGACGTCCCCCAGTTGCTGGCCAGGCGCCGCAGCCCGACGTCGGCGACGCGGCGCTGGTCATCGAGGTGAGCCCGGAGCGCCATGGCCCCGGCGGCGGTCAGCCGGTACGGCCTGCGGCGGTCCTGGCTGTCCAGCGCCTCGATGAGCCCCTGCCCCTCGAGCCGGCTCAGCGCCTCGTACAGGGTGCCCGGCGCGAGCCGGACCCCGGAGAACGCCTCGACGTCCTTGGTCAGGGCGTAGCCGTGCTTGGCCCCGCCGGCCAGGCTGGACAGGATCAGGGTGGCCGGCCCGGCGTACCGGCCGAAGCTGCCGAGCGGCCCCGGGCCCGGGGCGCCGTCCCCCGTGCTTGCCTTGGCCATGACCGTCATCGTATATCGGCCGGCGATCCATCGGCCGCCGCAGACCGGCCCGCCAGCAGGCCGGGTACGCGGGCCGCCAGGAACGCCCGGGGGAACGGGTCACGCAGCCGCCACAGGCTCGCGTCGATGACGAAATGCGCCATGACGGCGCCCAGGTACGCCCCGAACGCCAGCCGCCCGGCGGCCGCGACGGCCCCGTGCAGGTGGGAGGCCGCGGCGAGGGCAGCGCCGCCGGCCAGGGCGATGTTGGCCAGGACGGCGAGCCGCAGCGCCCGGCCTGAGGCCTCCCGGCGGCCGGCCGCGACCAGCCCGAGCAGCAGGAGGTACTGCAGGCCGTGCGCAATCGTCATCCCGCCGACCGCCGCGTACGGGGACCGGAACGCGAAGACCGGCAGGAAGAAGCCGAGCGAGATCAGGTAAACCACAAGGAAGCCCAACGAACGGTCTCCCTCCGGCCGCCGGGCCGCAGCGGCCAGGCCGGCCCCGACCGCTCCGGCGAAGAGCGTGGCTGCCGCGGGGTAGAGCCCGGTCAGGCCGGGAGCACTGATCCGGAGCTGGAGCAGGCCGGGGTGCGCGACCAGTCCCGCGATGCCCGCGTAGCCCGCGGTCATGATGGCCCGGCGCTCCGCGGGCCGCAGCGACGCGGCCCGCTGCGACGACGCGGCCAGCGCCGCCAGGCCGAGGTTCTGCTTCTGGAAGTGGAAAAACTGCCAGGCGTAGTAGGGCAGCAGGCCCCAGGCCAGCGTCGCGGGCGGCACCACGGCCGCGGCCGCGGCTGATGTCAGGACCAGGGCGGCCGGCAGCAGCACCAGCCGGGCCGGGCGCTGCCGGGCGTACCCGCGCACCTCCGGCCGCGTGTAGAGCCAGCCGGTGGACGCGACGTGCACCGACGACCCGACGAACAGCAGCCAGGCCAGGGCGCGTCCGGGTGGCGCGGAAGCAGGCGGGGCCAGCGCGACCGCCGTGGCGACCGCGCCGAGCGTCAGCGTCACCGTGCCGCAGAGCCAGATCCGCGAGCGCGCCTGGCCGCCCGTGCGGGCGGCGGCCAGCCGGAGCCGACGAGGCCAGCCGGCCGCTTCGCGACGTGCGCGCCGGCCGGCCGGCCGGCCGCGGGGTCAGCCGCCACCGCAGCCGCCCGCGGCGCCCGCCGACGGGGCCACCACCGCCACCAGGAAGACCGCGGTGACCGCGAACACGGTCAGCAGGGCCAGCAGGAGCGCGAACCCCCGCCATCCTCCGCGGCGACATCCGGGATCGGCTTCCCGCAGCCTCGAGACCAGTAGCTGCTCCTCCACGTGGAGCAGACTAGTTCGGTAGCCGGTATATCGTCAACCGGTACAACGGTTACCGATACAGCTAGACCCGCCTGGCCCGGGCCGGCATGGCCAGGCCGTCGCCGATCACGGCCGCGAGCGCGAGGTAGGCGTCGGCCGTCGGCCGGCCCAGCAGGTCCAGCTCGACCTCGGCACCCTCCTCGAGATGGGAGTCGTAGGGGATCCTGACCACGGCCCGGCAGCGCGCCGCGAAATGCTCCTCGAGGCGGTTCAGGTCCACGGTGCTCTTGTTGCGCGGCCGCACGATGGACAGCACCACCACGGCGTTGCGCACCAGGTCGCCGTAGGAGTGCGCAGCCAGCCAGTCCAGCGTGGCGCTCGCGCTGCGCGCGCCGTCCACCGATGGCGAGCTGACCAGCACGATCTGGTCCGCCAGGCGCAGAACCCCGGTCATGGCCGAATGCAGCAGGCCCGTCCCGCAGTCGGTCAGGCAGATGGAGTAGTAGTGCTCGAGCACCCGCGCGACCAGGCTGTAGTCCTGCTCGCTGAACGCCACCGAGACCGTGGGGTCACGGTCCGAGGCGAGCACCTCCAGCCTGCTCGGCGCCTGCGAGGTGAACGCCCGCACGTCCGCGTAGCGCCTGATGTGGCCGCGCTCGTTGAGCAGGTCCCGGACGGTGGCGGCAGTTTCCAGCCTGACCTTGTCGGACAGGGTGCCGCGATCGGGATTGGCGTCCACCGCGATCACCCGGTCCCCGCGCAGCGACGCCAGCGTGGCGCCGAGCCCCACCGTGGTCGTGGTCTTGCCGACCCCGCCCTTCAGGCTGAGCACGGCTACCCGGTGGTGGCCGCCCGCGACCGGCGTCCGGACACGGTTGATCATGTCCCGGCGGCGCAACTCGGCTGCGGACGACGGCACCCGCATGAGGCCGCCGGTGGCGCGGTAGACCACGCGGCGCCAGCCCGGGGACGGGCGCGGGGCGCCGTCCCGGAAGCAGGAACTCCGGCGTCAGGCCGCCCGCGGTGTCCGCGACCCCGTCGGCATCGGGCGGTGCCGTTTCGGTGCCCGGCCCGGGTCCGGCGGGCGGCGCCTGCGGGCGGGCCGGCACCTGATCCGTGGCGGTGCGGACTCCCGGAGCCGGCGGCGGGGCGGGAGCCCGGGTTCCGGGCGGGGCCGGGGGCCCCGGCGGCGCCTGAGTTCCCGGAGCGGCCGAAGCGGCCGCAGCGGCGGAAGCACCCGGAGCGGGGATTCCCGGCGCAGCCGCGGGGCCGGGCGGGCCGGAAGCTCGCGGCGGCATCCCCGCGAGCGGCCGGACCGCCCGGCGGGACCGCGGTGCCTGGCCGGCCCGGGATTCCCGGAGGTGCCGCCGTACGCCGGCGCGGGGGGCGTTCCCGGCGGGGCCGGGGCACCCGGTCCGGACGCACCCGCCGGGGTTCCCGGAGCGGGCGCCGGGCCGGCCGGCCCGCGCTTCCCGGGGGTGCCGCAGTGCCCGGCTGGCCCGTGGTCCCCGGGGGGGCCGCGGTTCCCGGCGAGGAGGCAGCAGCCCCGGGACCGGGAGCGCCGGGGGGAGCGGGCGCGCGGGGCAGGCTCGCCGGCCCGTACGGCCCGCCGGACCGGTACGGGTCGGGGGCACCGTAGTCGCGGGTGCCGTAAGGGTCGGCCCGGTCGTACGCCTCGGATCCGTACGGATCCGCCGGCCCGTACGGATCCGCCGGGTCGTAGTCTTCCGGTGACCCGTACGGGTCGGGCGCGCCGTACGGGTCGGGCCGGCCGTACGCCTCGGGACCGTAGGGATCCGCCGGCCCGTGCAGGCCGAACGGATCGTATCTCTCCGGCGGCTGGGGCCGGTCGGCCGGAACATGGTTGCCGGCCGGCCCGCTCCCGTGGGAATCCGCCGCGCCCGGACCGGAGGACGGGGCTGAGGCGGCACCTGGCGTGCCCCCGGTACCCGGCGGACCCGGCGAGGCGGCCGGCCCGGGCGATCCCGCGGCCGACCGGCCCGATGAATCCGCCGGCGTCCAGGGGCCCGACGAACCCGCAGTGCCCGACGAACCCGCAGTGCCCGACGAACCCGCAGTGCCCGACGAACCCGCAGTGCCCGACGAACCCGCAGTGCCCGACGAGCCCGCAGTGCTCGATGAGCCCCCGGTGCGCGGTGAACCGGCGGCGCCCGGCGGGACGGGCGCGCCCGGCGGGGCATTCTGGCCGGCCGCGCCGTAACGTCCGACCGCCCCGAGCGTGCCGTAAGGGTCGTCGTCCTCGTACTCGCCGGGCGTGCCGTAACGGCCGACGGGGTCGTAACGGATCGGGCCGTAGGGGTTCGGCGGGCCGGAGTCATCGGGGAGCCCGTAGGGATTCGGTGAGCCGGCGGCGCCCTGGCCGGCTCTCGCGCCTGGCGCCTGGCCCTGCGGCGGCTGCGGGCTGGACGACGCGCGCGGCAGGGGGTCGAGTTCGTCCGCCGCCCGCGGCGACGCCGCGCGCTGGCCGCTGGCCGGTCCCGCGGCGCCCGGTGCGGCGCGCTCGCCGCTGCCGGGCCCGTCCTTCTCGGTTCTCGCCGCGCTGTCTCGATCGTCGTTGGCCACGATCGTTCCCCTAACGTCCTATCAGGGAGGCCGCACGCGCCAACCTGCGACCGCCCCTTTCATGATCACCCAGAGCCGGCGCCGCTCGCGCGCTGGTAGCTGCTCGCGAGCCGGTAACAGTGACGCTACCCGTGACCGGGAAGCAAGCCGTCCGTGGTGCCGGCACCAATGGCATCCCTACCAAATAATGGACCCACGGCTGGACATGCTCCGAACCAGATTTTTCCACGCAGAATAGGGCAACGTCTACCAGCGCGCGCCGCGGCCAGGGGGCCGGGGCGGCCGGGCCGGAGCCGACGGCCCGTTCGGAGCGGGTGTCAGGGTAGTGCAGCGCAGGCACGCGAGCAGCGAGGAGCGACAGATGCGAGCCGTCGTCATTTCCGAGCCCGGAGGGCCCGACGTCCTGAAGCTGGCCGAGGTGCCCGACCCGGTCGCCGCGCCAGGCGAGGTGCTGGTCGACGTGACCGGCGCGGGCATCAACCGGGCCGACCTGATGCAGCGGCAAGGCCTGTACCCGCCGCCGCCCGGAGCGCCGCCGTATCCGGGGCTCGAGTGCTCGGGCCGGATCGCCGGGCTCGGCCCGGGGACGGACGGCTGGCAGGTCGGCGACGAGGTATGCGCGCTGCTCGGTGGCGGCGGCTACGCCGAGAAGGTCGCGGTCCCGGCCGGGCAGCTGCTGCCGGTGCCCGCGGGAGTGACGCTGACCGATGCCGCGGGCCTGCCCGAGGTGGCCTGCACCGTGCACTCCAACGTGTTCCAGCGGGCCGCGCTGGCCCCGGGGGAGACGCTGCTGGTGCACGGCGGGGCCAGCGGCATCGGCACGATGGCCATCCAGCTCGCTCACGCGCACGGCGCGCGGGTGGCCTGCACCGCCAGCTCGCCCGCCAAGCTGGACCGGTGCCGGGAGCTGGGCGCCGACCTGGCCATCGACTACACCAGCGAGGACTTTGTCGAGGCGGTCCGCGACTTCACCAGCGGCCACGGCGCGGACGTGATCCTGGACATCATGGGCGCGGTCTACCTGCCGCGGAACGTGGCCGCCCTGGCCACCGGCGGCCGCCTGGTCGTGATCGGGTTGCAGGGCGGCGCCCGCGGGGAGCTCGATCTCGGCGTGCTGCTGCGCAAGCGGGCCAGCGTCCAGGCCGCGGCGCTGCGGTCCCGGCCCGCCGCGGAGAAGGCGGCGATCGTGGCCGCGGTCCGCGAGCAGGTCTGGCCGCTGATATCCGCCGGGCGGGTGACCGCGGTCATCGACCGGGTCCTGCCGCTGGCCGATGCGCCCGAAGCGCACCGGCTGATGGAAGCCGGTGCGCACGTGGGCAAGATCCTGCTCGCAGCGTGACCGGCGGTCCGTGGCCGGCCCCTGGCGTGCGGCATCTGCGCCTGCTCGGACAGACTAGGCACATGAGCGACCAGACGAACTCCGAGCCCGAACAGCCCGCCAGGGTGGTCGTGGTCGGCCCCGACGGCGTCGCGATGGAGGCCGACCCGGCGGAGGCCTCCGGCCGCGAGCGCCCCGTGACCGAGATGGTCCAGCAGCCGGCCAAGGTGATGCGGGTCGGCAGCATGATCAGGCAGCTGCTGGACGAGGTCAAGGCGGCGCCGCTGGACGAGAAGAGCCGGGCCAGGCTCAAGGAGATCCACAAGAGCTCGATCAAGGAACTGGAGGACGGGCTCGCGCCCGAGCTGGTCGAGGAGCTCGAGCGGCTCTCGCTGCCCTTCGCCGACGACGAGGTGCCGAGCGAGGCCGAGCTCCGGGTGGCGCAGGCGCAGCTGGTCGGCTGGCTGGAGGGCTTGTTCCACGGGATCCAGACCACCTTGTTCGCCCAGCAGATGGCCGCGCGCGCGCAGCTCGAGCAGATGCGGCGGGCCCTGCCGCCCGGCATGATGCCGGGGCCGGGACAGGACGATGCCCAGCAGCCGCAGCGCACGTCCGGCCCCTACCTCTAGCCGGGCCGGGCGCACCTGCCTGACCGCAAGCGCCCGCGCCACGTCCGCGAACTGGCGCGCCCGGTGCGCCTGGGACCGCCAGTCGCTGCCGGTCGCGCGGTGCGCGAGCGGAACCTCGACCTCCTCGATGCGCAGGCCCTGGCGGAGCAGGTCGATCGTGAGCCCGGTCTCCGCGCCGAACCCCGGCGCCAGCGGCCGGGCCGCCTCGAACGCGGCGCGGGTCAGGCAGCGCTGGCCGTTCAGCGGCTGGGCGGGCCGCCATCCGGTCGCCCGCATGATCCCGGAGCCGGACAGGGCCACCACGAAGCCGTGGCCGCCCTGCTTGACCCGGTTGCGGAACACCGCGATCGTCATGTCCGCCCGGCCGGCCCGCACCGGCGCGGCCAGCGGCCCGGCCTCGCCCGCGGTCTCGGCCAGGTCGCCGTCCAGGAACAGCAGGTGACGCGGGCTGGCCCGGTCCCGCCCGGTCTCGAGCAGCCGGACGGCCTCGGCCCCGGTCTCCATGGCCGCGGCCTTGCCGCGGCGGCGGGCGTGCCGCATCACCGAGGCGCCCGCCGCCTCGGCGATCTCGGCGGTTCGGTCACCGGACCCGTCGTCCACCACGACGACGAGGTCCACTCCCGCCACCGCGCCCGCCGCCCGCACGGTCGCGGCGATCCGGTCGGACTCGTTCCTGGCGGGGATGACGACGGCCACGTCGCCGCCGGGCGGCAGCGCCATGCTGCTTACGACCCGGCCACCGTCGCCGGGTCATCGAGCACGGTGAAGACGCTCTCCAGCCCCGTCACCTGGAGTATCTTCCTGACCGCCGGGCGCGGAGCGGCCAGTTCCAGGTCGCCGCCCTGCTCGCGTGCCCGGCGGTGCGCGGCGAGCAGCACGTTCATTCCGGTCGAATCGCAGAAATCGACCTCGGACATGTCCACGACGACCTGCACCGGCCCGTCTCCGGACAGCAGCGTGAACAGCTCACCATGCAGCCGTGGCGCGGTATAGAGGTCGATCTCTCCCCCCAGCGACATAACGACGCAACCGCCCTGAGACCGGGTCGAGACCTTAAGCTCCACGTGCCGCACCTTACCGGTCCCGGGCGCCGCCGGCCAGATGGCCGTGCACATGACCATCTCGCTGTGTGGCACCGTGGTTGTGCGCAAAGCTTGGTGAGTACACATCCGCAGCCGCCGCATGGAGCCGGAGCCTTTGCATGCACTCTCAGCCAGGTCAGCCTCGCCGGGGGGGCGGAAGGCGGGTCAGTCCCGAATGGCCGGGGCCACCGCAACCTGCGCTGATTCCCGAGGGACGCGCCGAGTCGCTGCGGCAGTACCTGGAGGAGGTGCAGCTGCGGGCCCGGGCCGCGACCTCCTGGCTCAACAGCAGCCGTCACTATGCGCAGCTGATCAACCGCGACGGCGTGGTCCCGGTGACGGCCAGGTTCACCGCCGGGGACCTGGCCTTCCTGGCCCAGGCGCGCGAGGAGGTGCTCCTGTTCTCCGAGCTCGGGCTGCGGCTGGCCGAACTGCACCAGCCGCTGGAGGCGAGCGCGATCACCAGCGATCCGGCCGGGCAGTTCCAGCGGTGCCGGAGCTGCATGTGGCGGTGGCCGTGCCCGACGTTCCGGATCCTGGACGAGGTGCTCGCGCCCGGCCTCGAGCCGGCTTGACCGCGGGCCGTCGCGGGGAGGATGAGAAGGGTTCACCGGCCCCGGATAGGTAGCGCCCGGATAGGTAGCACGGCCAGACCGGATAGGTAGAACGGCCAGATTGGCCGTACCTTGGAAGCATGGTCAGACTCATCCTCACCCTCGTGGCCGCGTTCATCGTGATCATGCTGGTGCTGGCGGTTGTCCACGTAATCCTCTACTACGCCTTCTTCATCGCGCTGCTCGCGGTGGTGGCCTTTGGCGTGTTCGCGCTGGGCCGCCGGGCGGGCCGGCGCGGCCGCCGCCGGGCCTAGCCGGCCGGGCGCCGGCGGCCCGGGCCGCGGCAGAGCGGCCCGGGCCGCTCTGCCGCGCGACCGCGCCGCTGCTCTCGTTCAGCCGATATCATGGGCAACTCCGCGGTGCTGGTGGCCCCTGCCCTGGCCCGGATCTCGCTGCTCCGGACCAACGTCATCAACGTCATGACCATCATCACGGCGACGATCTGCCCCACAGATGACTGGACAGGCGCTGGACAGGTGAGCCCATGAACCATGCAGGCCCCGGCAGGCCTGGCCGGCTGGAAACCGCCGGCCCTGACGAGGCCGACATGCTGGAGCCGCACGACGCCGCCGTCCGGCCCGGGGACGCCGGCGCGCCCGCGAACGGCGAGGGCGGCTCGCAGGCCACCGCGTGCCCTTCCCCCGAGCCGCCCCGGGCGCAGGTGCCGTACGGGCGCCTGCGGACGGCCGCTTCGCGCCCGGTGGTGCGACACCTGGCGCTGATCGTCATCTACCTGGCCGCGGGGATCGCGGCCACCTGGCCCAGGGCCAGCTACCTGACCGGCCACCTGCTGCCGGAGACCCGTGACGTCTCCGGTTACGTGTGGGACCTGTGGTGGACCGCGCACCAGATCGTCCACCTGGGCAACCCCTGGTTCACCGGCCACATGGCCGCCCCGGCGGGCATCCAGCTCGGCTTCGACACCACCATGCCGCTGGCCGGCCTGATCATGACCCCGGTCACCCTGATCTTCGGCCCCAGCGCTGCGTTCAGCCTGCTGACCATCGTGCTGCCCGGCCTGCTGTGCTACGTGATGTACCGGGCCGCCCGGCTGTGGCTGGCCGAGCCCGGCGCGATCGCCGCCGGGGCGCTGTTCGGCCTGTCCTCGATGATGTCCTGGCAGGACTGGCAGCATCTCAACATCGCCCTGGGCACGCTGTTCTTGCCGATGACGCTGGAGGCGGCGGTCCGGCTGCGCCGGACCCCGGGCCTGCGCCAGGGCGTGATCCTGGGCGTGGTGCTGGGTGCCAGCGTGCTGGTCAACCAGGAGTCGGCGGTGATGGCCGGGCTGCTGGCCGCCGCGGTGCTGCTGCCCTGGCTGGTCCGCCACCCGCGGGCCGCCCGGCTGCGGTCGCTGGCCGCCGGCGCCGCCGTCGCGGTCGTGATCGCCAGCCCGCAGCTCATCGCCATGATCCAGCAGGCCGCCGCGGGCGGCGCGTCGGTCGGCGCGCACGTGCTGGCGCATACCGGCAAGAGCTACGGCGTAGGGCTTTTCGACCTGTTCGCTCCGTCGCAGCGGGTGGCGAACTTCGGGCTGCACGGCCTGGCCGCCGCCGCCGCGAACGCCGACGGGCGCATCGGCGAGGGCATGCCCATGTTCGGCGTGGTGCTCAGCGTGCTCGCGCTGTTCGGGCTGGCCGTTTCCTGGCGGCGGCGCAGCGCCTGGCTGCTCGCCGCGCTCTGGCTGGGCTGCGCCTGGCTGGCCCTGGGCGCGACCCTCTACGTCGGCCGGAAGCCGCACGTGCCGTGGCTGGTCCGGTGGCACGGCGAGCGGGTGTCGCTGATCATGCCCTACACGTGGTTCATGCGCATCCCGTGGCTGTCGGACCTGCGGGAAGCCGACCGGTTCGCCCTGCTGGGCCTGGTCGGCGCGGCCCTGCTGGCCGGGGCCGCGGTGGACTGGCTCTGGCGTCATGCCCGGCCGCTGGTCGTCGTGGTGGCCGCGCTCGCGGTGCTCGAGGCAGGCTGGTCGGGGGGCGCGAACATCCCGGGCGGCCCGAAGACCGGGATCATGCCGACGACGCTGCCGGCCCTGGACCGCCCCATCGCCGCCGATCACTCCGGTTCCATCGTCGTGGACGTGCCGTTCGGCCTGCGCGGCGGGATCCCGCTGTACGGGGGGCAGTTCGCGGCCCAGTCCCTGGTCCTGGCCACCAGCGACGGGCACCCGCGGGCCGTTTCCTATACCTCGTGGATTCCCGCCGCCACCTTGCGCGAGATCAAGAAGCACCCGTTCTACACGCTGCTGGTCAGCTCCTCGAACTACATCGCCGGACACCCCGTGATCCTGCACGCCACCCCGGCCCAGCTGGCGGCCGCCCGCCGGGACGCCCGGCGCATGGGCATCGGCTGGGTGCTGGTCTGGTCCAGCAATCCGCTGGAGGCCCGGTACCTGATCGCGACCGGCTTCCGGCTCGACTACCGGGCGGACGGTGCCGCCGTGTACCGGCCGACCCGGTAGGAGCCCGGTTGCCCGCCGGCCGCCGCTGCGCGGCGCGGTCCAGGTTCCCGGCCGGGTCCGGGGGCCTGCCCTGCTCAGCCCGCCGGAGGCGGCCCGCCGGCCGGCCGCAGAAGGGCTCTCCTGCGCCTGGCGCCCCGGGGACGCCAGCGGAACGTCGCCGAGCAGCCCCTCGGCGGCCAGGCCGCGCACCAGGCCGCGCAGGCCAGCGGACAGGCCCGCCCGTTCCTCGGTGGTCAGCGCGGCCAGGATCCTCGCCTGCCGGGATTGCCAGGCGTCCCACAGCCGGGCCGCCACCGCCCCGCCCTCCGCGGTGAGGTAGAGCCGCACGTAACGCTGGTTGCCCTCGTCCCGGCCGCGCCGGACCCAGCCCTTGCGCTCCAGGCCGGCGGCCAGGCGGCTCACCGTGCTCTTCTCCAGGCCCAGCAGCCCGGCGAGCTCGCCCTGGGCTATGCCGCGCGCCTTGACCAGCTCGATCAGCGCGCGCGCCTCGGAACCGGATACCTGCGGAATTCCCATAACGGGCACGCCATCGGGGCCGGGCGGGCCGGGCGCCCCGGCCCCGTCCGGTGCCACGGCGGCCGCGGCCGCACCATCACCGGCGGCACCATCCCCGGCCGCCGGGCTGACCAGCCGCAGCAACTGGGTGAGGAGCCGCCCGAGCTCGGCGTCGTCCGGCGCGTTGTTCACAACAACAGTTGTACCGTACAACCGTACGGGTGGTACAGTCGCGGCGTGATAGTTGCCCCGTACAACTCACTGGCGCGCCGGCGGCGCGCCCGCCGTCTGGCCGGGAGCCGGGCGGCGTGAGCGACGACCGACGGCTGAGCGCGCCGGGGCAGCTGGCGGCCGGTGACAACCTGCCGCCGGGCGGGACGGCGACCGCGGAACTCCCGGATGAGCCGCTGGCCGAGTTCGCGGCCCGGCACGGGCTGCGGGCCAGCGCCGAGCGGCCGCCGGTCGGCCGCTATATCCGCAACCTCTGGCAGCGCCGGCACTTCATCCTGGCCTTCGCCACGGCGAAGAACATCGCCCTGTACACCGAGGCCAGGCTCGGCCAGCTCTGGCAGGTGCTCACCCCGCTGCTCAACGCGGGCGTCTACTTCCTGATCTTCGGCCTGCTCCTGCACATCAACCGGGGTATCCCGAACTACCTGGGCTTCCTGGTCACCGGCGTGTTCGTGTTCAACTTCACGCAGCGCGCGTACATCTCCACCTCCACCGTGATCACCGAGAGCCTGCCGCTGATCCGGGCGCTGCGCTTCCCCCGCGCCGCGCTCCCGCTGGCCTACGTGATGATCGAGCTGGAGCAGATGCTGCTGTCCATGGTGGTGCTGGCCGTGATCGTGCTGATCACCGGCGAGCCGCTCACCTGGTACTGGCTGCTGGCCATCCCGGCCCTGCTGCTGCAGACGGTCTTCAACGTCGGCTCCGGCCTCGCGGTCGCGCGGCTCGGGTCGACCGTCAACGACTTCAGCCAGCTGCTGCCGTTCCTGATGCGCACCTGGCTGTACGTGTCCGGCGTGCTGTTCAACATCAGCACCCTGGACATCGCGCACAAGTACATCGCGATCCTGCAGCTCAACCCCGCGGCCATCTACATCACCCTGGTCCGCGAGGCCATCCTGGAGACCCAGCGGGCCAGCCAGCCGGGCGCCCAGCCGTACAACGCCGCGGCTTTGCCGCGAATGGCACACGCTGGGTCACGCGCGCACGCGACGAAACAGCAGCAGATGCTCAGCGCCTACTGTCACCCGGTCACCAACCCGGCCCACTACTGGTACTACGGGATAGCCTGGGCGGTGCTCGCCCTGGTGGTCGGGTTCTACTTCTTCTGGCGGGCGGAGGCGAAGTATGGCCGCGGCTGAGCCGATGGTGGTCGTGGACGACCTGCACGTGGTCTACCGCGTCTACGGCGCCGGCGGCGACAAGGGCACCGCGGCCGACCGCGCTGCTGCGGATCATGGGCCGCAAGACCCGGGGCTCGATCCGCGAGGTGCACGCGATCCGGGGCGTCTCGTTCGTGGCCTACCGCGGCGACGCCGTGGGGGTCATCGGCCGGAACGGCTCGGGCAAGACCACGCTGCTGCGGGCGGTCGCCGGCCTGCTCCCCCCGGAGCAGGGCAACGTCTACACCGACGGCGAGGCCGCGCTGCTCGGCGTGAACGCCGCGCTGCTCGACGACCTCACCGGCGAGCGCAACGTGGTCCTCGGCTGCCTGGCCATGGGCATGACCAAGAAGGAGACCAAGGAGAAGTACCCGAGCATCGTGGACTTCTCCGGCGTGGGCGAGTTCGTCGACCTGCCGATGAAGACCTACTCCAGCGGCATGGGCTCCCGGCTGCGGTTCGCGATCGCGGCCTCCAAGAGCCAGGACATCCTGCTCGTCGACGAGGCGCTGGCCACCGGGGACGCGGAGTTCCGGGTCAAGAGCCACGCCAGGATCGAGGAGCTGCGCCGGGAGGCCGGCACGGTCTTCCTGGTCGCGCACAACCTGGAGGAAGTCGAGCTGACGTGCAACCGGGTGATCTGGATGGAGCGGGGCCAGATCGTCACCCAGGGCGAGGACGTCATCGGGATCATCGACCGCTACATCGAAGCCTCCGGCGGCGCGCCGGTCGAGCGCGACCCGGTCACCGGCAGCGCGGATCCACTCCCGCGTACCGGCCAAGACCTGAGCCTGCCGGTCAGGCCGGCGTCGCCCACGGTCCGGGCGGCTGGATTACCCGCCGGCGGACAGAGCCGCGGGCGGCGGGGGAGCGCCGAGGACGGCCGCGCCGGGACGGTCGGCCTTCGCGCCGGGACGGTCGCCGGCCGCGCCCGGGTGGTCGTCGGCCGCGTCCGCGCGGCAGCAGTTGCAGGCGCATCACCGTGCCGCCGCCCTCGCGCCCGTCGGCGGCGACCTCGCCGTCCTGGGCCCGGGCCAGCTGGCGGACGATGTACAGCCCCAGCCCGATGCCGCCGAACCGGCGGCGGTCGCCCGTCTCACCCTGGACGAACCGCTCGAAGACCCGCTCGCGGTCGGCGGGCGGGATGCCGATCCCCTCGTCCTCGACGGTGACCTCGATGTGGTCCCCGGACGCCCTGGCCCGGACGGTCACGTTCCCGCCGTCGGGCGAGTACTTGAAGGCGTTCTCCAGCAGCTGGCCGATGATCACGTCGGTCGCCGTCGGATCCCCGAAGGCCTTCGGCAGCTGATCGGGAATGTCGACGCTGAGCGTGTGCTGGTCCGACAGCGGCCGGAACGCCACCGCGGCCCCTCGCACCAGCCCGGCCAGGTCGAACGGCCCGTTGCTCATGGCCAGCTGGTCTGCCCCCGCCTTGGAGCCGAGCAGGAGCTGCTCCACCAGCTTCGCCAGCGCGCCGGCCCGGTCGACTATCGTCTGCACGGCGCTGCGGCGGTCTTCGTCGGACAGCTTGTCCCACCGGTTCGCCAGCGTGCTGGCGAACCCCTGCACCACGGTGATGGGGGTCCGCAGCTCATGGCTGGTGGTGGCCAGGAACAGGTCCTTGGCCTCCTCGAGCTCCTTGGCCGCCGTGACGTCACGGAAGTCGACCACCTGCTCATCGCGGCCGTCCAGCCCGGTGCACAGCACGTCCAGCCAGCGGCCGGAGTCCAGCTTGTGGGTCAGCTTGGCGCCCGGCTCGGGCACCGGGAAGGGCGGCGGGTGGCCGGTGGCTTCCTCGGCCGAGACGCCGGTCAGGCGGTGCGCGGCCGGGTTCCACTGCCGGACCAGGCCGTCGCCGTCCAGCACCGCGATGCCATCGGCGCTGCCGTCGATCACCGCCCGCTCGTGCGCCCGCTGCCTGACCACCTCCTCGAAGGCGGTCGCGTTGGACAGCGCCACGCTGGCGTGCCCGGCCAGCAGCTCGAGCAGTTCCAGCTCGACGTGGCCGACCTTGCGCCGCGAGTACAGCGCGTACAGCGCGCCGTAGGGGCGGCCGGCCACGTGCGACAGGCTCAGCGTGACCGTGTGCAGCCCGGGCAGGGCGGACCAGATCGTGTCGTCGAAGCGGCCCGACTCGCTGGTGGCCATCATCACCGTCTTGCCGGACCGCATGAGCTCGCCGACCATGCTGGTGGCCAGGTCCGCGGTCCGGTCGCGGAGTCCCGAGGGCAGCCCGTCCATGCTGACCAGGCGCAGCCGGTCCTTCTCGATGAGCACGAACCCGCCCGCGTCCGCCCTGGTCAGCTCCCGCAGGCTGGCCGCGATCCGGTCCAGCACGGCCGGCAGCTCCAGCTGCGCGTTCATGTCCGCGACCACGTCGCCGAGGCGGCGCACCACCCGGGCGCGCTCGGCCATGTAGTGCTTGACGGCCTCGTCCCCGGCGGTCTGGTGGCAGACGCTGACCCAGCCGATCGTCTCGCCCGCGGCGCTGACCAGGGCGCTGGTGTCGATGCGCAGGTCCAGCAGGGTGCCGTCCTTGCGGGTCCTCCGGGTGGCGAACGAGACCTGGCCGCCGCTGGCGACATGCTCCAGCACCGCGTTGTTCTCGGCCTGCAGCTCCTCCGGGATGAACGACAGCTCCAGCCCGACGACCTCGGAGGCCTTCCAGCCGAACAGGCGCTCGGCGGCGGGGTTCCACAGGGTGACGGTCCGGTCCACGCCGAACGCGATGACCGCGTCGGCGGCGCACTCGATGACCGCGCGCGCGGTCGCGTCAATCCGCTCCCGGTCGCGGCCGCTTGCCACTGTCAGCCTCAGGGCCACGTCTCATGATCCCACCCCCGGGTGCCCCGTCTCAACGGAACCCTGAGCTTCCCCCGCCGGGCCCGCCGTCGCCAACTCGGCGCCTGCGGAGAAATGTCCCCAAGCCGGACGGCACCAGGCCGGGGCCGCGACGTGCGGCGGCCGCAGGGACGAAGGAACCAAGGACAAGGAACCAGCCGGGCCAGGCACGCGTCCAATGGGGCATGAGGCCAGACATGCTTCGGGCGCGTACCGGCGCCCGGTACCTCCTGATCGCCGCGATCTGCGCGGCCGCGGCCACCGCGTGCGGCAGCACCGCGGCCCCTACCGGCGCGGCCGCGCCGGCCAGCCCCGCGCCGCCGAAGGTATCCCTGGACATCAGGGTGAGTGGCGGTCCCGGAAAGCCGACCGAGCACTGGACGCTGCAATGCGACCCGGCCGGCGGCACCCACCCCGATCCCGCGCAAGCCTGCGCGGTCCTGCTCAAGGCGAAGACCCCGTTCGCGCCGGTGCCCAAGGGGGTCGCGTGCCCGATGATCCTGGCTAGCTCGAAGACCGCGAAGGTCAAGGGAACCTACTTCGGCCAGCACGTCGACACCACCTTCATCCAGGGCGGATGCCAGCTCGCCCGCTGGGCGAAGATCGGCCAGATATTTATGTAGCTAGATCCCTCCGGTAAGCCCCCGCCGGGCCGAAGGCCCATTGTTCGAGCCAAAGGGCGCGGTGCCGACTGGACTGACGAGCGAGAGCGCGAGGAACGAGCGCCCGAGCGAGGAGGGAAGACGGCGGGGCCAGCGCCCCGGAGGCGAGCTATTTAAGGAGCCGGGACAGGCGGCGGTCGGCCAGGGGCTTGCCGCCGGTCTGGCAGGTGGGGCAGTACTGCAGGGCCGAGTCGGCGAAGGACACCTCGCGGATGGTGTCGCCGCACTCCGGGCAGGGCTGTCCCGCCCGCCCGTGCACCCGCAGCCCCGCCTTCTTCTCCGCCTTCAGGTCGCTCGCGGCCAGGCCGGCCGACCTGCCGACCGCCTCGCGCAGGGTGGTCACGATCACGGCGTGCAATTCCTTTACCTCGTCCGGGGTCAGGCTCGCGGCCAGCCGGAACGGCGACATCTTGGCCGCGTGCAGGACCTCATCCGAGTAGGCGTTGCCGATGCCGGCGATCACCGACTGATCCCGGAGCACGCCCTTGATCTGCGTCCTGCGCCCGGCGAGGATGCCGGCGAGCACCTCCGGGGTGAAGGCCTCATCCAGCGGGTCGGGCCCGAGCGACGCGATGCCGGGAACCGCCGCCGGGTCGGTCACCAGGTACACCGCGAGCCGCTTGCGGGTCCCGGCCTCGGTGAGGTCGAATCCGGCCCCGTCGGTGAACCGGAGCCGGAACGCCAGCGAGCCCTTGCCCGGCCGCGGCGGCTGGTCGGGCAGGCTGTCCCGCCAGCGCAGCCAGCCCGCCCGGGCCAGGTGCACGACCAGGTGCAGCGGTTCTCCCGGCGCCCCGGCTTCGGCGGGCTCGGTCACCAGGTCGAGAAACTTTCCATAACGCATCGCCGCGGTGATGGCCCGGCCGCGCAGGGCCGTCAGGGCCGGGTCGTAGGTCTTCAGCACGGAGATCTCGGCGACGTCCGCGCGGTCGATCACCCGGCCCGCGGCCCGTTCCCGCAGATCCGCGGCGAGAGCTTCCACCTCGGGTAGTTCTGGCACAGTTTTGATTCTGCCTGGTCCCGAGGGGTAACCGCGCATCCCCGGCGTCCGGTGGCAAGAAACCCGCCGGACGCCTAAGCTGCGGCCAGCAACCTCGCCTGGTGGGGAGGAGCGGGCACCGACGATGTGGGCGAGGAGGGATTTGAACCCTCACGTCCTCTCGGACACACGGACCTGAACCGTGCGCGTCTGCCGTTCCGCCACCCGCCCTGGGCAGGGAGTCAGGGTAGCACGTCCGCGAGCAATGCCACGTCGCCGATACGATCTAAGGCGAGCACGCACGAGAGGGAGAGGGGGTACCCGATGGGAGTTCTGCAGCGCTTCGAGCACAGGCTTGAGGGGATGGTCGAGGGTGCCTTCGCGCGGGCGTTCAAGTCAGAGCTGCAGCCCGTCGAGATTGCCAGCGCCGTACAGCGCGAGATGGATGACCGCGCCGCCATCGTGGCGCAGGGCCGGACCCTGGTTCCCAACGACTTCGTGGTGGAACTGGCCGAGCCTGACTACGAGCGCCTCGAGGTCTACGCGGACAGCCTCGGCATCGAGCTGGCCACGCTGGCCCGGGAGCACGCCAGGGAGCAGGGCTACTCCTTCGTCGGTCCGGTGCGGATGCGCTTCGAAGGCGTTCCCGACCTCACCACGGGCACGTTCCGGATCCGGTCCGGCGTCATCCGCGGCACCACCGTCGAAGACGGTGAGATCCGCCGGCCGGCCAGCGATCTCCCGCATCCGGCCGGCGGCTTCGCCGGAACGCCGCGGCTGCTGGTCTCCGGACCGGAGCCGGGCGCGGACGGCAACACGCAGCGCACGTACGAGCTGACCGCGCCGCTGACCATCCTGGGCCGGGGCACCGATTGCGACCTGCGCCTGGTCGACCCCGGTGTCTCGCGCCACCATGCCGAGCTGCGCATCGAGGACGGGGAGGTCGTCCTCGTCGACCTCGGCTCCACTAACGGCACGTTCGTCAACGGCCAGCCGGTGCGACGCGTGGCACTGACCGACGGCACCCGCGTCACACTGGGCCGTACGACCCTCGTCTTCCGCAGGGACGGTATCTACTGACACCGTATGACCGCACGACCGCACCAGCGCCGGCACCACAGCAGCCGGCTGGCGCCGCCGCCCGGCCGGGGCGGCCTCGTCAGCCACGGACCAGCAGAAGGCAGCAGAAGGCTTTACCCGATGAACGCGCTCACGCTCACGCTCATCAGGCTCGCGTTTCTCGCTGTCCTGTGGCTCTTCGTGATCGCCGCGGTGGGCGTGGTGCGCACCGACCTGTTCGGCACCTCGACGGCCCCGTCGCGCCGGCAGGCCAGGAAGCAGAAGGCGCGGGCCAGGCCGCCGCAGCCGGCCAGGCCCCCGCGGGGCGGCCGGGGGGCGCGCTCGGCGCCCCAGCAACTGCTGGTCACGGCGGGCACCCTGGCGGGTACCAGCCTGGGCCTGGCTGATCAGCAGATCACCATCGGCCGCGCGAATGATGCCACACTGGTGCTCAACGATGACTACGCTTCGACCCGGCATGCCCGGCTGTTCCCGCAGGATGGTCAGTGGATTGTCGAGGATCTCGGCTCAACCAACGGCACTTACCTCGACCGCCAGAAGGTAACCCGGCCGACCCCGGTACCGGTCGGTGTGCCGATCCGCATCGGTAAGACCGTCCTGGAACTGCGCAGATGACACTTGCACTCCGCTACGCGATCCGCTCCGACGTCGGCCTCCTCCGCGAGGGGAACGAGGACTCGGCGTACGCGGGCCCGCACCTGCTGGCGATCGCCGACGGCATGGGGGGGCATGTCGCGGGCGAGGTCGCGAGCTCGGTAACGATCTCCGCCCTCACCGGGCTGGACGACGAGGTACCCGCCGACCACCTGCTCGACGTGCTGGCCGCGGCGGTGGCCACGGCCAGCAGCACCCTGCACGAGATGAGCGTGGAAGACCCCTCGCTGGAGGGGATGGGCACCACGCTGACCGCGCTGCTGTGGTCCGGGACCACGGTCGCCATCTGCCACATCGGCGACTCGCGGGCCTACCTGCTCCGCGACGGCGACTTCCGGCAGATCACCCGTGACCACACGCTGGTCCAGTCGCTGGTCGACGACGGCAGGCTCAGCCCGGCGCAGGCGGCCACGCACCCGCAGCGCTCCCTGGTGATGCGCGCGCTGCAGAGCGGCACCGAGGCCGAGCCCGACCTGTCCACCATCCCGGCCGCGGACGGAGACCGGTACCTGCTGTGCTCGGACGGGCTGTCCGACGTGGTCAGCGAGGAGACCCTGCGCGAGACGCTGATCCGGTGCACCGACCGGGACCAGGCGGTGGGCCAGCTCATCGAGCTGGCGATCCGCGGCGGCGGCCCGGACAACATCACCTGCATCGTCGCCGACATCGTGGACTCCGGTACCAACCCGCCGACCGGGCAGGTCTCCGTGATCGTGGGCGCGGCATCGAACGGCGACGGCCGGCCCCGGACGCACGCCGACAGCCCCGCCGGGCGCGCCCACCTGCTGACCCAGGCCGGGCCGCCTGCCGGCGCGGCGGATCCGGCGCCGGCCGAGGCGCCGGACACCGGACACGCCGAAGACGAGGACGGGCGCCCGGATCACCGGGCGGCGCGCCGCCGCTGGCCCGTGGTCACCACCATCCTGGTCGTCCTGCTGGTCGTGATCGTCGGCGGCGGCTACGCGGCCTGGCGCTACACGCAGGGCCAGTACTACGTGGGTACCGACGGCAGGCAGGTGATCATCTACCGCGGGGTCAACGAGCGGGTGCTGGGCCTGAGCCTGTCCAGCGTGTACCAGCAGACCGGGATCCCGCTGACGCACGTGCCCGCCAACGACCTGCCGCAGGTCAGGAACACGATCACCGCCAGCAGCCTGGCTGACGCCCAGAAGACCGTGGGCAACATCCGGCAGACCTAGATCTGCGATCAGCTACGAGGCGGCCTACAGCTCCTGGCTGGCGCACAAGCCGGCGCCGAAGCACGGTCACCCACAAGGCCGCGAACGGCAAGACCGTGACCACCACGGTGATCCCGCCCTACAAGCCCGCGCCGGCCACGCCCAAGGGCTGCACGCCGCAGGAGACGCCGGGGTGACCACGATCTCCAGCCCGCCCCCCGCCCGGCCCGGTACCGGAGGGGCCGTCGCGATGCCGCGCGGCCGGCGCCGGACCGAGCTGCTGATGCTCGCCTTCGCCGTCGGGGTCGTGCTGTTCGCCTACGCCAACGTCGGATTCGGCCTGAACGGGAAGCTGCCCTCCGGCCTGGTCGAGTACGGCCTGGCGTTCGCGGTCATCATCCTGGCCGCGCACCTGGCCGTCCGGCGGTTCGCGCCCTGGGCCGACCCGCTGCTGCTGCCGCTGGCCGCGCTGATGAACGGCCTCGGGATCGTGATGATCTACCGCCTCCAGGAGTCGGGGCGGAACGGGAACCCGGGCAACCAGATCAGCACCCTGTCCGCGTCGGCCACGGCCACGCAGGTGCTGTACAGCGCCATCGGCGTCGCCGCCTTCGTCGCCGTCCTGGTGTTCATCAAGGAAGTCCGGGTCCTGCAGCGGTACACCTACACGCTCGGCGCGATCGGGCTGATCCTGCTGGCCATCCCGGCGCTGCTGCCCGCCAGCATGAGCGAGGTGCCGGGCACCGGCGCGAAGATCCAGGTCGCCATCGGCGGGTTCAGCTTCCAGCCGGAGCAGTTCGCCGAGCTCGCGCTGGCCGTGTTCTTCGCCGGCTACCTGGTCACCAAGCGGGACGTGCTGGCGCTGGCCGGCCGCCGGTTCCTGGGCATCGACCTGCCCCGGGCCCGTGACCTCGGCCCGGTGCTGATCGCCTGGGGCGCGAGCCTGCTGCTGCTGGTCTTCGAGAGCGACATCGGGACCTCCGCGCTGTTCTTCGGCCTGTTCGTGGCGATGCTCTACATCGCCACCCAGCGCACCTCCTGGCTGCTGATCGGGTTCGTCCTGTTCCTGTTCGGCACCTACGTGGCCAGCAAGCTGTTCAGCCACGTCGGCGAGCGGTTCACGGTCTGGCTGCACCCGTGGGCCGGCAACAACCCGACCCACGCTTCCTTCCAGCTGGTCCAGGGCCTGGAGGGGATGGGCTTCGGCGGGCTCCTCGGCACCGGCCTGGGTCACGGCCAGCCGTTCTGGACCCCGCTGGTGCAGAGCGACTTCATCATCACCGCGTTCGGCGAGGAACTCGGGCTGACCGGCCTGATGGCGCTACTGCTGATCTTCGGGCTGATCGTGGAGCGCGGCCTGCGGGCCGCGATCGCGGTCCGCGACCCGTTCGCGAAGCTGCTGGGCGGCGGCCTGTCGTTCGTGCTGGCGCTGCAGGTGTTCATCATCGTGGGCGGCGTGACCCAGCTGATCCCGCTGACCGGCATCACCACGCCGTTCCTGTCCCAGGGCGGCTCGTCGCTCATCGCCATCTGGGCGCTGATCGGGCTGCTGATGCGGATCAGCGACACGGCGCGCCGGCCGGCCCCGCAGCCGATCCAGGACGAGGGCATGACGCAGGTGGTGCGGGCCGGATGAACCGCGCGCTGTACCGCCTGTCCCTGGCCTGCCTGGCCATGTTCGTGCTGCTGCTGATCAACGTGAACTACGTGCAGGCGTTCTCGGCCAACAGCCTGGCCGGCCGCCCGGGCAACGCCCGGGCCTTCGCCCAGCAGTTCCAGTTCCAGCGCGGCTCGATCATCGCCTCGGGCGGCGGGCAGAACACCACGATCGCCGAGTCGCTCCCGGTCAAGGGCACCAACATGTACCGGCGCTCCTACCCGGCCGGCCCGATGTACGCCCCCATCACCGGCTTCGACTCGGTCTACGGCTCGACCGCCATCGAGAAGGCCTACGACAAGTACCTGGCCGGCACGGCCCCGAGCCTGGCCGTGCACAACCTGATCAGCCTGCTGACCGGCAAGCCCAAGCAGGGCGCCACCGTCTACCTGACGGTCAGCCCGAAGGCGCAGCAGGCCGCCTACCAGGCGCTGCAGGCCGAGGGACGCCAGGCCGGGGTCGTGGCCCTCGACCCGGGCACCGGCGCGATCCTGGCCATGGCGTCGTACCCGAGCTTCAACCCGAACCGGCTCACCACGTTCGAACGGCGCGCAGCTGAACAAGATCGACCATGAGCTGCTGACCAACCCGGCCCAGCCGCTGCTCAACCGGGCCATCAACGAGACCTACCCGCCCGGCTCCTCGTTCAAGGTGGTGACCGGCGCGTCGGCGTTCTCGACCGGCCAGGTCGCCAGCCCGCAAACCACGGTCCCCGCGCCGCAGCCCCTGGTCCTGCCCAACGGCCATACGCTCAGCAACGACGCCGGCGAGATCTGCGGCGACGGCCACCCGCAGATCATCCAGGCGTTCTGGATGTCCTGCAACACCGCGTTCGGCAAGATCGGCATGAAGCTCGGCGCCCGCACGCTGCAGAACTACGCCAGCAAGTTCGGCTGGAACGACCCGAACCTGACCGTCCCGATGCCGGTGTCGCCGAGCGTCACCCCCCTTCCGCCCGGGCAGCCCCCCGACCCGTCGCTGACGGCCTACATGGCGATCGGCCAGTACAGTGACGGGGCGACGCCGCTGCAGGAGGCCATGGACGCCGCGGCCATCGCCAACGACGGCAAGCTGATGCGGCCGTACCTGCTGAACTACGTGCAGGCGCCGGACCTGTCCACGCTCGCGAAGACCACCCCGTCGGCGCTGTCGCAGGCCGTCACCCCGCAGGTGGCCGGCGACATGACGCAGATGATGATCGCGGTGACCCAGAACCCGGGCGGCACGGCCTACCAGACGGCCGGGCCGCCGACGGTCGGCAGCCTGGTGATCGCGGGCAAGACCGGGACCGCCGAGAACGGCCCCAACAGCGCGGGCCTGAACGACGCGGTCTTCACCTGCTTCGCGCCGGCCAGCAACCCGAAGATAGCCGTCGGCGTCATCGTCAAGGGGGGCGGCTTCGGCGCCGACGCCGCCGCCCCGATCGCAGTCAAGATCATCGAGGCTTACCTGGGGATTCACCCGTGACACCAGACAACGCAGGGCGGTAACGCAAGTGCGAGACATGACTCAGCCACGGCTACTCGGCGGCCGGTACGAGCTCGACGGGGTCGTCGGGCGCGGCGGCATGGCCGAGGTCTACCGGGCCCGCGACATCCGTCTCGACCGCATCGTCGGGGTGAAGACCCTCCGCGACGACCTGGCGCGTGACCAGACGTTCCAGGCCAGGTTCCGCCGCGAGGCGCAGTCCGCCGCGTCGCTCAACCACCCGAGCATCGTGGCGGTCTACGACACCGGCGAGGACATGCTCGGGCCCACCCCGGTGCCGTACATCGTTATGGAATATGTCGACGGCAAGACCCTGCGCGAACTGCTGCGCGAGGACCGCAGGCTGCTGCCCGAACGCGCGCTCGAGATCACCGACGGGGTGCTGCGGGCGCTGGACTACAGCCACCGCAACGGCATCGTGCACCGGGACATCAAGCCCGGCAACGTGATGCTGACCCGGGCCGGCGACGTCAAGGTGATGGACTTCGGCATCGCCCGGGCGGTCAGCGACGCGCAGGCCACGATGACCCAGACCGCGCAGGTCATCGGGACCGCGCAGTACCTGTCGCCGGAGCAGGCCCGGGGCGAGCGGGTGGATGCCCGCAGCGACCTGTACTCCACCGGGTGCCTGCTGTACGAGCTGCTGACCGGGCGGCCCCCGTTCACCGGCGACTCGCCGGTCGCCATCGCCTACCAGCACGTGCGGGAGAACCCGATCCCGCCGTCGCGGGTGGACCCGGAGATCCCGCCGTGGGCGGACTCGATCGTGCTCAAGGCCATGGCCAAGGACCCGGGGGACCGCTACCAGTCGGCCGGGGAGATGCGCAACGACATCCAGCGCGCCCTGCAGGGCATGCCGGTGGCCGCGTCGACCCGGATGGACGCCTACCAGGGCACCCGGCGGATGGGACAGCCGACCCAGATGGCCGGCCGCACCAGCGCGATCCCGCCGTACGACTACGGCCCGGAGGACGAGCCCCCGGGCCGCGGCGGCCGCAAGAAGTGGCCGTGGATCGTCGCGGGGGTCGCCGCGCTGGCCATCATCGCGGGCCTGATCTGGGGATTCACCTACGTCTCCGGCAGCGGGAGCAGTTTCGCCGTCCCCGACGTGGCCGGGCTGCCGCTGGCCCAGGCCGAGCGGGAGATCGTCAACGCGCACCTGGTCGCCCAGCCGGTCGACAGGGCCTCCAGCTCGGTGCTCAAGGGTGATGTGATCAGCACCAGCCCGCCGAACGGGACCACCGTGGCCAAGGGCAGCGCCGTCAAGCTGTTCGTGTCCACCGGCCCCGCGCAGATCCCGGTGCCGAACGTGAAGGGCGAGACCGAGCAGACGGCCACGAGCAGCCTCCAGGCCAAGGGCTTCACCGTCAACGTGCAGCAAGCGCCGGACTCGCTGGCGCAGGCCGGCACGGTGGCGAAGCAGGACCCGGTCTCGGGCACCCTGGCGGCCAAGGGCAGCCAGGTCACCATCTTCATCTCGGGCGGCGGGAAGCCGGTGCCCGGCGTCGCCGGGCAGAGCCAGGCCGAGGCGACCACGACCCTGGAGAACGACGGGTTCAACGTCAGCGTGGTGATGAGCGCCGCGCAGGGCTTCCAGCCGGGCACGGTGTGGAAGACCAGCCCGGGCGCGGGGACCGTGCTCACCCAGGGTGCCACGGTCACCATCTTCGTGGTCCCGCAGCCGACCCCGACCCCGACCCCGTCGCCGACGCCGACCCCGTCCTCGTCCTCGTCGTCCTCGCCGCCGCCGAGCGGCGGATAGCATTGGACCACCCGACCAGGAGACGACCGTGCCCAAGTCCCGAGTCAGAAAAAAGGACAAGGCGGTCTACACACCGCCGCAGAGATCAGCCAAGTCGAAGGTCAGCCCGCGCTGGCTGGTCCCGGCCATGCTGTTCTGTCTCCTGTTCGGCCTGGCCTGGATCGCGCTCTTCTATATCAGCGGGGGCACGACGCCGGTGCAGAGCGCGCTCGGCGACTGGAACCTGGTGATCGGGTTCGGGTTCATCATCGTCGGCGTGGGGCTGTCCACCAAGTGGCGCTGAGCACCGCGGCGGCGTGAAGCGAAGCACAGCGCTGTGATTCACGCACACCCTCATCCACAGCCTGTGAACAACTACTGAGCCTTCATCCTCGGCCGGCGGATGAAAAAGGTTCAGCCGCGCCTCAGCCGAGCACGGCCGCGGCGACTCTGATGGTCACGCACCAGCACGGCCAGGATCAGGACGCCGACCACGGCCACGGTCGCCCCGACCTGGATCAGCGCCCGGTTCTCCCGCGGGGCGTAGGCGTAAGCGGCGGTGAGCAGCCCGCCCGCCAGCAGCCCGCCCAGGTGCGCCTGCCAGGCGATGTTCGGCACGACGAACCCGATGACCAGGTTCAGCACCACCAGCGTGACGATCCACCTGCTGTCGAGCCGCAGCCGCCTGGCGACCACGAACCAGGCGCCGAACAGGCCGAAGATGGCGCCGGACGCGCCCAGCGCCAGTTCGTAGGGGACCAGCACGTACAGGGCCACCGAGCCGCCGAGCGCGCTGACCAGGTACACCGTGAGGTAGCGCGCGTGGCCGAGCAGCCGCTCCAGCGCGGGACCCACCAGGATCAGCGCCCACATGTTGAAGATGATGTCCAGCGGGCCGAGGCCGCCGCCGGGCGGTGGCAGGAACGCGGACGTGATGAGCCGGTACCACTGGCCCTCCGCGACGCCCTGCAGCGGCCCGCCGTTCGTGAACCGGCCGAGGCCGATCATCCCGAGGTCGTACCCCAGGCTCGGACGGGCGAGCTCGATGAGGTACAGCACCACGTTGATGGCGACCAGCGCCCAGGTCACCACCGCCCCGGAGACCGCCCGGCCGCCGAACACCGCGCTGACCGGGCGGGTTCCCCGGTTTCCCGCCCGCACGCAGTCGACGCACTGCTGGCCGACGGCCGCCGAGCGCAGGCAGTCCGGGCAGGCGGGCCGCCCGCACCGCACGCAGGACACGTAGGTCTCCCGGCCGGGGTGCCGGAAACAGGTCGGGACTCCCGTGCTCGGGGTGGTGCCGGGGCCTGGAGACTCGGCGTCGTCCGCTGTCACGTCTACCCTGCGGATTCCTGCTCGATCGAGACCGACTCCAGGACGACGTCCTGCACCGGGCGGTCGTTCCGGTCGGTCTGGGTCTGGCTGATCCGGTCGACCACCTCGCGGCCGTCGACGACCTCGCCGAAGATGGTGTGCTTGCCGTTCAGGTGCGGCGTCGGCACCACCGTGATGAAGAACTGCGAGCCGTTGGTGCCCGGGCCGGCGTTGGCCATGGCCAGCAGGTACGGCCGGTTGAACCTCAGGTCAGGATGAATCTCGTCGGCGAACTTGTAGCCGGGCCCGCCGGTTCCCGTGCCCAGCGGGTCCCCGCCCTGGATCATGAACCTGGGGATCACGCGGTGGAAGATCGTCCCGTCGTAGAGCCTGCCCGCCGTGGGCTGCCTGGTCCTGGGGTCGGTCCACTCGCGCGACCCCTCCGCGAGCTCGACGAAATTCTGCACGGTCTTCGGCGCCTGATCGGGAAAGAGCCGGACCTGTACCGTTCCCTGGTTGGTCCGCAACGTTGCGGTGAGCGTGTTAGTCATGGACAGAATCCTCGCACGCCAGACTATGGCTGCGGTCCCGGTGCTCAAACCACGATGCCCGGCCCCGGTGAACCCCTTCGTCCTCTCCACGGCTCCTCCGCCAGCTCTCCACGACCTAGCCGTCCGCCCTCCCGTCCCCGGGTCGGCTCCGCCCCTTCCCTCCGGGATCACCCATCCCCTTGCCGGGACCTGGCCCGCCCTTCCGGTCAGGGCGGCGAGGTGGTTCCGGGCCTCCCGGCCGGCGTGGCGATCTGGGCTGATAAAGGTTGACCAGCAGGCCGGGGGGGAAGTGTGACTGTCATGACGACTCACGGGAGGTTCAAGTGTCCCTTATGACCAGGAATGATACTTCTGCTGCCTGGAATGAGCGAGCGAAACAGCGCGCGCTCGACACCTACGCGCAGCTGGTGCCGGTGGCCAGGAACACCTACGCGCAGATGGTGCCCGTGGCCAGGAGCGCCGGCCTCGCGGCCCGGCAGGGCGCCGACGTCGTCGTGGCCTGGGCCAACCCTCGCGTCCGCAGTGCGCGCGTGTGGGCGGCGCCGCGCGTGGAACAGGCCGGCTACGCGGTGCGTGACCAGGTCGCGCCGGCGGTCTCGGCCGCCCTGATCGAAGCCGCGCACCGGCTGGACGACCCCCCGCCGCCACCGCCGAAGCGGTCGCGCTGGCCGTGGGTGCTGGCCGGAATCGGTCTGCTCGCCGCCGCGGGCAGTGCGGCCGCCGCGATCATGCTGAAGCGCCGGCCAGAACCCGAGACCTTCGGGGCCGAGGACCAGATGACCGCCGACAGCGCCACGCCGAGCCCGGACACCGACGCCGGCTACGCGCAGCCATCGGACGAGGCGGCCCGCAGCCAGGCCAACGGCGGTGCCGACGTGGAGGAATCCGCGGCCAACGGGCGGATGCGCACATCCTGACCTGACCGATCCGGCCCGCCCTTGACCCGGCGGGCCGTGACATGTGTCATGCCGGGTTCGTGATCCTCGGCACATGGCCCGGCCCCGGCGCGCACCTAGCGTGGCTGTCATGAGGACAGCAAGCGCTGACGCGGGCCCCGCCGTCGCGTTCCGCGACGTGGTGAAGGTCTACAACGGCCGGGTCACCGCGCTCGATCACGTCAGCTTCGAGATCGCCCGGGGCGAGACCGTCGCCCTGCTCGGCCCGAACGGGGCCGGCAAGTCCACCGCCATCGACACCATGCTCGGCCTGCGCGCGCCGACCTCGGGCCAGGTCCGGGTGCTCGGCACGACCCCGGCGAACGCGGCCGCCGCGGGGAAGATCGGCGGGATGATGCAGACCGGCGGCCTGCCCGAGGGCGCGAAGGTCTCGGAGCTGATCGGCCTGTTCCGCCAGCTCTACCGGGGCAAGCGCAGCCAGGCCGACCTGCTCAGGCTGGCCGGGCTCACCGAGCTCGCCGGCCGGCGGGTCGAACAGCTCTCCGGCGGCCAGACCCAGCGGGTGCGCTTCGCGCTCGCCCTGGCCGGCCTGCCCGAGCTGCTCTTCCTCGACGAGCCCACCGCGGCCCTGGACGTGGAGGCGCGGCGCGGCTTCTGGCAGTCGGTGCAGACCGTCGCCGGGCAGGGCACCACGGTGCTGTTCGCCACCCACTACCTGGATGAGGCCGACGCGAACGCAAGCCGGATCATCGTGGTCAGCCACGGCCGGGTGCTGGCCGACGGCACCCCGGCCCAGATCAAGGCGTACACCTCCGTCAGGACCATCCGCTTCAGCACTCCGGCACCGGACACCTCGGTGCTGCTCGGGCTGCCCGGCGTCAGCGGCGTCTCGGCCGACGGCGACGCCGTGACCATCCGGTCCGGGGACGCCGATGCCACGCTGCCCGCCCTGTACGCGCTCGCCCGCCCGGTCCGTGGCCTGGAGGTCGGCGGCGGCGGCCTCGAGGAAGCCCTGCTGGCCCTCACCAGCGATGACGACAACCCCTCCCCGGCCTCTTCCCACCCCTCTCCGATGACGAAGGCGAGCTGACCCATGATCGCGTTCCTGCGCTTCGAGATCGTGCGGACGTTGCGTAACGTCCGGTTCCTGGTGATGCTGATCGCATTCCCGGTGCTGCTGTACCTGATCTACGCCAAGCAGCACGGCGTATCGCAGGGCCTCACGGTCGCGACGCTGCTGCTGGTGTCCATGGCCGTGTACTCGGGCATGGGCTCGGCGATGTTCGCCAGCGGCCCGCAGCTGGCCAGGGAGCGGGGCAACGGCTGGATGCGCCAGCTGCGGGTCTCGCCGATCAGCACCCCCGGCTGGTTTGCCGCGAAGCTGATCCAGGCCATCCTGCTGATCATTCCCGGGCTGGCCGTGCTCATCGCGCTGGCCCTGACCTATGGCCACGTGCACCTCGCCGCGGGCCGGCTGGCCCTGCTCGTGACCGTGCTGGTGCTCGGCGCGATCCCGTTCTGCGCCCTCGGCCTGGTCATCGGCCTGATGTTCGACAGCCAGACCGCCCAGGTGGCGCAGATGATCACGCTCCTGGTCCTGGCGTTCCTGGGCGGGATCTTCATCCAGTGGAGCAGCCTGCCGCACGGCATGCAGCTGATCGGCAAGGCGCTGCCCAGCTACCACCTCGCGCAGCTGGGCTGGAATGCCGCGGCCGGCCGCGCGCTCGGCCTGACGAATATCGCCGTGCTCGCAGCCTGGACGGCCGGGCTCGGCCTGATAGCGGCCCGGCGCTGGCGCAGTGAGAGCGCCGCCTGATCCGGCCCGGGAACCACACCCACCCCAGCCAGGTCACACCACCGCCCGCCTGGCCACGGAAGGCATGATGTCCGTATGCACGGCACCGACGAGCCCCCGGACGGCGCGGCCCCGCAGGCCGGACCGCCGGGGACACGCGCTGCGCAGGTGCTGGTCGCCGACGACGTCGACGACCAGGCCGATCGGTGGTCGTCCACCCGCCGCTTGGTGATCTGTGTCATCGTCGCGTTCTTCCTGGTGGCCCCGTTCTTCTCCAGGCCGAGGCCCACGCTGGCGCAGGTCGCCTTCCTCGCCCCGGCCACGGTCATCCTCATCGTGCTGTTCAGCCGGGTGGTCATGGCCCCAGGGCCGCCGCCGCGCGGCCGCATGGCCACGGCCTGGGTGGTCATCATCGTGGTGCTCGGCCTTTCCATCCTGATCGTGGGCGGCCTGAACTGGGTCGGCGCGATCTTCATCGCCGCCGCTGCCGCCGGGCGCCTGGCGCAATCTCCGCGGGCCGCGGTGACCGGCGCCGCCTGCTGCGCCGCAGGCGGCCTGGGCGTCGGTCTCTACCACGGCATCAACTACGGCAGCAGCCTGGATGTCAGTTTGGGGCCGGTGCTGGCCGCGTTCTTCGGGTACTCGGCCGCGCGCCGGGTCGAGCTCGTGGGCAAGCTCCGCGAGACCCGCGCCGAGCTGGCCCGGATGGCGGTCGCCGACGAGCGGCTGCGGATCGCGCGGGACCTGCACGACCTGCTCGGGCACAGCCTCTCGCTGATCACCCTGAAGGCCGAGCTGGCCGGACGGTTGATCGGTACCGACCCGGATCGCGCGGCGCGGGAGGTCACCGACATGGAGGCCGTGGCGCGCCGGTCGCTCGGCGAGGTCCGCGCGGCGGTAACCAGCTACCGTCAGCCCACTCTGGCCGCGGAACTGGCCGAGGCGCGCCAGATGCTCGCCGCCGCGGGGATGGACGCCGAGGTGCGCGTGCCGGCGTCCATCGAGCTGGCTCCGGAAGCGGAGGCGCTGCTCGCGTGGGCGGTGCGGGAAGGTGCCACGAACGTGGTCAGGCACTCGGGCGCGCGGAAGGTGACGATCACGATCACGGCCGGGGCTGACGAGGCGACCGCCGAGGTCGCCGACGACGGGATCGGTCCGGCCTGGAGATCCGGCCCCGGTTCCGGGCCGCCCGGGCCCTACGGGGACGGTGCCGGCCGGGGCAGTGGACACGGGTCCGGCCTCACCGGGCTGACCGAGCGGGCCCGCAACATCGGCGCGGAGATCAGCGTGGGCGAGGGTCGCGGGGGCAAGGGCTTCCAGCCTTCTCGTCCGGATTCCGGCCCGCCGATTCAGCGCGCCGTGATAGTCGGCGTCGAGATCGCGCCCAGATTCGGCTCGTCTACTGATCGCGGCGGGCCACCCGGCCCGTCCCGCGGCCTTCTCGCAGGCCGCGGACGCGAACAGCAGGCAGAGGAGAACCGCATGGGAATCGTCCGACCACTCGTGGGGACGGCGGTCGCGGCCGGCGCCCTCGCCGGAGGCCTGGCCCTCGGGCTGAGCCTGACCGGTGCCGACGCGGCCACGACGGCCGCCCCCACCCACACGGCCAAGGCCGCTGCGGCCACGTCGGCGTCGCGAACGACCGACACTGCCGCAGCGGCGCGCTCCCGGGACGGCTGCAGCGCAGCCCAGCACGCCAGCCATGAAGAAGGGCAAGTGCACTCACATGTCTGGCGGCAGCCCGGGCGGCCAGCACGGGCCGGGCAGCGGTAGCAGCCCGACCACCAGCCCGGCGGCCAGCAGCTAGCCGCGGCCAGCACGGGCGCGGGCGGGCCCACCGCGGTGGGCCCGCCCGTCATCATGGACACATGAGCTTGCGCATCATGATCGCTGAAGACCAGACGATGGTCCGGCAGGCCCTGGTGGCGCTGCTCGAACTCGAGCCCGATATCCACGTGGTAGCCGAGGCGGCCGGCGGCGACGAGGCGCTGGCGATGGCGCGCAAGCACCAGCCCGACGTGGCCGTCCTGGACATCGAGATGCCCGGCCCGGGCGGCATCGAGGTAGCGCGGCTGCTCACGGCTTCGGGCTTCCCCGGGAAGATCGTGATCGTAACGACCTTCGGGCGGCCCGGCTACCTGCGCGCGGCGATGGCGGCGGGCGCCAGTGGCTTCCTGCTGAAGGACGCCCCGGCGGCCGAACTCGCCGAGGCCATCCGCCGGGTGGCGGCCGGGGAGCGCGTGGTCGATTCCGCGCTGGCTGCGGCCGCGCTGACCGAGGGCGAGAGCCCGCTGAGCCAGCGCGAGACCGACGTGCTCGCCGCGGCGGCGGGGCACGACACCATCGCGACCGTCGCCGACCGGCTGCACCTGTCGCCCGGCACCGTGCGCAATCACCTATCGGCCGCGATCCAGAAGCTGGGCGCCCGCAACCGCGCCGACGCCGCGCGGATCGCGAAGGAGAAGGGCTCGCTGTAACCGGCGCGGCCGCGGCCCGGACGCGTTTCGCTGCCGCGGCTCCGGGTCGGGCAGAATCTCTGTGTGCTGCTGAACGAGGTCGTTGAGGTGTCGGCGGCCGTGACGGCCACCTCCGCGCGCAACGCCAAGATCGAGCAGATCGCGGCGTTGCTCGGTCGCGTACCGCCCGGCGAGGTCACCGTGGCGGTGGCCTTCCTGTCCGGGGAGCTGCTGCAGGGCCAGATCGGCGTGGGGTACGCCGCGGTCGGCGAGATGCTCCGGGCCCCGGCCACCGCCGACGTCACCGTCCGCGCCGCCGTGGACGCGGCTGCGGACAATGCCGCGGCGCCGCAGGACCAGGCGGCCCTGTCCCTGGCCGACGTTGACGCCGCATTCGAGGAGATCGGCGCGGTGACCGGGCCGGGCTCCCAGGCCGAGCGGCGCAGGCTGCTCACCGGGCTCTTCGCCCGCGCCACGCCGCGGGAGCGGGAGTTCCTGGTCCGGCTGCTGGCCGGGGATCTCGGGCAGGGCGCGCTCGAGGGTGTCATGACCGACGCCGTGGCCAGGGCGGCGGGCGTGCCCACGGAGGAGGTCCGGCGCGCGCACCAACTGGGCGGGTCGCTGCCCGAGGTGGCCCAGGCGGCGCTGAGCACTCCTGGTTCCGCGGATCAGGCGCTGGCGGCCCTGCGCGGCTTCACGCTGCGCGTCGGCAGGCCGGTCCGGCCGATGCTGGCGGCTTCCGCGCCGGATATCGCCGCGGCCCTGGACCGGATCAGCCCGGCGGCGGCGGAATGGAAGATCGACGGCATCCGGATCCAGGTGCACCGGTCCGGCGGCCAGGTGGCCGTGTTCACCCGCACGCTGGAGGACATCACCGCGCGGGTCCCCGAGATCGCCGAGGCCGCCATGTCCCTCGAGGTGACCGACGCGGTTCTGGACGGCGAGGCGGTGGCGCTCACCCCGGACGGACGGCCGCGCCCGTTCCAGGTCACCGCCGCCCGGACCGCGAGCCAGGCCGACGTCGGCCGGCAGCGGGCGCAGACCCCGCTCACGCCGTTCCTGTTCGACCTGCTGCACCTGGACGGCGCCGACCTGATCGACGCGCCGGCCAGCGAGCGGCATCGCCAGCTCTCCCGGATCGCGCCGGCCGCGCTGCTGACCCCCCGCCTCGTGACCGCGGACCCGGCCGCGGCCGAGGCCTTCCTCGCCGACGCGATCGCCCGCGGCCACGAAGGGGTCGTCCTGAAGTCCCTGGACTCGCCGTACCGGGCCGGGCGCCGGGGCAGCGAGTGGATCAAGGTAAAACCCCGGCACACGCTGGACCTGGTCATTCTCGCGGCCGAATGGGGGCACGGGCGGCGTCGCGGCGTCCTGTCCAACCTGCATCTCGGGGCGCGCGACCCGGAAACGGGCGGCCTGGTCATGCTGGGCAAGACCTTCAAGGGCCTGACCGACGAGATGCTGGCCTGGCAGACCACCAGGCTGCTCGGCCTGGCCGATCCGGCCGAACGCTGGCCCGAGGGGAAAGACCGCCGCGAGGCGTACGGGGTCGTCAGAGTGCGTCCCGAACTGGTCGTGGAGATCGCGTTCGACGGGGTGCAGGCCAGCCGCCGCTACCCGGGCGGCCTGGCCCTCCGGTTCGCCCGCGTGCTGCGGTTCCGGCCCGACAAGAGCCCGGCCGAGGCCGACACCATCGACGCCGTCCGCGCGATCTGGTCCGCGCAGGCCACCCCGTAGCAGGCACACGCCGCCTCATCGTTCGACGCGCCGCCCTTTAGCGTTGCGCGCGCCCTTAGCTTTGCAAACCCTTAGCTTTGCAAACCCTTAACTTTGCAAAACCTAAATTTGCAAAGCCTTAGCTTTGCAAACCCTTAGCTTTACAGACTCTTAGCTTTGCAAGCCCTTAGCTTTGCAAACCCTCATAGCCGCGCACCACTGAGCCCTTTCATGCTCCCCACGACCCGCCCACGTGCTCTGGGCGTGAGGCCAGCGGATGAGAAGGCAAACGGCAAAACACAGGTTTCCAAAACTGTTTTCTGGGCTTAGCAAAGATCGGGTCAACGGGCCGTTCCGGCCCGACGGCCACTGATTTCTTCAAGTAATTTCAGCAAAGGGATCTTCGGCAGCATCGATAACGGTACGGGGCGTGGTGGCGGACGGGCGCGGGCAGGGCGGAGTGACGACGACCGCTGGTCCGCCCGCCGTACCTCGGGTCGTCCCGCCGCTCAGGCCCGCCCCGCCCGCGTTGCGTTCGGGATTTCCCGGCTGGATCTCCGCGGTCTCCATCGCCATCTCCGTGCTGCTGATGATCGCCGTGTCGGTGGCCGGGCCGAGCGCCGTGATCCCGATGATCCCGCGGACCTGGCCGGACCCGCCGTTGTGGCTGCCGCTGCACCTCTCGCAGCTGACGGTGACCGCGGCCAGCTACACCGCGATCGCCCTCGGCGCGGCCGGCGTGGGCCTCGGCCTGCTCGCGGTCCGGCGTGGTGCCCGGCCGAACCTGCGGCTGCTGGCGGCGGCCGCGGTGACCGCGATTGCCGTGCTGGCCCTGCTGCCCCCGGCCGGCTCCACCGACAGCCTGAGCTACGCGGCCTACGGCCGGATCACTGTGCTCGGCCACAACCCCTACGTGATGACGCCGCAGCAGCTTCGCGCGACCGGCGATCCGATCGGCCAGCAGACGACCCGCAACTGGCAGTCCGACCCCGCGCTGTACGGCCCGGTGGCGATCACCGCCGACTGGGCGGCGGCGAAGCTGGGCGGCACCAACATCGCTTACATCATCTTCTGGCTGAAGCTGCTGTTCGCGCTGTGCTTCGGCGCGGTCGCGCTGGCGCTGGACCGGCTGCTGTCCGGCGACCCGGCGGCCCGGGCCCGGGCGCACCTGCTGTGGACGGTGAACCCGCTGATGCTGTGGGCGGTCGTGGCCGGCGCGCACGCCGACGGGCTGGGCGCTTGCCTCGGCATCTTCGGCATCCTGATCGCCCGCGTGCCATCCCCGGGGGCCCGGCTCGGACCCGGCCGCGCCCTGGTCGCGGGCCTGTTCGTGGGCGCGGCCATCGCGGTCAAGAGCCCGCTCGCCCCGCTCGCGCTGGCGCTCGCCTGGTCGGCCCGGCACTCGGTGAAGGCCCTGGCCGCGGCCGCGGCCGGCGGTGTGCTGGCCCTGGTGCCCGGATACGTGATCGCCGGGCCGCAGGCGCTGGCCGACCTGGTGCGGCGTAGCGGGAACCTGGTGACGTTCGACAGCTTCTGGCGCCTGTTCTATCCGTCGTTCGGGTACTCGGGCATGCCCGCCGGGCTCGAGCTGATCGCGGCCGTGGCCTGCGTGGCCATGGCCGGGCTGCTGGCCTGGCGGCTGCTGCCCGGGCCCTCGCAACTACCCGCCGTCCGCCCGGCCCTGGTGCTGATGCTGGCCTGGCTCCTGATCTGGCCGCTGCAGCGGCCCTGGTACGACGCCATCGCGTTCTGCCTGCTGGCCGTGTTCCCGGCGTCCCGGCTGGACTGGCTGGCGCTGGTCCGCGCGGTCCCCGCGGCGATGGCCGTGGCCACCGGCGCGGCCCACCGGCATCCGCACGAGCTGACCCGGGTTATCGCGTTCGTGGGCCTCGACCTGTCCCCCGGCGTCAGGCTCGGCGCGGTCATCGCGGCCGTGGTGCTGTGCGCGCTGGGCGCCTGGGAGTTGCGGCAGCCGCGGCGGGGAAGCCTTACCGTGGAAGCGGCTGCCCCGTCCTAACCCCCAGGAGGGCCTTCGATGGAGACGGTCTGGCTGGGATCCGACGGTGCCTGGCACACCACGCTGCGCGGACGGCAGATTCTCGCCGACCCGCGGATCAACAAGGGGACCGCGTTCAGCGGCGACGAGCGCCGTGATCTCGGCCTCACCGGGCTGATCCCGTCCGGCCACCTGACCCTGGACGCGCAGGCGTCACGGGTCTACGCGCAGTACCAGCGCCAGGCCACCGACCTGGCGCGGAACGTGCTGCTGAACGAGGTGCACGACCGCAACGAGGTGCTGTACTACCGGCTGCTGATCAGCCATCTCACCGAGATGCTGCCGATCGTCTACACCCCCACGGTCGGGCAGGCCATCGAGCAGTACAGCCGGGAGTACCGCCGCCCGCGCGGCGTCTACCTGTCTGTGGACCAGCCCGAGCTGGTCGAGACCTCGCTGGCCGCGGCCGGCCTGGGCCCGGGAGAGGTGGACCTGGTCGTGGCCACCGACGCCGGGGCGATCCTCGGCATCGGCGACTGGGGCGTGGGCGGGATCGGCATCGCGGTCGGCAAGCTCGCCGTGTACACCGCGGCCGCGGGCATCGACCCGGACCGGGCCCTGCCGGTCATGCTCGACGTGGGCACCGACCGGCAGAGCCTGATCGACGACCCGCTCTACGTCGGCAACCGGCACCCCCGGGTGCCCCCCGACGAGTACGACCGCTTCCTGGAGTTGTTCGTCTCGGCGGTCGGGAAGCTGTTCCCCCAGGCGCTGCTGCACTGGGAGGACATCGGGGTGAGCAACGCCCGGCGGTTGCTGGACCGGTACCGCTACCAGACGCTCACCTTCAACGACGACATCCAGGGCACCGGGGCCGTGAACCTGGCTGCGGTGCTGGCCGCGGTCCGGGCCACCGGGGTCGGGCTGGCCGGGCACCGGATCGTGATCTTCGGGGCGGGCACCGCGGGGACCGGCATCGCCGACCAGTTGTCCGCCGCGATGCTGGCTGACGGGCTGTCGCAGGATGCGGCCCGGGCGCGGTTCTGGGCGGTCGACCGGGCCGGCCTGATCACCACGGCCACGCCGGACCTGCCCGAATCCCAGCGCCGGTACGCGCGGGCCACCGGCGAGGTCGCGGGATGGCGGCGGGACCCCTCGCTGGGCGGTGTCGGGCTCGCCGAGGTGGTGCACCAGGCGCACCCCACGATCCTGATCGGCACCTCGACCCGGACGGGGGCGTTCACCGAGCCCATCGTCCGGGACATGGCCGCGCACTGCGACCGGCCGGTGATCCTGCCGATGTCCAACCCGACCTCCCTGTCCGAGGCCGCCCCGGCCGACCTGATCCAGTGGACGGAGGGCCGGGTCCTGGTCGCCACCGGCAGCCCGTTCCCGCCCGTCGACTACCGCGGGGTCCGGTACACGATCGGCCAGGCCAACAACGCGCTGATCTTCCCCGGGCTCGGCCTGGGCGTCATCGCCACCCGGGCCAGCCGGGTGACCGACAACATGCTGGCCGCCGCGGCGCACGCGGTGTCGGAACTGGTCGACACCCAGACGCCGGGCGCCCCGTTGCTGCCCCGGGTCGAGGCGCTGCGCGAGACCTCGGTCGCCGTCGCCGCCGCGGTGGCGCAGGCCGCGGCCGCGGACGGCGTGGCGCGGGCCCGGCTCGACGGGGACGTGCGCGCCAGCGTCCGGGCCCTGATGTGGGAGCCCGTCTACCGGCCGGTCCGGCCCGCCTAGCCCAGGAACCGGACGACCGCCGCGGCAGCGCGCTGGCCACCTGCTGCTGGAAGCGGGCGGTCACCAGCAGCCCGGCATCGGTGGCGTTGCGCATGTTGCCGCACTCGATCAGCACCTTGGGGACGGTGGTGAGGTTGAGCCCGGCCAGGTCATCGCGCGGCATGATGCCGTCCACGCCGATATAGTCGCTCACCGGCATCGCGGTGCCCGCCAGCATGGCCTGCCGGACGTCGTCGCCGAACCGCTGCGACGCCGCGATCACCGTGTCGTTGGGCCCGTCGGCGACCGGCTCCAGGATGGTGAACCCGCGGCCGGACGCGGGCCCGCCGTCCGCGTGGATGTCCACCGCGACGTTCGCGCGGGCGTCGTCGATGATCTGGGCGCGGCGGTCGACGCAGGGCCCGACACCGTTGTTGCTGGTCCTGGTCATCACCACGCGCGCGCCGTCCCGGCGCAGGTCGGCCCGGAGGTAGCGGGCGACGTCGAAGGTGAACTGCGCCTCGCGGTAGCCGCCGTCGGTCGTCGTGCCGGTGGTGTCGCAGGTCTCCCACGCGGTGCCGTTCCAGACCAGGTGCGCGATGGCGCCCGGGTCGGTGAAGTTCCCGCCGTTGTGTCCCGGGTCGATGCCGATGATCTTCCCGGCCAGCGGCAGCGCGTCCGGGCCGGTAGCCGGGCTCGCGGGACTTGTCCCGTGGCTGGCCTCCCCGGGCAGCCCGGGAATGTCCGGCGTCGACGCCGCCGGGAGGCTCGCTGGCTGGCCGGACGGCTGCGACGCACTGCTGGCCGCCGGCGGGGCGGCCGGGCCCGGCGCAGGCGGAGACGGAGGCGGCGAGCGCGACGGCGGCCAGCCCGATGGCGATCACCGCCGGCGCCCGGCCGGGGTTCCGCCCGGCACCGGGCCAGCCGGGGCGGTCGGTCATCGGCCCGCTCCTTCTCGTTAGGGAAAATCATCTCGGCCAGCCGTTCGGGACGAGGCTATCGCTCACAGCCGGGGGTCCACGGGCTCGCTCTCCAAGGCCAGCACGCCGAACGCGCACTGTGCACCCGGTACAGCGGCTCGCCGGCCGTGAACCGCTCCAGCGCCTCGATGCCCAGGGCGAACTCGCGCAGGGCCAGTGACCGCTTGTGGCCGAGGCTGCGGGAGCGCAGCCGGGACAGGTTCGGCCCGGCCGAGTACTCGGGCCCGTAGATCAGGCGCAGGTACTCCGGGCCGCGGCACTTGATGCCCGGCTGGGCCAGCCCCTTCGGCCCGCGGTGGACGACGCCGGCGGGCTTGGCCACCATGCCCTCGCCGCCCGCGGCGGTCAGCTCCTGCCACCACGCGGTGGCCGCCTGCTCGCTGGCCGGATCGCCGAGCCTGACCGTGACCGACCGGGTGCGCCGCAGCGTGCCGGGGTCGCGGTCGCAGAGCCGGCCGAGCACGTCGAGATGCCAGCCGTGGCCGCGCAGGGCGTGCACCGCGCCCTCCCCGGCGAGAACCTGGAACGGCGCGAGCCTGAGGTCGTCGACCGAGCCGACGGGCCAGCAGTAATGGCGGTAGGCGGCCACGAACCCGGCCGCCGCGGCGCCGCGCTCCCGGGCGCGCTGCAGCAGGCCGGCCACGTCCACGCCGCGCGCCGCGGCTGCCGCCAGGACCTCGGCCTCCGCGTCCAGCGTCGCGGTGGCCGCGGCGCCGACCGGCGCGTACTGGCCGCGGAGCAGCTCGCCGGCCTTGGCCGACCAGGGCAGCAGCTCGCAGTCCAGGGCCAGCCAGTCGGTGCCGAGTTCCTCCCACAGGCCCGCCGCGCCGATCGCGGCGGTGACCCGGCGCAGGAGTTCGCGCTCCACGGCCCGGTCGCCGAAGAACGCCCGCCCGGTCCTGGTGTAGATCATGCCGGGTCCCGCGCCGGGGATGCCGAACCGGCGCGCCGCCACGGACTCGTCCGCGCACGCGATCACGACCGCCCGCGAGCCCATGTGCTTCTCCTCGCAGACCACGTCGGTCACTCCCGCCGCCCGGTACGCGCCGAGCGCCTCCCGGGGGTGCTCCAGCAGCCCGTCAGCGTCGGACGTCGCCGGCGGCGACATGGTCGGCGGCAGGTAGATCAGCCAGCGCGGGTCGACGGCGAACCGGCTCATCACCTCCAGGGCGGCGGCGGCGTTCTCCTCGCGGATGGTCACCGTCGACCCGGTCAGCCGGGTCTCGATGATCCGCTTGCCGGTGACGTCGGCGACGTCGAGCTCGGCGGGCTCCCGCTCGTCCAGCGGGCCCGCCGCGGTACCCGGGCCAGCGGCGGCGGCCGGGTCCAGCGGCGGCGAGCGGGCGGGCCGGCTGGTAGTAGACCGCGCCGGCCGGCACCGACACCAGCTCGCGCTCCGGGTACCGCAGCGCGGTGAGGCTCCCCCCGAAGACGCAGCCCGTGTCCAGGCAGATCGTGCCGTTCACCCACTCGGGCTCGGGCACCGGCGTGTGCCCGTAGACGACCATGGCGCGGCCGCGGTAGTCCTGGGCCCACGGATACCGCACCGGCAGCCCGTACTCATCGGTCTCGCCGGTGGTGTCGCCGTACAGGGCGAAGGCCCGGACCGCGGCCGACGCCCGCCCGTGCATGGCCTCGGGCAGCCCGGCGTGCGCGACCACCAGCCGGCCGTCGTCGAGGACCACGTGGCCGAGCAGCCCGTCGGCGAACGCGGCCACCTGCTCGCTGAACCCGGGCGGCTCGGCCGCGAGCTGGGCCAGGCTCAGCTCCAGGCCGTGGGTGACCGTGACCTGGCGCCCGCGCAGCGCCCGCACCAGCTTGGCCTCGTGGTTGCCGGCCACCGACAGGCCGGAGCCCTCGGCGGTCATGCCCATCACCAGCCGCAGCACGGCGGGCGTGGCCGGCCCGCGGTCGACCAGGTCGCCGACGAAGACCGCCGTGCGGCCCTCGGGGTGCCGGGCCGAGGCGCCGCCGGCGTCGACCTCGTAGCCGAGCCTGCCGAGCAGGGCCGTGAGCTCGGTGAAGCACCCGTGCACGTCCCCGATGATGTCGAACGGCCCGTGGTCGGCCCGCCGGTCGTTCCACAGCGGTTCCCGCTCGATCACCGCCCCGTCCACCTCGGCCTCGCCGCGCAGCACTACGACCCGGTGGAACCCCTCCCGGCGCAGGTCACGCACGCTGCGGCGGAGCTGGGCCTGCTGCTGGCGCAGCACGTGAGGCCCGAACGCGCGGTCGGGGCGGACCGAGTTGCGCGCCGCGCAGACCGCCTCGGGCACGTCGAGGACGATCGCGACGGCCAGCACGTGATGCCGCCGGGCCAGCTCGATCAGCGGCTTGCGCGCGCCCGGCTGGACGCTGGTGGCGTCGATCACCGTCAGGCGGCCCGCGGCCAGCCTCTTGCCCGCGATGAAGTGCAGCACGTCGAAGGCGTCGGCGGTGGCCGACTGGTCGTTCTGGTCGTCGCTGACCAGCCCGCGGCAGAAGTCCGACGAGATCACCTCGGTGGCCAGGAAGTGCCGCCCGGCAAAGGTCGACTTGCCGGAACCGGTGACGCCGACCAGGACCACCAGGGAGAGGTCGGGGATCGTGACGACGGTCATCGCCGGAACACCGCCAGCTGCGAGGGGCAGCCGAGCCCGGTCCCGTCCGGCCCGGTGCCCTCGGGCCCGATCCCGGACAGCTCGGCCCGGTAGCCGTGGCGGGCCGCGACCCGTTGCGCCCACTCGGCGAACTGCGCGCGGGTCCACTCGAAGCGGTGGTCGGCGTGCCGGAAGCTCCCGGCGGGCAGCCCCTCGAAGAGCACGTTGTACTCCGCGTTCGGCGTGGTCAGGACCACCGTGTCCGGCTGGGCGTGCCCGAACAGGGCATTCTCGAACGCGCTGACCCGGGGCGGGTCCAGGTGCTCGACGACCTCGACCACGGCGGCGGCGTCGAAACCGCGCAGGCGGGCGTCCCGGTAGGTGAGCGAGCCGTGCAGCAGCTCCACCCGCTCCCGCTGCCGGGGCGTCATGCGGTCGAGGTGCAGCCGGCGGCCGGCCAGCTCCAGGGCGCGGCAGGAGACGTCCAGGCCGACGATCCGCTGCAGCCCGCGCTGCTTCACCAGCTCGGCGAGCAGCCTGCCGGACCCGCAGCCGAGGTCGAGCACGCTCCGGGCGCCGCTGGCGGTGATCACGCCGAGCACGGCCGCCAGGCGCTGAGCGTGCAGCGGGGCATGCTGGCCGGGCTGGCACTCCGCCGCCTGCTCGCGCGCGTCGTTCTCCTCGTCGCTGCGGTCCGGGTCGCCGGCCTCGTCCGCGAACAGCATGGCCAGCGCGTCCCTGGTCAGGCGCTGGTCGTGGCGCAGGTAGCGCCGGGCGATCAGCTCGTGGTCCGGATGCGCCGCGAGCCACTGGCCGCCGCGGCGCAGCAGCTTGGTCACCTCGTCGGCCCCGACCCAGTAGTGCTTGTCGTCATCGAGCACCGGCAGCAGCACGAACAGGTGCTCCAGCAGGTTGCGCAGCCGCACCCGGGCCTCCAGGCGCAACGACAGGTACCGGCTGTCGCCCCAGTCGGGGAACTGCGGGTCCAGCGGCAGCGCCCGCGCCTTGACCGCGTAGCCGAGCGGCTCGAACAGGCGCCGGGCCAGGTCTTCCCCGCCGCGGCAGGCCGCGACCGGCAGCCACGCCTCCAGCGGGATGGGCTGGTCGGCCAGTTCCTGCCGTTCCTTGCTGCGGCCGCTCATCGCGGTGCCGAACAGCCGGCCGAGGGCCACGGAGAGGAACGACGACGCCACGTACGGCCGGTCGTTCACATAGTGGCCGAGTGCGAATCTCGAGACCGGGGACCGGGTGCCGCGCGCGTCCCGGACCAGGCCGACCGGGTCGACGTCGACCAGGACGGCGGCCGAGCAGCGCTCGTCGGACGCCTCCGGGTAGACCACGTGGGCGGTGCCGAAGCTGAGCTCGGCGACGTGGTGACGGCCAGGGTTCTTGTGCAGGAGGAATCCCAGGTCGGTTGCTGGCCGGTGCGTGGTCGAGATCGTCAGGAGCACGCGGGCTCACCCCGGTTTCGCTTCGCGCCCGCGGCCCGCCCGGCCCGCCCGGCCGGGCCGCGCTCAGCGGCCGTCAGGGGCCGTCAAGCTGGCCAAGGCTAACAGCCGACCCGGCCAGGTCTCGAAGCATTTCTCTGTGCTCTGCCTGCGGCGCGCTGGACCCGCGGCCCGCCGTGGCGCAGCCGCGCACGATGGCCGCTCATGGCGATGCGGCCGGAAGAGGGCCGGGGTCCCGCTGACGCGAGGATCCCGCGAGTATTCCGCACCCGCGGGATCCCTTTGATCGGATCGATCCTGTATAGGCGTGGTCGTGAATCAAGACCTCGCGATCCGGATTAGCGAATGTCGCCGCGCTCGCGGATGGACCGAATGTCATCCGCGATCCGGAAGACGACGATGAACAACTCCAGAAGTATGCGCCACAACGCCAGGTATACGAAGAAGGACAGCGGGCACAAGATGACCAGCGAGATTATGCCGAATACCGGGCTCGCCTTGAAGGCGAAGATCAAGTACGCAACCTCGACCAGTGCCAGCCCGGCCATGATAAGCACGTACACGACCTTGACGACCTTGGGCGTCACGAACGAGGTGAACCCGAAGTCGAACAGCGAGCCTACGAATCCCTTCGCGCTGGCGTGCGATGCAGGGCTGTGCGTGGTTGCGCCCTGCTCGGCGTATCCCATCCCCTGCGTGGAGTATCCCGCGCCCTGGGTGGCGTAGCCCGCTTGACCGTATCCCTCGTCCTGGCCCGCGTACGCTGCTCCCTGACCTGGATATGCCTCCTGTCCGTAGGCCGCTTCCTGCCCCGGCAGGGGACCGTAGTCGGCCGGGTTTCTTCCGTATCCTTGATTGCTCATGATCCCCCTCCAGGAGAATGCAGGATCGTGCCGCGGTCCTGCGCCGCAAGCCTGCAGCGTTGAGACGCGCGAGCTCTGGGAAGGTTGTACCGGACGTAGAGTACGAACCTATAACAATACGACGGCTCGAACCGGCGATTAGTTCGGCGCGTGACCCTGGAACGTGGCCCGGGGGAGCATATCAGTCCCGCTGTCCCCGGGCGGCGGGAATGGCACCAGTCACACTGGCACCGATTATCCCAGCGGCACCTCGAGACCCTCGTTGGCGCTGATCATCGCCCGTTGTTGATTAATCCGGATATCCGTGCGATCATACGGATGAACGGAAGAACTTGAGTGGGAGATCACTGTGACGCCGCGCTCTCATGAGCATCCGGTCAACTCCGAGCGAGTCGCCGTCGCGCGGGACGGCGTGCTGTCGGTGGCCGACGCCGGTCGCCTGGCCGGCCTGCTGGGCATGCTGGCCGACCCGGTGCGCTCACGGATCCTGTTCGCCCTGGTCACGGTCGAGGAACTGTGCGTGGGCGACCTTGCCCTCGCGCTTGATGTGACCGAGGACCAGGTGTCCTACGGGCTGAAGATGCTGCGCCTGGCCGGGTTGGTGAGCTTCCGCAAGGACGGCCGCATGGTCTTCTACCGGCTGAGGGACGGCTTCCCCCATCAGCTGCTCGAGCACTGCCTGCGGCAGCTGCTGACCATCGCGGCCCCCCCGGGAGCCGGCGCCGCTCCCGAGGCCGACACGGGCCCCGGAGCCGGCGCAGGCCCCGGACCAGTACAGCCCTCGGAGCCGGCACGGACCAGGAGGCCGATCGTGCCGGTTCTTGACGCGCTCGGCCACGCGCTGGCCGAGGCCGGATCGATGACGTGGCAGATCACCTGGTCGCTGATCCTGGGCTTCACCCTCTCCGCGATCGTCCAGGCCGTTGTCCGCCGCGAGGCCATCAGCCGGCGCCTGGGCAGCGACCGGCCATCGGCGCTGGCGCTGGCCACCGGGCTCGGCGCGGCCTCATCCTCGTGCTCCTACGCGGCGGTAGCCCTGGCCCGGTCGCTGTTCCGGAAGGGCGCAAACTTCACGGCGGCCATGGTCTTCGAGATCGCCAGCACCAATCTGGTGATCGAGCTGGGCATCATCCTGGCGCTGCTGCTCTCCTGGCAGTTCACCGTGGCGGAGTACGCCGGCGGCGATCATCATGATCGTGCTCCTCGCCGTGGCGTTCCGTCTCTTCGTGGGTGACCGCCTGGTCGAGGAGGCCAGGCGGCAGGCCGAACTCGGGCGGGCCGGGTCCATGGAAGGCCACGCCGCGATGGACATGAGCATCCCGGCGGACCGCTCCGGCGGCTTCTGGCGGCGGCTGCTCAGCCGGGACGGCTACACCTCGGTCAGCCACATCTTCGTGATGGAGTGGGCCGCCGTCGTGCGTGACATCGTCCTCGGCCTGCTCATCGCCGGGGCGATCGCCGCCTGGGTGCCGGACAGCTTCTGGCAGCACCTGTTCCTGACCGGCCACCCGCTGGCGGCCAAGCTGTGGGGGCCGGTCATCGGCCCGGTCATCTCGCTGCTCAGCTTCGTCTGCTCGATCGGCAACGTGCCGCTGGCCGCGGTGCTCTGGAACGGCGGGATCAGCTTCGGCGGCGTCGTGGCGTTCATCTTCGCCGACCTGATCATCATCCCGATCCTGATCATCTACCGGAAGTACTACGGCACGCGGATGATGCTGGTGCTGCTCGCGATCTTCTACGCCACCATGGTCCTCGCCGGGTACATCGTGGAGTTCCTGTTCGGCGTGCTCGGGCTGATCCCCGCGGAGCGTGCCGCCAAGGTCGCCGAGCAGAGCATCCAGTGGAACTACACGACCGTTCTCAACATCGTCTTCCTGCTGCTGGCGGCGGCGCTGCTGGTGCGCTTCTTCCGGTCCGGCGGCGGCCGATGCTCAAGATGATGGGCGGCGGCCCCGACGAGCATGCCCATTCCCACCATCCGGGGCCGGTCGGCCAGCCCAGTTAGCCCTACGGGACCACGGTCACCGGCCATTTCCCGGCGCGGACCAGCCGGGTCGCCAGCGACCCCACGATCCGGTGCCCGGCGTGCTCGGACGCGCCGACCACCACGGCGTCCGCCCTCGTCTCGGTGGCCGCGCGGTTCAGTTCCGTCCACGGATCCCCGGTCACCACGCGGAACTCCATGTCGAGTCCGATCTCCGCGGCCCGTTCCTGAAACTGCTGCTTCAGATCGTTCGCGGCCTGCGACGCCGCCTCGCACATCGCGGCCGCCGCGCCGGGAGCCGCGCCGATGCTGGCCGAGCAGCCGGGTCACGTACACGACGAGCAGGCGGCAATGCTGCCTGCGCGCCAGCCCGGCGGCGTACGCGGCGGCCCGCAGCGACGTCCGCGAACCGTCCACGCCGACGAGAATGAGCGAGGGGCCGTCGGTTCCTAACTCGAACTCGGGCTCGGGGGAGGTCACCAGCCCAGTCTGCCAGCCCGGCCCTCCCGCCCGGGCAGAGCGGTTGCCCGCTGAACGGGAGGTAACTACGCGGCGCCGCCCTGCGGTTCGATGCCCATCTGCCGGAGCAGGCCGCGCATCCGCCCGACCTCGTCCGTCAGCCGGTGCAGCTTGTCGGCCAGGGCCGGCAGGTCCAGGTGCGCGCTGGCCCATTCCTTCTGGCGGGAGGCCTTGTCGGCCAGCAACTGCCGTTCGGCATCGCGTCGCGCCGCCGCGGTCTCGTAGTCCTCGGCGCTGACGGCCGATTCCTTGTCGCGGCGGGCCTGGGCGATCTGCTGGTCGAGATCGCGGGTGTCCGGCCCGGTTCCCATCCGATGCTCCACGGCCGACAGCCGGGAGTCCAGGTCCTCGATCCGGCTGAGGATCTCGACGAGCAGCCCGCTCTCCCCGCCAGCCGGGCCCGGAGCCGGAGCCGGAGGCACGGAGTCCCGGCTCCTCCTCGCCCGGGTCCTCGCTGAGCAGCAGGAGCACCTGCTGGCGGACCAGGCTCAGGTCCGCGCCGAGTTCCAGCAGCGCCTGCGCGGCGGGCCCCTCGCCCTCGCGGATCAGGCTGAGCAGGATGTGCTCGGTGCCGATGTGATGGTGACCGAGCTGCAGCGCCTCGCGCCGCGCCAGGTCCAGTGCCTTCTTGGCCCGCAGCGTGTACTGGGTGTACCCGGCCGGACGGCTCCTGGGCCTGCCCCTGACCCGTGATCTCCTCTACCTGCCGGCGAACCATCTCGGGGCTGATCCCCAGCGACTCCAGTACCGCGAGCGCTATCCCCTCACGTTCTTGAATGAGGCCGAGCAGAAGGTGCTCGGTGCCGACGCGGCGGCAGTTGCGCGCCTTGGCCTCTTCCTGGGCCAGGCCCATCACCCGGCGCGCCTGGTCGGTAAATCGCTCGAACATGGTCCGCTCCTTCTGAGCTTCATCCCCGTCATGCCCGTGCGTGTCAAGATACATCGCGTCTGTCCCGATCGGCAAGATATATCGCGAATTCGCGAGGGGCTTCCGAGGTTGGGGCCGCGGCAGCGAGCCGGGCTCGGAGAGGCGGGCGCAGGCCGGGCGGCCGCGAGCCGGGCCGCGGACGGGGCCCGGGCCGGGGCGCAGGCCGGGAAGGCGGGCCCGGGCTGACGGGCAGGCGCAGGCCGGGCGGATGCGGGCCGACGGCAGGCGGCCAGCCCGGGCTTTCTTGATAGATGTGCCGTTGGGCGGCCCATAGCCCGCACATCGGCACATTCACGCGGGCTGGGGCGGAAGTGGAGCCGTCGCCGATTCCGGCGGCCGGGCACTTGCTAAGCCTAGACTTATAAGTCTAGGCTTAGGATATGGCCCAGGACCCGGACGTCACCGACGTCGCCCGGGCGCTCCGGGCGAGCATCGGCCTGCTGCTTCGGCGGCTGCGCCAGGTGCAGGGCGAAGGCGAGCTCACGTTGCCCGAGAGCGCGGCCCTCACCCGCCTGGACCGTGGCGGCCCGTCCACGGCCAGCGCGCTGGCCCGGCTGGAGCAGATCAGCCCGCAGTCGATGGGGGCGACGCTCGGCGCGCTCGAGGCACGTGGTCTCGTTGAGCGCAGGCCCGACCCGGGTGACGGCAGGCGGGTGCTGCTGTCGGTCACCGGCGCCGGGCGCCAGGTGCTGCAGAGCAAGCGGAACGCGCGGACCGAGCGGCTGGCGAAGGCGCTCGCCGCCGGGTTCACGCCCTCGGAAGTCAGGCAGCTGGAGGCGGCCGCGCCGCTGCTCGAGCGGCTGGCGCAGAGCATCTGATGCGGCCGGCCGGGCGCAGCCACGACAACGGCCAGGCGGCCGGCGGCCGGCGGCGGGACCGGGCGACCGCTACAAGTGGGTGGCCTTGTCGAACACGACCGCCGCCGTGTTCATGTCGGCGCTGGACGGATCCATCGTCATCATCGCGCTGCCGGCCATCTTCCGCGGCATCCACCTGGACCCGCTGGCGCCGGGCAACGTCAGCTACCTGCTGTGGATGATCATGGGATACCGGCTCGTCCAGGCCGTCCTGGTGGTCACGGTCGGCCGCCTGGGCGACATGTTCGGCCGGGTCCGGATCTACAACGCCGGCTTCGTGGTGTTCACCCTGGCCTCCGTGCTGCTGTCGTTCGATCCGTTCCACGGAACCCGCGGAGCGCTGTGGCTGATCGGCTGGCGGGTGCCCCAGGCCATCGGCGGGTCCATGCTCACCGCCAACTCGGCCGCGATCCTGACCGACGCGTTCCCCGCCGACCAGCGCGGGTTCGCGCTCGGCACCAACCAGGTCGCCGCCATCGCCGGCCAGTTCATCGGCCTGGTCGCGGGCGGGATACTGGCCGCCCTGGACTGGCGGGCCGTGTTCTGGGTCAACGTGCCGGTCGGGCGTGTTCGGAACGGTGTGGGCCTACCGCAAGCTCCGCGAGACCGGCGAGCGGCACCGCGGCCGGATCGACTGGTGGGGCAACGTCACGTTCGCCGTCGGCCTGGGAGCGGTCCTGATCGGCATCACGATCGCCATCCAGCCGTACCAGGGGCACGCCATGGGCTGGACCAACCCCGAGGTCATCGTCCTGCTCGGCGGCGGTGCCGCGCTGCTGGCGGCGTTCGCCGTGATCGAGACCCGGATCGCCGAGCCCATGTTCCAGCTCAGCCTGTTCCGCATCCGGGCCTTCACCGCCGGCAGCATCGCGGGCCTGGCCGTGGCCATCGCCCGGGGCGGGCTGCAGTTCATGCTCATCATCTGGCTGCAGGGCATCTGGCTGCCGCTGCACGGCTACGCCTACAGCGACACGCCGCTGTGGGCGGGCATCTTCCTGCTGCCGCTGACCGCCGGCATCCTGGTCTCGGGTCCCTTGTCGGGCCTGCTGTCCGACCGGTTCGGCTCCCGGGGCATCGCCACCGCCGGGATGGCGGTGTTCGGCGCCAGTTTCGCCGGCCTGTCGCTGCTGCCCGTGGACTTCTCGTACTGGTCGTTTGCCCTGCTCACCGCCGTGAACGGGATCGGCAGCGGCATGTTCGCCGCCCCCAACTCGTCGTCGATCATGGGCAGCGTCCCGGCGCGGCAGCGCGGCGCGGCCTCGGGCATGCGCTCGACCTTCCAGAACTCCGGCACCGCGCTGTCGATCGGGGTGTTCTTCTCGCTCATGATCACCGGGCTGGCGAGCAGCCTGCCGAAGACGCTGACGGCCGGCCTGCAGCAGCAGGGCGTGCCGCACGCCATCGCCCATCAGATCGGCGCCCTGCCCCCGGTGTCGTCGCTGTTCGCCGCGGTCCTCGGGGTCAACCCGGTGCAGCACCTGCTGGCGTTGGCTGGCGTGCTGTCCTCCCTCCCGGCCGCGAACCAGCAGGTCCTCACCGGCCGGGCATTCTTCCCCCACCTGATATCGGGGCCGTTCCACCAGGGCCTGTCGGTGGTATTCGCCGTGGCCATCGCCCTCGCGGTGCTCGCCGCCCTCGCCTCGCTGCTGCGCGGGGGCCGCTCGGCCGCGCCCGCGGCCGCGCGCGAGTCGCCGCGACCCGCGGCCGGGACCCGGCACCCCACAGCCGAGACCCGGCAGCACCCCGCGGCCGGGGCGCGGGCGCACCGCACGGCCGGACGCTAGGCCTGGTCACCGGCCCCTGCGTAGGCTGGGTCGGTGAACCTGACCGCCATCTCGGCCGTCCAGGCGATGGTGGCGCCCGTGGTGCTCATCACGGCGGCCGCGCTCCTGTCCGGCGCCCTCCTGGCGATGTACGGCTCGGTGAATGACCGCATGCGGGCCATGAGCCACGAGCGCCTGGACATCCTGACCGGCGCCGACGGGATGCTGCTGTCGGCCGCCCAGGTGTCGGCGAGCGGCCGGGAACGGCTGACTCAGATCGACGCGCAGTTGCCCATGCTCCTGCGCCGTCACCGGCTGCTGCACGATGCCGTCCTGCTCATCTTCGCCGGTGTCGCGGTGCTGGTCCTGAGCGTGATCGCCATCGGAGTCGCCGTGACGAACCGGTGGGGGCCAGTCGGAATCGTCGCCCTGGTCCTGGTCCTCGTCGGGACCGGGACGCTGCTCACCGGGCTGCTCTTCGCCGCCCGGTCGATCATGGTCTCCATGGACGCGGTCGACTACGAGGTCGAGCGCGCCCTCTCGCTCGGGGGCTGATCCCGAGGCGCAGGCGTACCCGTTGTGGGATGACGAGCATGAGAACTTCAATTGAACGCAACGCGTACGCCGTTTAGCCTGACTGCAGCCGGAGCGGACGGAGGCGGCCCGGGGCGATGCGCCGGAAGCGGGCGGGTCCCGGCTGACTTAGGTCGTGTGCCGTGTTCGCTCGCGAGGGAGGTTCCTGATGGTGGATGACCGGGTCAAGCTGCTCGCCAAGTTCATCGAGCCGCTGCGGGTCGAGCCGGGCTCGAAGGTCAAGCTGGCGAAGGATTTCGACCCGGGTTACAGGGCGAGCTTCCTGAAGAAGAAGGAAGGGGCCGGACTCCTCGCGGCCGGGGTCACCGTGCTGGCAGGAGTACCAGGCCCGGCTGGCCGCCCAGGACACCTGGGGCGTGCTGGTGTGCCTGCAGTCGCTGGACGCGGGCGGCAAGGACGGCACGATCCGCCACGTCATGAGCGGCGTCAACCCGCAGGGCGTGCGGGTGAGCAACTTCAAGGTGCCCTCAGCGGAGGAACTGGACCACGACTACCTGTGGCGTTACGACCGGCGCCTGCCCCGCCGGGGCGAGATCGGCGTCTTCAACCGGTCCCACTACGAGGAGGTCCTGGTCGTGCGGGTCCATCCCGAGCTGCTGGACCGGCAGAAGCTGCCCCGCGTCGTCGCGGGGCAAGGGCCTGTGGGACCGCCGGTACCGGGAGATCAACGACTGGGAGCATTTCCTGGCCGACAACGGGTTCAAGATCGTCAAGTTGTTCCTGAACCTGTCCAAGGAGGAACAGCGGATCCGGTTCCTCAAGCGGGTCGACCTGCCGGAGAAGAACTGGAAGTTCTCCTCGGCCGACGCCAGGGAGCGCAAGTACTGGGACGACTACCAGGCCGCGTTCTCCGACATGCTGTCGCACACCAGCACCGAGTGGGCGCCGTGGTACGTGGTCCCGGCTGACCATAAGTGGTTCGCCCGGATCTGCGTGTCGGCGGTCCTGGCGCAGACCCTGATGGAAATCGACCCGCAGTACCCGAAGGTAGATGCCGCCAAGCGGAAGGACCTGGCCGAGGTCAGGGCGATGCTGGAAGCCGAGGCGCCCGAAGGCGCGGCGGCCGACCCCTTCGCGGCCGAGATAGTCGCCGCGGCCGAAGAGGGAAAGGCGGGCAAGGAGTCCAAGCAGGCCCGCAAGCAGCGCAAGCAGATGCGGAAGGTCAGGGAAAAGCTGGCCAAGGCGTAACGGTTCCCGGCGCCGGCGTGCCCCGGCCTCATCCGCTGGATCATCACCGGCGCAGAACCAGAGTGAGGCGGTCGGCGAGGAGCAGGGCACCGATAACGATCATCGCGGCCCCGGAGAACCGGGTGATGGCCCGGGCCGCGGCGGGCCGGGAGCCCAGGATCCTTCGCGCGAAGGACCCCAGGCAGAGGTAGAAGACCGCGCAGCTCGCCACGAAGACGAGCCCGAGCGTTCCGAGCTGGGCCGCGGGCGGCCAGCTCCCGCGCGGGTCGGTGAACTGAGGGAGCAGCGCGAGGAAGACCAGCAGGCCCTTGGGGTTGAGCGCGCTGACGCCGATGCCCCGGGCCAGCGTGCCGCGGCTCGCGCCGGCCGGGGCGCCCGCGTGATCGCCCGGCGCTGACGGCCCGGCGAGAGTCCTCGCCCCGTGCCACATCAGGTAGAGGCCGCCGGCGATGGTCAGCCCGGTGAGAAACGCCGGGGACCTGGCCACGAGCGCCCCGACGCCGGCCGCCACCACGAGGGTGATCCCGGCGTAGCCGAGCACGATGCCGCTGACGGCCGGAAGGACCGTGCGGCCCCGCAGTCCGGAGCTGAGGATGAAGGCCCAGTCCGCGCCCGGAACGATGATCAGCAGCAGGGCAACGGCCCAGAAGGCGACTATGGAGCTGGCAGCCACGGAAAGTTCTCCCTCTAACAGGTCGAATAAGAGAAAACTATCCTCGAAAGATCGGAAAATGTTTCTAACTATTACCTTCTGAAACCAGTTCTATGGAAGAATCAACCTCGTGGACGCGCTGGACAGGAAAATCCTTGCCGCGCTCCAGCAGGACGGACGGCTGACCGTCACCGAGCTGGCGGCGCACGTGGGCCTGAGCATCTCGCCGTGCCACCGCAGGCTGCGGGAGCTTGAGCGCAGCGGCGCGATACGCGGCTACCGCGCCGTCGTGGACGCCGGGGCCGTCGGCCTCGGCTTCGAGGCGCTGGTCTTCGTCACCATGCGCCAGGAGGACCGGGAAACCCTGCTGGCCTTCGAGGAAGGGCTCGCGGGCATCCCGAACGTCGTGCACGCCGAGCGGCTGTTCGGCGACCCTGACTACCTGCTGCGCGTGGTCACCGCCGACCTGGCCGCGTACCAGCGCCTGCAAGACGACCGGCTGACGGCCCTGCCCGGCCTCCTGCGCATGACCTCGACGCTGGTCATGAAGCGGATCGTGCACGACCGGCCGCTGCCAGCGTAGGGCCCGGGCACGCCGCGCCCGAGCGCGGGTGGTTACCTGGTGCCACGATGCTCTCCGGGAAGGGAGCCCGTCATGGCCAGCGTGACCCGCCGGGATGCGGTCCTGATCACCGGGTGCTCGTCCGGGATCGGCCGGGCCGCAGCGATCAGCCTGCACGACGCCGGATTCCGGGTGTACGCGACCGCCAGGAATGCGCAGGCGCTCACCGACCTCGCCGGCCGCGGCCTGCACACCCTGGCCCTGGACGTGACCGACGAGGCCTCCACGGCGCGGGCGGTCGCGGCCGCCGAAGCCGACGCGGGCGCGATCGGCGTGCTGATCAACAACGCCGGATACGGACTGTACGGGCCCGTCGAGCAGCAGCCGATGGCCGAGATCCGCCGCCAGTTCGAGACCAACGTCTTCGGCCTGATCCGGCTGACCCAGCTGGTGCTGCCGGGCATGCGCGAGCGCCACCGCGGCCGCATCCTGAACGTCTCCTCGATGGGCGGCCGCGCCACCCTGCCCGGCGGGGCGTTCTACCACGCGTCCAAGTACGCGGTCGAGGCGATCAGCGACGCCCTGCGGATGGAGGTGGCGCAGTTCGGCATCGACGTCGTCCTCATCGAGCCCGGGCCGGTGGACACGCCCTGGAACCAGGTCGCGGCCGACTCCCTGTCGACCGCCGTCCCCGGGGCCGACCGCGCTGGCCCGCACGCGCCAGCGGACGACAGCGCGGCGGCTGACCCCTACGCGGCCTACAAGGCGGCGGTCGCTGCGTCGTTCGCAACCGTCCATAACGGTCCGCTCGCGCGCCTGAGTTCTTCGGCCGACGACATCGCCGCGGTCATCACCCGCGCCGTCACCGCGCGACGGCCGCGGACCCGGTACCTGATCAACCCCGTCGCCAAGAGCGTGGTCACCCTGAACCGGCTGCTGCCCGGCCGCGCCTACGACGCCGTCGTGCGCCGCCAGTACAAGCTGCCCGGCTGACCCGCGCCGGTCAGCTCCGCTCCGGCTACCGGGCCGTCGGCGCGGTCAGCTCGAGCTGGACGCCGTCGGGATCCTCGAACGGGAGCACGTCGATCCCGAAGGACGGCAGGGTGGTGATCTCGCCGTGGGCGACGCCGCGGGAGTCCAGGAGCCGCACCGCCTCATCGAGGTCATCGCGGCTGGCGACGCCGAAGCTGAGATGGTCGAGCCCGACCCGGTCCGGGTCGAAGCGGTCGCCGGCCGGTGCCATCGGCCGCAGGCCCATGAGCAGGTTGCCGCGGACCATGACCACGCCGCCGAACAGGATCTTGAAGGTCTCGGCGGCCGCGGGGTCGTCCGCGGGCGGTGACTCCACCGCCACCTCGAAGCCCAGCAGGCCGGTGTAGAACTGGCGGCTGCGCTCCAGGTCGGTCACGGTGAGCCGCAGGTGATGAATGTCCCCGGTCGGAATCTGCGCGGGCATGATGGTCTCCCTCCTCGCGGAGCGGCGGGCTCCGCGCCGTCGTCCCTGCCCGCCAGCATCCTGGCACGCCGCGTTCGGGAAAGCCTGCGTACCCAACGGAACGCCCGGTGGTTACACGTAGTCCCTCCGCTGCAGCAGGCGCCAGCACAGCCAGCCCGGCGCGACGGGCAGCCAGTAGGTGGCCAGCCGTTGCAGCAGCACGGCGGAGGTGGCGGGTCCGGCCGGCATGCCGACACCCGTCAGGCCCGCGATCAGGGCGGCCTCTATGGCGCCCAGGCCGCCCGGGGTCGGGGACGCGGCGGCCAGAGCCGCGCCGGCCAGGTACACGGCGCCGATGAGGACGATGCCCAGCCCGCCGCCGAACGCCTGGACCGAGGCGGCCAGGGCACCGATGTAAGCCAGGGTGATCAGCGCCGACCCGCCGAACAGCATGACCATCTTGCCCGGGCTCCGTGCCACCCGGGCGAGGCTGACGGCGGCCGACTTCAACCCGGGGATCAGCTTGCCCGCGGCGAACCGGCGGCCCGGGCGGGTCGCGAGCACGATGCCGACGACCGCCAGGATGACCGCGAGGATCAGCAGCAGCTTGCTGGTGGAGGGCAGCTTGAACGCCTTGCCGAAACTGTGGCCCGCCCAGGCGAAGAAGACCACCATCAAGACCAGGTGGACGACGGCTCCGGCGAGGCTGTTCACCCCGACGGCGGCCACGCCCGCGCTGGCGTCCACTCCGGACTTCTGCAAGAACCTGGCGTTCAGCGCCATCCCGCCGACATTGGACGGGGAGACGCGGTTGACGAACGACGATGCGCCCTGGGCGAGCACGGTCGGCCAGAACCGGATGCGGGGAACCACCGCACCGATCAGCGCCACGGCGCTGCCCAGGTAGGTCACCACCGACATGGCGATGACCAGCGGGACCCAGGCCCAGTCGGCTGACTGGATGGCCTGCCAGCTGCTGGGCACCTCCGCCAGCTGACCTTTATAGAGCAGGTAGTAGAACGCGCCCGCGAGGGCGGCGATCGTCAGCAGCGTCCGCGGGCGGACCCGCTGGATGCGGGCCAGTTCCGGAGCCTGGCCAGAGCCGCTCGCCGCGGCGGCCGCGTTCCGGGTGCTGGTCAGCAGGCCGTCCTGGCGGGCGACGGCATGACGCGTGCCGGACGAGAGGGCCAGCGGCTGCAGCAGCGGGACGGCGTCGGCGACATCACCGGGGGGGATGACCGCGGCCGCGCTGGCGACCGCCCGGTCGGCGCCGGCCATCGTGGCCAGCGAGGCCAGCAGCTCGGCGACGTCCAGGGCCATCTGGCGCTGGGTCGCGGCGAGCCCGGAGAAGCTGAAGTCGGTCAGCCACGGCCGGCCCGCGCGGTCGACCACGATGTTGGCGGCCCGCAGCGAGCGGTGCGCGATCCTCGCCCGGTGCAGCCGGTCCACCTCCTGCCACAACGCCCGGAGCAGCGCGTCGGTCAGCCGCTGGGGCGGGACCCGGTCGAGGGAGCAGCCGTCCACCCGGTCCATGACCAGCAGGGCGGACCCGTCGGAAGTCTGGACCACCTGGCGGACGGCGGGCACGGCCACGCCGGCGCGCTCGGCCATGACCGCGGCGAGCGCCTGGTGCTCGACGGCCTGGATGAGCGAGGCCGCGGGCCTGGTGTCGCCGATGTCGCGCAGCCGCGCCATCCGGTAGAAGCGGTACAGCAGGTCGGCGTCGCGGTTGTCCGCGCCGAGGACCTTGACGAACAGCTGCGTTCCGTCCGCGGCGGCCGCGACGAATGGCCGCGAGCCTTTCGTTTCCACGTCGGCCGGCTCGACGTGGCTGACCGGCAGGCCCGCCGCGCCCAGGGCGGCCGCGATGGCATCCGGCCCGATGCGCCGGTCCGGCTCTCCGAACACCACGAGCACGCCCGCCCCCACCGTGGTCCCGGCCGCGAGGGCCAGGACCACTTCCATGGGCGAGGACAGGCCGGTGACCAGCTGCCCCGCGGCCGCCAGCCACAGGGCGATCCAGGCCGTGCGCCGCCACGCACGGCTGAGCCACGGCGCGGCGATCACCACGCCCGCAGCAGCGGCACCCAGCGCCGGGCTCGCCACCGACGGGCCCAGGATCCACGGCCAGTGGCTGGCGCTGGCCGCCAGGGCCCGGGGCTGCTCGCCCCCGGCGAAGTGTGTGATCACGATCAGGACGGCGATGGCCGCCGCCGCCCCGCCGGCCAGGCTGGCCAGCAGCCGGAACCGCCGGTGACGCAGCGTAGCGGCGATGCCGGCGACGGCCGCGACCACGAAGGCGGCCGCCACCAGCGCGTCCAGCGCGCGGCCGGGATCGGCGGAAAGACGGAGCGCGGGCACCGCGGTCGCGCTGGCGCCCGCGTACGTGGCGTGAGTGACGTAGGTGATCGCCCCGGCCACGACGAGCACCAGCCCGGCGAGAATCAGCCGGATGACGTCGCCGGGATGCCGGTACCGCGTAGGCGGCAGGATCCGCCGGTCGTGCCCAGGCGCGACCGGGCGGCCGGTGACGACGGGCTCGCTCATCGCCGGTCGTCCGCGGGCCGGATGGCTTCGTGCGCGGCGCCGGCCCGCAGCGCGCGCCGGCGGAGCCAGGCCCGCTGGGCCTGGTCGACGGCCACCGCGGTCAGCAGGGCGCAGGTGGTTCCGAGCAGCAGCCCGGCTATCGCGTCCGACAGCCAGTGGGCACCGAGGTAGGCGCGGGAAGCCGCCATCAGGATGGCGAAGACGGCCGCGGCCGCGCCCCAGGCGACCCGGCGCCGGCCCGGCGGGACCAGGGCGATGACCGCGGCGAACACGGTGACCGACGCCGCGATGGCGTGACCCGAGGGGAACGACGCGCCGCTGGTGGCGACCAGCGAGCCGGGTGGCCTGGGCCGGTCGTAGATGCCCTTGACCGGGCCGATCAGGATCTCCGACAGCAGCACGGCCGCGGCGAAGGCGGCCAGATGCCACCATCGCCGCCGGAAGGCGAGGTAGCCGATCGAGGGCCAGGCGCACCGGGAGCGTCACGTAGACCAGCCCGAGGACGTTGAAGACCTTGGCGACCGCGGTGAACGCGGGAGTCCGGCCCGAGATCATCAGCCGCAGCCAGGCGTCGTCGACGTGCTGGATGTGACCGAGCGCGCCGCGGCTGGACGCCACGGCGAACACCGCGGCGGTGAGCACGGCGAGGATCGCGGTGATCACGGCGTCATGCCGCGGCGCGGCCAGGATCGGCGGCTCGGCCGGGGCAGGCGCGGCGTGAGCGCTCACCCGGGGCATGGGGCACCCCGGCCGCAGAGCGGCAGGTCCTCGGTCCGCTGGACGTGGCTGACCAGCGCGGACCTGGGCTCGAACGTGATCGCGGTGTCGATGGGGATCGCCAGGCTGGGCGCCGCGCCCGTGACGAAGCTGAACTGGTAGGTGATGCAGCCGCCGGCGAAGGTGTACATCCGCTGCAGCGCGAAGCGCGGCTCCAGGCTGAGCGGGCGCTCGAACCGCTTCGCTCCCGGCTGGTCGGACGGGATCCGCTGCGGCGCCGGACGTGTCGCACGTGGCGGTCAGGGTGATGGTGACCGCCCTGCGCCCGGCCTGGTCGGAGTCCAGCCAGAACAGCGCGTGGCCGTTCCCGATGTCGGTGCCGCCGACGGTCCATCCGGACGGCAGCGCCGCGATGCACGGCAGCTTCGCCGCGGAAGGCACCGCCTGCGCCGACAAGATCATGGAATGGCCGGTGCCGCAGACCGGCGGGTAGGCCCCGAGATTCGAGGCCGGCTTGAACGCGCTGACGCTGATGCCGACCGCGATGAGCAGGACGACGAGCACCGCGACGGCGAGCGCCACCCGCCGGGTTCCCCAGCGCTGCAGCCCGATCGGCTGCCGCGGCGGGGCCAGCGCCCGGAACTCGCCGAGCAGGTCGCGGGGGTCCCGCTTCATGGCCGAGCGCAGCTGGGTCGGGCTGGCCACCCCGCGGGTGGCGGCGAAGGCCTCGGCCAGCTCATCGGGCGTGAAGTAGCGCAGCGCCCGCCGGTACACCCGCTCGGGGCTGGTGCGCACCGCCAGCACCAGCATCATGTTGCCCAGGTCGACCGCCTGCCGCCAGGGCGAGGGACGCACCTGTACGAAGGCCACGTCGATCAGCAGCAGTTCCCCGTCGCGGACCATCAGGTTGCCCGGCTTGAGGTCACGGTGCGCGACGCCGGCATCCCACAGCTTCCTGATCAGCAGCAGCCCCTGGTCGATGACGCTGTCGTCGACGTCCGCATCGCCGACTTCCACCGCGCCGGTGAAGAACTCGGTGACCAGCATGTACTCGCGCTCCGGCGTGATCTCCACGATCCCGTACGGCGCGGCGGTGCGGACCCCCGAGTCCCGGAGCAGGCGCAGGACGTAGTCCTCATACTGCGTGAGCTGCAGCACGGAGGAGAACGGGTGCTCGTCCTCCAGGGCGCCGTACCTGATGGTGCGCCACAGCTTGTACGACCGGTCGGCGCGGACGTGACCGCGCGTGTAGAGCTTGGCGAACAGGTACTGGTTCGGGTCGCCCTCGACGGTCAGGCGCAGCGGCGTGGACCCGGCCGAGGAAGCGAGGCCGACCGGCGTGATCTCCAGGACCGTCAGCCCCAGCTGTTCCTTGACCGCCTGCCGGATCGCCGCGCCGCGCCGGCCGGTCACGTCCACGTGCGCGGTCCGGCCGCGGCGGTAGGTCACCCCGAACACCTCGTTCGGGGTGAAGAACCGGAAGGCCGCCAGGGGGATCGCCACCCCGAGGGCCACGCCGAACACCACGTCGTCCGGGTGGTCGACGGCCAGGTACAGCCGGGCCAGGCCGAACAGGGCGACCAGCGCGGCCACGGCGACCTTGCCCGCCGACCGCGGGCGCCCGGGCACGACCAGGCAGTACACGGCGCCCATGAGGAGGTACGTGAGCACGGCCACCGGCGCGGACGGGGCCGAGTACCCGTCCCACCGGCCGATGATCCACACGCCGTACGGCCGCGGCCGGGACAGGCCGTAGTAGATCAAGTCGCCGACGATCTCCAGGAAGAACAGGCCGAGCAGGAACACCAGCAGGTGCCGCCAGCGCCGGAAGATCATGATCAGCAGGACCACGACGACGCCGATCACCGGGGGCCAGTCCAGGCCCGCCGCGTTGATCCCGTTCGCCACGTGGGTCAGCCACGGCGTGCGGACCGCGGCCAGCTGCCGCAGCAGCCAGGTGTTGGCCTGGTCGACGGCCTCGCGCCACGGCGACTGCTCCGAGACCAGGAACGCGCCGCCCACGAAGATCGCCGCGAGCGCCAGCCACGCGGTGGTGCTCACGGCGATCCGGCGGGGCAGCGGCGGCGGCGCACCGGTCGGGCGGCGCTGGCGCCCCGTCCGCCGGACGGCGGGGGCGGCCGGCGGGGTCACCGTCGCGTCGGCGCGGGCCGGGCCGTCGGTCATGGCGTTCCCTGCCCCGCCCCGGTCAGCCTGTGGGCCGTCCCGGCCGGGGCCAGACCCTGGGCCTGCAGCCAGCGATCGGCCACGGCGCGCGGCGCGCGGCCGTCCAGTTCCACCTGGGTGTCCAGTTCCGTGAGAGCCGCGGTGGACAGGCGCGCGGACACGGCGTCGAGCGCGGCGAGCAGGCCGGCGCCGAACCGGTCGACGGTAGCCCGCCGGAGCACCGGAACGACGTTCTCGGCCGGCTGCAGATCGCGGTTATCGCCCAGCACCACCAGGTGCTGGGCCCGGATGGCCGGATCGGTGGTGAACAGCAGCGCCGCGCCGATGTCCCCGGCGACCAGGGCCTGCCGGGTCAGCGGGCCGCCGGAGTCCAGCGGAACGAACTCGCGGAACCGCAGGCCGTAGGCCAGGCGCAGGCCCGGGAGGCAGTACGCGCGCTCCGGGCACTCGGGCGGCCCGCCGAACACCAGCTGCCGCGCCACCCGGGCCAGATCGGAGATGGTCCGCAGCCGGTAGCGGGCCGCGGTCGCCGCCGTCACCACGATGGCGTTGCCGTCCTGGGCCGCCGCCGGGCGCCCGGTGACCAGGCCGCGTCCCGCCATGGACCTGGCCAGGGCGCTGGCGGTCGTGGTGACGCTGGCGGTGGCCTGGATCTGGCCGAGGCTGACGAAGTCCAGGGCCGACCCGGTGTACTCGGGCACCAGCTGGAGCAGGCCGGCCATCAGCGCCGGGTCGACCAGCTCCCGGGGACCCAGGTCGGGCAGGACCCGGACCGGGTAGCCCTTCGCCGCCAGGGCGCCGGCGTACAGGTACGCCAGCAGCACGCTCTCCGGGAAGTTGAACGACCCGACCGTGATCGCGGCCCGGCGGGCGTCCGGCCCGGGAGCCGGTGGCCGGTTACTGGCCGTGCTGCAGGCGACGGTACCGGCCGCGCAGGCCACGGCCAGGGCCAGGCAGGAAGCGCGGACGAGCGCACGCAGATCCGGCATGCTGCTCACGCTCCCCCCAGAAACTGTGTGCTAACCCAGTATTTGCCTTCCGTCCCGATTCCGGAACAGGGCCAAGGTCCCGAATTGCCTGGCCGACGGCTGCGGTGCCCGGTCCGTGAACCCTTTCGTCCGTCGGCCTCGGGCTCAGAGCACGTGACGGCCCTGGGGAGGATGAAAAGGTTCATCGCCCGTTACGGAACGCCCGGAAGGTGACGTAGGCGTGACTGGGCCAGGCGTACCGCCGCCTCGACGGCGAGTCCCAGCGCCGCGCCGCCCGCGACGTCGAGCGGCAGGTGGGCGCCGACGTATACCCGGGTCAGCCCGACCACGGGGATGACGCTCAGGACGAGCGCGCGGCCGGCCGGGCCCAGGCGGGGCAGCGCGGCCGTGCCCAGCGCGACGGCCACGCCGGCGTGCCCGGACAGGTACCCGAGCCCGGCGGCGTCACGCCCCCGGCGCCGGGTGCCGGGCAGCAGGGTGGCCGGCCTGGGCCGGCGCACGATCTGCTTGACCAGCTTGGAGAGCGCCCAGGTCGCCGTGCCGCTGGCCAGGAGCCGCGCCGCCAGCTCACCGTCGGCCGCCAGCCATGCCACGCCGGCCGCCGCCGGGGCGGCGCCGAGGGCCCCCAGTTGCATGACGATCCAGGCGGGCAGGTAGAGCGAGTCGGGCAGGTCGTTGACGGCCCGGAACACCGCGTCCTCCGCGGGGCCGACATGGTCGCGGTGCACCGCCATGGCCGTGACCAGCAGCGCCGCGGTGCCAGTTCCGAGCCGGATCCGGGGATCGGCCAGCCGGGTCATGAATGGGCTCCGCTCCCAGCTTCCTGCGCAGGACAAGCAGCAACAGGGGTTCACGGTACCTGGTCACCGGCCCGCCGCATTGCCGACGCGTCCCTGGCGTCCTAGCGTGGCTGCCAGGTACGACATGAGTCTGGGGGTCTGGCCGTGCGGCTGCGCGGTGAGCTGACGGAGTTCGTCGGGCGGCGGTCGGAGCTCACCGGAGTCCGGGAGGCACTGGGCGCCGCCCGGCTGGTCACGCTGACCGGACCGGGCGGGATCGGCAAGACCCGGCTGGCCATCGAGGCCGCGTCGGGCGCCCGGCGGGCGTTCCGCGACGGCGTATGGCTGGCCGAGCTGGGCAGCCTGCGCGACGCGGCGCTGCTGGTCCCGGAGGTGGCCCGGTCGCTGGGGCTGTCGGACCGGTCGGCCCGCTGGGCGATGGCGGCCCTGACCGACCACCTGGCGGGCCGGCAGGTGCTGCTGGTGCTCGACCAGTGCGAGCACCTGGCGGACGCGTGCGCGGTGATGGCCGATGCGCTGCTGCGCGGGTGCCCCGGCCTGCGGATCATCGCGACCAGCCGGCACGTGCTGGGGGTGACGGGCGAGGTCACCGTGGCGGTGCCGCCCCTGACCGTCCCGGCCGAGGGCCAGCCCGCGGTGCCCGAGGAGCTTCTGCAGTACGAGGCGGTACGGCTGTTCACCGACCGGGCCGTGGCCGTGCAGCCGGGATTCACGCTGGACGCGGCCAGCGGCCCGGCGGTGGCCGGCATCTGCCGCCGGCTGGACGGGATCCCGCTGGCCATCGAACTGGCCGCGGTCCGGCTGCGCTCCTTGTCGCCCGGGCAGATCCTGTCCCGGCTGGACTCGCGCTTCGGCCTGCTGTCGGGAGGCGGGCCGGCGGGCCAGCCCCACCACCGGACCCTGCAGGCCGCGCTGGAGTGGAGCTATGGCCTGCTGACCGACGCCGAGCAGAGCATGTGGCGCCGGGTGTCGGTGTTCGCCGGGTCCTTCGACCTGGATGCCGCCGAGGCGGTGTGCGCGGTCGGGCGGGTCACCGCCGGCCAGGTCGTCGACCTGATCGACGCGCTGGTGGCCAAGTCGATCCTGCTCCGCACCGGGCGCCGCACGGTCCGCTACCGGCTGCTGGACACCATCGGCGAGTTCGGGCTGAGCAAGGTCCGCGGCCGGGGCAACGAGCGCCGGCTGCGCCTGCGGCACTTGCGCTGGTACGCGGCCCTGGCCGCGCGGCAAGAGGCGTTCGGGCCGGGCCGGGTCCCGTGGATCGCGGCCCTGGACGCCGATCACGAGAACCTGCGGGCCGCGCTGGAGTTCTCCCTGTCCGAGCCGTCCGAGATCGCCGCGGGGGCGCAGATGGCGTGCGACCTGTGGCGGTACTGGGACACCCACGGGCACCTCACCGAGGGCCGCCGCACGCTGACCACGGTGCTGGACCGGCTGGACCGGGCCGCGGTCGTGCGCCCGCGGGCGCTGTGGGTCGCTGGCTTCCTGACGCAGGTGCAGGGCGACATCCCCGCGGCCCGCGCGCTGCTGGAAACCGCGCTGTCCGCCGCCCGCGGCGCCGGTGATGTCCGGGCCGAGGCGTGGGCATCGTCCTTCCTCGGCTGGGACCTGTACTTCCTCGGCGATCCCGGCCAGGGCCACGTCGCTGGCGCAGGCCGCCCTGCGGCTGCACCGCGAGTCGGCGGACCAGGTCGGAGAGGTGCTGGCCCTGATGCAGATCGGCTACATCCACCTGTGCGCCGACGAGCCGGCGCAGGCGGCCGACTGGTTCGGCGAATGCGCGCGCGCGTGCGAGAGCAGCGGCAACGTGTGGTACCACGCCTACGCGCAGTGGGGGCTGGGGGTCGCGGCGTGGCTGAGTGCCGATCACGACCGGGCGGCCACGCTGCCGGGCACGGCGCTGCGCACCCTGCGGCACATGGATGACCCGATGGGAGTCGTGCTGTGCGTGGACGCGCTGGCCTGGGTGGCGGCCGCACGCCAGGAGCCGGTCCGGGCGCTGACCCTACTCGGCGCGGCCGACGCGGCCTGGGCCGCCATCCCCGCCGCGCCCGCGGTGCCGCTGCGCCGGCATCATGACGCGGCGCTGGACGACGGCCCGCAAGGCCGTGCCCGACGGCGAGGACCGGACGGCGCTCGCGGCCGGAACCGCCATGAGCCAGGCGGAGGTCATCGCGTTCGCCCTCGGCGAGTCTCCCCGGCCCACGGCGCGGCCGGGCGGCACCGGGACCGGCGCGGGCCCGGGGACAGGTCCCGGGCCGCTCACGCGCCGCGAGCAGGAGGTAGCGGCGCTGGTCGCCCAGGGACTGTCCAACGCCCAGATCGCGACCATGCTGGTCATCTCCGCCCGGACCGTGGAGACCCACGTGCAGCACATCATGGACAAGCTCGGCTTCCGCACCAGGGCGCAGATAGCCGCCTGGTCGGCCGGCCAGGCGGACACCGCCGATTCCCAGGCCAGCCGCCGGGCCCCGGACTGACCCCAGCCCGAAATCCGGGCCAACATCCGGGATTCCCCGGATGCCGGGGCGGGCCGCCAGCCGGCATCCTTGGTAACAGGCGCGCGGCCGGGGTCCCGGCGCGCGTGAGGCGTTGGCGAGGAGACCAGTGGCTGATGGGGAAGACGTTCGGCTCTACCTCGTCGAGCTTGACCTGCGTGGCCTGTCATCGCCCCAGCTGGCCAGCGTGCACCGGGCCCTGGGCGAGGCCGTCCGCCGCGAACTGCGGCGAGGCAGCCCGATCCGGTACGTGCAGCGCATCGACGTGCCGGAGGAGCACAGGTGCCTGTGCCTGTTCGAGGCACCCGGCCCGGACCTGGTCCGCAGCGTCAACGACATCGCGCAGTTCCCGCTGGCCCGGATCGTGGCCGTGCTCAGCTCGGTCCCGGACGATGCCAGCCCGGCCGATCTCGAGGAGCACGCGCCGCGATGACCGGCGCTGACCGCCAGCGACCGCCGCACCGGCGCCCGACGACGGCCACCGCGCCGCCAGCCGAATCGTTAGGGGAATTAATGAACGGGGTTAAGAAGCTCGCCGAGATCCCGGCCGGGAGCTGGACCAAGTGGGTCGTCCTGGGCTTCTGGGTGGTCGTGCTCGTTATCACGCTCCCGCTGTCGTCCAAGCTGATGGGGGCGGAGAAGAACGACGCGAGCGCGTGGCTGCCGGGCAGCGCGGAGTCAACCAAGGTCCTCAACGCGCAGGCGCGCTTCCAGTCGCCCAACATCTATACCGGCGTGGTCGTCTATCAGCGCGCCTCGGGGCTCACCGCGGCGGACCGGGCCAAGGCGGCCGCGGACGCCCGGCAGTTCGCCGGGATCCAGGGGGTCGTCCCCGGCCAGGTGATCGGCCCGATCCCGTCGGCCGACGGCCAGGCCATGCAGACCATCCTCCAGGTCAACCTGGGCAGCCAGGGCTGGAACAAGGCCGCCACGGCCGCCAGCTCCATCCGTGCGATCGCCGCGTCCGGCGCGAACGGCCTGGCCTTTCACATCACCGGGCCGCTCGGGAACGCGGCCGACAACAGCAAGGTGTTCCAGGGCATCGACAGCACGCTGCTGTTCGCGGCCGTGGGGGTCGTCATCGTGATCTTGCTGATCACCTACCGGAGCCCGGTGCTCTGGCTGCTGCCGGTGGTGTCCTCGGGGGTGGCGCTGATAACGGCCCAGGCGGTGATCTACCTCCTGGCGGCGCACGCCGGCCTCACGGTCAACGCGCAGAGCGCCGGCATCCTGGACGTGCTGGTCTTCGGGGCCAGCACGGATTACGCGCTGCTGATCGTCGCGCGCTACCGGGAAGAGCTGCGCCGCCACGACCGCCGTCACGCGGCGATGGCGGAGGCGCTGCGGCGCGCGGGCCCGGCGATCATCGCCAGCGCCGCTACCGTCGTGCTCGCGCTGCTGACGCTGTCCGCCGCCGAGCTGAACTCGACCAAGAGCCTCGGACCGGTGCTGGCCATCGGCGTCGCGGTCGGCATGATCGTCATGGTCACCCTGCTGCCGGCCCTGCTGGTGATCTTCCCGCGGGGCGTCTTCTGGCCGTACCGGCCGACGTACGGCTCACCCGAGCCGACCACCCGGGGCCTGTGGGCGCGGGTCGGCTGGAGCATCGCTCCCCACCCGCGGCTGACCTGGATCACCACCGCCGTGATCCTCGGCATCCTGGCCCTCGGCCTGACCGGCCTGAAGGCCAGTGGCCTGACCAACGCGCAGAGCTTCCGCGGGCATCCCGATTCCGTGGTCGGCGAGGCCGTGCTCACCCAGCACTTCCACACGAGCGCAGGCACGCCCGTCGTCGTCATCGGCAACGCGAGCGCAGCCGGCGCCGCTGCGGTCCGCCTTCGCCGCCACCCCGGGCATCGCCAGCGTGACGCCACCCGCGACCCGCGACGGTATCGCCTACCTTCAGGGCACGCTGACCTCACCGCCCGACAGCCAGGCCGCCTACGACACGATCGACCGGGTCCGGTCCGCCGTGCACGCGGTGCCCGGTGCCGACGCCAAGGTGGGCGGCATTACGGCGATCAACCTGGACGTGGCGCGCGCCTCCGCGCACGACCGCAACCTCATCATCCCGCTGATCCTCGTGGTGGTGTTCGTGGTTCTCGCGCTGCTGTTGCGGGCGCTGGTGGGGCCGCTGGTCCTGATCGGTACCGTGGTGCTCTCGTTCGCCGCCGCCCTCGGCGTCAGCGCGTTCTTCTTCAACCACGTGTTCGGGTTCGGCGGGGCCGATACCTCGTTCCCGCTGTTCGTGTTCGTGTTCCTGGTCGCGCTCGGCATCGACTACAACATCTTCCTGATGACCCGGGTGCGGGAGGAGGCGATCAAGCGCGACGCCCGGCACGGCGCGATCGTCGGGCTCGCCGCGACCGGCGGGGTGATCACCTCGGCCGGCTTCGTGCTGGCCGGCACGTTCGCCGTCCTGGCCACGATTCCGTCCACGTTCCTGACCGAACTAGGCTTCGCGGTCGCGCTCGGGATCCTGCTCGACACGATCGTCGTCCGGTCCGTGCTGGTGACCGCGCTCAACCTGGATCTCGGGCGCTGGATGTGGTGGCCGAGCAGGCTGTCCCGTAAGCCGGACCCGGCCACGGAGGAACTCGGCGAGGAGCGTGCCGCCGCCCTGACCAGGGGCTGACCATGCCTGGCCTGCCCCCTCCGGGTCATCGTGCGCGGCGTTGCCTGATCCTGATATAGCCCATGACCGGGTGCCCGGTCACGATGAGGGTCGGCGCGCCCGGGTCTGGCGTCTCAGCGGCCCTGTTGCGGATATGCGAGGTGTTGGTGCTGGACGGATCGATCCGGGCGGCCCAGCCGGGCGGCAGGATCAGCCGGATCCACCCGGTCTTGCTCACCGCCTCGACCGCGACTTCGCGGTGCGTGCACGTTGCCTGGGTGAAGTCGATCGTGATGATGCCTGACGTGGTTTCGGCGGTGATCCGCTGCGGAACCACCCACTGTCCCGACTGCTTGATGTTGGGTGCCGTGGTCTTGAGCACCAGCGTTTCCGGCTCAGGCAGGGCATCGTGCCGCGTTGGGGAAGCGGGCTGGACGGGCAGATCCGCCACCAGGGCGCGGAGCTGACCGTACGTCCTCGCGCCGTAGGCCCGGCCGAGCCGGTCATCCAGCTCCTCCAGGTCGAGGCGGCCCTCGCCCGCGGCCATCCGCAGCCTCTCGGCCACGGCCTCCCGGTCCGCATCCCCGGCCCGGGACGTGTCTGCCGGGCCCGAGACAGGCAAGGACTCCTCCATACCGGTCATAGGGCGACTATAGGGTGCGCCTCCGTCCGGGGCGCGCCTCCGCCCGGGTCGTCCCCGGAGCCCGCGCTAGCCTCGCCGCCGCGGTCACCGCGGCCGCCGTCACCGGCCAGCAGCGCCTGAGCACCGGCGTACGTCGCCATCACCAGGCTCTCGTTCGCGGGCAGGTGCACGCCACCGAACTTCTCCAGCGCCAGCAGGGCGTCTGAGACCAGGAAGAGCGCCCCGCCGGCGGCCGTCTTCGGCGGGCCACAGTCCAGCGCCGTCAGCGACATCGCCAGCAGCGCGGCGCTGTAGACGATGACCGGGATCCGGTCCTTGCCCGTGCGCTTCCACAAGTAGGCGTTCAACCCGCCGAACGCTGCCACTTGACCTGCCGCCAGGGCCGGCCTGGCGCGCAGGTACCCGCCGCCGGGGCGCTGGCGCAAGGCGATGATCCAGGCAACATGGCCGGCGAGGAAACTCACCAGCCCCGCCGTGAACGCGGCCTCACTGCTGCCCAGCAAGGCCATGTCGCCCACGCCGCCGAGCGCGAGGGCCCGTTGCGTCGGGCGGTCGCGGCCCACCATCAGGGCAGGCATGAGCAGCGGCTTGGTCAGCCAGCGCTGCCGATCGTGCCGTGTCGCGGCCAGAAGCGCGTCAGCAGCCGCCACGGCCACGAAAACGACGGTTGCGCGACGCGCCACACGGCACCTCCCTGATGCGCCGCAAGCCTACGCGTCAGCGCACGCAGTCCCAGCTCGTACTCGCCGCGACGAGATCAGGAGAACCCCGCCGGCCAAGATCGTGATGCCGGGCCGACCGGCGCGGGAGCGGGCGGAAAACCGCGCGATACCAGCCGACCCGATGCCGTAACCTCGGCACGTGGCGCGCGATGAACGCGGAGTGACCCCGCAGAGCGAGGACTTCTCCGCCTGGTACAACGAAATCGTCTTCAAGGCTGAGCTCGTCGACCGCGGACCGGTCAGGGGCACGATGGTGATCCGCCCCTACGGCTACCGGATCTGGGAGCTGCTCCAGGCCGACATCGACCGGCGGATCAAGGAAACCGGTCACGTCAACGCCTACTTCCCGCTGCTGATCCCGGAAAGCCACCTGCAGCGCGAGGCCGAGCACGTGGAGGGGTTCGCCCCCGAGCTCGCGGTGGTCACTCACGCGGGCGGCAAGGAACTCGACGAGCCGCTGGTCATCCGGCCCACGTCGGAGACGGTCATCGGCGAGATGATGGCCAAGTGGATCAGCTCGTACCGGGACCTGCCGATGCTGCTCAACCAGTGGGCCAACGTCGTCCGCTGGGAGTTGCGGCCGCGGATGCTGCTGCGCACCACCGAGTTCCTCTGGCAGGAGGGACACACCGCGCACGCCGATGAGGCCGACGCCACCCGGGAGACCATGCTCGCGCTCGGCATCTACGTCGACGTGGCGCGCGAGGTAGCCGCCATGCCGGTGGTGGCGGGCGAGAAGACGCCGGGCGAGCGGTTCCCCGGCGCTCAGCGGACCCTCACCGTCGAGGGCATGATGCGCGACGGGCGGGCGCTGCAGTCGGGCACGTCGCACTACCTGGGCACCAACTTCGCCCGGGCGTTCGGCATCCAGTACACCGCCGAGAGCGGCGAGCTCGAGTACTGTCACACCACGTCGTGGGGCATGAGCTCCCGGATGGTGGGCGGCGTGATCATGACGCACGGCGACGACAAGGGGCTCGTGCTGCCGCCGCTGCTGGCTCCGTACCAGGTCGTGATCGTCCCGATCGGCCGCGGCGACCAGGCCGGACAGGTGCTCGTCCCGGCCGTGGAGCTAGCCGAACGGCTTCGCAGCGCGGGCATCCGCACTCACGTCGACGACCGGCCGCACCTGTCCCCCGGCTTCAAGTTCAACGACTGGGAAATGCGCGGCGTCCCGATCCGGCTGGAACTCGGCCCCCGGGACCTGGCCGAAGGTTCCGCGCTGATGTCGACCCGGCTCGGCGAGGGCAAGATGCCGGTCTCGCTCGACTCGGCGCCGGCCCGGCTGCAGTTCGAGCTCGCGGCGTTCCAGAGCCTGCTGCTGCAGCGGGCTACCGAGTTCCGGGACTCGCACACCCGCACGGTGGACTCCTGGGAAGAGTTTGTCGAGGCGGTCAAGACCGGCTGGGCGCTGGCGTTCCACTGCGGCATCCAGGAGTGCGAGGACGAGATCAAGGCCGCGACCTCGGCCACGCCGCGCTGCATCCCGTTCGAGGGCCCGGCCGAGGAAGGATTGTGCATTCGGTGCAATCTGCCCTCCGCGTACGGCAAGCGGCTCATCTTCGGCCGCGCGTACTGACTTAGCGCCGCCGCCGAGCGCCTATGCAGGCCACCGCGGCGGTATCGGGCCGTGCTGAGCCAACCCCTGGTGGTGAACGCGTCCGGTGATCAGTGCCAGCCCGGCACCGTAGGCAGAGATTCCAGGGCCTACGAGGATCTTGAGGTTGCGGGCGATGGTCCGCTGGGTGCGTGGCGTATCTCCCGAGACACAGCCTGCACGGTGGCGAGAAAGGCGTCCCATACCGGGCCGCCTATGGGCTGATAGTACTGAGGGCTCCGAGTGCCGCCTGTTTTCGGGAGCGCGCGAACTACGCCACCCTCCACGAGCCTTCCGATGGCGTCGCGGACCATGCTGTGAGCGATCCCTGTTCTCGCCACGATCATCTGCGCCGTCGCGGTGCCCTCGCCCTGGAGAGCCATGACCACCTCGACGGTCTTCTCATTGCCGAACAACGCGGCCGAGCGTCGGCGTGTCTCTCCCTGGTTCATCCACTGCAGTGTCTACCGTCAAGCGTGAAGGGAAACGCTGTACGCCACATAGTACGAGGTGAGATCATGACTCGCCAGAACATGGCCTGCCACGCGGGCGGGGATGATAAGGACCCTGGTCGCGGTGCTAGGTCCTGCTGAGGGGTAGCACGTGACGCTTCAGGCGGGTACACGAAGGTTGCGATGTCCTCTCAGCGCCGCACCTGATCTTGGAGCCCGGGTCCAGATCTGGCCGGTGAGCCTGCTGGGGACCCGAGTAGAAGCTTGGGCTAATCTCAACCGGCACGAGCACAGGCGTCGCTCTGCCCTTGGCTTGGGCGCCGTTACAGACCCCGCGCTCCTGGAGAGTCTCCTGGACTTGCCGCTGGGCGAACTTATTGATGACCCGGTTGCGTGGACTGAGACTGCTGGTCAGGCCGAAGGCATCGTGGAACGAGCTGAAGATAGATGCGCGGTTCGGCGCCTTCTGGAACCCCCGCTAACGGTCACGGATATTATCGTTCCGGGTCAAACCGGGCGGGCGCTTAAAGCTGTTCAGGACGCCAGCTTGTTTGCTAGCTTTTCTTCGCGGTGGGTCGCCGCGGCAGAGGAAAACCCTTCGGACTCCGTGGTCATGGAGGCCAAGCTCTGTGGCGTCGGCCTGCTGGATCATGAGGGCCGTGTCCTATTCACCGGCGAGTCTTCAGTCATCCCGGTTATCGATGGTTGGACATGGCTGCTATGGGAGAAATGTTACCGGCGCTGGCTCAAGATACTTTCGTCGGCTCGTAAGACGGTGAGCGAAATTCCAGCCACTGACGGAGCCATCGAGGCACCGACAAGCTGATGCCCTGCCCGATCAGGGCTGCCGTCTGGTCTGCGCCTGACTTGCACCGCTCCCACCAGGCGTCTTTGGGTTCCTCCGCGGACAAGACGCGTTGAGCAAGCTGGTCATGAGCGGCCAGATTGTGACGGTACGCCCGTGTCCTTGCCGCCTTGAGGTTGGTCTCGGCGAGGCGGGAGACCTGGAGCAGGCTCTCGCCCGCGCACACCGGGTCGTAGCAGCACAGAATGTCGTTGGCTCCGCCCCGCGAAATCGCCGGGAGCTTGCTCGATCTGAGGTAGGCGTGCAAGGCAGGGACGAACACGCTCGGAGAGTCATCCCTCTCGCCGTCCTGGGCTTGGTCCCCGCTCCTGGACATGGGTATCGCGCCGTGCCGAGTGGACGAGGAGATTCCTACAAACCCAGCGAATGCACCGTAGGCGACTGCACCCACGGCCGAAACGTCGCAGCGGACCAGGACCACCGGCAGCGGAGCGACAGCAGAAACGAACGCGACGAGCCCGGCCACCGCCCCTGCGACGTCCAGACCGTTGTACGCGTCCATGAGAACGACAGCGACGGGCCTCTGCGCAGTGGATACCTCGTCGATCAGACACGACAGCCCAGCCCGCAGCCACCACGGATCAAGAGGAAGCACCACGAGTGCGGGACGGGCTTCCTTCGCCCACCTCCGCAAGGCCTTGCGGAGCGCATCTCGGTCTCGGGCGACGATGCGGGGGGAGTCTGTCAGGCAGATCGACACCCTTGCCGCCCGTTGCCGCTCCCACCACTCGTCGAACTGGAACAGAGAATCCGGAACCGCCGTCTGTCTCCGGCAGTACCTGAACGGGTCGACAAAGGCACCAGGACACTCGCCGACTACCTTCGCCCCGTTCCGACCAGGGACGATGGCGCAACCGTACTCTCGGACAGCGCTGCGAAGTTCGTCGGCACTTACTGACCCGCCTAGGTAGGGGTAGATGCCCCTGACCAGGCCAGGAAGCAGAACCCCTGATCCGCTGTCGCCAGCCGTGATGATCATGCATACCTCGGGAGCGCTGAACAGGTCCGACTTCCCCCAATGTAGGCAGCACTACCGACACAGACGGTGCGCGACACGCTACCGAACAGTTACGAAGTGCGGATCACGCTGCGGGGGCCAAGAGGGTGCCCGCTCGACCCTCGACTCGTCGCGATTGCCGTAGCGCTCGCGCGGTACCGCAATTGCCCAGAGGCCGTTCCCTGTGGATCGAGCAGTGACCTCAGGTAATTTTCCACGTTGTCACTGCCGTTCTCTTTCTTGCTGTAGCTCTTTGAGGTAGTCGTCCATCCGGTCCAGCCGGTCGTTCCACGCCTGCTCGTACTTGGCCAGCCAGTCGTGCAACGGCCGCAGGCACGCCGGTTCCAGGCGGTACAGCCGGCGACGCCCCTGCGCCCGGCACCTGACGAGCCCCACCTCGCTGAGCACCCGCAGGTGCTTTGAAACCTGAGGCTGGGACATCGACACGTCGTTCACGATTTCCCCGACCGCCTTCTCGCCTGCGATCAGCACGTCCAGGATCTCGCGACGGTCAGCCTCGGCAATGGCGTTGAAGACGTCCGACGTCGTGGAAGCGCGGGCCACGGTCTTCATCGTATTCCGATATCGACATGTGTCAAGGTAACTCGTTCGGCTGGCGGCCCGGCCATGGCGGCGCCGGTCCGCCGCGCGCGGATCGCTGAGGACACGGCCGGCGGGTTCACGATCGGCCTGGCCGACGAGGCCCACCGTGACGCATCCGGCTACCAGCCAGGTCGACAGCGGGACAAGTCACTCCGGCTGGCCGGTGTTCACACGGCGCTCAGAACCGGAAAGCCGGTGCCCCGACCAGGCGTTTAGTCGCCCTCGTCGTCCTCGAACCCGATGAGCCAGTGAAGACCGTGACGGTCGATGACTTGCCCGTCGGATGCACCCCACGGCCGCTTCTGCAAGTCGTCCACGACCCGGCCGCCTTCACCGAGCCGGGAAAACCAGGTACGCAGAGTCGAGGGATCGGCCGTACCAAGCAGGGCCAGCATCAGGCCCTCGGTTCGGACTGGCCGCTCCTCCCCGGCCACATCGGCGCCGCCCAGCGCGACGGGTCCCCCGGTTAGACCGCCGTGGGCGATGGCATCGGCCGGACCGTCGGCCCGGTTGAACTCAGCGAAGGTATGCAGCTCAACTGCACAGCCAAAGACGTCACCGTAGAACGTCAGGGCCTCACGGGCAGTGCCGGGGAAAAGGACGTAGGGCTCCGGTCCGGTCATGGATCAAATCTTAGGTATCGCATGATCAGGCCGCGCTGCCCTGTTGTCCGATGGCGTGTCGGTGCCGGCTGCCGGGGACCGCGGCTCCTGCCGGTGCTCGCCGTCCAGGCGCGCGGCGATCCGGTGGTCGAAGGCAAAGGCGTTCCAGGCGAACCGCCCTTCCGGCTGGAGTGAGGCGGCGACCCGCTCGAAAGTCCGGCGGCGGTCGGCCCAGGTGGGCAGGTGCAGCAGGGCGCGGAACGGGCAGTAGATCAGCCCGTCCTGCCCGCTGCTGAGGCATGACCTCGGCTGACCGTGGCCTACCGCTGAGCACCGGTACTCGGCAGGTGAATGGCACGTGATCTTGGCTAGCGATTGATGTCCGGACCGGGCTCGACGCAAAACTCGTTGCCTTCGGGGTCGCGCATACCCGTGATCGCAGCGTCGCGCCGGATCACCGTGGCGCCCAAGGTCTCCAGACGTGCGACTTCGGCGGCCATGTCAGCGGGCGCGCGCAGATCGAAGTGCAGCCGGTTCTTGGCGGTCTTTGGTTCCGGAACCTGGTTGAACCACATGTTGGGAGCACCCCACCCGGCGGCCTCCACGTATGCCTTGGCCTGGGTGGAGTCCTCGTCAACGTCCGATCCAAGGGCAGCGGCCCAAAAGCGTGCGAGGACGAGCGCGTCGGCGCAGTCCCACGTAACTGTCTTGATCACCGAAGGCATGCCCACGATGCTAACGAAGTGCGAGATGCTGTACCACATATATGTGGTACAGTATGAGCATGGAGCTGCCCGACAGTCATTGAGCGGATCAGCGATCTTCTCGACGACACCGGGGTTGAGACGTCCAACACCTCGATGAGGATCCCGACGGCCCTCCGGGACGCCGCCGCCCTTGCGGTAAGGGAACTTGGTGTGGCACCGTCCACTACCGCTCTGACAACTGCCGCACTACGAGCGACCCTCGAGGCAGTGGTGATGCAGGCCGCCCTCGACGACCACTACGAACGCCATCCGCAGGCCCGGCCTGATCTCGGCGATCTTGCCGTCGCTGCCGCGGAGATCGACGGCCATCCCCTGGCCGCCCAGCCCGAACGTCTCCGCCATGCCGCCGCTGAGATCACGGCGAAACACCCTGACGCCAGCCCTGATGACGTGCTGCTGTGGGCTGAGGCCCGGACTCTCCCCGCCGCATGACGCGACTCGTCGTCCTGGATAACGAGGCAGTGCAGGCTCTCCAGAATCCGGCTCATTCTAAGCACCGCCAGGTTGTGAGCCAGGCACAGGTCGTAGCAGCCGCAAACGCCGCGCCGCAGCAATAGAGATGGCGGTACCCACAGCAGTCCGTGTCGAGGCAGGGTGGGACCGGACTTCCGCAGAGTGGGTCTTCCCGAACCGCCTGAGGATAGCCGACATCCCGCTGGATACGGCCCATGCCAGCACCGCGGCGGCTATCCGCCACCGGAGCGGGGTCTCCGTGGCCGACGCGCACCTGGGCGCGGTCATCCGGTCAGCGTCGGCCGGGCGCTGGTCACGGTCGTGACCAGCGACCCGGGCGACATGCGCCTGGTGGCCGGAGACGGAAGGTGACGGTAGCGGCCATCTGAGACGGCCTCGCTTCTGGCCTTCATGGATCGATGCGGCCATCAAACTGATGAACCGCACCAGGCCGCACGAGTTGGTAAATCGCGTACCGCTGGCCCGTCCCCATCATGAACGTCGCGCACGGGCCGTGCGGGATCTCGAGCTCGCGGAGAGTGACATTCCGCTGGCGCAGCTGGGCGACCGTGCCGGCGTAATCCTGCACCTGG
>CAVUYA010000034.1:0-65672 GCA_963745575.1 uncultured Actinomycetota bacterium | reverse complement strand
TCACCCGCAAGGCGATATTCCTCGGCTACACGCTGCGCTGGCTGGTGATCCGCGACGAGAACGAGGCCCTGCTCGCCGACGCGGCCTTCGCCGGGCCCCTCAGCCCGGTGCGCAAGCAGCTGCTGGGCGGCATCGGACGGGGGATCCCGGGCCAGATCGAGGGCGACCACAGCTGGGGCCACTACCCCCAGACCACCCCGCTGTACGGCTTCCTGGCCGAGCGCGGCCTGCTCGACCCGGGCCATCCGCCGCTGCGCCCGTAACCACCCGGAGCGCGCCCGGCACGGGCCGGCCGGTGCGTGCCCGGCGCGGATCAGGCGGTGCGGGTCCGGCTGGCGACCTCCAGGCCGAGCTCGGAGATCGACGCCTCGCGCATCTTGAACTTCTGCACCTTCCCGGTCACGGTCATCGGGAAGTCCTGGGTGAAGTGCACGTACCGCGGGATCTTGTAGTGCGCGATCTTGCCCACGCAGAAGGCCCGGACGTCCTCGGTGGTCAGCTCGGCGCCGGGGCGCAGCTTCACCCAGGCGCACAGCTCCTCGCCGTACTTCTCGTCCGGCACCCCGATCACCTGGACGTCCTCGATCGCCGGGTGGGTGTAGAGGAACTCCTCGACCTCGCGCGGGTAGACGTTCTCGCCGCCGCGGATGACCATGTCCTTGATCCGGCCGACGATGTTGAGGTAGCCGGCATTATCCATAACGGCCAGGTCGCCGGTGTGCATCCAGCGGCCCGCGTCGATCGCCTCCGCGGTCTTCTCCGGCTCGTCCCAGTACCCGAGCATCACCGAGTAGCCGCGGGTGCACATCTCGCCCGGCTCGCCGCGGGGCAGGACCAGCCCGGTGTCCGGGTCCACGATCTTGACCTCGACGTGCGGGTGCACCCGGCCCACCGTGGACACCCGCCGCTCGGTGTCGTCGTCCGGCCGGGTCTGGCACGAGACCGGCGAGGTCTCGGTCATCCCGTAGGCGATCGTGACCTCCGACATGTGCATCTCGCTCATGACCCGCTTCATCACCTCGACCGGGCAGGGCGAGCCGGCCATGATCCCGGTGCGCAGCGTGGACAGGTCGTAACTGGCGAAGTCGGGCAGGGCGAGCTCGGCGATGAACATGGTCGGCACGCCGTACAGCGAGGTGCACCGCTCGTCCTGCGCCGCGCGCAGGGTCGCGGCCGGCTCGAAGCCGGGCGCCGGGATCACGATGCACGAGCCGTGCGTGACCGCGGCCAGGTTGCCCAGGACCATACCGAAGCAGTGGTAGAACGGCACCGGGATGCAGATCCGGTCATGCTCGGTGTACCGGCACATCTCGCCGATGAAGAACCCGTTGTTCAGGATGTTGTGGTGCGAGAGCGTCGCGCCCTTGGGGAACCCGGTCGTCCCGCTGGTGTACTGGATGTTGATCGGGTCGTCGAAGGCCAGCTCGGCCTCCCGCCGGGCCAGCGCGCCGCCGTCGTCGCGGGCGCTGGCCGTCAGCAGCTCGTCCCACTCCGGAGTGCCGAGGTAGATCACCCGCTCCAGGCCGGCCAGGTCGCCGCGCACCTCGTCGACCATCGCCCGGTAGTCGCTGGTCTTGAAGCTCTCCGCGCTGACCAGCAGCCGGACCCCGGCCTGGCGCAGCACGTAGCCGAGCTCATGGCTGCGGTAGGCCGGGTTGATGTTGACCAGGATCGCCCCGATCTTCGCGGTGGCGAACTGCAGCAGCACCCACTCGGCGCAGTTCGGCGCCCAGATGCCGACCCGGTCGCGGGCCTTGATCCCGGCCGCGAGCAGCCCCCGGGCCAGGTCATCGGAATCGGCGTCGAACTGCCGGTAGGTCCAGCGGCGGCCGGTGGGCACGTCTACCACGGCCTCGCTCCCGCCGAACTGCGCCGGCCACGCGCCGCAGGTTGTCTCCGATGGTCTCGCCGAGCAGCGCCGTGGCCGAGGTGCCGTGGCTGTAGGAAAGCGGGCTAGCACTGGGCATGACTGATCCTTTAGGTCTGGGTCACTCCATGCTGCCTGCTGCGTTGCCCGGTGTGAAGGCTGACGCAAGTCCGCCGTCAACCTGTGATGCGACCATGACCGCGGGGGGGTTACTGTTCGATTAACTGCTCGTCATCGTCCCGGAGTGGACATGGGGATTTGGATCATCTGGCTGATCGTGGCCGCGGTGCTCGGCGTGGCCGAGGTCATGACCGCCAGGCTGGCCTTCGGCCTGCTCGCCGTGGCCGCGCTGGTCGGCGCCGGGGTCGGCGCGGCCGGGGGCAACGTGCCGTTGCAGTTCGGCGCGTTCGTGGTGGCTTCGGCGGCCGGCCTCGGGATCGCGCGGCCGTTCGCCCTGCGCCACATCAAGCAGCCGCCGCCGTTGCGTACCGGCACCGCCGCGCTGGTCGGCCGGTCGGCCTACGTGCTGGACGAGATCACCGCGCACAGCGGGCGGGTCCGGATCGGCGGCGAGGAGTGGTCGGCCCGCCCCTACGACGAGACCCTGACCATCCCGGCCGGGGTCACCGTCGACGTTCTGCAGATCGAGGGCGCCATGGCCCTCGTTTACCCACGGGAGTAGCCATGGAACTGGCTGTCCTCATCACCGGCCTGGTGATCGTCCTGCTGATAGCCCTGGTCACGGTCAAGACGGTGCGCATCGTGCCGCAGGCACGGGCCCGCAACGTCGAGCGCCTCGGCCGCTACCGCAAGACCCTGGAGCCGGGGATGAACGTGATCATCCCGTTCATCGACCGGGTGAAGCCCCTGATCGACCTGCGCGAGCAGGTGGTGTCGTTCCTCGGCCAGCCGGTCATCACCGAGGACAACCTGGTCGTGAAGATCGACACGGTGCTGTTCTTCCAGGTCACAGACCCGCGGGCGGCCGACTACGAGATCGTCAACTACATCCAGGCGATCGAGCAGCTCACCGCGACGATGCTGCGCAGCGTGATCGGGTCCATGGACCTCGAGGTGACGCTGACCTCGCGTGACAAGATCAACACCATGCTGCGCGGCGTGCTCGACGACGCGTCGGGCAAGTGGGGCATCCGGGTGACCCGGGTGGAGATCAAGGCCATCGACCCGCCGAAGAGCGTCATCGACGCGATGGAGAAGCAGATGCGGGCCGAGCGGGAGAAGCGGGCCGCGATCCTGACCGCCGAGGGCGTCCGGCAGGCGCAGATCCTGACCGCCGACGGCGACAAGCAAGGCAACGTCCTGCGGGCCGAGGGCGAGAAGCAGAGCGCGATCCTGCGGGCCGAGGGTCAGGCGACGGCCATCGGCGCCGTGTTCCAGTCCATCCACGACAACGATCCCGATCCCAAGCTGCTCGCCTACCAGTACCTGCAGACCCTGCCGCAGCTCGCGCAGGGTGAGGGCAACACGGTCTGGATGATCCCCAGCGAGCTGACCGGCGCGCTGAAGATGCTGAGCTCGGCCTTCGGCGGGCCCGAGGGCGGCCAGGATGCGGCCGCGCAGAACGGTTCTGGCCCCGCCGGGCGTCCGGCGTGGCCCCAGGCCCTGTCTCAGTCGCCGGCCGGCGGGGCCGCGGTGACGGGCCCGGCCGGGGCGCTGGGTGCTCCGGAGAACGCGGGCGCCGTAGCGGCGGCTGGTGCGGCTTCTGCGCAGGTGGCGGACGCTGAGCTGGCGGCGCACGAGGCTGAGCGGGCGGCCGACGCGGCGCTGGCGGCCGCGGTGCAGGAGGCCGACGAGGACACGGCCCAGGTTGGGGGCACCTCCGATGCGGCCGAGGTGGCCGCCATTCTCGGCACCGGCGTTCCCGGGCGGCCGACGCGCCCGGGCAGAACGGCGCGGCGAGGCGGCCGACCCGGCGACGTATCCACTGCTGATCGATTGCGCCGATCGGCGGAGAATCGCTGTTCTGGCGGATCATGCTGACGGGTCAGGGGCGGATGGCCAGGCCTAGGGTCAGCAGCACGCCGAAGGCGAGCTGCAGCCGCCCGGTCTGCCCGAGCGCGGTGATCAGCCCGGGGCCCGAGGCGCCCTGGCGGACCAGCCGCAGCGGGGCCAGCGCGAACGGCACGGCGGCCAGCGCGATCAGCGCGAGCGGCTTCGCCGCGGCGATGGCCACCGCGGCGCAGAACGGGATCACGATGCAGGCCGCGTAGAGCACGCGGGTGCGGTGATCACCGAGCACCACCGCGAGCGTGCGCTTGCCGGTCACGGTGTCGGTCGGGATGTCGCGCAGGTTGTTGATCACCAGCAGCGCGCAGGCCAGCAGGCCGACCGGGGCCGCGGCCGCGACCGCGAGCCACGGCATCCGGTCCATCTGCACGTACGCGGTTCCCGCCACGGCGGCCAGGCCGAAGAACAGGAACACCGAGACCTCGCCGAGGGCCCGGTAGCCGTAGGGGTGGCGGCCGCCGGTGTAGAACCACGCGGCGGCCACGGCGGCGGCGCCCACCAGCAGCAGCCACCAGGAGGTGACGGCCGCGAGGACCAGGCCGGCCAGGCAGGCCACCGCGAAGCAGCCGAACGCGGCGGCGAGCACCTGGCGGGGCCGGGCCAGCCCGGACGCGACCAGCCGGACCGGGCCGACCCGGCGCTCGTCGGTGCCGCGAATCCCGTCGCTGTAGTCGTTGGCGTAGTTGACGCCGACCTGCAGCGCGAGCGCGACGACCAGCGCCAGGGCGGCTCGCCAGGCCGAGAACCGGCCGTAACCCGCGGCGACCCCTGAGCCCACCACGACCGGGACGATCGCCGCCGGGAGAGTCCGCGGGCGCGCGCCCGCCGCCCAGTCCCGCAGTGCCGTCACGGATTCCCTCGCTCATTCCTCGGCGATCAGCGCATCATAGGCCGAGCCCTTGTCGTCCGCCGATGACGCTCAGGGTACGTGGGCCGCCGGGGAAGGCGGGAAAGGGGCTCGCTCATCGGCGTGCCGTCCGGCTGGTTCCCGCGCGGCCCGGTGACCCGGCCCGGCCGGGCCGGGTCACCGGGCCGGCGGCAGGGCCCGGGCGGCGGCGGCGCGGATGCCCTCGATCTGCCCGGCGTCGAGCCGGGAGCCGCGGCTGCTCCTGGTCTGGCGCCTGAAGTACTTCCGCACCCGGCGGCCGCCGAACACGTCCACGCCGTCCACGCTGGCCACGGTCCACGGGATCCTGGGCCCGTAGATGGCCATCGCGGGACGGACGCTGATCTCCTGGTCGAGCGCCCGGCTCAGGTGGCCGGCGGCCTGCGCGGACTCCCAGGTGGCGTGGACCAGGCGCTCTTCCTGGCTGAACGGCCCGAGGTAGAGCAGGCCGGCCGAGGAGTTCCGGACCGGCAGCCTGCGGTCCCAGCGCTCGGAATCCAGGGCGAACACGCCGGCGGGCCCGATGACGAGGTGGTCGATCACCGAGTCGCTGCCCGGGATCGCGCGCCGGTGCAGCGCAACGTACCCGGCCGGCCTGAGCAGGAACAGGCGGCGCCTGGTGCGCCGCTGCGCCGTGGTGACCTGGACCGCCGCGATCCTCGAGCGGTAGACCGTGTCGGCGATGGCGACGAACGCCGCGGCGGTGACTCCGAGCCGCCAGCCCTGCCAGATCATGACGGCGATCCCCGCCGCCGCGGCCAGCACGGCACGGCCGACCCAGAGGGGCAGCCGCGGGTCGCCGGCCAGGCCGCCGAGCAGGGGGCGGGGCGCGGGAACGAGGCTGCGAGCGGCCTGGCCCCGCCCGGCCGTCCCCGCCTGGGCCGGGGACGCCGGCCCGGTCCCGTTCGCTCCCGGCCCGGTTTCGGAGTCCACGGGCCCAGCGTAATCGAGGCTCCCCTGGCGACCGTGGACCCCGGGGCGCGAGGGCGGGCCGGGTCGCTGCTGGACCGCAAGACGCGGCCCGTCTACTGTTCGGTCACGTGACCCAGATTCATGACCTGACCGTAACCGAGCTCGCCGCCGCGATCCGCGAGGGCCAGCTGTCACCGGTCGAGATCACCGACCACTACCTGGACCGGATAGACCGCCTCGGCGAGCAGGTCGGGGCCTTCTACACGGTGACGCATGACCGGGCCCGCCAGGAGGCCGCCGCAGCCGAGAAGGCCGTGGCGCAGGCCCGCCGGGACGAGCGTCCCGGGCTCCCCCCGCTGACCGGCGTCCCGATCCCGATCAAGGACCTCAACCTGGTCGCGGGCGTCCGCGTCACGTTCGGCAGCACCATCTTCCGGGACAACATCGCGGATCAGGACGACTACATGGTCGCCGCGCTGCGCTCGGCCGGAATCGTGATCACCGGCAAGACGGCCACCCCGGAGTTCGGCCTGCCGTGCTACACCGAGACCAGGATCGGTCCGCCGGCCCGCACTCCCTGGGATCTGACCAGGTCGGCCGGCGGCTCCAGCGGCGGGGCCGCGGCCGCGGTCGCGGCCGGGCTGGCCCCCGCCGCGCAGGGCAGTGACGGCGGGGGGTCGATCCGGATCCCGTCCAGCGTCTGCGGGCTGTTCGGCATCAAGCCCACCCGGGGCCGGGTCTCCGGCGGCCCGCTGTTCCCCGACCTGGCCGGCCTGGCCATCGACGGCCCGATCGCGCGCACCGTCGCCGATGCCGCGCTGCTGCTCGACGCGATGACCGGCAACCGCCTGGGCGACATGTACACGCTGCCTGCGCTGCCCGCCGGCGAGACGTTCCTGGCTCACGCCGGCCGCGAGCCGGGCCGGCTGCGGATCGGCCGGTCGCTGCAGAACCCGGTGCCGGGAGCCGAGGTCCACCCGGACTGCGTGGCCGCCTACGAGGAGGCCAGCGCGCTGCTGGCCGAGCTGGGGCATGAGGTCGAGGACGTGGACCTGCCGATCGGGCCCGATGCGGTCCCCATGTTCGAGCTGCTCTGGTACGCGATGGCCACGCTGACCCCGATCGACCCGGCGCAGGAGGACCAGCTGCTGCCGTTCACCCGCTACCTGCGCCGGCGGGGCCAGCAGGTCACCGCGGCCGAGGTGCTGTTCGCCCAGGCGTACCTGCAGGCCGTCTCGCGCGCGGCGATGGAGGCCCTGAGCGGATACGACGCCGTGCTCTCGCCCACGGTGGCCGCGCCCCCGGTGCCGGTCGGGTACTTCGACGAGGTGGACCCGGCCGAGAACTTCGAGCGGCAGAAGCGGTTCGCCCCGTACACCGCCGTGTACAACGTGTCCGGGCAGCCGGCCGTGAACGTGCCGCTGTACCAGAACGCCGCGGGGCTGCCCATCGGCGTCATGCTGGCCGGCCGGATGGGGGAGGAGGCCACGCTCATCTCGCTGTCGGCGCAGATCGAGGCCGCGCGGCCGTGGCAGGACCGTCACCCGCCGATCTGGTGAGCCCGGGCCGGTCAGCACCCGCCGGGCGGCCCGGGGACGCCGGGTCCGGCGGATGGCTGGTCGACCAGGCCGACGGCGGCGTTGCGCAGCACCGCGCCGAAGTGGACGACGTACCACCGGCCGCGCCACGAGATCAGCGATGCGATCCCGAAGGACCGCAGCTGCCCGCCCAGCCGGTACACGACCCGGGCTCCGGCCACGTGCCAGTAGCCGATCCGGTTGGAGCAGACGCCCGGGACTATCCAGCTGGCCTGCTGCGACGGGACGATCACCCGCACCAGGGCCGCCTGCCCGCCGTCGGGCCCGAGCAGGCCGTGCGCGGCCGCGACATCGAGCCCGAAGTCGCCCCACAGCCGGTCGTGCCAGTCTGCGGCCGGGTCGAAGATGGCCTTGACCTGCTGGTAGGCACTGATCGGGAAGAACGCGTCCCGGGCCAGCGCCGGCCTGCTGGCGACCACGGCCGCCCACAGGTCGGTCATCTCCGCGTGGAACACCGCGCCGTCCGCGCGGGGAAACGCCATCGTCTGGGGCAGGGACGCGGGCGGCGGCGGCACCGCGATCACGCTCGGCGACGACCCGGGCCGCGGTCGTGCCCGCCGTGCTCGCGGCCGCCGGCGAGGCGGTCGCGGTCCGGGCGGCCGCCCGGGGAGTCGCCGTCCCCGGCGGCGCGGCGCTACCGCGGGCCGGGCCGGAGGCGCAGCCCGACACCAGCCCGGCCAGCACCGCCAGCCCGGCCAGCAGCGTGACGGCGGCGGCCTGCGGGCCGGGCCGCCCGCCGTGTCCTGGCCGGATGCCGCGCTCCGGGTGAGCCGGCCGGCCGGGGATGAGGTTCACTGAACCTTTTCCATCCTCCCCATGGCTGCCTACGTACTGTGGGCCCGAGGTCGGCGGATGAAAAGGGTTCACCCATGCATCCTCGGCGAACAGGCAGGCCCAGTGCAGCGTTTGCTCAAGCTGGCCGGCGAGATTTCTCTGCGTTGCCGCGATCCGGCAGCGCAAAACGGCCAGTGCCCTGAGGGCGGGGGGGTTATCGGCCGGTGTCCAGCGTAGGAGAACTCTGTGTCCAGCAGGCTATTTCACCGTCCAGGTATGCACGCGAACGTCGTTGAGGGTCATGAGCGCGGTCGGCGGGTGCGCCCTGGTGGCGCTGCTGGCGTCGGGCTGCGGCGGCGCGACCGCCGGCACGGCGGCATCGTCGGCCTCGGCCACGCCGAGCCAGGGCGCGAGCGCCTACCTCACCTGTCTGCGCCAGCACGGGGTCAACATCCCCACCACCCGCCCCACGGCGCGACCCTCGGCCCGGCCCACGGCGCGCCCGAGCGGCGGGTTCGCGGCCAATCCCGCGATGCAGAAGGCCAGGCAGGCCTGCGCGTCGCTGCGCCCGGCGCGGCGGCGGGTTCGGCGGCGGCCAGTTCGCGGCGGCGTTCCAGGCGTTCCGCAGCTGCATGGCCGCGCACGGCGAGACGATCCCGACGACCCGGCCGACGGCGCCGCCCGCCACCCCGCCGTCGCCCGGCACCGACCGCTTCCTCAATGGACTGAACCCCAGCGACCCGAAGGTCGCGGCCGCGCTGAAGGCCTGCCAGTCCAAGCTCCCCAGGTTCCCGGGCGCGACGCCGTCCCCATCGGCCGGCTGAACCCTCGGGCCGGCTGACGCCGCTCCCGGGCGGCCTGACGCCGGCCCAGGCGGGCGGCCCGGCGTCAGCCCGCCCGGCCACGCTCGGCACGATAGGAAGCATGACTGACCCCGAGCTGACCCGGCGGGCCAAGGCCGCCGGCGTCGCGCCCTGCTACCTGGACTGGCGCGGGGAGCAGGTCGACGTGAGCGACGACACCCTCGCCGCGATCCTGGACGCGCTGGGCGAGCCGGACGAGCGCGATGCCTGCTGCCGCCGCCGACGCCGCCGGCGGCTCTGGCCGTGCGGCCGCGCCGAGGCCCCGCCGCCCCGGCCGCCGGGCCTGGGGGTTCACAGTCCAGCTCTACTCGGTCCGGTCCCGGGGATCGTGGGGGCACGGCGACCTGCGTGACCTGGCCGACCTGGCGGCCTGGAGCGCCCGCGATCTGGGCGCGGGATTCATGCTGATCAACCCGCTGCACGCGGCCGAGCCGCTACCCCCGATCAGCCCGTCCCCCTACCTCCCGATGACCAGGAGGTATATCAGCCCGCTCTACCTGCGGATCGAGGACATCCCCGAGTACCAGCGGCTGGACGCCGGGCAGCGGGAGCGCATCGGCAAGCTGGCGGTCCCGCTCCGGGCGGCCGGCGCCACCGCGGACCTCATCGACCGGGACGCGGTCTGGGCCGCTAAGCGGGAGGCCCTGGAGATCATCTACCAGGTACCGCTGAGCGACCGGCGGCGGGAGGAATACCAGCGCTTCCGCGGCCGCGAGGGCCGCGAGCTCGAGGCCTGGACGTCCTGGTGCGTCCGGGCGGAGCGCCACGGGCCGGACTGGCGGTCCTGGCCCGCGGCGGACCGCGATCCCCGCACCGTGTCGTCCGCCCCGGCGGCCGGTCCGGCCCGGGGCGGACGCGGCGGACTTCCACGCGTGGCTGCAATGGCACGCCGACGAGCAGCTGGCCGCCGCGCAGCGAGCGGCGCTCGCCGCGGGCATGGACACCGGGATCATCACGGACCTGGCCGTGGGCGCGCACCCCGGCGGGGCCGACGCGTGGGCGCACCAGGGCCTGCTGGTCGGCGGCTTGTCCGTCGGCGCTCCGCCGGACGAGTTCAACCAGCGCGGGCAGGACTGGTCGCAGCCGCCGTGGCATCCGGGGCGCCTGGACGCGGTCGGCTACCGGCCGCTGGCCGACCTGTTCGCCGGCGGCGCTGCGGCGCGCGGGCGGGCTGCGGGTTGACCACGTGATGGGGCTGATGCGGCTGTGGTGCGTGCCGCAGGGGATGCCGCCCGACCACGGCGCCTACCTGTGTTATGACTACCGGGCCGCGGTGGCCGCGCTCGCGGGCCAGGCGGCCCGGGCCGGGGCCCTGGCCATCGGCGAGGACCTCGGCACCGTCGACCCGTGGATCCGCCGCTACCTGGCGGCCAGCGGGATCATGGGCACGGACATGCTCTGGTTCGCCCGCGAGCCGGACGGCGCGCCGCTGGCCCCGGGGCACTGGCGCCGCGACAGCATGGCGACCGTCGGCACCCACGACATGCCGCCGGTCGCCGCGTTCCGCACCGGCGACCAGGTGACCGTTCGGGCCAGGCTGGGGCTGCTCAACCGTTCGGAAGATTCAGAACGGGAGGATGCGGCGCTGATGTTGTCGCAGTGGGGGGACGCGCTCGCGGGCCAGGGCCTGATCCCGGCCGGGCCGTTGCCCCGGGACCTGACGAGTTCACCGTGGCGTTGTACGCCTACCTGGCCCGGACGGACGCGGTGCTGGTCGGCGTCTCGCTGGCGGACGCCGTCGGCGACCGCCGCGCCCAGAACGTCCCGGGCACCAGCGACGAGTACCCGAACTGGCGGATACCGCTCTGTGCCGCCGACGGCCGGGCGGTGCTGCTCGAGGACCTGCCCGGCCTGCCCCTGGTCGGGGCCGTGGCCGCGGCGGCGGCGGGCCTGCCGCTCCCGTAGGCTTGGCCCACATGAGCTCCGGAGAGGCCGAGTCGCCGGTATTCGACACGAGCGTGGCGCACATCGCCCGCGTGTATGACTACTGGCTGGGCGGCAAGGACAACTACCCGGTGGACCGGGCGGTCGGCGAGCGGGTGATGCAGGCCTACCCCGACATCGTCTACTCGGTCCGGGCCAACCGGGCGTTCCTGGACCGGGTGGTGCGATACCTGGTCGGCGAGGTCGGCATCAGGCAGTTCCTCGACATCGGGACCGGCATCCCGACCGCCAACAACACCCACGAGGTCGCTCAGTCGGTGGCCCCGGAGTGCCGGGTGGTCTACGTGGACAACGACCCGATCGTGCTCGCCCACGCCCGTGCCCTGCTGGCCAGCGACCCGTCGGGCTCATGCCGACTACATCGAGGCCGACCTGCGCGACACCGGGGAGATGCTGGCCCGGGCGGCGCAGGTGCTGGACTTCTCCGAGCCCGTGGCCGTCATGCTGCTGGGGATACTGCACATGATCTCCGATCATGACGACCCCTACGCGATCGCGGTCACGCTGATGGACGCCGTGCCTGCGGGTAGCTTCCTCGCCATCTCCCATCCGGCGTCCGACATCGACGCCGCTGAAGGTGCCGAGGCGGCCCGGCGGTACAACGCCCAGGCCTCCGAGCCGGCCACGTTCCGGTCACGCGCCGAGGTCGCGGCGCTGTTCGAGGGGCTGGACCTGGTGGAGCCCGGCGTGGTGCGCGCGCCGGGATGGCGTCCCCGCTCGGAGATCGAGGCCAAGAGCCCGTCGAACCTGTGGGGCGGGGGAGCGGACGCCGCAAGCGGTGACATCTTCATCTTTTCATTGGTTCCGTGGTCACAAATCGGTCGGAATTGGGTTACCGAATGACCGGGCGTAAAGAACGTATCAAGGGCTGGCCGCCTCGGCGTCGCGCGGCGGCAGCGCAGCGCCCGGGCCACGTCGTCGCGGCCCTCGGTGAGCAGCCTGCGCAACGCGGGGGGCGGGCTGGTCCGCTCGATGTAGTCGTCGGTGAGCGCGATGGCCTCGGGCGTGATCTTCCACGACGGGTAGGCGTACTGGGTGAAGTACTGGGCCATGTCCGAGCTCCAGTCCCGCCAGATGCCGGCCACGACGTCGAAGTAGCGCTCCGCGTACGGGTCCAGCAGCTCGTCGGCGTCGGGGTCGGTGAAGCCGTTCAGCGTCGCGCGGAACGTCGCGTTCGGCAGCGTGCCGCCGGTGATCTGAGCCCAGGCTTCCTCCTTGGCCGCCGGGTCCGGGATCGCGGCGCGGCAGGCCGCGGCGTGCCGGGCGCCCGCGTCCGTGGCGTCCCTGGCCAGCTCGGCGTCGATCTCGGTCGGCCCGGCAGCGCCGCGGCTGACCAGCCGGTACAGCAGCTGCCAGCGCAGGTCGGTGTCCACCGCCAGGCCCGGCACCGTGGCCGAACCGTCGAGCAGCCCGGCCAGCAGCGCCAGGTCACCGGGGGAGGTGGCCACCCCGGTGAAGGCCTGGGCGTAGGCGAGCTGGCGATCCGAGGCAGGCTCGGCGTGCCGCAGCAGGTCGCGCAGCCGGCCGGCGACCTGCTCCAGCCCGGAGGCCCGCCGGGCCGGATCGGCGAACCGGCGCGCCGCCGTCACGGCCTGGCGCAGCACGGTCTGCAGGACCGTGATGTCCTCGATCGCGTCCACGCCGGCCAGGGCCAGGCTCACGTAGTCACGCGCGGCCATCTCCGCGTCGCGGCACATGTCCCATGCGGCGGCCCAGCACAGCGCGGCCGGGAGCGAGTCGCTGAACTCGCCGATGTCGCTGATCAGCGTGCGCAGCGAATGGTCATCCAGCCGGATCTTGGCGTAGGTCAGGTCATCGTCGTTGACCAGCACCAGGTCAGGACGTGGCTGCCCGGCCAGCTCGGGTACCTCGGTACGCTCGCCGTCGATGTCGATCTCGACCCGGTGCCGCCGGGCCAGGCCGGCCTCGCCGCGGTCGTACAGCCCGATCGCGATGCGGTGCGGGCGGAGCACCGGGTGGCTCGCCGGCGCCTCCTGGAGGACCGCGAACGCGGTGAACCGGCCCCCGGCGTCGCACCGGTACTCGGGCCGCAGCGTGTTCACCCCGGCGGTTTCCAGCCACTTCTTCGACCAGTCGGACAGGTCCCGTCCCGACGCTTCCTCCAGGGCCGCGAGCAGGTCGCCGAGCGTCGCGTTGCCCCAGGCGTGCTGCGCGAAGTAGCGGCGCACCCCGGCGACGAAGTTCGGCCGGCCGACGTGGGCGACCAGCTGCTTGATGACCGCGGCCCCCTTGGCGTAGGTGATCCCGTCGAAGTTGACCTCCACGGCCGCGATGTCGGGGATGTCCGCGGCGATCGGATGCGTGGACGGCAGCTGGTCCTGGCGGTAGGCCCAGGCCTTCAGCACCTGGGCGAAGGTGGTCCACGCGCCGGTCCAGCGGGTGGCCTCGGCCTGCGCCACGGTACCGGCCCAGGTAGCGAACGACTCGTTCAGCCACAGGTCGTCCCACCAGCGCATGGTGACCAGGTCGCCGAACCACATGTGGGCCATCTCGTGCAGGATCGTCTCGGCGCGGGATTCCCGGTAGGCATCGGTCACCCGCGACCGGAACACGTAGGCCTCGAGGAAGGTGACGCAGCCGGCGTTCTCCATCGCCCCGGCCTTGTACTCCGGCACGAACAGCTGGTCGTACTTGCCGAACGGGTAGCGCACGCCGAACGTCTCGTGGAAGTAGTCGAAGCCCTGCCTGGTCACCTCGAAGATCTCATCCGGGTCCAGGTAGCCGGCCAGCGACTGGCGGCAGAAGATGCCGAGCGGGATGCCGTCGTGCTCGGCGCGCACCGCGTAGTACGGGCCGGCCGCCACCGCGGTGATGTAGGTCGGGAGCAGCGGCGTGGGCAGGAACGACCAGCGGACTGTCTCGTTTTTCCCTGACGCCTCCGCGCTTGTCGCCGCCGTCTCTGCGTCGGTCGCCGCCGGGGAGGCCGACGGCGCCATGTTCGAGATCACCTGCCAGCCCGGCCGGGCGGTCACCTCGAACTGGAACGTGGCCTTCAGGTCCGGCTGGTCGAAGCAGGCGTAGGCCCGGTGCGCGTCAAACGTCTCGAAGTCGGTGTACATGTACACGGCGCCGTCGGCCGGGTCGGTGAACCGGTGCAGGCCCTCCCCCGAGCGGGAGTAGGCGCACTCGGCGGCCACCCGCAGTTCGTTGCGCTCGGCGAGGCCGTCCAGCCAGATCCGGTTCCCGTCGAAGCTCTCCGGGCTGACGCGGACGCCGTTCAGCGTGATCTCATGGACCGCCGGCGCGGACAAGTCGATGAACGTCGACGTCCCCGGGCTGGCGCAGCCGAAGCTGACCGTGGTCACCGAGCCGAATGACTCCTCACCGCTGGTCAGGTCGAGCTCGACGCGGTAGGACTCGACGTCGAGCAGGCGTGCGCGTTCCCGCGCCTCGTCGCGCGTGAGGTTGCTGGCCACTGCAGGTATCCCTTTCCCGGGTTGGCGTTCGGAGCATAATCGCACGCCGACCTGAGGAATGACCCGGGCCACCCCCCGGTTGTCAGGGACATTACCTCTACTTTGTCCACGGGAGCGTGCATGGCCCAGCATGAGCCGAAGGTGGTTGATTTCTGGTTTGACCCGTTGTGCCCGTGGGCGTGGATAGCCTCACGCTGGCTGCTCGAGGTGGAGAAGGTCCGCCCGGTAGCGCCGCGCTGGCACGTGATGAGCCTGGCGGTGCTCAACGAGAGCAAGGAAGGACTGCCGGAGCGGTACCAGGAGCTGATGGCCCAGGCGTGGGGACCGGTGCGGGTCTGCATCGCCGCGGAGCAGAAGTTCGGCCCGGACGTTCTGCTCCCGCTCTACACCGCGCTCGGCACGCGCTTCCACGAGCGGCAGGAGCCGAAGGACCGGGCCACGGTCGAGGCGGCGCTGGCCGAGGCGGGGCTGCCCACAGACCTGGCCGACGCGATGGATGACCCCGGCTACGACGAGGCGCTGCGCGCATCGCACCGCGACGGCATGGACCGGGTCGGGTACGAGGTGGGCACCCCGGTGATCTCTGTGGAGGGCATCTCCTTCTTCGGCCCCGTGGTATCGCCGATCCCGCGCGGCGAGGACGCCGGCCGTCTCTGGGACGGCGTGCTGCTGGTCGCCGGGGCCGACGGCTTCTTCGAGCTGAAGCGCAGCCGTACCCGGGACCCGATCTTCGACTGATCCCGCACCAGCCCGCGCCGGCGGCTCTGAGAGACTGGCGGTCGTGCGCGTCTACCTCGGATCAGATCATGCTGGCCTCGTGCTGAAGGGCCGCCTCATCGAGTGGCTGAAGCAGGCGGGCCATGACCCGGTGGATTGCGGGCCGTCGGCCGAGCGCGATGACGACGACTACCCGCCCTACGTCATGCGCGCGGCCGATGCCGCGGTGCACGACCCGAGCAGCCTGGGCATCGTGATCGGCGGCTCGGGGAACGGGGAGGCGATCGCCGCCAACAAGATAGCCGGGGTGCGGGCGGCGATCGCCTGGAGCGAGGAGACCGCCCAGCTCGCCCGGCTGCACAACAACGCGAACGTGCTCAGCCTCGGTGCCCGCATGTACTCGGTGGCGGACGCGGTGTCCTTCACGCGGGTGTTCGTGGAGACCGCGTTCTCCGGCGAGTCCCGGCACGCCCGGCGGCTGGCGATGATCACGGACTACGAGGCGACCGGGGAGCTGCCCCCGCTGCCCGCCGATCCCTAGGCCCGGCCGGCCGTGATGGTGTCGAGCTACATCTCGCCCAAGGCGGTCAAGGGCCGGCCGAGCGGGATCGAGGGGCGCGGGCTGATAGCGGTAGCGCCGATCGCCGCCGGCGAGATCGTCGCGATCAAGGGCGGTCACATCGTGGACGGTGACACGCTGGCCGCGCTCCCGGAGCGGCTGCGCAACTCCGACGTCCAGATCGCCGACGACTTTCACCTGGTCGCGGTGGAGGAGGCCGAATACGAGCCGGTGATGCTGTTCATCAACCACTCGTGCGAGCCCAACGTCGGCTTCGCCGGCAACATCGTCCTGGTGGCCATGCGCGATGTGGCCGCGGGCGAGGAGCTGACCACCGACTATGCGCTCTTCGACGACGCCGACGACCCGATGACCTGCAACTGCGGCACGCCCTCCTGCCGCGGCTCGATCAGCGGCCAGGACTGGCAGCGGCCCGAGCTGCAGCGCAAGTACGGCAGCTACTTCTCCTGGTACCTGCTGCGCCGGTTCGCGCCCTCGGGGGATGCCTAGCTCCACCGGGTGCGGTGATGTGGTCCGGTGCCCTGGCGCGCTGGCATCACGGGTCGTCGTGCCTGAGATCGCTGCACGGCATCTGCCGGGGTCCGGCTGTCCGGCCCTGCGGCAGGCCCTACCTGGCGGGGTGCGTCCCGACCAGCGGCACGGTCGTAGCCGCGTCGGTCTCGGCGAGGCGGGCCTCGACGATCCCGGCCAGCCGGCGGCCGGCCCAGGCCGAGGCCAGCAGACAGACGCCGAAGGCCGCGACACCGGGGATCTCGTTGAGCCACATGGACTGGCCTACGCTGCTCGCGGAGTAAATGATCACTACCCGGAGCACGGCGTAGGCGATGAATGCCGCCGACCACGCCAGACTGAGCGCCCGGTGGATGCGCAGGAACGCCGGGGAGTTCGCCGCGGCCCACTCGTAGGCGGCGATTGCGGGTCGCCCGTGCTTGGCGGCGAACGGTTTGGCGGCGTCCACCGTGAGCGGGCGCGCCCTGAACGCGTTGACCAGTCCTCGACCGGACCGGGCCGGTCACCGCCGGCCGCCTCGCCGAGCACAGCGGACTGACCACGGGAGCCATCACCGGCATCGTCGACCGGCTGGCCAGGGCCGGATTCGCTGGCCGCGAACCGAACCCGGATGACCGGCGCAGCGTGATCATCCGGGTACTGCCGAGCGCCGAACTCGACCGCGTCCGCGATCAGGTGTTTGCCCCCTTCGGGCGCGCCATGGCCGCCGTCGCCGCCACGTACAGCCCGGCCGAGCTGGCCACTATCACCAGCTACCTGCGGCGGGTGACGGATGTGCTGCACGAGCACACCGCCCGGCTCACCGCGGCGGCTAGGCCTGGTGAGCGGGCATCGCTCTCGGCACAGACGGCTAGAACCGGTGAGCGGGCCGTCGCTCCCGCGCCGTGATGGCTGGGCCGTGGCCCGCCGGATCGGCACCCTGGCCGTCGGCGATCCCCGCGGCGTGCTGAACCTGGCGGCGGGGCGGCGGCATAACCGGCGGACCCGCGACGTGGCGGGTCGGCCGCCTGATCAGCGTGCTGCGGGACAAGGCCGGGCAGGCCGGGATCGCCGGGGAACCTACGAAGAGGTGCACTAAGGTTGACGGATGGCCAGTACGGTGCAGCCCCGCCGGGGTATCGCCGCGATCGGGCACTGGCTCGTCGGCAGCCAGTCCGGCGGCAGCCGGCACCGTGACGTCCAGGGGGGTACGCAGCGGGCCATCGTGCTCGGCGCCGGCGACGGGCTGCTCACCAACCTGTCCCTGGTGCTGGGCGTCGCGGGAGCGGCGTCCGCTAACGCGTCCGCGGTCCGGCTCGCCGGGGTGGCCGGCCTGCTGGCGGGCGCGTTTTCCATGGCCGCGGGCGAGCTGGTGTCGATGCGGGCCCAGCAGGAGATGGTCCAGCGCGAGGTCGAGGTGGAGCGCCGGGAGCTCGCCGACGACCCCGAGGGCGAGCTGCGTGAGCTGACGGCCATGTACCAGGCTCAGGGGCTGTCGCCGGAGGACGCCGGCACCGTGGCGCGCATCCTGTCCGTCAACCCGGACATCGCCCTCGATACTCACGCCCGCCTGGAGCTGGGCGTCGACCCGGAGGCGCCGGGCTCGGCCCTCCGGGCGGCCGTCAGTTCGTTCCTGTCGTTCTCGATCGGCGCCATCTTGCCGCTGTTCCCGTGGTTCTTCGCCAGCGGATCGAGCGCGGTGATCGCCTCGGTGATCATCGGCGCGGTCGCGGCGCTGGCCCTCGGCGGGGCGATCGGCTTCATGGCGGGCCGTAGCGTGATCGGGACCGCCCTTCGCCAGCTGGCCGTGGCCGCAGTCGCGGCCGCGGTCACGTACACGGTCGGGTCCCTGCTGGGCGTGGCCACCACCTGACCCTCCGGGAACCCGGCACCCCCGAAAGCGGCCGGAAAATCGCGCCTCAGCGGCGCCTGCGACGCCGGTGCGGCCGCCTGACCTTCGGCGCGTCGTCGGCTGGGCCTGCGGCCGGCGCGGGTGCGGCCGGGTCCGCCGGAGGGGCGGGCCGGGCACCCGGGCGAGGCTGGACCGGCTCCGGCTCCGGCTCCGCGGCCCGCGCCGTTTCCTCGTGATCGGCGCGCGGCCGGGAAACGTCCCTGGCCCGCATGGCCGCGTCCACCGTCACCTTCATCCCGCGCATGCTCCAGTGAACCCTTTTCATCCGTTGATGTCAGGCTCAGAGTACGTGGTCAGGCCGGAGAGGATGAAAGGGCTCAGGCTGAACCCTTTTTCATCCGTTGATGTCAGGTTCAGAGTACGTGGGCAGGCCTTGGGGAGGAGGAAAGGGTTCACTCGCACGGGCAACGGTCAGAAGCCCGTCGTGCACCAGGGAGCGGGATCCCACGACATGGCGGCGGAGAGCGCCGCGAGCGCGCCGGGCCGCATCTCGCTGACCAGTCCGGCGCCGGCCAGCGCGCTCAGCCTGGTGCCGCCCAGGTAGGCGGCGCCCAGCGCCTGGACCGGCAGGGCCAGGTCGGCGGGGGCCGACGTCCGCTCACAGCTCGCGGGAGCGGGCGCGGCCGCGCCCGCCGGGCCTACTGGACCCTGGGCGCGCAGCCGCCACCGCCCGGCATTGTCGGCGAAGAGGTCATCGGTGACCTCGATGACCACGTCGACGGCGCACGCGTAACGCCGCTGCATGAGCGCCTTGTCCACGCTGACCAGCCTGATCCAGAGTCCGTCGAGGAGCAGCGGGCGGGCTCGCCGGGGGTCGGCGAGCAGGTAAAGCAACGGCTCGTCAGCAGGACGCACCCGGGCCCGGACCTCGCGGACCAGGTCCCTGGTCAGCAGGTCGTTCCAGATAGCCGAATAGGCCGCCGGGTCGGCCGCCATCAGCTCGCTCACCTGGAGTGTCCCGCTGGGGATGCCGTGATCGTCCCATTCCGGTTTCCCCGAGAACAGGGCGTACCCGCGCGGCCCGGTCCCGTCCTCAGCGATCACGCAGCGCAGCGGGCTGCTGCCGGAACGGCGGTGCTCGGGATCCCACAGAACGTAGTCCCACCAGCGGTCGTCCCTGGCGACCAGGCCAGGCCGGGCGGGCAGGATGAAGTCGTAGACCTTGGCCAGCTCGGGCACGGCGTCGTCGCGGCTCGGCGATCCGCAGCCGCGGAGCCGGGTCCTGGCCCAGGGCGGACTGCTCCAGCAGGACACCCTCTCCGCGCCGGATCGTGAGGTCCAGCTCGGCCGTGGCGATGCCGAAGCCGTACCTGCCGTAGATGCTCGCCTCCGAGGCGAAGAGCGCGGCGACTGCCTCGCCGCGGCCGCGGACGTCGGCCAGCAGGCGGCGCATCAGGCTGGACAAGATCCCGCGCCGCCGGTACGAGGGCAGCACGCTGACCGCGGTGACCCCGGCCATCGTGGCCGCGCCGCCGGGGACCGTCATGCGGAAGGTGACGGCGCCCGCCGTCCCCACGATGTCGGAGCCGTCGAACGCGGCCAGGCTCCGGTCGAACTCGAAGACGGTGAGCTCGTGCTGCAGCTCGGGCTCGGTCGGATACGTGCCGTTGAAAGCGTGCTCGATCACCGCGAAGAACGCGGGGAACTCGCTGTCGCTGATCGGGCGGATCGGATAGGGCCCACTCATGCTTGGATTTCTACCCGGCCCGTCCGCCGGCCGCGACTGATTATCCGGCCGGGCAGATATACCGATACAGTGCCGGCAAGATGGTTCGTATCGTCCCGCGTCGTCCCGCGGCCGCAGCGCTTGAGGTGGCGCAGCGGCTGCGCAGGCTGATCCGGCGGCAGTTCATCACCAGGAACCGGCGCGTCGCCTTCGGGCTCGCGGTGGCCGTCGCCGTCATCGCGGTGGCCGCGGTCCACGTCTCGGTGTCGTGGTTCTCGCCCGGGGTGATGATCCTGCCGCTGCTGGCGGGCGGGCTGCTGCTCTGGCCGCGGGCGCTGCGGATCCTGTTCTGCCTCGTCGCGGTCGCGGTGGCCTATGACGCGGTGATGGGCAAGGCCGGGCCCGGGATCATCGCCACGATCGCGGTCACGGTGGTCTTCGCGGACGCGCTGGCCCGGGCCCGGGCCAAGCTCGGGGTGCTGGGGCTGCGGGGCGACCGGATGCTGATCGAGCTGCGGGACCGGATCCGGGCCCAGGGCCGGCTGCCCGACCTGCCCGAGGGCTGGCATTCGGCGTCGGTGCTGAAGCCCGCCGGCGGGGCGTCGTTCGGCGGGGACTTCCTGGTGTCCGTGTGCGACGGGAAGACCCTCGAGGTGGCGCTGGTCGACGTGGCGGGCAAGGGAATCGACGCCGGCACCCGGGCGCTGCTGCTGTCCGGCGCGTTCGGCGGCCTGCTCGGCTCGGTGCCGTCGGGGGATTTCCTGGCCGCCTGCAACGCCTATCTGCGGCGCTCGGCGACGGCCGAGGGGTTCGTCACCGCGGTTCATCTCTCGCTCGACCTGGCCACCGGGGACTACGTGGTCGACTCGGCCGGGCACCCGCCGGCGGCGCACTTCGAGGCGGGCAGCGGAACCTGGCGCCTCACTCAGGCGCGCGGGATCGTGCTCGGCGTCGTTTCCGACCTGCGGTGCCTGCCCGAACGCGGCACGCTGCGGCCCGGCGATGCCCTGATGCTCTATACCGACGGGCTGATCGAGGCGCCGGGCCTGGACATCGACGCGGGCACCGACCGGCTGCTCGGCGAGGCGGACCGGCTGGTGACGTCGGGGTTCGGGGCGGGCGCGGGCAGGCTCGTCGAGGCGATGCAGGCCCAGGGCGCGAGCTCGGACGACTGCGCCCTGGTCCTCATCTGGCGGAGCTGACCGCGCCGGAGCTGACGCCGAGCAGCCGGATCGCGTATTCGACGAGAGTGACGAGGGCATCGCGGCACGATGCCCGCTGGCGCGCGTCGCACAGCATGACCGGCACGTCCGCGTTCAGGTTCAGGGCCGACCTGATGACCGCGGGAGGGAAGCGCCTGCTTCCGTCGAAGCAGTTCACGGCCACGATGAACGGAGTGCCGCGCTGCTCGAAGTAGTCAACCGACGGGAAGCAGTCGGCCAGCCGCCGCGTGTCGGCCAGCACTACCGCGCCGAGGGCGCCGATCGCCAGCTCATCCCACATGAACCAGAACCGTTTCTGCCCCGGCGTGCCGAACAGGTAGACCACGAGATCATCCCGGATGGTGATGCGGCCGAAGTCCATCGCGACGGTGGTGGTCGTCTTGCCTTCCACCCCGTCGGTAAGGTCGATGAGCGCGCTCGGGGCGCTCAGGTCCTCTTCGGTCCGCAGCGGCCGGATCTCGGTCAGCGAGCCCACCAGGGTGGTCTTACCCGCACCGAAGCCGCCGGCGATAAGGATCTTGATCGCGACCGGTACTGCTTCCGCGTGGCGGTCCTGGTAAGAGCCTGCGAAGGCCATCTGCTACCTGCCTCAGGAGTTGCGGGTCATTCAGCCGGGTCGGCACCGGGTGATGCACGGCTATCAACTGGCGCTCGCGCATGTCGGAAAGCAGGATCCGGACCACGCCCAGCGGAAGGTCCAGGTCGGCGGCCAGGTCAGCCACCGAGGTCGGGAGACGGCACAACTGCAGCAGCATCAGGTGCTCGGGTTCCAGGTCCTGCAGGCTGACCTGGACGCCGCGAATGGCGGTGACCATGGTGACCAGGTCGAAGGCCTCGCCGCTGGGGCGGGTCCGGCCGCCGGTGACCGCATACGGGCGGACGACGGGACCCGCGTCCTGGTCAACCCACTCGTCGTCGGCCGCGGGCACCGCCTGTCACTTCATCTCTGCGTTCGGGTGCCCGGGCCGGGCGCCGACCGACAGGTGCTCCCCGACCCGCTTGACCAGGATCGCCATCTCGTAAGCGACGAGCCCCACGTCGGCCGAGGCCGTCGCCAGGACCGCGAGGCAGCTGCCCTCACCCGCGGCGGTCACGAACAGGAACTCGGACTCCATCTCGATGATGATCTGGCGGGCGAGACCGCTCCCGAAGTGCCGCCCGACCCCCCGGGCCAGGCTCTGCAAGCCGGCCGCGGCCGCGGAGAGATGATCCGCGTCCTCCTGGCTGAGCCCGGCTGACGCTCCGATCGCGAGGCCGTCCCGGGACAGGATGACGGCCTTGCGGACGTGCACGACCCTGGCGACCAGGTCATCGAGGAGCCAGTCAAGTTCGCTGCCCCGGCTCACATTCTCCTCCTCTGGTGCTCCTGGCGCCGCGCGGAGATCGCTGGGTCATTCATCGTCGCACTGCTCGCCGCCGTTTCCGCTGTCATCCAGGTCCGGCATCGTCTCGGGCGGCGGCATCACCGTCCCGGAGATGTTGCGGCCGCGTTCCCAGCCCCGCTGTAGCGCCGTCATCGTGCTGCGCACCGCCTCCGGCGACGGCGCGTCCGCGGTGCCCTCGGCCGCGCCTCCCGGCAGCGAGCCGTCCTCGCGCAGCTGCGGAGCCAGGCTGGCCTGGCGCACCCGGACCGGCAGGCCCATCGCGGTCAGCTCGGTGGTGCTGACCCGCGCGTCCATGAAGTCGGAGCCGCCGGGACGGCCTGGCGGCCCGTCATCCCCGAGCATGAACGAGCCGCTGGGCGACGGGGCCGTGGCCCGAGGGGGGCGTGGCGTGAAGATGCTGCCGATCGGCTCCGCCGCAGCAGCGGCCGGGCTGGCGGCCGACTCGGCGCCGTGGTCGTCCGGTTCGTCACCTGCGGGCCCGGTCGGCGGGTCGCCTGCGGAGCCGGCCGGAAGATCGCCCGTAGAGTCGGCCCTGAGGTCAACCGTGGGGCCGGCCGCCGGGTCGCCCGGGGAGCCGGCCGGCAGATCACCCGGGGAGCTGGCCGGCAGGTCGTCCTCCCGGCCGGGCGCCGCGTCGTCCCCCCGGACGTGACGCGGCTCCGACGTCGACGTCGCCGCGCTGAGCTGGGCCAGCACGACGGGCTCCGCGATGGTCCCGGCGTGCAGCGAGGCTCGCCGGCCGGTGAGCTGGAATGCGCGCTCGCCCGCCGCCGCGGCTGGGACCTGGGCATCGTAGGCACCCTGGCTGACCACCAGGGCATTCGGGATCAGCACGATGGCCGTCGTGCCCCCGTAGGGCGAGTCTTGCAGGCGGATCTGGATATCATGCCTGCTGGCCAGCTGCCCGGCCACGAAGAGGCCGAGCTGCTCGCTCCCGGACAGGTCAAGCTGCGGCGGATGCGCGAAATTCTGGTTGATCTCGGCCAGCTTCTCGCCGGAAAGGCCGAGCCCGCGGTCTTCGATCTCCACGGCGTATCCCCGGCCAACCACGTCGCCGTGCACCCGGACCGGGGTATGGGGCGGCGAGAAGATCGTCGCGTTCTCCGCCAGCTCCGCGATCAGGTGGATGACGTCGGCCACGGCGGGGCCGGCCAGTGCCGCGCGGGTCCCGGTGGTGACCCTGATCCGGGGGTAGTCCTCGACCTCGGCGACCGCGGCGCGGAGCACGTCGACGAACGGCACCGGGTGGCGCCAGCTGCGCCCGGGGGACGCGCCGGACAAGATGATCAAGCCCTCCGAATGCCTGCGCATCCGCGTGGTGAGATGGTCGATGCGGAACAGGTCCTCGAGTTCCTCGGGCTCAGTGGCCCGGCGTTCCATGGCGTCGAGCAGGGCCAGCTGGCGGTGGAGCAGCGACTGGCTGCGGCGGGCCAGGTTGCGGAAGACGTCACTGACCCCGCGACGAAGCCTGGCTTCGTCCACGGCCGCCTCCACCGCCGTCCGCTGAACGGCGTTGAAGGCCTCCTGGACCTGCCCGATCTCATCGGCACTCGATTCCAGCGGCGGCGCCTCAGCGGCCACGTCCACGTCCTGGCCGGCGCGTAGTCGCTCCACGAGGCCGGGCAGGCGCTCATTGGCCAGCTCGAGGGCGGACCGCCGCAGTCCGGCCAGCTGCCGCACGAGACCGCGGCCGATCCAGACCGAGATGATGACCGAGAGGATGATGGCCAGCAGCCCGAGACCGCCGACGAGGTAGAGGCGGAGGAAGGTGGCGTTGGCGACCGGCTGTGCCTGCATGGTCAGCGCGGTCGCCGCCTGGGTGCTCGCATTCGACAAGCCCGCCGAGACCGCGCCCATCGCCAGGTTCCAGGACGGCAGGGACACCGGGGGGACTCGGCCCGGATGATTGTCGGCGATGACCTTGTTCTCGAGCGCCAGCAAGGCCGCTGATGCCTGAGGGCTGATGTCCTTAGCGAAGTAGGCGCGGTAGGCCGGTTCCAGGTCCGGCAGGGCCTGAGAGTAGATGGTCCGGTGCGCCCCGGCCAGCTCCGCGAACTGCTGGCGGTCGGCGGCCGAGAACGTGCGCGCGATCGCATCCCCGATCAGCAGTCCGTCTTCTTCGAGGAGCAGCTCCTCGGATTTGCCCGCCCTGACCAGCGTGAGGGACTGAGTGACCAGCGGGACATTGGTTTCCTGCAGGATGGCCTGGTTCAGCACATCGTCCGCGGCGTAGTTGACGGCGGCGTACGCATTGATCGCCTGGGGCCTGCTGATGGCCAGGGAGGCGATCTCGGAGCGCAGGGTGGGCAGGCCAGCCGCGTCTTTGAGCAGCACCGCGATCGCCTTGTTTTCGGCTGGCACAGCGCTGCTTGTGGTCGCGGTGGAGTGGACGGCGTCGGTGAAGGCCTTCTGGGCCTGCTCAGTCTTGGCTTCCTGCGCGCGCAGCGCCGCCAGGTTCGACGGCACGGGGGCGGCCAGGTAGACCACGGCGGTCAGGCGCTCGGCATCGATCTGGGCTTCCAGGTTGCCGGTCGGCGTGCCGATGGTGTCCTTCAGTGTCCTGGACTTGGCCAGGTTGAGCGCGTCGCTGGCCGTTATGGTCGCTGCGAAAACGTACAGCCCGATCAGGGACAGGATCGGGACGGCGACGAGCAGGAAGATCCTCAGCCGTATAGACCGGTGGCGCAAACCCATGACTGTGACCTCAGCGTGAGAAGTGACTAGCGGAGCACGCTGTAACCAGGAGACTCCCGGGGAGCTTGTGAGCGTAACAGCCGGTTACGAAGATCACTAGCGGAACCAGTCAGATTTGACGGGACACATTGCAACCGTGGGCAACGTGCCGAGTAAGTGCCAGTTACCCGCGCACATGCGTGACGGGTCAGCCGACCGCGCCGTGCTGGCCGACCGCGCCCGGGTCGCCAGAGGCCCGCTGGCCGTCCCTCGGTCCGGCCGCGAGGACGTGCTGGACGAGCGTGATGAGGACATCCTTGACCGAGTCGCGGCGATGACCGCGATCAGGTCAAGGACCGCGCCACCCGCCGGATCGGTCCGGCCGCCGGTCAGGGCGTACGGGCGTACGACCGGACCGGCTTCCCCGTCGATCCACCTGTCGTACGGGCGCACGGCCGGCTCACTTGGCTCGCATCTGGCGGGCGGTCAGCCTGGGCTGCGCGGCGAGGTGCGGGCCGGCGCGCTTGACCAGCATCGCCATCTCATAAGCGATGAGGCCGCATCGGTATTGGCCGGGCACATCACCGCCAGGCAGCTGCCGTGACCGGCCGCGGTCACGAACAGGAACGCCTGCTCAAGCTCGATGATGGTCTGCCGTACCTCCCCGAGCATGAAATGCTCGCCCGCACCCCGGGCCAGGCTTTGCACCCCGGCGGCGAGCGCGGACAGATGCTCGGCGTCCTCACGGCTCAGGCCCTGGGAGGCGGCGACGGTCAGGCCGTCACGCGACAAGATCACGGCTTGCTGTATGTCGTCCACACGGGCGGCGAGGTCGTCAAGCAGCCAGCTCAGCTCGTGGCCGGCCGACGTTGTGCCATATGACTCCATCATGCTTCCTCCTGCGGTGCCTCGCGCCCGCCGCCCGCCGTCTCCTGCTCATCCACTGGTCGCCGTCAATGAGCGCCGATTTATCTTGCTCGACCAGCAACTCCATGGATGAATGCGTGTCCGGACCTTCGCTGAACATCGGGTCATCGTCAACGTGCATATGCGCGTGGACGATCACACCCCGTGTCGGCGATGAGCCTTTTCGTCCTTTCCGTGGCTACACAGATCCTCTGGGCGTCAGATCGACGGATGAAAAAGGTTCAATTGTCCGGCCATCCGGCCCGGCATTCTGGTGACGTCAACGCCGATCGTGACCCGGGCGCTAGCGGCGAGGACGTTACCGTCCGGGGTGATCACAGCCTCCTCCGTTAACGAGGATTCCGGCATTGATCTCCTCCGATTCGTGCCGTCTGGAGAGCTGCTGGTCAAAGCTTGCGGACACGGCAAAACCTACTAAATAAGGCATAGCGCCCAAGCGGTGTTTGCGGTGGCGAGTCATCGCGAAGGCCTGCATCGGATGCTCGTGGCGAACCGGATCGCACCGCGGTGTGTCACAAACCCGGGCGATGTTAGCATGCCGGGCAAAGCAGCAAGATACTAATGGCAAGATTACGGAGGCGACCTCGGTGCCGGGGCCGGTGCTCGCGTGCATGGGTGAGGTCATAGCAAAAGGAGCGCTGTACTACGGCGCTGTGTCGCCCAAAAGGACTCTGGTGAGTTCCGAGCGGTAACCACGAAGCCGGGGGAGACCTCATGATCATCGTCGGGCCATCCATGGCGGGCTAGCCGACCGACTCAGAATGGACTTCGCCGACTACTTGCCGAGGCCAGCATAACCTGGTCAATCCAAGAGCGCGGGTTTCCAACAACTGAAAAAGCATATTTTCAGCGTTGCTGACGCGTGGGCGCTCTAGCCAAACCTTTGTTCATACGGCGTTCAGCCGGCCCGGCCGGTCCCGAGCGCCGCCCGAGGCCGCGCGGTGGCCTGGTGCGCGTTCCTGTCACATCTCGGCTGGAATGCGCTGACTCGTATCGCACGATGGGCAAGCGATCCCGCCGGGGTTCTCGTTACGGCGGATGCCGCGGGACGGCCGCGCCATCGGTCGGCGAGGGACCGGCCGGGCAGAGAGCCGCATCGCCATCTTCGGCTTATTATCGGTATATACGATGATTTGCGAAATTTGGATCTCGACGCCATGAGCCGGGCTGAGTGGCGGACCGGCCTGGACGCGGGGAGCCCGCCTGGACGTAACAGGCCGGGGCGCAGCGGCCCGGCAGAGCCGCCGGGCAGAGCCGGCCCGGGAAGTCGGCCTGAGCGGAGCCGCCCAGGGCAGGGCCGCCCAGGGCAGAGCCGGCCCGGCGGGGAGTCGGCCTGAGCGGAGCCGGCCTGGACGTACCGGGCCTGCGAGCAACAGGGCTGGCGCGATGTGGCTGGGAACCACGGCTCTGGGCGCAGCCAGAGGGGCGCACCGCAGTGGGCGCACCGGTGCACCGGCGCTATGCTCCGCGCAACGGGCGGACGCTGCGAAATCGTGCTCCGGCACGGCGGGCGCCAGGCCCGGCGCACGGACCGCGGCGGGGGCGCGGTCGCGGTTCCGGCAGCGGAACACGGATTCATGGATATGACATACATGTCAGCTTTCGGGAATATGACATCGGCGTCAGCTAATGGATTACGAGTGCAACGGGATATGGACGCAGGGCCGTACGCAGCCAGCACGCAAGTGGCTTGACCGCCTAACACGATCCGGGCGCCAGCGCAAACCAGCGGGAAAAGGCGACATGTACGTCAGCTGACGCTAGCGTCATTTTTGCTTTTCAAATGAGACCTGTGCCCAAATAGAGGTCGTGGCGCGCGACCGGGCAACGGTGAGCGGTGGGTTTCGCTTGGGCGAGGAACCCGCCGCGGCGGTCGGCGCTGCCGTTGACGCGGTTGATCCGGGGGCCGGGCGGGCGGCGGGCGAGAACTTCCCGGTCGCGCTGCGGCTGCTGCCTGCCAGCCGTCGGCGGTACCTGATGGCGGTGTACGGCTTCGCCAGGACGGCGGACGACATCGGGGACCAGGCTCCGCCGGACCAGCGGTCCCGGCTGCTCGACGAGCTCGAGGCCGATCTGCGCCGCCTCTACGCCGGTCGCGGCGGTGCGCGCGGCCCGGGCGGCGACGGTGACCCGGGCGATGAGAGCCGGGCCGGGACCCGCGCTGGTGCGGGCGGTGACGGCCAGCCGCCGAGTCCGGGCGGTGACGGCGCAGCGCCGACGAGCCGCGTGGTGGGCGCGCTCGGGCCCGCCGTGGCCGACTGCGGGATCCCGATGCAGCCCTTCCTCGACCTGATCCAGGCCAACCGGCAGGACCAGGTGGTTTCCCGGTACCAGACCTTCGAGGACCTGGTCGGCTACTGCCGCCTGTCGGCCAACCCGGTGGGCCGGATCGTGCTGTACGTGTTCGGCAGCTTCTCCCCCCAGCGGGCCGAGCTGTCCGATTCCATCTGCACCGCGCTGCAACTGGCCGAGCACTGGCAGGACGTAGCCGAGGACCTGCGCGCGGGCCGCATCTACCTGCCCGCGCAGGACATGGACACCTTCGGCTGCACCGAGCAGGACCTGGCGCAGGCCAGCGCGCCGCCGCAGGTACGCGCGCTGATCGCGTTCGAGACCCGGCGGGCGAAGGCGCTGCTGGACGCCGGCGCTCCGCTGATCGGCACGCTGCGCGGCGCGGCGCGGGCCGCGGTGGCCGGCTATGTCGCAGGCGGCCGGGCCGCGCTGGCCGCGATCGCCGCGGCCGACCACGATGTGCTGCGCGCCACGCCCCGGCCGCGCAAGCGGCGGGTGGCCGCCGAGCTGGCCCTGGCGTACGTGAGGGGGCGGTGAAGCGTTGACTGCCCAGACCACGCAGGCGGCCGACGTCCGCGCCGCGTACGAGCACTGCGAGCAGGTGACCCGGACCCAGGCCAGGAACTTCTCCTACGGCATCCGGCTGCTGCCCGCCGGGAAGCGCCGGGCGCTGTCGGCGGTGTACGCGTTCGCCCGCCGGGTCGACGACATCGGCGACGGGACGCTGCCGGCCGCGGACAAGCTGGCCGCGCTGGCCGACGCGCGCTCCGCCGTCGCCGCGCTGGAGCGGGACGGCGCCCGCGCGGCGGCGGGCGACCCCGTGCTCGTCGCGCTCGCCGACGCGGCGCGCACGCACCCGATCCCGCTGGGGGCCTTCGCCGAGCTGGTCGACGGATGCGAGGCCGACGTGCGCGGTACCAGCTACGCGACCTTCGGCGAGCTTGAGCACTACTGCCGGTGCGTGGCCGGGTCGATCGGGCGGCTCTCGCTCGGCGTGTTCGGCAGCCGGGATCTTGGCACGGCCGAGCCGCTGGCCGACGCCCTCGGGATCGCCCTGCAGCTCACCAACATCCTGCGGGACATCCGCGAGGACCTCATCAACGGCCGGGTGTACCTGCCCGCGGAGGACCTGGAGCGGTTCGGTGCCGTGCTGCGGCCCGACCGCGCCGACGCGCTGGCTGGCGAGCACGGCCTGCAGGACGTCGTGCGGTTCGAGGCCCGGCGCGCCTTCGGCTGGTACGCCACGGGACTGCGGCTGCTGCCGCTGCTCGACCGGCGCAGCGCGGCGTGCACCGGAGCGATGTCCGGCATCTACCTCCGGCTGCTCAAGCAGATTGCCGCGGCGCCCGCTGCGGCGCTGCGGCAGAGGCAGTCGCTGCCAGGCAAGGAGAAGGCCATGGTCGCGGCGAGGGCACTGGCCGGGATCTGGGACCGGGTGCCCGACGCTGGCCCGCCCGGCGCCAGCGCGCGCGATCCGGGCAAGCCGGCCTCGGCCGGCGAGGCCGGCCGTGACCGGGCCCGGAGCATCGGGCAACCGTGCCTTGGATGAGCGCAGCGCCGTCGTGATCGGCGGCGGCCTGGCCGGCATCACCGCGGCGATCGCGCTGCGCGAGGCCGGGATCGGGGTCACCCTGCTCGAGGCCCGGCCCAGGCTCGGCGGCGCGACCAGCTCGTTCTCCCGCGGCGAGCTGACGGTCGACACCGGCCAGCACGTGTTCCTGCGCTGCTGCACCAGTTACCAGGAGCTGCTGGGCCAGCTCGGCGTGACCGGCTCGGTGACGCTCCAGGACCGCTTCGATGTCACCGTGCTGTCGCCGGGCCGCCGGGCCAGGCTCCGCCGCAGCGCGCTGCCCGCCCCGCTGCACCTGGGCCGGGCCCTGCTCGGCTACCGCTTCCTCTCCGTGCCCGAACGGCTCCGCGTGGGCCAGGCCGCCCTGGCCCTGCGGGGCCTCGATCCGGCCCAGCCCGGGCTGGATGGCCAGCGGCTGGGGGCCTGGCTCAGCGCCAGGGGACAGAGCGAGAACGCCCGCCGCAGGCTCTGGGACCTGTTCATCGTCTCGTCGCTGAACATCGACGGCGACCAGGCCAACGTGTCGCTGGCCGCGACCGTGCTCAAGACGGCGCTGCTGTCCGACGCCGGCGCCGCGGACATCGGCGTGCCCGCGGTGTCGCTCGGCGAGTTGCACGGGCAGGCCGCGGCCCGCCTGCTCGACCGGCTCGGCGCGCGGGTACGGCTGGCGGCGAAGGCGGCCGCGGTCGAGCGCGGACCGGACGGCGGGTTCCGGGTCCGGGTGACGTCCGGCGCGGATGGCACGGGTGACGCAACCACAGGCGGCGAGCTGATCGAGGCCGACGGCGTGATTCTCGCCGTGCCCGCCGGTCCCGCCGCCCGTCTGGCCGAGGCGGCCGGCGTCGCGGGCGCGGCCCGCTGGGACGACCTGGGCACGTCGCCGATCGTCAACGTGCACGTGGTCTACGACCGGCGGGTCACCGGGCTGCCGTTCACCGCCGCCGTGGATTCGCCGGTGCAGTGGGTGTTCGACAAGACCGCCACGTCAGGCCTGCAGACCGGGCAGTACCTGGCGATATCGCTGTCCGCGGCGGACAGCTACGTGGACGTCCCGACCGCGGCGCTGCGGGAGCGGTTCCTGCCCGCGCTGGAGGAACTGTTCCCGGCGGCCGCGGGCGCCCGCGTCACCGATTTCTTCGTCACCAGGGAGCGCCGGGCGACGTTCCGCCAGGCACCGGGATGCGGCGCGCTGCGTCCCGGCGCCGCGACCTCGCTGCCGGGGCTGCTGGTGGCCGGGGCATGGACCGATACCGGGTGGCCGGACACGATGGAGGGTGCCGTGCGGAGCGGACGCACTGCTGCACAGGAACTGATCCAGGAACTGAACCCTTGTCATCCGCTGACCGCGGGCTCACAGTATGCGGGCCGCCAAGAGGAGGATGAAAAGGGCTCACTGGCCCGGCGGGCCGGGCGCGATCCGGGAGGAGACCGTGCTCCCGCCGCACCGCGGGAAGACGGCGCCTGCGCCCGGGTCGCGGGATCGCCGTCATGACGGCCACGATCCCGGCGGGCGTGGAGAACGCCCGCGACCTGGTCGGCCCGGCGATCTCAGCCGCGGTGGACCGGCTGAGCCCCGAGGTCCGCGTCGTCGCCTCCTACCACCTTGGCCTGACCGACTCCAGCGGGCGCCCGGCGGGCCGCACCGGCGGAAAGGCGCTGCGCCCGGCGCTCGCGCTGCTGTCGGCCCGCGCCGCGGGCGCGGCGCCCGAGCGCGGCGTGCCCGCCGCCGCCGCCGTCGAGTTCGTGCACAACTTCTCGCTGCTGCACGACGACATCATGGACGGCGACACCGAGCGCAGGCACCAGCCGACGGCCTGGACGGTGTACGGGGTCGGCGCGGCCATCCTGGCCGGCGACGCCCTGCTGGCGCTGGCCCAGGACCTGCTGCTGGAGGGCCCGGCCCCGCAGGGCCTGTGGGCCTCGCGCTGCCTGTCCGCGGCGGTGCAGCGGCTGATCGCCGGGCAGGGCGCGGACCTGGCCTTCGAGCGTCGCGACGACGTCACGCTCGACGAGTGCCGCCAGATGGCCGGGGACAAGACCGCCGCCCTGATGGCCTGCGCCTGCAGCATCGGCGCCATCTACGTCGGCGCGCCCGCCACCCTGGCCATGGGCCTGGCCGGATTCGGGGCGCACATGGGCCTGGCCTTCCAGCTCACCGACGATCTTCTCGGCATCTGGGGCGCCCCGGAGATCACCGGCAAGCCGGTCCGGTCGGACCTGCGGACCAGGAAGAAGTCCCTGCCCGTGGTGGCCGCGCTGACCAGCAAGACCGGACCCGGGCGGGAACTCGGCGCGCTGCTGGCCCAGCCGGAGCCGCTCAGCGAGGACGACCTGATCCGCGCGGCCGGGCTGGTCGAGGCGGCCGGGGGCCGGGAGTGGGCGGAATCCGAGGCCGACTCCGCGCTGGCCTCGGCCGACAAGTGCCTGGCGGAAACGGACATGCCCGACGACGTGCGGGCGGAGTTCGCCGCGATCGCGGAGTTCATCACGGCGCGCCAATGGTAGGGCGGCAGGCGCAGCAACGGCGGTGATGGTGACATGACCGTGACCCAGTCGCTGGCCGGCGGCCAGGCCGATACCACGCAGGCCGCCCAGAGGGCGCTGGACCAGGCGGTGAACCACCTGCTCGGGCTGCAGCACGAGCAGGGCTGGTGGCAGGGCGAGCTGGAGACCAACGTCACCATGGACGCGGAGGATCTCCTGCTGCGCGAGTTCCTCGGCGTGCGGACGGCGGACCAGACCGCGGCCGCCGCCCGGTGGATCAGGTCCTGCCAGCGCGAGGACGGGACGTGGGCCAACTTCCGCGGCGGCCACGCCGACCTGTCCACGACCGTCGAGGCCTACGTCGCGCTGCGGCTGGCCGGCGATGCCCCCGGCGCCGATCACATGACCCGCGCCGCGGACTGGATCCGGGCCTCGCGGCGGGATCCCGGCCACCCGGGTCTTCACCCGCATCTGGCTGGCCCTGTTCGGCGAGTGGCCGTGGGACGAGTTGCCGGTCATGCCGCCGGAGATGATCTACCTTCCGGCCTGGTTCCCGCTCAACGTGTACGACTGGGCGTGCTGGGCCCGCCAGACCATCGTGCCGCTGACCATCGTCGGCTCGCTGCGCCCCGTCCGGCCCTTGCCGATTGACCTTAACGAACTGCAGGGGCCGGCGACTGGCCCGGCGGCGCGGACCGGCCCGGCGGGCTTTGACGGCTGGTCGGCCGTGTTCGGCGGGCTGGACCGGGTGCTGCACCGCTACGAGAGGCGCGTCGGCGGCCTGGCCCCGGCCCGCGCGGTCCGGACGGCAGCCATGCGCCGGTGCGCCGAGTGGATCATCGCGCGGCAGGAGCGGGACGGCTGCTGGGGCGGCATCCAGCCGCCCTGGGTCTACTCGCTGATCGCGCTGCACCTGCTCGGCTACGGCCTCGACCATCCGGTGATCGCGCGCGGCCTGGCGGGCCTGGACCGGTTCACGATCTGGGAGGAGTCCCCGGACGGCCCGGTCCGGCGGCTGGAGGCGTGCCAGTCACCGGTCTGGGACACGGTCCTGGCCATGATCGGGCTCGCCGACGCCGGGCTGCCGCCCGACCACCCGGCGCTGCGCTCGGCGGCCGGGTGGGTCCTGGACGAGGAGATCCGCGGGCCGGGTGACTGGCAGGTCCGCAGGCCGGGGCTGGACCCGGGCGGCGGCTGGGCGTTCGAGTTCGACAACGACGGCTACCCGGACATCGACGACACGGCCGAGGTGCTGCTCGCGTTGCGGCGGGTGGCCTGGCCGGCATCGGCCGACGGGGGTTCGGGGGACCGCGCGCGCCGCGGCCAGGAGGCCACGGCGCGCGCGGTCCGCTGGCTCACCGGCATGCAGTCCCGGGACGGCGGCTGGGGCGCCTTCGACGCCGACAACACCTCGCGGTTCCCGGCCCGGCTGCCGTTCTGCGACTTCGGCGAGGTCACCGACCCGCCGTCGGCCGACGTCACCGCGCACACGGTGGAGGCGCTGGCCGCGGAGGGCCTGAGCGGCAGCAAGGCGGTGCGCCGGGGGGTGGCCTGGCTGCTGCGGGCCCAGGAGAGCGACGGGTCCTGGTTCGGCCGGTGGGGCGCGAACTACGTGTACGGGACCGGCGCGGTGGTGCCCGCGCTGATCGCCGCGGGCGTCCGGCCCGGCAAGCCGCCGATCCGGCGCGCCCTGGCCTGGCTGGTCAGCCACCAGAACCCGGACGGCGGCTGGGGCGAGGACCTGCGGTCCTACGACGACCCCGGCTGGGCGGGCCGCGGCGAGTCCACCGCGTCGCAGACCGCGTGGGCGCTGCTGGCCCTGCTCGCCGCGGGCGGGCCGCAGGAGCAAGCCAGCATCGACCGCGGCGTCCGGTGGCTCGCGCAGACCCAGCGGCCCGACGGGACCTGGGACGAGCCGCAGTTCACCGGGACCGGGTTCCCCGGCGACTTCTACATCAACTACCACCTGTACCGGCTGGTCTTCCCGGTCAGTGCCCTGGGCCGGTACCTGAACGGGAAGGGCGGTGACACATGACCGAGCCGAAGGGGCGCGCCGCCGTCTGGACTGACGAGGGAGGGCGCGAGGAACGAGCGCCCGAGCGAGGAGGGAAGACGGCGGGTCAAAGCACCCCGGAGGCGAGCGAATTTATCGTCTGCTCCCCGCTGCGGCTGGAGGCGCGCGCCGTGCGGCGCGGCCTGCGCGGCCGCGGCGAGGTCCGGCGCAGCGGTTACGGCCCGGCCAGGGCGGCGGCGCAGGCTGCCCAGCTCCGAAACCTCCCGTTGCGAATGCTGGCCGTCGGTGGCGTCGGCGGCGGGGTCAGCGCCGACCTGAAGCTCGGAGACCTCGTAGTGGGCAGCGGAGGTCAGCCGGCTCGGTTCCGCGGCTGCGGTGCGCTGCCCGTCCGCGCCGCTGCTGGCGGGCGAGCTGCGCCGGGCCGGGCTCCGCGCCACGGCCGGCCAGATCGTCACCGTGGACCACCTGTTCCGGCGCGGCCAGCGGGAGCGGCTGGTCGCCCAGGGCGCGATGGCGGTGGACATGGAGTCGGCGCCGCTGCTGGACGCCGCGGCGGGCCGTCCCGCCATCGTGCTCCGCGCGATATCGGACACCGCGCAGCGGCCGCTGCTCAGCCCGTGGGCGGTGCCGGGCGGCATCGCCGCGCTCCGGTCGCTGCGCCTGGCCGGGCCCGCGCTCGCGCGGTGGGCGGCGGCGTGCGCGCCGCGGCGGGTGCTGCTGGCCGGCCCGCGCTCGTTCTGCGCCGGGGTGGAGCGGGCGATCGAGATCGTCGAGCGGGTGCTCGACCGGCACGGCCCTCCGGTGTACGTGCGCAAGCAGATCGTGCACAACAAGGTCGTCGTGACCGACCTCGAGGGCCGCGGGGCCGTCTTCGTGGACGAGCTGGACGAGGTTCCCGACGGCGCGGTCGTGGTGTTCTCCGCGCACGGGGTCTCGCCGGAGGTCCGGCGGGTCGCGTCGGAGCGCGGCCTCGAAGCGATCGACGCGACCTGCCCGCTGGTCTCCAAGGTGCACGCCGAGGCGCGCCGGTTCGCCGCCGAGGGCTATCACGTGGCGTTCATCGGGCACGCCGGGCACGAGGAGGTCGAGGGCACGCTGGGCGAGGCGCCGCAGGCCATGACGCTGGTCGAGACCGCGGCGGACGTGGCCCGGCTGGAGCCGAAGGACCCGGGCCGGGTCGCCTACCTGATGCAGACCACGCTGTCCCTCGAGGAGGCCGGCGGCATCGCCGACGCGCTGCTGGAGCGGTTCCCCGCCGTCCGCGGGCCCGGCAGCGACGACATCTGCTACGCCACGACCAACCGCCAGCTCGCGGTGCGCGCGATCGCGGGCGAATCCGACCTCGTGCTGGTGGCGGGCTCGGCCAACTCGTCCAACTCGCGGCGCCTGGTGGAGACCGCGGAGCGGGCGGGGACCCCCGCGTACCTGATCGACGGGCCCGAGGACATCGAGCTCGGCTGGCTCGCGGGGGCGTCGGTCGTGGGGCTTACCGCGGGGGCGTCCGCGCCCCCGGCCGTGGTCGACCAGATCATCGACGCCCTGTCCGGCCTGGGGCCGGTCGAGGTCAGCGAGCGCGTGGTCGCCACCGAATCCATCCGCTTCGGGTTGCCGAAGGAGTTGAAGCAATAAATGTCGATGCCGTTGCGCCAGAGCGTGCGCGTTGGTAGCTACCTGCTGCGCCAGAAACTGACTCGCCGGGACAAGTTCCCGCTGCTGGTGGAGCTCGAGCCGTTGTTCGCGTGCAACCTCAAGTGCGCGGGCTGCGGCAAGATCCAGCAGCCGCACGACGTGCTCAAGCAGCGGATGCCGGTCGAGCAGGCCCTGGGCGCGATCGAGGAGTGCGGCGCGCCGATGGTGTCGATCGCCGGCGGCGAGCCGCTCATGCACCCGCAGATCGACGAGATCGTGCGCCAGCTGATCGCGCGCAAGAAGTTCGTGTTCCTGTGCACGAACGCGCTGCTCATGCCGAAGAAGATCGACAAGTTCACGCCGTCGCCGTACTTCTCCTGGGTGGTGCACATCGACGGGCTGCGGGAGCGGCACGACGAGTCGGTCTGCAAGGACGGCGTGTTCGACGCCGCGGTCGAAGCGATCAAGGACGCCAAGCGGCGCGGGTTTCAGGTCAACACCAACACCACGTTCTTCAACACCGACACCCCGCACACCGTGATCGACGTGCTCAACTACCTCAACGACGACCTGGGCGTCGACCAGATGCAGATCTCCCCGGCGTACGCCTACGAGAAGGCGCCCGACCAGGAGCACTTCCTGGGCGTCACCGAGACGCGGGAGCTGTTCCGCAAGGCGTTCAGCGACGGCAACCGGAAGCGCTGGCGGCTCAACCACTCGCCGCTGTTCCTCGACTTCCTCGAGGGCAAGACGGATTTCGGCTGCACCGCGTGGGGCATCCCGTCCTACTCGCTGCTCGGCTGGCAGCGGCCGTGCTACCTGATGGCCGACGGGTACGCCAAGACCTACCGGGAGCTGATCGAGACCACCGACTGGGAGTCTTACGGCCGCGGCAAGGACCCGCGGTGCGCGAACTGCATGGCACACTGCGGGTACGAGCCGTCGGCGGTGCTGGCCACGATGGGATCGCTGCGGGAGTCGCTGCGCGCGATGCGCGGGACCTGACATGACCCGGGGCTGACCCGGCGGCCGCCGGGAATGAGCCGACCCCCCATCCGGGTACAAATCCTCCGTGATCACGGACCGTCGCGGGTCTGTTGGTTCACGCGGCGGCGCTCGGTTGCATAGTGTCTAGTGACCGCAGGCAACCCGCCCCGGCCGGCGGTTTGGAAGGCCCGCTTGTGGAAGGCCCCGGTTTGAAAGGTACCGCGCAGTGACCTCGCCCAGTACCCAGCCTGTCGTCTCGGGCGGCCAGGCGGCTGGGGATGCCGTCAAGCAGGCCGAGACCCGGCGGCCGGGTTTCGACGCCGGCCCCCGCTGGATGATGGCGCTACCGCCGACGGTCACGTTCGTGATCACGCTCTGGGGCATCTCCGGGGCCTCGTACTGGCGGGATGAGGCGGCCACCATGTCGGCGGCCCAGCGCCCGTTCGGCAACCTGCTGCAGACGCTCGGGAACATCGACGCGGTGCACGGCGCCTACTACATCCTCATCTGGGTGGTGGTGCGGCTGGGCGGCACCGGCGAGCTGGTAACCAGGTTCCCGTCCGCGCTGGCCATGGCCGGCGCCGCGGCGGCCGTGGCCGCGCTCGGCCGGCGGCTGATGTCGCCGCGGGCGGGTCTCGCCGCGGGCCTGGTCTTCGCGGTCCTCCCGGAGGTCAGCCTGTACGGGCAGGACGCGAGGCCGTACGCGATCGTCGTCGCGCTGGCGGCCCTGGCCAGCTACCTGCTGGTGCGGGCCATGGCGGACGATAGCGGCGAGCGGCATCGCTGGCTGATCGGCTACGCGGCGTGCCTGGCCGCGCTGGGCATCGTGGACATCTTCGGCCTGCTGCTGATCCCGGCGCACGCGGTGACCGTGGCGCTGCGCTGCCTGCGCGCGGGCGAGGCGGGCCGCGCGGGCGAGGCGGGTGACAAGGGCGGGGCAGGCGGCGCGGACCGGGCAGGCGGCCGTCAGGCCGCCCGGTCGCTGGCGCTGGGCTGGCTCGCCGCCGCCGTGGCGGGCACCCTGCTGGCCAGCCCGGTGCTGGCCCTGGGCTTCGTGCAGCGCGGAACGCTGTCCTGGCTCAGCCCGCCCGGGCTGGGCGCCGTCACGGGCCTGCACCAGCTGGTCGGTCCGGTGCTGATGGCGGACGCCGTGGTCCTGGTCATCACCGCCGGGATCGTGGTCAGTGCCCTCGCCGGCCGGGAGCGGCTGCGGGCCAGCTGGCCGGGGTCGGTGCTGGCGCTGAGCCTGCCCTGGCTGATCCTGCCCCCAGCGATCTTGCTGGCCGGCTCGCTGATCACCCCGCTGTATACGTTCCGGTACGTCCTGCTCTGCATGCCCGCGGTCGCGCTGCTGGCGGGCGCCGGGCTGGCCTCGCTCGGCTGGGTGGCCGGCACCGCGGCGCTCGCGGTGATCGCGCTGCTCGGGGTGCCCGCCCAGCTGCACGTGCGCGGCCCGAACGGGCACGGGGACAATGTCCGGCAGGCGGACCGGATCGTGGCCGCCCACCTGCGGCCGGGAGATGCCGTCCTGGAATTCAAGGCGGAGAACTTCGCCCAGGCCTACCCGTACGGGATCCGCCAGCTGATCCCCGTCGCCCAGGCCAAGACGCCCATCGAGTCCGCCACGCTGGTCGGCACCTTCCTGCCCGATCCTGTGGTGCGGCAGCGGCTGACCCGGGTCAGCCGGGTCTGGGTCGTCGAGTACGGCCACCGCACGCCGCTGGTGATCCTCAGCGGCCTGGACTTCCGGCTGGTCCGCGCCTGGCGGACCAGCGACATCTGGCTCTACCTCTACGTGCACTCGCCCGGCGGCTGAGCGGCCTCGCGGCCACGTCCGGACAACGCGGGCAAGATCCTGCAACTTCGCAGAACTCCTTCAGGATCCGTTCAGCGTGAGCGCCCATCATCAGTACCGGCGCAGGTCCATGCGCCCGGGCGTTGTCCTACCCGGCGCCGCGGGCGCCTCCGGCCTGCGGCCCCGAGCGGATCAGGGTTCCAGAGGAGTTCTCATGTTCTTCACGTACCTCCGGCGTGAGCTGCGCCGGCGGATGCGCCAGGCCATCTTCATCTCCCTGGGCCTCGCCCTCGGAATCGGCCTGGTCATTACGGTGACCGCCGCGTCGTCCGGGGTCAAGGCCGCGCAGAGCACCGTGCTGCAGAACCTGTACGGCGTGGGTACGGCGGCCACGGTCACGTCTGCGCCCGCCGCGGGCTCCTTCGGGCTCGGGAACCGCAACTTCACGTTCAAGCCGGGAGCGACGATCAAGCTCGACCAGCTGACCGCGACGCGCAGCCTCGGCAGTATGGGCGACTCGACGGTGACGACGATCTCGAAGCTGAACGGCGTGGCGGCCGCGAGCGGCGCGCTGACCGCGACCAACATCGACACGACGTTCAAGATCCCTGACTTCACCGCGGCGGCGGCGGCGGCGGCGGTGGCGGCGGCGGCGGCGGCGGTGGCGGTGGTGGTGGTGGTGGTGGTGGCGGCAGCGGAAGCTTCCGCGGCCCTGGATCCTTCAACGCCGGGAACACGGTGACGGTCGACGGCGTCGACCTCTCCGCGAGCAGCCAGCCGCTCGGCCCGCTCAGCAACGGGACCCTCAGCTCGGGCCGCACGCTGAAGTCGTCTGACGCCAGCTCCGACGTGGCCGTGATCGACGCCAGCTACGCCAAGTCGGCCAGCCTGAAGGTCGGGTCGGACGTCACGATCGCCAACACGAAGTTCCCGGTCGTCGGGATCGTGACCAACCCGGCGAGTGACGCGTCCGCGGACATCTACATCCCGCTCGCCCGCGCCCAGGGGCTGGCCAGCCCGGCCCAGACGGGCAAGGTCAACACCATCTACGTCGCCGCCGACAGCTCCGCGGACATCGCCACCGTGCAGAAGGAGATCCAGAAGGCGGTGCACGGGGTGACGGTCACCACGTCCGCCGACCTGGCCAACGAGGTCACCGGGTCCCTGGCCAGCGCGTCCAGCCTGGCCAACAACCTCGGCAAGTGGCTCGCGGTCGCGGTGCTGGTCGCGGCGTTCCTGCTGGCCAGCCTGCTGACCCTGGCCGCCGTGTCGCGCCGGACCCGGGAGTTCGGCACGCTCAAGGCCCTCGGCTGGCGCAGCCGCCGGGTGATCGGCCAGGTGATGGGCGAGTCGATCACGCTGGGCATCATCGGCGGCGTGGTCGGCGTCGGACTCGGCTTCCTCGGCGCCGAGATCGTGGAGAAGGTGGCCAAGCCGCTGACCGCCTCGGTGGGCCCGACCACCGGCTCGGCCACGCCGGGCGGCGCTCGCGCGTTCGGCGGCGGCGGTGGCGGCGGCGGCGGGTTCCCCGGCGGCGGTGGCGGTGGCGGCGGCGGGTTCCGCGGCGCGGCGGCCGCCGCGCGCACGACGACCGTGCACCTGTCCGCGCCGGTCACGATCGACATCATCATCCTCGCCGTGGTGCTCGCCGTGGCGGGCGGCCTGATCGCCGGGATGCTCGGCGGCTGGCGCGCCGCCCGGCTCCGCCCGGCCGCGGCCCTGGGCCGGGTCGAGTGACCAGGCGGCCGGACCAGCGGGCGGACACCGCGGACATCCAGGAGGGGAGTCCATGTACAAGCTCACCGGCGTGACCAAGAACTACCAGAAGGGCCGCACCATCGTGCACGCGCTGCAGGACGTGGACCTGGTCATCGAGGATGGCGAGTGGCTGACCATCCAGGGCCCCACCGGGCACGGCAAGACCACCCTGCTGCAGATGCTCGGCGGCCTGGACCGGCCGACGTCCGGCAGCGTCGACTTCGACGGGCAGGACCTGGCCCAGCTGCGGGAGGGCCAGGTCACCAAGGTCAGGGCGAACTCGATCGGGTTCATCTTCCAGACGTTCAACCTGATCCCGACGCTGTCGGCGGAGGAGAACGTGGAGACCGCGCTGGTGCCGCTGCACGTCGGCGCGGCCGAGCGGCGGGCCCGGTCCGCGAAGGCCCTGGCCGATGTCGGCCTCGCCGACCGGGCCAAGCACCTGCCGTCCGAGCTGTCCGGCGGGCAGCAGCAGCGGGTGGCCATCGCCCGGGCGCTGGTCAAGGAGCCCAAGGTGCTGCTCGCCGACGAGCCGACCGGCAACCTGGACGAGGGCACCCGGGACGAGATCATCGGGCTGCTCGAGAAGCCTCTGGCGCGAGCGCGGCCTGAACCTGATCCTGGTCACCCACGACAGCGGGATCGCGCGCCGGTCCCAGCGCGTCGCCGTGATGCAGAACGGCAAGCTGTCGATCCGCCAGGACACCAGGGCCAGGGGCACCGCGTCGTCGACGAGCCGGGCGGCTACCTCGTCCGTGAGCGGGGACGCCGCGGGGCCCGATTGACGCTGGCTACCTGACTGACGCCGGCGGCCGGCTGACGCCCGCGCAGGCCGCCGAAGCCCTCGTCAGTCGCCGATGCCCCGTCAGCCGGCGAAGCCCTCTGTCAGCCGCCGGGATCCCTCCCTCAGGCGTGGGGGAGCGGCAGCTCACACCAGACGACCTTGCCGGAGAGCGTCCTGCGCGCACCCCAGCGCTTGGCCAGCTGGCTCACCACCTGCAGCCCGCGGCCGCGCTCGTCCTCGTCGCCCGCGTGCCGCAGCCTCGGCAGGGCCGCCGAGTCATCCAGGACCTCGCACACCAGCCCGCCCTCGCGGACCAGGCGCAGCGCGATCGACCCCTGGGCGTAGCGGACCGCGTTGGTGACGAGCTCCGAGGCGAGCAGTTCCGCCGTGGGGATCAGCTCGGACAGCCCCCAGCGCTTCAGCCGCCTGCGGACGAGCAGGCGAGCCCGGCGCGCGGACGTCAGCTCGGACGCCAGCTTCCAGGTGATGTGCTGGTCCCGCCCCAGGCGGCGCAGCCTGGCCATGAGTACCGCGATGTCGTCGCGCTGGTGGTCGGCGTAGACTCCGGCCAGCGTGGCCTTGCACAGGTCTTCCAGCGGGCGGCTGGCCGAGCCGGGGCCGAACGTCCCGCGCAGCCGCTGCGAGTCCCTCGTCGATGTCGCTCGCGCGCGTTTCGACCAGCCCGTCGGTGTACAGCACCAGCAGGCTGCCGTCCTTGATCTTGAATACCCGGGTCTGGATCGGCCCTGCCCCGATGCCGAGCGGCGGGGCACGGCGAGATGTCCAGGAACTCGCTCCGGCCGTCCGGTGACACCAGCAGCGGCGGCAGGTGCCCGGCCGAGGCGATCTCGCAGTTGCCGGACACCGCGTCGAAGACCGCGTACACGCAGGTGGCGAAGTGCGGCTCGCGCACCCCGAGCTCGTGCATGAGCTCGTCGAGCTGCTGCAGCGTTTCCGCGGGCGGCAGCTCCAGCCTGGCCAGCGTGCGGATCGCCGTGCGCAGCCGGCCCATCGTGACGGCGGCGCGCACCCCGTGGCCGGCCACGTCGCCGACGACCAGCGCCACCCGGCCGCCGGGCAGCGCGATCGACTCATACCAGTCGCCGCCCACCTCGATCATCTTGCTGCCGGGCAGGTAGCGGTGGCGGACCTCGACCGAGGACGGCGCGGTGAGCCCGGTGGGCAGCAGGCTGCGCTGCAGGGTCAGCGCGGTGGCCCGCTCCCGGCTGTACCGGCGGGCGTTGTCGATGAAGATCGCCGCGCGGGAGGCGAACTCCATGCCGATCTCGGTGTCGTACGCGTCGAAGCGGCGGTAGCCCTTGAACCTGGTGCAGGCGAAGAACCCGAGCGTCGTTCCCCGGGCGATCAGCGGCAGCAGCAGCAGGGACGTGTCGCGCAGCAGCCCGGCGACCGGCTTGCGGCGCATTCCCGCGGCGAGGTCCTCGGCGAAGTTGGTGTTCGCCGTGTCCAGCATGACCGGCTTGCCGGTGTCCAGGCACCGGTTGTGCGGCGCGTCCGGCGGGTAGCTGAGGATCTCGCCGATCGGGAAGGTCGCGTCCCACCCCGGGTCGTCGTTGTCGTGAGCGAGCGCGAGCCGCCGGACCAGGTGCAGTCCCCCCGGCGTGTCGTTAGGGAATTCATCCGCGCCCACCAGGCTCTCCAGCACCAGCAGGGCCGCCGAGTTGCAGAAGTGCGGGACGATGATGTTGACCAGCGCGGGCGCCATCTGGTCGATGTCGAGCGCCCCGCCGGTCCGGGAGAAGGCCCCGTCGAGCAGCGCGTGCCGCATGACCGCCGGGTCAAGAAACCGCTCCTCCGACGGGGGCGCGATGCGCAGCACCACCTGCGCGACCAGGCGCGGGTCGGCCGAGCGGAGCGGCTGGACCGTGACCACCGCGTCGGAGTGGTGGCCGTTGACCGTCTTGATCGTCAGTACCGCGGTGCCCTCGCGGTCGGAGCAGGCCGCGTCGATCAGCGACGGCAGCCCGCTGCCGTAGGCGGACCCGGTGACGAGGCTGCCGAGCTCGAGGCCGATCAGCGAGCCCGTCCCCGCGGAGAGCACGTCGCCGGCCGAGCGGTCGTGCTGGAGTATCCGGCCCGACTTGTCAATTCCGACGGTGAGCGTTCTCGCCGATGTGCTGGACAGGAGCGCAGCGATGTCGGCTGCCATCCCGGATGTGACCATCCGACGCGCTCCCCTCCGGCGCACAGTCGCGGTTTGTTCGCATCATTATGGAACAACTTTCTGTGTGTCGAGAAAGAATGCTGTGCTGGCCTAGCGTTTGCTAGCGCCAATGTCCCCTGACGAGCCCGGAAGTGGGTCAGCAGGGACGCCGGCTCCGCCAGTGGCCACAGGGACCAGCCCGGGGCGCCGCGGCCCCCGGCCCGGCCGTGGCGGCGCCCCGGTCCGAGCGGGGTGCCGCGCCGGCCCGGCCGCGGCGGCGCCCCGGTCCGAGCGACCCGCGAGGAGGATGCATGCCCCGGCTTACCGTCCTTGGCAGCCTGAACATGGACATCTCGGTGGCCGTGCCGCGGCTGCCCGCGCCGGGGGAGACGGTCCTCGGGTCGGGGGCCGTGATCGCGCCGGGCGGGAAGGGAGCGAACCAGGCGGTCGCCGCCGCGCGGCTGGGCGGCACGGTGCGGATGATCGGCTGTACCGGGGACGATGAGTTCGGGCGGATGGCCCGGTCGGCGCTCGAGGCCGAGGGCGTCGACGCCAGCGGGGTGCGAGTGGTCGCGGGCAGCGCCACGGGGCTGGCCCTGATCACGGTGGACGCCGCCGGCGAGAACGTGATCACGGTGGCGCCCGGGGCCAACGGCCTGGTCGGCGACGCCGAGGCCGCTGCGGCGCTGTCGGCCGCGCCGGACCTCCTCGTGCTGTCCGCCGAGATCCCGGCCGGAGTCCTCGCGGCGGTCCTGGCCGGGGCGCGCGCCGCCGGCGTGACCTGCCTGCTCAACCTGGCGCCCGCCCCGCCCGGGGCCGGCGGGCTGCTCGCGGGCGGGGCGGGCTGGCTGGTCGTGAACGAGTCCGAGGCCGCCGCGGTGCTCGGGCACGCCGTGGCCGGCCTGGCGGAGGCGGGAGCCGCGGCGCGGGACCTGCGCGGCCTCGGCGCGCGGCACGCGGTAGTCACCGCGGGACCAGGCGGCGCTGCGCTGGCTTCCCCCGCCGGGGACGAGCTGATCCCCGGGCTGGCGGTGGACAGCGTGGACAGCGTGGGCGCGGGGGACGCGTTCGTGGCCGCGCTGGCCGTGGCGCTGGCGGCCGGGGTGCCGCCCGCCGATGCGGTGCGGGCCGCGTGCGCGGCCGGGGCGACGGCGACCACCCGCCGCGGCACCCAGGACGCGCTGCCGCGCCCGGCGGACATTCTCGCGGCCACCGGCGTGACCTGGCCGGTACCGCCCGGCCCGGCCTGAGCGCGCCGCCCGCCAGCTCAGCCGGGCCGCCGCCGCGCGCTGCGGGCGGCTCGGGTCGGCCGCGCGCCGCATACAAGAGCACCGGAAAGGCCTGGCGATCAGCCGTGACTTCCGCCGGTCCAGAGGTCACGCCCGCAGCCGAGCGACGGCCTCGGGGCAGTGGCCGTAGGCGTCGCGGGCGGGCTCGCCGTGGCCGGCGTTGGCCTGGCCGCGGCCCCAGTACGCCTTCGGTGACATCTGGTCCTGGGCGAGGCCGCGCTCGGCGAGGATATCCCGCAGCCGGGACACGACCTTCGCCTCGCCGAAGATGTAGGCATGGCCGCGGCCGGGCGGCAGTTCGACCTCGGCCGCCTCGTCCGCGAGCGCGGCCGGGTCGCCGGCGGGAGCGCCGAGCCGGTGCAGCCAGGAGAGGCGGACGGCCGCGGCCGAGGACAGCTCCTGCTCGTCGCTCTCCTCGGGGATCTCCAGGACGATGGTGGCCAGGCTCCCGGCGGGCAGGGCCTCGGTCAGCACGAACGTGGCGGGCAGCGCCGACTCGTCGGCCAGGAACAGGTGCCAGTCCGCCTCGGCCGAGATGGTGATCTTCCCGCGCGGCCCGATGCCCTCGATCCTGTCGCCGGGCTGGGCCGACCGCACCCAGCGCTCGCCCGGGCCGTCGCCGTGCAGCACGATGTCGAGAGTGAGCAGCCGGGCCGCGGCATCGAGCTCGCGGACGGTGTAACGCCGCCGCACCGGCCGGTTGCCTTCGGCGGCCACCAGCAGCATCACGTCCTGGCCGGGCAGGTAGCCGAAGCCGTCGAGCTCGGGGGCCGTCAGCCTGAGCCGCTGCATGTGCGGAGTCAGCCGGACCGACTCGACGACCCTCAGGTCCAGCCGGGTCGTGCTCGCCAGCGGCCCGGACAGCTGCGCGAACGGATCGTCCAGCGCCGCGAGGGTCGATTCGGGCAGTGCGTCCGCCATGAACGGCCAGCCTTTCCGCTCGTCGCCGATGTGACAACGCCCCCGGAGCGGGGCGCTCACGAGGGCGTGCCAGGCGCCGGTGCGCGGTCGCCTCTCGGCGAGTGGCACGACGCGGCTCCAGCCGAACGGTATTCCGCGAAGGCGATAGATGCGGCCCGGGGGACACAGCACACCGGCGATGACTAGGAACAGCCAGGCGGGCCCGGCTATTCCGCGGGCATCCGACCGGCATACTGTGAGCCAACCAGGCCCGCAGGACCCGGGCCCGGCCCGCGTAGGAGGCAGCTGACGATGGCCAGGGAGACCTCGCTCATCGGCAGCATCGGAGTGCTCAGCATCGCCACCCGGGGGGCGGACGGCCCGGGGGAAGTGATGGTCAAGATAAGAGGCGGCTCCGAGGCATATCTCGCGTGGTCGCCCACACCCCTGCCCAAGGGCGCGACCGTTCTGGTCATCGAGTCCCGTGGCAGCAGGACCGTGGACGTCAGCGAGTGGGACGACCCGCTGGCCCCTCTCCCTGACTGACCCATGTGCGCTGACCCATTTGTGCAGTAAGGCGGATAAGGTAGGCAATGACGGTCCCCGGGACCGCCCGGGGGATTCTCAATAGGAGATGAAAAATGCTCGGGTACCGTGTTCCCGCGCCCGACGAGGCGATGCTGGTCTCTGGGGGCAGGTTCGGGCGCAACGGCGCGCCCTTCAAGGTCGTCACCGGCCACGGCGCGTTCGTTCCTCCGTTCCTCCGCAAGACCAACTTCCTGACGCTGTCCATGGCCGAGGCCGAGGTCGCCGAGACCTGCGTGACCAAGCAGGGCATATCGCTGAATGTCCGGGCCGTCATCGCGTTCAAGGTCGGCAACGACGAGGAGAGCATCGTCAACGCCGGGCAGCGGTTCCTGTCCGACCAGGACCAGATGTCGACGCTGACCGGGCGGATCTTCGCCGGGCACCTGCGCTCGATCATCGGCTCGATGACCGTCGAGGAGATCGTCACCGAGCGGCAGAAGCTGGCCACCGAGGTGCTGGACGGATCTAAGTCGGAGATGGCCAAGATCGGCCTCACCGTGGACTCGCTGCAGATCCAGTCCATCGACGACAACAACATTGGTTACATCCAGGCAATGGCGGCGCCGCACAATGCCGCCATCCAGCGGCAGGCGCAGATCGCGCAGGCCCAGGCGAACCAGGCCTCGGCCGAGGCGCAGCAGGCATCGCAGCGCAAGCAGGCCGAGTACGCCAGGCAGACGTCGATCGTGCAGGCCCAGTACAAGGCTGAGGTCGACAAGGCGCAGGCCGAGGCCGCGCAGGCTGGGCCGCTGGCCGAGGCCCAGGCCCAGATGAACGTCATCGCCGCCCAGGCCGACCTGGCCCAGCGGCAGTCCGAGCTGCGCCAGCGGCAGCTGGTCGCCGAGGTGATCAGGCCAGCCGAGGCCGAGGCGCAGAAGGTGGAGATCCTGGCCAAGGCGGACGCCCAGCGGGTCAGGATGCAGGCCGAGGCCGCCGCGTCGAACAACCGGATCGCCCTGGACCGGATGCTGATCGACCAGCTGCCGCAGATCGTGAAGGAGGCAGCGGCTGGGCTGGCCGGCGCCAACATCAGCGTCCTGAACGGCGCCGACGGCCTCAGCGAGATCGCGGCCGGGCTGGTGGGCCAGGGTCTGACGATCCTCGAGTCGGTGAAGAAGAGCCTGTCCGCGACCCCGGATGCGCCGATCGACGCCTACGAGGCGATTCCTGCCGCACCGGACGGCGCGGCAGGCGACCGGGCGGCCGCTAACAGCTCGCCGAATCAGGACGCCTGAGCTCAGCACGCCCCGAACCGGGGTCGGCCGTACCCCGGCCGGCCCCGGCGCTGGGGCCGCCCGGCTGCTCGGCCCGGATCCGGCGAACTGGACCACGCGCCCGCTGGGCTAGCCGGACGCGGGCCATCGCCACAGCCCGCCGAGTACGCACAGCGGGGCGGCGGCCAGGCCGGCCAGCGCCCAGGTCAGCCCGAAGCGCTGGGCCAGGAACCCGACGGCGAGCGGGCCCGCGCCGCCGAGCAGGCCCGCGGCGCTCGACAGCGACACCGCGATCCCGCTGGAGTCCGGCAGGCTGTCGTACAGCCGGGCCTGGAGCAACGGGTACCACGGCGCGGTCGCGGCGGTCACGCCGGCCAGCAGCAGCAGCTTGAGCCCGATCCCCGGCACGAGCAGGAACGCCGGGTACAGCACCGCGGCCGCGGCGGCGCTGGCCCGCAGCAGGCTCAGCCCCCGGACCCGGCGCAGCGCCCAGACGACCGCGGAGTCCCCGGCCAGGCCGGCGCCCAGCCGGATCGCCACGCCGAGCGCCGCCTGCTCGGGCGTGGCGTGCACCACGGCCACCAGGTACACGGCCACGAACCCGGTCAGGATGTCCAGCAGCAGGTCGCAAACCTGGAGCAGGACGAGGCAGCGCGCCACCCCGGGACGCCGCAGCGCGGCCAGCACCTGACGCGCCGCGGCTGCCGCGCCCGGCCGGGCCGGGTGCCCGTCGCCCGGAGCCGGCCGCGGCGGGTGCCGGGCCACGCCCAGCCAGGCCGCCGCCGCGGCCACGGCGAGCACGCCGAACGCCGACCGCCAGCCGCCCCCGGCTGCGAGCACGGCGATCAGCACGAACGGCCCGGCCACCGAGCCCGCCGACCCGGCCAGGTTCCAGCGGGCCATGTGCTGCTCCCGCCGGGCGGGATCGGCGTCCATCAGCCCGGACTGGGTCAGGCTGACGAACGCCCCGGAGGCCGGGAAGAAGATCACGAACGCGGCCAGCAGGCCGGCGAACGAACGGGCCGCGGCGGCGGCCACCAGCGTGAGGATGAACACCGCCCCGCCGGCCAGGACGGCCAGGCGCCGCCGGCGGCCCTGCCCGGCCATGACCCCCAGGGGCAGCTCGAGCAGGCTGCCCAGCAGCAGCGGCACCGAGGCCAGCAGGCCGATCTGGGCGTAGCTCAGGCCCAGGCCCTGGCGGATCAGCGGCAGCGCCGCGCTCTTGGTGCCGTCGACCAGCTCGTCGACCAGTTCCACCGCGAGCGCCGCGGCGAGCACCGCCGTGGCGGCCCGGCGCGGCCGGGCCTTACGTCAAAGGAATGCCATAACGCGACGGTAGCAGCCCGGCGTGGCCCCGCCGGCGCAATTATGGCCCCGGGGAGAGCGGGCGCAGGCCGGCCCGGTCGGGGTGTCAGGCCACCCGCAGCAGGCGAGGCCGCTCGGCCTGGAACGCCTGCGTGAGTGACGGCTCGGCGGTCAATGCCGGGCCGCCGCTGGCCGCGGAGCCTGCCGCGCCGTCTCTTGCTGTGCTGTCTCCTGCTGTGCCGCCTCGAGCCAGGCGGCGAAGCTCGTCGTGCCGCTGACGTCGGGCCGCCCGGCGGTCAGCGCCCCGGCCCGCAGCGCCCGGCCGAGCCGCCCCGGCAGCGGCACCGGGATCAGCAGCGCGCGCCGCGCGAGCGCAGTTCCTCGGTGACGCGGCGGCCCAGCGTCCCGGTTCCTCCGGCCACCGCGATTCTCAGGCTGTTCTCTGGCATACACCGGTGACGACGCAGCCCCGAGATCTGTGACATGACCGGTTTTTCTGCCCGGGAGGAGATGCCGATGCTGGCGCGGGCCGCCATGCTTGGCGTAGCAGCACCAGGAGCAGGAACCACTGGAGGTCGCGGGGGAGGTCGGCAGGCACAGGAGGTATGCGCGGGCATGACGCTGATCTACCTGGTGCAGCACGGCGAGAAGGAGCCGGGCCCGGGTGATCCCGGGCTGACGGGCGCCGGGCGCGAGCAGGCGGGCCGCACCGCGCGGTGGCTGCACGGCTTCGGCCTGAACGCGGTCTATGGCAGCCCGCAGCGGCGCGCCTGGGAGACCGCGGAGATCATCGCCTCCGTGTGCGGCCTGCGCCCGCGGCGGGACGTCCGGTTGCGCGAGCGCATGAACTGGGCTGACGGCCGGGCCCTCGAGGAGTTCCTGGCCGAGTGGGCCCGCTCGGTCCGGGAGCGCGACTACGTCCCCGGCGCCGGCGACTCCTCGCGCCGGGCCGGCGAGCGGCTGCGCGCGTTCCTGCTCGACGTGGCCGCCGAGCCCGGCCCCGTGGCCGCGGCCACCCATGGCGGGGTCACCGTGGATCTGCTCCGCACGCTGCTCGGCGAGGGCGTGCTGCCCCGCGGGCTGCTGCACGAGGGCGTCCCGTCGTGCGCGGTCACCACGGTCCACAACCTGGATGTCATCGAGGTTGCCTCCGTGGCCCACCTGTGGGGACCGTTATAGCCGGGCGGACCGCGGCGTGGGGAGCGCGGCCGGCGGCGGCGACCCCGGGAAGCGCCGACCGTGGCCGGGCCCGCCGCGCGGGGAATGCGACCGATACGGATCGGCGGTCCGATGTTTCTCGGGAAGAGAACGACCTTCCTGGGCGCGCCGGTCGTCAGCGAGCGGTGACCCGGCGCCGCCTGCGCGGCGGTCGCGCCGGGGCCGGCACGGTCACGGCCAGCGGCAGCCGGGAGGGCGGCTTGATCTCGGCCAGCCGGAGGTAGGTCACCAGCCGCTGCCCGCCCCGGGCGGCCAGGGCGGCCAGCACCTGCTGCAGGTCGGCGACGTCGCGGGCCACCACGGTCATCAGGTAGTCCATCTCGCCGGCGACGTTGTCCGCGGCGATGATCTGCGGCAGCGCCCGGATCTGGTCGTCGAAGACCCGGCTGGAGTGCGGGTCATGACGCGCGAGCGTGGCGGTCACGTACAACTGCAGCGGAAACCCGGCGGCGGCCGGGTCGAGCTGGGCGCTGATGATGCGGATGACCCCCGACTCCTTCAGCCAGCGGACCCGGTGCAGCGTGGCCGCGGGGGACAGGCCGACGAGACGGGCCAGCTCGACGTTCGTGCAGTCCGCGTCGGCCTGCAGCGCGGTGAGCAGCTTAACGTCAACATCATCAAGTTCAACTGCCATCTTGCGACATAGTATTTCGTTTAAGTGCGCTAACGGCAAATTACGCTCCGGCCTTCGGCGACCATGACGGCATGACCATCAACCGCCGCCGCGCCGCCGCCGCGCTCACCGCCGCCGGGCTCCTGTGGGGCACGACCGTGCCGCTGTCCAAGCTGGCCCTGGAGTGGCTGCCGGCCGGCTGGCTCACGTTCGCGAGATTCGGCCTGGCCGCCGCGGTCCTGCTCCCCGTCGCCTGGCGCCGCGGGGTGCGCGACGCCTGCACCCCGCGGGTGCTCGCGTCCGGCGCGTTCGGGTACGGCGGGTCGGTCGTGGTGCAGAACGCCGGCATCGGCCGGACCAGCGTCACCCACGCGGCCCTGCTGATCGGCGCCGTGCCCGTTATGGTCGCGGTCATCGCGGCGCTCTGGCGGCGCACCGTGGCCCGCCCGGTGGCGTGGGCCGGGTTCGCGCTGTCGCTGGCCGGCGTCGGCCTGATCACCGGCGGCCCGGGAGGCGGCGCCACGGTGATCGGCGATGGCCTGGTGCTCGCGTCGCTGATGGTGTCGGCCGTGTTCACCGTGGCGCAGGGCAGCCTGCTGAGCGGCCGCGACCCGGTGGCGGTCACCGCCGTGCAGTTCCTGGGCGCCGCTCTCGCGGTGCTGCCGTTCTCGGCGATCACCGAGGGAGTGCCCGCCGTCCCCCACGCCCCGGGCGCGGTCCTGGCCGCTGTCGCCCTCGCGGCCGGCGGCACGGTGCTGCCGTTCACCCTCTTCGCGTTCGGGCAGAGCCGGGTATCCGCCGAGGTGGCCGGGGCCTTCTACAACATCGAGCCGCTCGTCGGCGCCGTGGCGGGCATCGTCCTGTTCGGCGACCCGGCCGGCCTGGCCCAGGCCGTCGGCGGCGCGGCCATCATCGCGGGCATCGCCCTGAGCAGCCTGCCGCTGCTGGCCGGCGGCGCTCGCACCGGCGACGCGGCCGCCGTCGTCAGCCAGGCGCGGCCCGGACGGTCTTCCGGGCCGGGCGTGACACGATCGTGGCGTGGATGCCAAGGGGCCGCCCGCAGAGGTCCTGCGGGAAGCAGGCCTGGTGCTCCTGCCCGGAAGGATCTGCCCGAGGGAAGGCCCGGCCTGGCGGGTGGACTGGCACGGGACGCCCGGCGTGCTGCGGCAGGTTCTCGCGCCAGGTCCCGGCCCGGTCGTCGACGACGTGATCTGGCGGCACGCCTTCCTGGCCCGCCTGGACTTCCCCGCGCCCCGGCCGCTGGCCTGCTTCGACGGCAGGTCATGGGCGGCCGGGCCGAGACGGGCATGCTGGCTCAGGTCCAGTGGACCAGCGCGAACGCGGGCGCGGTCGGCGACGCCTTCGCGGCGGCCGTGCCTGACGCCGCAGCATCCCTCCGGGAGCGCTCAGGCCGGGCGCCGGCGCCATTCGCTGGCCAGCAGCCCGTAGACGACCTCGTCGCGGCGCCCGTCCGGGAAGGCGAGACCCTGCCGCAGCAGCCCTTCCTCGACGAAGCCCAGGCGGCGGGCCAGGGCGCGGCTGCGCTCGTTCGCGGGCTCGGTGTGCAGCGAGACCCGCTCGATGCCGAGCGCGCCGAATCCATGATCGAGAACCGCGGACACGGCCCGCGACGCCAGCCCGCGGCCCTCGTAGCCGCCGCCGATCCAGTAGCCGACCTCCCCGCTACGCGAATAGGGGGTGATGTGCAGGCTCACCGCCCCGGCCAGGCGCCACGGACCCTGGTCGCGGACCGCGATCGCCACCGGCAGTTCCACGCCCGCGAGCCAGTTCCGCGCGCTGGCCTCCAGGAACGAGCGCGTCTCCGCCAGCACCGGGGGGGCAATGGCCCACGACTCCCACCGGGCCAGCCGCTCCTGGTTGGCGACGAGCAGGGCGTGGTAGGCGTCGGTGATCAAGGGCGTCCTCGGTACCAGGACCTCCCCGCTGGACAGCGGGAAGCTGAACATCGGCGGCGAGATCGTGGTCACCGGCCTGCCTCCTGGGATGCGGGCGGCTGCCTGGCCCAGTCGGCCCAGCCGCCGAGCGCCTCGTTGATCCTGATGCTCGCCTCGAGCGCCGTGCGCAGCGACTCGGTCTGCGGGCTGTGCCCGTCGTCGCCGCGGTCCTTGGCCTCGGCCAGGTCCCGGTACTTGCTGGCCAGGGCGCGGAAGTAGGCGGCCTCGCGGTCGAGGTGGTCGGCGAGTTCGGCGGGGGTCATCAGCCAGAAGAACGCCGACCGCAGCAGCGGCTCCAGCCGCAGCGTGTGATCCACCGGGGTGGCCGTGAGCCAGCGCCGCACCTCCGCCACTCCGGCCTCGGTCGCCCGGTAGGCCTTGCGCCCGCGGGGGCCCTGCGAATCGACTTCTATGAGCCCCTCGTCTTGCAGCTTGCGCAGTTCGCCGTAGATCTGGGGATGCCCGGCGGGCCACACCGATCCGAGGATTTCCTGGAACCGTCGGCTCAGGTCCCACCCGCTGGCGGGTTCTCCGGCGAGCAGTCCAATCAGGGCGTGCCGCAGTGACATGACCCCGCCTCGCGAACTAGTCGGATTGAACATGTCGATATTGACATGTTCGGGGCAGCGTGCCAGGCTGGCTTCACATGTCAACAGTAACGTGTCTGTCCCGACATGTAGACGGTCCACGCCGTTGTCCATAACGGGCCGTGCGCCAGGCATCCAGGAGGTCCAGATGACCGAGCCCCTGGCGACCGACCCGGACGTGCCCGATGTGCGCAAGTCCATCAGGGTTCCGGCCCCGGTCGATGAGGCGTTCAGGATCTTTACCGAACGGCCGATCGAGTGGCTGCCGCCCGGGCACACGTTCGTCAGGAGCCCGCAGTCCATCACCATGGAGCCGCGGGCGGGCGGCCGCTACTACGAGCGCGGCGCGGACGGAGCGGAGGTCACCCGGGGCACGATCATCGACTGGGCGCCGCCGCGCCGGCTCGTGGTGACCTGGCGGGTCGGCCCCGGCTGGCGACCCGTCTTCGACGATGACCACGCGAGCCGCATCGAGGTGGAGTTCGCCGCGGCCGGCCCGGATGTCACCGAGGTGGTCCTGACCTACACGAAGCTGAGCCGGCACGGCGAGATGGCCGGGCTCATCCGGTCGGCCATCGCGGCGCCCGGCCCCGGCGAGAGCCTGGAGAGGTACGCGGCGACCGTGGCCCGGCACGCCGCGACTCCCGGACGGGCTGACAGGCCAGGCCCGTAGGATCGTTCACCAGGTGTTCACCCGCGGGGGGTGAGGCGATGACAATGCGGCCAGGCGACCCTGAATCAGCGAGGCGTCGCGGGTGCGCCAGAGTCGGCGGCGGCCGGTGCCCGACGCCCGCGGAAACCGGGAGAGGTGGCAGATGACCAGTCAGCAGAGCGGGCAGGCCCCCCTGTCGAGGGCCGATCGGCAGGAGGCCGCCCGTCACGCCGCCGTTGCGTTGCGGTCTCTTGGCCAGCCGAATTCGGTGACCGGAGAGTTCGATTTCTGGGATAACAGTTTCGAGGGGCGGCGGCTGTTCTCCGAGCTGCTGGGCACCTTCTTCCTGGTCTTGGTCGCGGTCGGCGGCGGCATGGTCTCCGCGCGGTTCGGAGGCAGCGCGGTCCCCTACACCGCCAAGGTGGTGGCGCCGGCGCTGATGGTCGCCGCGATCATCCTGTTCATGGGTACAGTCAGCGGCGCGCACCTGAACCCGGCGGTGAGCTTCGCGTTCGCGCTGCGCGGCGACTTCCCGTGGAGGCGGGTGCCCGCCTACATCGTGGCCCAGTTCGCCGGGGCCTGCCTGGCCACGCTGCTGCTGTGGGGGCTGATCGGCAAGCAGGGCAGCGCGGGGCTGACCCTGCCCGGCCCGGGCATCTCGGCGACCACGGCGATGCTGTGGGAGCTGGTGCTGACCACCGGGCTGGTGAGCGTGATCCTGGGCACCGCGTCGGGGGCGCAGCAGATCGGGGCGCTGGCCGCCGTCGGCGTGGGGGGCTACATCGCGCTGGCCGGGCTGTGGGGGTCGCCGGTCAGCGGGGCGTCGATGAACCCGGCCCGCTCGCTCGGGCCCGCCCTGGTGCTGGGGGACTGGACCGCGTGGTGGGCGTACCTGGTCGGGCCGGTGGCCGGCGCGGCCATCGCGGTGGGGTTCGCCTACGTGCTGCGCGGCCGCGGCGGCCGGCGCGGCGGGGTCGCGGCGGCGCAGGGCACGCTCGGCGTGAACTGGCACCCCGGGGAGGAAGAATCCTGAGGCCGCGCGGACCGGCGCTCAGGCGGACGCGCGGCGCGCGGCCCGGCCGGGGCGCCGCCCGCGGCGGTGATGCGATGCGATGTGCTTCTCGTAGGCCGCGATGCCGGCCGGGAGCCGGTACGGCCCGCGGATCCGCTGAAGCTCGGCCGAGACCTCGCCGTAGCCCAGGTCGGGATCGTCACCGCAGTCGCAGCAGATGATCTCGAACGCATCGGTATAGCCGCCCTCGGCCTGGCCCGCCACGATGCGGGCCGGCTGGCGCCGCAAGACCACCGTCCAGTCCTGGCCGGGCTCCACGCGAGTCTTCATGCCTGCCTCTTACGCGACGAATCCCCCCAGACCTCCCAGCATGCGCCGGCCTCGGCACGGCCGTCCAGGGGGGCTGGTCACGAATAAAGCTCTCATCGCCGGACGAACCGCCACGAAGCCCGCCTCAGGCGGCCGCCCAGGCGATGGCCTCGGCGTCCGTTCCCTGCCGTCGCGTTATGGCCGACTCAGAACTCACTCTATTTCCGCCTGGCCTCAGCGGTACTCCTGGACCCGGGTGGTGAAACCAGCGCGGCCAGAAGATCACAGCGAGGCCTGTGGGGCTGGCGTAACGAGCGCGACAAGAGGACGATAAGGTAGCTGCCCCCGTCCCGAAAGGAAGCCGTCATGCCCGACAGCGACACGCCCGTCATGGACACCCTCGCGCTGATGACCGCCGCCTCGCTGGAGAACAGCGACCTTCCGCCGCGCGAGTTCATGATCGCCCGGATTGCCGCGCTGGCCGCGGTGGACGCGCCCGCGGCGTCGTACGCGCTCAACGTCGGGCCGGCGGCCGACTCCGGTATCACCCTCGACGACGTCGAAGACATCCTCACCGCGGTGGCCCCCATCGTGGGCACGGCCCGCGTGGTCTCGGCGGCGTCGGGCATCGCCCAGGGCCTGGGCCTGGTAATCGCGCTGGCCGAAGCCGAGCTGGAGGCCGAGCTCGCCGAAGCCGAGCTGGAGGCCGCCGAGGACGGCGAGGAGACGACCACGATGCCGTGACCGGCCTTCGCTAAACTGGCGGTTCGACCCTCTGGCCGGGTTCCCGACGGCAGGCGTCACCACCTGATTGACCGGGGGCGCCGTCGCTTGCGGCGCCAGTCACGGCCCGCAGGTGATGGGAGCGGCCATGAAGTGGACGGCAGGACGCGGGTACGCGTGGTGGAGGGTGGCCGCGGTCGCCCTCGGGATCATGCTGCTCGCGGCCGCGTGCGGGTCCAGCGGGACATCCAGCAGCACGTCGTCGTCCCCGGCGGCCGCCCCCTCGGCCAGCAGCCCGACGGCCACGCCGGTGGTGTGCCAGGACGTCGCCGCCCTGCGGGAGTCGCTGGCCAACCTCACGCACGTCAAGGTGGGCAGCGGCGCGGTGGACGCGCTGAAGGCGGACGTGAGCGACGTGCAGGCCAAGCTCTCCGCGCTCAAGACCCAGGCGGGCACTCAGTGGAGCGCTCAGATCAGCTTGCTGCAGTCCGCGCTGGGCATGCTGAAGACGGCGGTGACCGGCCTCGGCAACGGCACCAGCTCGGTCACCAGCGTGGTGACTGCGGTTGGCGGCGTGACGGCCGCGGCCCAGAGCCTGCTGGCCGCGGCGGCTACCCGCTGCCCGTCCGCCTCCTCCTCGTCATGAGCTGACCTTGTTGTGTGCGGCACGCCGCCGCAGGATCCAGGTCGCGATCACCAGGACGATGATCGTCCCGATCAGAGCGCTCAGCACCCCGCCCCAGTCGAAGATGTCGGTGTCGCCGATGCCGAGGCCGACCGTGAAGATCAGGTAGCCGACCAGGGCCCCGACCAGGCCGAGCGCCAACGAGACGAGCCAGGACACCGGCCCGCTCATGTGCCGGAAGGCGTCGCCGGGAACCAGCATGCGGGCCACGATGCCGCAGAACAGGCCGAGCAGGATTGCTCCGATCATGGTTACTCCCCGGATCGATCGAGCAGCGCTCTTTACTGTTTTGAGCACTCTCCTTTAACCCTACGATCGGAACCGGGGTCCGGGAAGATCCGCGGTCCGGCCCCTGCCCGGTCCCGCCCCGCCCGGCCAGCGCCGCCCGCTCAGCCCTGCGCCCTGGCCTGCGGCTGCGGCTGGCCGGCGGTCAAGGCGGCGCGGTCGTGCGTCTGGGCGTTCAGCTCACCGCCCACCAGGAACGCCAGCCCGACCAGGTAGAACCAGAACAACAGGATGACCACCCCGGCCAGCGCCCCGTAGGTCTTGCCGTAGGAGCCGAACGCGGACACGTAGAACGAGAAGCCGAGCGATGCGAGCAGGAAGATGCCGGTGCTGACCAGGCCGCCCAGGCTGACCCACTGCCATCGCGGCATCTCGCGGTTGGGCGCGTAGTAGTCGTAGAACGAGAACAGCAGCACGATGAAGATGATCGTCAGCACCCAGCGGACCACGTTCCACAGGATGAGGAAGGCGGCATGCCCGAAGGGCAGGTGACCTTCCAGCCCGTGCCCGATCGACGATCCGAACACGATCAGGATGGCGGCGATCCCGCCCAGGACGACGGTGGCCACCATGAGCGGGATCGTCCGCAACCGCTTCGCCACGAACTTGGGGTCCTCGACGCCGTAGGCCACGTTCAGCCCGGATTCCAGGACGGCCACGCCGCCCGAGGCGCTCCAGACCGCGATGACCACGCCGATGATCACGGCGGTGACCGAGCCCTTGGCGGATTTGCTGGTCGCGGACTGGATGGCCTCGGTGAAGACCGAGGACGCGCCGGATGGCAGCGCCGTGCTCAGGCCCTTGACCAGGTGTTGCACCTGGCTCGACCCCAGGTGCAGCAGGTGGGTCAGGCCGAGCAGGGCGATCAGCGCCGGGAACAGGGCCAGGAACCAGTGGTAGGCCAGGCTCCCGGCCGTCATGCTGCAGCGGTCACGAGAGAACTTCTTGCCCGTGCGTTTGAGGGTGTCTTTCCAGCCAGCCTGGCCGGTATTCAGCAGAGCAGAAGGTCCGTCGGACATGGGTCACGCCCCCATCTGCGCCTTACGTTCACCCTACGCCGGGCCGCCAGAGCCCGGTTGGCCCGGGCCGGACCACGGAGGCGGCGATGGCGGGGCTCAGCCCGGGAGCAGGAACTCGATGTGCTCGCGCGCATCTGAACGGGCCGGTATCGCGGCGAACGGCCGGAAACGGCGACGGCCGGCCGAGTCTCGCCCGGCCGGCCGTCGCCTTCGATGATTTCTAGAGTTTTACCTTCCTAGGGCACCACGTAGTTGACCGAGGTGCCCCAGTTGGCCTGGCCATCCCTGGTTCCGGCGCAGGTGGGGATGCCGAAGGGGTCAAAGGCCGACCCCGTGCAGTTCGGGTACTGGATGTACTCGCTGGCGAAGTCGATCTTGCCGCCGGTCCCGGGCACGAAGAGCGCCCAGCCGTAGTCACCCCAACGCGGCCGGGTAGTACCAGGGCCTGCCAGGTTCTGGTACTCGGTGAAGCCATCCTGAGGCGACTGACCGAGGTCAACCACGTGGATGGGTCCCGTGAGACCACCCGAGGTGCTGCTCAGCCGGCCGAAGGCGCTACTGGGGAAGAAGCCGCCGTTGTCGGCTCCTGTCGGCCCGCCGTTGCCGTTCAGCGTGAACGACATGATGGCTCCGCCGTTACCGCCGTCCTGCCACGGGAAGCCTTCCGCGGCCATGGTCGGGAACTCCAGGTCCTCATGCTTGGCCGAGACATAACCCTGGCTGGTGAGGGTGAAGAACCCGTGCTTGTCGAAGCTACGCGTGCCGATGACCCAGTACGCGGCGCCCTGGTGCACCTCGGGAGCCGCTTCCGACTTGAAGGTTTGGTCGACCTCCGTTGTTACGCCGGCCCAGATCTGATTCTGTGCCTGCGAGACCTGGGTGGCGCCGTCACCGTTGGTGGCGATTCCGCCCTCAGGGCAGCCGCCCGGCGGGGTGGTGGTGGGCGGGTTCTGGGCGGCCCCGCACTCGTTGCCCAGCGGTATCGGCCCGGCCTTCTGCACGCCCTGCTGTCCCTCGTTGAAGTAGAACTCCACGCCGGAGAACAGCGCGCCACCGAACTGGATCCTAGAGCACTTCGAGCAGTTGTTGCTGTTCAGACCGCTGAGGCCGGTCCAGTCGAAGACGGAGATCCGGGTATCGCCCTGACCAAAGAAGTCAAGCGAGCCAAACATGAACCCGGAGCCGCCATTGCTGTTGTCAAATTGGCTGGGGTCCGGTGCTTGTGCCGGAATCGTCTGATACCAGCACGCGGTGGGGCATGCTCCGTCCGGTGTCGGCAGCAAGCCCAGGTTATCGATGGCCACGTTGAACTTCTGGTTGGGCTTCCCGTTGGACTTGGTGGTCGACAAGCCCTGTTCGAGGGCGTTCTTGTCGAACGCGAATTCTTGCGATCCGTTGAAGAAGCCGCCGCCGATGCCCGGGAACGACCCGTTGTTCGGGAACTCGTCGTAGAACAGGAGGAAGGCATCCCGGGTGCTCGAGATCTTCGCGAAGTCGTTGAGCAGGAAGGGGTAGCCCGGCTCGTTCGGGTTGTAGTTGGCGTTGACGAAGTAGACGTTGTAGGGACCGAACGGGTTCGAGCCCTTCGTCACCGCGATGCCCTCGAGGCAGTCACTAGGCGTCGTGCCGGCAAAGCAGCCGGTAAAGGGCCCGCCGCTGGCTACGGAGTTCGCCGAGACAAACTGCGTGAAGAACCAGTGCCCGCCGTTACCGTAATCGAACAGGCACGAGGGGTCTCCGCCGCTGCTCCATCCCCGGGCGGTGAGACCCATGAGGGTGTCGAACGAGATGGCCGACGACAGGCGGTTCAGATGCTTGTCGAAAACCATGATCTCGCCGATGTTGTTGGTCTCGACCACGTAGCGGCTATTGGCGCAGAGCCCCTGGTCCGGAGGTTCGATGTCGCGGCCGAGTGGGTTGACGTTGGTGGGCAGCGTGGCGCTGTCCACCGCGTTCAGGCCCTTCACGCCCTTCGCGCCGCCCGCCGACATGCTGATGGGATCGCAGCCCGGGCCCAGCGGCTGGCAGCTGACCGCGGGCGGCGGGGGATCCGTGCCAGCGCTCTTGACCACGTGCGCCGGCATGGTCAGCCCCTTGTCCGTCGCCGCCGCGGCCGTTCCGGCTAGCTGCTTCGCGCTAGCCGCGGGCTTCGCCGCGGCCGCCGCGGGGGACAGGCCCGCCGTGGACGGTGTCCGGAACGGGCCCGTGAGCAGGGAGCACCCGGCCGTGGCGCAGCCGGTCGCGGCGGGCCCGGTAAAGGTCGGTGCCCCCGTCCCCAGACTGGTCGACTTGATGGTGCTGGTTGTGTTGGCCACCCGGGCCGACGCCGCTCCTCCGGAGAGGGCGACGAGCGCGACCGGCAGTGACAGCATGGACAGGATTACGAGCGATCTACGTACGAGACTTGGCATTGAGCTCCACCATTGCGGTCGTTCCCGACCCCCAGAGGTGCGGGCGCTAAACGCGCCGGTCCCCGCACCCGGGGGACCGGTGCGGGGCGCCATCGTGCCCGCGCCGGAGAGCCGGTACGGGACCTCGTCGTGCCCGTCGGGGACTGCTCAAGCTGCTACCGCGTAGCGGTCATATAGTGCGCCAAGCTAATGATCTCGTCAACCCCAACTTCTACCTGCCGGTAAAAGATCTTTGCCTGCCGACAGGTCGCTATGTACCGGGCCGGACGGCATGCGTGCCGAGTCCGGGGCCGGGACGCAGGACAGGTAGTCCGCGCGGGATACTCGTCCCAGGCATTGTTGCTGCATCGTTCCCAAGGAGGAGCCATGAGCTACGCCAGGCCGATGCTGGACACCTACCCATGGGCCCTGAACGTCGACGCAGACCTGCTGGCCGCCGCCATCGACGCGCTCAGCGACTGCGCCCAGGCCTGCACCGCCGACACCGACGCCGACCTGAGCGAGCCGGATCTGGCCGAGATGGTGCGGTGCATCCGGCTGTGCCTGGACTGCACCGATATCTGCACCGCCGCCGCCGGGGTCATCAGCCGCCTGGCAGAGTACGACCCCAACGTGACCAGGCCGCTGCTGGAGGCCTGCGTGGCCATCTGCCAGAGCTGCGGCGACGAGTGCGAGCGGCATGCCCAGCACCACGCGCACTGCCGGGTCTGCGCCGAGGCCTGCCGGCGCTGCGAGCAGGCTTGCCGGGAGCTCCTGGGCGCCCTGAAGTAGGCACCGGTCATCCCGCGGCCTAGCTGAGGGCGGTGATAAGGGCCAGGACCAGAGTCGAGACGGCGAGCAGCCCGTGAGCGGCGACCACCGCGACCGGGAAGTTGCCCTCTGGGCGGACGGCAGGCACATCACCGGGAAACCGCGGCGGCGGGCTGTCCTCCCGGTACACGGGAATCCACCGCAAGAACATCGTGGCGCCCAGCACCGCGATGGCCACCAGTATGCCGACCGCCGTCCAGGCCAGTGTCTTCCGCTCAAGGATCAGGAAGGCCACCCACACCGTCAGCCCGCTCGCGGCCAGCAGCAGGTGGCCAAATATGACCGGTATGGGCAGCCTGCTGGGTATGGAGCCGCGGCTGGTGAGGTCGTTCTCGATGAGCCATACCGCGAGCATGTAGAGCCCCATCAGTACGGTCGCGGACCAGGTGATCACCGTTGCGAAGCCCACGCTCACCCCCCATCTCGGCCGGCTGGCTACGCTCGCGGTCTCTGGCGCCACACCGGCGGCCGCAGGGACTGATTCCCTGACGCCAAGCCAGCGCTGACCAGCGTGACCGCCAGAATAAGCTGGTCAGGCTCCTTGCCGCACGGGCGCGGGCCGTTCCGGACAGTAATAAATACCCCGATAAGCGGCAAACTTCTGATCACGGCACCAGGCTGGCGGCAGCCGGCAGGATGGCTGGCTCCGGATCGAGCCGCCCGTCGGCCCGCCGGGGCTCCGATCTCTCTCCGGCCGGGAACCGCCCGCTCAGCCAGCGGACGGGCCGGCCGCGGTTCGACGGGGCCGCGGGAGTAGTTCCCCGCCGCAGTTAGGGCAGCGGCTGCTCATCTCGTCACTGCAGGCGGGGCAGAAGGTGCACTCGTAGCTGCAGATGCGGGCGTCGCCGTCCTGGGGGAGGGCACTGCCGCAGCGCTCGCAGGCGGGGCGCATGTCCAGCACGGCCAACTCCTCGGGGTCGGTGAGCAACAGTGCGCGAGCCGTCAAGGGGCATAGGCCCGGCGTCAGGCTCATGGGGCGGGCTCACGTCCCAGTATGCGCACCGTGCGCGACGCACGGTGCGGACAGCTGCGACCCAGGACCCGCCGAGGCCGGCGATCCAGCGGCTAACATCGCACGCGATGGACGCTGTTCCCCCGGCCGGCGGTCTGCTCGACCTCACCACCTGCGTCGACTACCACACCGCAGGCGAGCCCTTCCGTATCGTCACGTCCGCCATCCCTGCGCTCTCCGGCGACACGGTGGCTGAACGTCGCATGAGCGCCCAGCATCATGCCAGCCTCGACGCCATTCGCAGGCTTCTGTGTCACGAGCCGCGTGGCCACGCGGACATGTACGGGTGCTTCCAGGTTCCGCCTGACGATGAGGAGGCGGACCTGGGCGTGCTCTTCTGGCACAAGGATGGTTATTCCACAGCCTGCGGGCACGGCACCATCGCCTTGGGGGTCTGGGCGGTGGAAAGCGGGCTGGTGCCGGCCCACCCCGACGGAAGTACGAACGTCATCATCGACGTTCCGTCGGGGCGTGTCGCCGCACGCGTACGACGCACGCACGGCGTAGTGCGGTCAGTGGCTTTCCGGAATATCCCCTCGTTTGTCATCGCGCCGGGTGTCGCCGTGGCCACGTCACGCGGGACCGTGCCCGTTACCCTGGCGTACGGGGGAGCGATCTATGCCACGGTGGCCGCGGGCGCCCTGGGCCTGCACGTCGTGAGCGACGACCTGAACGCGCTCATTGCCCTCGGTCGCGAGATCAAGCGCCAGATTGACGAGGCTGGGTTGGCAGCGCATCCTGACGACGCCCGGCTTTCTGGTCTCTACGGAACGATCTTCTACGACGACCTGGGAGAAGAGAGCGGCGGTCTGCGGCAAAGGAACGTGACCGTTTTCGCTGACGGAGAGGTTGACCGTTCTCCATGTGGATCAGGTACCTGCGCGCGAATTGCGGAACTGGTAGCTGAGGGACGGCTCGGGGTCGGCGACGAACTCCGGCACGAGTCCATCATTGGGACAAGCTTCCGCGCTCGGGCCGTTGAGCGGCTTGAGCACGCAGATCGCGCTGCCGTGATCCCCGAGGTGGAGGGCATGGCGTATCGGACCGGGGAACACCGGTTCGTCCTTGATCCCGCCGACCCGCTCGGTACAGGGTTCGTGCTTCGCTAAAGCCGATCCCAAGCGACCATGATGCTGGTAGCGGCCCACGGGCTAGGAACGGAAGGAGCTGAGACGTGACACGCAGGCGCTCGGACGACCCGGGCAGGAAGGCGGCCGGCGAGACTGCCACCGTGCCCGTGGCGGTCGCGGCCAGCCGCATCGAGGCGGAACTGATCGCCGGCTTGCTGCGCAGTAACGGCCTGATAGCGGTCGTGTCGGCGGACGATGCGGGAGGACTGGAGCCGCCGCTGCAGATGCAAGGTGTTCGCGTGCTGGTCACGCCGTCGGAGGAAGCCTCGGCCCGCCAGGTCCTGGCCGCCGTCGACGACAACCCCTCGTAGGCCGGTCAACTAGCCAAGTGGAGTCCACGACCGGCGGGGAGACGGCCCTGGGCTGCCGTTCGTGACCACGGATGACGAAAGCGACCTGGCGCGCTGGGGTTATACGCTCGCGGAAGCACGGCCGCGCCGGAGTGGCTAGGCTGGGCCATTCCGTTAATGGCGCGCCGTCCCCCGTGTCGGCCACCGTCGGCGCAGGTCCGGTGTTCCCGGCCGGCGCGAGACCGCGTTGGTGAGCACGGTCACTTAACGGCCGTGCATGCGAGTTCTCGCATGAAGGAATCAAGATCCTGCAAGCATCGGCCTGATTGGCCCTGCCCGGGGGTGTGCTGCTCAGGCCCGGATATAACTGAAGTTGGCCGGCGCTGAGGCCGGGAGCAGCCATGGCAGGAAAGTGATCCGCAGCGGAGCGCTTTCACCGCCGCTGAATAGCAGCCGTCGGAACCCGGTGGCCAAGAAGGCTGCTCAGGCAGCCCCAAGATCTCTGACCAGAGAGGTCGGCGAGAGCACGGGGGCGCCCTCGTCGGGCGGTTCCTATTGGACCGCGGGCAGCGCCAGCCACGGCCGGGTAGCCGACGTGATCACTGACCACATCGGCTGCCCGGCCACGCCTATGGCCGGAGTGATCAACTTGGACGCCTACGTCATCCGGCGGCGAACGGGCGCCGGGCGGCCTGACCCGCCCGCGCCGGATGCTGGCCGTGGCGGGACCTGCGCTCCGGAGCGCTTCTGCTGCCATGAGATAAGCATGTCCACCGCGATCAGGAGCAGGACGATAAGCCAGACGAAGGTGGATGCCGCCACCAGTAGGTAGACACCCCCGTGATCGGCGTACCCGCCCGGGGCGAAGGCCACGAACGCCCACAGGCCTGCCGGAACTGCGGTCGCCGTGGCGATAGTGCGGGCCGCGGCCTTGATGTCCGTGACCGGGCGCGGCGGAGGCTCCGCCAGGGCGGGCCGGGGAGCCTGGGCTGCGATCAGTCCGGCGGGGATGTCGGCGGTCACCGCGCCCAGTTCCGCAAAGATCCGCGAGGTGAGCACCTGGCCGACCCGTGCGTCGAATTCGCCCTTGGTCAGCATGCCCTGCACGAACGCGGCCTTGAGGACGTCGATCACCTGCTCGCGGTCGGCATGTGACGTCCGCAGGCGGCCACGGCCTCCGGCCGGCGCTGCCGTCCCGTCTCCCGGTCCCGTCATCACCGGCGCCTCCTGGCCAGGACGATGCAAGCAAAGCGTAACGTGCCCCGGAACGCTGGTAACCCTGCGCTAGTGCGGCAGGACCGACGGGAGCGGCGTTCGTGACCGCGGTGTCCCGGAGCACGAACGGCGGAGGACAACGAAATTTTCACCATCTCGCCCCCGCTCTGCCCCCCGACGCTGGCCCGCCCGGCTAGCGCGACTGTTCGTCGGCCGAATCGTCGGCGCCGTGCTGGTGGCTGCGGACGAGTGCCGTGACCTCTCGCGTGAGACCGATCGACGGCCCGCCGATGAGCTCCCATGCGCGGGCGATCCCGATCAGGAAGCAGACGATCACCAGAGCCGCGATGGTGTTCACGTCGCCGGTGTTGCCTGGCTGGGCGATCACCTCGGCTCCCTCGATCAGTTGGATCACGAACGTGACGATCAGTCCGAGCAGGAACAGTGCATCATGCAGTGTGTCCTGGCGCGCCCGGTCCGGCCGGCGCGAGCGGATCAGCGACAGCAGCGCGGCCGTGACGAACACGAGCCCTCCGGCGGCCATGGCCACCGCGGCTGGCCCGATCTTGTGCCCGGGGATCAGTGCGAACAGCGACACGACCAGCGCGTTGGTAAACGCCGTGAGCGCCGCTGCGGCGCGCACCCGGTAGCGCTGCGCTCCTGCGGCGGCCCGAGCGAGCCGCTCGGACGCCACCGAGATGGCTACGAACAGCAGCCCGATCAGCGCGCCGGCCACGCTAGCGCTCGCCACGAAGAAGTCACGGATGCTCTCAGGTACCACCTGATGATCCTCGCAGCCGCAGGTCGGCAGGTCGGCACCGGCCAAGCCTTAGTGCTCCCAGCCGTCTGCGCCATGGGAACGTTGCCTGCCGATCGTGGCTCGGTCCCGTTTCAGCTGGTGATCAACGTCTTCAGCGAGGAGGGGATCGATTACTACGCGGTAGCGATGGAAGACCCCGAGGGCAACGAGTTCGACATCAGCTGACGGCTACCCCTCCCCAGCGCCGCCGCACCGGCGGCCCCGCGACCTGTGCCTGCGCCGCCGAGCTGGCCGTGGCGGCGAGCCTGCGCTGCTGCTGGCTGGCGCTAGCT
>CAVUYA010000033.1:0-28765 GCA_963745575.1 uncultured Actinomycetota bacterium | reverse complement strand
GTGAACGTCACCAGCCCGTCCACGTCGGACGGGCGCAGCCCGGCGTCGGCCACCGCGGCCGAGGTCGCCTCGGCGGCCAGCCGCAGCTCGCTGCGCCCGGAGTCCTTGGAGAACCGATGGTGCCGATGCCGGCGATCACCGCCGCCGGCGACCGCCCCCGCTCCCCTCGGGCGGCAGGACGACGCGGACCGTGCCGGTCACGTGGTCGCCGAGGCGGCACCTCCCGGTCACGTCCACCCGGACCTCGCCGCCGTCGCTCTCGGCCACCTGGCCCGAACGTGAGCATGCTCCCGCGTAACACGGCGCGCCGAGCCGGATCGCGACCTTGCGCACCAGGGCCCCGGGCCCGGCCCAGTCCGTGACGTACCGCTGCACCAGGCCGGTCGTGGTCAGGATGTTGATGAAGATGTCCTGGCCGCCCCGCGCGACGGCGTGGTCCCGGTCGTGGTGCACGTCCTGGAAGTCGCGGGTCGCGATGGCGGAAGCGACCACGAACGTCGGGGTCACGTCGATCACCAGCTCCGGCAGCACGGCCCCGGCCCTCACCCCGGCCCCGGCCGTCACCGAGAATCCTCCCGCCAGGCGGGCAGCGTCAGCGCCTCGTCGATCCGGACGAACTCGACCCGGACCGGCAGGCCGATGCGCGCCCAGGTCCGGGCTCACGCCGAGCGGGCTTCGCCGACCATGCGCACGCCCTCGGGCAGCGCCACCAGCGCGACCACGAGCGGCATCTGCTTCCCCGGCACCGGGGGGTGGTGCTGCACCACGTAGCTGTAGACCTCCCGGGTGCTCCGGCCGCGACCAGGTACCCGGGCCGGGCCGCGCCGCACGCGGGGCACATCGGGCCGGGCGGGTGGCGCAGCGCGCCGCAGCCGCCGCAGCGCTGGATCCGCAGCTCGCCGGCGGCGGTGCCGTCCCAAGAACGCGGTGTCCGGCGAGATGACCGGCCGCAGCGCCTCGCTGGCCGCGGGGCAGGCGCCAGGCCAGGCGCGGGGGGGCCTGGAGCGGGACGGGGAGGCGGCGGCCGGAATTTCAGGATCCGGAACAGCATCGACGCGACCGGCTCGGTGCCCGCGTACCAGGTGCTCCGCGTGGTGACGAACCAGCCTTCGCCGAGCGCGGTCCGCTTCGGGCCGGCCACGCCTTCCAGGCGGGCCCGCACCGTCACCTGCTCGCCGTGCCGCAGGTAGCGGTGGTACTCCTGCTCGCAGTTGGTGGCCACCACCGAGGTGAACCCGGCCTCGTCGAGCACCGCGGACATCCGGCCCATCGGATCGTCGTCGTCGGCGGCGGGATGGAGTCCGCGCATGGTCCAGACCTGCGCCATCGCCGGCGGCGCGACCAGGCCGCCGTGCACCGACCTGGCGGCCGCCCCGGCGTCGGTGTAGACCGGGTTGGCGTCGCCGATCGCCTCGGCCCAGTTCCTGATCATCGGCAGGTTCACCGGGTCCCGGGCCGGGCGCGCCCGGGACTCGCCGTCCGCGGCGATCCGGGCGGCCGCCTCCCGGATCGCGGCCTGGCTGCCGTCGGCGCCGAACCCGGGTTACCGGCCGTTACGCTCACGCCGTGTCCTCCCGCTCGCCTCCGGGGCGCCTTGGGGCGCCGCCTTCCCTCGTCGCTCCGCACGCTGCCTCGCTCCTCAGTCCGGCGGCACCGCGCCCCTCCAGCTCGCTCAGGTCCCCTACCTGGGTACCCGCGGCAGCCCGAGCCCGGCTGTCGCGATCAGCTCGCGCTGGATCTCGTTGACACCGCCGCCGAAGGTCAGCACGGTGTTGCGCTTGGCCTGGATGTCCAGCCAGCGCGCCAGCTCGGCCGTGGCGGGGTCGGCGGGGTCGCCGTACCGCCCGACGATGTCCTCGAGCAGCTGGCCGAGCCGCTGCAGCCGTTCCGAGCTGAACACCTTGGTGGCGGAGGCGTCGGCCACGTCGACCCCGGGCGCCACCGCCACCTGCCAGTTGAGCAGCTCGTTGATCCGCAGGCAGGCGTAGGACTCGGCCAGCGCGCGCCGCACGTCCGGCAGGCCGAGCAGCGGCCGGCCGTCCGGCGCAGCCTCGGCCGGGCCGCCCAGCCGCGTACCCGGTCGTGCAGGGCCGCGATCCGGCCCGCCGGGCCGAGCATCACCCGCTCGTGGTTGAGCTGCGTGGTCACCAGCCGCCAGCCCGCGTTCTCCTCGCCGACCCGCATCGTGACCGGGACGCGCACGTCGGAATAGTAGGTGGCGTTGACGTGGTGGGCTCCGTCGTGGGTGATGATCGGCGTCCAGGAGAAGCCGGGGTCGGCGGTGTCGACGATGAGGATGGAAATGCCCTTGTGCCGCGGCGCGTCCGGGTCGGTGCGGCAGGCCAGCCAGATGTAGTCGGCGTCGTGCGCGCCGGTGGTGAAGATCTTCTGGCCGTTGACCACGTAAGTATCCCCGTCCCGCACCGCCCGGGTGCGCAGGGCGGCCAGGTCGGTGCCGGCCTCAGGCTCGGTGTACCCGATCGCGAAGTGCACCTCGCCGGCCAGGATCTTGGGCAGGAAGAAGGCCTTCTGCTCGGCGGTTCCGTGGGCCTGCAGCGTCGGCCCGACGGTCTGCAGGGTGACGCTGGGCAGCGGGACGTCGGCCCGGGCCGCCTCGTCGACGAAGATCTGCTGCTCCATCTGGCCGAGCCCGCGGCCGCCGAACTGGGCCGGCCAGCCGAGCCCCAGCCACGCGTCGCGGCCCATCCTGCGCACCACCTCACGGTAGACCGCGCCGTACCGCTCGGTGAGCATCGTCTCGCGCTCCTGCGCCGAGATCAGCGTGGCGAAATAGGCCCGGAGCTCATCGCGCAGCGCGACCTGCTCGCCGGTGAGGTCGAGGAACATGGCGGGACCTCAGCCGTCATCCCCGGCGCAGGCCCGGGCGCCGAGCCGGTCGAGGCAGTACTCGGCGCCGCCCACGAACCTGACCAGGTCCTTGATCAGCGCGGAGTAGCGGTGCAGCGGGTAGGTGACGTCCATGCCGATCCCGCCGTGCAGGTGGTGGCAGGTGCGCAGCGCCGCGGGCGCGCGGGAGGCCAGCCAGTGCGCCGCCACGTCGAGATCACGGCCGGCCTCCCGGCCGGCCTGCAGCCGCCAGCAGGCCGAGAGCGTGGCCAGGTGCAGGGTGCGCGAGGTGATGTACACGTCGGCGGCCTGCCCGGCCACCGCCTGGAACGTGGCCAGCGGCCGGCCGAACTGCTCCCGCGCGGCCACGTGCGCCGTGGTCAGCGCGAGCGCGCCCGCCAGGGCACCGTCGGCCAGGCTGCACGCCCCGGCCACCGCGAGCTGGTAGAGGTCCCGGGCGGCCTGGCCCCTGCCCACCTCCCCATCCCCCTTCACGGAGCCTAGAAGGCCGGCGACCGGCGCCTGATCCAGCCGCAGCGTGTACTCCGGCTCGCCGGAGGAGCTGTGCGTGCGCCGCCAGGACACGCCCTCGCCAGACGCCTTGACGATCACGACTCCGGTGCCGACGGCCTCCAGGCTGGCCGGCACCAGGATCCAGTCGGCCGCCGCGGCGTACGGCACTCCGATCTTGACTCCGGACACCGTGCCGGACGCGCGCTTCAGCGTGGCCGTGGTGGCAGGCCGGGCGGGCATCACGTCCGAGGGCTCCCGGAGCGCCGCGGTGAGCACGGTATCGCCGGCAGCGACGCCGCCCAGCAGCGCCTGCTGCAGGTCCCGGTCGCCCCACCGGACCACGGGCAGGACTCCGAGGGCCAGCGTGGCCAGGGCGGGCACGCGGGCGGCCCGCCGGCCTCGGTCAGCGCCACCGCCACGTCCAGCACCCCGAGCCCGTCCCCGCCCAGCCAAGCCGGCAGGGCCAGCGACAGCAGGCCGGCCCGTCCCAGTTCCTTCCACAGCGCCGAGTCGAACCCGTCCCCTTCCCCGGCCGCGGGCGGGACCGCCGGCGGCACCGGGCCCAGCACCTCGGCGGCGACCCGGGCGACCGCCTGCTGGGTCTCGCCGAGGGTGAAGTCCATGGCGGTAGGCACCGGTCCTCCTCGTGGCCGCGGCTCGCAAGATTAGAACACGTTTTACCGGCCGGCGGCCAGCGCGGACGGCCCGGCCAGGCCGGTCACCGTTGGTAGGCTGGATCATCGCCGCGGGCAGCTCTGCCTTCCCGGCCCGCGCGAATCGGCCGCCAAAGATCGTCGCGGGCGGCCCGGACCTGAGGACACCACGAGAGGCGTTTGATGGCAGTACCGAGAACACGTATCACCGGCACCGCCGCGCCGAACGCCAGCGCCGCCGAGCTGGGCTCGGCGGCGCAGCGCGACCGCCGCAAGCGGATCCTCGACGCCACGCTGGCGCTGGCGTCCAAGGGCGGCTATGACGCGGTGCAGATGCGGACTGTGGCCGGGCGAGCCGACGTGGCCCTCGGGACGCTGTACCGGTACTTCCCGTCCAAGATCCACCTGCTGGTGTCCGAGCTGGCCCGGGAATTCGAGCAGACCCAGGAGAAACTCGACCGCAAGCCCATCCCCGGCGAGACGTCCTACGAGCGGATGATGTACGTGCTGGGCCGGATCACCCGCTCCATGCAGCGCGAGCCCATGCTGACCGAGGCGATGACCCGGGCGTTCATGTTCGCGGACCCGAGCGCCGCGGCCGAGGTCAACACGGTGGCGCGGCTGATGGAGCAGGTGCTCACGAAGGCCATGCACGACGGCGAGCCGTCCGCCGACGACAAGGCCATCGCCCGGGTCATCGGCGATGTCTGGCTGTCCAACCTGGTCGCCTGGGTCACCCGGCGCGCCTCCGCCGACGACGTCAGCAACCACCTCGAGCTCGCCGCCCGCCTGCTGCTGCGCTGATCCCGGGTTACCTGCCGTAGCGCGCGGGGCGGATGAGCACGCGCCAGATGAGGACCCGCAGGCGCCGCACGGCCGGGACGCGACTCCTCTTGCGGAGCACCCGCTTGGCCCGGGGCCCGTTCAGCACGGTCCATTCCAGCCGGCTGGCCCGCTGCCGCAGGCTGCGCCGTCGCCTGCGCGGCCGGGGGGCCGGGTGCCTGTCCCGGTACAGCTGGTCGGTCAGCGCGGCCGTCGCGGCCACGGCGGCGTCCAGTATCTGCGCGGCGGGCAGGTCGGCGGGTCCCTGGTACGGGTCCGCCGCGGGACGGGGCAGCAGCTCGCTGAGATCGCCGACGATGTGGAACTTGGAGTCACGCAAGCCCGCGACGAGGATCTCCGACTGCTCTCGGACCCATGCCTGCCGGCTGGCGGGCACGGCCAGCCGCGCCTGGCGCGCCCGCGCGGCCAGGACGTCGTGCGCGAGGATTCGCTTGATGTTCCGGGTGTAGAACCAGTAGGGCATCTCCTCGGGCAGCGTCTCGTTCAGCCGACGCAGGAACTCGACCTCGGCCAGTCCGAGCGAGGGATTGGCGTACGCCTCGGCGAGGTCGATGCCGCCGGGATCGATGCCGAGAACCGACGCGAACCTGACCCAGAGCGTGCTGGGCGGGCCCTGCTGCGGCACGGTGATCACGTGCACCTGGTCCGGCGGAAGGTGCCGCGACCACATGTCGAGGATGGCCAGCGTGTCGTGGAACGTCCAGAACCGCCACTGGCGCCGGTCGGCGGCAGCCGACTGGACGTCGATGACATCGCTGAGCCATTCGTCCCATCCGGTGATGCCGCGGGTCTTGACCGTCTCCTGCCACTCGGCGGGCAGCAGGGTCGCGAGGTCGCGCACGGTGAGGACGATGTGCACCTCGGCCGCGAGCAGGGACCGGACCGCGCGATCGGCCTGCTCGGGGTGGCACGCGGCCAGCACCTCGTCCGAGATGACGGCCGCCTCGGGGGCCAGCAGGGCCTGGCCGGCCAGGACGTCCCAGTCGCCGGTCCACGGATCGGTCGGGTCGGAGGCCTCCCTGACCGCCTCGCGCAGATCCCGGCTGGCCCGGTTATGGTCCCGCCATTCGTAGCCCGGCAGCACGACGCCCTGGGCGGCGAGCCAGGCGCGGTTGCTCCAGAGGGCACGCTGCAGGAACGTCGTGCCCGTCTTCGGCTCGCCGATGTGCACGTAGATGCGGGGGCGGCGGCCACCCGGCACCCGGTTCTTCCTGTCGGCCGGACCCCGGCCCGCGGTATCGCGCGATGTCAACCTGACACCTGATTCGATGATGACGCCCCAGCCGACATACGGTCATCAGCGGGTAATGAGGTAGCAAAGTACCGGCAATGGTAACGGCTGAGGCCGCCTCGTGAGGCTAAATGCGGTTAACGTGACGCCCGTGTTGCGCCCGGGTGTTCGGCCTTACCAGGCGCCGCCGAGGTCGCTCCCGTACCAGGACCCGATGATCCGGTGCGCGATCGACACCGGCGGCGGCAGCCGGATCTCGCCGGTGGCGATGGCGGCCCGCAGCTCATCCCGGCTGAACCAGCGCGCCTCGGCGATCTCGTGGGAGTCGACCATGATCTTCAGGCTGCCGGTGGCGCGGGCGCGGAAGCCGAGCATCAGGCTGTGCGGCATCGGCCAGGGCTGGCTGCCCACATAGCGGGCGTCGCCGACGACGATCCCGGTTTCCTCGTGCACCTCGCGCGCGACCGCCTGCTCGGCGGACTCGCCGGGCTCCACGAACCCGGCCAGGATCGACACCCGCCGCTCGGGCCACATCGCGTTCCTGGCCAGCAGGCACCGGTCATCGGGGTCGGTCACCAGCATGATCACCGCAGGGTCGAGCCGCGGGAAGTGCTCGCTCCCGTCGTTCACGCAGCGCCGGGCGTGGCCGGCCAGCACCGGCTCGGTGACCGCGCCGTCCCGCGGGCAGTGCCCGTGCGTGGAGTGCCAGTTGGCCAGCGCCACGGCCTCGGTCATCAGCCCGGCGTCGCGGTCGGACAGCAGCGGACCGGCCTGCCGCAGGCTGATCGCCCGGGCCCCGGAGGCCAGGTCCTGCCCTGCCTCCGGACGCGGCAGCGGCGCGGCCACGCCGAAGTAGACGACCCCGCCGGCGTCGACTCCCAGCAGGAACCTGACGCCGTCGGGGGCCTGCTGCGCCGGCACGAAGGCCGGCTCCGCCTTGGTGTCGTCGCCGGCGAACCGGACCAGGGCCTCCCCATCGGAGACCACGAGCACGCGGGTGCGCGGGTTCGCCCAGGCCGCCGTGAGCCACTCGGCGTCGCCGCGGCGGGCCGTGGACCGGTCCACCTCGCCGCGCGACAGGGCGAGGCCGCGCAGGCCGCCGCTGTCGGTCAACTCGGCGGAGCTCAGCTCGCCGTGCCGGTCCGGTGGCAGGGCCGGGCAGGCGCTCACCGCGTTGCCGTGAGATCGCCGGCCGCCGCCGCGAGCTCGTCCCACAGGTACGCGGCGGCCTCGGCGCCCTTCAGGAGCAAGCTCATCTCGACCTTCTCGTTCGGCGCGTGAATGCGGTCGGAGTCCAGCCCCACGGCCAGGAAGACCAGCGGCGCCCCGAGGATGGCGGCCAGGTCCGCTTCGGGCCCGCTTCCGCCTTCCCGGGTGAACAGGACCTCGGACCCGAACGCGCGCTCCATGGCCCGCTTCGCCGCCTGCACGGCGGGCGAGTCGGCCGGCGAGAAGCTGGGGCGGACCCCCGGGCCGGGGACAGTGACGACGGCCTCGATGCCCGGCGGGGTGCGCCGGGCCACGTACTCGCGCAGCGCGGCGGCCACGTCGGCGGGCTCCTGGTGCGCGACCAGCCGGAACGACAGCTTGGCGTGCGCCTGGCTGGGGATGATCGTCTTGCCGCCCGGCCCGGTGTGCCCGCCCCACATCCCGTTGATCTCCGCGGTCGGCCGGGCCCAGATCCGCTCCAGCGTGCTGAAGCCGGCCTCGCCCGCCGCGGCGCGGCTGTGGCCGGCCTCGTCGAGCCAGGCCTGCTGGTCGAACGGCAGCCGGGCGAACATATCGCGCTCGGCGGCCGAGACCGGGAGCACCTTGTCGTAGAACCCGGGCAGGGTGACCCGGCCGTCACGGTCGTGCAGGCCGGCCAGCAGGCCGGCGAGGACGTGCAGCGGATTGGGCACCGCGCCGCCGAACGATCCCGAGTGCAGGTCCCGCTCCGGGCCGCGCAGGTCGATCTGCGCCTCGGCCAGGCCCCGCATGCCGGTGCACATCGACGGCACGTCCGCCGCCCACATCGTGGTGTCGGAGATGACGATCACGTCGCAGCCGAGCCGGCCGGAGTTGTTCTCCAGCAGGGCCGGGAAGTTCGGCGACCCCGACTCCTCCTCGCCCTCGACCAGCAGCTTGAGCGTGACCGGCGGCGCCCCCCGGCGCTCCGGGTCCTGCGCTCCTTCGTCCTGCGCGTGGAGCGCCGCGCTGGCGCGCGCGGCCAGGGCGTGGAAGAGCACCTGACCCTTGTCGTCGGAGGACCCGCGCCCCAGCAGCTGGCCGTCTCGCCGCACGGGCTCGAACGGCGGCGACTCCCACTCCTCCAGCGGCTCGACCGGCTGCACGTCGTGGTGGCCGTAGACGAGCACGGTGGGAGCGGACGGGTCCGTGGCGGGCCAGTGCGCGAACACCGCGGGAAGCCCGGCCCCGTCCGCGCCGGTTTCCCAGATCTCCGCCAGCGGGAAGCCGCTCTCGCGCAGGTGCCCCGCCAGCCATTCCGCGCTGCGGCGGACATCGGCGCGGTGCGCGGGGTCGGCGGAAATCGACGGAATGGCCAGCCACCGCCCGAGCGCGTCGAAGAAGCCGGCCGCGTTCTCGTCGACGTAACCGCGAACGTCCATGGTCCTCCCTCGTGGCTCCTGGCCGGGCCCGGGGCGCAGCCAGGCGCGCCAGCCGGGAATGCCGAAGATCCTGCCTGGACTCTACCGAGGCATGAGCATGGGAACCGTGGCGCCTGTCATCGTGCTCATCCATTCCCCCAACCTGGGGCCGGGCAGCTGGCGGCCGGTGGCGGACGAGCTGTCCCGGGCCGGGCACCAGGTCGCGGTGCCGTCGCTGGCCGGATTCGCCGACGGCGGCCCCCCGTACGTCCCGCGGCTGCTCCGCCTGGCTGCCGGGCAGGTGCCCGGCGGCCCGCCCGGCGAGGTCATCCTGGTTACCCACTCCGGCGCCGGCGTGTTCGTGCCGCATCTGGTCCGGGCGGTCGCGGCCCGCGAGGCCACCGCGGTCTTCGCCGACGCGGCGCTGCCGCGCCAGTCGGGAGCCGCCGCCGTGGTCGAGGGCGAGTTCCTCCCGTTCCTGCGCGAGCTCGCGACCGGCGGCGTGGTCCCCCCGTGGCCGCAGTGGTGGCCCGGGGAGGACCTGTCCCCGCTCTTCCCTGACGAGGCGACCCGCCAGGCGGTGACCAGCGAGGCCGGTGCCCTCCCGTTGCGGTATTTCGAAGAGACGCTGCCCGCGCTGCCCGAGGGCTGGCCGCCGTGCCGGGCCGCCTACCTGGTCTTCTCCGAGCCCTACCGCCGGGAGGCCGCCCAGGCCGCACGGGCCGGCTGGCCGGCGCGCGAGCTGCCGGGTGAGCACCTGCACATGCTGGTGAGCCCCGCCGAGGTGGCGGCCGCGATCACCTCGCTCGCCGCCGACGCCCGGGCCGCGGGCGCGTCCCTGCACTCCCTCCCGTGACCCGGCGGGCACCGGGCCCGGCGAGCAGTGTCGGCGCCGCGGAGTAGCCTGCATCGAGTGAACTCGGACCTGGACTACGTCGGCTACCTGACCCGGGAGTCGGCGCGCTTCGCGGACGTCCTGCGCGAAGTCGCGCCCGGCGCACGCGTGCCCTCCTGCCCGGACTGGGACGCCAATGACCTGCTGTGGCACCTCGGGGAGGTGCAGTGGTTCTGGGGCACGGTCGTTCGCGAGCAGGTGAACGGCCCGCAGGCCGAGGCGCTCAAGCCGCCGCGCCCGGCGGACCGGGCCGGGCTGCTGGCGTTCTACGAGCGCGCGAGCCGCGACCTGGCCGAGATCCTCGCCGCGACGCCGCCGGACACCGCGGCCTGGACCTGGTCGGATGACCACACGGTCGGCTTCATCCGGAGGCGTCAGGCCCATGAGGCCCTGATCCACCGGATCGACGCCGAGCTGACCGCGGGCACGCGCACGCCGCTGGACCCGTCCCTGTCCGCGGACGGGGTGGACGAGGCGCTGCGCGTCATGTACGGCGGGCTGCCCGAGTGGGGAGCGTTCACTCCCGACCACGGCGCAGCGGCCATCCGGTTGCGGGCCACCGACACCGGGGATACGTGGCTGGTGACGTTCGGGCAGTTCACTGGCACCGACCCGGACGACGGAACCTCCTACGACGAACCCGACATCCGCGCCGCCGACCGTGACCCGGGGACCGCGGCCGCCGCCGGGGTGGCTGGCACCGCCGCCGACCTCGACTGCTGGCTGTGGCACCGGCCGCCGGTCACGCCGGTCGAGCCGTCCGGCGACGGCCAGCTGCTCGGCCGCTTCGAGTCGCTCATCGCGCCCGGCATCCGCTAAGGCGCTCGCAACGTTCACCAAGGAGAGCCAGTGCTGGTCGCGTTCTCGGTCACGCCGCTCGGAGTCGGCGAGGACGTCGCGGAGTATGTCGCCGATGCGGTACGGGTCGTCCGCGAGAGCGGCCTGCCCAACCGGACCGACGCCATGTTCACCACGGTCGAGGGTGACTGGGATGAGGTCATGGACGTCGTCAGGCGCGCGGTGGACGCGGTCGCCGCGAGGGCGCCGCGGGTCAGCCTCTCGCTCAAGGCCGATGTCCGCCCCGGCGTGACCGGGGCCCTGGACGCCAAGGTCGAGGCCGTGGAGCGCTACCTCAGCGGCTGAGACGCGACCCCGCGGCGCGCGGCCCGGCGGGTGCGGCCGGGATGCGCGACCGTGGGCCGTCAGATCGGGCTTTCCGGGTGGTGGAAGTCCCATTCCCCGAGCGCCGCCACCGACAGCCAGTCCAGGCCGCGCCCGGCCTCGGCCTCGATCGCGTGCGCCAGCGCCGCGATGGCGGCCGACGCGGCGTAGCCGTCTACCTCATCGGCCGGGGCGGAGGCACCCTCCAGGGCGTGGACCAGCAGTTCCTTCGCGGCCGTGGCCCGCGCCGGCGCCGAGCCGTACGAATTGGCCAGGGCAGCGATCGCGCGGCGCACTATGCGCTCGACCAGCCCGTCATTCATCGATACCCGTGGCTCCGGCACAGGCCTGCCTCCGATTCACGCGACGCCCGGCATTCGAATGCGCACCTGAGACTACCGGCCGGGCCGCTAGCCGGCCGGGATGTCCTCGATCAGCGCCGCGAGGCCCGCCTCGTCGAGCAGGTCAGCGGGGCGCACGGTGGCGTCGTCGCGCACGTAGTAGAACGCCGCGCGGACCTCCTCGACCGGCACCCCGGCCAGGGCGGCCCAGGCCAGCCGGTAGGCGGCCAGCTGCACGGCGACGGCCCGCTCCTCCTCGGAGGAGACCGGCCGGCGCCCGGTCTTCCAGTCCACCACGTCGAACCCGCCGCCGGGCGCGTCCGCGAACACCGCGTCGATCCGTCCCCTGACCAGCCGGTCGCCGATCAGCGTCTCGAACGGCACCTCGACCTCGCACGGCCACCGGCCCGACCAGTCGCCAGCCTCGAAGCGCTCCCTGAGCCCGGCGAGGTCCTGGTCCTCGCCGGAGTCCGGGTCGGCATCAGCCGCGCCGAGCAGGTCGCCGGGATCGATCAGCCGCTGCGGCCCGAACCGCTGCTCCAGCCAGCGGTGGAAGTCGGTGCCGCGCCGGGCCAGCGGGGCCGGCGGCCGCGGCATCGGCCGCCGCACCTGCTGGGCCAGCCCGGCCGGGTTGGCGGCCACGGTGACTAGCGATGACACGGGAAGCCGCCAGGGCAGCCCGACGGTGACCGCGTCGTCGGCGCGGCGTTGCGCTCGCTCGGCCAGCAGCAGGCCGGCGTCTCGCCGCCAGGCGGCGACCAGTTCCCGGTCGGCCGGGCTCATCTCGCCCGGATCTGCGTCCGCCGCCGGGCCGGCCGCCGCGGCCTCGGCCACCAGGTCGGCCGGCCTCGCGTACCGCCTCGTGCCGTGAGCCGGACGCCGCGGCGGGCCACGACGCGGTGGCCGGCTCGGCCAGGGCCGGGTTCTGCGCGTCCTCGGCGGGCGCCCCGGCCCAGGCCGCGACCGTCCCGGCGCCCGACTCGCACGCGGCCCGGATCTCGTCCAGGAACGCCGAAGGGCCGAGCCGGGACACGCCGCTGCCCCACCAGTAGCCGGTGCAGCCGAGCCAGAACGCGGCCCGCGTGCAGGCCACGTACGCCAGCCGGCGCTCCTCGGCCAGCTCCCGGTCCGCGCACGCCTCGGTGAAGGAGGCCAGCGCCTGCGGGTCCAGGCCGACCAGGACCGGCAGGTCGGCGGCGTCCCCGCGGAGCCCGAACGGCAGCAGCCGCGGGTTTTCGGTCCACCGCGTGACCAGCTTGGGCCGGGCCGGGAAGACATGCCCGTGCGGCCCCGCCGACAGGCCGGGCACGAACACCGCGGCCCACTGCAGGCCCTTGGCCGCGTGCACGGTCGCCAGCTTGACCGAGTCGGTGTCGCCGACCCGCCCGCCTTCCAGGCCGAACTCCTCGGCCTCGGCCGCGGTGAGGTAGGCCAGGAACGCGCCGAGCGTCGGCTCCTCCTGGTCGCCGGCGAAGGCCGCGGCCGCGTCGGCGAACGCGTCCAGGTCGGCGTGCGAACCCGCCGGGTCGGCCCCGGGCCGCGCGGCGACCTCGATGTCCAGCCCGAGCGCGCGCTCCACCTCGCCCACGAGCTCGGCCAGCGGCCGGCCCGCGTGCCCGCGCAGCGCCCGCAGCTCGGCGGCCAGCGCCGTGAGCCGCGCGTAGCCGGCCGCCGAGTAGGCCGCCGGGTCGCCGAGGTCATCGAGGGCCTCGACCAGGCTCCCCGGGTCCGCGGTCAGGTCCGTGACCGCTTGGCGCATCACGTCAGGATCCGCAACGGTCCGCTGCGTCTCGCCCTGGTCCGCCGGCCGCCCGGCCGAGCGGGCCAGCCAGCGGGAACGCCGGCCCAGCGCCACCAGGTCGCGCGGGCCGATCCGCCACCGGGGTGAGGTCAGCAGCCTGGCCAGCGCGTCGGCCGCGGTCGGGTCGTGCATCACCCGCAGCGTGGCCACGATGTCGGCGACCTCGGGCACGGTCAGCAGGCCGCCCAGCCCGACCACCTCGACCGGGATGCCCCTGGCCTCGAGCGCCGCGTGCAGCGCGGGGAACTGGGCGCGCTTGCGGCAGAGCACCGCTATGTCGGACGGGCGGACGGGAGCCGGGCGGCCGTCGGGCCAGCGGGCCCCGTCGGGCGCGACTCCGGGCGGCAGGCTGAGCAGCTCCGCGACCTGGCCCGCGATCCACTCGGCTTCCTCGGCGGCGGCCGGCAGCAGCGCGCACACCACCGTCCCGCGCCCGGCCCTCGGCGGCGGGGCCACCAGGCGCGGCACCTCCGCGGCCGCGGCGCGCAGGCCCTCCTGGATGGCGGCGGCGGCGTCCAGGACCCGGCCGGTGTTGCGGAAGCTGGTGGACAGCAGCGCCGTCGGGGCCCGTGCCCCGCCGCGGGCCGGGAAGTCACTGGCGAACCGGCGCAGGTTACCCGCGCTCGCGCCGCGCCAGCCGTAGATCGACTGGCACGGGTCGCCGACCGCGGTCACCGGGTGACCGCCGCCGAACAGCGCCCGGAGCAGCACCAGCTGAGCGTGGCTGGTGTCCTGGTACTCGTCCAGCAGCACCACCTGGTACCGGGACCGCTCGGCCGTGCCGACCTCCGGATGGCGGTCGGCGATGCGGGCCGCCAGGGCCATCTGGTCGCCGAAGTCCATGACCTCACGGGCCGCCTTGGCCGCGGCGTAGGCGGCTACCATCGGCAGCAGCTGCTCGCGGACCCGCTGGCACTGCAGGATCTTCTGGACCTGGGCCGGGATGCCCCCGCCCGGCTGGCGCGCGGGGACCGCCCGCAGGCCCCGGGCCAGCCACTCCCCCACCCCGGTCACGTCGGCCGGGCGGCGCAGGTGCTCGGCCAGCTCGCCGGACAGGTCGAGGACGGCCGCCGTGACCGTGGACGGCGTCCAGGAGATGGCGTCCATCGGGCCGTCGTAGGCGGCCACCACCCGCGCGGCCAGCTGCCAGGAGACAGCGGGCGTGACCAGCCGGAGCGACGGCTCGACCGCCTCGCGCAGCGCGTGGTCGGCGACGAGCCGCCCGGCGTAGGCGTGGTAGGTGGCGATGACCGGGTCCGACTGGAGCCGGTCATCGGGGGTGCCCTCGCCGGGCCGCGCGAGCCCGGACCGCCGGAGGCCGTCGAGCCGGCTGCGCACCCGCTCCGCGAGCTCGGCCGCGGCCTTCCTGGTGAAGGTGAGCCCGAGCACCCGCTCCGGCCGGACCATCCCGTTGGCGACCAGCCAGACCAGCCGGGCCGCCATCGTCTCGCTCTTGCCCGAGCCCGCGCCGGCGATCACGGCCATCGGGCCGAGCGGCGCGCCGATCACGGCGGCCTGCTCCGCGGTCGGCTCGGCCACGCCGAGCAGGCGCGCCAGCTGGGCGGGGCTGTACCGGGTCGCGGTCACGGGGTCACCTGGCCGCCGCGCTCGTGGACCGGGCAGCAGGCGGCGACCGGGCAGACCCGGCAGCCGGGATTCGCGGTCGCCTTGAACACCGAGCCCGACATCCCGGTGGCCACGGTCTGCACCAGGTCGTTGGCCCAGCCGGGTTCCGGGTCGCTGGCCAGCGAGTGCTGCCGCTGCACCCGCGCCCGCGCCGTCAGGCCGGCCTTGCCGACCTGCACCAGCTCGGCGCCTCCCGGCTGGGTCAGGCCGAGTTCCTCGAACGCGCCCAGCAGCACGGCCAGCTGGTAGACGCCGAGCTGCGGGTGGCGGTCCAGCTCGTCGTCGGCGGGCCGGCTCGACCCGGTCTTGAGGTCGACCACGATCGCGCTGCCGTCATCATCGCGCTCCAGCCGGTCCACCCGGCCGGTGATCTCTACCTGGCCGATCCTGACCCGCAGGTCTTGCTCGACGGCCACCAGCTCGCGCGGGTTGGCGCGGTGCCAGTCCAGGAACTTGCGGACCATGCGTTCGGCCTGGTCGCGCTGCTTGGCGCTGTACCAGGCGCTGCCGAAGTCGAGGTGACGCCAGGCCTCGTCGATGCGCTTGGTGATGTCGGCGTCGTCCGCGCCGTCGGCGGCCAGCGCGGCCGCGGCGTGGATCACGATCCCGAAATGCCGGAGCACGCCGGGGGTGCTGACTCCCGAGGCCGATTCGAGCAGCCAGCGCAGCCCGCACTTGGTGAAGTTCTCCACCTGGGACGGCGACAGCCGGACGGTTCCCTCGATGACCGGGTCCGGGCTGGACAGCTCGGTGAGCGCGTACCAGTGCCGCGGGCTGGCCCCGCGGACGCCGACCGCGGCCAGCCGGGCCAGCTGGGCCGCGGCGGCCCGCCGCACCGGCATGCCCAGCGCCCGGTCCGCCGCGGCGCGGCGCAGTTCCGCGGTGAGCGCGGGCAGCGACAGCCAGCGCCGCCCGGGCCCGGCCACCTGCTCGGGCTCGATGTCGTCGCCGGCCAGCTCCGCGAGGAACCGGGACGGCCGTTCCTCGGTATCCGCTCCGCCGACCGCGGTGACGACCAGAGCACGCCGTGCCCTGGTCACCGCGACGTAGAACAGCCTGCGCTCCTCGTCGAGCAGCTTGGAGGCGAGCGCGGCGGCGGTGGCATCGGAGGCGTCCGGCCGGCCGGCCGGGCCCATCTCGCCGCCGGGTGCGGCGCGCGCGGCCGTCTCCATGAGTTCGTCCATGGACAGCAGCGATCCCCGGGTCCTGACATCGGGCCAGGTGCCCTCCTGAACTCCGGCCACCACGACCAGGTCCCACTCCAGCCCCTTGGCCCGGTGCGCGGTAAGGACGGCGACCCCGGCGCCGCGCGCGGCGCGCTCGGCCAGCGTGTCGCCGGCGATCTCCTGCCCGGCCAGGCTGTCCAGGAACAGCCGCGGCGAGCCCTGCGGGTATCTCGCGGTGAACCGGGCGGCCGCGTCGAACAAGGCGACCACCGCGTCCAGGTCCGCGTCGGCGGCCGCGCCGCGGCTGCCGCCCGCGGCACTGGCCTGCTGCCAGGACGCCGCCAGCCCGGAGGCGTTCCATACCGCCCAGAGCACATCGTGCGCCGTCCCCCCGCTCGCCCGCTCATCCGCCCGGGACGACTCGCCGTCCCCCTGGCCCGCGCCCCCGTCCCCCTGACCCGCGCCCTCATTCCCCCGGCCCACGTCGCCATCCCCCTGGCCCACATCGCCATCCCCCTGACCCGGGCCCCCGTTCCCCTGGCCGGTCTCCCCGTTCCCCTGCCTGGCGGTCTGTCTCGCGAGCGCCAGCAGCCCCGCCACCCGCCGCGCCGCGGCGACGGCGCTGGCGACCATCGGCGCGGGCCCGCTGACGCCTGCCGCCGGAGCGTTCCCGCCCGCCCGCGGCGGCCCGCCGATCAGGAGCAGCTCGCGCGGATCGCGCAGCGCCGCGGCGAGCGGCTCCTCCACGGGCAGCTCCCCCGCCGCCAGGGCCGCCGCCCGAAGCGCACGGCGCAGGCGCCGCAGGCCCAGGGCGTCGGTACCGCCGAGCGGCCCGGTGAGCAGCTCGGCGGCGGCCTCCTCGTCGAGCGCTCCCGGGCGCAGCGCGCAGTCCAGCAGGGTCAGCAGCGGCCTGGCCCCCGGCTCGGCGGCGAGCGGCAGCCCGTCGCCGACGACCGCCACCGGAATCCCGGCCGCGGCCAGGGCTCGCTGCAGCACGGGTGCCTGGCGGATCGCGGAACGGACCAGGATCGCCATGGACGACCACGCCAGACCGTCCATGAGGTGCGCCCGGCGCAGCGTGTCGGCGATGACCGAGGCTTCCTGGCTCGCGGTCGCGGCAATGATGACCCGGGCCGTGCCCGGATCGGCGCCGGGCAGCGGGATCAGGGCACGGTGGGAGCGTTCACCGTACGGGCTTTCCTCGGCCTGGACCGCCGGCAGCCGGGCCGCCAGCCGGCGCGACGCGGCCAGCAGGATGGCGCCGCTGCGACGGCAGGTGCGTAGCGCGATCACCTTTGCCGGGCTTCCGTCCGGGGCGCGGAACCTCCCCGCGAACCGGCTGACCGCGCGGGTGTCGGCACCGCGGAACCCGTAGATGGACTGGTCCGGGTCGCCGACGACGATCAGCTCCCGGCCGTCCCCGGCCAGCGCGTGCAGCAGGTCTTCCTGGGCGGGGTCGGTGTCCTGGTACTCGTCGACCAGCACGGCGTCGTAGGCCTGGCGTTCCCGGTCCCTGGTCGCGGCCCGGCCCAGCAGGCCGGCCGCGATCCGGATGATCTCCGCGTAGTCGTAGGCGGGGACCGGGGCCAGGTCGAAGCGGGCGGCGTACCGCTCCAGGAAGCCGCCGGCCGCCACCCAGTCGTCACGCCGCCGTTGCCGGCCCAGCCGGGCCAGCCCGGGCCCGTCCAGGCCGCGCTCAGCCGCGCGGAGCAGGAAATCCCGCAGCTCGGCGGCGAAGCCCCGGGTGCTGAGGGCCGGGCCGAGCCGCTCCGGCCAGCTCCGGCCGCCGTCCTCGGCCTCGCCCCGCAGCAGCCGCCTGACCTCGAGCAGTTGCTCCGGGCCGGACAAGAGCACCGGCGACTCGTCGCCTTCCAGCACGAACTCCCGGCGCACCAGGGCGTACGCGTAGCTGTGGAAGGTCAGCGCGAGCGGCTGCCGGGTGGTTCGGCGCAGCCGCATGGTGATCCGGTCCCGCAGTTCCTCCGCCGCCTTGCGGCTGAAGGTGAGCACGAGCACCCGCGCCGGATCGATGCCCCGCTCGCTGATCCGGCCCACCACGGCCTCGACGATGGCCGTGGTCTTGCCCGTGCCCGGGCCGGCCAGTACCAGTAGCGGCCCGCCGGCGTGGCTGACCACCCGCCGCTGGTCGTCGTCCAGCTCCGGCGGCGCCGCCGACGCGGGCACGGGCCGGCGGACGAGACGGTAGGCGGGTGCGCTGGAGTCCATGTCAGTACCGCATTCCAGCAGAACCTTCCGACAGTTTCGGGGCCTTCCGGGGACGTCGCCATCAACGGGGAATCCAGGCGCTCATACGACGGACGGGACTACCCGTTATCCGATCATGCTGGGCCGGGGCACGGCCGGACGGGGTGGGGCGGGCCTGGCGGCGGTCCGGCCAGGGCGCGGGCGGGTGCGCCGCGCCGCGCTCGTTGCCTGGCCGGCTAGGGCACGGACTCGCCGCGCCGCACCTGCCCCGTGGCGCGGAGTCGCTCATACCGGGAGCAAGCGGTAGGGTCGTTGACTTGTCAGTGTCGGCGCAGGCCCAGATCACGCTACCGATCGTGCTCATCGTGATCGGCGCGGGCGCGCTGCACGCGGCCTGGAACGCCATCGCCAAATCCGTCGACGACCGGCTGACCGTGTTCGCCCTGATCGGCGTGGCCGCGACCCTCGGCGGCGGCGCGGTTCTCGGCCTGACCGGCCTGCCGTACCGCGCGGCGATCGGCTTCGCCGTCCTGTCCGCGGCGATCCACATCGGCTACGACCTGGGACTGATGAATTCCTACCGGCTCGGGGCGTTCAACCAGGTCTATCCCATCGCCCGGGGAACCTCGCCGCTGGTGGTGGCGTTCGGCGCCTACTTCCTGGCGGGCGAGCACCTGGGGGTGATCCCGCTGGCCGGGGTCGCGATCCTCGCCGCGGGGCTGGCCAGCCTGGCGCTGTCCTCCGGCCGCCTCACCTCTTCCGAGCGGCCGGCGATCGCGGCCGCCGTGCTCACCGGGCTCACGATCGCGGCCTACACGATCGTGGACGGCCTCGGCGTCCGCCGGGCCCATGATCCCTTGGCCTACGCCGGGCTGCTGTTCCTGCTGCAGGGACCGGTGTTCCCCGTGGTGGCGGCCTTTCGCCGGCCAGGTCTGCGGTGGCTGACCGGGCCTACGGCGGCCAAGGGGCTGCTGGCCGGGGTGCTGGCCCTGATCGCTTACGGGATCGTGCTCTGGGCGCAGACCCGGGCGCCGCTGGCCGAGGTCGCCGCGATCAGGGAGACGAGCGTGGTGTTCGCGGCGCTGATCGGGATGAAGCTGTTCGCCGAGCGCTTCGGGACCCGCCGGCTGGCCGCCGCCGTCCTGGTCGCGGCGGGCATCGTGCTGATCGCCTCCTGACCGGCGGCGGGCCGGTCAGGCCCGGTCAGCCGGGGCCGCCGTTCCAGCGCGCGCGGCGCATGTCTACCCGGCCGGGGCCGCCGCCCGCGGCCGGGCGCATCGGCGTGCCCTCCTCCCGGTAGCGGGCGAGCGCCGCCTGCTCGTGGCCGGCCAGCAGCGAGCCGTCCGCGTGAACGACCCGCCACCACGCCACGCCGCCGCCCCACAGCGCCATCACCCGGCCCACCTGGCGCGGGCCGCCCTCGCCGACGTACTCGGCGACGTCGCCGTAGGACATCACCCGGCCTCGCGGAATCGCCTCCGCCACGTCCAGGACCCGGCTGGCGAAATCGCCGAGCGGCGGGGCCGCGGCCCCCGTCTCGGCCTGGCCGGGGACGCCGCGCGCAGGCCGGTGCCGGTCTGGTGTCATTCGCCTGGCTCGGACGTGCCCGGCTGGTCGTGCGGCATCGCACGGCGGTCGGGGGGCGTGGCTGACCACGGGAACGGTGGCGGCTGCGCAAACTCGCTCCCGCCCGGTGAGCGGCCGTCCAGGGGCTGGCCGTAGGGCGGCGGCGGGATCTCGCCCGGGTCGAACCGGTACCGCTGATCACCGGCCGCCAGCGGCGGGCGCCGCATCTGAACGAGCCGGCTCGCCGCGATGATGATCATCGCCAGGCAGATCGCCGCCAGGAGGCAGAACTCCACGAGCTGCCCCGGGCCCCTTGGTGCGACCGGGGGCGAGGGGACCGCGGCGGGCCCGCCGCCGAAGTAGCTGGCCGGGCTGGCACCCGACACGGCCACCAGGTCCGGCCTGCGCAAGCCGGTCCTCGGCGATCCCGGGCCGGCCAGCCGCTGCGCGGACATGCGCGCCGCCGCGGCCAGCGCGCCCGCGGCGTCCACGGTGCCGAAGCCGACCTTGTCGTTGTAGCCGCCGGCGGGGCGGTGGCGGGTGGTGGTGGTGATCGCGTCACCCACCAGGTCCGGCGGGAGTGCCGGATAGGCGGACCTGATCAGGGCGGCCACGCCGGCGGCCAGCGCGCAGGCCGGGCTGGTGCCGCTCACCAGCCAGTACCCCCCGTCCTGGCCCTGGGCCGGAACCTGGACGCCCGGCGCGGCGACCTGCACGGAGAGGTTGTCGCTGGAGAAGCTGGCGGCCGCACCGTTCTGGTCGACGGCCGCCACGCTCAGCACGCCCGGGTAATTGGCCGGGAACGAGAGCGGCGCGTGGCCCTGCGCCTGGGCGCTGCGCACGTCCCCGGAGTTGCCCGACGATGCGAGGATCACGATGTTGCGGTTCAGCGCCTCCTGGAGCGCCTGGCGCACCAGGAGGCTCTGCGCGCCGTCGCCCAGGGACATGCTGATGACGCCGGCCCCGTGGGATATCGCGTATTTGATCGCCGTGGCCAGCTCGCGCTGATGACGAGCCGACGACTGGCGTTGGTACCGGACGAAGCCAGGATCACCGCTGTTGGTGATCACCCGGATCGACAGCACGTGCGCCATCGGCGCGATCCCGATGATCCCGCTGCCGCCGCCGTCATGCCCGTGACCGGCGATCAGCGACGCCATCCAGGTTCCGTGCATGCCCCAGTTGGGGTTGGACTCCGGCGTGTCCACGCCGGTCAGGTCGGGACCCGGGGTCACCGATCGGGTCAGGTCGGACACGCCGGGATTCACCCCGCTGTCGATCACGGCCACGGTCACGCCCTGTCCCCTGGTCACCTGCCACGCGGCCGGCGCATTGATCGCGTTCAGGACCCACGTCTCGGCGTTGCGCACGATGTCGGCCCGGGCCGGGGCCGCGCCGGCGGTCATGATCAGGGCAGTCACCGCGGCCAGCGCCAGCAGGCCGGCGCGGCGCGTCATCCGGCCCGGCGCCGGCCGGCTTCGCGCCTGCAGGCTCAGCATCCGGGCGCCCCGGGGCACTGGGGCGGCGGCGGCTCCGCGCCCAGCGGCGCCCGCACCGCGTCGGCCACGCCGGCGGCGAAACTCGTCATCTCCGTTTCCGCGTAGGGATCGGACGACATCTGGACCCGCGGCCTGCCGTCGGCGTAGCCGGCCGTCGACATGATCAGGTACGGGCCGGAGCTGACCGCCCAGGAAAGCTGCCGCTGCCGGTCCCCGAACGCCCTGGCCAGGGTCAACGGGAACGGTGCCGCGCGGACACCGGGCTGCGGCCCCTGGCCGCCGGCCAGCTTGGTGGCCGCGGACTGGGCCGCGTTATCGCCGGGCATCACGGCGACGCCGACGGTGACGAGCATGCTGTCGGTCTCGTCGGTATAGGTCGCGCGGAGCAGGGCCGCGCACCTGTCGGCGGACAGCACCCGGCCCGCCGCCGGATCGCTGGCCGCGGTGCAGGTCGCGAACCGGGAGATCCCTACCCGGTAGGCCTGCAGCGACAGCGGCGAGCCGCCGCCGAGAGCCCCGGGGGGTAGCTGGTAGCTGATGGAGGCCGGGAAGATTTTCCCGGCCGGCAGGGTACGCCAGCGCCGGGCCATCTCCCAGGCGACGATCTGCTGCTGCTGCTCGGCGGTGAACCTGCGCGGCAGCAGCTGGGCCGAGACGCCCGCGGCCGACGCGGCCAGGCCAGCGGTGCCGACCAGCAAGGCCAGCAGCGTGACGCCGAGGCGCCAGCCACCGCGTCTGCGGCCGGCTGGCGCCGCGCTGCCCTCCGTGGCCGGAGGCTCAGGCTGGGTGGCCACACGGAAATGTTACGGCTTGTCCGGGCCGCGGCGTGCGTCCCGGCGGCGGCTAGTACGTGGGCAGCGACGGATCCACCTGGCTGACCCAGGCCAGGACCCCGCCGCCCACGTGCACCGCGTCCGAGAAGCCGGCGTTCTTGACCACGGCGAGGCACTCCGCGCTGCGGACCCCGCTCTTGCAGTGCAGCACGATCCGGCGGTCCTGCGGGAGCTGCTCCAGGGCGTTCCCGTTGAGGAACTGGTCCTTGGGGATGAGCACCGAGCCGGGGATGGACACGATCTCGTACTCGTTCGGCTCCCTGACGTCGACCAGGAAGATCTTCTCGTCGTTGTCGAGCATCGCCTTGAGCTCGGTCGCGGTGATCGTGGATCCGGACGCCGCGCGCTGGGCGTCCTCGGACACCGTGCCGCAGAACGCCTCGTAGTCGATGAGCTCGGTGATCGTCGGGTTCTTGCCGCACACCGGGCACTCGGGGTCCTTCCTGACCCGGACCGTGCGGTAGCTCATCTCCAGCGCGTCATAGATCATCAGCCGCCCGGCCAGCGGCTCGCCGATTCCGGTGATGACCTTGATCGCCTCGTTGACCTGGATGGACCCGATCGAGGCGCACAGCACGCCGAGCACGCCGCCCTCGGCGCACGACGGCACCATGCCCGGCGGCGGCGGCTCCGGGTAGAGGCAGCGGTAGCAGGGGCCGTGTTCCGCCCAGAACACGCTGGCCTGCCCGTCGAAACGGTAGATCGATCCCCAGACGTAGGGCTTGCCGAGCAGCACGGCACAGTCGTTGACCAGGTACCTGGTGGCGAAGTTGTCGGTGCCGTCGACGATCAGGTCATACTGCGCGAAGATCTCCATCGCGTTGTCGGAGTCGAGGCGCTCCTCATGCAGCACCACGGTGACGTACGGGTTGATCTCGCGGATGCTGTCGCGCGCGGACTCGGCCTTCGGGCGGCCCACGTCCGACTGGCCGTGGATGACCTGCCGCTGCAGGTTGGACTCGTCGACCACGTCGAAGTCGACGATGCCCAGCGTGCCCACCCCGGCGGCGGCCAGGTACAGCAGCGCGGGTGACCCGAGCCCGCCCGCGCCCACGCACAGCACCCGGGCGTTCTTCAGGCGCTTCTGTCCCGTCATCCCGACTTCCGGAATGATCAGGTGGCGCGAATAGCGCTTGACCTCATCAACGGTCAGCTCGGCGGCGGGAGCGACCAGCGGTGGCAGCGACACGGTGTTTCTCCTGGGAGGGCCTGCCCTGGGCAGGCATCTCGGTCTCGGTCGGGCGCGGGCCCGCGCCCCACGGGGTTGAACCAGCCGGAGACCCCGGGCATTCCGTGTCACCGGGCGCTGCCAGCGCAGGCCGGGCCGGCGGTCCCGGGACCCGGGCCGGAAATGTCACCGGCGGCAGGTACAACACTCACATGCCCGAGCCGTCGGCGCCGCCCGGGCCGGCCCGGCCGGGCCGGTACCCGCGGGGCCGCTCCCCCCGGAGGTCCCATGCCATCACCGCCCCCGACCTCAGCAGGAGAGCCGCGCCGCGCGGATTCCGGTGTGGTCCTGCCGTTGGTTCCCGGCTTCGCGCGCCGGCCCGCGAAGAAGCGGCCGCTCCCGGATGCGGCCGCGGTCCGGCTGCTCGGGGTCCCTGACTCGGCGCCGCCCTATGACGACGTCCTCGCGGAGGCCGGCGCGCGGCCGGCGGGGTCAGGCGCGGCCGCGTCAGCCTGCCCGGCAGCCCGGGCGGCCGAAGGCAACGGCGCGGCGCGGGACGAGCCCGCAGCGCGGGACGAGCCCGCAACTCGCGCCGACCCCGCAGCGCGGGACGAGCCCGCAGCGCGGGACGGGCCCGCAGCGCGTGACGGGCCCGCAACTCGCGCCGAGCCCGCGGACTGAGCCGGCGAAACGGGCCCCGCGGGACAGGCCGTCCCCGCCATCCGGGCCTCACCTGCCGCGACGCAGGCCGGCCGCGGCCGGCGCGTGGCCCAGCCAGTTCGCCCAGGTTCTGGCCGAGACGCTGGCCGGGTCGCGGCCCCCGGGTCAGATCAGGCCCTGGACCAGCGAGGAGGCGCGGCGGCGCATCAGGCAACTCGGGCCGAGGCTGGCCGCAGAGGTCCAGCCGCGGGTCCGTCGCGTCATGACGTCCTGCCCGGCCGCGGGAGTGGTCGAGATGACCGTGATCGTGGGATTCGGACCGAGAACCCGAGTCCTGGCGGTCCGCCTGGAGTGTGCCGAACCACCACACTCCGACGCCGGACGTACTAGCCCGTACCGCAGCCCCGGCCCCGCTCCCGCGCCGCCGAAATGGATCTGCACCGCCATCGAGGCGGCCTGACGGTGCCCGCATGACCCGCCCGTCTGACCCGCCCGTCTGACAACTTTTCACGCGTTCCGGTCGTTTGGCCGTCTGATTTGGACCGTTTTGTGGAGCAGGAGCGAGTGAGAAGATGAAGGATCACGACGACCTGGCGGGCCCGCGGCCGGGAGGCGCGCGGGCTTAGCCGGGAGGGCGGCTAGCCGGGAGGCGTGCGGTCAGCGGTTGCGCGGGTCGCCGTGGCAGAGCTTGAACTTGCGGCCGGAACCGCACGGGCACGGAGCGTTCCGCCCGACCTTGGAGTAGTCGGGGCCGCCGCTCGATGCGGTCCGCTGCTGCGCCTGGCCGCTTCCGTCATCGCTGGGCGCGCTGTACTCAAGCCTGCCCCGCCGCTGCGGCCGCTCCAGCCCGCGGGCCACCAGGCCCGCCGGAACCGCCTGGCCGCCCGCTGCGGCCTGTGCGCCCGGCCCGGCCTGAGCGCCCGGCTGGTCCTGGCCTGACCGTTCTTGGGAGCCTGTCCGGGAATGGCGTCCTGGCCGGGACCGCGAGCCCGACTGGCCAGAACGGCCACGTCCGGCCTGACTTCCGCCGCCCGCCGGCTGGCCGGCCGGCGCCGGGCCCGCCGGGACCGGCCCGGCGCCGCCCGCGACCGCGCCACCCACGGCAGTCCCACCCGCGACAATGCCGCCCGGCACGACACCGCCAGGCAGCACGCCACCGGGCGCAGCGCCGCCGGGGACGAAGCCGTTCGGGACGGCGCCCGGGACGGCCTCCTCCACGATGGGGCTGTCCTGCCGCTGCACCTGGAGGTTGAACAGGCTGCCGACCGATTCCTCCTTGATGCCCTCCATCATGCCGCTGAACATGTCGTAGCCCTCGCGCTGATACTCCACCAGCGGGTCGCGCTGCCCGTATCCCCGCAGGGTTATGCCCTCGCGCAGGTAGTCCATCTCGTAGAGATGCTCGCGCCACTTCCGGTCCAGCACCGACAAGACGACCCGCCGCTCGAGCTCGCGCATGACCTCGGGGGTCAGCTCCTCCTCCCGGCGCTCGTAGGCGGCCAGCGCATCCTGCTGTACCAGCTCGGTGATCAGGCCGGCCGACAGCCGCGCCCGCTCCCCGCCGGCCTCATCGATCACCTGGTCAACCGTCATCCCGCCGGGGTAGAGCTGGTGGAATGCCCGCCACAGCTGGTCCAGGTCCCACTCCTCGGGGAAGCCCTCGGCTGTCGCGCGCCGCCACGTACCCGGCGACGACCTCATCGATCATGCCGCGGATCTGGTCCTGCAGGTCGGCGCCCTCGAGCACCTCGCGCCGCTCGCCGTAGATGACCTGGCGCTGGCGGTTCATCACGTCGTCGTACTTGAGCAGGTCCTTGCGGATCTCGAAGTTCTGCTGCTCGACCTGCGTCTGGGCCGACCGGATCGAGCGGCTGACGGTCTTCGACTCGATCGGGACATCCGGCGGGGTCTTGAGCCATTCCATGATGTGCGCGACCTTGTCGGCGTTGAACATCCGCATCAGGTCGTCCTCGAGCGACAGGTAGAAGCGCGACTCGCCGGGGTCGCCCTGCCGTCCGGACCGGCCGCGCAGCTGGTTGTCGATGCGCCGGGACTCGTGCCGCTCGGTGCCGAGCACGTACAGGCCGCCGACGTCGACGACCTCCTCGTGCTCCTCGGCCACCGCCCGCTTGGCCTTGTCCACCGCCTCCGGCCAGGCCGCCTCGAAGTCCTCCGGCGTGTCCACCGGCGAGAGCCCGCGCTGGTGCAGCTCCAGGTCCGCGATGAACTCGGGGTTGCCGCCGAGCATGATGTCCGTGCCGCGGCCGGCCATGTTCGTGGCCACGGTGACCGCGCCCTTGCGGCCTGCCTGGGCGATGATCGTGGCCTCGCGCTCGTGGTACTTCGCGTTCAGCACCTCGTGCGCGATGCCCTTGCGCTTGAGCATCTTGGACACGAGCTCCGACTTCTCGACGCTGGTGGTGCCGACGAGCACCGGCTGGCCCGTCGTGTTCCGCTCGGCGATGTCGTCGACCAGGGCCTCGAACTTGGCCTGCACCGTCTGGTACACCACGTCGGGCTGATCGGCGCGGATCATCGGCATGTTCGTGGGGATCGGCACCACGCCGAGCTTGTAGGTCTGGTGGAACTCGTTCGCCTCGGTCATGGCGGTACCGGTCATCCCGGCGAGCTTCTCGTAGAGCCGGAAGTAGTTCTGCAGCGTGATCGTGGCGAGGGTCTGGTTCTCGTCCTTGATCTGCACGCCTTCCTTGGCCTCGATGGCCTGGTGCATGCCCTCGCTGTACCGGCGGCCGTGCAGGATGCGGCCGGTGAACTCGTCCACGATCAGGACCTCGCCGTTCATCACGACGTAGTCCTTGTCCTGCTTGTACAGCTCCTTGGCCTTGATCGCGTTGTTCAGGAAGCCGACGAGCGGCGTGTTCACCGACTCGTAGAGGTTGTCGATGCCGAGCCAGTCCTCGACCTTCTCCACGCCGGTCTCGAGGATGCCGACCGTGCGCTTCTTCTCGTCGACCTCGTAGTCGCCGTCGCCGTCCTCGCCGCGGCGCAGCCGCGGGACGATCTTGGCGAACTCGAGGTACCAGCGGCTGTTCTGGTCGGCGGGGCCGCTGATGATCAGCGGCGTGCGCGCCTCGTCGATGAGGATGGAGTCGACCTCGTCCACGATCGCGTAGTGGTGCCCGCGCTGGACGCATTCGTCCAGGCCGCCAGGCCATGTTGTCGCGGAGGTAGTCGAAGCCGAACTCGTTGTTCGTGCCGTAGGTGATGTCGGCGGCGTACTGCTTGCGCCGCTCGTCGGGCTCCATCTGGGCCAGGATCACGCCGACCTCAAGGCCCAGGAACCGGTGGATGCGCCCCATCCACTCGGAGTCGCGCTTGGCCAGGTAGTCGTTGACCGTGATGACGTGCACGCCCTGGCCGGTCAGCGCGTTCAGGTAGGCGGGCAGCACGCGCGGTGAGCGTCTTGCCCTCACCGGTCCTCATCTCGGCGATGTTGCCCAGGTGCAGGGCGGCGCCGCCCATGAGCTGGACGTCGAAGTGCCGCTGGCCCAGGGTCCGCTGGGCGGCCTCGCGGACGGTCGCGAACGCCTCCGGCAGCAGGTCGTCGAGCGACTCGCCGTCGGCGTAGGCGCTGCCGGTACTCGTCGGTCATCGCCCGAAGCTCGGCGTCGGTCAGCGCGGCGAAGTCCTCCTCGATCGAGTTGACCTGATCAGCTGTCCGCTTGAGCTTGCGCAGGATCTTGCCCTCGCCGGCGCGGAGGACACTGTCGATGATGGCTGGCACTTGCGTCGCGCTCCTCGCGGATCGTCTGGCTCTGTGGCTCGGCGTGCCCGCTCCGCTGCGGCCGCGCTGCGCTCGGCCGGGCAGGTGAGTGGCATCGCGGCGGGCTCCCGACACCGTTGCCTACAGCCATGGTAGGCGAGACGCGGGGTGAAGCGGAGTCCTCACCAGCCGCCCGATACCCTAGGGGCCGGTTGCTCCCGGCTGGAGGCCTGGCCACAATGATAGGCACGGCCAGCGGGCGGGATGAGCGGTAGCCGGGACGAGAGGAGCAGCGCGCATGTCGAACCAGGTGGAGCCGGGCACCGTCGGCAGCGCTGCCGCCGGGCCGGGGCCCGCGGGCCTGGCCGAGCAGACCGCGCAGGTGCCGCAGGCCCCGGGGACCCCCGTTTCCTACCCGCCGCCCTTTCACGGGCGTGTCGTGTCCTGGGTTGCCGTCTCGATCATCATGGTCGCCTTCTTGATCGGCGGGCTCGCGCTGGTCTTCGGCCCGACCTGGTGGCTGTTCTACGCCAGCGTGGGCCTGGCGGTGGTCGGCGGCCTGATCGCGCTCGCCACCAACATCTTCGAGGACTGGTACTAGACACCGGCGTTACCCGACGCCCGCGGGGGAATGTCAGACCCCGCGGCTAGGCTCTGGCCCCGTCGCCGGCCTCTCCCCATCCCGCACCCCAGTTCACCTTGTCACCGGACGACGCCCGGCTAATGACGCTCCGGACCCAGGGGCTGGTCGGCACCCAGGGACGGCGGGGCGGGGTAGCGGGCATGCTCCGCAGGATCGGCGCGGTCCAGCTGGACACGATCAGCGTGCTGGCCCGCTCGCACGAGTTCGTCGCCTACGCCCGCCTCGGGCCGGTCCCGCGCGAGCGGATCGAGCGGGCCTACTGGCACCCGCGCCGGGCCACCACGTTCGAGTACTGGTCCCATGCGGCGTGCATCCTGCCGATCGAGGAATGGCCCTACTACGGGTTCCGGCGGCGGGCCCTCCTGGCCAGGGGGATGCGGTGGCACCAGATCCCCGAGAAGGTGTGCGACGAGGTCCTGGCCCGGCTCCGGGCCGAGGGCCCGCTGAACGCCACCCAGCTGGGCGGGGCCAAGAACGGGGGCGCCTGGTGGGACTGGTCGGAGACCAAGATCGCCGTTGAGTGGCTGCTCGACACCGGCCGGGTGATCTGCGCCCGCCGGGCCGGCTGGCGGCAACTACGACCTGCCGGAGCGGGTCCTGGCCCCGGAGCTGCTGGACGCCGACCCGTCCGACGCCGAGTGCGTGACCCATCTGGCCGAGGTCGCCGCCCGGGCGCTGGGCGTGGTGACCCGGGCCGACCTGGCCGACTACCAGCGGCTGCGGTGGGGCGGTTCGGGTCAGCGGCAGGACGGCCAGGCCATCTCGGCTGAAGAGGCCGCGGCGGCCGCCGGGCTGGTGCCGG
>CAVUYA010000032.1:0-107649 GCA_963745575.1 uncultured Actinomycetota bacterium | reverse complement strand
GAACCCTTTTCATCCGTGGATCTCGGAGCCAGAGCACGTGGGCAGTCGAGGGGAGGATGAAAGGTTCCGAGTCCGGGGAAGCCCCGGGCCTGCGGCCTTACCGGCCCTGGTTCTTGACCGCCGCGGCGCCCGCGGCCGCGGCCTCGGGGTCGAGGTAGCGCCCGCCGCGGGTCTGCGGCCGGAACGCGGCGTCCATCTCGTAGACCAGCGGCATCCCGGTGGGGATGTCCAGCCCGGCGATCTCTGCGTCCGCGATGTCGTCCAGGTGCTTGACCAGGGCGCGGATCGAGTTCCCGTGCGCGACGACCAGGACGGTCCGGCCGGCCGCCAGGTCGGGCACGATCGCGTCATGCCAGTAGGGCAGCAGCCGCGCGACGACGTCCTTCAGGCACTCAGACCGCGGCACCAGGTCCGCCGGCAGCAGCGCGTACCGGGGATCGGCGGATTGCGAGTAGGGGTCGTCGTCGGCGATGGGGGGCGGGGGCACGTCATAGGAACGGCGCCACAGCATGAACTGCTCGTCGCCGTACTGCTGCCGGATCTGGGCCTTGCTCTTGCCCTGCAGCGCGCCGTAATGGCGCTCGTTCAGCCGCCAGGAGCGCCGCACCGGCAGCCAGAGCAGGTCCGCCGCCTCCAGCGCGAGGTGGGCGGTCTGGATGGCCCGGGTCAGCACCGAGGTATGCACCACATCGGGGCGCAGGCCCGCCTCGTCGAGGAGCCTGCCGCTGTTGACCGCCTCGTCGACGCCCTTCGGCGACAGGCCGACGTCGACCCAGCCGGTGAACAGCCCTTCCGAGTTCCAGACGCTCTCGCCGTGCCGGATCAGCACCAGTGCCGCCATGTGGCCGAGCCTAACGGGTGGCCAGCTGGCCCGCCCGGCCGCGCCCGGGCAGGCGGGAACAGGATGCCGGGGCCTAGGGTTGATCAATCGGAGGTGCATGCCCGTGCGGCAACCCTATCCCCGGCGGATCGCGACCGTCAGCGTCCACACATCACCGCTCGAGCAGCCCGGAACCGGTGACGCGGGCGGCCTGAACGTCTACGTCGTCGAGGTGGCCAAGCGCCTCGCGGAGCGCGGCGTGGAGGTGGACATCTTCACCCGCGCGGTCTCCCGCGAGGTGCCGCCGGTGGCCGAGTTCGCTCCCGGAGTGCTGGTGCGCCACCTGCCCGCCGGGCCCTTCGAGGACCTGGACAAGGCCGACCTGCCCGGCCAGCTCTGCCATTTCACGTTCGAGATGCTGCGCGCCGAGGCCGCGTACGCCCCCGGACGGTATGACATCGTGCACGGGCACTACTGGCTGTCCGGCCAGGTCAGCGCCGTGGCCAAGGAACGCTGGGGCGTCCCGTTCGTGCAGTCCATGCACACCCTGGGGCGAGTGAAGAACGCCGCGCTGGCCGCGGGGGACGCGGCCGAGCCGGCGATACGTCTGCGCGGCGAGGCCGAGGTCGTGGCGGCGGCCGACCGCCTGGTGGCCAACACCGACGACGAGGCGCAGCAGCTGATCGGGCTCTACGACGCCGAGCCATCGCGGGTGCGGACCATCAACCCGGGCGTCGACCTGGCGGTGTTCACGCCGGGGTCCCGGCCGGCGGCCCGGCAGCGGCTGGGCCTGCCCGCCGACGCGGTGCTGCTGGTCTTCGCCGGCCGCATGCAGCCGCTCAAGGCACCCCACGTGGTGCTGCACGCGGCGGCCCAGATGATCCGGGACGACCCCGGCCTGGCCGCCAGGCTCAGGGTCGCGTTCGTGGGCGGGCCGAGCGGAACCGGGCGCGCCGACCCGGACGGGCTGGCCGAGCTGGCCGCGGCGCTCGGGATCTCCGGCGTCGTCCGCCTCGAGCCACCCTGCCCCCAGCCGGAGCTCGCCGAGTGGTACCGCGCGGCGACGGTCGTCATGGTGCCGTCCTGCTCGGAGTCGTTCGGCCTGGTGGCGGTGGAGGCCCAGGCCTGCGGCACGCCGGTGGTGGGCGCATCGGTCGGCGGGCTGCGCACGGCGGTCGCCGACGGGACGTCCGGCGTGCTCGTGGACTCCCGCGACCCGGCCCGTTACGCGCGGGTCGTCCGGGACCTGATCGCGCAGCCCGCCACCCTGGCCCGGCTCGCCCGGGGGGCCCGCGAGCACGCGTCCCGGTTCGGCTGGGGCGTGACCGTGGACCGGCTGCTGAGCCTGTACGCGGGGGCCATGTCCGAGGCGACCCAGGCGGTCGACGCGTGAATTCGCCAGAGGGCGCGGTCCCGCCTGAGCGAGGAGCGAGGAGCGGAGCGACAGCCACGGAGGCGGCGTGAAGTGGGAATGGGGAGGCGGCGGGCCCCGGAGGCGAGAAGCAGCACGGTGCCGCCTCGCCAGCCTGGGCCTGACTTTCGAGGCGCCGCGGCCGGGCGCCTACCTGGTGCGGCTGGAGGGCCAGCACAAGCTGGCCACCATGACCTGGCTCATCGTCGAGGCGCACAGCCTGCACGTGGAGGCGTTCTTCTGCCGGCAGCCGGACGAGAACCACGCGGCGTTCTACCGGTTCCTGCTGGAGCGCAGCGGCCGCATGTACGGCGTGCACTTCGCGCTGGACCCGGTCGGCGACGTCTACCTGGTCGGGCGGCTGCCGCTGGCGTCGATCGCCGCCGACGAGATCGACCGGCTGCTCGGCTGCGTGCTCAGTTACTCAGACGAGAACTTCGACCAGGCCCTCAGGCTCGGCTTCGCGTCCTCGATCCGCCGGGAATGGGCGTGGCGGGTCAAGCGGGGCGAGAGCCTGGCCAACCTGCGCGCGTTCGCCAGCCTCGCCGATCCGCCGGGCGAGGCGGGCGGCCGAGGGGGTAAGCCCCGCATCGAGAGCTGATCTTCCCCGGCCACCCGGTCTCGACCGGGGTCCGGCGCGGCCCGGAGGGCAACGAGCCCGGCCAGGCCGGCGCGGATCTGGCCGGCCGGACCAGCGGCCGGCGTATCAAGCGGCAGGCGAGACGCTCCGGAATAGGTGACTGGCCGACCTGGCCTGCGCCGGAGCCCGGCTGAGTTGCGCGTACGGAGGCGATGATGACGACTACCTGGCCCGCCGACGGGGTAGCCATCCGTACCCCCTGCGAACGCACGGCCGCCCGCCGGCTCCGGCTCGCCGTGGCGCTGCTGGCCGCTTTGCTGCTGGCCGTATCGATGGCGATCACGGCGTGCGACCCCAGCACCAGTTACCCGGTCCAGACCGCTTACACGCCGCCGGGGCCGTATGCCACGACCACGGGCCTGGTGAAGGACGCCTCGGGCCAAGTGATCTACGACCTGTTCTACCCGGGCAACTACGCGGCGCTGGGATTCAAGAGCCCGATCGTCACGTGGGGCAACGGGACGCTCGGCCAGCCCGCCATGGTCTCGACCTTCCTGGGTCACCTGGCTTCCTACGGATTCACCGTTATCGCCTCCACCTCGGGCTGGACCGGCAGCGGCCAGCAGATCGACGCTGCCGCCCACTACCTGGCCGCGCAGGACAACGTCACGGGAAGCGTCTTCCACGGCCGGCTGGACGTGCACGAGGTCGCCGCGGTGGGCGCGTCTCAGGGCGCCACCGGCGCGGTGCGCGCGGCCACGAACGACCCGGCCCTGATCACGACCGTGCTGACGTTCTCGCTGCCGAACACGATCTGGGCGCAGCCGAATCCCGGCTGCCCCACCAGGGCCGACTGCCTGGCCGACCCCGCCGCGCTGACCCAGCCCGTCTTCTTCATCTCCACCCACGGGCCTTTCGACGCGGTCATCGCGAGCCCGGCCACCGAAAGAGCCTTCTACAACAGCACGACCGTGCACGCCGCGCTCGGCATCATCCGCAATTCCGACGGCAAGCGGGCCGACCACACCTCGATAGAGAACACCGCGTCCGGCGGCAACCCCGGCGGGGAACTCGGCTACGCCACCGCCTGGCTCGAATACCAGCTGCTCGGGAACGCCACCGCCGCTGGCGCCTTCACCGGAGCGCACCCCGAGCTGCTGTCGAACACCAACTGGCCCGGCAGCGCCGCCAAATGACCCCGGGCAGGCCGGTCCGCCATCGGCGCGGGTGACACCAGGCCAGGTCGAGCCCGGCCGCAGTCCTAGCCGGGCGGCGGCGACACTGAGCCCGGCGGGGGGATGGTGCCGGGGCCGGTAACGCTGCAGGCCAGCGACGCCGGGTCGGTGTCGAGCAGCGGCCGGGCCAGCGGCGGCGGGCGCAGGAACGCCGGGAAGCGCAGGTCGATCATGTCGAGCAGGTTCCCGGCGTTGGCGTCCCGGTAGGTCATCGCGGGCAGGTTCCACTTCGCCTCGACCAGCGCGCAGATGCTGGTGTGGTCGTAGACCCGGTGCGAGACGTAGCGGGGCCGGGCCCACGGCGAGACGACCGCCATCGGCACCCGGAACCCGTACTGGGCGAAGCCGTTGTAGGCCGGCTGGCCGGCCGGGACGTCCGGCGGGATGTCGTCGGGCGGGATGGCCGGGCGGGGGCACGTGGTCGAAATAGCCGCCGTGCTCGTCGTAGGTCCAGATCAGCAGCGTGCGGCGCCACCCGGGGCCGGTCATGACCGCGTCGATGACCGACGCGGCGAACGCTTCCCCCTGGACGATGTTCTGCGGGTCCTCCTCGGACTGGACGGCGTAGTTCGGCTCGACCAGGCACAGGCCGGGCAGCGTGCCCGCGGCCGCGTCGGTGAAGAAGTCGGCGATCGGGACCACGTTCGTGCCCAGGTTCTTGAGGTACAGCTCCGGGTAGAGCTCGACCGTGGCCAGGTCGGTGTAGTAGTCCCGCCAGCTGATGCCCGCCGCGGCCACCTTGTCGAAGATCGTCCCGCCCGCCGGGTAGTCGGTGAGCGCGGGCAGCGTGTCGTTCACCTGGCCGATCGAGGTGGCGGAGATCAGGTAGCGCCGGTTGGGGTAGGTCTGGCCGAGCACCGAGCAGAAGTAGCGGTCGGCGATCGGGAACACCGAGGCCAGCGAATAGTAGAACGGCTGGTCGGCCTGCTCCCAGTAGCCCATGGAGACCGGCCCGCTGCCCGACTCGACGAAGCCGTCGTTACGCCCGCCGTCGAACTGGGTGTGGCTGGCCAGCCAGTCCTGGGCCGGCGCGCCGGTGAGCTGGCAGGTGGTGGGCATGCGGAACGCGTGCTGGATGTCGCCGTTGGCGTACGGGTTGGTGGCGAGCGGCCGGCCGCGTGGGCCGAGCCGGAACCCGTCCGCGCCGCGGCGGCGCAGCATGCCGAGCTTGTTGTCGTAGGAGTGGTTCTCCATCATCAGCACGACGATGTGCTCGATCTTCGGGATCGTGTCGGTGCCCGCGGGCAGCTGCGGGTAGGGCAGCGATCCCGGCTGGCGGAGCCCGGGGTGGCGCCCGGTGCCGCCCGGCGCCGACCTCCACGCGCCGGTCCCCGCGACGGCGCCCGCCGCCAGGCCGGCCTTCAGCAGCCCGCGCCTGCTCGGCCCGCCGGGCCTGCCGTCCCGGTCACCGCTCATGACAACCTCCCGTCCCAGCCAGCCGATCGGGCCGAGTCTGTCCGACCGGCGTGACCGGCAGGAGATTTCACGATAACGAGTAAAGGACGGGCGTATGTAGGGAAATTGAACCTTTTCATCCGCCGGTCTCGTGCCTAGCGTTCGTGTGCAGTCATCGGGAGGATGAAAGAGTTCACGCAACGGCCCGGTACGGCCACGCCAGGGCCCCGGGGCGGTCACGGCCGCGCCGACGGCAAGGTACAAAAGAAGTAAGGACAGCGGCCGTTTTCGGTGAACCTGGACCGAACCTGCAGCCGTTCCCAGGATACGTTCGGCATGCTGGAGGCCTGGACTCGACCATCCGGGGGCGCGGACCTGGATACGCCGGAGCAGGCAGGAGGGATCGCGCTATGCGCCGGGATGACGTGCGCTTCGCAGCAGCCGCACGTGACGATGGCATCCGCAAGATCAGCAAGTACACCTGGCGGGCCGGCGCGGCCCGGCGTGCTGTGCTCGGCGCTGATCGCCGTGGCGTTCGGGCACCATGTGGCCGCCCAGCAGCCCGCGGCCGCGCACACCGGCAACGGCGGCGCCAGCAACAGCAGCGGCGGCAGCTTCAACGGCGGCGCCAGCACCGGCGGCAGCAGCAGCAGTACCAGCGGCGGCAGCAGCAGCAGTACCAGCGGCGGCAGCAGCAGTACCAGCGGCGGCGGCACCAGTAACCAGGGCCAGGGCACGATCGTGGTCCCGGCGCAGCCCCCCGCTCCGGCGAGCGGCGGGGGCCAGGTGACGTCGGGAGCGTCGTGACCACCCTGGCCCCCGGCAGCGATACCTTCAGCGTGTTCGGCACCACGGCGACCCTGCTGGTCAGCGAGCCCGGGCAGGTGGAGGCCGCGCGGGTCATCGCCGACGCCGAGCTGGCCGCCGTGGACCTGGCCTGCAGCAGGTTCCGCCCCGACTCCGAGCTGTCCCGGCTGAACGCGGCGGCCGGGGCCGTCACCACCGTCAGCGAGCTCTTCGCCGACCTGGTGGAGGCCGCGCTGCGCGCGGCGCGGCTCACCGACGGCGACGTGGACCCGACCTGCGGGCAGGCGCTCGCGGAGATCGGGTACGACCGCGACTTCGCCGAACTGCGGGCCGCGCAGGCGCAGGCCGCCGGGGTCCCCGCGGCGGGCGGCCCGGCGCACCGGCTGCGGCGGGCGGGCCGCGTGCCGGGCTGGCGTAGCGTTCAGCTGGACACCGAACGGCGGCAGGTGCGGCTCGCGAACGGGGCGCAGCTCGACCTGGGAGCGACCGCCAAGGCCTGGGCGGCCGACCGCTGCGCGGAGACCATCGCCGGGCGGCTCGGCTCCGGCGTGCTGGTCAGCCTGGGCGGGGACATGGCGGTGGCCGGGCCGGCGCCCGTCGGCGGCTGGCGGGTACGGGTCACCGACGATCACGCGGCCGGGCCGGAGGCGCCGGGGCAGACGGTAACCATCCGCTCCGGCGGGCTGGCCACCTCGAGCACCACCGTGCGCACCTGGACCGGGAGCGGCGGCCAGCGCGCGCACCACATCATCAACCCGGCGACCGGCGAGCCGGCCCGGTCCTGCTGGCGGACGGTCAGCGTGGCCGCGGGCAACTGCGTCGACGCCAACACCGCCAGCACCGCGGCGATCATCCGGAGCGCGGCGGCCCTGCCCTGGCTGAGGGACGCCGGCCTGCCCGCCCGCCTGGTCCGGGAGGACGGGTCGGTGGAGACCACCGCGGGCTGGCCGCGTGACCCAGGCCCGGACGACGCGGCATGAGCGGGTGTCGCGACGACCGCGCTGGCCGGTCCCCTGGCGGCCCAGCGGGTGGCGCCGGGCGCCATCGTCGTCACCTCCACCACGCCGCTGTGGTACCTCACCCGGGCCACCGGCCTGGTCGCGCTGGTGCTGCTCACCCTGAACATGGCGGGCGGCCTGCTGACCTCGGTCAGGTACCAGCGGCCGGCCTGGCCGAGGTTCGTCACCATCGGGCTGCACCGGAACCTCGCGCTGCTCGCACTGGCCTTCACCGGCCTGCACATCGCCACCACGCTGGCCGACAGCTTCGTCCCGATCCGGGTGCAGGACGTGTTCATCCCGTTCATCTCCGCCTACCGGCCGGTGTGGCTCGGCCTGGGCGCGATCGCCTTCGACCTGATGCTGGCGCTGGCCGTGACCAGCCTGCTGCGCACCAGGATGAGCTACTGGTCCTGGCGCCTGGTGCACTGGAGCGCCTACCTGTGCTGGCCGGTGGCCGTGCTGCACGGCCTCGGCACCGGCACGGACACCCCGGTGCGCTGGGTGCTCGGGCTGACCGTGGCGTGCGTCGCGCTGATCGCGGCCCTCACCGGCTGGCGGCTGGCCTACGGGTGGCCGTCGCACGCCGCCGCGCGGCTGGCCGGCGCGCTCGCCCTGGTGCTCGCGCTCATCGCGGGCGGCGCGTGGCTGACGGCGGGGCCGCTGCGGCCGGGCTGGTCCCTGCGGGCGGGCACCCCGACGCACCTGGTCAGCGGCAGCAGCAAGACCGGGGGCACCCGGTGAGCGCCGCCCGGGCCATGCGGGCCGCCGGGCCGGCGCGCCGCGCGCTCCCGCCGTCCGGGCTGCCCCGGCTCATCCCGCCCGACGGGCCGCTGCCGCTCGCGGACCACATCGACCGGTACGGCCCGGTGCCGCTGCGGGCCGCGGACCTGATCACCGAGGTGGAGCGGTCCGGGCTGACCGGCCGCGGCGGCGCGAGCTTCCCGGCCGGGCGCAAGATGCGCGCGGTCGCGCAGGCCAGCCGGAAAGCCGGGCCGCTGCGCGGCCCGGGCGGCACCGTGGTGGTCGCCAACGGCGCCGAGTCCGAGCCGGCCAGCGGCAAGGACCGGCTGCTGCTGGCCCGGGCACCGCACCTGGTGCTGGACGGGATCGCGCTGGCCGCCGAGGCCGTCGGCGCCACCCGCGGTTACCTGAGCCTGGACGAGCGCGACGGCGAGCTGGCCCTCCAGCTCGCCGCGGCGATCGACGAGCGCGAGCGGGCCGGGCAGAACCGGGTGCCGGTCCAGATCCTGAGCATCCCGGCCGGGTACGTGGCGAGCCAGGAGACGGCCGTGATCAGCCAGCTGAACGGGGGAGCGCCGAAGCCGGCCTTCGTGCCGCCGCGGCCGTTCGAGAAGGGCGCGCACGGGCGGCCCACGCTGGTGCAGAACGTCGAGACCCTCGCCCACGTGGCGCTGATCGCGCGGTTCGGCGCGGGCTGGTTCCGCGAGCTGGGGCCGGCGCCGGACCCGGCCGGCCCCGCGGGTCCCGGGGCGGGCCCGGCGGCCGGGTCCGCGCTCATCACCGTCAGCGGTGCGGTCAACCGGCCCGGGGTCTACGAGATCGCGCTCGGCATGCCCGTCGGCGAGCTGGTCCGCTGGGCCGGCGGGCCGTCCGAGCGCCCCCAGGCGTTCCTGGCCGGCGGGTACTTCGGCGGCTGGCTGCCGTACGACCAGGCGCTCGGCGTCCCGGTCAGCGACCCCGCGCTCCGCGCCGCGGGCGCCGCCCTCGGCTCCGGGGTCCTGGTGCTGCTGCCCGAGTCGGCCTGCGGGCTGGCCGAGACCGCCTGGATCGCCGGCTTCCTGGCCACCCAGAGCGCGGGCCAGTGCGGCCCGTGCGTGAACGGGCTGCCCGCCCTGGCCGGCCTGCTCGAGCAGCTCGCCTTCGGCCGCCCGGACCGCCAGGCGCTCGGCTGGGCCGAGCGGCTGGTGAGCCTGGTGGCCCGGCGGGGCGCCTGCCACCTGCCCGACGGGACCGCGGCGTTCGTGGCCAGCGCGCTGACCACCTTCGCCGACGAGGTGCGCCAGCACAGCGCGGCCGGGCCGTGCTCCCGGGTGCGGCGCAGGCCGTTGCTGCCCGCTCCCGGCTACGCCTGGGGACAGCGATGAGCCGCAGCCTGCGGGTGAACCCGATCGCCTGCGAGGCGCACGGCATGTGCGTCGAGCTGCTGCCCGAGCTGATCACCGCCGACCCGTGGGGTTACCCGATCATCGCCCCCGGCCCGGTGCCCGGCCACCTGCTCCCGCTCGCCCGGCGCGCGGTCGCGGCGTGCCCGACCCTCGCCCTGCTGCTCAGCAGCGACCGGCCGGCCAGCTGACGCCCGGCCGCCGCCGCGGGAGCGGAGTAGGCCCGGTGCGCGCAGCGCAACGCCAGATCATCGGTCTGCTCATCGCCAAGCTCTAGTCATGTACCCCGCCGGCCGGAACGGCCGCGCCCGGCACGGCCTGCCCGACCGATGCCAGGCGGCCGGCCGCTGCGGGCGGAACCGTCCTCGATCGCACCGTGGGACGCGGCTGCCCAGAGTGGACATATTTTTTATACTATTATATATTATGATTTTAGAGGATTGGGGCATCTAGGACGGCCCCGTCAGGCCGCCCCTGCGATCAGCCTGACGGTGGCGCGCTCGGTCAGCCGCCCGGGGCTTCCGGCCCTGGGTACGGGTGCGGCGGCCGCGACGGCGGTTGCCGCCGCCTCTGGCGCGTTCGGCGCCCGCACGGCCACAAGAAAGGGAGTCATCATGGGATTCAGGACCCGTATCGCCATTCCGGCGCTCTCCGCGGCGCTGGCATTAGCCGCCCTCGCCGCCCCCGGGGCGGCTCAGGCCGCCAGCGCCGCTCCTGCCGCGCAGTCGCGGCCAGGCACGATTGTTCCGCCGACTAGTTCATCGACCACTACCGTCAACAGCGTGGCAGTCGCCTGCTACAGGCCCTCGCAGTACAGGGTAGATGCGTCCAACATCCATATCCGCGCGACGCCGGACGGCACGATTCTCTACAGCATCGCGAAAGGAGCGCTTGTCGACAGCATCTGGCATGCGACGTGCTCCGGCGTCACGTCGTATTACGAGCTGTATACCGAGGACCAGATCGCCGGACAGCAATGGTTGCACGGCTGGAGTAACGCCATTCCGAGTCACGTGGGATGGATCGGCGGGGCCTACCTCACCTTCGTCAAGTACTGCACTGCAAACGGCTGTTAAGCACGCCTGACCAGCCAAGAGGCCGCGGCGGCCGCCACTGGGCGCGCCGCCGTGGCCCTTCGGGCGGCCTGGGCCATCTCGTCCGGGCCGGGGCCGGGAGGTGACGTTGCTCAGTAAGGCCGCCGGCCTGCGGCGCGTCGTTTACGGCTGGGAGTCTCCTGGGCGCGCAAACCGCATGCACGGTCGTCGGCCGGCATCCGGCGCGACCGCGCGGACTCTCCGGGCCGACGTGAGAATTCTGGCGGCTAAGCTGTGCCGAGTACCGCGCAGAGCGGGCAGGAAAGGGGATCACGCGCCATGGCCGAAGACCTGACCCCGGGCGAGCCCGACCCCGATCCCGCCCGCCCCCCGGCCGGGATCGACACGTCGGTGGCGCATCCGGCCCGGGTCTACGACTACTGGCTCGGCGGCAAGGACAACTTCGCCGCCGACCGGGAAGCGGCCGAGCAGGTCATCGCGGCCCGGCCCACCATCCTGCGCGACATCCGCGCCAACCGGGAGTTCCTGAACCGCGCGGTGCGGTACCTGGCGGCCGAGGCCGGGATCCGGCAGTTCCTGGACATCGGCACGGGCATCCCCACCAGCCCGAACGTGCACGAGATCGTGCAGAGGGTCGCGCCGGAGAGCCGTGTCGTCTACGCGGACAACGACCCGATCGTGCTGTCGCACGCGCGGGCGCTGCTGACCAGCAGCCCGCAGGGCGCGACCGACTACGTCGAGGCCGACCTGCGCAGTCCGGACGAGATCCTGCGGCACGCCGAGCAGACCCTCGACTTCACCCGCCCAGTCGCGGTCGTGCTGGTCGGGATCTTCCACCTGATCAGCGACGACGAGGATCCCTACGACATCACGGCCCGGCTGATGGACGGCTACAGTGACCGGCAGCTACCTGGTGGTCTCGCATCCGGCCAGCGACATCCACGCCGACGTGGTCGCCGAGGGCGCCCGGCGCTACAACGAGCGCGTGGCCACGAAGCAGACCCGGCGCAGCTACGCCGAGGTGGCCCGCTTCGTCGAGGGCCTGGACGTCGTGGCCCCGGGCCTGGTGCAGTGCCAGCGCTGGCAGCCGGACTCGGGCGCGAACGTCGACGACTACGACGTGTCCGGCTGGGGCGTGGTCGCCCGCAAGCCGTAGCGGTTCCCGGTCACTGGACTCTTTTCATCCGCCGAGCTCACGCTCAGGGCACGTGGGCCGTCATGGGAAGGATGAAAGGGTTCACTAGGCTGGGCGCGGCGAGGCGGCCGGCCCCGGGACGTCCCGTTGTGTATCGGGGTTTGGCCCAGGCGCGGAGGAGGCGAGTCGATGGGACCGCTGGACGGGATCCGGGTGATCGAGATCGCGAGCCTCGCGCCGGCGCTGTTCGGCTGCATGATCCTTTCCGATCTTGGCGCGGACGTGCTGCGGGTGGAGCGCGCCGAGGCCTGCGGCCCGGACGCGGCCGCCCCGGTGGACCCGCTGGTCCGGGGCCGCCGGTCGGTCGGGATCAACCTCAAGGATCCCGACGGGGTCGGGCTGCTGCTGCGGCTCGCCGCATCGGCCGACGTGCTCGTGGAGGGGTTCCGGCCGGGCGTGGCCGAGCGGCTCGGCTTCGGCCCGCAGGAGTGCGCCGAGCGCAACCCGCGGCTGGTGTACGCGCGGATGACCGGCTGGGGACAGGACGGCCCGCTCGCGCCGACCGCCGGGCACGACATCGACTACATCGCGATCGCCGGGGCGCTGTACCCGATCGGCCGGTTCGGCGAGCGCCCCGTGCCGCCGCTCAACCTGGTCGGCGACTTCGGCGGCGGCGGCATGCTGCTCGCGCTCGGCGTGCTGGCCGCGCTGCTCGAGCGGGAGCGGTCCGGGCTCGGCCAGGTGGTCGACGCGGCCATGGTGGACGGCTCCGCGCTGCTGACCGCGTTCCTGTACGGCCTGCGGGCCACGGGCATGTGGAAGGACACGCGCGGCGCCAACCTGCTGGACGGCGGCGCGCCGTTCTACGACACCTACCAGACCGCCGACGGCGGGCACGTGGCCGTGGGGGCGCTGGAGCCGAAGTTCTACGCGGAACTGCTGGCCGGGCTCGGGCTGGCCGGCGAGGACCTGCCCGCGCAGCACGACCGCGGGGGCTGGCCGGTGCTGCGGGCCCGGTTCGTCGAGGCCTTCCTGGGCCGCACCAGGGACGAGTGGGCGGAGGTGTTCGCCGCCTCGGACGGGTGCGTGGCGCCCGTGCTGAGCGCGGCCGAGGCGCCCGGGCACCCGCACAACGCGGCCCGCGGCACGTTCGCCGACGTCGGCGGGGTGGTGCAGCCGGCGCCCGCGCCGCGGTTCGGCCGGTCCGCGGCGGGCGTCCCGTCCGCGCCGCCGAAGCCGGGCGCGGACACCGACGCGGTGCTGTCCGAGCTCGGCTGCACGGCGGACGAGATCACGGCTCTGCGGGCCCGCGGGACCGTCGGGTGACCTAACGCACAGTCCAATCGTTTGCCCCGGGCTCGCGGCTGTTCACCTATAGTTAACGCTTGCTGGCACCTCGTTCGGTGAGGCGTCGACATGAACACAGGCCACTGATCCGACGACGTCGAGAGACGCCCAGGGTCAGGACAGGTCTCCCCGGCCTAAGGGGTGACCCGAAGTGGCTGCGCTCGCGGTAGCGGGTGCTACGTCGTGTCGTGCCAAAGCTCTGACGAGAAGGGGTGCAACGCCGGTTCTCGCCGGCCCTCCCCCGCCTGTGGATGGACACCCTCGCGTGTCATGGCCGAAGGAGGCGAGAGATGGATAGTAGTCCGGGCCATTATCGGCCCCGCATCCGCACATTCTCGCTTTCTTCTGGCACGCGGTAACCGCCCTCTTTCCCGGGTCGTTCTCGCTGGCGTGGCATTATGCCCGCCAGATGCTGCGTGCCTCCCAGGACACCCCGACCGGGGAGAGGGAGGGATCATCATGACTGCCACGCTGGAGCGCCGCGGCGCGGTACTCGACACGCAGCACGTCGGCGACATCCGCGGCGCGCTGGGCACGATCCGGCTCGACGACACCTCGCCCCGGCGCGGCGCGTCCGCGTACCTGAAGACGCTGCTGGCCATCGTCGGGCCCGGGCTGATCGTGATGGTCGGCGACAACGACGCCGGCGCGTTCGCCACCTACGGCCAGGCCGGCCAGGACTACGGCACCCGGCTGCTGTGGACGCTGCTGCTGCTGGTGCCGGTGCTGTACGTGAACCAGGAGATGGTGCTGCGGCTCGGCGCGGTGACCGGGGTCGGGCACGCCCGGCTGATCCTGGAGCGGTTCGGCAAGTTCTGGGGCGCGTTCAGCGTCATCGACCTGTTCATCCTCAACGCGCTGACGATCATCACCGAGTTCATCGGCATCACCCTGGCCGCGGGCTACCTGGGCGTGCCCCGGGTGGCGGCGGTGGCGCTGGCCGCGCTGGTGATCATCGGCGTCGGCGTTCACCGGCAGCTTCCGCCGGTTCGAGCGGATGGCCATGATCTTGTGCGGGGGCTCGCTGCTGCTGATCCCGATCTACTTCCTCGCGCACCCGGCGGCCTCGCAGATGGCGCACGGTTTCGTGACCCCGGTCATGCCCGGCGGGTCCGGGCAGCTGGCCACGGTGATGCTGCTGGTGATCGGGATCGTCGGCACCACGGTCGCCCCGTGGCAGCTGTTCTTCCAGCAGAGCTACGTCATCGACAAGCGGATCACGCCGCGGTTCATCAGGTACGAGAAGGCCGACCTGTGGATCGGCATCGTCGTGGTGATCCTCGGGGCCGGGGCGATCATGGGCTTCACCGCCGCCGCGTTCGCGGGCCACGCCGGGGAGTTCACCAACGCGGCGGACCTCGCCGCGGGCCTGCAGGCGCACGCGGGCCGGGTCGCCGGGGTGCTGTTCGCGGTCGCGCTGCTGGACGCCTCGATCATCGGCGCCTTCGCGGTCTCGCTGTCCACGGCGTACGCGATCGGCGACGTGTTCGGCCTCAAGCACTCGCTGCACCGCGGGGTGAAGGGCGCCAAGGGCTTCTACGCGATCTACGGCGGCCTGGTCCTGGCCGCGGCCGCGGTGGTGCTGATCCCCGGCTCCCCGCTCGGGCTGCTGACCGAGGGCGTGCAGGCCCTGGCCGGGGTGCTGCTGCCGTCCGCCGCGGTGTACCTGCTGCTGCTGTGCAACGACCGCGAGGTGCTCGGCCCGTGGGTCAACGGGCGGCGGACCAACCTGTTCACCGGCTCGGTGGTGACCGTCCTGGTCGCGCTGTCGCGTCATCCTGACCGCGTCGGTGCTCGACCCGGGCCTGTCCGCCCGGCAGATCCTGATGATCCTGGGCGGCTGCATCGCCGCCGCGGCCCTGGGCGGGCTGGGCTTCGTGGCCCTCCGGCTGCGGCCCGGCGGCCCCGGCCTGGCCCAGGGCGCGGTGATCGACCGCGACGGCCGGGAGAACTGGCGGATGCCGCAGCTGGCGCTGCTGCGGCGGCCGCCGGTGCCGCTGGGCCGCAAGATCGGCATGACCGTGCTGTGGTCCTACCTGGCCGTCGCGACGGTCCTGGTCGCCGTGAAGATCGTCCAGCTCGCCCTGGCGCACTGACCGCGCTCGCCCGGCCGTCAGCCGTGGCCGGTGCCTAGCTGGACGGCCTTGACGGCCAGCAACAGCACCGAGATCACCAGGTAGGCACGGAGAGTCAGCACGCCGAGCTTCGTCCCGGTCGACCACTGCACCGGCTTGAGCAGGGCCAGCGGCGGCATGCGCCAGTTGAGGCGCTCGGCGGGGGTCATGGTGGTCTTCGGGTGCGGGACCGCCGTGGCCGGGCGGCGGGAGCGGGTGAGCCAGAGCCAGCCCATGGCCCCGGCCGCCGCGGCCAGGAACCCGACGGCCAGCCAGATCGCGACGGCCGACGCGTTGGCGGACGGGAACAGCGTGGTGATGACCAGGGTGCCGGACAGCACGAGCAGCACGCCGATGATCACGCCCGCCAGGATGTTCAGCCAGCGCGAGTTCCGCCACGGGCCGAGGACCTCGGGATCGTTGCAGAGCAGCAGCAGGAAGACGCTCGCGGACGGCAGCAGCACCCCGGCCAGCGCCTGCACCGCGGTGGTCAGCAGGCCCAGCGGGGTGCCGGGAATGAGCACGATGCCCGCCGACGCCGCGATCATCGCGGCGTAGGTGGCGTAGAACGGCTTGGCGTCCCGCCAGCTGCGGTGCAGCGAGTGCTTCAGGCCGAACACGTCGCCGAACGCGTAGCTGGTGGACAAGGTGACGGCCGCGGCGCCGATGATGCTGGCGTCCAGCAGAAAGATCGCGAACAGCGCGCCGAGCAGGCCGCTCTTGGCCTTGAGCGCGTCGGCCACGCCGAGCGCGTCGGTGAAGTGCCCGGCCAGGTGCGTGTCCCGGACCGCGTAGACCGCGACGATCAGGATCACCGCGGCGCCGACGACCACCACGAACGCGCCCAGCGTGGTGTCGCCCCGCTCGTACTTGATGAAGCGCGGCGTGATCCGCTTGTCGATCACGTTCGACTGCTGGAAGAACAGCTGCCAGGGGGCCACGGTGGTGCCGACGATCGCGATGATCAGCAGCACCGCGGCCGAACTGGCCCCGCCCTGGATGCCCGGCACCACGAAGTGGTAGCCGATCTGGCTCCAGCGCGGCTCGGAGAGGAACAGCAGCGGCACCTGCACCACGCTGACCGCGATGAACACGAACATCGCCCGTTCCCAGCGGGCAAAGCTGCCGCTGGCGGTGATCGCGATCAGGAGGATCCCGGTGATCGGCACCGAGATGTAGGCGCTGACGCCGAAGTACTGCAGCGCCAGCGAGACGCCGATGAACTCGGTGACGATGGTCAGGAAGTTGAGCAGGAACAGGTCACCCACGCTGAACCAGCCCCAGAACCGGCCGAACCGCTCGTTGATCAGCCGGGCGTGGCCGACGCCGGTCACCGCGCCCAGCCTGACCACCATCTCCTGGTTCACGATCAGCACCGGGATCAGCAGCAGCAGCACCCAGAGCAGGCTGTAGCCGTAGTCCTGGCCGGCCTGCGCGTAGGTGGAGACCCCGCCCGCGTCGTTGTCGCCGACCATCACGATCAGGCCGGGCCCGATGATCGCGAGGAACGTGATGAGCTGCCGCCGCCAGCCGCTGCGCTGCTCGTCGTCGAGCCTGATCCGGCCGAGCGCACCCTCGATGTCGCCCTCGTGGGCCGGGTCGAGCACGGCGCTCGGCCGGGCCAGGGCGGCCTCGGCGGGGCGCGGCGGGGCGGCGGGCGGCGAGACGGGATGCGGCTGGGGCGGCAGGCCGGGAGGCGGGCGGCCGAGGGGCCGCCGGCCGCGCGCCGGGCGGCGGCGGAGCGGAGGGCCGGGTGGCCGGGGCTTCCGTAGCGGGAGGCGGCGGGGCGGGCGCCGGCCGGGGGGCCGCGGCCGGCGGGGCTGACGGGCTGAGCCGCCGCGGGCTGAGCGGCGGGAGGCTCCGGAGCGGGGCTCCCCCGCGGGTCGCTCACGTCGGATCCCCGCGGTGCGCGTCGGGCGGCTGCGCGGCCTCACGGCGCCGCCAGTCATCGGGCAGGGTGGCCTCGAGCACGTCGTCGACGGTGATGACGCCGATCATCTTCCGGCGCTCGTCCACGACCGGGATCGTGATCAGGTTGTAGTCGCTCATCAGCACCGCGACGTCCACCACGTCGGTGTCCGCGCCGACCCGGACCGGGTCGTCGTCGTAGATCTCCCTGACCGGCGTCTGCGGGTCCGACTGCACCAGGGAGACCAGCGTGACGACCCCGCACAGCCGGCCGCGCGCGTCGATGCAGTGCACGGTGGTGAGCGCCTCCGGCTGCAGGCCGCCCGCGCCGGCCACCGCATCCAGCGCGTCGCGGACCTGGCCATCGCAGGCCACCGCCAGGAAGTCGACCCCCATCAGGCCGCCCGCGCTGGTCGGGTTGAAGCCCATCAGCGTCAGCACCTTGGTGCGCTGCCCCGGGGGGAGCAGGTCGAGCACCGGCTGCCGGCGCGGCTGCGGCAGCTCCGCGATCGCGTCCGCCGCGTCGTCGGCGCGCATCCGCGACAGCACCTCGGCGATCTCGGCGTCGGTCCGCGCGCCGAGCAGCCGGGTGGCCAGGTCCTCGTCGAGTTCCTCGAACACGTCGGCCTCGAGCTCGGGATCCGCGTGCACCTGGCCCAGGATCTCGGTCTCCTCCTCCTTGGACGCGTCCTCGATCAGGTCGGCGATCTGCGCCGGCTTCAGCCGGCGGATGCGCCCGAACGGGCCGCGCGTCGTCAGGCTGCCGGTGTGGCCGATCAGCGGTTCGAAGCGAGACCACTCGCGGAACTGGTGCGGGTCGGACTCCGCCCCGCCACGACCGAGCAGCCCGCCCAGCCAGCCCCGCCTGCGGCGGGTGTCCACCCCGGTGAGCACCCACTCGCCGTTGCGCTCCTCCAGCTCGAGGTCGGCCGCCTTGATCAGCCGGGCGGCCTCCACGTCGATCAGCCGGTGGCCGAGTACGTCCGGCCCGGAGCAGGACCTCGCCCTCCCGGCGCTCGAAGGAGCGCAGGTCCAGCTTGGCGCTGGTGAGCCGGAGCGCCTCGCCGTCGAACTCGCTGACCTGCTCAAGCGGAACAAAGACCTCCCGGCCGCCGACGCTGGCCACCCCGCCTATGACCAGCGGCAGCTCCGGCCCGCGCAGTCGCACGATGACGTCGGACAGCCGTCCGATCGACTCACCGCCGGTGTCGGTGAGCGGGCGCCGCAGCAGTTCCGACAGGTGCAGCGTCCTGGCCTGGCCGGCCTGCGGGGCCGGGGCTGCGGGTGTCGTGGTCATGGGCTTGCCTCCCTGGTCGGGTTGGCTCGTGCCGTAGTCCTGACCAGGATCGCACTGCTTACCCGCGGGCACGCCCGCCCCGGTCCGGACCGCGCCCTCCCCGGTGCCGGCCAGTCTCCCGTCGCCCGGTGAACGGCGGGTAAACCTGGCCGGTCGCCGCGGCGCCTGGCGATTGGGCCGGGTTCCCGGCTCCCGCGCAGGCCAGCGCGATGGTATGAAGGCCACGCCGAGGGTGGTATGAAGACCACGTCAGGGTTGTTACTAGCTAAGGACGCGGCGGCGTGGCCATGCGCAGGGCGACGGGTCTGCTGGACTCGCAGGACGACCTGGCCGAGGGCCTGGGATACACGCTCAAGCGGCGGCTGCTCGGCCGGCCGCTGATCAACGAGCAGCTCGGCGAGCAGCGGCTGTCCAATCCGCTCGCGCTCGGGGTGCTCGCCCCCGACGGGATCTCCTCCTCGGCCTACGGCACCGAGGAAATCCTGATCGAGCTGCTCAAGGGCGGGCTCGCGGTCACGGCGTTCACGCTCATCCTGCCGCTGACCGGCGTGGTGCTGTTCGTCATGGCCCTGGTGGTCCTGTCCTACCGCGAAGTGGTCATGGTCTACACCAGGGCCGGCGGGTCGTACGTGGTCGCCCGGGAGAACTTCGGCCCGCGGGTGGCCCAGGTCGCGGCGGTCGCGCTGCTCATCGACTACGTGGTCACGGTCGCGGTGCAGGTCGCCGCGGGCACCGCCGCGGTCGCCTCGGCCTGGTCACCGCTCAACCACCCGCTCCGCATCACGGTGGTCTCGATCATCATCGTGATCCTCATGTGCTACGGCAACCTGCGCGGCATCCGGGAGGCCGGGCGGGCGTTCGCGGTGCCCACCTACCTGTTCTCCGCCGTCACGATCCTCATGATCATCGTCGGCCTGGGCCGCGAGGCGTTCGGGGACCTGCCGGTCCAGCACTGGCCGCTGCCCGGGCAGTACGGCACCGGGCACTCGGCCACCAGCGGCCTGATCGCGTTCGGCATGGTCTTCGTGCTGCTGCGGGCGTTCGCCAACGGCGGCTCGTCGCTGACCGGCATCGAGGCGGTCTCGAACGCGGTCAGCGCGTTCCGCCCGCCGGAGGGCCGGAACGCCCGCAAGGTGCTGGTGGCCGAGGGCCTGATCCTCGGCTCGCTGGTGGCCGGCATCTCCTGGCTGGCCCACGTCACCCATGCGGCGCCGTACGTCGACGGGGTCCCGACGGTCATCGCGCAGGAGGCGAAGATCGTTTTCGGGACCTCGGTATTCGGCCACGCCATGTTCATCTTCGTCCAGGCCGCGACCGCGCTGATCCTGTACACCGGGGGGAACACCAGCTTCAACGGGTTCCCGTTCCTGGCCAGTTTCGTGGCCGAGGACGCGTTCCTGCCGCGCTGGCTGACCAAGCGCGGCCACCGGCTGGTGTTCTCCAACGGCATCGTCGTGCTGGCGATCCTGTCGTCGGTCCTGATGGCCGTGGTCGGGGCGAACGTCAACCGGCTGGTGCCGTTCTACGCGATCGGGGTGTTCACCGCGTTCACCATGGCCGGGTTCGGCATGGCCAAGTACCACCACCGGGTCAAGGAACCCGGCTGGCGGCGCAAGCTCGTGATCAACTTCTCGGCGGGCGTGACCTCGCTGCTCGTCGTGCTGATCTTCGTGGTGGTCAAGTTCACCGAGGGCGCCTGGCTGGTGGTGATCCTGTTCGCGATCGGCGTGCCCGCGCTGATCCGGCTCAACCGGGAGTACAAGGAGGAGGCCGGGGTCCTGGCCCGGATCGGCAGCCGGCCCAAGCCGCCCGAGCCGCCCACGTACGCGCGGCGCACGGTGTTCGTGTTCGTGGACGAGTTCGACCTCGCCGCCGTGGCCGGGCTGCGGTACGCGCGCAGCCTGCGGCCCACCACGCTGCGGGCGGTCCACTTCGTGATCGACAGCGCCCAGGCGGACACGCTGCGCCAGGACTGGGTGCGGGCGAACACCGGGGTCGTGCTCGACTTCATCGACTGCGCGGACCGCAGGCTGGCCCGGTGCGCGGCGGAACTGGTCAGCGCCGAGGCCGACCTGCCCGGCGTGGGGGTCACCGCGGTCCTGCCCCGGCGCAGCTACACCGCGCTGCTCGGCCGGCTGCTGCACGACCGCACCGCGGACCGGATGGCGGCGGCGGTGAGCCGCATCCCGCACGCCGCGGCCACGATCGTCCCGTTCGACGTGCGCAACCGGCTGCAGGTCATCCACGAGCGGCGGGCCGCCGAGGACGGGGCCGAGCGTGACCGGGCGGCGGCCGACGGGGCGCAGCGCGACGGCGTGGTCGCGCCGGCCGCGACGGCGGCGGCAGCCGCGGCCCCCGAGGGCAGCGCGGACGGCCAGGACCTGGCGGCGGACGCGGCGGCCATGGCCGGTCCCGAGCTCGCCGTGGCCGATGCCGCTACCGCCGACGCCGACGATCCCGGCGGCGCCCAGGCCGACCGGCCCGCCCCGCCGCCGGGGGTCCGGCCGCTGGGCACGCTCACCAAGCCGGGCCGGGCCACGGTCGAGGGCCGGGTCTACGCGGTCGAGATCCGCCCGGTGGAGCGCAACACCGTGCTCGCCGCCGAGATAGCCGACTCGACCGGCCAGCTGACCGCCCTGTTCTACGGGCGGTCGCACATCCCGGGCCTGGTGTGCGGCGCCCGGGTCAGGTTCCGCGGCCAGGTCGGGATGCGCCAGGGCGGGCCGGTCATGATCAACCCCGCTTACGAGCTGGTCGCCGCCGGCGACGGCGGGTCAGCGCCGGCCGCGCCCGCGGCCGGCGAGCCCGGCGCGCCGCCCGGCGACCCGCCGCGGCGCGGCCTCCGCAGGCGCAAGGGCGAATGACCGGGCATTCCCACGCCGCGACCGTGACCGGGCGGCACCGTCCCGCGCTGATCACGGCCCTGGTGCTCAGCACCCTGGTCGCGGTGGCGGAGATCATCGGCGCGGTGATCACCGACTCCCTGGTGCTGGTCGCCGACGCGGCGCACATGACCGCCGACGCGGCCGGCCTCGGCCTGTCCCTGCTGGCCGCGTACATGGCCGCCCGGCCGCCCACCGCGCGGCGCACCTTCGGCTACGCCCGGGCGGAGATCCTGGCCGCGATGGCCAACGCCGTGCTGCTGCTGGGAATGGCGGCGTTCATCCTGGTCGAGGCGATCCGGCGGCTGATATCGCCCGTCGAGGTGAGTTCCGGGCTGCTCATCGTGTTCGGTGTGATCGCGTTGTGCGCCAACGCCGTGTCGCTGCTGCTGCTGCGCCGGGGGCAGGCGGAGAGCCTGAACGTCCGCGGCGCCTTCCTGGAGGTCGCCTCGGACACGCTCGGGGCCGCCGCGGTGATCGTGACCGGGGTGGTGATCGCGACCACCGGGTTCACCCGGGTGGACTCGATCGCCTCGCTCGCCATCGGCCTGCTGATCCTGCCCCGGACCTGGCAGCTGCTGCGGGAGACCGTCGACGTGCTGCTGGAGGCGAGCCCCCGCGGCATCGACCTGAGCGAGGTCCGGCGCCACATGACCGGCCTGCCCGGCGTCCGCGACGTGCACGACCTGCACGCCTGGACGATCACCTCCGGGCTCCCGGTGCTCTCGGCGCACGTGGTGGTGGACCCGGGGGTGATCGACGACGGCCGCATGCTCGACCGGCTGCAGGACTGCCTGCGCGGCCACTTCGACGTCGAGCACTCCACCTTCCAGCTCGAGCCGGCCGGGCACGCCGCCCACGAGCGGCCGATGCACGATTAGACGGGTTTCGCGATTCATGTGCCGCGGCCGGCTAATCAAGTTGCGCTAATGCTTGCGGTGGTGCCCGGCTGGGACGAAACTTAGCCATCACATGTTCCAGTGCCCACAAGGAAGACCGCGACAATGGCTACGACCGAGACCACGAAGAGCAAGGGCACTTCGCGGCTTTCCTGGCTAAAGCACACCACGACGTGGCTTGTCTTTCTGGCCCTGGGCCTGCTCCTGGGCGGCACGGCATGGATCTGGATATACGCGTTCAACACGCCGGGCTCCCACTGGTCCTACATAGCCGTCGGCATGCTGACGGCCCTGGCGGCCCTGATGGTCGGCTTCCTGGCGGGGTTTCTCATCGGCGTTCCCCGGAGCATTTCCTCAGGCCAGGTCCGCCTGTCAGCTAACGACCAGAAGTTCTCGCCCAGCACCAATCTGGCCGAGATCAGCGACTGGCTCACCAAGCTGCTGCTAGGGGCCGGGCTGGTCTCGCTGAGCCGTCTGGGCGGCCCCCTCGGGATGCTGATCGACGACGTGGCTGCGGGCCTTTACGGCCCGAAGGCAACCCCGGCCATCATCCAGTCCGCGAAGGTAACCGCTGGTGCGATTATGATCGCGTTCGCGGTACTGGGGCTGCTTGTGAGCTACATTGTGACCTCAACCTGGTATGAGATGAAGATGGAAAAACTAGGCTCGTAGGGCGCTACTGGCGACGCGTCTAAGTCTGGCCGTGCCAGCGTCGCCGGTGGCGGCGCTAGCTGACCCGTAGCGCCGCGTTGACCAGGTCGAGCCCGGCCGTCTGACGCACGAAGTCGGCCACGTCCACGGGCGCGGCCCAGTTGCACCCGAACTGGTAGTGCTCATTCACCTGGGCCAGCGCGGACCGGGCGTTCGCGAGAATGAACTCCTGGTAAGCCGCCCGCGGTGTCTTCAGGTAGAGCCGGGCCAGGTTACGGACGAAGATGCCCTTGAACAGGGTGCCGTCCACGCTCGGCGGGACGGCCCGGGCGCCGCCGTCCGGGCGGCAGTCATCATGCTCGTGCAGGATCCCGTTGATGACTCCCGACGCGGGAGGACGGGACGACGCGCGGCACGGGTTCCCGGTAAAGGCGTCGGCGATTTTCTCCGCCCAGCCGAGGTAGGCCTCGTCGCCGGCCAGCTCGGACAGATCACGCAGCCCGCTGAGGATCACCCCCTGGTTATACGACCAGACGCTCTCGGTGTTGTTGTTCACCCCGTGCCTGCCGGGTGAGTCGTTGACCAGGCTGGCCTCATTGATCATGGCTATGCCCTGGGGAGGAGGCGAGCTGAACCATTCCCAGCCGCGGACGGCCCACCGCGCATAGCCGGCGTGGCCGGTGCCCGAGGGGTTCCGGCGCCGGTACCTCAGGCCCAGCGCGGCGGCCACCGCGATGAACAGCTCATTGGCGATGGCGTTCTTGTAAGGCCCTGGCCAGCCGCGCGGGACCGCGACGACGCCCCCGCGGTCCGCGGAACCGTCGTACTTGCCCCAGTAGATTCCCCCGCCCAGGAAATCGTCCCAGCCGCCGGCCATGTCCTGGAAGATGCCGTCGGCGGCGGCGAGGTAGTTCTCGTCCCCGGTCAGGTCGTAAGCGCTGATCCAGGCCAGCGCCCACCAGCCCTCATCGTCATAGAAGCCGTTGCTGAAGCCCTGGTAGTTCTGGAGCCGGAGATAGGGCCGGGACCGGGACACACGCCGGCGGTACACCGGCCGGCGCGTTCGCGGAGCCCGGCGGAACGTGTTCTCCACGACGGGCCCCAGGTAGCAGCGGTCGCCGGTGACCGACATGTAGTCGATCACCGCGGTGATGGCGTTGGCGCTGTCCCACCAGCGGCTGATGTCCTGGACGCGGTGGCGCTGGCCGGTGACGGCCAGCGCGCTGCTGGCGAGATTACGGCCGAACCGGGAGGAGTCCTTCCAGTCGACGGCCAGCGACGGGTCGTGGTAGCTGTACAGGCCGGTCTTGCGGGCGTACGGGTCGGCGCCGTACCACCGGTGCAGCGCCCGCGCCACCAGCGGTGCCGCCGCCTTGACGTCCTGCATCGCCCATCAGCCCCCGCTGCGAGAACCGGTTAGCCAAGTGTGGCCATCGCGCGCGCGGGGCAGCAACCACCGCCCCGGCGGCCAGCCGCGTCCGGGACGGGCGCGCGACCCTGGAATAATTCGCTACCAGCGAGTAACGTCGGGGTCATCGCCGCTGGCAGGGGGGCCGCCGTGAGCACGTACGACCACTACACCACGCCCGTCGAGCCGGGAACCTGGGACGTGCCCGCGGCCGGGGCCACCCGGTTCAGCTGGGAGTACGACAACGGCCGGGGCCGCCTGCTCGACCTGTACCAGCGCGGCAAGGACAAGCAGTGGGACGCGGCCAAGCGGATCGACTGGTCGATCCCGGTCAACCCGGCCAACGTGATGGAGCAGTCCGACGAGCTCTGCCCGATCTACGGGTCGCGCCAGTGGGACATCCTGTCCCAGGCCGAGCGCGACGAGCTCGGCCATCACCTGTCCGCCTGGCTGTTCAGCCAGTTCCTGCACGGCGAGCAGGGGGCGCTGACGGTCGCGGCGCGGATCGTGGAGTCGGTGCCCGACATGGACGCCAAGTTCTACGCGGCCACCCAGGTCATGGACGAGGCCCGGCACGTCGAGCTGTACTCCCGCTTCATGCGGGAGAAGATCGGCCTGTACTACCCGGTCAACCCCGACCTGGCCAAGCTCCTGGCCGACGCGCTCAGCGACTCCCGCTGGGATCTGCCCTACCTGGGCATGCAGGTGCTGATCGAGGGGCTGGCGCTGGCCGCGTTCGGGGTGCACCGGGACATGTCCAACAACGCGCTGGTCACCCAGCTGCTCGCGTACGTGATGCAGGACGAGGCCCGGCACGTGGCGTTCGGGCGGCTGGCCCTGCGCGACTACTACGCCGGGCTGACCGAGGCCGAGCGGGCCGACCGCGAGGAGTTCATCGTCGAGGGCTGCTACCTGATGCGCGACCGGTTCCGGGCGCAGGAGGTCTGGGAGCGGATGGGCTTCAACGTCGAGGAGTGCCTGGAGTTCACCGAGCACTCCCCGGTGCAGCAGGCGTTCCGCACGCTGCTGTTCTCGCGCATCGTGCCGTGCGTGAAGGACATCGGGCTGTGGGGGCCGAAGGTGCGCCGCGCCTACACCGACCTGGGCGTGATCGATGCCGCCCAGAGCGATCTCGACGTGCTGATGCGCTCGGATGAACAGATCGCCGAGCGGGTCGACGCGGAGAAGTACGCAGCCGAGCTGGCCGCCCGCCAGGCCGAGGTCGACGCGGCCGTGGCCGACGGGGCCGGCTCCGCCTAGTCGGTGGCTGCCACGGCTCCCGGGTGGCGGCCCGCCATCGCCAGGCGTGATCGCGTCCGGGCCCGGGACGTTAGGACCCCCGATGTCGCCGGGTTCGGCGCGATCATGGCGTGGCGTACGCTCGCGACATGACCGAGACCGATGCCGATGCCGCGATGCCGCGTTTCCCCGCCGACTTCGCCTGGGGCGTGGCCACGTCCGCCTACCAGATCGAGGGCGCGGTCACCGAGGACGGCCGCGGCGAGTCGGTCTGGGACGTGTTCTGCCGCCAGCCGGGCGCGGTCCGGGACGGCCAGACCGGCGACGTGGCCGTCGATCACTATCACCGCTGGGGCACCGACGTCGGGCTGATGGCCGAGCTCGGCCTGACCGCGTACCGGTTCTCGATCGCCTGGCCGCGGGTGCAGCCGCACGGGAAGGGCCCGGCCTGCGAGGCCGGGCTGGACTTCTACGACCGGCTGACCGACGGCCTGCTGGCCCGCGGCATCACCCCGGTGCCCACCCTGTTCCACTGGGACCTGCCGCAGCGGCTCCAGGAGGAGGACGGCGGCTGGCTGGCGCGGGACACCGCGCACCGGTTCGCCGAGTACGCGGGGCTGGCCGCGGAGCGGCTCGCCGACCGGATCCCGATGTGGATCACCCTGAACGAGCCGTTCGTGGTGACCGCGTTCGGCTACGCGCTGGGCATGCACGCTCCGGGCCAGGAGCTGATGCTCGGCGCGCTGCCGACCGCGCATCACCAGCTGCTGGGCCACGGGCTGGCCGCCTCCGCGCTGCGCGCCGCGGGCGCCCGGCAGGTGGCGATCACCAACAACCACGCCCCCGCCTGGGCGGCCACCGACGACCCGGCCGACGTGGCCGCGGCGCAGGCGTACGACATCCTGCACAACCGGATGTTCGCCGACCCGGTGCTGCTGGGCCGCTACCCGGACCTGTCCGCCTTCGGGATCGGCCCGGCCGGGCTGGACTGCGTCCTGGACGGCGACCTCGCGGTGATCTCCGTCCCGCTCGACGCGTACGGCGTGAACTACTACAGCCCGACCCGGCTGTCGGCGCTGCCGGACTCGCCGCTGCCGTTCCGGATGGAGCCGATCCCCGGGTACCCGGTGACCGGGTTCGGCTGGCCGGTGATCCCGGCCGGCCTGACCGAGCTGCTGACGATGTTCGGCGACCGCTACGGCGACCGGCTGCCGCCGGTCTACATCACCGAGAACGGCTGCTCGGCCGCTGACGAGGTGTCCGGCGACGGGACCGTCGCACGACCAGTTCCGGATCGGCTACCTGGACGGGCACCTCAGGGCGGTGCACGCGGCGATGACCGCGGGCGTGGACGTGCGCGGGTACTTCGCCTGGTCGCTGATGGACAACTTCGAGTGGGCCGAGGGCTACCACCAGCGGTTCGGGCTCGTCCACGTGGACTTCGAGACCCAGCGGCGCACGCCGAAGGCGTCGTTCGGCTGGTACCGGGACCTGATCGCCGCGCAGCGCCGGCCCTCCGGCGCCTGACCCGCGCCCGCGGCGCCGCGGGGGGGCGCGGGCGCCGCGGGGCGGGGGCCGCGGGGGCGCCCGGGAACGCGGGCGCCGCGGGGTGGGGGCGCGGGGCGGCCGGGCGGGCCGGCCGCGAGGCACCCGCCTCGCGGCGCTGGGGCGCCGTGGCGACGCGTCCCAGCGCCGCCGGCCGGGCGCTTCGCCGGCCCCGCTCCCCCGGCCTGGCCAGGTAAGGCTCACTGCGGGGGGATTGCGGCGGAACTCAGATCGGATATATCGTATCCCACTCTGGGGCTCGCCCGGACATGGAGGTACCTGGCAGCGTGCGCAGCGGTGGCTGCGGCCATCGCGGACGGGAGGGACCATGACCGAGGCCACTGACGAACTGCGGGTCTACGAGGGCGCGCGGCCCACCCGCACCGGCGACCTGACCCTGGAAGGCCAGGGAATGGCGCCGATCCCGGAAGACCAGCGCTACGGCGGGGTATACCGCATGTTCACCGTGTGGTTCACCCCCAACATGGAACTGTCCGGCGTCTTCGCCGGCACCCTGGCCGTCGTGTTCGGCCTCGGCTTCGGGCTGGGCCTGGTGGCCATCGTGATAGGCACGATCATCGGCTCCCTGCCGGTGGCGATCTTGTGCACCTGGGGACCGAGGACCGGCACCGCCCAGGTGCCGCTGGCCCGGCTGCCGTTCGGGAAGACGATCGTGCTGCCCGGCACCGTGCAGTGGCTGTCGTCGATCGCCTGGGACGCGCTCGTCGGGCTGTTCGGCGGGCAGGCCGCCCAGTTGCTGTTCCACGTGCCGTTCTGGGTCGGTGTCGCGATCGTCCTGCTGATCGAGGGCGCGGTCAGCGTCTACGGCTACGAGTTCGTGCACCGGCTGCAGGAGTGGGGCTCGGCCATCCTGATCGTGCTGTTCCTGGTGCTCACGGTGAAGATCTTCCAGCATCACGTGGTCCTGCCGCACAACACCGTGCACGGCGGCGTCCTGTTCGGCGCCGTTCGTGCTGATGGTGACGATCTCGCTCAGCGAGGGGATCTCCTGGGCGACGTACGCCTCCGACTACAGCCGCTACATGAAGCCCAACACCTCCAAGGCGGCCATCTTCTGGCTGACCCTGGCCGGGCTGACCGCGTCGTACGTCTGGGTGGAGACCATCGGGCTGGCCGGGGCCAGCGTGCTGGGCAACCAGACCGCGGCCGGCGTGCGCGACCTGATGGGCGGCGGCTTCCTCGGCGTGCTGGCGCTGATCGCGATCGTGTTCGGCTCGATCACCTCGAACTCGATGAACGACTACACCGGGTCGCTGGCCTTCCAGGCCCTCGGCGCCCGGGTGCGGCGGCCGGTCATCGCCGCGGTGGTGGCGATCCTCGCGTTCGCGGCCATCCTGTGGATGAACGCCGGCGACACTTCGGCCAAGTTCGACGAACATACTGCTGTTCATCGGCTACTGGATCGCGCCGTTCTGCGCGATCGTGATGATCGACTGGCACTACAACAAGGCCAAGTACACGCCGTCGTTCCTGCGCCGCGCGCTGGCCTTCAGCAAGCTGGGCAACGGCTGGCCCGCGATCGTGGCGTTCGTGGTCGCCTTCGCGGCCATGGTGCCGTTCATGAACACCTCGATCATCGTGGCGCCCGGTTCGCGAACGCGCTCGAGCGGCGCCGACATCGCCTTCTACGTCGGGTTCGTCGTGGCCGGGGTGCTCTACTACGTGCTGCGGAGGGTCGCGGTGGGCCAGGAGGCCCGGCGGGCGCCCGCGCCCGCGGTCGAGGTGGCCGGGGCCGAGGACCGCGGCGCGTAGCGATGCGGGCGCGTAGCGACGGGGGTCCGCCGCGCTCCGGAGTTGTTACCACGGCCATGACCACGGGCGACCGCGAGCTGGCCGGCCGGGTGCTCGAGCACCTGGACCTCGACCGGGCGGTCCGCCTGACCCAGCAGGTCTGCCGGATTCCCAGCGTCCTCGGCGAGGAGGGGCCGCTGGCCTCGTTCCTGGCCGACGTCATGAAGGAGGCCGGCTTCGAGGCGGTGGAACTCCAGCCGGTCCTGCCCGACCGGCCGAACGCGCTCGGCGAGGTGTCGTTCGGCCCGGGGCGCCGGCTGGTGCTCACCGGCCACCTGGACACCAAGACCGTCTCGCACGGCTGGACGGCCGCCGACCCGTTCTCCGGCGCGATCATCGGCGACGCGGTCTACGGCCACGGGATCATGGACATGAAGGCGGCGCTGGCCTGCCAGATCGCCGCGATCGAGGCGCTGGCGCGCAGCGGGCTGCCGCTGTCGGGCACCGTGGCCATGGCCGCGGTCAGCGACCACATGGGCGACCAGTCCGGCGCGATCGCCTACTTCGGCGCGTACCCGGCCGACCTGTGCGTGCTCGGCGAGCTGACCGACAACCAGATCTGCCTCGGGCACCGGGGCCGTTACTACTTCGACATCACCGTGCTCGGCAAGTCGGCGCACAGCTGCCACAAGCACCTGGCCATCAACGCGAACACCCTCGCCGCCCGCGTCGTGCTGGCCCTGGACGCCTCCCGGTACGAGCCGGACCTGGCCGATGACGTCCGGGAGATGTTCGGCGCCGAGACCTACGTGGTGCCCGGGCGGATCTACGGCGGGCTGCCGCCCGGCGGGCCGTCCATGATCCCGGACGAGTGCGTGATCAGGGTCGACTGCCGCCCGCAGCCCGGCGTCACGGTCGAGCAGGTCCGCGCCGAGATCAGCCGGTGCCTGGAGGAGGCGCGAGCGGCCGACGACCGGCTGGTGGCGCAGATCGAGCTGGCCGACGTCAAGAGCAGTTACCTGGCCCGGCCGGACGACGAGGTGGTGCGCCTGATGCGCCGCGCGGTACGCACGATCCGGGGCGACGAGCCCCGGCTGGTCACCGAGAGCTGGCTCGGCGACACCGCCAGCTTCGGCGACAAGGTGCCGACGGTCATCTTCGGCCCCGGCGGGCCGCCGGTGTACTGCCCGGACGAGCACCTGCCGATCGCCGACCTCCACGAGGCGACGCGGGCGTACGCCGTGTTCGCCGCGCTCGCCCTGGCCCGGCCATGATGAGCGAGCCGGAGGGACGGGGCGGCGCCTGGACTGAGGAGCGAGGGAGCTTGCGACCGGCGACGAGGGAAGGCGGTGCAGTGCAGTGGGAATGGGGAAGCGGGCGGGACCCCGGGGCGAGCGGGAGACACCGTGACCCCCTTCGACAACGTGCTCGACCAGTGCCTCGCGGTCGCCGCGGGCGAGGAGGTCGTCCTGCTCGCCGACGATGGCACGGACCCGGACGTCGTGACCGGCCTCGCCCACGGCATTACGCAACGGGACGCCACCCCCCTGATCGCGCTGATGCCGAGCCCTGGTCTGCCCGGGGCCGAGCCGCCGGCGGCGGTGGCCGCGATGATGCGGGACGCGCCCGCGATCATCGAGCTGACCAGCCTGTTCATCGGGTCGTCGGCGGCCAGGCGGGCCGCCACCGACCGCGGCGCCCGCTACCTGGCCATGCCCGGGGTCCGGCTCGACACGTTCCGCGCGGACGGCCCGCTGGCCGTGGACTTCGAGCGGCTGCGGATCGACGCCGAGACCGTGGGCCGCGCCTGGGGCCGGGCGTCGACGTTCCGGCTGACCAGCCGGGGCGGGACCGACCTGCGCGGCTCGGTCGAGGATCGGCCGGGACGGGTGCTGCACGGCATGGCGCGCGAGCCCGGCGCCTACATGGCGCCGCCCGACGTGGAGGCGGGCACCGCCCCGGTGGAGGGCACCGCCACCGGCGTGGTGGTCATCGACGCCGACCTGCTGTTCATGGGCGAGGGGCCGCTCGACGAGCCGGTGTTCCTGTACGTGGACCGCGGCCAGCTCACCGCGGTCGAGGGCGCCGCCCGCGGACGGCTGGTGTCGATGCTGGAACGCTGCCGCGACGACCGGATGTCCAACATCGCCGAGGTGTCGGTGGCCTTCAACCCGGCGGGCACGGTCTGCTCGGTGCCGATGGAGACCGAGTCCTCCCGCGGGTCGGCGCACATCGCGCTGGGCAACTCGATCGCCTACGGCGGCCAGGTCGCCGCGGTCGCGCACCTGGACTGCGTGATGCGGGACGCGGTCCTGGAACTCGACGGCGCCGTGGTGATGGCCGAGGGAATCGTGTCGTGATCTCGCCAAAGGGGCGCGGCGCTGCCTGGACTGAGGAGCGAGGGAGCCTGCGACCGAGCGACGAGGGAAGGGAGCGCCTCCAAGCGCCCCGGAGGCGAAAAATAATGCTCGCCAAACCCGGCTTGGACGGGCACGACCGGGGGCTCAAGGTGATCGCGTTCGCGTTGCGGGACGCGGGGGCCGAGGTGATCTACCTGGGCCTGCGGCAGTCCCCCGCGGCCATCGTGGCCGCCGCGGTCGCCGAGGACGTGGACCTGATCGGGATCTCGGTGCTGTCCGGGGCGCACCTGCCGCTGGCCGAGCAGATCCTCGCGCGGCGCGCCGAGCAGGGGGCCGGGCACATCCCCGTGGTCATGGGCGGCACGATCCCGGCCGCCCACGCGGACCAGCTCCGGGAGATGGGCGTGGCCGCCGTCTACCCGGCCGGCAGCCTGCTGCCCGACGTCGTGGCCGGCCTGCTCAGCCTCGCGGATCAGCGGGCGGCGACGTGACGTCCGGCAGCGGGCCCGACACCGCCGCGCCGGTCACCACCGACTCGGGGATCCCCGTCGCCATGGTCTACACGGCGCAGGACCTGCCCGGCGGCGAGCACGCCCTGGCCCGGCGCCTCGGCCGGCCCGGCGAGCCGCCGTTCACCCGCGGGCCGTACCCGACCATGTACCGCGGCCAGCTGTGGACGATGCGGCAGTTCGCCGGCTTCGGCGCCCCCGAGCACACCAACGAGCGCTTCCGGTTCCTGCTCGACCAGGGGCAGACCGCGCTGTCGGTGGCCTTCGACCTGCCCACGCAGCTCGGCTACGACTCCGGCCACCCGATGGCCGCCGCCGAGGTCGGCCGGGTCGGCGTCGCGATCGACACCGCGGCGGACATGTCCGACGTGTTCGCGGGCATCCCGCTGGACCAGGTGTCGGTGAACTTCACCATCAACGCGACGGCGCCGATCATCCTGGCCGCCTACCTGGTCGCGGCCGAGCGCTCGGGGGTGCCGTGGCGGGCCCTGACCGGGACCCTGCAGAACGACATCCTCAAGGAGTTCCTGGCCCGCAAGGCGTACCTGTACCCGCCGGGCCCGTCGCTGCGGCTGGTCACCGACGTGGTCGAGTTCAGCTCCCGGGAGCTGCCGCGGTTCAACCCGATCTCGGTCACCGGCTACCACGCCCGCGAGGCCGGCTGCGACGCGGTGCAGGAGCTGGCCCTGACCATGGCCTCGGCGGCCGCCTACTGCGAGGCGTTCCTGGCCCGGGGCCTGGACTTCGACACGTTCGCCCCGCGGCTGTCGTTCCACTTCGCCACCACCCTGGACCTGTTCGAGGAGGTGGCCAAGCTGCGGGCGGCCCGGCGGATCTGGTACCGGGTGGCCACGGAGCGGTTCGGCGCCAGCGCGCCGGCCGCGGCCCGGCTGCGCTTCTTCTCCGGGAACTCCGGCACCACCCTCACCGCCCAGCAGCCGCTGAACAACGTCATCCGGTCCACCCTGCAGTGCCTGGGCGCGGTGCTCGGCGGCGCCCAGTCCATCCACGTGATGGGCTACGACGAGGCCTACGAGATCCCGACCGAGGAGGCGGTCACGCTCTCGCTGCGCACGCAGCAGATCATCGCGCTGGAATCGGGCGTCACCAGGACCGCCGACCCGCTGGCGGGCTCGTACTACGTGGAGCGGCTGACCGACGAACTCGAGGCCAGGGCCACGGACCTGATGGCCGGCATCGACGCGCTCGGCGGCGCGGCCGCCGCCATCGAGGCGGGCATCCCGCAGCGCTGGATCGCCGAGTCCGCCTACCGGACCGAGCAGGAGCTGGCCAGCGGCGCCCGGCCGAAGGTCGGCGTGAACGTGTACGCCGACGACGACGGGTCGAGACAGGAACCGCCGCAGGCCTTTGACGTGGACCCGCTCGTGGGCGAGCGGCAGGCCGAGCGGACCCGCGGCCGGGTCGCCGCGCGGGACCCCGGGGCGCACGCCAGCGCCCTGTCCCGGCTGGCCGGCGACGCCCGGTCCGGCCGGAACGTCATGCCCGGCCTGATCGACGCGGCCCGGGCCGGCGCCACGGTCGGCGAGATGGCCGACGTCTTCCGGGACGCGTTCGGCGAGTTCACCGAGCCGGCGCCATGGTAACCGGGGCTGCGGGGACTGTCCCCCGCGGCCCGAGGCGGGGGGGTCTGGGGCCATGGGGTCCGGGGTGTCCCCGGGCAGCAGAGTGCCCCCCCGAGGGACCGCTGCGCGGCGTCCGGGTGGCCGACCTCACCCGGTTCGTCGCGGGATCACAGGCCACCATGTGGCTGGCCGCCCTCGGGGCCGAGGTGGTGAAGGTCGAGCCACCCGCCGGGGACCCGTACCGGGCCCAGGGCACCGAACGGGCCGGCGGTGAGTCGGTGCTGTTCATGGCGCTGAACGCGGGCAAGCGCAGCATCGCGGTGGACTTCCGGGACCAGGCCGGGCGCGAGGTGATGGACCGGCTGCTCGGCCGCTGCGACCTGCTGGTCGAGAACTCCCGCCCGGGGAGCCTGGCCGCGCACGGCCTGGACTGGGAGTCGGTGCACCGGCGGTTCCCGCGCATCGTCTACGGGTCCATCTCCGGCTACGGCGACGTCGGCCCCGAGGCCGGGCGCGGCGGATTCGACCTGATCCTGCAGGCCGAGAGCGGCGTGATGAGCGTCACCGGCAGCCCGCAGTCCGGGCCGGTCAAGGTCGGCGCCCCGTTCCTCGACGTCGGCGCCGGGCTGAGCTGTGCCTTCGGGCTGCTGGCCGGGTACATCGAGCGACTGCGCACCGGGACGGGCTGCCTGGTGTCCGCCTCGCTGCTCGAGTTCGGGCTCGCGGGCCTGGGCACGGTCCTGGCCAGCGTCGCGGTGTCCGGCCGCGAGCCCGGGCTGCTCGGCACGCACTCGCCGCTGTTCGCGCCGTACGGCGGCTTCCGGACCGCGGACGGCTGGCTGGTCATGGCGGGCGCCGGGTCCGAGCAGATGTGGCGGCGGGCCTGCGAGGCCCTGGGCCTGGCGGACCTGCCCGGCGACCCGCGGTTCGCCGACGGCGCCGCCCGGGTGGCGCACCGCGACGAGCTGACCTCGCGCATCGAGGCCGTGCTGACCAGGCAGCCCACCGAGCACTGGCGGCACCGCCTGGACGCGGCCGGCGTGCCGGCCGCGGAGGTCCGCGGGCTGGCCGACGTGCTCGGCTGGCCGCAGGTGGCGGCCCTGGGCAGCCTGCAGCCGCAGCGGGCCGGCGCGGACGGGGCGGGCGAGCCGGCCCGGGATACCAGGTCGTCGGGCCGCCGTTCCGGCTGGACCGGACGGTCCTGACGTACCCGGGGCCGCCGCCGGCGCTCGGCCGCGACACCCGCTCCGTGCTCGCCGAACTGGGCTACCCGGCAGACCAGATCACCCGGCTGCAGGACGCGGGCGTGGTGGTGGCCTCATGACCCCCAGGACGCCTCGCCGCAGGCCAGCACGCTCAGCAGCGCGGTGATCCGCCGCACGCCGAACGAGCAGGTCCTACGGCCGCCGTGTGGCCATCGAGGGACTACCTGGGCCGGACGCGACCGTCGGCGTCGGCTCAACCGCTGGCGGGCACGGTTCGGGCCGAGTACCGCTGGGACGTGCGGGGCGCCCAGCGCGGTGCAGCCGCCGCGCGATGGTGCCGGCCGCCGCGCTGCCCGCGGCGCCTGGACCGGGCCCGGCCACCGGTCCTCGGTCACGTCGGGCTGTTCTCCGGCGGCGAGGCCGTCAACGCCGGCCCGCAGGCGTGTTCCTGGTCGACCTGCGCGCCGGCCGTGCCGGGCCATCGCGATCGGGGTCACCACCGGCGGCGGCGAGCACACCCCCGACGAATGGATCGACACCTCGCCGCTTGGCGCCGGGCTCGGCTGCGCCGCCGCTACCATTGCCGGCTGGGAAGGAGGTGGCAGTGACCGGCCCTAGTTATGGCGTCGCCCTGCAGGGAGTCGACCCGCCGGCCAGCTTCACGGCCATGGTGGCCGAGATCGAGTCGCTCGGCTACGACTACCTCTGGCTCACCGATTCCTCCCTGCACGCCCGCAACAGCTACGCCTACCTGACCCTGGCCGCCGTCAGCAGTTCCCGGCTCCGGCTCGGCACCGCGGTCACCAACCCGGTCACCCGGCACCCGGCGATCACCGCGGCGGCCGCCGCCACCGTGGACGAGGTGTCGGCCGGGCGGGCCATCCTCGGCATCGGCGCCGGCGACCGGCCCCTGCTCGCCCTCGGCCACAAGCCCTGCGCCCCGGCCGACCTGGCCGACGCCATCGAGGCCATCCGCGCGTTGTGGTCCGGTGACGAGGTCACGGTCACCAGGCCCGGCTTCACCCTGGACCACGCCAGGCTCCGGTTCGGCGCCCGGCCCGGGCTGCCGGTTTACGTCTCGGCCAGCGGGCCGCGGACCCTGGAGCTGGCGGGCGGCCTGGCCGACGGCGTGATCCTGCTCATCGGCCTGTTCCCGGACGCGGTCACCTGGGCCCTGGAGCACATCGACCGCGGCGCCCGGGCCGCGGGCCGGCCCCGGCCGCACACCGCGCTGTTCGCCTACGGCGCGATCAGCGACGACGAGGATGCCGCGCTGGCGGCCGGCCGCTCGATCGCCGCCTGGTTCCCGCAGACCGCGCCGCACCTGTGCACGCTGGCGGGCCTGCCCGCCGACATCGCCGGGACCGTCCGGGCCAGCTACGCGGGCGGCGAGTTCCAGGAGGCGGACGCCGCCGCCCGGCTGCTCCCGGACGGCTTCGTCCGGAAGATGGCCCTGGCCGGGAACTCCGGCGAAGCCGCCGGCCGGATCCGCGACGTGCTCGGGGCCGGCGTGGACTCGGTGCACGTGTTCCCGCTGGGCGCCGACCGGATGGCCACCGTCCGCGCCTTCGCCGGCGATCATGTCCGCAGCCCCGGCCCGGCCGCCGGCCGCGCCTTCGGCCGGCCGCCCGGCCGTGCCCTCACCCGATCGGGCCCCGTCCCCGCCTGCCCCATCCTCGCCGCCCCCGCCTGCCCCATCCTTTCCGACCCCGCCTTCACCTGCTGGAGGTAACCGATGACCCGTCCCGGCTACGGCGGCCGCGCCCACGCTCATGCCCCGTCGCCGTTCGGCGCGCTCTCCGAGCACCGGACGATGACCGACGTCGCCTACGACCAGCTCAAGGCCGCCATCGTGGAACTGCGGATCCCGCCGGGTGAACGCCTGCGCGAGGCGGCCCTGGCCCAGGGGCTGAACGTCAGCAAGACACCCGTGCGCGAGGCCCTGGCCCGGCTCGAGCAAGACGGCCTGGTGGAGCTCAGCTCGTTCAAGAGCGCCGTCGTCACCCAGTACACCGCGCAGGACCTCAGGGAGATCTACGAGCTCCGCGAGATCATCGAGGTGGCGACGGCGCGCTCGGCGGCCGAGTCCATGACCGACAAGGGCCTGGCCGACCTCGGCCGCATCGCCCGGGAATGCGTGCGCCTGAACGACGAGGGCGGCGGCCCCGAGCTGGTGCGGCTGATCTCCGAGTTCGACACCGTGCTGTTCGGCGAGGTCAGCAACCTGCGGATCCGGTCCATCCTCGACAACCTGGCCGACCACCTGACCCGCATCGGGCTGCTGGCCGGCGAGATCCCCGGCCGGAACGCGGCGTCGGTCCGCGAGCACGCGCAGATCTACGAGGCCATCGAGCGGCGCGACCCCGAGGCGGCCGAGAGGTTCATGCGCGAGCACATCCGCAGCGTCCGCGACAACCAGCTGCGCGCGCTGCCCGGATCGGGCAGCCCTCCGTGAGGCCCGCTGTGTCGCCCACCACGGGACCGCCCGCTACGGGGTCGCCGGACACGAGGACCGGGCCGGCCACCGTGTCGCCCACCGCGGAGTCGCCCACCACGGGACCGCCCACCGCGGGGCCGGAGACCGCGGGACCGCCCACCGCTGTGCCGCCCACCACGGGACCGCCCGCCGCGGGGCCGGAGACCGCATCGGCCGCCCTGCGCGCCGCGGGGCGCGACGCCTGGACCGCGGCGGTGAGCCACCCGATGGTCGCCGCCATCGCGGCGGGCACCCTGCCGCACCAGACGTTCCGCCGCTACTTCGAGCAGAACGTCCGCTACCTGGAGGACTACGCCCGCGCGATCGCGCTGACCATGGCCAAGGCGCCGGACCGGCCGGCCCTGGACGTGCTGTCCAGGTTCGGCCGCCAGATCGTGGGCACGGAGATCCCGGCGAACCTGGACTTCCTGGCCCGGCTGGGCGGGTCCGCCGACCGGCTGCCCGGCCCGGCCGCGCTGCACCCGGTCACCTACGCCTACACCCGGCACCTGCTGCACGTGTGCGCGCAGGACGGCTGCGCCGAGGGGCTGGCCGCGCTGCTGCCCTGCCAGTGGAGCTACGGGGAGATCGCGCAGCCGCTGATGGCGGCGTTGCCGGGCGACCCGGTGTACGCGGACTGGATCCGCATGTTCGGCAACGCCGAGTACGACGCGCTGGTGGCGGAGACCACCGGCCTGCTCGACCGGCTGGCCGACCCCGCCGACGCCGGACAGTGGGCCCGGCTGTCGGCGGTGTTCAGCATCTCGATTCGCTACGAAGGCGAATTCTGGGACATGACTGCTCAAGCGGCTGAATCCGCTCGCCTTCCGGGTCCCGACGGCCCGGCCAGAGCCCAGCCCGGCCCTGGTTACACCACTTTATGCCGATACTCGCCGTCGTTCCCCTGACGGTGCGACACGCCGACGAGCTTGGCCAGGAAAGGTAGGGACCGATGCGAGCGATCCAGGTCCAGCAGGACCTCACCGTGCGCTGCGGCGAGGTCGACACCCCGCGGCCCGGCCCGGGCGAGGCGCTGATCCGGGTGCACGCGGCCGGGGTCTGCGGCACCGACCTGCACATCATGGACGGGATGATCAGGCCCGACTCCTACCCGATGACGCTCGGCCACGAGGCGGCCGGGATCGTGGTGGAGGCCGGCTCCGGCACCGCGATCACCGCCGGCACCCGCGTCGCGGTCTTCAACAAGCTGTTCTGCGGCGCCTGCGCGCAGTGCCTGCTCGGACGGCAGAACCTGTGCACCACCGAGCCGGGCCAGCTCGGCTTCAACCGGGACGGCGGCGACGCCGACTACGTGCTGGCCCCGGAGCGGAACCTCGCGGTGCTGCCCGACGCGGTGGACTTCGCCACCGCCGCGGTGCTGACCTGCGCGGGCATGACCGCGGTGCACGCGACCCGGATGTCCGGGCTGGAATCCGGCCAGACCGCCGTGGTCAACGGCGTCGGCGGCGTCGGCATCCTGGTGATCCAGGCGGCCTCCCGCGCCGGGGCCACGGTCATCGCGGTGGCCGATTCCGCCGACAAGGCGGAGCTCGCGCGGGCCCACGGCGCCGCGGACGTCATCGTTCTGGCCCCGGATGAGGACTACGCCGCGCTGCCCGAGGCCGTCCGGTCCGTGACCGGCGGGCGGGGCGCGGACGTGTTCTTCGAGCTGGTCGGGACCACCGGGACGATGACGGCCGGGATCCGCACGCTCGCCCCGCGGGGCCGGTTCGTCAGCACCGGCTACACCGACCAGCCGCTGAACATCCACCCGATCGACTTCATCCTGTCCGAGACCAGCCTGGTGTCCACGGTCGCGGCGACCAGGACCGACCTGAACGACGCGATCGCCATGGCGGCGGCCGGCTCGCTGGTCGTCCCGCTGGCGGGCCGCTACCCCCTGGACGGCATCTCCGATGCCCTGTCCGCCCTGCGCAGCCGCAGCGTCCTCGGCCGCCAGGTCCTCGTCCCGAACTGAACGGAGCAGCCATGGCCGGCAGGATCCTGATCAAGAACGGCACCGTCGTCACGATGAACGACGCGGGCGACGTCCACTTCGGCGGCTCGGTCGTGCTGGAGGGAGACCGGATCGCCGACGTGGGCCCGGCCGGCGAGGTGGCCGCGCGCCAGACGGCCGAGGGCGCCCAGGTGATCGACGCCGAGGGGAAGGCGGTGCTGCCCGGGCTGGTCGACCTGCACTACCACACCGCGCTCGGCAAGGGGTGGAGCGATCACCTGCCGCTGTGGGAGTACCTCGAGACGTGCTGGTACCCGATCATCCGCGCGCTGGACGACGACGCCGCCTACTGGGCCGCGCTGGCCAGCTACACCGAGTCGATCCGGTGCGGCGTCACCACGGTCAACGACATGTACCGCCGCCTCGACGCGCTGGCCGCGGCGGCGGAGGAGGTCGGGATCCGGGCGGTGCTGTGCAACGACGTCGCCGACGACGAGCACGACCTGGACACCCTGGAGATCAACGAGCAGGCGTACCGGTCCAACCACGGCAAGGCCGACGGGCGGGTCGAGGTCTACGTCGGCATCGAGTGGCTGCCGCTCGCCTCGGAGGGGCTGCTGCGCGATACCCGGGCCCTGGCCGACGATCTCGGCACCGGGATCCACATCCACCTGAACGAGTCGCTGACCGAGGTGGAGAACTCCAAGCAGCGGTTCGGCCGGCGGCCGACCGAGGTGGCCTACGACTGCGGCATCCTCGGCCGCAACACCATCGCCGCGCACTGCGTGTGGCTGTCCGACACCGAGATGGCGCTGATGCGGGAGACCGGCACCCAGATCTCGCACCAGCCCTCGTCCAACGCCAAGCTGGGCAACGGCGTGGCCCGGGTGCCGGAGATGCTGACCGCCGGCCTCAACGTGGGGCTGGGGCACGACGCGGCCGAGTGCAACAACAGCCGGGACCTGTTCGAGGTGATGAAGTTCGCCTCGCTCATGCACCGCGCCACCCGGGTGGACGCCAGCCTGCAGCAGGCCCCGGACGTGGTCCGGATGGCCACCAGGAACGGCTCGGCCGCCCTGGGCCACGACACCGGCCAGCTCACCGCCGGGCACAAGGCCGACGTGATCCTGGTCGACCTGAAGAGCCAGATGTTCACGCCGCTGATGCCCGGCAACGCCGACCACCTGTTCTCGCACCTGGTGTTCGCGGCCAACGGCAGCTGCGTGGACACCACGATCATCGACGGGAAGATCGTTATGGAAGGTCGCCGGATCGTCACGGTCGACGAGCCCGCGGTTCTGGAGAAGGCCAACGCCGCGTTCGTCCGGGTGCTGGACAAGATGGTGGTCCCGGACATCAGCGGGCGTTGAGGGCTGCCGGGGCCCGCGCACGCGGGAGGCGGTCGCGGTGCTGATTGACGCGCACAGCCACATCCTGAGCCTCGCGGCGGACCCGGAGTTCACCGCCGCCTACGGCCGCGAGGGCTCGTTGTGCATCTTCCGCAGCATGGGCCTGCTGCCCTCGCACCGGATGCCGACCGACGACGAGTGGGAGGCCAGCGGCTACTCCGGCCGGGGCTGGCCGGTGATCGGCCCGGCGGAGTCCCTGCGCGACCACCCGGGATTCGACAAGATCGTGGTCCTCGCGGTCTCGCCGCAGTACCTCGACGGGCGGCTGATCGGCACCGTGGACACCGGCGGCGCGCTGGGCGTGCCCGGGCCGCCCGACCCGGAGCGGTGCAACGACTACGTGGCGGCCGTGGTCCGGGCGGACCCGGGCCGCTTCATCGGCTTCGCGTCGGTCAATCCCGCCTTCCGCGGGCCGGCGGCGGCGGTGGCCGAGCTGCGCCGGGCGGTGGGCGAGCTCGGCCTGGCCGGGCTGAAGCTGTACCCGATGTACCAGCACTGGTCGCCGGCCGACCGCGACCTCGCGTTCCCGGTCTACCAGGCCGCGGGCGAGCTCGGCCTCCCGGTGATGATCCACCAGGCGGGGTCGACCCGGATCGACGCGGCGCTGGAACTGGGCCGCCCCGCCCTGCTCGACGACGTCGGCCGGTGCTTCCGCGACCTGCGCGTGATCGTGGCGCACTGCGGCCACCCGTGGGTCGACGAGGCGCTGTTCCTGCTGACCAAGCACCCGAACTTCTACGGCGAGCTGTCCTACCTGCTGGCCAGCATCACCCGGCGGGACCTGTTCTTGCTGCTGCACCGGTGCGAGCCGATGTTCGTCCCGCTGGAGAAGCTGTTCTTCGGCACCGACTACCCGGGATTCCTCTACGACCCGGTCGCGCTGGCGGAGAAGGTGCGCTCGGTCAACCAGGAGGCCGGCGCCCTGGGCCTGGAGCCGATCCCGCAGCGCAAGCTCGACGGCCTGCTCGGCGACAACTTCGCCAGGTTCGCCGGGCTCAGTCCCTGAAGCCCCGGCCCGGGCAGCCTCCCCGCCCGGCCCGGGCAACCTGAACGTGCCGGTCCCCGCCGGGTTCAGGCAGGTCAGGCAGCAGCAGGTGCCGTGAGTTTCACGCCATCCCCAGCTGCCTCCATCTGCCCTGCACCGTGCCTGCCGACCCCGGGCATGCTCAGCTAGCGCCGCCCGGCAGACGCGGGACTGGCGCCGGAGCGCCGGAAAATGAGCTGCGGCCGGTGAGACCAGCGGGCATGCTGCGGCCATGGACGTTAGCGACCCCGGCCGCGCCTGGCGGGCGGACGGATTCGCGGTCCTGCCCGGGTTCCTCACAGGCGACGAGCTAGCCCCGGGCCTGGCCGAGCTGGGCATGATGTTTCCCTCGGCCGACGGGTTCCACGACCGCGCCGACCCGCGGTACGGCCGCTACCTGGGGGATGAGTTCGCCGGGATCGACACGTTCCCGTTCGCCAGTACCGAGCTGAGCCTGCTGGCCGTCCATGACCGGCTGGCCGGGCTGGCCGGGGCGCTGCTGGCCGACTCCGACATCCGCATCTACTCGGCCGAGGCCTGGGCCAAGTACACCGGCGCGGCCGATTACGACCAGGCCCTGCACCGCGACTATCTCAACCACACCGTCCTGGTGCCGACGACCGCGCCCGGCTACCAGCAGCTGGAGATGTTCGTCTACCTGGTGGACGTGTCTGACGAGCTGGGTCCCCCGCACTTCGTGTCCCGGGCCCGTACCGCCGGCCTGCCGGCCAAGCCGAACTGGTACCCGCGCACGGACGGATCCGACGGCGAGGGCGGCTTCGTGGCCGCCGGCGGCAGCCCGGAGCTGTACGCGGCGGAGGTGTCCGCGGCCGGCCCGGCCGGGACCGTGGTCGCGTGGGATCCGGGCACCTTCCACCGGGGCACCGCGCTGACCGCGCCGCGGGGCGCCCGGTACACCCTGCACCTCAGTTACCGCCCGGCCGCGGCCGAGTGGGGCCACCGCCACGCCTGGGCCGACCGCAGTCACGAGCCGGCCTGGTACCGCTTCGTGGCCCGGGCTTCGCCGCGCCAGCTGGAGCTGTTCGGCTTCCCGCCACCGGGCCACCCGTTCTGGACTTCGGAGACGGTCAGCGGGATGGGGCAGCGCTATCCCGGCCCCGACTGGTCCGCGTGGCTCACGGCCGCGCGACCGTGACAGCGCCTCGGCCACGCGGGGCGCTGGCAAATGTACCTGTGAGGCCGACTATCACCGGCTATTACCTGCCATTTGGTACATCTACCGGTACCCAGGCGCGGCGGAGGCGGCCAGCCCGCCGGCTCGCCAGGGGATAACCGGTCCGCTGTTAGCCGCCGGATACGCGGCCGCGGGAGGCCGCTTCAGTAGGCGAGGGCGGGCGCGGCCCGCGGCCAGGCGTCCTCGGTGAGCGCGGTGGCGATGAAGTGGGCCACGTCGGCGCGGGCGATCTTGCCGCCGCCGCGCGGCGGGTAGTCCGGGCTGACCCGGTACCGCCCGGTGCCGGGCCGGTTGACCAGCCTGGTCGCCCGGACCAGCGTCCAGTCCAGGTCGCAGGCCCGGATCACGTCCTCCATCTGGCGTACGTCCGCGAACTGCCTGGCCAGGACCCGGGGCAGGATCGCCTTGATCAGCCAGCTCATGTCCGGGTCCCCGGTGACGTAGGCGCCGGCCGCCGACACGCAGACCAGGCGCGTGGCCCCGGTCTTCTGCATCGCGCGGACCGTATTCGCTGGCCGCCCCGGCCAGCAGCCCGGAGGGCGTCTTCGCGCCGCGCGGGCCGAGCGCCGAGACCACGGCGTCGGCTCCGTCGACCACCCGGGCCACCGCGTTCGCGTCGAGAGCGTCGCCGCGGGTGACGGTCAGGCCCGGCGCCGGGGCGAGCGCCTGCGGGTCGCGGGCCAGCGCGTGGGCCGGATGCCCGGCCCGCAGCGCCCAGTCCAGCACGTGGCCGCCGATGCCCCCGGTGGCGCCCAGGATCGCGATCTGCATGCCTGTCCCTCCCCGTGCGGTTACCAGCGGGCGACCCTGGCGTAGCGCGGCCGCCACGCCGCCCGGTACACCAGCCGCAGCGGGAGCGGCAGCTCGGCCAGCACCGCGGTCACCTCGTCGGCGGGAACGTCGTCGAGCATCCAGGCGAAGAACTCCGAGCTGCCGGAGATCCCGTTCTCCCGGCCGAGCCGCAGCCCGACCGCGCGCCACTCCGCCGCCGTGAGCGCGGTCCCGATCAGCGGCAGCGCGTCCCGCTCCTCGTGCGCGAGATGGCTGTGCAGGGTGGTGACGAGCTCATCGACGGTGCCGGCCAGCCGGTCACCGACGGGATCGGCGAACGCGGCGTCGACCGCGTCGAGCAGCGGGTCCACCAGGGCGTGCTCCTCCTCCATGGCCTGCAGGGTGGACATCGCGCTTTCGCTGTGGGCCAGGCGTTCGGCCAGCCTCGGCCAGATGAGCCGGTCCTCGCCGGTGTGGTGGAAGTGCAGCTGGCGCTTGAACACCTCCCATCCCCGGCCGACCCGTTCGCGCCGGTCGGGGTCCGCCCGGTCCGCGGCGGTCGCGGCCCGGGCCAGGCTGATCAGGTCGCGGCGGAACGCGTCGTGCGCGGCGAGCATGACCGTGAGGTCGGCGTCCCCGGTGCCGTGCCGGGCCGCCTCGGTTCCCGGGAGTCGTTGTGTGGTCATCGTGTTTCTCCGTTCTGGTCGACGGGAAGCAGTGGCTGTGCCCGCTCTGGGGCGGCTGGCCGGATCCGGATCGTGGTCTCGATGTCACTGGCGTCGAAGGAGCCACCAGTTCGGGCCGTCGTGTCGGTTTCGGTCACGGGGTTACGATCCCGTCGGCCAGTGCCGGGGCGGGCGTGCTCTCCGCGGGCGCGGCGCTCTCGGCCGCCCGGCGGCCGGCTCGCCGGGGCAGGGCCAGCATGATCAGGAAGCTCAGCAGGAACACGCCGACCTGGAACCACAGCGTGCGGACCAGCGCGGCGGCGAAGTCCTGGCGCACCGCGCTGCCGCCCGCCCCCGCGAGGACCTGGTGGGCGGCGGCGGGAAGCGCCTGCTCGGCGGGGCCGGGCCGGCAGGAGGGCGGCGTCACCGTCGGGTCCGCGGCGACCAGCCGGTCGTGCAGGCAGCTGCGGAACTGGGTCTCGATCCGCCCGGTGTACTGGGCCGGGACGCCGGCCGCCACCAGCCCGGTGCGCAGCTGGGGCGCGACCGCGGCGGCCGCGGGCCCGGACTGGCTGCCGAGCAGGCCGAAGAAGATCACGCCGATCAGCGCGATGCCGATCGAGTTGCCCAGCTGCAGGCCGGTGTTGAACACGCCGGACGCCGAGCCCGCGTCCTGCTTCGGCACCCGGTCCAGCACGATGTCGGCCAGCGGCGCGATCACCGCGCCCAGGCCGAGGCCCGCGGCGAACAGGCCGGGCGTGAGCTCCCAGGTGGTCACGGCCGCCCCGTAGTGGTGCGCGATGCCGATCAGCCCGGCCATCCCGCCGGCGATGACGAGCGCCCCGGCCATGGTGACCCCGCGGCCGAACCGCGGCGCCAGCCGCGCTGCCGCGCCCGAGGAGACCAGCACGCCCAGCGAGAAGGGCAGGAACGTCAGACCCGCGTGCAGCGGCGTGAACCCCAGCCCGAGCTGCAGGAACAGGGTCAGCACCAGCCCGAACGAGGCGATCCCGAGGAAGAACACCACCGCGATGGCCATCCCGGCGCTGAACCCGCGCTCGCGGAACAGGCCCATCGGCACCAGCGGGGAGCCGTCCCGGCGCTCCTTGACCCGCTCGTAGCCGATGAACGCCGCGAACACGGGCACCGACGCCGCCATCGAGACGAACGTCCAGGCCGGCCAGCCCAGCTGGCGCCCCTCGACCAGCGGGTAGAGCAGGAGCAGCAGCGCGGCGCTGACCAGGCCGACGCCGACCGGGTCCAGCTTCGGCGGGCGCGGAGCCCGGGACTCGCGGACCAGCACCGCGGACGCGGCCACGGCGAGGATGCCGACCGGGACGTTGATCAGGAAGATCGGCCGCCAGCCGAGGCCGAACAGGTTGTGCTGGATGAGCAGCCCGCCGAGCAGCGGCCCGCTGACCGTGCCGAGGCCGGCGGTCACCCCGAACCCGGCCAGCGCCTTGATGCGCTCCCTGGGCGGGAAGATGACCTGGATCACGGCCAGCACCTGCGGGACCATGATCGCGCCCATCGCGCCCTGCACCACCCGGCAGGCGATGAGCATCCCGGGGCTCTGCGCGGCCCCGCACAGGGCCGACATGATCGTGAAGCCGGTCACGCCGATCAGGAACAGCCGCTTGCGGCCGAAGGTGTCGCCGAGCCTGCCGCCGGTGATCAGCACCAGCGCGTAGGCCAGGGTGTACCCGGCGAGCGCCCACTGCACGTCGGCGTAGCTGGCGTTCAGGTCCCGCTGGATGGACGGGATCGCGATGTTGACGATCGACACGTCCAGGAGGTTCATGAACGCGGCCAGCAGCAGGATGACCAGGGTCAGCCAGCGCCGCGGGTCGACGCCGTCGCCTTCGGCCCCGGGAGGTGCCAGGATCTGAGCGTCGGATGTCATGGTGATCTCCGCTTCTCGGGAGGTGTTCGGACTACACTCTTGGCAACCTAACATCTTGGTGAGCTATTGTCTAGGCAGATTAACGAATAGGGAGCTTAACCATGTCCGAGGAGTCGCCGGAGCCGTCAGGCGGGGCTGGTGAGCAGGGAGCCGGTCAGCAAGGCGCCGGCGGGCCGGCGGCCGGCCAGCAGGGCGGGGGCGAGCAAGACGCTGGTCAGCCGGGCGCGGGCGGGCACGACTGGGACGTGCCCTGGATCGAGGCGATCGGCGCCGGCCGGCCGGAGCGGGCCAGGCTGGCGGCCGAGTTCGGCGAGGGATTCCGCAAGACCAACTCCCTGATGCAGCTCATGGGCCAGGCCGCCGCCGACCGGATCGGCCTGAACGCGACCGACCTGAACTGCCTGAACATCCTGAGCTTCAGCGGCGAGATGACCGCCGGCGAGCTGGCCAGGCAGACCGGGCTCACCACCGCCTCGATCACCGGGGTGGCCGACCGGCTGGAAGAGGCCGGCTACGTCCGCCGGGAGCGCGACCCCAAGGACCGGCGCCGGGTGGTGATCCGCCTGGTGCTGGACAGCGCGCTCCGCGACGTCGCCCCGGTCTTCCTGCCGCTGGTCCAGGCCTGGCAGGGAGTGGTGACCCGGTACACCGACGACGAGCTGCGGCTGATCGTGGAGTTCTACGGCCAGATGGAGCAGGTCATCCGGGACCACCTGGTCCGGCTCCGCGGCCCCGCGGAGCCCGGCGGCGGTCCGGCGGGGCCAGGCGGCCCGGCCGAGCCAGGCGGCCCTTCATGATCGCGGAGGAGCGTGGTCGCTGGGCGGCAAAAAGTCTCCGCGATCATGGAAGGCGGTCGTGCCGGTCGCGGTTCAGGCGCGGATCTGGTCCCGGACGGCGCCGGTGACCTGCTCGGCCCGGGCGATGATGGCGTCCGCCTTGTCCGCCTGGGCGATCATCTCCAGGCTGGCCTGAGCGTCCGAGACGCCGGCCAGGTTGATCTCGACGTTCACCCGGGCGGTGGCCGCCGCGGCCCGGGCCGCCTCCGCGGCGGCGGCCACGTCGCTGATGACGTTGCGGTTACCGATCACCGCCAGCGCCTCGGCCAGGTCCACCACCATGCCGGCCACGCCGATGACCTGGGCCGGCGGCCAGGCCGCGTTGACCAGGGCCCGGGCGATGGCCCCGGCGCGGGCGGCCCGGTCCGCTTCGGCGGACTTGGGCATCTGGTAGGCCTCGGCCACGGCCATGAACGCCTCGGCGTCCGCGTCGGCGAGCCGGAGCGCGATGCTGCGCAGTTCGTCCGCCTCGGCGATGATGCGGCCGATCGCCTCCTGGTGCTCGGCGTACTGCTCGCCGGTGCTGTAGCGGGCCACCATGCCGAGCAGGGCCGCGCCCAGCGCGGACTGCAGGGCGGCCGACGCACCCCCGCCCGGTGCTGGCACTCGGTCGGCGACCCGGTCCAGGAACTCGCCGATCTTCTCGTCGCGCATGAGCACTCGTCCTCCGGGTCAGGGTGCGGCAGATCAGCGGTGTACGCCCAGGTCGGCGAGGGCCGTCCGGGCCGCCCAGTCGCCGCACATCCCGTGCACCCCGCCGCCGGGCGGGGTGGACGACGAGCACAGGTAGACGCCGCGCAGCGACGTGCGGTACGGGTTCCACCGCGCCGTGGGCCGGAAGAAGGTCTGCCGCAGGGTCGCCGCGCCGCCGCTGACGTCGCCGCCCACGTCGTTCGGGTTGTACCGCTCCATGTCGGCGGCCGTGCGGACCGACCGGGCCAGGATCAGGTCGCGGAAGCCGGGCGCGAAGCGCTCGATCTGCGCCTCGATCCGGCCGGACATGTCCACCGTGGAGCCGGACGGCACGTGACAGTAGCCCCACAGGGTCTGCTTCCCCTCGGGCGCCCGGCCGGGATCGACCACGCCCGCCTGCGTCACCAGGCAGAACGGGGCTTCGGGGTGCCTCCCGGCCGCCACCTCGGACTCGCTCCGGGCGACCTGCTCGAACGTGCCGCCGACGTGCACCGTGCCCGCCTCCCGGCAGGCCGCGGCGTCCCACGGCACCGGGCCGCTGAGCGCCCAGTCGACCTTGCAGACCCCGGGGCCGTACCGGAAGCGCTCCAGCGCCCGGCGCTCCCAGGCCTGGAGCCGGCCGCCGGCCAGGGCCACGAACTGGCGCGGGGTCACGTCGAGCAGGACCGCCCGGGCCGGCGGCAGGCTGTCCAGGGACCGGACCCAGCGGCCGGTCTCGACCCGGCCGCCCAGCGACTCCAGCTCGCCCGCCAGCGCGTCGATGATCCGGGCGCTGCCGCCGTCCACGACCGGCCAGCCGACCGTGTGCGCGGTCATCAGGAACAGCGCGGCGAAGGCGCTGGTGAGCGGCGCGGTGAGCGGGAGCATGGCGTGCGCGGCCGTGCCCGCGACCAGCACCTTGGCCTCCTGCCCGCGGAACCGCCGGGCCAGCGCGCTGGCGGGCAGCAGGCCCGGCAGGCCGTAACGGGCCATGGCCAGCGGGTGCCGGGGCACCGACCGCAACGGCCCGAGGATGGTCGGCAGGGTGAGCGGCATGTCCCGCACCAGGGGCTCGATCGCCCGCCGGTACGCGGCGCCGTCGGGCCCGAGTTCCTCGGCGGTCTGCAGCACCGATCCGGCCACGGCCGCGGCGCGCCCGCCGTCCAGCGGGTGGGCGAAGGCCACCTTCGGGGTCAGCAGCCGGACCCCGCGGCCCGCCAGGTCGGTGCCGGCGAAGAAGGGCGAGGCGCCGGCCAGCGGGTGCACCGCCGAGCAGGCGTCGTGCCGGAACCCCGGCAGGGTCAGCTCTTCGGTCCGGCAGCCGCCGCCGGGCGTGTCCGCCCCCTCGATGACGTGCACGCGCAGGCCCGCCCGGGCCAGCGTCACGGCCGCGGCCAGCCCGTTCGGCCCGGAGCCGACGACGATCGCGTCGGCCGGGGCCGCGGCAGCGTGGGAGGAGGTCAAAGCTCGAGCATCTCGCCCTCGGCGGCCACGATGGCCTCCACCGGTCCCCCGGCGACGCGGCGGGCCAGCCGGTCGAGCTCGTCGTCGGTGCGGGCCGGCTTGTGGTGGGTCAGCAGGACCCGCCGGGCCCCGGCCCGCCGGCCCAGCCCGATCGCGTAGTCGGCCGCCGCGTGGCCGAAGAAGGCCTCGGCCTCGACCTCCTCGGGCATCAGGAACGCGTCGTGGATGAGCAGGTCCGCGCCGCTGGCCAGGTCCAGCGCGTCCGGGTGGTACTCGCCCCACCCGTCCGGGCCGGGCCCGAGCACCGTGGGACAGTGATCGGGCATGTAGGTGATCACGCGGTTCCCGTCGCTGACCCGGTAGCCGTGGGTCGCGCCGCCCTTGTGCGGGATCTTCCGCGCCTCGACCGCGAAACCCTCGGCCTTCAGCGGCCCCGGCGCGACGGTACCGAACGTCCAGGCGCCGCGCAGGCCGCCGGGCCCGATCGGGAAGTGCGGCGGCGACATGCCCTTGGCCAGCGCCTGCTGCGCGCTCACGCCGTCCTCCTGCTCGGGCAGCAGCAGGCTGACCCGGGAGCCGTCGTGGTCGCCCCCGGTGAAGAACGGCAGCCCGTGCACGTGGTCCCAGTGCAGGTGGGTGAGCAGGATCGTGCCGTCGAAGGGCACGCCGCCCAGCAGCGGGGTGACCTGCCGCAGCCCGGTACCCGCGTCCAGGACCAGCACGGGCCGGGCCGCGCCGTCGTGGGCCAGGGCCACGCAGGAGGTGTGGCCGCCGTAGCGGAGGAAATCCGCGCCCGGCGCCGGGGTGGAGCCGCGAACCCCGCAGAGATACAGGCGCACCCGGCCTACCCTATGGCCCCGCGCCCGGCCTCTTCCCGCCGGTGCCCGCCGGACAGCTCCTCGAGGGCCTCGCGGTCAAGCTGGCTGGCGTCGACCGACGCCACCCGGCACGCGGTGACCGCCTCCAGCGTCGAGGTCCGGGTCCCGCCCTCCAGGTGAGCGCGCTCGCCCAGCATGGCACCCGGCCCGTACTCGGCCAGCCGCTCCCCGTCGCGCTCGACCCGGATGACCCCGTCGAGCACCAGGTAGATGTCGGTGCCGGGCTCCCCCTGGCGCACCAGCACGTCGCCGGCCTTCAGGCGCCGGATCTTCGGCTTGCCCGTCCCGTGCATCAGGTCCACCGACAGCTGCCGCTCCAGCGCCGTCTCCACGGCCGTGACCAGGGCCCTGGAGTCCTGGTCCCCCCACGGGCTGTGCCGGCCGAACGACTTGCGGTACCAGTCGCTGAAGTCGATCAGGCCGGACTTGTGCGAGAGCTGGCCCTCGGCGTCGTAGACCCAGTGCCGGGGGAACGGGCTGGCCCCGGTCATCTCGCCCTCGGCCTTGCCGTCGGCGTACAGCGTCAGGGACATGGTCGTCCACGCCAGCGGCGCCTGCCACTGGACGAAGGGCTTGCGCCGCACCCGCCGGGGCGCGGGGATCCCGGTCCGGCCGCCCGCGGTCTGCACGAACCGCACCCAGCCGTCCCCGTGCTCGGGGTCACGCTGCAGCAGCGGCAGCTGGACCGGCTGGAACCGGTACTGCAGGCCGCCGAGCCGGACCAGGCTGGTGCCCATCAGGCCGTCCCCGCTGTAGCCCGAGCCGGTGATCGTGCCCGAGCGGTCCGTCTCGATCCAGGCCCGCAGGATGTTGGCGAACCGGAACCGGTCCGCGGCCTGCAGCGCGTCGATGTCGGCGAGCTCGCCGGGCGGCGGCTCGTCGTAGTGGGTGATCCCCGTGTCGAACGGCATCCGGGTCGCGCCGGTGATCGCTTCCGACGGGATCCAGGACAGTGAGGTGACGCAGCTTTCGTATCGCATGGGCCCATCGTCTTCTTGCCACGCTGCCGCGGCCAGGATGGTGCCTGGCGTATCCCGGGTGTACCTACCACTACGAGCGCCGCAGGTACCTGCGCGAGGCTCGCGGGCCCTCATTCGGCGCGCAGCGCGAGGGCGGTGGGCGTGCGGGCCGCGGCCCGGCCGGGCACGGCCGCCACCAGGTTGACCAGGACCAGGGTGCCCAGGCAGAGCAGGATCACCGGGCCGGCCGGGACGGTGGGCTCGGGCACGACGTAGATCTGCCGGGCGAACAGGGTCCACAGCCACCGGCCGAGGGCGATGCCGAGCGGCGCGCCCGCGGCGATCCCGATGACCGCGGCCGCGGTGGCCTGCCAGGCGACCGTGGCCGCCAGCTGGCGCTGGGTGAAGCCGATCGTCTTGAGCACCGCCAGGTCCCGGCGGCGGCGCCGTACGGTCGCGAACAGGGTCAGGCCAAGTGCCGCGGCCGCCGCCGCGGCCAGGCTGAACGCCAGCAGGGCGGGGGTGGCACCCATGCTGCGGTAGTTGGCGATCTGGGCCGGGCGCTGCACCGGGACCACGGACAGGACGTCTCCGTGGCACGGGTTGCTGAACGGGACGGCGGCCAGCGCCCGAGTGGCCCCGGCGGCGTCGCGACGCAACGACGCCGCGCCCGCGGCGGCGCTCACCCCCGCGCGCAGCCGGACGAAGGCCAGGCCCGGCGGCCCGGAGCAGCTGGTCGCCGCGGGCCCGAGGAGCTGGCCCGGAGCCACCGCGCCGGCACCCATCGAGGTGTGCAGCCCCTGCGCGAGCCCGACGGCCGGCAGGGTGGCCGTGCCCACGATGGTCAGGCGGGCGCGGGTGGGGATCGGGCGGCCGTTGATGATGTTCGCGAAGCTGATGTCCACCGCGTCGCCCAGGCGCTTATGCAGCTGCGCCAGGGTGGCCGGGCCGACGACGATCTGGCCCGGCCTGGTGACCTGGTGCCCGGACAGCAGGGGCGGAGCGACCGCGGCGCCCGGCCGGCCGAACAGCACCGGAACGGCCTGCCCGTCCAGGTCGGCCGTGACGAACGAGACCGAGGTCCAGGCCGCGACGTCCGGGTCGCCGCGCAGGCTGCGGCCGACCTGCTGCTGCGGGATCGCGCCGATCCCCTGGGTCGCGGACAGGGCGTAGCTCCAGTTCCACCCGTACAGCGGGGGATGCGAGACCAGCGTGGCCAGGCTGGCACCGAAGGTCAGCGTGGCCGCCACCAGGACCACCGCCAGCACGGTCCCCGTGATGGCCGAGCGGGCCGGCGCTGGCTGGCCCGCCTTTCCCCGGCCGAACGCGAACACGAGCCCGGCGACGGCCGGCGCCGGCAATCCCGAGCGGGCCGCCAGGCGCCCCGTTGCGGGCCGCGGGGCGGCGGCCCCGGCCCGCGCCGCCGGACCGGCGCCGCGGCGGGCCGCGCGGGCGGACAGGGCTGCCGCGACCGCGCCCAGCACCCCGGTCAGGGCCAGGAACCCGAGCCCGAGCACGGCCGCGTCAGCGGCGAAGCCGCCGGACGGGTACACCGGGCGCACCGGGCCGATGGGCGCGACCGGGGACAGGGCTACCGCCACGCCGACCGCCAGCAGCGAGCCGGCCGCGACCGCGCCCAGGAGGCCGGCCAGGCCATCCGCCGCGGCCAGGGCCGGGCCGGCGCCGAGGGCGCGCAGCACCTGCCGGTCGCCATCGCCCGCGCGGACCAGGCGGGCGATGGCCTGGGCGGCGATGAGCAGCGTGGCCAGGGCCGCGATCACCGCGAACGCGGCCAGCGCGATCGCGTCCGGCTCGATCGCGCTCTGCGCCTGCGCCTCGTTGACCGAGGTGACATGGAACTGCGCCCCGCCGAACACCGGGGCCTGGTGGTTGATCTCCCGTTCCACCGCCGCGGCGTCACCGGGCCCGTTATGGAACTGAAGCCCGTAAAAGCTGATGCCGCTGCTGGTGCCGGCGGCGAGCAGCACCCGGGCGAGAGCGGGCGTGAGCACCAGGTACCCCAGGGGACGGTCGATGTCGTCCTGGACCACCGTGTTGCTGAACTGGACCAGGCCCACGACCCGCGCCGTGATCCGGACCGCGGGCCGCACCCGCGGCGTCCCGTACAGCGGCGACTCCGACTGAGCGTTGGTGTAGAAGCCCATCGGGACGGCCTGGCCCAGGCGCAGCCCGAGCAGGCGGGCGCCCTGCGCGCTCAGCATCACCTCGTCGGCGCGGCGCGGGTCGGCCATGCGGCCGCGGATGACGGTGACCCGGTCCTGGTTGAAGTACAGGCCGTTGAGGCTGGCCACGGTCTCCAGCCCAAAATCGGCGGCCATGCTCGCCGCCGTCGGCCCCCCGTCCGGGCCCAGCACGTCGCCGATCGGCTCGATGGCGATCCCGGCCCGCCGGACCTGGGGCAGGCGGGTCACGGCGCGGGCAAAGGGGGGCAGCCCGGCGTAGTAGTCCGAGGCGTACTGGACGGTCAGGTCCGAGGGATTGGTGCTGGCCAGGAACACGGGGAACGATGACTCGGTGCGCCGCGCCGCGGCCGCCGCCCCCAGGGCCACCCCGCCGGCCAGGCCGATCACCAGCGCCAGCGACAGGTAGCCGCCGCACCGGCGGCCGAGCGTGGCCCGGAACCGGTACCAGGCCGCCCGCAGGACCCGACCGTTCACGACTCACCCCACCTCGCCCGCCGGCGGCCCCGGCCGCACCGCCCGCCTATAGGGACAGTGGCCCAGCCCGAATGCGCCGCCAAGCCGGGCAGCAGCACCCTGCGCGTGGTGCCACCACCACACCGCGCGCCCGGTGTCGAGCCAGCACCACCACGATCACTCGTGCCGTCCCCCTTCCGCAGCCGCCGCCCCCCGTGCAGAAATGGAGACCGTGGCCGCCGCACTCCTCGTGCTCTGGACCGGGCTGCGCAGCCGCTGGCGCGGCTGGCTCGGCCTGGCCCTGATCGTGGGGCTGTTCGGCGGGGCGATCGAGACCGCCGCGGCCGGGGGCCGCCGGACCGATTCGGCGTACCCGCAGCTCGCGGCCTGGTCCCGGGCGCCCGACGTGCTGATCTACTCTCAGCCCGGCGAGCCGACCTTCGCCGACCTCGCGCCCGCCGCGCTGGAGCGGCTCCCGCAGGTCACCGCCGGGGCGGCGCTGGGCACGTTCGTGGCCGTGAACCCGGCCGTGATCACCCTGATCGCGCCCGCGAGCGAGGCGGTTCCCACGGCCCTGTGGCACCGCAAGATCCTGTCCGGCCGGCTGCCGGATCCCGGCCGGCCGGACGAAGTCGACATCTCGTTCACGCTGGCCCAGGCGCTGCACCTGACCGCGGGCGGCACGCTCGGCGTCACGATGCTGGGCGCCCGCGGCCAGCCGGTGCCGCTGCGGCTGCGCATCGCCGGGGTCGACGCCGCCCCCGGCGAGTTCCCGCCCCAGTACGGCACCGGCGTCGACTTCGTCTGGGCCACGCCCGCGTTCTACCGGCAGTACCGCAGCGAGCTCTACGACATCGCGACGACCGCGCTGCGACTGCGCGGCGGCCCGGCGGACATGGCCACCGTGCAGCAGGACGTCAGCCGCCTGGCCCGCGGCAAGCCGGTCGACGACTACCCGTTCAGCACCCAGGCGGTGAACACCGAGCACTCGATCCACCTGCAGGCGGTGGTGCTGTGGCTGGTGGCCGCGCTGCTCAGCGTCGTCGGCGTGCTGGTCATCGGCCAGCTTCTGGCCCGGCTCAGCTACCTCGAATCGGCCGACTACCCCGCGCTGCGGGGCGTCGGGATGAGCCGGCGCCAGCTGCTGGCCGCCGCCCTGGGCCGGACGCTCGTCATCGGCGGGACCGGAGCGGTCGTGGCCACGCTGGTCGCGATCGCGCTGTCCCCGCTGTTCCCGGTCGCCCTGGCGGGCATCGCGGAGCCGTACCCCGGCGTGAACGCCGACTGGGTCGTGCTCGGGCTGGGGCTGGTCGCCGTGCCGTGCGTCACGGTGGCCTGCGCGGCCTGGCCGGCGTGGCGCGCGACCGCCCGTGCCGCGGCGCCGCGGGCCCCGTTCGCCGCCGCGGGCTCGGCGGCCCGGCCGCCGCGGGCCACGCCCGTGCTCGAATCCGTGACCGCCACCGTGGGCATCCGGCTGGCCCTGCAGCGCGGCGCGGGCCGGACCGCGCTGCCGGTGCGCAGCACGATCGCCGCGGCCGTCGTGGGGGTGGCCGCGCTGACCGGGGCGCTGGTCTTCACCAGCAGCCTGGGCCACCTGCTGGCCAGCCCGGCGCTGTACGGCGTGACCTGGCAGGCAGACGTGGACAATCTGCAGAACGGGACGCTCAACACGGCCGCGCAGCAGCGTCGGACCGCGACCCCCAGGTGGCGGCCTGGACCGCCGACCTCGTGGGCATGCCGCTGGTCATCCACGGTGACCAGGTCACCTCGCTGGCGGCGGTCGGGGGGCGCGACGCCGGCTCGCTGCTGCCGGTCCTGATCGCGGGCCGGCTGCCCCGCGGCGCGCACGAGATCGTGCTCGGGGAGCGGACGATGGCGGCGGCCGGCGCCCGCATCGGGACCGTGCTCACCGCGACGCTGCCCGGCTTCAGCCGACGGGAACAACTGACCGTCGTCGGCGCGGCGGTGTTCCCGACGCTCGGGGACACCATCGGGCTCGGCACCGGCGCCGAGATGACCGGCGGGGCCCTGCACGGCCTGGCCCCGCCCAGCCTGCAGCTCCCCCCGTTCGACGGGCTCCTGGTCCGGTTCCGGCCGGGCGTCAGCCCGGCCGCCGGGGTGGCGGCGCTGGCCGCGCGGCTGCAGCGGCTCGGGCCGCTCGCCGTCGAGGGGCAGGGCCCGCCGGTCGACCTGCTGAACTTCGGCGAGGTGCAGAGCATGCCGCTGCTGCTCGGCGGCTCACTGGGCGTGCTCGCGCTGGCGACTCTCGCCCACCTGCTCATCACCTCGGTCCGGCGGCGGCGCCGCGACCTCGCCGTGCTGCGCACGATCGGCTTCACCCGGGCCCAAGTGCGGTCGGCCGTGGCCTGGCAGGCGGCCACCCTGGTCACGGTGGCGCTGGTGATCGGCGTCCCGGTCGGCATCGCCTGCGGCCGGCTGGCCTGGCTCATCTTCGCGCGCCAGATCGGGATCGTGGCCGTCGTCGAGGTGCCGCTGCCCTACCTGGCCGCCATGGTGGCGGCCGCGATCGCGCTGGCGGTCGCGATCGCCGCCCCGCCGGGTGAATCCGCGGCGCGGACCCGCCCGGCCCTGGTCGCTGCGCAGCGAGTAGCGGTGCCCGCCGGCCCGGGTGTGCCACCACCACCGCCACTTCGGGTGGTCCCTCACTGGCCGTCGCGGCCCGGGTGTGCGAGAAATTACTCGTGAACGACATCGCCGCGCCGGGAGAACGCGCCATCGACGTTTTCCTCGCAGACGACAACCTGATCGTGCGCGAGGGAGTGCGCGCGATCATCGAGCGTCACGCCGATCTGCGGGTGGTGGGGATGGCCGCCGACTACGACGAGGTCATCAGCGGCGCCACCGCCACCGAGCCGCAGGTCCTGGTCACCGACGTGCGCATGCCCCCGTCCTTCCACCGTGAGGGCATCGACGCCGCCAAGGAGGTGCGCAAGCGCTACCCGGGGACCGGGGTCGTGGTGCTGTCCCAGTACGACGACCCCGAGTACGCGGTCTCGCTGCTGGCGGAGGGCTCGGCCGGATACGGCTACCTGCTGAAGGACCGGGTCGCGGAGGGCAACCAGCTGGCCGACGCCATCCGCAGCGTGGCCATCGGCGGCACCGCGCTCGATCCCGCGATCGTCGAGGCGCTGGTCCGGCCGGTCATCTCGCCCGGCGAGCTCGCCCCCGCGGAGGAGGAACTGCTGGGCATGATCGCCGAGGGCAAGCCGATCAAGGCCATCGCGGTGGCCCGGCGGGTTCCGCCCGAGGCGGTCGACGCCGAGGTGGAAGCGGTCTTCGTCAAGCTGGCCGCGGGCGTCGCCTCGGGCAACCCGGCGGCGCTGAACCGCCTCCGGATGCTGCACCAGGCCATCGTCGACCGCGAGGAGCAGGGCGAGACGCTGTCCCGCCTGCTGCCCGGCGGGCTGGCCGAGAAGCTCCGCGACGGCAAGCAGCGCATCGGCGAGACCGAGTCCGTGGTCGTGACCGTGCTGATGAGCGACATCAGGTCCTACTCGACCATCGCCGAGCACGCCGACCCGAGCCAGCTGGCCGGGCAGCTCAACACGCACCGCGCGGCCATGAACCGTGCGATCCTCGGGGAGGGGGGAACGGTCATGCAGTTCGTCGGCGACGCGGTGATGGCGGTCTTCGGCGCGCCGTTCCCGCAGCCGGACCACGCCGACCGGTCCGTGGCGGCGGCCTGTGCCATGCACGCGCTGCAGGCCGGGATCAACGCCGACTGGGCGGTCGAGGGGCTGCACCCGTTCGGCCTGGGCATCGGGCTGTCGACCGGCGAGGTCGCCGCCGCGCTGCTCGGCTCGGAGGAACGGCTGGAGTACACGCTGGTCGGCGACACGGTCAACCTGTCCCAGCGGCTGCAAAACCTCGCCGCGGCCGGCGAGACCGTGCTCTCCGAGGCCACCAGCCGGGGCCTGTCCGTGCCCGCGGACACCATCGCGCTCGGATCCCAGCTGGTGAAGGGGCGCGACACGCCCGTCAACGCCTACAAGCTCGCGCCGCCCGGCACCCCGGTGACGGCCGCGAAACCCGCATCTCCCTGACCCGATAACGCCCTTGGGGGGGCCGATGACCGAGAACCTGCCCGCGCTGACCGTGCGCGGCGTACGCAAGACCTTCGAGGCCGAGAACGCTCCGGTCCGGGCTCTGCGCGGAGCCGACCTGACCGTGGCCACCGGCGAGTTCGTGGCCCTCATGGGGCCGTCGGGCTGCGGCAAGTCGACGCTGCTCAACCTGGTGGCCGGGCTGGAGCTGGCCGACGAGGGCACGATCACGGTGGCCGGCGAGGAGGTGACCGGGCGCGGCGAGGACGACCTGGCCCGGCTGCGCCGCAAGCACATCGGCATCATCTTCCAGTTCTTCAACCTGCTGGAGGGGATGACGGTGCTGGAGAACGTGGCCCTGCCCGCGGTGATCGCCGGCCGCAAGCGCAAGATGGCCGAGACGCGGGCCCGTGACCTGCTCGACCTGCTCGGCATCGGCGACAAGGCGGCGGCCGTGCCCGGCGTGCTGTCCGGCGGCCAGCGGCAGCGGCTGGCCATCGCCCGGGCGCTGGCCAACGAGCCGACCCTGCTGCTGGCCGACGAGCCGACCGGCGCGCTCGACTCCGACGGCGGCCAGGAGGTCATCGAGCTGCTGAGCCGCCTGCACGGCGGCGGGCAGACGATCCTCATGGTCACCCACGACGCCCAGGTGGCCGCCGCGGCCCAGCGCATCGTGCGCATGCTCGACGGCCGCATCGTCGCCCCGGAAGCCCAGGACGAACCACAGAGCCAGCCACAACGGGAAGCCAGCGTCACCATCGAGGCCCGCTAGCCGTGAGCCGGTCCCCCGCGCGCCTCGCGTGGTACCGGCTCCGGTCCACGCTCCGCAGCCGTCTGGCCGCCGTGGCCGCGCTAGTCCTGGCCAACCTGGTCGCCGCGCTCTCCGGCCGGCGGGCCGCGCGAACCCCGGCGGCTGAAGTCTTGCGCGCGGAGTGAGGATGGAGAGCGGAGTCATGACGAACGTCACAGTCGACGAACCGGTGATCACGGCCCCGGTGCCGCGCGGCAGCCCCGCCCGGCGGATCCTGGCCGGGCTGCTGTTGCCCGTGCTCACCGTGGCGATCGTGGTGGTCGGGATCCGCGTGCCCGTGCCGGGCGGGATCTCCGCGCTGCTGGCCGTCGCCTTCGGCCTCGTCCTGCTCGGCGCGGTGTGCGGCGCGATCCTGGCCCGCACTCCGCAGCGGACCGCCCTGTGGCAGGTGGCGCTCGGCGCGGCTGTCGCCTCGGTCGCGCTGACCGCCGCGCGGATCGGCGACGAGGCGGGCGCGCCGCACCAGGCGGCCCGGGCCGTGGCCACCCTGGCCGTGGCGATGGTCATCGCGATCTGGGTGCACATGCTGCTCGCCCTGCCCGACGGCCGGCTCGGCAGCCGGAGCCGGAGGATCGGCGCCGGGCTGGCCTACGCCGCGGCGGCCGCGGCCGGCCTCGTCCTGGTGATCGCCGGGCGCCCGTTCCCGGCCTGGGCGGTGGCCCTGGCCTGGGTGCTGGCCACGGCGTGCGCGCTGCCCGCGGTGCGGCTGCGCTACCTGGCGGCGGCCGGGCGTGACCGGCAGCGGATGCAGTGGATGGCCGCTGGCGCCGTGGTGGCGGCCGACTCGGCGCTGGTGGTCGTGGTCTTGCACGTGCTGGTCGGGTGGCCCGGGCCGGTCGCCGCCGTGGCGGCCGGGTGCGCGGCCTTCCTGGCGTTCGGCATGATGGCCGGCGAGTCACGCGGGCTCGGGCCGTCCGGCGGCCGGGTGCTGGTCCAGGTGCTGTCGGTGGCCGGGTTCACCGCGGTGGTCGCGGTCATCTACCTGGTGATCGTGCTCGGCATCGGGACCCGGCCCACCGACTCGGGCGACCGGGAGATCCTCGGCCTGTCGATGCTGGCCGCGGCGGTCGCCGCGATCGGGTACCTGCCGGCCAGGGACCGGCTCGTCGCGTCGGCCACGCGGTTCGTCTACGGGGCCAGGGAGGCGCCCGACGAGACGCTCCGCACGTTCGGCAGCAGGCTGACCCGGGCCATCCCCATGGATGAGCTGCTGCTGCAGCTGGCCGAGTCGCTGCGCAAGACCATGGCGCTGACCAGCGCCGAGGTCTACACCGGGACCGGTGACGTGCTGGAGCGGGTCGCCGCCGTGCCCGACACCGGGCCGCGGTCGGTCATGGTCACGGCCCGGGAACGCGCGGTCGTGACCCGGGCGGGCGTGTCCGGCAACGCCTGGGCGTCGGTCTGGCTGCCCGCGCTGCTGAACGGGCGCGCGCAGGTCCAGATCCGGGTCGCCCCCGCCAGCCACGCCGGCGAGCTGCTCGGGCTGATCGTCGCCGAGCGGCCGGCCAGCGCCGACGCCTTCTCCGAGGAAGACGACCGCGTGCTCACCGAGCTGGCCCGGCAGGTCGGCCTCGCGGTGCACAACGCCCGGCTCGACACCGAGCTGCAGACCACCCTGGACGAGCTGCGCAAGCAGGCCGACGAGCTGCGCCGGTCACGGGCCCGCATCGTGGCCAGCGGTGACGCCGAGCGCCGCCGGGTGGAGCGCAACCTGCACGACGGCGCGCAGCAGCACCTGGTGGCGATGGCGGTGAACCTGCGGCTGGCGCGGGACATCCTGGCCGACGACCCGCAGGCCGCGGCCGAGATGCTGGACCTGCTGGCCGACGACGTCAAGAGCACCATCCAGGAACTGCGCGAGCTCGCCCACGGCATCTACCCGCCGCTGCTGGCCGACAGCGGGCTCGGCGAGGCGCTGCGCGCCGCGGGCAACCGCAGTCCGCTGCCGGTCACCGTGGCCGGCGACGGGATCGGCCGGTACTCGCCCGAGATCGAGGCGGCGGTCTACTTCTGCTGCCTGGAAGCGCTGCAGAACGCGGCCAAGCACGCGCCGCAGGCGCGGGTACAGGTGCGGCTCTGGGAGGAGTCCGGTGGCCTGCTGTTCTCGGTCAGCGACGACGGCCCCGGCTTCGACCCGGCCGTGGCCCGCAGCGGTCACGGCTTCGTCAACATGGCCGACCGGCTGGGCGCGATCGGCGGCACGGTGCGCTGGGAGTCGCAACCGGGCAAGGGCGCTCAGGTCCTCGGTTCGATCCCGCTGCTCTGAGCGGCCGGTCACGGGTTCTTCTCCCCCGCCCGCTCGTCGCGTCCGGGCCCAGGATCAGCAGGACACGAACGTGCCCGAGTCCCGCTCCTCCCACAGGCGGCGGAGGGTGTCGGCGGCGAGCCGTTCCTTGTTCACGTAGGCGGTGGCGCCGCTGGCCGAGGCTCCGGGCGGAAGGTCGGTCGCGTCGTAGGTCGAGCACAGGATCACGACCACGTCGGGATGGGCGGTGATGATCTGCCGGGTCGCCTCGATCCCGTTCATCTCCGGCATGTTGATGTCCATCAGCACCAGGGCCGGGTGCAGCCGGTCGACCAGCTCGATCGCCTCCGGGACCGCTCGACGCCTCCCCCGCGAACTCGAAGCCCTCGAGCCGGCGGAGCACGGCCCGGGCGGCCGAGCGGAACGGCGCCTGGTCATCGACGACGAGCACGGAGCGCGGGGTGGTCACGTTTCCAGCCTCGCACGATTTGTCCGTGCTGCCGAGGGTGCTGCCATGCGCATGGGGGTGTGGCCAGCCTCCACCGGCATCACGGCTCGGCCTGCTGGCTGAGGTAGACCAGCACGGCCTTGACCCGGCGGTTGACGTCCTTCTCCTCGGACAGCCCTAGCTTGGCGAAGATCGAGTTGGTGTGCTTCTCCACGGCGCGCTCGGTGACGAAGAGGGACGCGGCGATCGCGGAGTTGCTCTTGCCCTGGGCCATCTCGGCCAGGATCTCCGCCTCCCGCGGCGTCAGCGACGACAGGCCCAGGTGGCGCTCCCGGGAGCGCGCGCGCACCAGCTCGTCGACGACGAGGGGGTCGATCACCGACCCTCCCTGGAAGACGATGCGGATGGCCCGGGCCAGCTCGTCCACGCTGCCGATCCGCTCCTTGAGCAGGTAGCCCCGGCCGGCCGAGCCCTGCTCGAGCAGGGCCAGCGCGTATCCGGGCGCGGTGTACTGGCTCAGCACCACCACGGCGACCTGCGGGTGGTGCTCCCGGATCCAGGCCGCGGCCTCGATGCCCTCGTCGGTGCCGGTCGGCGGCATCCGGATATCGGTGACCACCACGTCGGGAACCTGCTCGCTCACCAGGGCAAGCAGCTGCGGCAGGTCGGACGCGGCCCCGACCAGCTCGAAGTCCTCGTTGGCCGCCACCAGGCGGGAGATGCCCTCCCGGAGGAGCACATGATCCTCGGCCAGCGCGACCCTGATCTTTCCCATGTCGGAACGGATCGTAGCGCGCCGGGCGGCCCAGTGCGACAGGCCGAGGACGGCCCGCCCCGCGCGACCCGGACTCGCAGGTCACCGGGCGTGGCCGGTGCCTGCCAGGCCCGGCCTATCCCCCCGCCTGGGTGGCCGACGGGCTCGGCGCGGGGCCCAGGCCGGCCAGGCGGCACTGCGGCCGGGTCAGCAGCGAGAGCTTGTCCTGGTGCCGGAAGGCGGCCTGGCACATCGCCACGGCCTTGGCGCCGCATGCGTGCAGCAGCGCCCCGCCGGTGCTGCTCGCGGCGGAGACGGTGACGCAGCCGTTACGCGATTGCCCGTACCCGCCGGGGCTGACCGCCGCCCAGATGCCCAGGCCGACCAGCCCGGCCACGATCAGGGCGCCGACGAGCGCGATGCCCCGCTTGTCCCGGCGGGTGAGCGCCTCCGGCTTGGGCTGCTGGGTCTTCCGGTACACCGTCGCAGTGAACCCTTTCCTCCGTCGATCTCACGCCCAGAGTATGCGGGCAGCCACGGAGGACGAAAAGGGTTCATTCAGGCCGGGCGGCGGGACGCGGCCAGCGGCGTGCGGTCCGGTGACGGCAGCGCGAAGCGGTAGCCCGAGCGCGGCTCGGTGATGAAAAGCTGCTCCCCGCCCGGCGATTCGAGCTTGGCGCGCAGCCGGGCCACGTAGACCCGGGTGTACTCGGTCTGCGTCTCGTAGCCCGGGCCCCAGACCCGCCGCAGCAGCGTCGCGTGCGTGAGCAGCACCCCGGGGCTGACCGCGAACTGCCGCAGCAGCGCGAACTCGGTCTGGGTGAGATGCACCAGGCGCCCGCCCTTGGTGACCCGCCGCCGCGCCAGGTCGATCTCGACGTCTCCCACGACGACGACGCTCGGCTCGGGCGGGCTGGCGGGCGCGGGCCTGCTGCGGCGCAGCGTCGCGTTGATCCGGGCCAGCAGCTCCTCGATCCCGAACGGCTTGGTCATGTAGTCGTCGGCGCCCAGGTTGAGCGCGCGGACCTTGTCCGTCTCGGCCCGGCGGGCCGACAGCACGATGATGCCGACCTCGGACAGCTCGCGGATCTCCCGGCACAGCTCGAACCCGTCGGCGTCCGGCAGCATCAGGTCCAGGAGCACGAGGTCGGGAACGCGGAGCTCCAGGGTCCGCGCGATGGAGTCGCCGTTCTTCGAGACGATCACGTCGTGCCCGCGGACGGAGAGGTTCGACCGGACGAGGTCGACGATGTTCTGGTCGTCCTCCACGATCAGGATGACGGTCTTGTCAGGCAACCCGGTATCCCTCCTGCTCCTGCGCGACGTTCCCCCGCGCGCCCGGCGGACGCGTCGCCCCCGCTTGGCTACCCGCGGATCCGGGGTGAATGCCGGCCAGCCGCGCCGTTCGCGCGGGGCGGCGATGACGAACAGGAAACCTGAGCATATTCGGCGCTTCTCAACCCTTGGTCAGCCTCGCGAATTCGAGTAATGGCGCGCGCCCGCAGGCGGGTGCCGGATGACGGCCGCGTGGGCCACCAGCCGGCCAGGTGATGACCCGGCCAGGATAACTGCCCGCCGAACGCTATTAATAGCCCGCAAACGGCACGCTTTCCTGACTGTTACGGCTATGGAGATTACTGCCCCGGTTGCGCATGGTCAGCCGCCGCCGAGGCCGGCGCACGCGGCCACGGTGTCGCTGACGGCGCCGCCGGCAGGGCCACCGCCGGTCGCCCCCACCCAGACGGGCGGCCGGCGGTGCCGCCGCCCGGGCCACGCCCCCGGGGGTACCGTCAGCTACATGAGCCGGGTGCATGACATGGGCGGCCAGACCGGGTTCGGGCCGGTCCCGGTGGCCGACGACGACGGGCGGTTCTTCCACGCCGACTGGGAGGCCCGGGTGTACGCGCTGGTCCGGGCGCTACAACGGCACGGGGTCATCAATCCGCAGTTCGACGAGCTCCGCGACGCCATCGAGCGCATGCCGCCCGCCGAGTACCTGGCCCTGTCCTACTACGAGCGCTGGCTGCGGGCGGCGGAGATGCTGCTGGCCGAGAAGGGCCTGCTGCCGGACGAGGAAGATCACGGGGAGCACCGCGATGGCTAGGTTCGCCGCGGGCGACCGGGTCCGGGCGCGCTCGGCCGACCCCGACGGCCACACCCGGCTGCCCCGCTACGTCCGGGGCCACGTCGGCGAGGTCCTGGAGATCTGTGCCACCTGGTCGCTGCCGGACGACGCGGTGCGCGGGATTTCCCGCGCCGAGCCGGTGTACACGGTGCGCTTCGGCGCGGCCGAGCTGTGGGGTTCGGGGCAGCACTCGGTGGTCCTGGACCTGTGGGAGTCCTACCTGGAGCAAGCGTGAGCGAGCCGGTGGTTTCCCGGCGAGCGGGAAGGGGAGCACCATGAGCGGCGGGCACGCCGAGCTTCCGGTCGCGGCGCGGGTCCGGGCGTTCGAGGAACGGGTGATCGCCGCCGGGCTGACCACCGACGCCGAGCTCGAAGAGATCCTGGCGGGCGTCTACGCGTCCGCCTCGCCGGTGAACGGGGCGCGGATGGTCGCGAAGGCCTGGACCGACCGCGCCTACCGTGATCGCCTGCTGGCCGACGGCAACGCCGCAGCCGCCGAGCTGGGCTTCGCCGGCGGCACCCGGGGCTACCTGCTCAAGGCGGTCGAGAACACGGCCGGCGTGCACAACGTGATCGTCTGCACGTTGTGCTCGTGCTACCCGACGTCCCTGCTCGGCCCGTCGCCGAGCTGGTACAAGAGCTTCGCCTACCGCTCCCGGGTGGTGCGGGAGCCGCGGGCGGTCCTGGCGGAGTTCGGGCTCGAGCTGCCCGAGGATACGCACATCCGGGTGTGGGACGCCAACTCCGAGACCCGCTACCTGGTGCTGCCGCGGCCGCCCGAGTCCGCCGACGGGCTGGACGAGGACGCGCTGGCCGCCCTGGTCTCCCGTAACGGCCTCATCGGCACCGCCGTCCGCTAGGCGCCCGGCGGCTCCGCCTCCGCGCCGCGGCGCAAAATTGACAAAAGATTCCGGGCGGCTCTGGCGCTAACGCAATCCCGGAAAAGGCGACGTGAGCGGGCAGGCCGCCGGGGCCGGCCGCCGAGTGCCGCGCCCGGTCACATCACATTTGTGCGTCTGGTGCGATCTGATCGTTGACGGCCAAGTCAACCTGTTCTAGCTTATGGCCTCATCAGGCTAACAGCAGCGTACGCACGCAGATGTTAGCGCTCACATCGGGGCGGCCGATTGGCCGCTGACGCGAGCCGCTCCGCAGATGAAGCGGCCAGAGACAGGAGCCGGTGGGCATGGGTCATGACGCGATCCCACCAGGTGACCGTGTCCGCCTGACCGTGCTCGGCCGCCAGGGGATCCCGCGATGAGGAACCTCGGCCCCTGTTTGCCGCTACCCGGCCGGGAGAGCATTCTGCTCGCCCGGCAGCCAAGGGGCACATCCGCCCCAGGGAAATGATGGAGGCCCGTATGGACAACGTCGACCCGAAGGTCGATGAAGCGATCGAAACGCTCAACATGAAGGATGGGCCGACGCGCCGGAAGCTGATCAAGGGTACCGGGCTGGTCAGCGCGACGGCGGCGGCCTCCGCGCTGCTCGCGGCGTGCGGCTCGTCGAGCAGCTCGGCGAGCGGCAGCAGCACCGCGAAGGCGACGGCCGGGAACTTCCCGAAGACCCCGGCGTGGCAGTTCTGGTTCGTCAACCACGTGACCACGAACCTGTTCTTCGTGCCGACGCAGAACGGCATGAAGGACGCGGCCGCGCTGCTCGACCTGCCGGCGCCGAAGTTTGGCGGATCGACCACCTCGAGCGCCGCCGAGATGGTGTCCTACTTCAACACCGCGATCTCCGCCAAGGCCGCGGGCATCGCGACCACGGTGATCAACGCCACCTCGTTCACCACGCCGGTCAAGAACGCGATGGACGCCGGCATCCCCGTGGTCAGCTACAACGCGGACGGAGTGGTCACGAACGGGGTGCCCGACATCGGCACCAACCGGCTCTGCTACGTGGGCCAGGCGCTCTACAACTCCGGCCAGGCGATGGGGAACCGGATCAAGTCCCTCGTCCCGACCCCGGGCCTGGTAGCCATCTTCATCGCCACCCCGGGCACGGGGAACATCCAGCCTCGCTACGACGGCGCCGCGGCGGTCCTCAAGCCGGCCGGGTACACCGTGAAGGAGATCGCGACCGGGGCGCTGACCTCCCAGGAGACAGCGGCCGAGAAGGCGTACCTGGGCGGCGTCACGTCGACGCTCAAGGGCGCGTTCGCGGTGGACGCGGGCTCGACCGAGCTGCTCGGCCCGGCGCTGGCCAGCACCGGGCTGTCCGGCAAGATCCCGGCCGGCGGATTCGACCTCACGCCGGGAACGCTCACCGCCATCCAGAACGGCCAGCTCGACTTCACCATCGACCAGGAGCCCTACCTGCAGGGCTTCCTGCCGGTGCTGTACCTGTACCTGTTCAACCTGACCGGCGGGCTGGTGTCTCCGCCGAACACCGACACCGGCCTGACGTTCGTGACCAAGTCGAACGTGACGCCGTACCTCAAGACCAAGACCTCGTACGAGGGTTCAGCCCCGCCGCCGCCCACCCTCGTCACACGGTCCGGCCCCATCGAGAACCCGATCGCCACGAGCAGCGTGTGACGCGGCACCGGGGCCCTTACAGCTAAAAGCGCCGGCGCCGGGTACTGGGCTTATACGGGCCAGTAAACGGCGCCGGCGTGACGCTGAGCCAGCGGAAGGGGATGGCGCAGGTGGGCGGAACCGTTCGGCAAGCGCCCGAGGTCGTCGAGCCGCCAGGACAGCCGTCGCGGGGCACCATGCGGGCGCTGCGGGATGTCGGCGCGCTGGTGGTCCGGCAGCGGGAGGCGACCGTCTTCATCGTCGACGTCCTGCTGATCGTCTACTTCGGGTTCATCTCCACGACCGGGCGGACCGCGTTCTTCACCCACACCAACCTGATCACCCTGACCCAGCTCGCGGCGCCCATCATCATCATCGCGCTCGGCGAGGTCATGCTGCTGATCTGCGGCGAGATCGACCTGTCCGCCGGGTTCACCTACCAGCTCACGCCGTTCGTCATGTACTACCTGATCACCGACTACCACTTCCCCGGCCTGCTGGCGGTGCTGGTCGCGCTGCTCACCGGCGTCGCGATCGGGTGGATCAACGGCTTCCTCACCGTCACGCTCGGCCTGCCGTCGTTCATCGCGACCCTGGGCACCGCATTCGTCATCAACGGGATCGTGCTCACCGCGTCAGGCGCCGAGCAGCAGAGCGTCCCGCCAGAAGTGCAGAGCATCGGCCGCTGGCTCGGCCAGTTCGCGTGGGCCGAGATCACCTGGGCCGTCATCCTCACCGCCATCTTCCACGTCCTGCTCACCCGGACCCGGTGGGGGCTGTACACCGTCGCCGCCGGCGGCAACCAGCTCGGGGCCAGGGAGGCCGGCGTGAAGGTCGCCCGGATCAAGTACGGCAACTTCATGCTCACCGGGTTCCTCGGCGGCTTCGTCGGCCTGCAGATCGCGTTCCAGATCAGCATCATCGACCCGACCGCCGGCGGATTCCTGCCCATGTTCTACGCGGTGGCCGCCGCGGTCATCGGCGGCACCGCGATGCTGGGCGGCTCGGGCACCATCATCGGCGCGTTCCTCGGCGGGGTGCTGATCGCCGTGCTCCAGAACGGGTTCAGCGTGATCGGGATCAGCGCGAACCCGCTGAACATCTTCATCGGCGGCGCCATCATCCTGGCCATGATCGCGAACGTGCAGCTAAGCAGGCTGCGGGACAGAGGGAGAAGCTGATGACTGCGCAACCCCCCGCGGCTCAGCCCGCTCCCGGCGACGCAGCCGGCGACGTGCTGCGCGCCGAGCACATCGGCAAGCGCTTCGGCGCGGTGACCGCCCTGACCGACGTCAACCTCCGCCTGGCCCAGGGTGAGGTTCTCGGCCTCATCGGGGACAACGGCGCCGGCAAATCCACCCTGCTGAAGATCCTTTGCGGCTTCCAGCCGCCGGACACCGGCCGGATCCTGCTGAACGGCCAGGAGGTCACGCTCAAGTCGGTCGATCATGCCCGGTCGCTGGGCATCGACGCCGTCTACCAGGATCTCGCGCTGATCAACCAGCTCAGCGTCTATCACAACATGTTCCTGAACCGGGAACGGGTGCGCGGGCCGCTGCTGAACAACCGGGTCATGCGCAAGCTGTCGCGCGAGTACCTGGACAAGATGGGGGTGAACATTCCCTCCGTCGACGTCCCGGTGGCCAAGCTCTCCGGCGGGCAGCGCCAGGCGATCGCGGTGGCGCGCTCGGTGTACACCGACGCCAAGATCCTGCTCCTGGACGAGCCGCTGGCCGCCATGGGCGCCAAGGAGGCGGCGATGATCCTGGACCTGGTGCGCGACCTCAAGGAGCGCGGCGACGTCTCGGTGATCATCATCGCGCACAACTACGGCCAGGTGCTCGAGGTGTGCGACCGGGTGAACCTGCTCCAGCACGGCGAGATCACGCTGGACAAGTACGCGCGGGACACATCGGTGCAGGAGCTGACCAACCTCGTCGTGGCCGAGTACCGCAAGGCCCTGAAGGAACGCCACGGCGCCGCCTGACCAGGGGCCGGCCGCGGGGCGCCTGGACGAGCAGATCCGGTTCGTCACCGAGGTCGACCGGCTCAAGGGCGTGCTGCGGCAGACCATGCTGGCCGGGCCCGGCCGGCGGGAGAACTCGGCCGAGCATTCCTGGCACCTGGCGGTCATGGCCCTGGCGCTGGCCGAGCACGCCCCGCCCGGCACCGACATCGGCCGGGTGACCGCGATGCTGCTGGTGCACGACCTGGTCGAGATCGACGCCGGTGACCTGTTCGTCTACGCCGACGCGGCGCAGCAGGCCCGGCAGGAGGAGGCCGAGCGCGCGGCCGCCGACCGGATCTTCGCGCTGCTGCCTCCCGACCAGGCCGGCCGCCTCCGCGGCCTGTGGGACGAGTTCGAGGAGCGCCGGACGCCGGAGGCCAGGTTCGCGCGCGCGCTCGACCGGCTGCAGCCCATGCTCGCCAACCTCCAGGCCGGAGGGGGAACCTGGCGGGAGCACGGCATCACGGCCGACCAGGTGCTCGCCAAGGTGGCAGCTGATCGAGGACGGCTCGCCGACGCTGGGCAGGTACGCCAGGGACCTGGTGGACCGCGCCGTCCGGGACGGCCTGCTCGCCCCGGCCCCCGGCGGCGCCGGTCCCGCGGGCTGACCCGGCCGGTCAGGATTCGCCGGCCGGGCGCCCAGGCCGCCGCCCCGCCGCCGCGGGCTGACCCGGCCGGTCAGGATTCGCCGGCCCGGCGCACCTCCCGGCCCGCGCGCCGCGGCGCCGGGTGCTCGACCAGCGCTATCACCCGGCTGGCCATGAAGCGCGCGGTCCGGACCGCGGCCCCGCCCCTGGTCAGCTCGCTCACCTCGACCTGGCCGCGCCGGGTGACCACCTCGACCCGGCGCCCGGCGCGGGTGGCCGCTACCTCGTAGGTCTTGACCGGGCCGTCGCCGGCATCGACGACGATTTCGACCTTGTCACCCTTCATCGCTGGCCTCCCAGCGCCGCACGCCGACGCCTATGCCGGGTTTCGTACCCGGAACGTGATCGTCTGCAACCCGGGAGTCAGAAGAAGATCAACTTAGCCGCGGAGATCACCCCGATGGCCACCACGAACAGCCGCAGCGCGGCCGGCGGCAGACGCCGCCCGTAGCGCGCGCCCAGCAGCCCGCCGGCCGTGGACCCGGCGGCGAGCAGCGCCACGGCCGTCCAGGAGACGTGCGCGAGCGCGATGAAGACCACCGCCGCCGTGCCGTTGACCATGGCCACCAGGACGTTCTTGGCGCCGGTGACGCGCTGCAGGGTCTCGTCGAGGAAGCTGCCGAGCAGCCCGATCACCAGGACGCCCTGGGCGGCGCCGAAGTACCCGCCGTACACCCCGGACAGGCAGACGCCGGCCGACAGCAGCGGCCCGGCCCGGTCCCGCGTGGCGTCCCGGCGCGCCAGCCACGCGCTGAGCCGGGGCTGCACGAGCACCAGCGCGCAGGAGACCAGGATCAGCACCGGCACGACGAACGTGAACGCGCCGGGCGGCAGCGACAGTAACGCCAGGGACCCGGCCAGCGCGCCCGCCGCCGAGGCCACGCCGAGCCGGAGCAGCCGGCCGCGCTGCCCGGCCAGCTCGCGCCGGTAGCCGAACCCGCCGCTCACGTTGCCGGGCACCATGCCGACGTTGTTCGACACGTTGGCGATGACCGGCGGGAAGCCGAACGCCAGCAGGGTGGGGAAGGTGATCAGCGAGCCGCACCCGACGACCGCGTTGACCCCGCCCGCGGCGGCTCCGGCGGAAAGGATGGCGAGCGCCTCACCAGGGCCCACGTGACCCTCGCACGGTCCACATCGTAAGGTGGCCCGCTGGTTCCGGTCTGCCGCCGGCCCTGTGACGTTCGCCACGCTTCGGGGCGCGGTCGGTCCGGCCGGCGCTGCGACCCGGCGCGCGGCCGGGTGACCGGGGGCGCGGCCGGGCGGCGACGGACCGGGCCGGTCAGGGCGGGGCGGCCCGGGCGGTCCAGCGGCCGGCGCGCCGCTCGATCAGCAGCGGAACCCCGAAGCACTTGGACAGGTTCCGCTCGGTGAACACCTCCTGCACCGGCCCGGCCGCGAGCACCGTGCCCTTGCGCAGCAGCATCGCGTGCGTGAAGCCCTCGGGCACTTCCTCAAGGTGGTGCGTGACCAGCACGATCATGGGCGCCTGCGGGTCGGCGGCCAGCATCCAGACCCGGCGCAGCAGGTCCTCGCGGCCGCCCAGGTCCAGCCCGGCGGCCGGCTCGTCCAGCAGCAGCAACTCGGGGTCGGCCATCAGCGACCGCGCGATCTGGACCCGCTTGCGCTCGCCCTCGGACAGGCTGGCGAACCTGCGCCGGATCAGGTGCGCGCAGCCGAGCGCGTCGAGCAGCTCCACCGCCCGGGTGACGTCACCGGAGTCGTAGTCCTCCTCGTTGCGGCCGAGGATCCCGTACGACGCGGTCAGCACCAGGTCGATGACCTTCTCGGCCGGCGGCACCTCGTCCGCCACGGCGGCGCTGGCGAACCCGACCCGGGACCGCAGGTCCTGCAGGTCGGCCTCCTCGAGCGGCTCGCCGAGAATCTCCACCGTGCCCTCGGTCGGCGCCCGCAGCGCCGCGGCGACCTGCAGCAAGGTGGTCTTCCCGGCCCCGTTCGGCCCGACGACGACCCAGCTCTCGTCGCTGCGGACCGTCCAGTCGACGTCCCTGAGCAGCATGGACCGGTCGTGCCGGACCCCTACCCCGCGAAGCCGCAGCACCTCGTCCGACATGCGGCTCCTTCCTGGCACACCGCCATTCCCGGCTCGGAACCTGCGTACGCCGCGGCGCCGCACGATCGGGGGTCGGGCGCAGGCTATCTCTCCAGCTGCCGGACGGCAAGGAGCGCCGCCTGTGTCCGGTCGGCCACGCCGAGCTTGGCCAGCACCGAGCTGACATGAGTCTTGACGGTCTTCTCCGATATCCCCAGCAGCCTGGCGATTTCCCGGTTGGAGCGGCCGTCGGCGATCTGGGCCAGTACCTCGCGCTCGCGGTCGGTGAGCGCGCCGATCCCGCGCACGGCCGGCGCGGCCGCGCCCGGGAGCAGCAGCGAGCCGGCGGCCTCGGGCGCGAGCAGCGTGTTCCCGTCGTGCACCGACCGCAGGGCCCGGATCAGGGCGTCGGGGTCGACGTCCTTGTACAGGAAGCCCGCCGCGCCCGCCTGCACGGCCAGCGGCACCAGGCCCCGGTCGGCCGCGCTGGTCAGCACCAGGGCGCGCGTCCTGAGCCCGCGGGCGCGCAACTCCCGCAGCACCGCGAGGCCGTCCATGACCGGCAGCTTGAGGTCCAGCAGGATCACGTCCGGGTCCAGCTGCTCGGCCAGCGCCAGCGCCTGGCCGCCGTCGGCCGCCTCGCCGGCCACCTCGATGTCATCCTGCACGCTGAGCAGGACCTGCAGCCCCTGCCGGACCACGGGATGATCGTCGGCGATCAGGACGGTGATCATGCGGGGAGCTCCAGCCGCACCAGCGTCCCCTCGCCGGGCGCGGAACGGACCGTCAGCGTCCCGCCCGCCGACGCCGCCCGCTCCCGCATCGAGGCCAGGCCCAGGCCGCCGGGCGCCGCCCCGGGCGTGAACCCGCGCCCGCGGTCGGTGACCTCCAGGACCACCCGGCGCCGCCGGGCCGAGAGCGACACGCAGACCACGGCCGCGCCGGAGTGCCGCAGCGCGTTGTGCAGGGCCTCCTGGGCCACCCGGTAGACCACGGTCGCCCGCTGCGGCCCGAGCTCGGGCAGCTGCTCCGCGTGGAACCGCACCTCCGCCCCGTACGTGCGCCCCGCCAGCACCGCGTAGCTGCGCAGCGATCCGGCGAGCTCCCCGGCGGCCAGGTCCGGCGGCGCCAGCCCGTCGATCACCGCCCGGAGCTCGGCGTGCGCCTGGCCGGCCAGGGAGGCCACGCTCTCGATCTCGGCGACGGCCCGGTCCGGGTCCCGGCGGACCAGCACCCCGGCCGCGCTGGCCTTGGCCCGGATGCTGAACAGCTTCTGCGACACCGCGTCGTGCAGCTCCCGGGCCAGCCGGGCGCGCTCCTCCAGCACCGAGAGCTCACGGCCGCGCTCGTAGAGCCGGGCGTTGGTCAGCGCGATGGCCGCGTGCGACGCGAACAGCCCGAGCAGCTGCTCGTCGCGCTCGGTGAAGCCGCCCGGGTCGCGCTTGCAGGCGGCGAAGATGATGCCGAGAACGTCGCTGTCGTCCCTGATCGGGACGCCGAGGAAGTCGGACATGTCGGGGTGGGCCGATGGCCACCACTCGAACCGGGGATCGGCGCGGATGTCATCCACCCGGATCGGCTTGCCCTCGCGCAGCAGCACGCCGAGCAGGCCGTGCTGGCGCGGTACCGGCCCGATCGCCTTCTGCTGGCGCTCCGATATGCCGTCGACCACGAACTCGGCGAACGATCCCTGGTCGTCGGGCACGCCGAGCGCCGCGTACCGGGCGCGGACCAGCGAGCGGGCCGACCTGACGATCATCTGCAGCACGTCGCGGGTGGACAGCTGGCGGGCGACCGCGAGCACCACCTGGCTGACCTGCCGCAGCACGTCGTCCTGATGGCCGGCCGCGGGCGGGCCGTCCCGGCGGCCCCGCGGCCGCGCCTCGCTCGCGCTGCTGCTCATACACCGCACGGTACCGGCGCGGCGGGCCGGAGGGACCGGCCGCAGGTCCTAGGACCATAGGACCAGGCCGGTCGGGCCGCGCGCCCGATGTGCCGCCGCGGCCGGCTGCCTAGCGTGACATTCATGACGAACACGAAGAACGCAGTGATCACCGGCGCGTCCCGCGGCCTCGGCCTGGCCCTGGCCCGCGTCCTGGCCGACGACGGCTGGTCGCTCGTGATCGACGCCCGGGACGGCGAGGCGCTCGGTGCCGCGGCCGTGAGCCTGCCCGCGGGGACCAAGGTCATAGCGCTGCCCGGCGACATCACCGACCCCGTGCACCGCGCCGCCCTGGCCCGGGCCGCGGAGGATCTCGGCGGGCCCGACCTGCTGGTCAACAACGCGGGCACGCTGGGCGCCAGCCCGCTCCCGGCCCTGGCCGACTACCCCATCGGCGAGCTCCGGGAGGCGTTCGAGGTCAACGTGCTGGCGCCGCTCGCGCTCACCCAGCTGCTGCTGCCCGCGCTGCGCCGTCGCGGCGGCGCCGTGCTGTCCGTCACCTCCGACGCCGCGGTCGAGGCCTACGCGGGCTGGGGCGGCTACGGCGCGGCCAAGGCCGCGCTGGAGCAGGCCAGCAACGTGCTGGCCGCGGAGGAGAGCCTGGTCCGGGTCTGGTGGGTGGACCCGGGCGACCTGCGCACCCGGATGCACCAGCAGGCCTTCCCCGGGGAGGACATCTCGGACCGGCCGCTGCCTGAGGCCGTGGTCCCCGCGTTCAGGAAGACTCATCACCGAGCGCCTGCCGGCCGGCCGGTACCGCGCCGCCGAGCTGATGCCGTCGCAGGTCCGGTCATGACGGCCACGCTGGATGCCGCCGACGCCCGCGTGGCGCTCGACTTCACCCTTCCCCCCGAGCGCGAGGCCCACGAGCCGCCGGAGGCCAGGGGCCTGCCCCGGGACGGCGTCGCGCTGATGGCTCAGCCGCGGGGCCGCCGGCGAGATCAGCCATCACGCGTTCACCAGCCTGCCCTCGCTGCTGCTGCCCGGCGACCTGCTCGTAGTCAACACCTCGGCCACGCTGCCCGCGGCGGTGCCGCTGCCGGGCGGGCTCACGGATCCGTCTTCCCCGCTGCCGGTGGTCTCGCGGCTCACTTTTCCACCCCGCTGCCGGACGGGGACTGGCTGGTGGAACTGCGCGCGGCGGGCGGCGCCGCGACGGTCCCGTACCGCGGCGGGGACGGCCGGGCAGCGGCTGGAGCTGCCCGGCGGGGCGGTCCTGACCCTGGACGCGAGGTTCACCGCCCGGCTCTGGCGGGGCAGGCTGTCCACGGCGGTGGTGCCGTACCTGCTCCGGCACGGCGAGCCGATCAGGTACTCGTACGTGCGGCGGCCCTGGCCGATCGAGTGGTACCAGACGGTGTTCGGCACCAGGCCGGGCAGCGCGGAGATGCCGAGCGCGAGCCGCCCGTTCAGCCCGGAGGTGGTGGCCCGGCTGGTGGCGCGGGGCATCACGTTCGCGCCGCTCACCCTGCATACCGGGGTCTCGTCGCTGGAGGGTGACGAGGACCCCTACCCCGAGCCCTACGACGTCCCTCCGGCCACGGCCCGGCTGGTCAACCTGACCCGGCGGCACGGCGGGCGGGTCATCGCCGTGGGCACCACCGTGGTGCGGGCGCTGGAAACCGCGGCCCGGGCCGCCGGCCGCGGCCTGCCGCGGGGAGGGGTGGCGTCGGCCCGTCGGCCGGGTGGACCGAGCACATCGTCACGCCGGACACCCCGCTGCTGGCCGTGGACGGGCTGATCACCGGCCTGCACGAGCCCCGCTCGTCCCACCTGCGGATGCTGGCCGCGTTCGCGGACACCGACCTGCTCAGCCGCTGCTACGCGGCCGCGATCGACCGCGGGTACCTCTGGCACGAGTTCGGCGACCTGCACCTGCTGCTGCCATAGCAGCCCGTCCGTAGCACCACGGGGTCCCTGAGCGGCCGCGGCGGCTTCTGCCCGGCGGCTACCCGCGGGCGGCGAGGGTAGCCGGCGCGGGTAGCGTAAGGGCGCGATGTCTAGCCCGCAGATGACGCTGCTGATCACCGTGACCGGCCGGGACCGGCCCGGCGTGACCTCCCGCCTGTTCTCCGTCCTGGCCGCGCACGAGCTGAGCGTGCTCGACGTCGAGCAGGTCGTGATCCGCGGGCGCCTGGTGCTCGGCGTGCTGCTGTCCTGCGACAGCGCCCCCGACCTGACCGCGATCCACCGCCAGGTGACCGCGATGGCCGCCGACCTGGGCCTGGAGGCCGAGATCACGGCCGGCTCCGCCGAGCCCGCGCTGCGGCGCGGCAGCCTGCACGTCACCGTGCTCGGGCGCCCGCTGGCCCCGGCCGCGATCGCGGGCATCGCCGGTCGGATCGCCGCGAGCGGCGCGAACATCGACCGGATCTCCCGGCTGGCGCACCGGCCGGTGACCTGCATCGAGTTCGACATCTCCGGGGCCGACCCGGCCGCGCTGCGCGCCGACCTGGCCCGCGAGTCCGTCGAGCGCGGCGTGGACGTCGCGGTGCAGCGCGCCGGCCTGCACCGGCGGGCCATGCGCCTGGTCGTGATGGACGTGGACTCCACGCTGGTCAGCGGCGAGGCCATCGACCTGCTCGCGGCGCGGGCCGGGTGCGCGGCCAAGGTCGCCGAGGTGACGGCGGCCGCGATGCGCGGCGAGCTTGACTTCGCCGCGGCCCTCCGGGAACGGGTGGCCCTGCTCGCGGGCTGGAGGCCTCGGTCATCGACGAGGTCCGGGCCGAGTTGCGGCTGACTCCCGGCGCCCGCACGCTGATCCGCACGCTGCGGCGGCTGGGCTACCGGTGCGGCATCGTCAGCGGCGGCTTCACGCAGTTCACCGACGTGCTCGCGGCCGATCTCGGGCTCGACTACGCGGCGGCCAACACCCTGGAGATCGACGGCGGCCAGCTCACCGGCCAGCTCACCGGCGCGGTCATCGACCGGGCGGGCAAGGCCAGGGCGCTGCGCGACTTCGCGGCCCGGGCCGGGGTCCCGCTGAGCCAGACGGTGGCGGTGGGCGACGGGGCCAACGACCTCGACATGATCGCGGCCGCCGGCCTGGGCATCGCGTTCAACGCCAAGCCCGCGGTGCGGGACGCCGCCGACGCCTCGCTCAGCGTCCCGCACCTGGACGCGATCCTGCACCTGCTCGGGATCTCCCGCGACGACGTCGAGGCCGCCGACGCCGAGGATCCCGGCGCTCCCGTGATCGTGACGGACTAGGTGCCCCGGGCGGCCATCGGAACCCCGGATCACCGAAGGGGCCGGCTCGAAACGGGCGAATCCACGGTCACCGTCTGCGAGACCTGCTGGGCGGTCTGGTACTTCGCGTCGCCGAGCCTGGTTGGCGTCGATGACGCAGAGCCCGCCTGCTGAACGTCACCGTCGAGCCGGACCCGGGCCCGCCGGGCTGGACGTCACCGTCGAGCCGGACACCGAGCACACCGCGGAGTCCGGCGGATCGATGCTGAACGTCACCGTGTTGCCCGACCCGCCGCCGGTCGCCGTCACGTTATAGGTGTCCTTGGCCGGCGATGGACCCTTGCGGGGCGCGACTTGAAGGTGATCGTCTGCGGATCAGGCTGCCCACGGTCACCGTCTGCGAGACCTGCGCGGCGACCTGGTACTTCCCGCCGCCGGCCTGGTTGGCGTCGATCACGCAGGTCCCGGCGGCCAGGTAGTTCACCGTCGAGCCGTTGGTCCCGGACACCGAGCAGACCCCGGCGCCGCTGCTGGCGTCCACGCTGAACACCACCGGGTTGCCGGACCCGCCGCCGGTGGCCGTCAGCGGGGCGCTCTGGGCGGCGACGCCCGGGCCCGGGTTCGGGAACGTGATCATCTGCGTGATCAGGCTGCCCACGGTCACCGTCTGCTGGACCTGCGGGGCGGCCCGGTACTGCTCGTTGCCGGCCTCGTTGGCGTCGATCACGCACGAGCCCCCCTGGCGGAACGTCACCGTCAGGCCGGATATCGAGCACGCCGGCGCGCTCGGCGGATCGATGCTGACCGTCACCCGGTTACCCGACCCGCCGCCGGTCGCCGTCACCACGTAGGTGTCCCCGGGCAGCGGGCTGGCCGGCGGTACCGAGGTGAAGGTGATGGTCTGCCCCAGCAGGCCGCCTCCGCCTCCGCCTCCGCCTCCGCCGCCGCCGCCTCCGCCGCCTCCGCCTCCGCCTGAACCGCCGCCGACCACGATCACCGCCTGCGGGACCTGCGGAGCCGCCTGATACTTCGCGTCGCCGGCCTGGTTGGCGTCGATGACACACGAGCCCGCCTGGCGGAACGTCACGGTCGAGCCGGATATGGAGCACACCGAGGCACTCGGCGGATCGATGCTGAACGTCACCGGGTTACCCGACCGGCCGCCGGTCGCCGCCACCACGTAGGTGCTTCCGGTCACCGGGGCCACCGGCGGCACCGTTGTGAAAGTGATCTTCTGATCCTGGAGGGCTGCCGGGCCGCCGCCGCTCAGAAGCGCGGGAATGACCGTGACCGCGACCGCGGCCAGCGCCACCGCGGCCGTCACCAGGTGCTTGCGGGTAATGCGGGTGACGAGCGAGCGCACGGGCCGCACCGTCGTCTGGACGACCGGGATTCCCTCCGCGCTGATGGTGAGCTCAAACTCGCCCTTCTTCGCGCCGGGCGGCAGGTCAAACTGCTCGGAGAACTCGAAGGGCCCGTCCTTGGTCCCCAGCTCGACTTCCCAGCCCCTCGACCAGCTTGAGCCGTGATGGCTGAGCGTGATGGAGACCTCGATGCCGGTGGCGCCGCAGTTCTCCAGCGCCAGCGACAGCTGGCCGGTGGGCCGGACCGCCACGGTGGGCTGCGCCGTGAGGCGCACGCACGGCCTGATGACCAGCACGCACCGGCTTTCCGCGTACCGTGCCGTTCCCGGCACTCCCCAGGTCAGCAGCAGCGGGTACGTCCCGTACTGGTGACGGCGGACGTCCGTCGGGCGGATCTCCAGCGTGTAGTGCTTGACGAGCGCGCCGTCGCTGGATCCCACGATGTGCGCCCAGCTCCGGTTGAAATTTGGATTGGCCGAGACCACGTCGAGGTCGTGGATCGACTGGCCGTCCGGCCAGGTACGCAGGACGAACGGGAAGCGGGCCGTCTCGCCGGGAACCACCCGGCACTCCGCCCGCTCCAGGGAGATGTCCGCTGCAGGCTGATAGAGCGGCAGCGGGTGGTCCACTTCCATCGGACCGCGCTCCTTACCCCTGACAGGCATTCCTGGCGGAGGTTTGCCCTCCGTCATGAAAGGGGAGCGCCGGGCTCGCCGGGAGATGCTAGCCATAAGGTGACAAAGCGCTGGCCTGTGGCTGCGCCGCTGCCGCGGGTGCCGCGCGGGGCCGGCGGGGCCACCGGGACAGGCGGCACCCGCGGCCACGATCATGAACCACCCGAGCCCCGGCCGCGGCAGCGGGAGCGGGGCGGGCCAGGTCGCGGTCTGGCCGGGGCGGGGCGCGTCAGGTGGCGGTCTTGCCGGCGGCGGTCTTCCCGTTCTCGCCGGTAGCGGTCTTCGCCGCCGGCGGTTCCGCCCGGGTGGTCGACGCCGGGCTCGACGCTCGGGCCGGGTCCCGCGACAGCGGCGATGGCCGCCTCGGGGGTACCTGCGGTCAGGGTCGTGGAACGGCGCTTGGAGATCAGCACGGCGACCACGATGATGATCACTGCGCCGATCGCCACGCCGGCCCGCAGCGCGTCGTTGTGGCTGTACTTCACCACGCTGGTCGCGACCAGCAGCGAGACCAGGTTCATGACCTTGATCAGCGGGTTGATGGCCGGGCCCGCGGTGTCCTTGAACGGGTCGCCCACGGTGTCGCCGATCACGGTCGCCGCGTGCGCCTCGGAGCCCTTGCCGCCGTAGTTGCCGTCCTCGACCAGCTTCTTGGCGTTGTCCCAGGCGCCACCGGAGTTGGCCAGGAACACCGCCATCAGCACGCCGACCGCGATCGCGCCGGCCAGGTAGGCGCCGAGCGGCGCCGTAGCCGAACGCGAAGCCGACCGCGAGCGGGGCGAGCACCGCCAGCAGGCCCGGGGTGGCCAGCTCGCGCAGCGAGTCCCGCGTGCAGATGTCCACCACCGGCCGTACTCGGGCTTCTCGGTGTAGTCCATGATCCCCGGGTGCAGGCGGAACTGGTTACGGACCTCCATGACCACCTGGCCCGCCGCGCGGCCCACCGCCCTGATCAGCAGGCTGGCGAACAGGAACACGACCGCCGCGCCGACGATGAGGCCGACGAGGACGTTCGGGATGGTCAATGGACAGGCTGAAGGTCCCGGCCGCCTTGCCGAGCGCGCCTCGACCGAGGTCCGGAACGCGCCGAACAGCGCGGTCGCGGCCAGCACCGCGGTCGCGATCGCGATGCCCTTGGTGATCGCCTTGGTGGTGTTGCCGACCGCGTCCAGGTGGGTGAGGATCTCCGCGGGCTCGCCCTCGAACTCGCCGGACATCTCGGCGATGCCCTGCGCGTTGTCGGTGACCGGGCCGAACGAGTCCATGGACACGATCACGCCGACCGTGGTCAGCAGGCCGGTGCCGGCCAGCGCGACCGCGAACAGGGCGATGGTGGCGTTGCCGGTGCCGAGCAGGAACGCGCAGTAGACGGCGCCCCCGATCAGCAGCGCGGAGTAGACGGCGGACTCCATCCCGATCGCGATGCCGGAGAGGATCACCGTGGCCGCCCCGGTTTCCGAGCTCTGCGCGATCTCGCGGACCGGCTTGCGGTTGGTCTCGGTGAAGTACCCGGTCAGCAGCTGGATCGCGCTGGCCAGCACCAGGCCGATCACCACCGCGCCGATGGCCAGCCACTGCGGGCTGCCGCCGTGCCGCAGGATGCTCGGGTCGGTCACGCCGGTGAGCTGGCTGAAGTGCGACGGCAGGTACAAGAACGCGGCCCCGACCACCAGGATCAGCGAGATCACCGCCGAGATGAAGAACCCGCGGTTGATCGCGGTCATGCCGCTGCGGTCGCGCTTCCTGGGCGCGACGGCGAAGATGCCGATGACCGCGGTGATCACGCCGATCATCGGGATGATCAGCGGGAAGACCAGCCCGGCGTTGCCGAAGGCCACCTTGCCCAGGATCAGCGCGGCGACCAGCATCACCGCGTAGGACTCGAACAGGTCGGCCGCCATGCCCGCGCAGTCGCCCACGTTGTCGCCGACGTTGTCGGCGATCGTCGCCGCGTTCCGCGGGTCGTCCTCGGGGATGCCCTTCTCCACCTTGCCGACCAGGTCCGCCCCGACGTCGGCGGCCTTGGTGTAGATGCCGCCGCCGACGCGCATGAACATGGCCAGCAGCGCCGCGCCGAAGCCGAAGCCCTCGAGCACGTTCGGCGCGTTGCCCTTGTAGATGAGCACCACGACCGCCGCGCCGAACAGCCCGAGGCCGACCGTGAACATGCCCGCCACGCCGCCGGTCCGGAACGCGATCCGCATCGCCGAGCGCTCGCCGGACTCCTTGGCCGCCGCCGCCACCCGCACGTTGCCGCGTACCGTCAGCGACATGCCGGTGAACCCGGTCAGCGCCGAGAACAGCGCGCCGACCAGGAAGAACACCGACCGGCCCCAGCGCACCCCGGCGCCGTCCGCGGGCAGCAGCAGCAGCACGAAGAAGATCACCACGACGAACACGCCGAGCGTGCGGAACTGGCGCCGCAGGTACGCCGCCGCGCCCTCCTGGACCGCCTGCGAGATCTCCTGCATCTTCGCCGTGCCCTTGCTCGCCGCGAGCACCTCGCGGACCAGCACGCCAGCCACGCCGAGGGCGCACAGGGCGACCACGGCCACGACGATCACCCAGGTGAGATTGGAACCGGTCAGGTCGACCGGCCCGCTCGCCAGGGCGAGCTTGGCGCTAGACATCTGTCCTCCTTGACAGGGCACACGAGCTTCGCGCGATGCTGTTGCCCAGTACAGCGTCACGGGCGGTGTCACGGCACCTGGGCTCGGGCATGTCGAACTTCGTCGAGGAGTGCCACGACGGCAGTGCCGGGGAGTCTACGCATCCGCGTCGCTGCATGGTAATGCGCCCCCGGTAGTGATAATGCCATGACAGGTCGCCATGCGATATACGGACCGGTCAGGGTGCGAGCCCGACCGATGGCCAGCTCATCCGGATGCTGGTCCCCGCGGAGGTCTCGCGGATCTGCACGTCGTCGGCGAGCTCGGCGATGACGGCCAGGCCGAAACCCTGGGGCCGCCCCGTGTCGGTGACCTCGACCTCGAAGCGCCCCGCCATGTCGGTCAGGGCGATCCTGACCGGCTCGGCCGGGCAGTGCTGGCGGTGCGCCTCCACCGCTCTCGAGCACGCCTCGCCGACGGCCAGCCGCACCTCGTCGAGCAGCGCCTCGTCGACCCCGCTGCGCCGGGCCACGGCCGTGGCGACCAGCCGCGCGGTCCGCACGTGGGCGGGCAGGGCCGTGAAGCTGACTTCAACTGTGGGCATCTCGGCGCTCAGCCGCGGGCTACTTCTCGGACTTCCTGGCCGCGATGGCCTCGTCCACGGTGTCATGGATCCCGAAGACCTTGGTCAGGCCGGTGATCCGGAAAATCTTGAGAATCCGCTCCTGCGTGCAGACCAGGTCCAGGGAGCCGTCATGGGCCCGGACCCGCTTCAGGCCGCCGACCAGCACGCCGAGCCCGGTGGAGTCGAGGAACTCGACCTTCTCCATATTCACCACGAGCTGGTAGAAGCCGGTGTTCACCAGCTCGATCAGAAGCTCACGCAAGCGCGGCGCCGTGTAGACGTCGATCTCGCCTTCTACGTCGACGATCTCGATCCCATCCTTGGTGTGGTGATCCAACTTCAGATCCACAAAATCCTCCAGCGCCATGCGGTCAGGGTTTGAGCGCGCAACCCGGGGGGTGGGATGTCCGCCCCCGCGGCTGGCCATGTTACCCGCGCGCGTCCAATCACGCTCTGAAGTCATGTCTATACCAGAATCGAAGTTCGAGACACCTAGCCTGGAGATGACAGACTGAAGCCCTATGACTGCGGTGCCGCTGCTCACCGGAGCTGAGCTCCCCATCCCCCCGGGCGCGGCCCGGATCCTGGACGAGGGCGCGCGGTCGGGCCAGCTTACCCACCTGGAGCATGTCCCCGCCTGCCCCGGCCAGCGCGTGGACTGGCCGGCCTGGGTCCCTCCCGAGGTGACCACGGCGTTCGAGGCGGCGGGAGTGGCCGGGCCCTGGGCGCACCAGGCGGCGGCGGCCGACCACGCGGCCGCGGGCCGGAACGTCATCATCTCGACCGGCCCGGCCTCCGGCAAGTCGCTCGGCTACCTGCTCCCCGCGCTGACCCGGGTGCTGGACGGCGGCACCGTGCTCTACCTGTCGCCGACCCGGGCGCTCGCCGCCGACCAGCTGCGGATGCTGACCTCGCTCGGCGTGCCCGGCGTGCGCGCGGCCGTGATCGACGGCGACACCCCGGCCGGCGAGCGCGCCTGGGCCCGGGCGCACGCGAGCTACCTGCTCACCACCCCGGACATGCTGCACCATTCGCTGCTGCCGCGGCACGCCCGCTGGGACGGCTTCTTCCGGCGCCTGTCCTGCGTGATCGTGGACGAGTGCCACGCCTACCGCGGCGTCTTCGGGTCGCACGTGGCCCAGGTCCTGCGCCGGCTGCGCCGCGTCAGCGCGCATCACACCTCGCTGCGGATGCCCGGGCGCGACCCGGTCTTCATGCTCTGCTCGGCCACGATCAGCGAGCCGGAGACCTGTGCCCGGCTGCTCACCGGGCTGGACGCGGTGGCGGTCACCGCGGACGGCGCCCCGCGCGGGCCGGTCACCTTCGGGCTGTGGGAGCCGCCGCTCACCGCGCTGCGCGGCGAGGCGGGCGCGCCGGTGCGCCGCACCGCCACCGCCGAGGCCGCGGGGCTGCTGGCCGACCTGGTGATCGAGGGCACCCATGCGCTGGCGTTCGTCAGGTCCCGGCGCGGCGCCGAGGCCGTCGCGCTGGGCGCCCGCAGGAACCTGGCCGAGGCCGGCGCGGCCGACCTGGCTCCCCAGGTGGCGGCCTACCGGTCCGGGTACCTGCCCGAGGACCGGCGCGCCCTGGAGGAAGCGCTGCTGGCCGGCCAGATCACCGGCCTGGCCGCCACGACCGCTCTCGAGCTGGGGGTCAACATCGGCGGGCTCGACGCCGTGCTGGTCGCGGGCTGGCCGGGCACGCGGGCCGCCCTGTGGCAGCAGGCCGGGCGCGCGGGGCGCGAGGGCCGCGGCGCGGTGGCGGTCCTGATCGCCCGGGACGACCCGCTGGACACCTACCTGGTGCACCATCCCGAGGCGCTGCTGAACCGCCCGGTCGAGGCCACCGTCCTGGACCCGGCCAACCCGTACGTGCTGGCGCCGCACCTGTGCGCGGCCGCCGCGGAGCTGTCGCTGACCGAGGCGGACATCGCGCTGTTCGGCCCGGCCGCGGCCGCGGTCGCTGAGGACCTGAGCCACCGCGGGATGCTGCGGCCGAGGAAGACCCCGGACGGGACCAGGTGGTGCTGGACCCGGCACGGCCGGGCCGCGATGACCGGCCTGCGGGGCACCGGGGGGCCGGCGGTGCGCATCGTCGAGGCCTCGACCGGCCGGCTGGTCGGCACGGTGGACGAGCCGTCCGCGCACGTGCTGGCGCACGCCGGCGCCGTCTACCCGCACCAGGGCGAGATGTACCTGGTGACCCGGCTTGACCTGGACGATCGCGTGGCGCTCGTGGAGGCCTGCGATCCCGGCTACACGACGTCAGCGCGGGAGCTGACCAGCATCGAGGTGGCCGCCACCGCCCGCCGGGCGGCCTGGGGCCCGGCCGAGGTGGGCTTTGGCGACGTCCTGGTGACGCGGCAGGTGGTGTCGTTCGCCCGGCGGCGCCCGGACACCGGGCAGCCGGCCGGCGTGGTGCCGCTGGACCTCCCGCCGCGCACGCTGCGCACCCGGGCCGTGTGGTGGACGATCTCGCCCGGCCAGCGGGCCCGGCTGGCCCGCGAGGGCGTGGACCTGCCCGGCGCGGCGCACGCCGCCGAGCACGCCTCCATCGGGCTGCTGCCGCTGGTCGCCGCCTGCGACCGGTGGGATGTCGGCGGTGTCTCGGCCGACCTGCACCCGGCGACCGGCCGGCTGACCGTGTTCGTCTATGACGGGCACGACGGTGGGGCGGGGTTCGCCGAGCGCGGCTTCCGCGCGGCCCGGGACTGGCTGGACGCCACGGCCCAGGCCATCGCGTCCTGTGAGTGCACGGCCGGGTGCCCGTCCTGCATCCAGTCGCCGAAGTGCGGGAACGGCAACGAGCCGCTGTCCAAGCCGGGAGCGGTCCGGCTGCTCGACTGCCTGTTGGGCCGGGAGGCGCCGGCCAGCTAGCTGCCTGACCGTTGTGCAAGCGATTGCAGATCAGGGGGCGGGAGGGCGGAAAAGAGGCGACCCCCGCCGGGGGGGAGAGCGGGGGTCGCCGTGCGGTCCGGCCCCGGGGGGGCAGAGCCGGTGCCGTCACCCATGAAAGCCTACGTGCCGTGAGCCAAAGTTACCAGCCGGTCATGCGGAGGCAACTTAGAACTCGCTGCTTTACTCTATGCTGCCGGACCGTGGGCAGTTCCGTCGAGAGCGATGGCACAATTGCGGCCGCTTTCTTTGACTTAGACAAGACGATCATATCGCGGTCGAGCACGCTGGCGTTCGGCCCGTCGTTCTACCGGCATGGCCTGATCACCCGGACAGACGCGCTCAGGACCGCGTTCGCGCAGCTGGCTTTCAGGCTCGGCGGCGCCGACCACCAGCGGATGGAGCGCGTCCGCACCCAGGTAGGCGAGCTGTGCCGGGGATGGTCCGCCGAGCGGGTCAGCGAGATCGTCAGCCGGCACCTGAACGAGATCATCGTGCCGCTGGTGTACGCCGACGCCCGGCGGCTGATCGCCGCGCACGGCCGCGCGGGTCAGGATGTCATCATCGTGAGCACGTCGGGCCTGGAGATGGTCAGGCCGATCGGGGCGCTGCTCGGCGCGTCCGAGGTGATAGCGAGCCAGATGGAGATCGCCGACGGCCGCTACACCGGCGAGATGGTGTTCTGGGCCTACGGCGAGGCCAAGGCGAGCCGGGTGCGGGAGCTAGCGGCCCGGCGCGGCTACCGGCTTCCCGACTGCTACGCGTACAGCGACTCGGTCACCGACCTGCCGATGCTGGAGGCCGTCGGCCACCCCCGGGCGGTCAACCCGGACCGCGCGCTGCGGCGGATCGCCCGCGAGCGGCAGTGGCCCGTGCTCGCGTTCGGCACCCGGTCCCCGCTCACCCTCGGCTCGCGGTCCGTGCCTGTTCAAGGCATGTGAACACGCAAAACTATCGACATAACGAATCGGTTACGCCCGGGGCGGGGTTCACAAGCCCGCGGATCCGTCGTAGAAAGAAAACGAGGAAACCACGACAACCCGGTGTACCCACGCGCGACCAGCCGCGGGAGGCGTGCCGGGCCAGGCTCGCCAGACGACCTGCCCCGGCGGAGAAGGTGCACGCTTGGTAACTCGGTTTTGACGTGGCAGGCGGCGGCGCCCCGCACCGGGGCGCCGTTCGCGTCTGCCGGGCCTGTTCAGCTATTTCCCTGCTAAATCAGATGCCGTGATCGGCTGCGGCGCGCCAGAGTGGACGCGGCGCGAACGCCGCGATAAGGCATGAGCGAGACTTGTTGCGACAGCGCGAGAATTGGAGAGCACCGATGGCCGAACCTGCAGTCAAGCAAGCGGCGGATGGCGCCCGCGACCAGTCTCTGGGCGACCTGGTATCCCAGGCGATCGGCGACGTCTCCCAGCTGGTCAGGTACGAGCTCGACCTGGCCAGGCTGGAGCTCAAGGCCGACCTGCGCAGGATCGGCATCGCCGGGGGGCTGGCGGGGTTCGCGGCGATCGTGGGCTGCGTGGTCGTGATAATGCTGTGCTGGGCGTACGCCTACGGCCTGGTCGCCCTGGGCATCTGGGCGTGGGCCGCGTTCCTGATCGTCGCCGGCACCCTGGTCGTGCTGGCCGCCGTGGCCGTGCTGATCGGCGTGCTCCTGGTCCGCCGGATGAGCGGCCTGCGGCGGACCGTGCGCACCGTGCAGGATGACCTCACGATGCTGCAGCGTGAGGCCGACAAGGCGGCGGCGCAGGCGATGCCCGGGGCGTCGTGACCGCCCCGATGACCGCCGGGATCAGCAGGTGACGGCGCGCGGCGACGCGCCGGTCTTCATCGAAGGTCCGTGGTCGCACCGGTCGGTCAGCGCGAACGGCACCCGGTTCCACGTGGCCGAGAGCGGGGACGGGCCGCTGGTGCTGCTGCTGCACGGCTTTCCCGAGTTCTGGTGGACCTGGCGGGAGCAACTGTCGTCGCTGCAGGCCGCGGGTTTCCGCGCGGTCGCCGTCGACCTGCGCGGGTACGGCGGCAGCGACAAGCCGCCGCGCGGCTACGACCTGGTCACCGCCGCCTCCGACGCTGCCGGGCTGATCCGGTCGCTGGGCGAGGCGAACGCCATACTGGTCGGCCACGACTGGGGCGGGCTGATCGCCTGGAGCGTGGCCGCCTACTACCCCAAGGTGGTCCGGCGGCTCGCCGTGGTCTCCGTGCCGCACCCGCTCCGGCTGCGCGCGGCGGTGCTGTCCGACCCGTTCGGCCAGGGCCGGCGTAGCAAGTACGCGCTGGGGTTCCAGCTCCCGCTGCTCCCCGAGCGCCAGCTGCTGCGCGACGGCGCGCAGCGGGTCGGGCGGCTGCTCAGCGCCTGGTCCGGGCCGGGCTGGCCGGACCAGGCCACCGAGCGGAACTACCGCGCCGCGATGTGCCTGCCCTCGGTGGCGCACTCGGCCCTGGAGTACCACCGGTGGTTCGTCCGGTCCCGGCTCCGCCCGGACGGGCTGCGCTACGCGCGCACCATGCGGGCCCCGGTCCAGGTGCCCGTCCTGCACCTGCACGGGTCCCTGGACTCCTGCGTGCTGCCGAGCGCGGCGCGGGGCTCGGGCCGGTATGTGGAGGCACCGTACCGGTGGCGCCTGATCGAAGGGGCCGGGCACTTCCCGCACGAGGAGGTGCCCGGGCGCTTCGACGCCGAGCTGCGGTCCTGGCTGGCCGATCCGGAGCCGGACCGGTGACCCGCCCGTATCGGCCCGGGACCGGGACCCGGTCGGCCGGCCCAGGAACGCCCGGCCCCGCGACGAGCTCGGGCGGCCGCTGAGCCGCGGCGCGGCGGGGGAGCCGCCGCCGCCCGACGAGCCGGCCCTGGCCCCGGACGCCGCGCTGGACCTGGCCCAGCAGCTGATCGACTCCGGCCGGGCGTTCCGCGCCCACGAGGTGCTCGAGGCGTCGTGGAAGGCGGCGCCGCCTGCCGAGCGCGACCTGTGGCAAGGGCTCGCCCAGGTCGCGGTGGGCCTGACCCACGCGCAGCGCGGCAACGCCCGCGGCGCGGCGGCCCTGCTGCGCCGGGGCGGTCAGCGGGTGGCCGGCTACGCCGGCGAGCCGCCGCCGCACGCGGTGGAGGCGGCGCAGGTCGCCCGGCTTCGCCGCGGAGCTCGCGGACCTGATCGAGCGCGACGGCCTGGCCGCGGCGACCCCGGCCGCGCTGCGGTTCAGCCTGCGCACTCTTTAATCTCCTCGCTCGCTCTCTTAATCCCTCGCTCGCCTCCGGGCGCTTGAACCCGCCGTCTTCCCTCCTCGCTCGGGCGCTCGTTCCTCGCGCCTCGCTCCCCGCCCACCTCCGCCATCCCCCTTCACAGCACGGCGGCGCGCCCTTTGGCTCGCTCGGGAAGGCGCGCCCCTTTGGCTCGCTCGGGGGAGGAGGCTCAGTCGCAGCCCTGGGTGGAGACGGCCGTGGTGCGGCCCTCCCCGGCCTGGGCGTCGGCTAGCACCTCCTGCGCGGTCAGCGCGTACCCGGTGTTCGGCACCGAGGTCGCCGCCGCGAACACCACGCCGTAGACCCGGCCGCCCTGGGCGAGCAGCGGGCCGCCCGAGTTACCCGGCTCCACCTGCGCCCGGATCGAGTAGATCTGCCGGGTCACCGTGGCCGTCTGGTAGATGTCCGGGCTGGTGGCCTCCTCGATGCCGCCGATGCGGGCGGGCACCGGGGTGAACCCGCGGTCCTGCGGGTACCCCGCCACGATCGCGTTGCTGCCGATCTTGGCCTGGCTGGCGAAGTTCAGCCTGGGGGCGTTGAGGAACGGCACGTAGAGGACGGCGAGGTCGGTCTTCGGGTCGTACAGCACCACCCGCGCGACGAACATGGTGCCCTGGGCGTTGAAGACGTCGGGCCCCTGGGTCACCCCGGCCACCACGTGCGCGTTGGTGAGGACGTAGTGCGGGGCGTACACGAAGCCCGACCCCTCGATGCGCTCCGAGCAGCTCGGCGCCACGCCGTCGACCTTCACGATGCTGGGCTGGGCCCGGTCCAGCGCCGGAGAGTCGAGGACGGCGGGGTCCGGCGGCGCGACCGCCAGCGCGCTCTCCGCGCCGAGGGCGCCGAAGACCTGCGCGTACGGGCCGCTCTCGAGCAGGCTGCGGAAGTCGGAGAACATGACGCTCGCCTCGGCTGGCATCAGCCGGTCCACGGTCCGCAGCACAGCGGAGTCGTTCACCTGATGGGAGATCGCGGGGAACGGCGCGTACGCCACGGCCGAGCCGATCAGCCACGCGATCAGCAGCACCGACAGGACGCTGACCACGGCTCCGCCCACGGCGTCGAGCATCGTGGCCGGCCGCCAGGTCAGCCGGGACCGCACCGCCACGCCGAGCCCGGAGGCGAGCAGCTGGCCGATCATGGCGCACAGGAACACCACGATGATGGCCGTCACCGCCTGCCAGCCGGGGTTGGTGTGGGCGATCGCGCGGGCGATCCGCGGGCCGAACAGCGCCCCGATCGCGCCGCCACCGATGAACCCGGCAAAGCTCAGCACGCCGATGATGAACCCCTGGCGGTAGCCAGCCACGCCAAAGGCGATCACCAGCACGATGAGGATCAGGTCCAGCACATCACCTGGCACGTGCCCAACGGTATAGTGCCGCGGAGAGTGCACGGGGAGCGCGGCGGACAGTACAGCGAACTTACAGGAAACTCAAGGGATCAGGTCCGGGCCGCCCGTGGCCGCCCGCAGCACCTCGGGCGGCAGGTCCTCGGCCGCCCCGGCGTCCCAGGGCCGCTCCCAGCCGCCGATCGCGAGCAGGCGGTCCACGATCATCGCGGTGAACCCCCAGACCAGCATGCCGCCGACGCGGAACGCGGGCCCGGCCAGCCCGGACGGATAGCGGGCGGTCAGCCGGTTGGCCGGGTCGGCCAGGTCGGCGATCCTGACCCGGGCCACGGCCGTGATCTCCGCGGGATCGCCCGGCGCCACCGGCACCGGGTGGCGCCACCAGGCCAGGACCGGGGTCACCGAGAACCCGCTTCGCGGGATGAACAGCTCCGGCAGCACCGCGAGCACCTGGACGCCCGCGGGGTCCACGCCCGCCTCTTCGGCGGCTTCGCGCAGCGCCGCGGGAACCGGGCCGCCGTCGGACTCGTCGATCGCGCCGCCGGGGAACGCGGGCTGGCCCGCGTGCCGGCGCAGGAACGGGCTTCGCTGCACCAGCAGCAGGTCGGGCCCGCCCGGCCCCTCGCCGAACAGGATCAGCACCGCGGACGGGCGGCCGCCGCCGGGCGGCGGGCGCATCGGCGGCGGCACCGCCATCCCGGCCGCCGCCTGCGCCAGGCCGGCCAGCCACGGGGGTACGCCGGGCCCGCCGTGGCCGACGGCGGGCGGCCCGGAGCCGGTCACGAGAACGGCCCGGGCTTGACCAGCTTGATGGCGGTCTTGTAGTCGGTAGGGCCCAGGCCGAAGGACGGGCACCAGTGGGCCACCTCGCACGCCCCGCAGGCGGGCCGGCGGGCGTGGCATACCCGCCGGCCGTGCCAGATCAGCAGGTGCGACAGGTAGGTCCAGTCCTTGCGCGGGAACAGCGCGCCCACCTCGTGCTCGATCTTGACCGGGTCGGTCTGGGTGGTCCAGCCGAAGCGGCGGGACAGCCGGGCGAAGTGGGTGTCGACGGTGATCCCGGGGATGCCGAACGCGTTGCCGAGCACCACGTTCGCGGTTTTCCGGCCCACCCCGGGCAGGGTGACCAGGTCGGCCAGCCGGTGCGGCACCTCGCCGCCGAACCGGTCGCACAGGGCCTGGCCGAGGCCGATGAGGCTGGTGGTCTTGGCCCGGAAGAAGCCGGTCGGCTTGAGGATCTTCTCCATATCGCCGCGGTCGGCCGACGCGTAATCGGCCGCCGTGTGATAGCGAGCGAACAGCACCGGCGTGACCTGGTTGACCATTTGTCGGTGGTCTGCGCGGACAGGATCGTCGCGACCAGGAGCTCCAGCGGGGTGCTGAAGTTCAGCTCGGTGTGCGCGTCCGGGTACAGCGCGGCGAGCTCGCGGAAGATGCGGCGCGCCCGGCGCACCAGCGCGGTGTGGGTTTCGGTACGGGCCTGGGGCACGGCTCCCAGCCTATTGAGTTCCGCTGGGGCGCCGCTCTCCGGACGGAAAGGCACGGTGGCGACGTCACGGCGCCCGGCCGATAGCGAGCCTGGCGCCAGTAGAGGAATCCGGCGGCGGGGTCAGGGCCGACGGGCTCCTCGCCTTTCCCGGGCAGAATGCGTCCCGGGGCGCGCCGGTCGCAAGGGGAGCCCTCCCCATGCTGCGCGGGAATATCCGGCCGCCGGGCTCGCCTGCGGTCCGGGCCTGGGCTCCGGTAGGCTCACCAGGGCAGATCTGTGTGCCCGGGCGGGACACTCAGGCCATGAACCGTTCCTCCTCCCCCGGACTGCCCACGTACTCTGAGCGGATCGGCGGATGACAGAGGTTCAATCTTCAGGACGAGCGAGAACGATGAGATGCGTCCGGGCGCGAGGCGATCGCGGCCATCCGGACGAGAGGCCCCCTACCCACCGGACGACAGGCTCAGCCAGCGGATGCCCTTGATGCGAACGCCAAAGTCAGCGACCGGACCGGCGCGTCCCGGAGACGACGCGGAGCACCCCGGAGACGACGCGGAGCGGCCCGGGAACGACGCGGGGCGCCCCGGTGCGGCCGCGCCGGCCGGGAGGCTGCGCGAGGCCGCGCGGCGGGGCCGCCGGGTCATCCCGGTCGTGCGCCGGCACTGGCTGATGACCGCGCTGCTGCTGGCCGGGCTGGTGCTGCGGGTGCTGGCCCAGGTCGCCTACCGGCCCGCGCTGCTGTACATCGACACGCTCAAGTACCTCTACAACGCCTGGCCCGGCACCGACCCCCTCGGGTACAAGGGAGTGCTCAAGGCCATCCTGCTGGTCGGCAACCTGCAGGTGGTCACCGCCGTGCAGCACCTCGTCGGCCTGGCCATGGGCGTGACCATCTACGCCGTGCTGCTGCGCCGCGGCGTGCCGCGCTGGCTGGCGGCGCTGGCCGCCGCGCCGGTCCTGCTCGACGCCTACGAACTGCAGATCGAGCAGACCATCATGCCGGACGTCTGGTTCTCGGCCCTGCTGCTGGCCGGCCTGGTGCTGCTGCTGTGGCGGCCCAGGCCGACGCCGTGGGCCATCGCCCTGGCCGGGCTGGCGCTGGGGCTGTCGGTGACCGTCGCGCAGGTCGGCGAGTTCCTGATCCTGCCCGCGGCGTTCTACGCCGCGATCTCGGCGCGCGGCTGGCGGCGCGCGGCCGGCGGCGCGGCGCTGATGTGCCTGGCCTTCGCCGTACCGGTGCTGTCCTACATGAGCATCTCGGACGTCGTCAGCGGGCATTTCTGGCTGTCCCGCTCGGGTGAGACGACCCTCTACGGCCGGGTGGCCGCGGCGGCCGACTGCGCCACGCTGAAGCTGCCCTCCTATGAGCGTGCCCTGTGTCCCACGGCCCAGCAGAAGGCGCTCGGGCCGGACGGCCTCGACCACTCCCCGTCGTCGCCGCTGACCCTGTACGTGGCGCCGCCGGGCATGAGCCAGACCGCGATCGTGTCGGCGTTCACCGAGGCCGTCATCACCCAGCAGCCGCTGCGGGTGCTGGAGGCGACCGCCGCCGACGCGGCGCGGCTGTTCGCGGTGACGCGGGTGACCAGCCCCGGGGACACGCCGATCTCGCGCTGGCAGTTCCAGACCGGCTACCCGAGTTACCAGAACTACATCCGCACCAACCGCGACGGCGTGATCATCCTGGGGCTGAAGGTCCAGAACCCGCCGCCGAGTTACATCTACCAGCCGCTGGATCCGTCCCTGGGCGGCAAGGCCTCGGTCGTCGGGCCGCTGGCCTCGTTCTTGCGCTCCTACCAGCTGGACGGCGGCTACACCCCGGGCCCGTTCTACCTGGCCGCGACCCTGCTCGGCCTGGCGGGCACGCTCAGCCTGGTCAGCCGCGGCCGGAGCCGGGCGGGCCGCCGGGACCTGGCCATGGCCTGCTGCCTGTTCTTCACCACCGCGGCGGTGATCCTGATCTTCTCGGATATCACCGAGTTCTCCTGGCGGTACCAGCTGCCCGCCATCGTGACCCTCCCGCCGGCCGGGGCCCTGGGCCTCGCCGTGATCCTGGCCTGGCTCCGCGGCCGCCGTCAGGAAACGCTGCCCGCCGGCGCGCGGCCGCCGGCCCTGCGGGCCGCCCCGGGCGGGGACGCGGATCGGGCCACGCCGGCTCGCTGACTACTTCGCCAGGGCGGGACGGCGCGGTCTCCGCCGCATGGGCCCGACCCAGCCGCGCGTGCCAGGCACAAGTTCATCGTCCAGGCCGGCCAGCCCGCCCCGAAGGGCAGATACGCAGGCAGAACGCGGCCTGCGGCGGGCCCGGCGCAGCGATCACCTGACCGCTACTGGTGCGTAACCGGGCCGCTACCGGGCCGCCGCCGGACCGTTACGGTCAGGCCGCGCGCGACCCCTCGCGGGCGCCCGCCGCGCGGCGGACGAGCATGTCCCTGACGTCGCCCACCGCACCGCCGAGACCGCCGAGGCTGCCGCGGCCGGAGACCTGCCGGACCGCCATCTCGGCCATCGTCACCGCCTCGCCCGCCAGCTTGCGCACCTCGGGGGAGGTCCTGATCGAATGCCAGGAGGAACGCAGCCGGTCCAGGCCGTCCCGCCCCTCGCGGGTCCCGACCAGGTAGCCGGCCACGAACCCCACAATCGTTTCCATAGTCCTGCCTCACCTCGTCGGTCGGTTGGGTAACGCCCGCGTCACATCTCGCGGAGCTCGAGGTAGCGCTTGAGGTCGGGCAGCGACTGGACGATCACCGCCAGCACCGCGGCCAGCAGCGCCGCCTTGATCAGCCTGCTGATCATGTTTCCCTCCTCCCGGGGTCAGGGTCTGCGGGATCGATGGGCTCGATCTCGTCGGGGGCGAAGTACAGGAACCGGCCGTGGCTGCGCTGCAGCTCGGCGACGGGATCGTGGTCCGGGCTCACCGCCACGTGGACCTGGCCGTCGACGTCGTGCAGGACCGCCTCGACCACCGCCGTGCGCCCGGCCAGGAACAGGTCCTGCGCGTCGGCGCGCCGGGAGCCGGGGCGCATCCTGACCTTGCTGCCGCGGGCGACCCTGACGCCGCCGATGACGACGTGGTCGGTCTCGGGTGACACCGAGGCGTCGGCTCCCGGGTCCCACCAGGGGACCTGCGGCCGGCCGAACACCGGATCGGCCAGGTCAGCGAGCGCGCCGAAGTCACCGGGGCCGCCGGCAGCGCCGGGAAGCCCGCCGGCAGGCCGCGATCGGGCTCGGGCCGGGGGCCGGGCACGGACCTCAGGTAGCGGATGGCCCCGTGCATGCGCTCCAGCATCTCCGGCGGCATGGTGTCCAGCCGGTCCATGATCTCGGCCGCGCGGGGGTCGGTCGCGCGCGCCTCCTGCTTCTCGGCGTCGGTCAGGGCCAGCGTGCGCAGCGTGAGGATCTCGTCGATCTCGGTGGCGTCGAACAGGTCGCCCGCGCTCTCCGCCGCGACCTCGGGATGGTCGTAGAGGATCACCGGCGACGACAGCACCAGGTCGCGGCAGTCCGCCGGGCCGGCCAGCACCGGCCAGGTGCCGACGTTGACGCACGCGGCGGTCTCGGCGGCGGCCCATTCCGGCGGGTCGGTCTGGGACAGGAACGTCCCGCCGCTCACCCCGATCAGCACGTGCGCGGCGATCAGGGAGTGGCGCAGGGCCTCGTCCCTGGTGCGCGGCGGGTCCGGCGGGGCCGTGCGGTTCTCCACCCGGACCCGCAGCCGCAGCGCCCCGTACGGGCCGGCCACGCGCTCGGCGTCCAGCCGGATCAGCCCGTCCAGCGCGGCCCAGCGCCGGGTCAGCCGCCCGGCCGTCCGGCCGTCGGCGTCGGTGAGGTCCTCGCTGACCTCCCCGGAGCCGGCCTGGAACTCCCGGAGGACCTGGCCCTGGCCGAGCAGGCGCGAGACGACGGCGGCGCGCCTCCTGCTGCCGCTCCGCGGCCTCGTCCCAGGCGGTGTACTCGCTGCCGTCCACCTGCAGCGCGCTGACCTCGCGCCACTCGCCCGGACCGGACGGCGCGGCCTGCACGATCCGCTGCTGCAGCTGCAGGAACCGGACCAGGACCTGCACCTGCGCGTCGTCGGGGCACTCGACCAGGCACTCGGTCTGGCTGGCGGTCAGCTCGCAGTCGTCGACCTCGGCGTAGGCCGGCGGCACCAGGACGCCGAACTGGAACCGCGCCCGGTTCTTCTGCGCGGTCCCGCGGTACGGGTACAGCAGGTAGCCCTCGTACAGGATGGCGTCGGCGACCTTGCGGGCGTGGTCGAGGTGCGCGGGGTCCGGGCTCATGACGGGTGCTCCGCCTCGTCGGCGGCCTGGGCCAGCAGGGCGGCGAGCGTCGCGTCCCAGGTCGGCAGCGCCTGGCGGGTCTTGAATTGCTGCAGCTCGTCGAGCGTCTGCAGGCTCATCCTGATCCAGGCGCTGTTCGGGAAGTGCACATCGATGGCCTCACGCCAGACGCTGACGGGGAGCCGGTAGGACGCCTCCTTGCTCCACGGCACCTGCTGGACCTGCAGCCGGCCCTCGGCGGTGCTGAACACGGTGCCGCTGAACAGCAGCAGCAGCGGGATCTCGCCGGCCTCCAGGCCGGCGAAGTACCGGACCGAGCCGATCTCCAGGTCATAGCTGAGCATCAGGGGCAGGTCGATTTCGGTGCTGCCGGCAAACCCGGGGACCATAACGGACACGGTGGTGAACTGCAGCGGCCGGAGCGTCTCGGCCCAGCGCCGGGTGTCACCGAACAGGTCGTTCAGCCGCTCCGCCTCGGCGTCGGTGTAGCGCCGCCGGGTCGGCTCGATCCTGATCTGGCAGCGCAGCGCGATCGCGTCCACCTTCACCCCGGTGGTCTCGGCGATCCGCAGGGTGAGCGACATCGACGGGGCGACCGCGTACTTGTCGGGGTGGGCGCCGATGCAGTCGAAGGTGAGCTCGGCCACGTCAGGGCTCCCGGCTGAAGTCCCGGGAGCGCGCCCGGACGCCGTCGAGGAACCCGGCGATGCTCTGCCTGGCCTCGGCGCCGCCGTCGAAGCCGCGCCACTGCAGGCGCATCCGCCCGGCCAGCTCGTAGCAGGCGTCGACGGGGACCAGGAAGCACTCGACGTCGTCGGTGCCGGGCGGTCCGCGCGAGATCAGGATCGCCTCCACGTCGGGCGCGGCGGCCCCCATCATCGGGTGGGCGGCGGCGACCCGGTCCCAGGCCTGCAGGTCGAGCCGGCACTCGGTGGCTCCGGCCGGGCTCGGGTAGAAGGCCGTCATGGCGTCATCGCCCGAGCTGCGCAGGAAGAACGCCAGCCCGACCGGGATCTCCAGGGCGTCCCAGTCGGCCGCGGACAGCGGGCGGGCCGGGTCGCTGCGGTAGCGGTCCGGGACCGCGCGGTACCGTGCCCGCCCGACCCGCCGCTGCTGGCCGGCCTGCCGCGCTCGCTGGCCCCGGAGTGGGTGAACAGCAGGTAGCACGCCCGGCAGGCGCACATCAGCGTCGAGGTGTCGAGGTCGGCCACGTGGCCGTGCTCGGCCGCGATCGGGTGGCGCAGAACTCGCAGGCCTCCGCCGCCGCGGCGGCCGGGCCGGCGGCGCGGCGGCGGCGGGCGGGGCGGCGGGCTCCGCGGCGGCGGGGGTAGCCGACGAACCGGCGCAGTCCGGCGGGCTGGCTCATGGCGCGCCCCCGGCCGGCCCGACCCTGACGATCTTCACGGGTGCGCCGTTTCGGGGACCGCAACGCGCACGCCCCGGCTGTCGGCCAGCAGCGGCAGCGGGTCGAGGTGCAGGGCCGGGTCGTCCAGGCCGCGGCCCGCCAGCCGTACGTTGTAGCGGGCGGAGCAGGCGGGGCAGGTCAGCTGCTCGCGGTCGAGCACCCCGTCGGCCAGCGAGGATCCGCAGGCCGCGCAGCCGTCCCGGTAGGCGTACAGCGTGCCGCGTACCGCGCAGACCAGCACGGTGAACTCGCCCGCGGCGGCCAGGACCGGCCGCGAGCTCGGCGGGCCGATGCCGGGCAGGGTCACCCAGTTGCCGCCGTCGCCGTCGGCCGTGCTGTCGGCCCGGTGCCGTCCGGGCGGGGGCCGATCTGCAGCAGCTGCGGGCCGGGCGGCGCGGTCATGCCCTCCACCACGACGTCGGTGACCTCGGGCGCGGCGTCCTGGACCGCGCCGGTGATGGCGAGCTGGACGGTGACCGTGGACGACGGGCAGCCGTGGCAGCTGCCCTCGAGCCGCAGCCGGGCCACGCCGTCGCGGATGCCGAGGTACTCCACTCCCCCGGCGTGCGAGCCCAGGTAGGGCCGCACCCGGTCCAGGGCGCGCTGCACCCGCGCGTCCACGTCGAGCGGGTGCAGGTCGTGCAGCAGCAGCAGGCTCTCGACCAGCGGATCCTCGGTCAGCCGGTCCAGCATCGCCGCGCCGGGCGCTCCCTGGTCGGCTAGCGCGGCCACGATGTGGCTCAGCCCGTCGCCGTACAGGCCCACCAGCAGCCGGACCAGTTCCTCGGCGACCGGGGCCGGGTCCTGGACGCGGCCGGACCGCAGCGTGGCGAGCAGTTCCTCGACCCGCGCGCCGACATCCTGCACGCTCGTGTCTCCCGCTCGCCTCCGGGGCGCTGTGTTCGCCTTGAGCCGCCGGGCCGCTGAGGCATCGTCTTCCCTCGTCGCTCGGTCGCTAGCTCCCTCGCTCCTCAGTCCAGACGACGCCGCGGCCCTTTCGGCTCGGTCCAGGCCTGGCGCCGCGGCCCTCCGGCTCGCTCATGCGGTGTCTCCCGCTCGCCTCATGCCCGGCCTCCCTCAGCCACTCAACCACGTGCGCCGGCCGCGGCCGGGCGGGGACTGGACCGGCCCGGTGGGGGCCCCGGGCCGGTCCAGGGTCCTAGGTCGACAACGTCACCGACATCGGCGAGTGCACCTTCTCCAGCATCTTGCCGTTGCCCAGGTACATGTGCACCCCGCAGGGCAGGCACGGGTCGAAGCTGCGCACGGCGCGCATGACGTCGATGCCCTTGAACCGGTCCGGCGGGTTCTCCTCGAAGATCGGCGTGTTCTGCACCGCGTCCTCGTAGGGCCCGGGCGTGCCGTAGACGTCGCGGACGCTGGCGTTCCACGGGGTCGGCGGGTACGGGTGGTAGTTCGCGATCTTCCCGCCGCGGATGACCATGTGGTGCGAGAGCACGCCGCGGACCGCCTCGGTGAACCCGCAGCTGTTCGCCTCGTCGGGGACGCTGAACGGCTCCCAGGTCTTGGTCCGCCCGGCCCTGATCTCGGCCAGCGCCTTCTCGGTGAAGTGCAGCGCGCACGCGGCCGCGTACGCCTGGAAGTAGGTCCGGGCCCGGTCCCGCTCGATCGCGTTGGACAGCGGCCGGCCCTCGGCATCCCTCGGGATCTTCCATTCGAACGTGACCTCGGGCCGGGTGATCGTGCGGGGCAGGTTGATCTGCACGCTGCTGCCGGTCGACTTGACGTAGCCGAAGTCGACCAGGCCGCCGAGCGCGGTGGCCCAGAGCCGGGCGATCGGCCCGCCGCCGGTATCGGCGGCCAGGTGGTTCGTGCCGTCGAACCAGCGCGGCGACATGACCCAGCTGTACTTGCCGTCGAAGTCCCGCTTGGCCGGCCGGGGGATGGTGTGCTGGTTCCACGGGTGCCTGCGGTCCACCGGGTTGCCCAGCGGGTCGCGGGTCACGAACATCTCCTGGTCTTCCCAGTCCTCGTAGTAGGAGCTGCCGAGCAGGATGCGGATGCCGAGGTTGATCTCGACCAGGTCGTTGGTGAGCAGCTCGCCGTCCCTGATCACGCCGGGGCTGACGAACATCTTGCGGCCCCAGTCGGTCATGTGGTCGTAGCGGAAGTCGCAGTACTCCGGGTCGTTGAGGCTGCCCCAGCAGACCAGATCGGCGCGGCGGCGGCCGACCTCCTCGTAGCCGGGCAGGGCCTGGTAGAAGAAGTCGAACAGGTCGTCGTGCATGGGCACCACGCGCTTCATGAACTCCACGTAGCGCATCAGCCGGGTGAGGTAGTCGGTGAACAGCTGCACGGTCGCGGTGGTGCCCACGCCGCCGGGGTAGAGCGTGGAGGGGTGCACGTGCCGCCCCTCCATCAGGCAGAACATCTCCCGCGTGGAGCGGCTGACCTGCAGCGCCTCGCGGTAGAACTCGCCCTCCAGCGGGTTCAGCGAGCGCATGATGTCGCCGATGTACCGGTAGCCGTGGTCCGCCGCGTGCGGCGCCTCGGTCCGGTTGGCCAGCTCCAGCACGCCGGGGTTGGTCTCGGCCACCATCCGCTCGCAGAAGTCCACCCCGACCAGGTTCTCCTGGAAGATGTTGTGGTCGAACATGTACTCGGCCGACTCGCCGAGGTTGATGATCCACTCGCCGAGGTGCGGCGGCTGGACGCCGTAGGCCATGTTCTGGTTGTAGACCGAGCAGGTCGCGTGGTTGTCGCCGCAGATGCCGCAGATGCGGCTGGTGATGAAGTGCGCGTCCCGGGGGTCCTTGCCCTTCATGAAGATGCTGTACCCGCGGAAGATCGACGAGGTGCTGTGGCACTCGACGACCTTCTTCTGCTTGAAGTCGATCTTGGTGTAGATGCCCAGGCTGCCCACGATCCGGGTGATCGGGTCCCAGGACATCTCCACTAGGCCGGTGTCTTCGGCCGTCGTCATCGCTCTCCCCTTTCGGTGGTATCCGGGACTCCGGTTGTCACCAGGTCTTCTGGTAGCCGGTCAGAAGCTCATCGCCCTTCGCGCGCCACTTCGGCTCCTCGTCGGCGGTCTTGGCCGTGAAGCCGCGCAGCGCCCGGATGACCGTCCCGTAGAGGGTGCTGGCGGTGGACGAGACCCTCGCTCCGGGCGGCTCGTCCATGAACGGCATGAACTTGTCGGGGAAGCCGGGCATCGTGCAGGCGATGCAGATCCCGCCGACGTTCGGGCACCCGCCGACGCCGTTGATCCAGCCGCGCTTGGGCACGTTGCACTTCACGACCGGCCCCCAGCAGCCCAGCTTGACCAGGCATTGCGGCGATCCGTACTCGGTGGCGAACTGGCCCTGCTCGTAGTAGCCGGCCCGGTCGCACCCCTCGTGCACGGTGGCGCCGAACAGCCACGTCGGCCGGAGCGCCTCGTCCAGCGGGATCATCGGCGCCGCGCCAGCCACCTGGTAGAGCAGGTACAGGATGGTCTCGGACAGGTTGTCAGGCTGGATCGGGCAGCCCGGCACGCACACGATCGGCAGGCCCGCCTTGGACCGCCAGTCCCAGCCGAGGTAGTCGGGCACCCCCATCGCGCCGGTCGGGTTGCCCGCCATGGCGTGGATCCCGCCGTAGGTGGCGCAGGTGCCGACCGCGAGGATGCACGTGGCCTTGGGCGCGAGCCGGTCAAGCCACTCGTTGGTGGTCATCGGCTGCCCGGTGGCCGGGTTGTTGCCGAAGCCGCACCAGTAGCCCTCCTCCTTGATCGCCTCGTTCGGGATCGACCCCTCCACCACCAGGACGAACGGGTCGAGTTCGCCCCGGTCGGCCTTGTGCCACCACTCGATGAAGTTGTCGGCGCCCTGCTCCGGGCCGCACTCGAAGTCGATCAGCGGCCAGTGCACCGCGATCTTCGGCAGGCCCGGCAGCGCGCCGAGCGCGATCTCCTCGATGCTGGGCTGGGTGGCGGCCGTCAGCGCGACCGAATCCCCGTCGCAGCCGAGCCCGCCGTTCATCCAGAGAATGTGGACCAGGGGCTCGTCGTTAGCCTGTGGGTCAGCGGCCATGGCAAGGCCACCTCCTCGCTTCCGGGTCGGCTGGTGACCAAGCCCGCACCTCGCCGTCGTGATGCGCGGACGCCGCCATGCTAGAACGGCCACGACCTGGCTACAAGACTGAACAGTCAGATTGCTGGACAGTAATGTCCGTACAGGCCAGAGCCAAATGTGCGCGTTCTCCGTGACGATCTCCCCATCTCGCGGTGGGTCACACGGCGGAGGGGATGCTCGGGTCACGCGGGACGGTTGTGCCGGCGTCAGGGGGGCGGTTGGGCCGGGTCAGCGCGGGGCGGTTGTGCGGGTCAGGGGGGCGGTTGTGCCGGGTCACGGGGCCGCGGGATTCCCGTTTCCGGCCGAGTTCACGTACGCTGACCTCAACCTGCCGCAGCGTTTTGGTGCTGCGCAGACAGTGCCTTGGCACTGCAGAGGGAAAGCGCCCCCGGTGTCGCTGAGGACGCAGCCGGTGGCTGAGGGAGTAACCGTTGGCTCAGCCCGCCCAGGGACCCGGCCCCGACTCGATCGAGGTCATGCCCGTCGTCGTGCTCTCGCAGGTCTTCCCCGCCCGGCCCTCGTCGATCCCCGACATACGCGACTTCGTCCGGCGCTGCCTGTCCGAGTCGCCGCTGACCGACCGAGGGCAACCGTGAGGTCGGCGAGACCGTGTTCCGCGCGCTGCTCGACGCGGCCGGGCCCACCGGCTCGATCCAGGTGGCGTTCCGCATCTTCCCCGAGCACGTCGAGGTGGACGTGCTCCATTCGGACAGCCAGATCCAGGCCGGCCTGCTGCCCAACGGGGTGAACCCGGCCGTGGCGGCGGTCCGGTCCGGGGCGGCGGCCCCGCCCGCGGCGCCGCGACGGCAGGAGCCGCGGCCGGGCCCGGGGGAGCCTGGGCGGCCGAGGTCGCCGCTGCGGCGGCCGACTTCGCGCCGGTCCCGGCCGAGCCGGTGGCGCTCGGCCAGCCCGGCCAGCCCGCCACGTTCGCGGAGTGGATGTCCACCGCGCTGCGCCGGCAGGGCCTGACCCAGGAAGCGGCGGCCCGCCAGCTCGGCGTGTCGGTCAAGACGGTGAGCCGCTGGGTGGGCGGCGCGACCGAGCCCCGGATGCGCGACCTGCGCCGGATCCAGGAGGTCTTCGGCGAGGTGCCGCTCCCCTGACCCCGCCGGGGCGGGCCTGGGCGCGCTCGGCCAGCCCTGTCGGCCGGACCACTGGACGTCCCCCCACATGTGTCCTACGGTGCTGCCATGGCGGTTCACGCTGGACGCCACCACCTCGGCATGGATCGCGGCCGGATCGTCCTGCACACGTTCCGGGACGGGCTGGCGGCCACGGCCGGTCACGACCTGACCATCGAGGTGGGCCGGTGGTCGGGCGAGCTGACCGTGGACGACGACCTGAAGCCGACCGAGCTCGCGGTGCAGATCGACATGGGATCGCTGATCGTGCGCGAGGGCACCGGCGGGATCAAGCCGCTCACCGACCGGGACCGCCGCGAGATCGCGGTGACCGCGCGGAAGACGCTGGGCGCCGACCGGTATCCCGAGGCCACCTTCACTGCCGAGAGCTTCGAGCCCGGGGCGGACGAGGGCGGCACGATCACCGGGACGCTGACGCTGGCGGGCGTGACCCGGCCGCTGTGGCTGCAGGTCACCAGGACCGGGCCGGACCGGTACCACGCCGCCGCGGAAGTGGTGCAGTCCGAGTTCGGAATCAAGCCGTACACCGGCTTCTTCGGCGCGCTGCGGGTCCGCGACGCCGTCAACGTCGACGTCGACGTCGACCTGTCCCCGGCGAACGGCGGCACCGGAGCGCAGCAGGCGTGACCTCGAGCCCGCCGCCGAGCCCGCCGACCGCCGCCGACGGGGGGGACGCCGGGCGGCTGTTCGAGCTGCGCGCCGCCGCGGTCAGCGACTTCGCCGAGCAGGCCGGGGCGGTGGCCGCAGGCCTGCCACGCCATGGCCGTGCGGTTCCACCAGGGCGGGAAGCTGATCACGTTCGGCACGGGCGGGTCGAGCACGGACGCGCAGCACGTCGCCGTGGAGTTCGTCCACCCGGTGATCGTCGGCAAGCGCGCGCTGCCCGCGATCTCGCTGACCACCGACGTCGCCACGCTGACCGGGGTGGCCGCGCGGGAGGGCATGGCGCGGATCTTCGCGCACCAGATCCGGTACCTGGCCGAGCCCGCGGACATCGCCCTGGGCATCTGCGCCGACGGGAACGACCCGAGCGTCCTGGCCGGGCTGCAGACGGCCAAACCGCTCGGCCTGCTGACCATAGCCCTGGCGGGCGGGGACGGCGGCGCGATCGCGGCCTCCCCGGACGTCGATCACCTGTTGCTGGCCAGGTCCGCAGACCCGCGGATCGTTAAGGAAATTCAGGTAACTGAATATCACGTGCTCTGGGAGCTGGTGCACGTGTTCTTCGAGCAGCCCGGGCTGCTCGCCCCGGGGGTGGTCGCGTGACCGAGAAGGCCTCCTGGGAGGCGAGCGGTAAACACTGCCACGACGAGGTCTGCATCACCTGCTCGGACACGGCCGTGACGGTCACGGTCGTGCGCCTGCTCGACGACGGGCTCGCGATCGTGGACACCGGCCAGGGCCAGGAAGAGGTCAGCGTGGCGCTCGTCCGCGCGGCGGTCGGGGACACGGTCCTCGTGCACGCCAAGGAAGCGATCGCGGTCGTGGGGAGGTGACCGGCATGGGCCAGCCCGCCGCGGGGTCGATGGAGTCGCTCTACCCGTTCCTGTACTCCGGCACCACCGACCTGGCCGCGGTCCTGGAGCAGGTGCGCCGGTCCACGGTGGCCAAGGCCGGGGAGATCACCGAGCTGCGCCGGGTGATCAGCGCCCGCGACGGCGCCCGGCTGACGGCCTGCGCCGCCGACGCCGCGGCCCGGTTCGCCGCGGGCGGGCGGCTGCTGGCCTTCGGCAACGGCGGCAGCGCCACCGACGCCCAGCAGCTGGCCGCGCTGTTCCTGAACCCCGGCGGCACCGGACCGGCGGGCACGGGCCGGCCGCTGCCCGCGCTCGGGCTGGCCAGCGACACCTCCGTGATCACGGCGCTGTGCAACGACATCGGCGTCGACGTGGTCTTCGCCCGGCAGATCGCCGCCTTCGGCCGCCGCGACGACATCGCGGTCGGGCTGTCCACCAGCGGCAACTCTGACAACCTGCTGCGCGCCTTCGACGAGGCGAGCAGGCGGGGGCTGCTCACCGTGGGCCTGGCCGGCTACGAGGGCGGGAAGATGGCCGAGCTGGACAGCATCGACTACCTGTTCGTCGCGCCGTCGTCGTCGGTGCACCGGATCCAGGAGGCGCAGACCACCGTCTACCACGTGCTGTGGGAGCTCATCCAGCTGTCCCTGGCCCCGTCCGGCGAGGCGCCATGACCGGCCGCATGATGATCGCCGGGGTCGGCAACATCTTCCTGGGCGACGACGGCTTCGGGGTCGAGGTCGCCCGCCGCCTGGCCGACGCCGACCTGCCGGACTGGGTCCGGGTCGCCGACTACGGGATCAGCGGCATGCACCTGGCCTACGACCTGGCCGAGGGCTTCGAGACCACGATCCTGATCGACGCCTCGGCGCGCGGCGAGCCGCCGGGCACCGTGTACGTGCTGGAGCTGAGCGCGCGAGGACCGGCCCGCCCCGGCGCCGGACGGCGACGTGCCGATCCCGGTGCTGGACGGGCACGGCATGCAGCCCGACGTGGTGCTCGGAATGCTGGACATGCTCGGCGCCGACACCGGGCGGGTGCTGCTGGTCGGCTGCGAGCCGGCCAGCATCGATGCCCGGATAGGGCTGAGCGCGCCGGTCGCGGCGGCGGTCGACGAGGCGGTGCGGATCGTGCGCGGCCTGGTGCGTTCGGCCGCCGAAGCCGCGGCGGGGGCGCGGACGACCAACGACGAAGGGGGCTGAACCTATGTGCCTCGGCATACCCGGTGAGGTGATCGAGTTCCTGCCCGATCAGCCCGACCTGGCCCGGGTGGACGTGAGCGGCGTGCGCCGCGTGATCAACGTGGGCCTGCTGGCGGATGACCCGCCCCAGCCCGGCGAGTGGGTGCTGATCCACGTCGGCTTCGCGCTGTCGAAGATCGACGAGGCCGAGGCCGCCGCGGCCATGCAGTTCCTGGAGGGGATCGGCCAGGCCTACGAGGACGAGCTCGCGGCGCTCGCCGAATCACGGATCGAATAGGGGACGCCATGCGATTCGTCGACGAATTCCGTGACGCCGACACGGCGCACGCGCTCGCCGCGAAGATCACCGCGCTGTGCGAGCCGGGCCGGCAGTACAAGCTGATGGAGGTGTGCGGCGGGCACACCCACACGATCTACAAGCACGGGCTGGAGGACTACCTGCCGGAGCAGATCACCCTGGTGCACGGCCCGGGCTGCCCGGTGTGCGTGATCCCGATGGGCCGGGTCGACGACGCCATGGCCCTGGCGTCCGAGCCCGACGTCATCATGACCTCGTTCGGTGACATGATGCGGGTGCCGGGCAGCCACGGGTCGTTCTTCGACGCCAAGGCCCAGGGCACCGACATCCGCATGGTGTACTCGCCGCTCGACTCGCTGAAGATCGCCAGGAAGAACCCGGACAAGCGGGTCGTGTTCATGGCCATCGGCTTCGAGACGACCGCCCCGTCGACCGCCATGACGCTGCTGCGCGCCGAGGCGGAGGGCCTGACCAACTTCTCGGTCTTCTGCAACCACGTGACGATCATCCCGGCCATCAAGGCGATCCTCGACTCGCCCGACCTGCGGCTCGACGGCTTCATCGGGCCCGGGCACGTGTCCACGGTGATCGGCTGCCGGCCGTATGAGTTCATCGCGCGCGATTACGGCAAGCCCGTCGTGGTGGCCGGGTTCGAGCCGCTGGACATCCTGCAGTCGATCTACATGCTGATGCTGCAGCTCTCCGGGGGCCGGTCGGAGGTGGAGAACCAGTACTCGCGCGTCGTGCCCTGGAACGGCAACACGGTCGCGCTCCGGGCCATCGGCCAGACCATGGAGCTGCGCCCGTACTTCGAGTGGCGCGGCCTCGGCTTCATCTCGCACTCCGCGCTGAAGGTGTCCGAGCGGTACGCCGGCTTCGACGCCGAGTTGCTGTTCTCGGTGCCGGGCGTGCGGGTCGCCGACCCGAAGGCCTGCCAGTGCGGCGAGGTCCTCAAGGGCGTGCTCAAGCCGTGGGAGTGCAAGGTCTTCGGCACCGCGTGCACCCCCGAGACGCCGATCGGCACCTGCATGGTGTCGCCCGAGGGTGCCTGCGCGGCCTACTACAACTACGGCCGGCTGACCCGCCAGCGGGTGAAGGAGGCGACGACGTCATGACCTCCGACCAGCAGAGCGCGGAGCGTATCGGGCGTGCCGGTGCAGGAGGGCTGCGTGCCCACGACGACCAGGTCCGCGAGGAACAGGCCCCCAGGAGGCAGGCCGGGCGCCCGCCGCCTGGGCTCGCCGCAGCCGCTGCCGGGGACGGTGCGCGAGGAACTGGTGCTCGAGCGCATCGACCGGGCCCGCCGCAGCCGCCCGCGGGTCAAGGAAGAACGGATCACCATGTCGCACGGGGCGGGCGGCAAGGCGACCCAGACCCTGATCGAGGCGGTGTTCCTGGACGGGTTCCGCAACCCGCTGCTCGAGCCCCTCGAGGACGCCGCGGCGCTGCGGGTCGGCGGGACGCGGCTCGCCCTGACCACGGACTCCTACGTCGTGTCGCCGCTGTTCTTCCCCGGCGGGAACATCGGCGACCTGGCCGTCAACGGCACGGTCAACGACCTCTCGGTGGCCGGCGCCGTCCCGCTGTACCTGTCGGCCGGGTTCATCCTCGAGGAGGGCTTCCCCGTCGCCGACCTGGGCCGGATCGTGGAGTCCATGCGCGAGGCCGCCGACGCGGCGGGCGTCCAGGTCGTGACCGGTGACACGAAGGTCGTGGAGAAGGGCAAGGCCGACGGCTGCTACATCAACACCGCGGGAGTCGGCGCCATCCGGCATGACCTGGACCTCGGGGTGGCGAACGCGCGGCCCGGGGACGCGATCATCGTCTCCGGCCCCATCGGCGACCACGGGGTCACGATCATGCTGGCCCGGGGCGAGCTGGACCTCGAGGCCGACATCACCTCCGACACCGCGCCGCTGAACGGGCTCGTGGCCGGGCTGCTGTCCGGGACCCCGGGGGTGCGGGCGATGCGGGACGCCACCCGCGGCGGCGTGGCCACCATCCTGAACGAGATCGCCAAGGCCGCCAACGTGGGCGTGCTGGTGAGCGAGAACGACATCCCGGTGCGGACCGAGGTACGCGGCGCCTCCGAGCTGCTGGGCATCGACCCGATGTACGTGGCGTGCGAGGGCCGCCTCGTCGCCGTCGTGGACGGCGCGGCGGCCGGCGACGCGCTCGCCGCGCTGCGGGCGCACCCGCTCGGCGGGCAGGCGGCCGTCATCGGCCAGGTCACCGCGGACCCGCCGGGCATCGTGCAGCTCAAGACCGCCTTCGGCGGTACCCGGATCGTGGACCTGCTGGTGGGCGACCCGCTCCCCCGCATCTGCTGAGCCGATGCACGAGCTGGCCATCACCGAGAGCGTCGTGGAGGCCGTGACCGAGCGCCTGCCCGACGCCAGGATCACCTGCGTGCGGCTGGAGATCGGCGCGCTGTCCGGCGTCGTGGCCGACTCGGTCCGGTTCTGCTTTGACCTGGTCACCGAGGGAACGAACCTGGAGGGGGCGCGGCTGGAGATCACCGAGACCGCGGGCCGGTGCCGGTGCCGGGCTTGCGGCGGCGATTTCGAGCCGGACGGCCCGATCCCGGTCTGCCCCTGCGGGAGCGCCGATATCACGGTGCTCTCCGGGCAGGAATTCAAGATCGCCTCGGTACAGTGCCATTCCGGCGGGACGGCCTCCCCAGACCCCTCAGAAGCACCGGGCCACCCGCGGGGGACGGCCCCTCCGGATCCCCCGGGAAAGGTGGCCTGAGCATGTGCGCGACCTGCGGATGCTCGGGCACTGCGGAGGTCCGGCTGTTCACGGGCGACCACGAGCACGAGGGCCACGCGCGCGACGGCCACGAGCACGAGGGCCACGAGCACGAAAGCCATGAGCACAACGGGCACGGCCACGAGCGGACCGTCGAGCTGCAGCAGAAGGTGCTGGCCAAGAACGACCGGCTGGCCGGGGCCAACCGTGACTGGCTGCGGCAGCGCAACATCCTCGCCGTCAACCTGATGAGCTCCCCCGGCGCGGGGAAGACCACGCTGCTCGAGCGCACGGCCGCCGAGCTGGCCGGCCAGGTCAGCATCTCGGTCATCGAGGGCGATCAGGCCGCGGCGCTCGACGCCACGCGCATCCGCGCCGCCGGGTGCCGGGTCGTGCAGATCAACACCGGGGTGGGCTGCCACCTCGATGCCGAGATGGTGGCCGAGGCGCTGCGCGTGCTCGACCCGCCCGGCGGGTCGGTGGTCGTGATCGAGAACGTCGGCAACCTGGTCTGCCCGGCCCTGTTCGACCTGGGCGAGCAGGCCCGGGTGGTGCTCGCGTCGGTCACCGAGGGCGCCGACAAGCCGGTGAAGTACCCGCACATGTTCCGCCAGGCCGACCTGGTCCTGGTGACCAAGACCGACCTGCTGCCGTACGTGGACTTCGACACCGAGCGGCACGCCGCCGACGTCAGGAGCCTGCGCCCGGGCGCCCAGCTACTGCCGCTGTCGGCGACGACCGGAACCGGGATGCAGGACTGGTACGACTGGCTGCGGCGCCGGACGCCGTAGCC
>CAVUYA010000031.1:0-57877 GCA_963745575.1 uncultured Actinomycetota bacterium | reverse complement strand
CCAACCGGCCGGTCCGCTGACGGGCGCCGGATCGGGCCGGTTTCTTGGTTCGGGGCGTGGCTGCTGGGCATGATTAGCCAATTGTGGCGTAGAGCCCTCTGGCGGCACCTTAAGCTGGGCGAAGACGTGCCAGCAGGGCCAGCTGAGAACAAATGAAGGATCCGGGACCTCGGCCCCGGACAGCGCGGCGACCCCTGCGCCGACGGTGACCGCGCAGGTTCGCTAATGGAGGCATGGCCCAGGTGACACGGGTTTCCACCCACTCGGCCGACCCGCCCGGATCGGCGCTACCGGTCAGCGGGTCTCGGGCGTACGCCCCCGTCGAGGGGCACGGCCCGATCGAGTGGGTCATGAGCACGGTGATCCGCAAGCTGGCCTGGAGCAGGCTGTCGGATCCCAAGATCGCGCTGTCGGTGTCCGGGGTCGGCCTGCTGCTGGGGATGCTCGTCGGGGCGACCGCGCCGAACACCATGACGCTGCCGATCAGGCTCCCGCTGTCGTACCTGCTGCCGTCGCTGAGCAACAACGACGTCCTCGCGACCGCGATGCTCTACACCGGAGACGTCCTGGCCTGCCTGGGCCTGGCCGGGCTGCTCTGGGCGCACAGCCAGGGGTGGCGCCCGGACCCGCGCCGCCTGCTGCTGGCCAGCGCGGGCGTCGTCGCGGTCATGGTCTTCCTCACCCCGGTCGGCTCATCGGATACCGCGAGCTACGCGGCCTACGGCCGCATCGCCGCGCTGGGCGGGAACCCGTACGTCACCAACCCGCTCGCACGCGCTCGGCGCGCACTCGCCGTACGTCCAGGTGGTCGGCGCGGCCTGGAAGAAACAGGTGGACGTCTACGGGCCCATCGCCACCCTGATCCAGTCGTTCGCGGCCTCGATCGGCGGCCACAGCGTCGCCACCACGATCTGGGTCCTGATGATCCTCAACGGCGCCGTGTTCATCGGGGTCGGGTTCCTGCTCCTCAAGACCTCCGACGATCCGGTGCGGGCCACGCTGTTCTGGACGGCCAACGTGGTCCTGCTGCAGCAGCTCGTCAGCGGCGGCCAGCTCGACACGTTCGTGGCGGCGGCGGCCCTGTGCGCGATCCAGGTCGCGCGCCGGGTCTACGGCATCTGGGGCGACGCGCTCGTCGGCGTGCTGCTGGGCCTGGCCTTCGGGATCAAGGTCAGCGCGGCGCTGGTGGCGATCGGGCTGGCCTGGCCGCTGCTGCGGCGCCGCGAGTGGCTGCGGGTCACCCGGATGGCCGCGATCGCCCTGGCCACCGCGCTCGTGGAGTACAGCTTCTACGGGCTCAACGCGATGAAGTCGACCTTCAGCGGCCTGAAGTGGGTCATCATGCCGTCGCCGTGGCGGCTCTTCCAGATGGCCGCAGAGTCGCTGGGCGTCCACCCGGCCACGACGACCACGGTCATCAACTGCCTCTGGCCGATCGCCTTGTTCGTGGTCGCCTGGTTCATCTACCAGCGCATCTCCTCCGACCAGCCGCGCGAGGTCGTGGCGCCGTTCGCGCTGACCTTCGCCTGGGTCCTGGTCGCCCCGTGGGTCTTCGCGTGGTACACGGCGATCGCCTGGGCCACGCTGACGCTGGTGCCCCGCAACCGGATGACCCGGTGGCTGGCGATCGTCACGGTCTTCCTCGCGCTCTGGCTGTCCACCGGCGGGCAGGCCGCTCCGACGCGATTATGATTTCGCGGGTGAGCAGCCAGGTAAAGCCCGCGAGCGTGGACAGCCCGGTCGCGGCGACCCGGCCGCCCGCCGCGGGCAGGTCGCACGCTGGCGCACGGCCGGGGCAGCCGCGGTGCGGCGGCACTGGCTGGCCGCGGTGCTGCTGGCCGCCGGCCTGGTGCTCCGGGTGCTCGTCCTGCTCGCCTACCGCCCCGCGCTGTTCTACATCGACACGACCAGGTACCTGTACAACGCCGAGGGCATGGATCCCGTCGGCTATAAGGGACCGCTGCGGGCGATCCTGCTGGTGGCCAACTTCAATGCCGTCGCCGCCGTCCAGCACCTGCTGGGCCTGGCCATGGCCGTGGTCATCTACCTGCTGCTGCGGCGGCGCGGCGTGCCGCGCTGGCTGGCGGCGCTGGCCATCGCGCCGGTCCTGCTGGACGCGTACCAGCTGCAGATAGAGCAGATGGTGATGCCGGACATCTGGTTCGAGGCCCTGATCGTGGCCGGGCTGGTCATCCTGCTCTGGGCGCCGGAGCCTGGCTGGCGGCGCGCCGTCGCGGCCGGCGTCGTGCTGGGCACCTCGGCCACCGTCGCGCAGGTGGGCGAGGCCCTGGTGCTGCCCGCGGTGATCTACCTGCTCGTGGCCGGCGGCGGCTGGCGCCGGGCCGTTGGCCGCGCGGCGGCCCTGTGCGCGGCGTTCGCCCTGCCCATCGCGGCGTACTGCACCGGCTCCTACCTGCTCACCGGGGACTTCTTCCTGTCCCATACCGGCGTCACCTCGTTCTACGGGAGGATGGCGGCGGCCGCGGACTGCGCCACCATCAGGTTGCCGTCCGCCGAGCGGGGCATGTGCCCGACCGCCGCGCAGCAGGCCAGGGGGCCCGACTGGCTCGAGTACGCCGACGGCTCCCCGATACGGCCTTACTACTCGGGCCTGCCGCGCGACGAGGTGGACCGGCTGATCTCCGACTTCAACCACCGGGTGCTGACCCAGCAGCCGCAGCGCGTGCTCGGTGCCTACGTCCGCGACGCCGGGAAGCTGTTCGCGCTGACCCGGGACGGCAGCCCGGGTGACACGCCCATCGCCCGCTGGCAGTTCCAGACGACGTTCCCCTACTTCCCGCCGCACGCCTCGGAGGCGGTCGTCAAGACCGCGACCGGCCGTTACGGCGGCGGCACGCCATCGGTCTGGCGGCCCGTGGCCGCGTTCCTGCGCTCCTACCAGCTCGACGGCGGTTACACGCCCGGCCCGCTGCTGGCCGTCTGCGCCCTGGCCGGCCTGGCCGGCTGCGCGCCCCTGCTGCGCCGCAGGCTCGATCCGCGCACCCGCCAGCTCGCCCTGGCCTGCCTGCTGTTCTTCACCTCGGCCGCGTCCGTGATCGGAGTATCGGACGCGTTCGAGTTCTCCTGGCGGTACCAGCTGCCCGCGCTGGTCACCCTGGTGCCCGCCGGCGCGCTCGGGATCACCGTCCTCATCCGATGGGCCAGGACCCGGCGTGAGGTACAGTCCGGACATGCGGGGTAACGGTCGCAACCGGGGGAGCCCTTGACCGGCGACCGCGAAGAGCAGCGGGTCCTGGGCATCCCGCTGAGCGCATTCTCCCGGGACCCGGACGCTGAAGAGCCGCAGCGGGTCCTCGGCGTCCCCGTCGACTGGTTCGAGCCGGCCCGGCGCGACCTGCGCAGCTTCCTGGAACGTCACGTCCGCGGGTACCGGCGGTGGGCGCAGCGCCGCCGCCAGAGTCCCAACGGGCCAGGCGCAGGCGAACGGCGCCCGCAGGGCTGACGCCGGCCCGGCGGCCCCGATCGGGCGGGCCATCTGGCGCTCGGGAAGGACGGCGGACAGCGGGTCGTGCAGACGCTCGAGGACGTCGGCCTGAACCAGGGCGTGTACCCGGAGGAGGGCCAGGACGGGCGCGTCCGCCTGTTCACCTACGTTGTCAAGGAATAGGGAGCCGCCGTAAAGGATGACGCAGGGTTCGCGATGACCGGATCGGAGACGCCGCCCCGGCCGTCCACGCTGAGCACGGTATGGGACCGGAGCCGGCAGACGCCGCTGCGCCAGTTCCTGCGCACCGAGACCGGCAGCGCGGCGGTCCTGCTGGCCGCGACGATCGCCGCGCTGATCTGGGCGAACGTGGACCAGGTGGGGTACGCGGCGTGGTGGGGCACGGAGCTGTCGGTGCACTTCGGCACGGCCGTGCTGTCCGACGACCTGCACGGCTGGGTGAACTCCGGGCTGATGACGTTCTTCTTCCTGGTGGCGGGCCTGGAGGCGCGCCGTGAGTTCGACATGGGCGAACTACGCGAACGCGCGCGGCTGGTGCTGCCGCTGGTGATCGGGCTGGGCGGCATGATCGTGCCGATCGGCATCTACCTGGCCTTCAACGCCGGCCGCCCCACGGCCGAGGGCTGGGGCACGGCCATGTCCACCGACACCGCGTTCGCGCTCGGCATCCTGGCCCTGGTCGGCTCCGGCGTTCCCGACCGGGTGCGCACCTACCTGCTCACGTTCGCGATCGTCGACGACGTGGCCGGCCTTGTGATCATCGCCGTGGTCTACAGCGAACGTATCGACCTGGTCGCGCTGACGGTCGGGCTGGCGCTGCTCGCCGTGGTCGCGCTGGCGCGGATCCTGGAGATCCGCCGCGGCATCCTGTACGCGATGCTCGGCGTGGCGGCCTGGGTCGCGTTCTTCAAGTCCGGCGTCGACCCGCTCGTGGTCGGCCTGGTGATGGGGCTGCTCACGGTGGCCTACCCGGCCACGCGCGGCGACCTGGAACGGGCGTCGGAGGTGTTCCGGTCGTTCCGCGAGCAGCCGACCCCGGAGCTGGCCCACTCCGCGCGGGAGGGCGTGCGGACGGCGATCTCGCCGAACGACCGGACGCAGCAGATCTTCCATCCCTGGTCGAGCTACCTGATCGTGCCGTTGTTCGCGCTGTCCAACGCCGGGCTCGCGCTCAGCGGCAGCTTCCTGGCCCGTGCCTTCACCACGCCGCTCACGCTGGGCATCCTGCTCGGCTACGTGGTCGGCAAGCCGGTCGGCACCGTAGGGCTCGGCGTGGCTGCTCGCCCGGCTCAGCCGCGGCCGCATCCGCCCGCCGGTCGGCTGGGCCTCGGTGACCGGCGCCGGCGCCATCGCCGGCATCGGCCTGGTGGTGTCCCTGCTGATCGCCTCGCTCGCGTTCCACGGCGAGCAGCTCGCCCAGGCCAAGCTGGGCGTCCTGTCCGGGGCGCTCTGCGCCTCCGTGCTGACCTGGATCGTCTTCCGGGTCACCGCGCTGCTGCCGAAGCCGCTGCGGCTGCGCCTGCTGCTCGGCTCGGCCGATGCGATCGTCGACCTCGCGGTGCCGGTCGACCCGCACCGGGACCACGTGCGGGGCCCGGCCAAGGCCCCGGTCACGGTCGTAGAGTACGGCGACTTCGAGTGCCCGTACTGCGGGCAGGCCGAGCCGGCGATCCGGGAACTGCTCGCCGACTACGGCGATGTCCGGTACGTGTGGCGGCACCTGCCCCTGACCGACGTGCACCCGCACGCGCAGCTCGCGGCCGAGGGCGCCGAGGCCGCGTCGAAGCAGGGCAAGTTCTGGGAGATGCACGACGAGCTGCTGAGCCATCAGGGCGCGCTCACCGAGGAGGACCTGACCGGGTACGCGAACGATCTCGGCCTGGCCGCCGGGCGGTTCGCCGACGATCTCGCCCGGCACGCCGGCTCGGCCAGGATCGCCGAGGACGTGGACTCCGCCGACCTCAGCGACGTCTCCGGCACGCCGACGTTCTTCATCAACGGCCGGCGCCACCACGGGGCCTACGACCTCGGCGCGCTCTCCGATGCGGTGCGCGCGGCCCGGGCCCGCGTGCTGATCGCCCAGGATGCGAGACTGAGGCGGGCGGGGAGACCAGGAGGGTGATCATGACTGGTTCCAGCGCGGCGGCGGCGGGCACCATCGAGATCGGCGGCGACCTGGTGGTGCGCCGGATGGGCTTCGGCGCGATGCGGGTCACCGGCCACGGCATCTGGGGCGACCCGCCCGACCTCGGCCGGGCCAAGGCCACGCTGCGGCGGGTGGTAGAGCTCGGCGTCACGTTCATCGACACCGCCGATTCCTACGGTCCTGAGGTCAGCGAGCGGCTGATCGCCGAGGCCCTGCATCCGTACCCCGACGACCTGGTCATCGCGACCAAGGGCGGCCTGGTGCGGCCGGGCCCGGGCCGCTGGGAAGCCGACGGCAGGCCCGAGCACCTGCGCGAGGCCTGCGAGGGCAGCCTGCGGCGGCTCAGGCTGGACCAGATTCCGCTCTACCAGTTCCACCGGCCCGACCCCCGCGTGCCGCTGGCCGAGTCGCTGGGCGCGCTCGTGCAGCTCAAGGACGAGGGCAAGATCCGGCACATCGGCGTCTCCAACGTGTCCGAGGCACAGCTGCGGGCGGCGCAGCAGGTCACCCCGGTCGTGTCGGTACAGAACCGGTACAACGCGGCCGACCGCAAATCCGAGTCGATGGTGGACACGTGCGAGCAGGAGCAGATCGCGTTCCTGCCGTGGGCGCCGATCCAGCAGGCCGACGGGAACCCGGCGGTGGCGCAGGCGGCCAAGCGGCACGACGCCAGCCCGCGGCAGATCGTGCTGGCCTGGCTGCTGGCCAGGTCACCGCAGATGCTGCCGATCCCGGGCAGCGGATCGCCCGAGCACGTCGAGGCCAACGTGGCCGCCGCGTCCATCGAGCTGAGCGCCGACGAGGTCGCGGCCATCACGCGCGGCGGCTAGCCGCGAGGACGGCAGAGCCCGGACCGCACGGCCAGGCCTGCACCGGGGCCGGCCCGGTGTCCGTCAGAACACGACGAGCTCTGCGGTGCTGGCTCCGGTCAGCTCGTAGCCGTCCGGGTCGGCGGGCCGCCCGGCGAATATCTTGATCAAGGCGGCGTGGCCGGTGACCAGGGTGGCTGGCGGGCGGTCGGGCACCGGAACGCCGAGCCGGAGGATGCGGTCCGGCAGGCTGACCTCGACCAGCGGGACGGCCTCGCGGCGGGTCCGCTCGGCCAGCAGGACGCAGGCGTCGGCGAAGCCCTCGCTCGCGTAGGCCCGCGGGTCGCCGAGGGCGGCCCGCACGTCACCGCCGTGTACCCACTCGCCGAGCGCGATCCCGTCCAGGCTGCCGCCCGCGTCGCGGATCACGGGAGCCGCCTCCAGATAGCCGCTCTCCAGCTCGGACAGGACCCTCGGCAGCGGCCACGCGCGCCGCTCGGCCACGTCGGCCTCGTTGAGCTCGGGGGTGAAGGCGTGCAGCCGGCCGGCGGCGGTCATGGTCAGGGCCGCTGCGCAATGAGCGAGCACGTCACGTACCGACCACCCGGGGCACGCGGTCGGGCGGCCGAAGGCCTCCTCGGGCGTGCGGCGCAGAATTGGCAGCAGGCAGTCATGCTCGGCCCGCAGCAGCCGCACCGGGCCCTGCGGGTCGCGGGCCACCGTGGCGTCAGCCGCCCCTCCCGTGGTCACGACCCTCATCATCGCAGGATGGGCCGGGCCCGTCTGCAGGGTGAGGAACGCTGGCCGGAAATCGACGGGTGAAAAGGCTCGGTGATCAGGACTGGCCAGGCCGGTCAGGCCCTGGCCGCCTCGGGCGCCCGGCTGGCCGCGGCTCCGGCGGCCGCCCCGGACCAGCAGCGCACGATGTCGCGCATCGAGAGCAGCCCGATGACCTCGTCATCCTCGATGACCACGAGGTGGCGGAAGTTTCCGCGGACCATGGCGGCGGCGGCCTGCTCGAGCGTCCATCCGGGCGATGCGAACACGACGTCGTCGGTACGGTGATCCGCGACCAGCTCGGTGTCCGGATCCTGGCCTGCACCGATGGAGTCCAGGATGTCACGCTCGGTGAGGATGCCGATCCCGGCGTGCTCGGGATCGGTCACGACGGCCGCGCCGACATGGCGCGCTGACATCTGGCGGGAGGCCTCGCGTAACGTGTGCGCGGGGCCGACGGTCAGGACCACGCTGGTCATCCCGTCGCGTACGTTCATGATCGCCGCTCCCTCCATGCTTGTGCGCTTGTGACATCCATGGAGTCCAGCATCTGCGAAGTCACCCGGCGGGGCAATACCCGTAGGGGCTGTCCGTGTCTCCCGGGGACATCGGGCGGCCGGGTCGTCGCTAGCGCGCCGCGAGCAGGCCGAGCACCTCGTCGTGCAGGCGGCCGTTGGTGCACACCGCGCTGCCCCCGTCCGGCGTGGCCTTTCCCGTCAGGTCGGTGAACGTGCCGCCCGCCTCCTCCACGATGACCTGCAGCGCGGCGAGGTCCCAGAGCAAGACCTCCGGCTCGGCGGACACGTCGACCGCGCCCTCGGCGACCAGCATGTGGGACCAGAAATCGCCGTACGCGCGGGCCCGCCAGACCGAGCGGGTCAGGCTGAGGAAGCCCTCCAGCCGGCCGTGCCGCTCCCAGCCGGAAAGCTCCGAGAAGGACAGCGAGGCATCCTCCAGGCTGGCCACCTCGGAGACCCGGCAGGCCGAGGCCCTGGTCAGGCTCCGGCCGGTCCAGGCGCCGTGGTCCCGCGCCGCCCACCACCGGCGGCCGAGGGCGGGCGCGGAGACCACCCCGACCGCGACCTCGCCGCCGACCATCAGCCCGATCAGCGTGGCCCAGACCGGCACGCCGCGGACGAAGTTCGCGGTCCCGTCGATCGGGTCCAGGACCCAGCACCGCTGGCCCACGCCCGACCGGCCGGACTCCTCGCCGAGCACCGCGTCGCGCGGCCTGGCCCGGCTCAGCACGTGCCGCAGCTGTTCCTCGGCGGCCAGGTCGGCGTCGGTGACCGGGGTCAGGTCGGGCTTGGCTTCGACCCGCAGGTCCAGCGCCCGGAACCGGCGCACGGTGATGTCGTCCGCCGCGTCCGCCAGGACGAGGGCGAAGCGCAGGTCGTCGTCGTATCCTGCCATCGCGCGCAACGGTACCGCCTGCTGGCCCGCCGGGCCACGCCCTACGCGTGGTGAGCCGCCGCTCGCCGGTCAGGTGTCGTCGTCGCCTTCCCGGCTGCGCAGCAGCCGCCGCAGCGAGTCCAGCCGGGCCGCCAGCGCTCCCGTCTGGTCATGCTCGGCCATCCAGTCGTCCAGCGCGCACTCGTCCGTGAGGTGACTGGCAGCCCGGCGGGCAGCCGGCCAGCGCCTCGGCCAGGTCGGGGAAGGCCTGCACCACGCGGTCCGCCGCGATGTGCCCGAGGCCGAAGCTGCGCAGCCCGGGCGTGTCGATGATCCAGCCTGCCGCCCGGCAGGCGCAGCGCGACCACGGACGACGAGGTGTGCCGCCCTCGCCCGGTCACCGGGCTGACCGTGCCCACCGCCCGGCTGGCGTCCGGGATCAGGGCGTTGACCAGCGTCGACTTGCCCACGCCCGAGTGGCCGACGAGCACGCTGACCTGGCCGGCCAGCAGGGCCCGCAGCTCGGCCAGGACGGCCTCGGTCAGCGGCCGCCCGCTGACCACGTAGCGCAGGCCGAGCGGGGCGTAGGTGGCGAGGATCTCGCCGGGGTCCGCCAGGTCCGCCTTGGTCAGCAGGAGCAGCGGGTCAAGCCCGGCGTCGTAGGCCGCGACCAGGAAGCGGTCGATCAGCCGGGGCCGGGGCGGCGGGTTGGCCAGCGCGGTCACGATCCCGAGCTGGTCGGCGTTGGCCACGATGACCCGCTCGACCGGGTCGGTGTCGTCGGCCGAGCGGCGCAGCACCGACGTCCGGGGCTCGACCCGGACGATCCGGGCCAGCGTGCCCGGGGCGCCGGAGATGTCCCCGATCAGGCTGACATTGTCCCCGACGACGACGCCCCTGCGGCCAAGCTCGCGGGCCTTCATCGCCGTGACCTCGCGGCCGGCGGCCTCCGGGCCGGTGATCACGCAGCTGTACCGGCCGCGGTCGACGGCCATCACGAACGCCTCGGCCGCGTCCTCGTGGGCGGGCCTGCGCCGGGTCCGGGGCCGCGAGCCCCGGCCCGGGCGCACCCGCACGTCGTCTTCGTCGAGCTGACTGACCGGCCGGCTCAGGGGGACCGCTCCAGCATGTCCGACCACATCGTGGTGAAGGCGGGGAAGGTCTTCCCGACGGTCGCGGCGTTGCCGACCCGCAGGCCGCCCGGCAGGGCGAGGCCGAGGACCGCGGCGGCCATCACCAGGCGGTGATCGTCGTGGCTGGCGAACACGGCGCCGTCCGCGCGCAGCGGCCGGGGCCGGATCTCCAGGCCGTCCGGGAGCTCGGCGACATCGCCGCCGAGCCCGCCGATCTCGGCGGCCAGCGCGGCCAGCCGGTCGCTCTCGTGCGTGCGCATGTGCCCGATGCCGGTGAACACCGAGGGCGAGTCGGCCAGCGCGGCCAGCGCCGCCAGCACCGGGACCAGCTCGCTGATCTCGCGCAGGTCCGCGGTGATGCCGCGGATCGCGCCCGTGCCGGTGACCCGCATCCCGTCGGCGGCCGGCGAGCACCTGGCGCCCATCCGCGTCAGGGCGTCCAGGATCTGGCCGCTGGCTGCACGGTCCGCCTGGGCCAGCCCGCGATCGTGACGCAGCCGCCGGTCACCAGCGCCGCCGCGAGGAACGGCGCGGCGTTGGACAGGTCGGGCTCGACCGCCACGGCCGAAGGCCGCAGTTCGCCCGGCCGCACCCGCCAGAAATCCGCAGCGCCCCTCCCGGCCCCGGTCTCGCCCCGCCCCCTGATCCCGGATTCCACCTCAGCGCCCGCGTCCTTGAGCATCTGCACGGTCATCGCGATGTGCGGCGCGGAGGGGACCGGCGGTCCCTGGTGGCACACCTCGGCGCCCTTGTCGTAGCGCGGGGCCGCCAGCAGCAGGCCCGACACCAGCTGCGAGGATCCGGAGGCGTCCAGGGTCACGGTGCCGCCGCTGATCCCGCCGCGGCCGCGGACGATGAACGGGACCGTGCCCCGGCCCCCGTCGTCGATCACCGCGCCCAGCTCGCGGAGCGCGGCCAGCAGCGGGCCCACCGGGCGCGACGCCGCCCGCTCGTCGCCACGGAACTCCACGTCGGCCCGGCCCAGCGTGGCCGCCGGCGGGACGAACCGCAGCACCGTGCCCGCGTTGCCGACGTCGATCACCGCCCCGCGGTCTGGCCGGCCCGGCGTCACCCGCCAGGCCGCGGGCTCGCCGCCCGGGCCGCCGTCACCACCGGTCTCGTCGACGACCGCCCCCAGCGAGCGCAGGGCCGCGGCCATCAGCAGCGTGTCCCTGGCCCGCAGCGGGTTGGTGATCACGGTCGGCGCGCTGGCCAGCGCGGCCAGGACGATCGCGCGGTTGGTCATGGACTTCGAGCCGGGCGGCCGCAGCCGGGCGCGCACCGGCCTCGCCGCGGCGGGCGCCGTCCAGTCCGGTTGCATGCTGCGAGCGTACTGGGCCTCCCTGGCCTGGCGTACCCGCATGTCACCGCGCCGCCGCCGTGATCGCGAAGGGTTCGGCGCGCCGGCGGCCGGAACGGCCCGGCGACCACGGAAGTCTGAACCGGTTGGCTCATCGAGGTTTGGCGAACCCGGATGCTGGCTATTAACTGCGACAATCTCTGCTCCCGCCGTCGCGGGTGAGCACGACTGGGACGCCGGACCTCGGCGACTCCCGATGTGGTCAAGGTGAGGACATGTGTGGCCGGTATGCGTCCGCGCGTAGGCGTATAGAACTCCTCGAGGAGTTCCGCATCGAGCGCGACCGTGTCTCCGAGCCGCTGCAGCCCGACTACAACGTCGCGCCGACCAGGCGCGTCTACGCGGTGATCACCCGCGATGCCCGCCCCTCCGAGGACGCGCCGGACGCCGCCGAGCAGACCCCGGACGCTGCGCCGGGCGAGGACCGCCGCGTCGGGCGTGGCGCGCGAGCTGCGCGTGGTCCGCTGGGGGCTGGTGCCGTTCTGGGCCAAGGATCCCAAGATCGGCAGCCGCCTGATCAACGCCCGGGCCGAGACCGTGGCGTCCAAGCCCGCGTTCCGGCACGCCTTCAAGCGCAACCGGTGCCTGCTGCCCGCGGACGGCTACTACGAATGGCAGCGGCCCGACGGCAGCAGCCAGGATGAGCCAGGCGGCCGGGGCGGGGTCAAGCAACCGTACTTCATCACCCGCGGCGACGGCGGCCCGCTGGCCTTCGCCGGCCTGTACGAGCTGTGGCGGGATCCCGCCCTGCCGGACGACCACGAGCGGGCGTGGCTCTGGACGGCCACGATCATCACCACCAGCGCGCCGGACGAGCTGGGCCGGATTCACGACCGGATGCCGATGGTGATCGAACCGGACCGCTGGGCGGACTGGCTCGACCCGGCCGCCGGCGACCCGGCCGACCTGGCGGCGCTGCTGGCCCCGGCGGCCGCGAGCGGGCTGATCTCGTATCCGGTCTCGACGGCCGTCAACTCGGTGCGCAACAACGGCCCGGAGCTCATGGAGCGCATAGAGCTGGCCCCGCCCGGCGGGGACGCGGCCCCGGGCGTACCCACCGCCGGCTCCCGTAGATCCCGGAGCGCGGCATCCCATGGCACCTCTGGCGGCGCTCCCGGGAAGCCGCGCTAGAGCCACAGCCGGTACCGGCTTGGCAGCAAAGGACACCGATCGGTGCTGCCGACCCTACGCGGATAGGAGGGTAGGTATTCAGATGGATACCGCCATCGCTCGCAAGCGTCTGGAAGAGATCCGCTCCGAGCTCGACAGGTCCATCTCCGTGCTCAAGGGAGAGCAGTCGCAGACGAGCGGGTCCTGGAATATCCGCAGGACCCAGCCGACGCCGGAGCGAACCTGTCCGAGTCGGAGCGCACCGAGGCGATTCTCGCCGCGGCCAAGGTGCAGCGCTCCCAGGTGCTCGACGCCCTGCACCGTATCGAGCTCGGCACCTACGGCACCTGCGTCGACTGCGGTGCCGGGGTTCCGGAAGGCCGGCTCGAGGCCCGGCCGGAGGCGGCGCGCTGCCTGACATGCCAGGGTAAATGGGACCGGCTGCGACGCTGAGCGCGTCACGGGGGACAGGGCCGGAATTAAGCCACGTCGGAGCGTGTTGCAACGCCTGTGCCCATCGCAAGCAGCCCGCCGCGCGACCGCGTTCCGATGGTGAACGACGCCACAATGGTGATGGCGCGCGAGTTCTCCGGGCCCGGCGTTGTATCCTCCGGCCGTGACCCTTGGCAAAGCGGCGAGTGGCCGGGCGGCCTCGCGCCGCCAGCGACCGTGGAGGGGGTGAGTCCGGTCCCGGAGACACTCGAGGAGCGCAGCGAGCGCTTTGAGCACGACGTCTTGCCGTACCTGGATCAGCTGTACGCGGCGGGGATGCGGATGACCCGCAACCCGTCCGATGCCGAGGACCTGGTGCAGGAGACGTTCGCCAAGGCCTACGCGTCCTTCCACCAGTTCCAGGAAGGCACCAACCTCAAGGCATGGCTGTTCCGGATTCTCACCAACACGTTCATCAACAGCTACCGCAAGCGGCAGCGTGAGCCGCAGCGCGCGGGCAACGAGGAGATCGAGGACTGGCAGCTGGCCCGGGCCGCCTCGCACAGCTCGGCCGGACTGAAGTCCGCCGAGGCCGAGGCGCTGGAGCGGCTCCCCGACTCCGACGTCAAGGAAGCGCTGCAGGCTCTCCCCGAGGAGTTCCGCATCGCGGTCTATCTGGCCGACGTTGAGGGCTTCGCCTACAAAGAGATCGCCGAAATCATGGGCACCCCCATCGGGACTGTGATGTCACGCCTGCACCGCGGGCGCCGGCAGCTCCGGGAGATGCTCCAGGACTACGCGGCCAAGGAGGGCCTGGTCCGGGCGGCGTCCACCGCCCCCACCGAGGCGTCACCATCGGGTGACGAGCCCGGGAAGGACGCGGAATGAGCTGCGGCAAGCCGCACGAGGTGCCGTGCAGCGAGGTACTGGCCCGCCTGTACTCCTACCTCGACCACGAGATCGAGGACCAGGGATACGACCAGATCCGTCAGCATCTTGACGAGTGCGGTCCGTGCCTGCGCGAGTATGGCCTGGAAGACGTCGTGAAGCGGCTGGTGCACAAGTGCTGCGGCTCCGAGACCGCGCCCAGCGAGCTGAGGGTCAAGGTGCTCGGCCGGATCCAGGCGGTACGCGCCGAGCTCGAGATCACCGAGTACCGGGTCGACTAGCTCGCCGCCAAGAGTAGGCTGCCCCTTTGTTCGAGCCAAAGGCCGCGGTGCCGTCTGGACTGAGGAGCGAGGGAGCTTGCGACCGAGCGACGAGGGAAGACGGCGCCTAAAGGCGGCCGGAGGCGAGCAAATAGAATCCGTCCTGGTCGCCAACCGGGGCGAGATCGCGCGCCGGGTCATCCGGACAGCCAGGCGAATGGGGATCCGTGCCATCGCCGTCTACTCCGAGGCCGACAGCGGCCTGCCCTACGTGCGCGAGGCCGACGAGGCGGTGCCGATCGGCGCCGCCCCGGCGGCGAGCAGCTATCTCGATGCCCGCGCCGTGCTTGGGGCGGCACGACGCACCGGGGCCGCTGCGATCCACCCTGGCTACGGGTTCCTGGCCGAGAACGCCGACTTCGCGGCGGAGGTGATCGACGCGGGCCTGACCTGGGTCGGCCCTCCGCCGGCGGTGATCGACCAGGTGGGCGACAAGATCAATGCCAGGAACTTCATGGAGCGGGCCGGCGTTCCGGTCGCCGCCGGCAGCCGGGAGCCGGTGACCGACGTGACCGCCGCGGTCGCCGAGGCCGGGCGGATCGGCTATCCGGTGATGATCAAGGCAGCAGCGGGCGGCGGCGGCATCGGGATGAGCGTCGCGGCGAACGAGGCCGAGCTGCGCGCGGGCTTCGAGACCGCCCGCTCCCGGGCGGAGCGATTCTTCGGCCGCGCGGACATCCTGCTGGAGCGCTTCATCGAGCAGGCCCGCCACGTCGAGGTGCAGATCCTCGGGCTGAACGACGGCCGGGTGCTGGCCCTCGGCGAGCGGGACTGCTCGGTCCAGCGGCGGCATCAGAAGGTGGCCGAGGAGACCCCGTCGCCCGGGGTCACGCCCGGGCTGCGGGCCCGGATGCTGGCCGCCGCGATCCGGGCGGGCGAGGCGGTCGGTTATCGTGGCGCGGGCACCGTCGAGTGCCTGGTGGACGCCAAGAGCCAGGATTTCGTGTTCCTGGAGATGAACGCCAGGATCCAGGTGGAGCACCCGATCACCGAGATGGTCACCGGCATCGACCTGGTGGAGCAGCAGCTGCTGATCGCGGGCGGCGGCGACGTGAGCTTCCCGCCCGCATCCGTCCAGAGCGCGGGGCACGCGGTGGAGCTGCGCGTCTACGCGGAAGATCCGCGCCGGTTCCTGCCTAGCCCCGGCGTGATCACCGAGTGGGCGGAGCCGGCCGGGCCCGGCATCCGGGTTGACGCGGGTTACACCGCCGGGAACGAGGTCACGCCGTTCTACGACCCGCTGCTGGCCAAGCTGTGCGTGCACGCCGGCGGCCGCGCCGAGGCGCTGCGGCGCGCCCGCGCCGCCGTGGCTGCCTTCCGCATCAGCGGGCCCCGTACCAATCTCCCGTTCCACGCCGAGCTGCTGGACAGCGAGGAATTCTCCAGCGGAGACTACGACACCTCCGTGGTCGCCCGGCTACGGCCCTGACCGGCGCGAACGGCATAATGAACCGTGGCCGCGGCTGTGATCGGCTGGGCGCTGACGCGAGGAGGTACGCGTGACCGAAGTCCGCGCGGAGATGGTGGCGAACGTGTGGCAGGTCGTGGCGTCTGAGGGTGATTCCGTGGCCGACGGCGACACGCTGGTCATCCTGGAGTCCATGAAGATGGAGATCCCGGTGATCGCCGAGAGCGCTGGCACGGTCACGAAACTGGCCGTGGCCGAGGGCGACGTGATCCAGGAGGGCGACCTGATCGCGATCATCGAGTAACTCCGCCGGACCCGGGGGCATTCGCCGCCCGGTTCAGACGCCGGTGGTGGAGCGCGGGTAGGCGTTGGCCGGGTCGGTGGCGATGTTGACCAGGTAAGGGACCCCGGAGTCGAAGGCACGGCGCAGCGCCGGCCCGATATCCGCCGGCCTGGTCACGAGCTCCCCGGCCCCGCCGAGCGCGGAGACCACCTGGTCGTAGCGGCACTGCGGCTGCAGGTCGGCCGCGACGTCGTAGCCGTACAGCGCCCGCATGGGGTACTTCTCCAGGCCCCAGATGCCGTTGTTGCCGCAGATCATGACGACCGGCAGCCGGTGCCGGACCAGGGTGTCGGCGTCCATCAGCGAGAACCCGGCCGCGCCGTCCCCGAGCAGCAGCACGACCTGCGCGGACGGGCGGGCGACCCGGGCGGCGACGGCGTACCCGAGGCCGGTGCCCAGGCATCCGTAGGGCCCGGGATCCAGCCAGCCGCCCGGACGGCGGGGCTCGATGTACTTGCCCGCGTAGGAGACGAAGTCGCCTCCGTCGCCGATCACGACGGCGTCGGCGTCCAGCTGCCTGGCCAGCTCGCCGTAGATCCGCAGGGGGTGAATCGGCTCCGCGTCGCTGGCCAGCAGCGGAGCGTCGGCGGCCAGGGCCTGGTCGCGGGCGGCCTGGAGCCTGGGCAGCCAGTCGGTCTCCCGGTGTCGCGCTCCCGGCCCGGCCAGCTCGGTGAAGAACGCCGTCAGGTCGCCCGCGGCCGCGGCGGCCAGCTCGCGGTGCCCGGCGAGCTGCCCGGGCGCGTCCGCGACGTGCACGACGTTCGCCGGCGGCGCCGCGTTCTTCCCGCCGAACTCGCCGTAGCCCAGCCGGAAGTCGAGCGGCGTGCCCGCCACGATGACCAGGTCGGCCTCGCCGAGCGCGACCGGGCGGGCCCGGGATACGAGCAGGTCATGCCCGGCCGGGAGGATGCCGCGCCCCTGGCCGTTGGCGATCACCGGCAGCCGGAGCTCCTCGGCCGCCCGGCGAGCGGCCTCGTGCGCGCCGTCCAGCCACACGTCCGAGCCGAGGACGAGCACCGGCCGGCGACGCCTGCGCCAGCAGCGTGGCGATCGCGGTGACCGCGGCCGGGTCGGGCCTGGTCCCCGGCGCGGCGCCCGGCCGCCTGCCCGCCGTCCGCCTGGCCGGGCTCCGCGGGCGCCGAGCCGTACAGCGCCTCCAGGCTCACGTCGAGGAAGACCGGGCCGCGGTGCCGGGCCGCGGCGATCCGGAACGCCTCGTCGACCGCCGGGCCCACGCGCGCGGTCTCATGCTCGGTCCAGGCCCGCTTGGTGATCGCCTGCAGCAGTGCCGGATGGTCGATCTCCTGCAGGCTGCCCGAGCCCCAGCGAGAGTCCGGCGCGCGCCCGCCGATCACCACCAGCGGCGAGCCGTTGAAGTGCGCCGTCGTCATCGCGCTCACGCCGTTGGTCACCCCCGGCCCGGCCGTGAGCACCGCGAGGCCGGGGGTCAGCGAGAGCCGGGCCGTGGCCTCGGCCGCGAACACCGCGGTCTGCTCGTGCCGACATCCACGATCCGCATGGGCGGGTCGGCCTTGACCGCCCCGTCGTAGAGCGGGAAGACATGGCCGCCGGACAGCGTGAACATCGTCTGCACGCCGTGCCGCCGCGCGGCGGCCACGGCGTGCGCGCCGCCGTGAGATGGGTTCCCCTCGGGACATGGCGCGACGCTACCAGAGGTGCCGTTCCACCACGCGGCGGATGCGATGATGGCGGGGTGCCGACGCTCACTGACGTTGCCCTGCGCCAGGCGGGCCTGGCCGAGGCGGACGTCGACTGGCTGCACATGCTGCTGTCCGACTGGCAGCTGCTGGCCGACCTGTCCTTTGCCGACCTGGTGCTGTGGGCGCGGCTGCGCGACGGGTCCGGCTGGGTGGCGCTGGCCCAGATCCGGCCGGTGACGGCGCCCACCGCCATTCCCGATGACATCGTCGGCGCGGTGCGCCCGGCCGGCGCCCGGCCGTTCCTCGACGTGGCCATGCAGGAGCGGCGGATATGCCGTGAGGGCGATCCGGAATGGACGACCGGGGTGCCGGTGCGGCACGAGACGATCCCGGTGGTCCGCGACGGACGGGTCATCGCGGTGATCGAGCGGTCCACGAACCTGTCCGCCGCGCGAACGCCGAGCCGGATGGACCTGGCCTACCTGAGAGCCGCCGACGACCTGGCCCAGATGGTGGCGGCGGGCATCTTCCCCCGCCCGGGCGAGCAGCCGACGCTGGTCAGGTCGCCGCGGGTGGGCGACGGCCTGCTCCGGCTCGGCCGTTCGGGGAGGGTGACGTACGCGAGCCCGAACGGGCTGTCGGCGTACCGCAGGCTCGGCCTGACCGCGGACCTGGTCGGGGCGGAGCTCGGCCCGCTGACCGCGCGGCTGTGCCCGACCGGCGGGCCCCGTGACGACTCGCTGATGCTGACCGCGAGCGGCCGGGCCGCACCTGGAGACCGAGGTGGAGGGCAACGGCTCGGTGGTCCAGCTGCGCGCGATCCCGCTCGTGGTCGGGGGGCTGCGATCGGGCGCCCTGATCCTGCTGCGGGACGTGACCGAGCTGCGGCACCGGGAGCGGGAGCTGATCACCAAGGACGCCACGATCAGGGAGATCCACCACCGGGTCAAGAACAACCTGCAGACCGTCGCCGCGCTGCTGCGGCTGCAGGCGCGCAGGCTCCAGGCCGCAGAGGCCAGGGCCGCGCTCCAGGAGGCCGTGCGCCGGGTCGGCTCCATCGCCATCGTCCACGAGACGCTCTCGCACGCGCCGGACGAGGTCGTCGACTTTGACGACATCGCCGGCCGGGTCGCGATGATGGCCGCGGAGGTGTCAGCGCCCGAGGCCCGGGTCAAGCCCGGCCTGTCGGGTGAATTCGGGCTGCTGCCCGCCGCCGTGGCGACCCCCCTGGCCCTGGTCCTCACCGAGCTGCTGCAGAACGCGCTGCAGCACGGGCTCACCCGGCCGACGGGCACGCCGCGGGGCGGCAAGCTGGAGGTCACGGCGCGGCGGATGAACGGGCAGCTCACGGTCACCGTGACCGATAACGGAGCGGGGCTGCCGGACGATTTCGACCTGAGCTCGACGACCAGCCTGGGCCTGCAGATCGTGCGCACGCTCGTGGTGGCGGAACTGGGCGGACGCCTCGAGGTGGCCCCGCAGCCCGGCGGCGGGACCCGGGTCCTGGTCGAGGTTCCGGTGCAGCCCCCGGCGGTCGCGATGTCGGACGGCGCGGCAGGATCCCGGGAACCCCCCGGGCAGGACAGACCCGCCTAGCCTCCGGCGGGCCGGGCGGTCAGGCGTGCGCCTGGGCCCTGATGCGGGCGGACCTGCGCTTGAGCGCGCGACGCTCATCCTCGCTCAGCCCGCCCCAGACGCCGGAATCCTGGCCGCTCTCCAGGGCCCACTGCAGGCACGGCTCCATCACGGCACAGCGCTGGCACACCCGTTTCGCCTCGTCGATCTGCAACAGTGCGGGACCCGTGTTCCCGATCGGGAAGAACAGCTCCGGGTCTTCGTCACGGCAGGCGGCGTGGTGTCGCCAGTCCATGAGGTCCACTCCTCTGTGAGTCCGGGACCGTGGCCTAGGCCCGTCCTCAGTCGTGCTTGTGAACGATTTCACGAGCTATGCCGTATGCCGGGGACCCTAAGTTCCCGAACCTGAGAGTCATAATCCAAGACTTGCGCCTCGATCGGGGCTCCCAGGCGAGTCCGTTGGGTTACGGCATTACATAACCCGCCCAGCAAGGCGCATGGCTGGTGCGCCGCTCGCCAGGAGCCCTTTAACCCTCTCAAAGATCGGTTGCGAACCGCAAGAGTCTCAGGCAAAGGTTCGTCGGGATTTCAGTGTCAGATGGGTCACATCGGGGATTCGGATGGGTCACATCACGGACCGGATGACCGGGCGGAACCCGCCACCCGCTCGCGGAGGCACCTCCGACCCTAGCCGGAGCGGGCCGTTACGTCACGATCCGCAGCGCATCGGGCACGGACAGGAACCTGACGCTCTCCCGCTCGCCCACGTACTCGCCGTCGAGCTGGAAAGCGACCGGGCGGGCCGCGCTGAGCGTCATCTCGGCCTGGTCGTGCAGGATCAGGACGCTGCGCCCGTGCGGCCCCCGGGCCGCGGACAGCAACTGGGACGCGGTGCGGAGCGTGTTCACGGTCCCCAGGCTGCGCAGGGCGAACAGGTCAAGGCCGCGCTCGAAGGCGGCCTCCGGGCTGGTGTAGACCGGACGGCGGCCCAGGTACGTCCACGGCGCGGTGTTGGACACGATGCCGAGGAACAGCGGGCCGGCCGGAGGGTGGCCGTCACGCTCCAGCGTGAGCGCGGGATGGCGGCGGTCGGTCACCCGGTAGAACTGCCGCAGGATCATCCTCAGGTACAGCACCGTCGTGGCCGCCCGTCCCCGCGCGCGGTGGCCGTCGACCGCCCGCACCACCTCGGCGTCGAGGCCGAGGCCGGCGTGGAAGGTGAAATACCGGTCACCCGCCAGGCCCAGGCCGACGCGGCGGTAACGCCCTTCCGCGAGCGCCTGGAGGACCTGCCCGGTCGCGTCGACGGGATCGGCGGGCAGCCCCGCGGCGCGGGTGAAGACATTGGCGTTGCCGCCGGGCAGGGCCGCGAGCGCGGGAACGTCGTCAGCGGTCCCGCCGAGGGCGGCGCCGGCGGCGGCCGGGTCGCCGGCCGCGGCGCTCGCCGTGGCGTCACCGAGGATCCCGTTGACGGCCTCGTTGACCGTGCCGTCGCCGCCCAGCGTGAGCACCAGCCCGAAGCCGTCGTTGCGGGCCTGCGCCGCGAGGCTGGTTGCGTGGCCCCGGTAGCGTGTCTGCACGACGTCAAGCTCGACGGCGGACGAGAGCGCCGGACGATGACGTCCCGCCGGAGCGGGGTCGTGGAGGTGGCGTGTGGATTCACGATCAAGAGCGCGCGCACGCGCTCAGGTTAGCGAGGCCGGGGGGCGAGAGCCGGCCGCGGCGCCCGCTCAGCCTGGCCGTCGCCGCCGTGGTCCAGGCCGTCGAGGCCGCCGCGGTGCTCTTCGCCGCGGTGCTGGCCGGGGTCGACACGGGCCGCGGGCGGTCCTATCACGCCGACAGCGGCGTCGCGCTGACCGTGATCGGGATCGTGACCGCGCTCGCGCTCGGGTACGTGGCGAGCGGGCTGGCCCGGGCCCGGCCCTGGAGCCGGACCCCGGCGCTGCTCACCCAGCTGTTCACCGGCATCGTGAGCATCTACCTGGTCCAGGGCCACCGGTCGGAGTGGGGGGTACCCGGGCTGGTGCTGGCCGTCGCCGGGTTCGTGGCCCTGCTCGTCCCGCCGAGCCTGCACGCCCTGGCCCGGGAGCCGTCGGAGCGCACCGACCGGCCGTCCGCGGGCCAGGGCAAGCGCCGGACCTAGCGCAACGGGACGCGGCGGGGCCGGCCCGGACGCTAATCGTCGGTGGTGAGGCCCTCGCGGAGCTGCGTCAGCGTCCTGGCCAGCAGCCGGGATACGTGCATCTGGGAAATGCCGAGCTCGGTCGCGATCTGCGACTGGGTCATGTTGCCGAAGAACCGCAGCATCAAGATCTTCTTCTCCCGGGGCGGGAGCCGCTCGAGCAGCGGCTTGAGCGATTCCCGGTACTCCACCCCTTCCAGGGCGTCGTCGAGCATGCCCAGCGACTCGGCCACCGCCGGCGCGTCCTCGTCGCCCGAATCCGGCGCGTCCAGCGACACCGTGGAGTAGGCGTTGGCGGACTCCAGCCCCTCCAGGACCTCTTCCTCGCTCATCTGCAGGTGGGCCGCGAGTTCCGCCACCGTGGGCGCCCGGCCCAGCCGCTGGGCCAGGTCGCTGATCGCCTTGGTCAGCGCCAGCTTGAGCTCCTGCAGCCGCCGCGGAACGCGGACCGCCCACCCCTTGTCGCGGAAGTGCCGCTTGATCTCCCCCACGATGGTCGGCGTGGCGTAGGTGGAGAACTCCACGCCGCGGCTGAGGTCGAACCTGTCGATGGACTTGATCAGCCCGATCGTCGCCACCTGGGTCAGGTCGTCCAGCCACTCGCCGCGGTTGCGGAACCTGCGCGCCAGGTACTCGACCAGCGGCAGGTGCAGCTCGACCAGCTCCCCCCGGATGCGCTGCCGCTCCTCGCCGCCCTGCGGCAGCGTGGCGAGCTGCTCGAACAGTTCCCTGGCCCGTCCCCGCTCGCGCGTCGCATGCTGGATCTTCGCGGTGCCCAGCGCGGCCTCCACGTCCGCGGCGCGCCCGACGGCGGCGCGGACCGCCTCGCCTTCCCGCACCTCGGCCAAGTCAATGACCGCCGGCTCGCCGTTGGCGTCGCCGACCGCCCCGTCCTCGGGACGGGCGGCCATCGTGGTCTCGAACTCCTCGGTCAAGGCGACCTCGATTTCCCGCGTCACACCGCCCCCGGCGACTCTCTCGTCTTCCGCAGCACGATCGTCAGCAGGTCGCCCGGGCCCACGTGCGCGTCCACGCTTCCGGCCAGCGCGGTGAGCACGGTCCAGGCGAAGGTGTCGGTGGCCGGCTGTTGCGGAGCCAGGCACGCGACGGAAACGGCGATGGTCATGTCGTCGTGGCCGAGCGTGAACTCGCATTCCAGGCTGGCACCGGGCACCGCCTGGCTGAGCAGCATGGCGCAGGCCTCGTCCACGGCGATCCGCAGGTCCTCGATCTCGTCCAGCGTGAAGTCCAGGCGCGCGGCCAGCCCGGCCGTGGCGGTGCGGAGCACCGACAGGTAGGCACCCTCGGCCGGCATGCGCACGGTCACCTGGTCCTGGGCCTCGCGGCGCTCGGCGGCCGTGCCCGGCACCGCCGTCACCGCGGTTCTGGTTGCCGACGTGGTCACTTCTTCGGTCACCTGTGTCCTCCCACACCGCCAGGCATCGGCCCGTCCGGGCTCTGCCTGCAACTTACCGTGAGCACGCCGTGCCCTGGACCACGGCACGCGGCCACGGCACGCAGATGCGGTACCGCCGCCCGGCCCGGCACCGCACCTCATACCGCCCTAATACAGCAGAGGACCGCGCCGGGCTGCTGCCCGCGTGGTCCTCCGGCTGGATCGCTGACTACAGTATCAGCCCTGCTTGGTCTCCCAGAAGATCTTCGCGATCTCGTCGATCTTGCCCAGCAGCGCGTCGGCCTTGGCCACCTCGGTGCTGCCCTTGGTGCCGGCCGAGCCCGCCATCTTGGTCGCCTCGTTGAACAGCTGGTTCAGCTGCGGGTACTTCTCGAAGTGCGGCGGCTTGAAGTAGTCGGTCCACAGCACCCACAGGTGATGCTTGACGAGGTCGGACCGCTCTTCCTTGATCTGGATGGCCCGGGCGCGGAACTCCGGGTCGGTGTTCTGCTGGTACTTCTCGCAGATCCCCTTGACGGACTCGGCCTCGATCCGGGCCTGGGCGGGATCGTAGACGCCGCAGGGGAGGTCACAGTGAGCGTGCGCGGTGGCCCTCGGCTCGAGAAGACGTGCGAGCAGCCTCATCGATCTCCTTCTCTCCTGTTAGATCATGTATTCCGGACTCCGACAGTACCTCGTGATCCACGACCTACTCCGGGAGGGTTCTCTTCTCCTTCCCTGACCGGCCCGGCACCCTGCTGCCTCGCACTGCGGCGCGCGCAAGCGTTCACAGCTGGCGCAGGTGCGCTGCCTGACCACGGCGGCGAACGCTCCTCGCGTGCCGAGATCTGCTGACCAGGTCCGTACACTGCCGCGCTGCGCGCTGGTGAACGACAAATATGCGCCGTGTGCGAGAACTAAGAGGCTTACAACTCCGGGCTGGACGCCTGGCCGCGGCTGAAGCAGTACTCGGCGCATCAAGCCGCGGCCCGAACCTTCTTCAAGTCCCCCGTCCTTCGTGCCGTTCACACCGCGATCGTTCGACACGCATGTTGCTGCCTGCATCGGCGGTCAAACCACAGCACTCTGCGCTGCTGGCCGATCCGCGCGCGCCGATCTGCGCCACGTACTTCACGCCGCTGGCACTGCGCGTTCACCGTCTAGTCGACCGCTGCGCCATTCTGACTGGCCATCGTGTGCGTATTGTGCACTGCTTGCGCGCCTCTCCGAGCCTGCCACTTCTGTTTACATGGCATGCAGTGGCCGCTCTGGCGCGTGGCCGTGGCGGAGCGGTCCATGGAGCCCGCGCTGCGGCCCGGGGACTGGCTGCTGGTCCGGCGCGGCCTGCGGGCGGGCCGGCCGCCCCGGATCCGTCCCGGCCAGCTCGTGATCGCCCGGCACCCGGGCCGGCCGGACCTGCTGCTGGTCAAGCGCGCCGCCCGGCAGGAACCGCGCGGCTGGTGGCTGGAGTCCGACAATCCCGTCGTCGGGGCGGTGGACAGCCGCGCGTTCGGCGCGGTGCCGCCGGACCTGATCGAGGGCCGGGTCATGCTGCGCTACTGGCCGCGCCGCAGATGACGCCGCTGGCCCTGTCCCGGCCGGTAAACGCCAGCTGGCCCGTCCCCTGTGGGGGGCGGGCCAGCTTGGTGTTCTGTCTGGTCAGTGCAGGCGTGGCTCTGGCTCCTCCCCGCCTTGCATCCCGACGAGCTTGAGCATCTCATCCCTGGGCAGCTTGGTGGCCATGGCCCAGTAGTAGATGATCAGACTGAACCCGGCCACGACCAGAATGTCCCACCAGAACGGGATGTCTCCGGTGGCGAGCGGCGGCAAGGTCGCGCCGCTACCCTTGAACTGGCCCATCCAAGAGATGATGCCCAGGCCGATCAGCCACACCGGCAGCCATACCGCCGACTTCCAGTCCAGCGGCGGCCGGTCCTTGTCCAGCGCTATCGAGATCCCCATCAGCACGTACCCGATCACCAGCACGATGCCGAGCTTCCAGATCACAATAAAGCCCGACCAGTAGATGAGCAGGTCGGCGACGATGAACGCGAGCGGGCAGAGCACCGAGGCGGCCGGCAGCCGGTACGGCCGGTTCGCCTCCGGGACCTGGCCGCGGAAGGCGCCCAGGGACAGCGGCGCGCCCGCGTACATCAGCACGCTCGCGCCGGTGATGATGCCCACGATCGAGCGCCAGCTCGGGAACGGCAGCAGGAACAGCAGCCCGAACAGGAACGCGAAGATCAGCCCGACCCACGGGGTGCCGTTGGCGTTGGTCCGGTCGAAGAACTGCGGGACGTACCGGTTCCTGGCCAGGCCGTAGCTGATCCGCGACGTTCCGGTCGTGTAGATGAGGCCGGTGCCGGACGGCGAGATGAACGCGTCGATCCGCAGGATGTGCGCCAGCCAGGCCAGCCCGGCCAGGGCCGCGACGCCGGCGAACGGCCCCTCGGTGATGAGGGGGTTGTTGAGGCCCAGGAGTCCCTTGCCGAGCTGGTCCGGGGGTATCGCGCCGATGAACGCGACCTGCAGCATGGTGTAGATCACGGTGCCGAGCAGCACCGAGATGATGATCGCCCGCGGCAGGATACGCCCCGGGTCCTTGATCTCGCCGGCCAGCTGGTCGGCCTGTTCGAAGCCGGAATAGGCGAAGATGATGCCGGCCAGCGGCAGCGCCGCCATCAGGCCGTGGATCCCGCCCGGCGCGAAGCCCGCCCCGCCGGCGGTGAAGTTGCCGCCGTGGAACGAGAACAGCAGCACGATGATGGTGAAGACCGGGACCGCGACCTTCCACCACGTGATGGCGTTGTTGACCCGGGCGAACTGGCGCAGGGCCAGGAAGTTGACCGCGGTGAATATCGCCATCAGCACGATGCACACCAGCGTGCCGGTCCCGGTGATCTTGCCCTCCTGCACGTTGTAGAGGCTGTGCCAGTAGTAGGCGGCGTACTGGACGAACGCGTAGCACTCGATCGGCGCGATCGTGACCGCCTGCACGTAAGCGAAGAAGCCGAACCCGATGCCGGCCACGCTGCCGAACGCGAAGTGCGGGAACCTGGCCGTGCCGCCGGAGACCGGGTACATCGCGCCAAGTTCGGCGTGGCAGAGGGCCAGGAGGATGACCACGATGCCGGCGATGACCCAGTCCACGACGGCGGCCCCGCCGATCAGCAGCACGGCGGTCAGCGGCGCGAACAGCCAGCCCGAGCCGATGATGGACGTCTCCGATGCCCAGGTGGCGCCGATCAGGCCCAGTTCCCGTTTAAGGCCGACGTCGGTCGGTACGACGGTCTCGGCTACTGACTCAGATGCCATGATCGAACCTTCTTTCCGGTCCGCATACGTGGGCCATACGCAGGTGAGTAGCGCTCATGCTAATGATCGCCCCGGAGCATGAGAAGGAGCCCCTTGGCATCTTTTTGGTAACGCGCCCAAAGGTGTGCCCACGTCGCGGCGGCTGGAAACGGGCGCGTGGCCAGATCGCGCGGCTGGCTCACGGCTCGGATCCGATCGTGAGCACATGCCAGATGGTGGCCGTCAGCCACAAGAAGGTCGTGAACACGACCAGGCCCTCGAGCCCCTCCCCGCTGTTGGCGATCAGCCCGGCCAGCCCGGCCAGCACTGCGATCGTGCCGAGCACGGTCGTGACCTTACGGAAAATCACTCCTAGTAGTGGTTGCGGCCTGGTATGCAGGTCGATGGCGGCGCTCACGGCACAGATGAAGCCGAGGACCAGCTCCACCGCGCTGGCGGCCCACGCGCTGGACAGCAGTATCGAGCCCGTACCGTACACAAACGCCGTGTACGCCAGGATCATCACGACCATGATGGCCGACGACACGAGATCCCTCCAGGTCAGCCCCACAGCCAGCACCTCCTCTCGCGACCAAGTCTGCGCTCGATGGGCCGCCCGGGGCTAGCGAGGGCCCGGGAGCATCGCCGCCGGGGTCGCGGCATCCACCACCATCCCGGATGCGGCGGCGGCCGGGAATGACCCGAGGCACGGCCTGCGGTCAAGGGACCGTAGCCTCTGGCGGAGATCGTTCCCGGCCGCCATGCTAGGAACGGAGATCATGGCTGTCGCAGATGGCAGCCCCCGGCAAAAGGAGCAGCAACATGCCTGGAATCGTTGTGGGCGTCGATGGTTCGGGCGCGTCTCAGCAAGCACTCGAATGGGCCGTGAAGCACGCCGCGCAAGACCACGTCCCGCTGACGGTCCTGGCCGTGCACGAGGTGGCGGAGAGCTGGTGGACCGGCGCCTCGGTCAGTTACCCCCAGGACCGGGCCGACGAAGAGAGGGCCCGCCAGGCCGTTCAGGAGGAACTCAACAAGGTCCTCGGCAAACTCGGGGACGACAAGCCCGAATCGGTGACCGTCCGCGTGGTCAGCGGTCAGGCCGCCTCGGTGCTGATCGATGCGTCAGGAAACGCCGACCTGGTGGTGGTCGGCTCGCGTGGCGCCGGCGGCTTCCCCCACCTGAGACTGGGCTCGGTGACGACCAAGGTCGTCAGTCACGCAGAATGCCCGGTGGTGGTGGTCCGGCACACGTGACAGCGGCAGGGCACCCAGCCCAGCGGTGAGCTTGCGCCGCACCCCCGGATACCCCGGCCTCGGGAACAGGCACGGGCCCGGCCACCGTCACGGCCCGCGCCATCTCAGCCTGAAGATCCAACGGAGTTCCCGCAGATAGCGATCTTGACCGACGCCGTTATCGCGGGAACTCCGTTGCTTGTCTGCGCCGGCCCGACGCCGCGCCCCACCTGACTACCGGGCCTGAGCGCTAGCCGACGGCGGTCGACGCCGGGTAGCCGGCAGCCGGACGCCGGTGGTTCCGGAACGCGGTCACGTTGACCTTGCCGGCCGCGTGCCGGGGACAGAAGCGGTTGACCCGGCTCGGGGTCAGGTTCACGAAAACGCCCTGGCAGCCGGGGATCGCGCAGATGCCGAGGTGGTTCACCCCGAACTGGGTGGCGGCCATGGCCAGGCCGCAGATCGCGCCCGCGGCGTACCGGTCCGCGACCGATCCGCCGTCAGCGAGGTGCAGGTGCCAGCCCGAGCGGTCGTGGCGCACCAGCACGGGACGGACGGGGTACTGGACGAGCAGGGCGTTCAGCCGCTCGGCCGCGGCGGCGTGCTCACGTTCGGCGGCCGCGGCGAAGACCGCGGCGAGTTCCGTGCGGAGCATCCGGAGGGCGTCGAGGTCATGGTGCGACCACGGCCCGCGCAGGTCGGGATAGTCGTCCAGGAACGCGCGGAAGGCGTCGGTCGTGCCTAGCTGGTCAGTCTCGCGGTCCACGCCAACGGCCGTGTTCACGAGGCTCACCGCCAGCTCGGCGTAGGACGTGAGATCCACTGCGTTCCTTACTGCGGGGTCCGGGGCGTCGCTTCCCGCGGAAGAGTATGGCACACCCCCCCGCCCGGTGGCAGCGCCTTATGTTACATATCAGGCACGAAGCGTCGCTATCGGGTGACACCGCCCCCGCCCGCGACGCGCCGCTCCATGTCGCATGATGCCCTGCCGCGGCGCTAGTGTCCACACCATGTTTGCTGTCACCGCGGCGCGCATCGACGCCGACGACCCGCTGGCGGGCCTGGAACTCGGCGAGCACGCCGAGCCCGCCCGGCCCGACGGGTGGACCATCGTCACGGTCAAGGCGGCCTCGCTCAACCACCATGACGTGTGGACGCTGCGCGGCGTGGGCATCTCGGCGGACCGGCTGCCGATCGTGCTCGGCTGCGACGCCGCGGGGCTGGATGAGGACGGCAACGAGGTGGTGGTCCACGCGGTGATCGCCGACCCGGACGCGGGGGGCGGCGACGAGACCCTGGACCCGGGCCGGTCCCTGCTGTCCGAGCGTTACGACGGGACGTTCGCGCAGCGCGTCGCCGTGCCCCGGCGCAACCTGGTGCCCAAGCCGGAGGCGCTGTCGTTCGAGCAGGCCGCCTGCCTGCCGACGGCCTATCTCACCGCGTACCGGATGCTGTTCGGCCGGGCCCGCCTGGAGCCGGGCGCCACGGTCCTGGTCCAGGGCGCGGGCGGCGGCGTGGCCACCGCGCTCATCCTGCTCGGCCGGGCGGCCGGCTACCGGATCTGGGCCACCAGCCGCAGCGAGGCCAAGCGGGACCGGGCCGTCGCGCTCGGCGCGGACCAGGCGTTCCCGGCGGGCGCCCGGCTGCCGGAGCGGGTGGACGCGGTCATGGAGACGGTCGGCGAGGCCACCTGGGGGCACTCGCTGCGCTCGCTCCGGCCGGGCGGGACGATCGTGATCTGCGGCGCGACCAGCGGCCCGATGCCGCCCGCCGACCTGAACCGCGTCTTCTTCCTGCAGTTGTCCGTGGTCGGGTCCACCATGGGCACCCGGGACCAGCTCGGCCGGCTGGTGCGGTTCTGCGAGCAGACCGGCGTCCGCCCGCTGATCGACCGCACCCTGCCGATCGGCCAGGCCCGCGAAGGCCTGGCCGCCATGATCTCCGGGGACCTGTTCGGCAAGGTCGTGCTGACGGTATAGCGACCTACGCGGCGGCCGTGCGCGTGCCTGCGTTCCGGGAGGCAGTGCGGATCTTCAGCTGACTGGCGACCGTGCCTGGTGCCCGTCGTTCGCGTCACCGGCCGGGTCCTCTTCGGCCACGCCGTAGTTCGAGAGGCCGAGCAGGTAGCCAAAGCTGGCGACGGCGAGGATGGCTGCGAACGGCCACCACCAGGTGCCCTTGACCGCGACCGCGGCCGTCAGGCCGACAAAGGCAGCGATCATGGCGAAATCCCAGCCCAGGGCCCGCGACTGCAGGCTGAGCATCTTCTGGCGCTCGTCGGCGCGGGAGCCGGCCAGCGCACCCTCGTCGCTGTCTTGCCCGGCCCGCACGTAGATGGTGATCACGCGCACGCCTACGACCACCACAGTCATGATCGAGATCCACCAGGTCGGGCCGCCGCGCACCAGCCAGGCGGCAGCGAACGCCGCCCCGGCCAGGGCATTCCACAGGGGTTTGCGCAGCCGCGGGGGGATGAAGGTCATCATGTGCCCGCCTCCTCATCCGGGTCGAACATCTTGTCGACCGTCTGGTCGAAGAACCGCGCGATCGCGAACGCCAGCGGCAGCGACGGCAGGTAACGGCCGTTCTCGATGGAGATCACCGTCTGGCGGGAGACGCCCAGCGCCGCCGCCAGCTCGGCCTGCGACAGACCCTGCTGCGTCCGTTGTTCCCGAACCCGGTTCCGCATGATGTAAAGGTAGCTTTACTTCGACCCTCATGTCAAGCACCCTTTACATGTATACGGATGCTGGCGGCCCGGGAGTGGCCGGCGAACCCTTCCGGCGATGCGCCGAGGCGGCCGGGGTCGCGGTCGAGCCAGGTTGGAGGGAAATGCAGCCGTTCGTGGGCCAGCCAGGTGGAGGGGAGATGCAGCCGTTCGGCGAGTTCGGCTGCGGTTCAGGAGTCAGCCGAGTCCGACCGTTGCGGATCTTCTGGGGTCTTCTCCTCGGGAGCGGGCTTGGCCGTCGCGCCGCCGAAGACCTCGGTCTTGATCCTGGTCAGCGCGTCCTCGAGGATCGACCGCAGGTCGCTGAGGGCGTTCTCGCCCACCGACTCGGTGTTCCAGGCGGCCTTGCGCAGTTCCCGGGCGAAATCGACGGCCAGCCGTTCGAGATCCCGGAACAGGGCAGCGTCCAGGCCCGGAGCGCCGGGCCAGCCGCGGCCGCCCCACGGCCGCTCGCCGGGCCGCCCGCGCCACCCGGTCCAGTTCGGCCAGTCCTGCGTCGAGGCCCAGGCGGCCCAGTCACCGGGGTAGCGGCCGGGCCGGGCGCGCGCCTCCTCGCGCTGGCCGCGGGCCCGGCGGGCCTCGTCCCGGGCCTGCCTGGCCTGCTCGCGCAGCGCCTCGCGGGCCTGCCGGGCCGCGTCCCGCACGTCCGCCTCCGGTCCGTGAGTGCCCGCCTCGGCCCCGTGGGCGCCCGCCCGGGCCTCGTCCCTGGCCCGCCGGGCGCTCTCCCTGACCTCGTCCCGGGTCCGCTGGGCCCGCTCCCTGGCGTCCTCCCGCGCCTGCTCCCGGCTCTCCCGGCGCACGTCCCTGGTCATCCAGGTGAGTTCCTCGCGCAGGTTGCGGACGGTGTCCCGGACGTCCTCGGTCACCTCGCGGGCGATGTCGCGAACCGACTCGGTGAGCTCCTCCTCGAGCTCGGCCAGGTCGTCGAGGCGGGCCTGGATCTCCTCCCGGCCCTTGTCGGTGATCCGGTACACCTTCTTGCCGTCCACCTCATCGTGGGTGACCAGGCCCTCTTCCTCGAGCCTGGCCAGGCGCGGGTAGATGGTTCCCGGCGACGGCGAGTAGACGCCCATGAAGCGGTCCTGCAGCAGCCGGATGACCTCATAGCCGTGCCGCGGCGCCTCGTCGAGCAGCTTGAGCAGGTAGAGACGGAGCCCGCCGTGCCGGAAGACGGGGCTCACTGCGGGTCACCCTGTGGTTCGCTGGCCACCGGGGGCTCGGCCCGGGCCAGCAGCGTCACGTCGCCGGTCATGCTGGTCACCGTGAGGTCGGCCGAGCCGGACCCGATGGTCGCGCTCAGCACGGCGGGCCTGCGCGCCTCCCGGGGCCGGGCTCATCCCGTCGAAGCCGCTGCGCACCCGGCCGGACGTGGACTTCAGGTCCACCCGGGCGCTGGCGGAGGCCGGGACGCGGACGGCCACGTCACCGGAGACCGTGGTCACCTTGAGCCCGCCGCCGTCGCGCAGGTCGATGTCGGCCGTCACCTGGCCGCTGACCGTCTTGGCCGCCAGCTTGCTGACCGCGCCGCCGGCCAGGGTGAGGCCGCCGGAGACCGAGTTGAACGTGATCTCGCCGTCGATGCCGCGGGCCTCCAGGTCCCCGGACACGGTCTTGGCGTCCACGCTGCCGGTCACGCCATCTAGCGTGATGTCTCCGGAGACGCTTTTGGCGGAAATACTCGCGGAGATTCCGGACACGATCGCGCTCGCGTTGACCACGCCGACCTGCGTGGGACAGTCTGCGGGCACGGTGATCGTGACGTCGGCCGAGTGCCGCTGCGGGTGGAGCCAGCCCTTCAGCCCGTCCCACTGCAGGTCCTCGTAGGTGACGGTCAGGATCCCCGCCTCATGCGTCACCAGCAGCGGCTGGCCGCTGAGGCTGGCCACGTCCAGCGACGGCGCGTCCTGGCTGGCCAGGATGGCGACGGATCCCGAGACCACCCGTACCTTCAGCGCGGCGACGCCGGGCAGGTCGATGGTCGTGGGAGAGTCGATGGTCCAGCGTGGCATCGCTGTCCTCCCTCCCTTTCTCGCGGCCGGCGCACCTCGCTGCGGGCGGTGCGCCCGGCCGGAACTAGTTACCTACATAAGATATATCGTGTCAGTGACTGGTCAAGATCGGTCGTGCGCGCCCGCCGCGCCAGCGCCCGGCGCTATTCCTCGTCGTCGTCCAGGCGGGCGAGCCAGCTGGCGAGGCGGTCGACCGGAGCCTCGGCGTCGGGGTTCAGGTCGACGAACTCGCGCAGCCGCTCGGCCAGCCAGCCCAGGGTGACCTGGTCCTCGCCGCGCCGCTCCGCCAGCTCCTCCAGCCCGCGGTCGGTGAAGTACACGGGCTAGCTCCTGCCGGGACAGGGCGCTGGTGACCAGCCGGGCCTGCTCGTCCGCGTGCGCCCGGGCCGAGCCGCCCGCCGGGGCCGAGGAGGCCGGGAGTGACACCAGCTGAACCGGCCGGCCGAGCAGGCCGGGCAGCTGCAGCGCCATGTACGGCCAGGCGCCCATGTTGGCGGGCTCTTCCTGGACCCACACCACCTCCTCGGCTGCGGGGTACCTGGCGACCTCGGCCGCGAGCTCGTCGGCGGGCAGCGGGTACAGCCGCTCGGCCCGGACGATCGCGATGCCGGCGAGCCCGTCGGCCCGCCGCCGCTCGGCCAGGTCGTAGTAGATCTTGCCGGAGCACAGCAGCACCCGCCGCACCGCCGCGTCGTCGAGTTCGGACTGCTCGCCGAGCACCGGCCGGAACGAGCCGGCGGTGAAGTCCGCCACCGCGGAGGTGGCCGCCTTCAGCCGCAGCATCGACTTGGGGGTCGCCACGATCAGCGGCTTGACCCGCGGGGACAGCACCTGCCAGCGCAGCAGGTGGAAGTAGTTGGCCGGGGTGGTCGGCACCGCCACGGTCATGTTGTCCTGCGCGCACAGCGAGAGGAAGCGCTCGATCCGGGCCGAGGAGTGGTCAGGTCCCTGGCCCTCGTAGCCGTGCGGCAGCAGCAGCACCACCGCCGAGCGCTGGCCCCACTTCTGCTCGCCCGAGCTGATGAACTCGTCCACGATCGTCTGCGCGCCGTTGACGAAGTCGCCGAACTGCGCCTCCCAGCACACCAGGGCGTCGGGCCGGGCCACCGAGTAGCCGTACTCGAAGCCGACCGCCGCGAACTCCGACAGCAGCGAGTCGTAGGCGTGGAACCTGACCGTGGGGGAGTTGAATGTCCGCAGCGGCGTGTACTCCGCCCCGGTGTGCCGGTCCACGAGCACCGCGTGCCGCTGGCCGAACGTGCCCCGCCGGGTGTCCTGGCCGACCAGCCGCACCGTGTGCCCGTCGATGAGCACGCTGCCGAACGCGAGCAGCTCGCCGGTGGCCCAGTCGATCTCGTCCTGCTCGACCATGGCGGCGCGCCGCTGCAGCTGCGGCAGCAGCCTGGGGTGCACCGTGAAGCCGTCGGGCAGGTTCACCTGGGTGTCGATGATGCGCTTGACGGTCTCCTCGGTGATCGCGGTGCGGGTCAGGTCGTGATCGGCCGGGCTGGCCTCGGGCTGGGGCCGGACCACCGCCCCCGGCTCGGCCAGGCCTGGCCGCCTCCCTGGTCTCGGTGAAGGCGCGCTCCAGCTCCTGCTGGTAGTCGCGCAGCGCCTGCTCCGCCTCCTCCAGCGTGATGTCGCCGCGCCCGATCAGGGACTCGGTGTAGAGCTTGCGCACCGACCGCCTGGCGTCGATCAGGTCGTACATCAGCGGCTGGGTGAACGACGGGTTGTCCGCCTCGTTGTGCCCGCGCCGCCGGTAGCAGATCATGTCGATGACGACGTCCTTCCGGAACGCCTGGCGGTACTCGAAGGCGAGCAGGCCGACCCGGACGACGGCCTCGGGGTCGTCGCCGTTGACGTGGAAGATCGGCGCCTGGATCATCCGGGCCACGTCCGTGGAGTACACGCTGGACCGGGAGTACTCCGGCGCGGTGGTGAACCCGACCTGGTTGTTCACCACGATGTGCACCGTGCCGCCGGTCCGGTAGCCGCGCAGCTGGGACAGCTCGAGGGTCTCGGCCACCACGCCCTGGCCGGCGAAGGCCGCGTCGCCGTGGATCAGCACCGGCAGCACGGTGAACCCGGGCTCGCCCATGTCGATCACGTCCTGCTTGGCCCGGACCACGCCCTCCAGCACCGGGTCGACCGCCTCGAGGTGGCTCGGGTTGGCCACCAGCGAGGTCCGGATCTCCGACCCGTCGCCCGGCGAGTACTTGCCCTCGGCGCCGAGGTGATACTTGACGTCACCGGATCCGTGCGTGCTGGCCGGGTCCAGGTTCCCCTCGAACTCCCGGAAGATCTGGGCGTAGGACTTGCCCACGATGTTCGCGAGCACGTTGAGCCGGCCGCGATGCGCCATACCGATCACGGCCTCATCCAGCTCCTGGTGGGCGGCCTCGGTGAGCACCGCGTCCAGCAGCGGGATCAGCGACTCGGCGCCCTCGAGCGAGAACCGGCGCTGCCCTACGAACTTGGTCTGCAGGAACATCTCGAACGCCTCGGCGACGTTCAGCCGGGACAGGATCCGGACCTGCTCGTCGTGCTCGGCCCGGGGATGCGGCCGCTCCACGCGGGCCTGTATCCAGGCGCGCTCCTCCGGGTTCTGGATGTGCATGTACTCGATGCCGACCGTGCGGCAGTACGAGTCCCGCAGCACGCCGAGTATCTCGCGCAGCTTCATCCGCGGCTTGCCGCCGAACCCGCCGGTCGCGAACTCCCGCTCCAGGTCCCACAGGGTCAGCCCGTGCTGGTTGATGTCCAGGTCGGGATGCTTGCGCTGCTTGTACTCGAGCGGGTCGGTGTCGGCCATCAGGTGGCCGCGCACCCGGTACGCGTGGATGAGCTCATGCACCCGCGCGGCCTTCGACAGGTCGTCCTCGTGCCCGGCCGGGATGTCCTGGACCCAGCGCACGGGCTCGTAAGGGATCCGCAGCGACTGGAACACGTCGTCGTAGAAGCCCTGCTCGCCGAGCAGCAGCTCGTGGATGACCCGCAGGAACTCGCCGGACTGCGCGCCCTGGATGATCCGGTGGTCGTAGGTGGAGGTGAGCGTGACCGTCTTGCTGATCGCCAGCCGGGCCACGGTCTCGTCGGACGCGCCCTGGTAGGCGGCCGGGTACTCCATCGCGCCCACGCCGACGATGCACCCCTGGCCGGTGACCAGCCTCGGCACCGAGTGCTCGGTGCCGATCGTGCCGGGGTTGGTCAGGCTGATCGTGGTCCCGGCGAAGTCCTCGACCGCGAGCTTGCCGGTGCGGGCCTTGCGGACCACGTCCTCGTACGCCGTCCAGAACTGGCGGAAGTCCATCTGTTCCGCGGCCTTGATGTTGGGCACGAGCAGCTGCCGGGACCCGTCGTCCTTGCGCACGTCGATGGCCAGGCCGAGGTTGACGTGCTCGGGCCGGACCAGCACCGGCTTGCCGTCGACCTCGGCGTAGGAGTCGTTCATCGCCGGCACCGCGGCCAGCGCCCGGACCATCGCGTACCCGATGAGGTGGGTGAACGACACCTTCCCGCCCCGGCCCCGGCCGAGGTGGTTGTTGATCACTATGCGGTTGTCGATCAGGAGCTTGGCCGGCACGCCCCGCACGCTCGTGGCCGTTGGCACGGTGAGGCTCGCCGCCATGTTGGCCGCGGTGCGGGCGGCCGCCCCGCGCAGCCGGATCTCGGCGGCTCCGGCCCCCGACGGCGGCGTGGCGGCGGATACCGGCGCCGGGGAAGCCGGCACCGCGAGAAGACGCTGAGGGAGACGCCGGGGCGGCCGGCGCGGCGGGGGCGGGCGCCGATGCGGGCGCCGGTGCCGCGGGCCCGGGTCCGGCCGGCGCTGGGCCCGCGGATCCTGGGCCCGCGGATCCTGGGCCTGCGGATCCTGGGCCCGCGGGCGCGCTCACGGCCTGCCCGGCGGGGGCCGGGGCTACGACGCCCGGGGCGGCGGTCGCGGCGGCGGCTGCGGCCGGGCCGGCCGGGGCCGGCGCGGCGGCGCGGGGCTGCTCCGGCGGCTTCGGGTGATAGTCGGCGAAGAAATTCCACCAGGCCCGGTCCACCGAGCCGGGATCCGCCTGGTACCGCTGGTACAGCTCGTCCACGAGCCACTCGTTGGGCCCGAAGTCCGTGCTCGCCGCGTTGTTGTCGCCCGCGGCGGGAGGCGCCGCCTCCGGTTCGCTGGACCCCCGGGACTCAGCAGGCACGGCGGACATCCCCCTCTTTTCTGAAGCTGGTCTATCAATCATTTCCGCATACCAGGCTACCTGGCAGGCGTGTTGAAGTGGGCCTGCCCGGCGGCCGTCGCGCCCGGTCCGGTCAGCCGGAGAGACGGTCCCTGCCGTGCGGCTCGAGCCAGTTCACGAACGGGCCCTTGGGCACGATCCGTGACGGGTTGACCCAGCTCTGGGTCTGATAGTAGTGGCGCTTGATCTGGTCGAAGTCGGTGGTCTCGCCGAACCCCGGCCGCTGGTAGAGATCGCGCGCGTAGCCCCAGAGGTGGCGGTAGTCGATCAGCCGGTGCAGGTTGCACTTGAACAGGATGTAGTAGACGGCGTCGAACCTGGCCAGCGTCGGGAACAGCCGCACGTCCGCCTCGCACAACTCGCTGCCGAGCAGGAACCTGCGCCGGGCCAGCCGCTCGTCCAGCGCGTCCATGGTCGCGAACAGGGCGTCGAACGCCTCCTCGTACGCCGCCTGCGTGGTCGCCAGCCCGGCCTTGTAGACGCCGATGTTGACCGCGTGGTAGATCAGGGTGGCGACCGCGTCGATGTCCCGGCGCTGGGCGGCCGGGTAGAGGTCAGGCGCACCCGGCCGGTGGTAGCCGGTGAACTCGGTCTCGAGCATGACCGTGATCTGCGGCGCGTCGTTGCTGACGATCCGCTGCGTCTGGGTGTCCCATAGCACCGGCAGCGTGCACTTGCCCTGGTAGCCGGGGTCGGTGACCAGGTAGAGCTCGGACAGGAACCGCGCTCCGGTGACCGGGTCCTGGCCGCCCTGCTGGTCGGGAAACCTCCAGCCCCGGTCCCCTGAGATCGGGTCGGTCAGCGTCAGGCCGATGACCCGCTCCAGCCCGAGCAGGCTGCGGACGATCAGCGCTCGTTGCGACCACGGGCAGGCCAGCGATGCGTACAGGTGATAGCGCCCCGCCTCGGCGAGCAATCCGCTCGAACCGTCCCCCGTTACCCGCCCAGTGAAGGTGCCCTGAGGGCGCATGAAACCGCCCGTGGACGACGTCGCTGAGGTCGGCTGAGGCATGGGGGGCATCACCATCCCTTCCCGGGGCACGAGGCCTGCGTGGTTTCCTATCTACTAGAACGCGGCTCGACAAGAGCACGATTCCACTAGAACCACGCTCGGCACGGGCAGACCAGTTCAAGAGGTCCGGCGGCGTTCGGACGCGACACGGCGCGGGCTCCGGCGCGGCGTTGCGGCGCGGAAAGGGGCTGCCGGTGAACTCGATCGTCAGCGGGCTGACCCACCTCAGCGGCTGGGTCGCCTACGCCGTGATCGGGGCGCTCGTCTTCGGCGAGACCGCGATATTCCTGGGCTTCGTGCTGCCGGGCGAGACCGCCGTCGTCCTGGGCGGGGTGCTGGCCAGCCGTGGCCACCTGTCGCTGGCGACGCTGACCGTGGTGGTCGTGGTGTCCGCGGTGACCGGCCCGCTCGTGGGCTACGAGATCGGCAGGCGCACGGGCGATCGCCTGTTCGCGGCCCGGGCCCTGCGCCGCGTTCCCGGCGGGGCGGAGCAGGCCCGGTCCGTCCTGCGCGACCGGGGCGGTCTCGCCGTCCTGCTCGGCAGGTTCGTCGCCTTCCTGCGCGCGGTGATGCCCGCCGCCGCGGGAGCCGGGCGGGTGCCCTACCGGACCTTCCTGATCTACAACGCGGTGGGCGGGGTCGTCTGGGGAGTGGGTTACTGCCTGCTCGGATACGTTGCGGGCTCGGCGTACTCGGCCGTCGAGAGCCGGGTCGGCACCGGGCTCGCCATCGTGGTCGCCGCGGTCGTGGTCGCCGCCGTGGTGACATGGACGGTACGCCGCCACCGCGCCGCTCACGCGACACCCGCCAGCACGCCCCCGCCGCAGCACGCCCCCGGCCGGCGGCGCGACGTCCCCGGCCGGCAGCGCGGCACCTGGCGGCAGCGCGGCCCCGGCCGGCAGCACGTCCCCGGCCGGCAGCACGCCCCGGCCGGCAGCACGGTACTTGGCGGCGGCGCGACCCGCCGGCGGCACGACACCAGGCAGCACGCCACCCGGCGACGGCATGGCACCCGGTCACCCCGACCTGCGCAGCGACTAACCCGGCGCGTTTCCTTGATCATCGGCATCATTTCACGCCACTGATCCGGTCGCTTCCTGAGGGCGATATGTCCGAGTTGTGGGCACCGAACGCGTGATATGTGCAGGATGGCGGATTTCGGCAGTCTGGCGCGGCATTTAGGACGTGACCGATTCGGGCCCGGGGCCGGGCGGACAGTCGGGGCGGCCTGCGACCGGCGCAAGACCGCGGCGGGCTACGGGCGACCGAACAGATCGTCCCGGCGGTGCTCGAGGCTGGGCAGGACCGTCCGGATCTCGGCCGTCAGCTTGGTGTCCACCTCGCCCACGGCGATGCCCGGCCGCGACCCGAGGTCCAGCCTGACCGTGCCCATCGGGTCGACGAGCATGCTGCGCCCGACCCCCGTGGCCGCGCGGGTGGCAGGCTCGGCCGGGTCGGGCACCTGGTCGACCGCGGCCACCCACACCGTGTTCTCGATGGCCCTGGCGCGGACCAGCGTGACCCAGTGCTCCTCCTTGAACAGCCCGGCGGCCCAGCCGGCCGGCACCACGATCAGGTCGGCGCCGCGGGCCACCAGGGCCCGGGCGAGCTCGGGGAACCTGATGTCGTAGCAGGTCAGCACCCCGACACGAAGGCCGCTCAGGTCGGTGACGACCGGTTCGTGGCCGGCCACGACCTGGTCGGACTCCCGGTGGCCGAGCGCGTCGAACAGGTGGATCTTCCGGTACGCCGCGGTCAGGCGCCCCTCGGCGTCGAACGCCACCGCGGTGTTGTAGACCCGGTCGCCCGGCGCGGGCTCGAAGACCCCGGCTACCACGGCGACCCCATGTTCGCCCGCGGCCCCGGAAAGGCCCTGTCCGAACGGGCCGTCTGTAGGCTCAGCGGCCGCCCGGAGGTCGGTCCCGAACCGGGCCTGCATCCCCTCGGGGAACACGGCCAGGTGGGCTCCTGCGGCCGCCGCGTCGGCTACCGCCTCCTTCACCCGGCCGAGATTGACCGATGGATCGGAGCTGACCGGCAGCTGGCAGAGCGCAACCCGCATAACCGCAGCGTATGGCACAAAGTGCCCGGTCCGCACCGGTGGCCAGCCGGGAAGGGCGGCGATGCGTGGGCCGCGCCGGACTGCCTACGGCGAGTCCCGGCCGATCAGGCTGACCCGGTACGTCTACCGCGCCGACCGGGTCAGGCTGGCGCATGAAGGTGGCGACCATCCCGGAAAAGTACCAGGCCGCCCAGGGCTGAGCCGCGAGCCCGGCCGCCTTCTGCCCGAGCGGTTTACCTGGATATTGTGTGCGCGTGATCGCCCTATTGCTCGCCGCGGTCGCGGTCGGGCTGTCGAACCTGGCTGCGGCCATCGGCATCGGCGTGACGGGGGTGAACGCCCGGGTCCGGCTGCAGGTCGGCCTGGTGTTCGGTGTTTTCGAGGCCGGGATGCCGATCGTCGGGCTGCTGATCGGCCAGCGGTTCGCGACCGAGATGGACAAGGCGGTGCGCTGGCCCGGCGCCATCCTGCTGATGATCGTCGGCGTGCAGTGGGCTGGTGCGGTCGATCCGGGAGGGTCGCAGGAACGCGGCAGAGGCCAAGCGCCGCCCCGGTACGGCCAACCCAGGGGCCGCGGACCCCGGTGCGCCAACCCGGTAGGCCCACCCCGGTACGGCGGACCCCGGTACGGCGGACCCCGGTGCGGCGAACCCCGGTACGGCGGACCCCGGTACGGCGAACCTCGGTGACGCGGCCCCCGGCGCCGCGGACGCCGGTGTCGGCCGCCCCGGCAGCGGCCTCAGCCCCGGTGTCTCCAGCCTCCTCGCGAGTCCCTCCCCCCGCCTCGGCCGCCTCCTGGCCAGCGGCCTGGTCCTGAGCATGGACAACCTGGTCGTCGGGTTCGCGCTCGGCACCTACGGCGTGAGCGTCGCGGCCGGGGCGATCCTGATCGGGTCGATCAGCGTGGCCATGTCGCTGGTCGGCCTGGAGCTCGGCGGCCTCCTGGGCCGGTGGGCGGGCCAGCGGAGCGAGCAGATGAGCGGCCTGATCCTGATCCTGGTCGGAGCGGCCATCGCCGGCGGCGCACTGGGCTAGCGGGGCACCGGGATGCGCACCGCCAGGCCCGCGCCGTGGCGGTCGCCTGCTCCTGGTTACTCCTCGATCCGGAGGGCGGCCTTCGGGCAGGACATGACCGCGTGCCGGACCGCGTCGGCCAGGGCGGGCGGGACCTCGGCCACCAGGATGTGCAGCTGGTCGTCGTCGTCCACCTCGAACACCTCGGGCACCAGGCCCGCGCACACCGCGTTGGCCTCGCAGGCGTCGCGGTCGACTTCCACTCTCAACTTCCGGCCTCCCCGGGACATGCCGACTCGCGCTGTGCTTCCCATTCGCCGGCGGCGCCGCGCCCTCCGGCTCGCGCTGTGTTTCCCACTCGCCGGCGGCGCGCCTTGAGGCACCGCCTTCCCTCGTCGCTCGGTCGCAGGCTCCCTCGTCCTCAGTCCAGGCAGCGCCGCGCCCTCCGGCTCGCTCATTGCGGAGTAGAGCATGTCCCGGCGCGCGCGGGCAAGTGCGCAGGCGGGAGACTGCAACCATGCAGAACGGTATCCCCGCCCAGCTGGCCCGCGCCGCCGAGGCGGCCAAGGGATTCATGCCCGCCCCCGAGGGCCTGGCGCTCTACGACACCGCCGCCGCCTACGCGCGGCGGGGCCCGGTGGCCGAGATCGGGACCTACTGCGGTAAGTCAACGATCTACCTCGCCGCCGCCGTCCGCGATGCGGGCCAGTTCGTCATCACCGTCGACCATCATCACGGCTCGGAGGAGAACCAGCCCGGCTGGGAGTATCACGACCCCGGCCTGGTCGACCCGGCCACCGGGCGGCTCGACACGCTGCCGCACTTCAGGTCCACCCTCGGCGCCACCGGCCTGGAGGAGCACGTGATCGCGATCGTGGGCCGGTCGGCCGACGTCGCCGGGCTGTGGCGCACGCCGCTCGGGATGCTCTTCATCGACGGCGGGCACACCGACGCCGCGGCCACCGCCGACTATGAGGGCTGGGCGCCGTGGGTGGCGCCCGGCGGGGCCCTGGCCATCCACGACGTGTTCCCCGACCCGGCCGACGGCGGCCAGGCCCCGTACCGGATCTACCTGCGCGCGCTGCACTCAGGAGCGTTCAGACAGGTCCGGGTGGAGGGCTCGCTACGGGTCCTGGAACGGACCGGTCCGGGGATCGGCTGAGCCCGGGGACGGCAGCCTGGTCTGCGGCATCTCACAGCCGCAGGCGGCAGCGTCGACCGGCGAGCCCACGGCCCACCAGGCCGCCGCGGCGGCGAAGATCCCCGATCCGCCGGTGGCTCCGGACAGCGTGTCGGCGGCCAGGATGACCGCGGCGGCCGTCCAGCTGCTCTGCTCGTTCGGGAAGTGCGTCTGGTTGGTGAACTGCCAGCCGGTCCAGTAACTGCCGCTCGGGTCGCGCAGATGCTGGACCTGGTCGAACAGGTCCAGCGCGCGAGAGTGATCGCCGATCACGTCGAGCGCGAGGGCCAGCTCGCAGGTCTCGGCGCCGGTGACCCAGGGCTGGTCGCTGACGCACCTGATGCCGAGGCCGGGCACGACGAACGTGTCCCATCCCGCCGCCAGGCGCTCGGCCGCCGCGGCGCCCCGCAGCGGTCCGCCGAGCACCGGGTAGTACCAGTCCATCGAGAACGTGCTCTTGTCGGCGAACGCCTCGGGGTGGCAGGCCACCGCGTGCCCGAGCTGGCCGGCCGCGAGCTCCCAGTCCGGCTGCGGCTCGCCCACGTACTCGGCGAGCGCGATCGCGCAGCGCAACGCGTGATGCATGCTGGAGCTGCCGGTCAGCAGCGCGTACGCGCCGGGCGTGCCGTCCCCCCGGCGCTGCCAGATGATCTCGCCGCGCGGCTGCTGCAGGCCGAGCGCGAACTCGATCCCCTTGCGCACCACCGGCCACATTCGCTCCGCGAACGCGTCGTCATGGGTGACCTGGAGCTCATGCAGGACCCCGACCGCGGGGTAGGCGGCGTGGTTGCTCTCCGTCGCGTCGTCGAGGACCGCGCCGTCGGCGGACACCTTCGGCCACGATCCGTCCGGCCGCTGCGCGGCCCGCAGCCAGTCGTAGCCGCGCCGCGCCGCGGAGCGGAGCCCGCACGCGCTCAGGGCCATCACGCACTCGACGTGGTTCCAGGCGTCGACATGCCCGTCCGGCCAGCCGATCGCGCCGTCGCGCTGTTGCACGGCGGCGATGCTGTGGCCCGTGGCCAGGATCTGGTCCGCGGTCAGGATCCCCGGAACCGAGGGGAGCGAGGCGGCCGCGCGCGACGACAGGCCGCCACCGGGACGGGCCCCGCCCAGGCGCGTCCCGTCGTCCGGGCCGGCCCCGTCTGGCCTGGCGCTGGCCAGCCTCTCAGGCGGCCGCATGGGCCTCCTCCGGCGGCGCCGGCGCAGCGGCCGGGGCGCGCCGGACGCGGCCGGCCTCGCCGCCCGCGGCCGCGGCACTGGCCGCCGGCTTGGCCGCGTACACGACGACGCTCTTGCCGATGAGGGGGTTCAGCACCTGATCGGCCAGCCGCATGATCGCGGGCTTCTTCATGATCTCCCAGACCAGCAACCGGTGGTAGGCCCGGGCCAGCGGGTGATTGTCGTTCCGCACGCCGACCGCGCACTTCAGCCACCAGTACGGCGCGTGCAGCGCGTGGGCATGATGGTGCCCGCTGACGGCCAGGCCCGCCCGGGCCAGCTTCGCCTCAAGCTCGCCCCGGGTGAATATCCGCACGTGGCCGCCGGGCACGTTGTGGTAATCGTCGGAGAGCCGCCAGCAGATCCGTTCCGGCAGCCACGCGGGCACGGTGACCGCGGCCACCCCGCCCGGGCGCAGCACCCGCGCGAGCTCGTTCATGGCCGCCTGGTCGGCGGGAATGTGCTCGAGCACCTCGGCCGCGATCACCCGGTCGAAGCAGCCGTCAGGGAACGGCATCGCGGTGGCATCGCCCGCCGCCGCCTGCGCGCGGGCGTCGGCCGGAACCTCGCCGGCCTCGTGCATGGCGGTGAACATCCCGGCCACCGCGCGGAGCTCGCCCTCGTCGCTGTCCAGCGCCACCACGTGCGCGCCCCGGCGCAGCGCCTCGAACGCGTGCCGGCCCGCACCACAGCCCAGATCGAGCACGCGGTCGCCGGGGCCGACGGGAAACCGGGCGAAGTCGACGGTCAGCACGGCTGTGCCTGCTGCGGCGGGGCGCCGGACCGTCCGGCCGCCGCCGCGTCGATCGCGCGCACGTACTGGTCCGCGGTGGCGCGGGCCACCGCCGACCAGGTGAAGCGTTCCTGCACCCGGCGCAGGGCCAGCGCGGAAAGCCGCTCCCGCTCCGCGGCCGAGTCGTGCAGCATCCGCAGGGCCACCGCGAGTTCCTCGGCGTCGCCTGGGGTGACCAGGAGCGCCGCGTCACCGGTCACCTCGGGCAGCGCGCCGGTCCGGCTGGCGATCAGCGGGGTGCCCGACGCCATGTGCTCGATCGCGGGCAGCGAGAACCCCTCGTACAGCGAGGGCACCACCGCGATCTCCGCGGTCGCCATGAACTCCGCCAGCTCGGCGTCGGTGATCCCGGTGACGAACCGGACCCGGTCACCCAGCGCCAGTTCGGCGACGAGCTTTTCGGTCGGCCCGCCGGGAGCGGGCTTGCCGACCACGGTGAGCACGGTGTTGCGTTCCGTGGCGAGCTTGGCCACGGCCCGCAGCAGCGTCGAGATGCCCTTCACGGGCGAGTCGGCGCTGGCCACGGCCACGATCCGGCCGGGCACGCGGGGCGCCGGGCGGGGATGGAACAGGCGGGTGTCCACGCCCAGCGGGATCACGTGCACGCGGGAGCGCTCAACCTTGAAGTCGCGGCAGATGTCGTCGCGGGACGACTCGGAGCCGGTCAGCACCGGACCTACGCGACGCGCCACCCGGCCCTGCATCCGGACGAAGCCGTACCACCGGCGCTTGGACAGCCGGGACAGGCCCCGGGCCGCGGCCAGCTCGATCCGCCGGTCCACGCTGATCGGGTGGTGGATGATGGTGACCAGCGGCAGGCCGAGGCGGGCGATGCCCAGCATGCCGTAGCCGAGGACCTGGTTGTCGTGCACAACGTCGAAGTCGTGGCGGCGCGGGCGCAGGGCACGCAGGGCGCGCAGGCTGAACGTCAGCGGCTCGGGAAACGCCGCGGTCCACATCGAGGCGACCTCGAGCACGTCGATCCAGTCGCGGTACTCGCCCGGGCGCGGGGTGCGGAACGGGTCGGGCTCGCGGTACAGGTCCAGGCTCGGCAGCTGGTGCAGCACCGGGCCCGGCTCAAGCTCCGGGTACGGCGGGCCGGAGAACACCTCCACGTGATGGCCGAGCGCGGCCAGCTCGCGGGACAGGTGCCGCAGGTAGATCCCCTGGCCGCCGCAGTGCGGCTTGCTCCGGTAGGACAGCAGCGCGACGCGCAGCGGTCTGTCTGACCCCCCGGCCATGAGGGGGGCCAGTGAAGGGAGAATGGGGAGGTGGGGGGCGGGTGGGGGCGTGAGGGCGGCGTCGGGGGTGCCGGAGGCGAGGGCCGCGTCCGGCCGTGCGGGGGGCTCGTGAAGGAGGAATGGGGAGCCGGGCGGTGAGTGAGGGCGAGGGCGTTCCGGGGGGTGAAGCCCTCCGGTCTGGGGGTCCGGGGGTTGTCCCCGGGGTGGGCACGGTGCTCACGCAGGTTTGCGCCTCCTCGTCTGCCGCTGGCAGCCCGGCTTGGTCAAGGCATGCCCGCCTGACCCCTAAGGAGGCGAACATTACCAGGCGGTACCTTGCGTGCTCTTGCGCCCCATGCGTAAGCCGACGAGAGTGCAAAGGGAGTTCCGGTGCCGGTAAGCTGCCGCGACGTAACCCCGACCGTCCGCCGTGGCCGCGGCCGGCCCGGCCTATGGAGGTCCTGCTGACACGGCGCGCCCTGATCACCGGCATCACCGGCCAGGATGGCTCCTACCTGGCCGAGCACCTGCTTGCCCAGGGGTACGAGGTCTGGGGCCTGGTCCGCGGCCAGGCCAACCCGCGGGTGCGCCGGGTGCGCCAGCTCATGGAAGACGTCCGGCTGGTCCGCGGTGACCTGCTCGACCAGGGCAGCCTGATCTCGGCGGTCGAGCGGGTGCAGCCCGACGAGATCTACAATCTGGCCGCGATCTCGTACGTGCCGATGTCCTGGTCGCAGGCCGAGCTGACCGGCGAGGTCACCGGCCTGGGGGTGCTGCGCGTACTGGAGGCGATCCGGGTCTGCAGCGGGATCAGCGCGTCGCGGAGCCCTTCCGGCGGCCAGATCCGGTTCTACCAGGCATCCTCGTCGGAGATGTTCGGGAAGGTCCGGGAGTCGCCGCAAAGCGAGCAGACCCCCTTTCACCCGCGCAGTCCCTACGGCGTGGCCAAGGCCTACGGTCACCACCTGACCCAGAACTACCGGGAGTCCTACGGGATGTTCGCGGTGTCCGGGATCCTGTTCAACCACGAGTCACCGCGCCGGGGCGCGGAGTTCGTCACCCGCAAGGTCTCGCTCGGCGTCGCCAAGATCAAGCTCGGCTACGAGCGGCAGCTTCGGCTCGGCAACCTGGGCGCCAGCCGGGACTGGGGATTCGCCGGCGACTACGTGCGCGCGATGCACCTGATGCTGGGTCGAGACGAGCCCATCGACTACGTCGTGGGGACCGGCGTCACGCACAGCGTCGGCGACCTGGTAGAGCTGGCGTTCGGGGTGACCGGCCTCGACTGGCAGGAGCACGTGGTGACCGACGCCGCGTTCATCAGGCCGGCCGAGGTGGACCAGCTCTGCGCCAACCCGGCCAAGGCCGCCAGCGAGCTGGGCTGGGAGCCGAAGATCGGCTTCGAAGAGCTGGTCACGATGATGGTCGAGGCCGACCTGGAGCTGCTGTCGGTGTCCGGCGGGTACGCCGAGGACTCGTTCGGGTCCGACGCCTGGTAACCGGTCCCCGTGGTCAGCCCAGCGACTGGGCGGGCCGCGTCGGCAGGCCGGCCGCCTTCCACGCCTGGAAGCCGCCCTCGAGGTCGGTCGCCTCGTGCAGGCCGATCCGCCGCAGGCTGGCCGCGGCCAGCGTCGAGGCATAGCTCTCCGAGCACATCACGACGATCCGGGCGTCGGCCCGGGCCAGGGCGGGGATGCGGGCCTCGCTGCACGGGTCAAGCCGCCACTCCAGGACGTTGCGGCCGATGATGATCGCCCCGGGGACCTCGCCTTCGACGATCCGCTGCTCCAGCGGACGGATGTCCACCAGCACGGCCCCGTCGGTCAGCGCGGCGAACGCCGCCTCGGGCCGGAGCCTGGCCAGGCCGCTGCGGGCCTCGGCCAGCAGGTCGGCGATGCTGGGCGCGTGGGCGGGCAGCGCGTCCGTGGTGAGTTCCGCCGCCGACGCGGTGGCATCGGCCAGCGCGGTGTCCGCGCCGCCGCGGCCGCGGGCGCCTTCCGGGCCGTCGATCGCCACGGTCTGGGTGGCGATCAGGCCGTAGGCGGTCGGCCGGTAATAGGTCATCGCCATCAGCGGCGGCGAGTAGGCGTGGATGCTGGTGGCGGAACCGTCGCCGCCGTGCGCGACGTCGTGGACATGCCCGGGCCCGAACGCTACCGCCTCGCCGGTCCGCAGCCGCCGGTGGCTGAGCCGGCGCCCGCTCGGGATCCGGTACTGCTCGACCAGGCTGCCCTCGGCCACGGCGAACGATCCCGACGACCCGCCGTGGTCATGCCAGTCGGTGTCCTGGCCGGACTCCCAGGCCAGCAGCCAGACGTCGCACGCGTTCGACCGGTGCAGCGGCAGGTACCAGCGCACGTCGGGGTCGTGGACGACGAGGTCAGCCCAGAGCTCCCGGCGCGCCGCGAGCTCGACCGTGACCGCCCGCAGCTGGGCGGGGGACAGACGCCCGGTACGCGGCACGAAACCGTGCAGCGTATCGACGATCGCCTGCTGCCGCTGCGGGCTCACGCCCCAGCCCTGCTTCAGGCCGGTGCCGACCCGGTCGGGCTGCCCCGCGCCCGTGCCCTCGGAGATGGCGGTGGCAACCGACGACAAATAAGACCTCCGAACCTCGATCTAGGGGTGAAACCCCAGCATATGCCCGTGCCGCAGCCGACGGCAGTGCGATCTGGTGAGTGGGCCGGGCCGAGTGCCGTGGCCGGCCCCGCGGGCGGGCAGGTCGGCCGGGAACCCGCGCCGTGGCCGGCGGCGGCGGGCAGGCCGGCCGGGAACCGTGCCGCGGCCGGCTGGCGGGGCGGGCGGGTCCGCGGGCGGAACCCCAGCGCCGACGCCAGCCAGCGGCACGAGCCGGTCAGCTCTTGGTCGTGTTGTACAGGAAGATGTGCCCGACCGCAGTCGGGTAGGCGCCGGCCACGTTCTTGGCCGTGGCGGTCAGGTAGTTGTAGAAGTACGGGATGATGACCGGCGTCTCGTTGAGCAGCAGGGTCTGGATCTGCCCGGCGATGTCCTGCTGGGTGGACACGTCGGAGGCGGCGACGTACTGGCCGACCAGCTTGTCGTACTGAGCGTTGCTGAAGTGAGCCGCGTTCCACGCGCCGGTCCCGGTCTTCGCGTTGATCGTCTCCGAGCGTCGCGGTCAGGAACGCGTTGGGCACGCCGCGGTGGCCGTAGTCGACCAGGCTCATCGTGGCGTCGAGCCAGTCCGAAGTACCGAACAGGAAGTTGCCGTAGTACTTGGTCGAGGTCTCGACGGTCAGGCCGATGGTCACGCCGATTTCTTTGGCGGACTGGACCACGATCTGTGCCAGCTGCGGGATCTCGCCCAGGCTCTCGGTGGTGAGATGCGTCGTGAACCCGTTCGGATGCCCCGCGGCCGCGAGCAGCGACTTCGCCTTGGCGATGTTCTGGGCCCGCTGCGGCACGCTGGTGTTCGTCGACGGGAACACGGGGGCGAACGGGCTGTCGTTGCCCAGGTCGGCGTAACCCTTGAACAGCGCCTGGACGATCGCCGGCCGGTCCAGGCTGAGGGCGATCGCCTGGCGCACCCGCGGGTCGGTGAACGGGGCCTGGTCGCAGCGCATCGACAGCTCGCGGTGCGCGCTGGACTTCAGCTTGATGATGTTGTACGGGGCGCCGGAGACGAGCAGCTGCTCGCCTCCGGCCACCGCGAACTGCCCGAGGACGTCGATCGTCCCGGCGGTCAGCGCGAGATTCATGGGTGTCTGGTCGGCGTAGAACGTGAACTGGGTGGCCGCGGGCTTGGCCTTGGTGCCCCAGTACTGCTCGTTGCGGGTGAACGACGCGCCGACCTTCGCGGTGTAGCTCTTCATCACGAACGGGCCGGTGCCGACGAACGAGCTCTCCCACTTCGCGGGGTCGTAGTTGTTCGGGATGATGATCATGTTGTAGTTGTCGGACGAGGTCAGGTACGGGAAGTTCCCGTTCGGGGCCTCGAGGTGGAACGCCACGGTGAAGTCGTCGACCTTCTCCACGCCGGACGGGGTGAGCACGCCGGCCAGCGCCGACAGCGCGGCCGACTTGCCCGCCGGGTTCGTCTGCAGCTTGTAGGTGTACACGACGTCGTCGGCGGTGAGCGCCGCGCCGTTGTGGAACTTGACCCCCTGGCGGATCTTGAACGTCCACACGTCCGCGGCGGAGTTGGGCGTCCAGCTCGTGGCCAGCACCGGCTTGAGGGTCAGCGTCTGGTCGGACAGGCACAGGTACTCACCGGTCTGGGCGAGCATGTCCAGGCCGCCCTGGTCGGCCACGGTCACCGGGTTGATGGCCCCGGTCGGCACGGTGATCCCGGCCTTGATCGTCGCCCCGGACTGGCCCGTGGCGCCGCTCGGTGACGAGGACGTCGAGGCTCGAGCTCCCGCACGCGGAGATGATCGCCCCGAGCAGGGGCAGCGATATCCCGACGACCGAGCCGCGCCGGATGAAGTCCCGGCGCGACATCCTCCCGGCCGCGAACTCGTCGATGACATGGTTTCCGATGTCGCCCTGCCCCTCGCGAAGCCGGTCGAGGCGGCGATGGTCTGCGTTCACTGGGACCTCCCTAGCCTCACCGGACACGCGAGCGCGCGGCCGGCGTGAGCGAAAAACCTACGCCAAACGGCGCGCGCTTGTCACGGCGCCCGCCCGGTCTGCTGCAGGTCTGTTAGCTGATCGATAGGAATATGACAGCTCATCAGGTGACCGGGTGCGACCTCCGCCAGCGGGGGCTCGATCGACTCGCACACGCCGGTGGTGAGCTTGCGCGGGCAGCGGGTGTGGAACACGCAGCCGCTCGGCGGGTCGGCCGCGGACGGGATCTCGCCGTGCAGCCGGATCCGGGTGGGATGCTGCCCGTCGAGGCTCGGCACGGCCGACAGCAGCGCCTCGGTGTACGGGTGGTGCGGCGCGGCGAATACGGTCTCGGCCGGGCCGACCTCCATGACGCGGCCGAGGTAGAGCACGGCGATGCGGTCGGACAGGTACCGCACCAGGCGGAGGTCATGGGAGATGAACAGGTAGGTCACCTGCTCCTTGACCTGCAGGTCGATCAGCAGGTTGAGGATCGCGGCCTGCACCGACACGTCGAGGGCCGAGGTGGGCTCGTCGCAGACCACGATGCGCGGGCCGCCCGCGAACGCCCGCGCGATCGCCACCCGCTGCTTCAGCCCGCCGGATAGCTGGCTCGGGCGCAGCGATAGCTGCCGGTCCTCCATGCGGACCGACCGGACCAGGTCGGCCAGGCGCTCGCGCAGCCGCGCGCCGGACAGGCCCGCCAGCCGGGACAGCGGCTGGCTGATCAGGCGCCGGACCGTGTGCCGGCGGTTGAGGGCCGAGTCCGGGTTCTGGAACACGATCTGCAGCGCCTTGAGCTGGTCGCGCGTGCGGTGCCGGGCATCGGCCTTCAGCGGCTCGCCGTCGAGGTCGATCACGGAGCCCTCGTCCGGCGGGATCAGGCCGAGCAGCGCGCGAGCCAGGGTGGTCTTGCCGCTGCCGGACTCGCCGACGAGCCCGAGCGTCTCGCCCCGCTCCAGGCTGAGGTTCACTCCGACCAGGGCCTTGACGGCCTCGCCGCGCGAGCCGAAGGTCTTGGACAGCCGCTCGAGCTGCACGACCGGCTGGCCGGCCTCCCGTTGCGAAGGAATCTCCAGGTCAACCGGGGTATTCCGGGGCAGATCCGCGGTCTGGTCGTGCAGGTAGCAGCGCGAGGTCCGGTCCGGTCCGGTGACGAAGGCGGGCGGCGGGGCGGCCCGGCACTGCTCCTCGGCGATCGGGCAGCGCGGGGCGAAGATGCACCCGGGGAGCGTGTCGCCGGGCGGGGGCAGGAAGCCCGGAATGGTGTCCAGCCGCCCGTGGTCCTTGCGCTGGCCGGCGCGGGGGATGCAGCGCAGCAGCCCGACCGTGTAGGGGTGGCGCGGCTGGGCGAACACCTCGCGGGCCGGGCCCTCCTCGATCAGTTCCCCCGCGTACAGGACCCCGACCCGGTCGCACATCTTGGCGATCACGGCCAGGTTGTGGCTGATGAACAGCACCGAGGTGGCGTACTGTTCGCGCAGCGCGGCCACCAGGTCGAGCACCTCCGCCTCGACGGTCGCGTCCAGCGCGGTCGTCGGCTCGTCGAGGATGAGCAGCGAGGGCTCGGCGGCCAGCGCCATCGCGATCACGACCCGCTGGGCCATGCCGCCGGAGAGCTGGTGCGGGTACCGCTCCATCACCCGGTGCGGGTCGGAGATCTGCACCGTGCGCAGCATGTCCTCGGCGCGCGCCAGGGCCGCCCTGCGGTCCAGGCCGGCGATCTCGTAGACCTCGGCCACCTGGTGGCCCACCTTGATCGACGGGTTCAGCGCCCGCCCGGGCTCCTGGTAGACCATGGACACCGTGTGGGCGCGCAGGTCGCGCAGCTCCGCCGAGCCCATGTCCAGCGGGTCCATCCCGTTGATGCTGATCGTGCCCGCGCTCACCCGGCCGTTGCGGGGCAGGTACCGGGTCAGCGCGAGGGCCACCGTGGACTTGCCGGATCCGGACTCGCCGACCAGCCCGTAGGACTCGCCCTGGCCGATCTCGAACGTCACGTCGCGCAGCGCCCGCCGGTCCTGCCCGCGCACCCGGTAGGTGACGTCCAGGTGCTCCACCGCCAGGGCGGGGGCCGTCCCGCCCGCGGCGCCGGGGGCCGCCGTGGTATCCGCCGCGGTCATGAGGCCAGCACCTGCTCGATCGAGTCGGCGACCAGGTTGACGGCCACGATCAGCGAGGCGATGGCGAGCGCGGGGAACAGCGTCTCCCACCAGTAGCCGGCCGGCAGCACCCCGTAGTTCGCGTAGATGTCCGCCCCCCAGTCGGGCGTCGGCGGCTGGACCCCGAAGCCCAGGAACGACAGCGTGGCCACGGCGAAGATGGCGTAGCCGAGCCGGACCGTGAACTCGACGAGAATGACCGGCACGACGTTCGGCAGGATCTCGGTGAACATGATCTGGCCGGACTTCTCGCCGAGCAGGCGGGCGGACGACAAGTAGTCGAGCTGGCTCTCGACCAGCACGGCGGAACGGACCGTCCGCGCGATCAGCGGCGTGAACACGAACCCGATGACCACGATCAAGTTCAGCGCGGACGGTCCGAGCGCCACGATGAACAGGAACGCGACGATCACGAGAGGCAGCGCGAGCACGGCCTCCACCACCCGGCCGACCAGGATGTCCAGGACCCCGCCGAGGTACCCCATGAGCAGGCCGAGCGCGGTGCCGAGCAGGGTGCCGAGCACGGTCGCCCCCGCGGCGATGAGCAGGATGTTCCGGGACCCGGCGAGCACCCGGGACAGCACGTCCCGGCCGAGCTGGTCGGTTCCGAACAGGTGCGCCCCGGACGGGGGGGCGTTGGTGGCCAGTAGCTGCTGCGCGAGCGGATTGTGCGGGGCGATGGCGGTGCCGAACACGGCGCAGAAGATCCAGAACAGCAGGATGAGCGCGCCGACGATGAACGTCGGCCTGCGCAGCATCAGCCGCCAGGCGGGCTGCTGGCCGCGCCGCGCCGTCTGCGTGACCGCCGTCTCCACGCCCGGGACCGGGGTGGGCGGCCCGAGCTCGATCATGAGGAGCCTCCGAGGCGCAGCCGCGGGTTGAGCGTGGTGTAGAGAATGTCGGCGATGAGCGTCGCGACCATGTACACCACGCCGATCGTGAGCACGCCGGCCTCGAGCATCGGGAAGTCCTTGGCCCCGGCCGCGGTGTAGATCAGCCTTCCGATGCCCTGGTAGTTGAACAGGGTCTCGACCACGACCAGCCCGCCGATCAGGTAGCCGGTCTGGGTGGCGATCACCGTGATCGTCGGGAGCAGCGAGTTGCGCAGCACGTGCCGCCGGATCACCACCGACCGCTTGAGCCCCTTCAGCGTCGCGGTGCGCGCGTAGTCGGACTCGAGCGCCTCGACCGTGCCCGCCCTGGTCATCCGCGCGATGTAGCCGAACAAGACGAGCACGAGCGGGATCGCGGGCAGGATCAGGTGGTAGAGCTGTTCCCCGGCCGACGCGCCGGGGCCGGCCGAGGCCGAGACCGGGAACCACTTCAGCTCGACCGCGAAGATCACCAAGAGCACGATCCCGGACACGAACTCGGGCACCGTAGTCGCGGACAGGCCGGTGACCGAGATGATCCGGTCGGGGGCCCGGCCGTAGTTGAGCGCCGCGACCACCCCGCCGAGGATGCTGAGCGGCACCACGATGACGAAGGCCAGCGCGCCCGAGCTTGATCGAGTTCACCAGCGCCGCGCGGATGAACGGCCCGACCGGGGCCCGGAACTGGTAGGACTGGCCCAGGTCGCCGTGCAGCAGCCCGGTGAGCCAGCTCCAGTACTGGACGACCAGCGGCCGGTTGACGCCGAGCGAGGCATCCAGCGCGTGCACCGCGCTCTGCGCGGCCAGCGGGCCGAGGATCGCGCGGCCCGGGTCGCCGGGCAGCACCTGACAGGCGAAGAAGATGATGACGCTGAGCAACCAGAGGGTCACCAGGGCCAGCCCGACGCGCCTCAGGATGTACGTCGCCAAGACTCCCCCTGGGACGACTGCCGAACGGCCACGCGTCCGTCATCGGATGGACGCAGCCTAGTTTCCAGCCGGTAGAGCCGCAACGAACCCGGCGCCGAATGCGCCGAAACGTGACCAAGCCGACGAGCCGGCGCAACGGCGGCCCCGGCGCCCGCCGCGGAAGCCCCGGGCGGCTTGCCCGTGGTGTCGGCCCAGCGCGTTAGCCTCGTCGCCATGCCGGACAACGCCCCCGCCCAGTGAAGATCACCGCGATCCGGCTGGACCGGATGCGGCTGCCGCTGGACCCGCCGTTCCGCGCGGCCTGGGACCCGGTGCCGCGTGGCCAGTTCGACGCCACCCTGGTCCGGGTGCAGACCGACGAGGGCGTGACCGGATACGGCTCCGGTGACACCATGGACGGCTTCGAGGCGTTCGAGGACCTGTTCATCGGCCGTGACCCGTTGCAGGTCGCCCGGCACGCGGCGGTCATCGAGACGATCGGCTTCCACGCCGGGCGCTACTGGCCGCTGGAGGCCGCGCTGTGGGACATCGCCGGCCAGGTGGCCGGGCTGCCGGTGTCCGTGCTGTTCGGCGGGGCCAGCCGGAGCGTGCCGGCCTACGCCTCGTTCGGCGAGCTGCGCAGCCCGGGGGCGCGGGCGGAGGCCGCCCTGGCCGCCCGGGCGGCGGGTTTCCGGGCGGTGAAGATCCGCATCGCCCGGGAGGATGTCCCCTCGGGGCTGGCCGCGGTGCGGGCCACCCGCCAGGCGGTCGGGGACGACATGGACATCATGGTCGACCTGAACCAGGGGTGGCGGATGCCCGGGGACGTCTCGGCTGCCCTCGACCTGGCCGCCGTCCGGCGGCTGGCCGCCGAGCTGGCCGAGCTCGGCGTGCTCTGGCTGGAGGAGCCGCTGCCCGCCAGCGACCTCTCGGGGATGCGGGCGCTGCGGGAGCAGACCGGGATCCGGGTGGCCGGCGGCGAGATGGCCCGCACCCTGCCCGAGCTGCTCGACGCGCTGGCGAAGGGCGCGCTGGACGTGGTGCAGCCCGACGCCGTGCTGGCCGTGGGCATGCTGGGGGCCCGGACGGTCGCCGAGCAGGCCCGGGTCAGCCATCGCTGGTTCACCCCGCACACCTGGACCAACGGGCTGGGCCTGCTGGCCAACCTGCACGTCACCGCCGGCGTCGGCGGCGGCCCGTACCTGGAGTTCCCCTATGATCCGCCCGGGTGGACCGAGCAGCGGCGCGATTTCTTCCTGGCCGAGCCGCTGCGCGTCGACTCCGGCGGGTGCCTGGGCGTGCCCGGCGGGCCGGGCCTGGGCGCACAGATCGACGAGGCCGCGGTCGCGCGGTGGGCCCGGCGCTGAGGCCGGCGTCGCGTTCGGGATCGGATCGGGAGGGGCGATGAAGGTAGGTTTCGTCGGCCTCGGCCACATGGGCGCACCCATGAGTCGCCACATCCTGGCTGCGGGGCACGACCTGGTCGTGCACGACCTGCGCCGCGACGTGGCCGCCGCCCTCGTGGCCGACGGCGCGGCGTGGGCGGCGTCACCGCGCGAGGCGGCGCGGGACCGGGACGTGGCGATCACCATGCTGCCGGGGCCACGGCAGGTGGAGGAGGTCCTGCTCGGCCCGGCCGGGCTGCTGGACGGCCTGCCGCCCGGCGCCGTGTGGATCGACATGTCCACGTCCGCTCCGGCCGTCGCGGACCGGGTGCGGGCCGTGGCCGAGCGCCGGGACATCCAGGTCCTCGACGCTCCGGTCAGCGGCATGGCCAGCGGCGCCGAGGCGGGCACGCTGCAGATCTTCGTCGGCGGCCGGGCCGGGACCTACCGGCGGGTCCGCCCGCTGCTGGAGGCGATGGGCGACCCGGAGCGGATCCTGCACGTGGGGCCGCACGGCGCCGGGTACACGGTCAAGCTGATGATCAACCTGCTCTGGTTCGCGCACCTGACCGCCACCGCCGAGGTGCTGAGCGTGGGCACCGCGGCCGGCGTCGACCTGGCCGTGCTGCGCCGCTGCCTGCTGGCCAGCCCCGCGGCCAGCCACTTCCTCGAGCGCGACGTGCTGCCGGTGCTGTACCGCGGCGACTACGACGAGTCGTTCACGCTCGCGCTGGCCTGCAAGGATCTCGGGCTCGCGGTCGACCTGGCCCGGCAGGCCGGCGTGCCGGCCGAGCTGAGCGCGCTCGTCGAGCAGATCTACCGGCGGGCCCGGGCCCAGTACGGGGACGACGGCGGCGAGATGCTCCCGATCAAGCTGCTCGAGGATCTCACCGGCACCCCGCTCCGCATCGACAGACCTCGGGAGTGACCATGACCTCCGGCCCCGGCCGCACTGACCTTGGACGCACTGACCTTGGACGCACGGGCCTTGGGCGCGCCGGGCTCGTCCTGTCGCCCACGCCGAGGGCCCACTTCGGCGTCGGCGCCGTCCGCCAGCTACCCGGCATCGTCCGCGGCGCCGGCGCCGGCGTCGAGGCGGTCGCCGGCCTGGCCGACCGGCTGGGAATGTCCCGGCACGTGGCCGACCTGGGCGTCTGCCGCGCTGACTTCGGCCAGGTCGCTGCGGAGGCGCTGGACGACGAGGTGCTGGCCAACACCCCGCGGCCGCCGACCGCCGCCGACATCCGCGCGATCCTGCGCGCCGCGCGCTAAGCAGCCAGCTCTCCGCGGACGGCGTGAATGTGCCGTCGGGCAGGCTATCGGCCGCCCGACGGCACATCGATCAAGCTGATCGGGTGTCCCGCGGCCGGCGTGGCGGTCCGGAGACGGGGGATGATGAACCGGTAGCTGCGGCGAGCCTGCCGCGGGCCTGGATACCGGCCCTGGCGGCCAGCCCGCCGCGGCCCGGACCACCGACTCGACGAGGAGACCGGCCATGACTGCTGAGCGCCCGGCTGGCCCGCCTACCGGCGGCCGGCCCCGGCTGGCCCGCGCCCGGTCCGCGCACCCCGCGGGACCACGCTGGCCTGCAAGGGCTGGCCGCAGGAGGCGGCCATGCGGATGCTGATGAACAACCTCGACCCCGAGGTGGCCGAGCACCCGGACGAGCTCATCGTGTACGGCGGATCGGGCCGGGCGGCCCGCAGCTGGGACGCGTTCGACGCGATCGTCGCCTCGCTGCGGGACCTGGAGGCAGACGAGACCCTGCTGGTCCAGTCCGGCAAGCCGGTGGGCGTGTTCCGCACCCACGAGTGGGCGCCGCGGGTGCTGATCGCCAACTCCAACCTGGTCCCGCAGTGGGCCACCTGGGAGGAATTCCGCAGGCTCGAGGCGGCCGGGCTGACCATGTTCGGCCAGATGACCGCCGGTTCCTGGATCTACATCGGGACCCAGGGCATCCTGCAGGGCACCTACGAGACGTTCGCCGCGGTGGCCGCCAAGCGGTTCGGCGGCTCGCTGTCCGGAACGATCACGCTGACCGCGGGGCTGGGCGGGATGGGCGGGGCGCAGCCGCTCGCGGTCACGATGAACGGCGGCGTGGCGATCTGCATCGACTGCGACCCGTCCCGGATCACCCGCCGGATCGAGCACGGTTACCTGGACGTGGCCGCGGACGGCGTGGACGACGCGGTGCGCCGCGCGGTCGCGGCCGCCGGCGCCGGCGAGCCGCTGTCGATCGGGCTGCTCGGCAACGCGGCCGAGCTCGTGCCGCAGCTGCTCGTGATGGGCGCCCCGGTCAACGTGGTCACCGACCAGACCTCGGCCCACGACCCGCTGACCTACCTGCCCCGCGGGGTCGCCTTCGAGGACATGGCCGCGCTGCGGGCCGAGGACCCGGCCGGGTTCACCGTCCGGGCCAGGGAGTCGATGGCGGCCCACGTGGCGGCGATGGTCGGCTTCCTGGACGCGGGTGCCGAGGTGTTCGACTACGGCAACTCGATCCGCGGCGAGGCGCTGCTGGCCGGCTACGAGCGGGCCTTCGACTTCCCCGGCTTCGTCCCCGCCTACATCAGGCCGTTGTTCTGCGAGGGCAAGGGCCCGTTCCGGTGGGCCGCGCTGTCCGGGGAGCCCAAGGACATCGCGGTGACCGACGCGGCGGTCCTCGATCTGTTCCCGCAGAACGAGGGCCTGGCCCGGTGGATCAGGATGGCCGAGCAGAAGGTGCATTTCGAGGGCCTGCCCGCGCGGATCTGCTGGCTCGGCTACGGGGAGCGGCACCTGGCCGGGCTGCGCTTCAACGAGCTCGTTCAGCGGGGCGAGGTACAGGCGCCGATCGTGCTCGGCCGCGACCACCTGGACTGCGGCTCGGTCGCCTCGCCGTACCGCGAGACCGAGGCGATGGCCGACGGATCAGACGCGATCGCCGACTGGCCGCTGCTGAACGCCCTGGTCAACACCTCCTCGGGAGCGTCCTGGGTGAGCATCCACCACGGCGGCGGGGTCGGCATCGGCCGGTCCATCCACGCCGGCCAGGTGTGCGTGGCCGACGGCAGCGAGCTGGCCGCGCAGAAGCTGGAGCGGGTGCTGACCAACGACCCGGGCATGGGCGTGATCAGGCATGTCGACGCCGGCTACGACCGGGCGGCCGAGGTCGCCGCCGAGCGCGGCGTCCGCGTGCCCATGGCCGGCGCCGGGCAGTGAGGCGGGCGACGCGGTGAGCTTCGCCGACCTGTGGGACCCGCTGCTGCCGCTCGGCCGTGACCCGGGCACCGGCGGGTACCGGCGTTACTCGTTCACCGCGGCGGACGCGGCCTGCCGCGAATGGTTTTGTGACAACGCCTCACAACGGTCCCTACGCCTCCAGACCGACCGCAATGGCAATCTCTGGGCCCATTGGGACGTGCCGGTCGGGTGGCCGTCCGACTCGACGATCGTCACCGGGAGCCACCTCGACTCGGTGCCGGACGGCGGCGCCTACGACGGCCCGCTCGGCGTGGTATCCGGCTTCGCCGCGATCGACCTGCTCCGGGCGCGGGGGTTCGTCCCGGCCCGGCCGATCGCGATCGCCGCGTTCTGCGAGGAGG
>CAVUYA010000030.1:0-287196 GCA_963745575.1 uncultured Actinomycetota bacterium | reverse complement strand
GTCGAGGTCGGCGGACGGGTGAGCCAGGATGAAGTCCTTGCCGCCGGTCTCGCCGACCACGCGCGGGTAGTTGCGGTAGGCGGCGATGTTGGCGCCGACCGTCTGCCAGATGTGCTGGAAGGTCGCGGTCGAGCCGGTGAAGTGCACGGCGGCGAGGTCGCGGTGCGCCAGGGCCACCGCGCCGATCTCCGGGCCGTCACCGTAGACGATGTTGATCACGCCGTCGGGCAGCCCGGCCTCGCGCAGTAGCTGCAGGGACAGGTGCATGACCAGCGAGGCGCTCTCGGCCGGCTTCCACACGACCGTGTTGCCGAGCACGGCCGGGCCGAAGGCCAGGTTGTTCATGCAGGTGAAGTTGAACGGCGAGACCGCGAAGACGAAGCCCTCCAGCGGGCGGTACTCGACCTGGTTCCACATCCCGGGCACGGACCCGGGCTGCATCCCGTACATGTCGACCATGTTCTTGACGTTCGCGCGGAGGAAGTCGACGGTCTCGCACGCGGCGTCGATGTCGGCCTGGTAGGTGGTCTTCGACAGCTCCAGCATGGTGGCGGCGTTCAGCCGGTCCCGCCACGGACCCTGCTGCAGCATGTCCGCGGCCCGCAGGAACGGCTCGGCGCGCTCCTCCCACGGCAGCCGGCCCCACCACGCGGAGGCGGCCAGGGCCGCCTCGATGGCCTCGGCGGCCTGCTCGGCCCCGGCGTAGTGCACGTGCCCGAGCTGGCGGGCATGCTCGTGCGGGGTGACGATGGGCACGCGCCGGCCGGTGCGTACCTCCCGGCCGCCGATGAGGTTGGCGACGTCGTAGTCCGCCTGGCGGACCTCCTTCAGCGCGGCGCCGGTCCGCGCGCGCTCGGGCGACCCGGCGGCGAACGCCAGTGGCGCGGTGGGCCCGATCGGGAAGAGCGCGGCCCGGCCAGCAAGAGCAGTCATGACAAGTTCTCCGCAACGTGACGCCAGGCACCTGATCTGGTGCTTCCCCCGAACTGTAGGCACCCGGGCCCGGCGCGGGCTTCGGCGCGGTTGCGGAACTTCCCGCCCGCATTTCCTACGATTGTCGAAACGGCAGGGGATGGTGACGGCGTTGCGAGACGTGCAGTCGGCTGTCGATGAACTCGGCGCGTCCCTGGCCCACCCGGTCCTGGTCGAGGACGCCCGCCACCGGCCGATCTGGTGGAGCGCCCAGGGTCAGGTGGACGGCACCCGGATGCGCACGATCCTGCAGCACGAGGTCGACCCCGCGGCCCGGGCCGTCGTCGCCCGGCTCGGGCTGGCCCGGGCTCCGGGGCCGGTCCGCACGCCGGCCGTGCCCGAGGCCGACATGCTGCCGCGCTGGTGCGTTCCGCTGCGGTCGGGCCGGGAACTGCTCGGCTACCTGTGGGTGCTGAACGGCGACGAGGCCGTGACCGAGGAGCAGCTGCCGCAGATCGTCGCGTGCGCCGAACTGGCCGCCATGTACCTGGCGCAGACCCCGATGACCAGCGAGGGCCGGGGCCGCCGCCGGGCCGCCCTGCTGGCCCGCCTGGCGGCCGGCCGCGACGACAACGCCGCGCGGGAGCTGATCGCGCTCGAGGAAATCGACCCGGCCTCGACCGTGGTCGTGAACGCTCCCCGGGCGGCGAACGGCTGGCCGCTGCGCGGCGAGATGAGCGTCCACGTCAACCCGCCGCCGCGCGCCGCGGCCACCAGCGGGCCCCCGCTGCCCCTGGCCGAGCTGCACCTGGCCGTGCGCCGGGCCGCGCCGACCCGGCAGGCCCTGCGCGCGGGAGCCGAGCTGGCCCGCCCGGCGTGGGACGCGCTCGGCTCGTGGCACCTGATCGTGACCGCGCCACCCGACCTCGCCGTGGCCGATATCCACCCGGGGGCCGAGGTGCTGGCCGGCAGGCCCGGCCGGACCTCATGATCACCGCTCGCACGGTCCTCGACCACGGCGGGGACATCGCGCGGGCCGCCGCGCAGCTGCACATCCACCGCACCACGCTGTACTACCGGATCGAGCGCATCGAGGCCCTCACCGGCGTCAACCTCAAGACCAGCCCGCAGCGCGACGACCTGCACATGGCGCTGCGCCTGGCGGCGTTCCGGCTGGCCGCACCCTGATCAGCAGGCGGCGCTGCTGGGAAGCACTCGCGGCCGGGTAAGCCGCCGGGACGGCCGCCGGCATGTGCCGGAGACCGTCCCGGTTTCTTCTGCGCCTGCGCCCCGAAGTGTCGCCCCGCGCGCCGCTCGGCCGTCAGCTCACGATGGCCGGGACGGCCTGGCGGACTGGGTGGCCATGGCGTCCGCCAGGACCGGGCTGCTGCGCCGGAGCGACCTCGACAGCCACCGGAGCCGCGTTCCTGAGTTCCTCCAGCCGGCTCTTGGACGGCACCAGCAGGGCCGTCAGCAGCGCGCCGAGGCCCAGCAGCACCGCCGACACCGTGAACGCCATGGTGTAGCCGTGCACCGCGGCGGTGGCCGGCGCCAGCGGTCCCGCGTGGTGCGCGGCCAGGTAGGTCGCCGTCGCCGTCAGCGCCACCGTGCTCAGCGCTGCGGTCCCGATCGACCCCCCGACCTGCTGCATCGTGTTGACCAGCGCCGAGGCTATGCCCGAGTCCTGCCGGGCCACGCCGGTGGTGGCGGTGTTGATGGCCGGCGAGAAGATCATGCCGAAGCCGAGACCCATGGCCAGCAGCGCCGGCAGCACGCTGCCCGCGTAGCTGGAGGTCACCGTGAGCTGGGTGAGGTAGGCCATCCCGCCGCCGCCGATCAGCATGCCGGCCGCGATCAGCGTCCGCGGCCCGAGCCGGGGCAGCAGCACGATGCTGGAGGTGTTCGAGCTGAGCAGGATGCAGGCGATCATCGGCAGGAAGGCCAGCCCGCTGGTCACCGGGCTGTAGCCCTTGACCACCTGGAGGTAGTAGGTGAGGAACAGGAACACGCCGAAGATCGCGATCCCGGTCAGCCCGACCGCGACGTAGGCGCCGCCCCTGGCCCGGTTCAGGATCACCCGCAGCGGCAGCAGGGGTGGCTGACCAGGCGCTCGGCGAGGACGAACGCCGCGAGCAGGAGCACGCCGGCGGCCAGCGAGCCGATGGTCAGGGCCGCGGTCCAGCCCGCCGTCTCGGCGTGCGAGAACCCGAACACGATGAGGAACAGCCCAGCCGAGGCGAGCACGGCTCCCGCCCAGTCCATCCGCGGGCGGCTATCCGGCCGGTTGCTCCGCATGTAGGCCAGGGCGCCGGCGATCGCGATCGCGGCGAAGATCAGGTTGACGTACAGGCACCAGCGCCAGGAGAAATACTGGGTCAGGACGCCGCCGAGGATCAGGCCCACCGCGCCGCCGCCGACCGCGACCGACCCGAAGACGCCGAACGCCCGGCCGCGCTCGCGCGGGTCGCGGAACGTGCTGACCAGGGTGCCCAGGGCGGCGGGCGCGAGGATGGCGCCGAACACGCCCTGGAGCGTCCGGGCGATCACGAGCATCTCGAACGAGACGGCGGCGCCGCCGAGGGCCGAGGCGAGGGCGAACCCCGCCAGGCCGGTGATGAACACCCACTTGCGGCTGAACATGTCGCCGATCCGCCCGCCGACCAGCAGCAGGCTGCCGAACGCCAGAGCGTAAGCGGTCACCACCCACTGCCGGTCGCTGTTGGGAAACCCCAGCGCGTGCTGGGCCGACGGCAGCGCGATGTTCACGACGGTGGCGTCCAGCACCACCATGAGCTGGGCGACGGCCACGATCACCAGGATGAGCCAGCGATGATCGCTGGTCGCGGAGCGGCGGCCTGCGGCAGAGGACACAGATGACATGACGGGCTATACCCCCGGGTGAGAAGCGTGGCTGGTCTGGGTGGCGCGGGTCGCGCCGAGCCCGGCGATCATGCCGGGACCATCGGTGTGCTAGGAGCGCCCGGCGAGGTGATCAGCGGCCGGGCCGCGTCGTCGAGGACGTCGAGCAAGCGGAGCAAGGTGGCCCGGTCCTCCTGGCTCAGGGTGCCGAAGATCTGCCCCAGCAGCCGCTCGCGGGCGGCGGACGCCACGCCCAGGCAGGCCTCGCCCGCCTCGGTGATGGCGACGAGCTTGGCCCGGCGGTCGGTGGCGTCCGGCCGGCGCTCGGCCAGGCCCTGGCGCTCCAGCGCGTCGACGATGTCGGTGATGGAGTGCGGGGACAGCCCAAAGTCGGCGGCCAGCACGCTCTGCCGGGTGGGTCCCTGCTCGCGGAGCCGCATCAGCACCTTGGTCCGCGCCATCGACAGGCCGCATCCGGTCATCTCGTCGTTAACGGCACGGAACATCCGGTGATAGACCGCGAGGTACCGCTCGCCTACCTGCTCAGTCGTGATCATGACTGCCCCTCTGGCGTACACAGACGCTGATCCGTCTCATCATGAGCGGATTCATATTCTTACTCCTCATAATGAGGAGCCTCACGGATTTATTCCGGCGCCAGGCGGCGATCTCGCCGCCAACAGCGTCGTGGGTCCCACGCCGGGTTCTGGCCACAGCGCGGGTCCCTTGACCGCATGGGGCGAGCGGCCCGGAGGCGGCTGGGTTCGACAAATGTCGGAAAGCAGCGGGGTTTCTTCCGCGCCGGGACCGAAGCTTCGGCGGGGCCGCGCGCCTAGCGTCGTGCACGGAGGAACCCGATGAGCACAAACACCAGCACGGACGCGATCGTGATCGGCGCCGGCGTGATCGGCGCGAGCTGCGCCTGTCACCTGGCCCGCGCGGGCCTGCGGGTGACGGTCGTCGAGGCGTTCGGCGGCCCGGCCGAGGGCAGCACCGGGCGTTCCTTCGCCTCGATCCGGGCCCAGTGGGCCGACCCGCTCAACATCGAGATGTCCTGGCGCAGCATCCGCGCGTTCGGCTCGTTCCCGGCCGACCACGGCATCGACGTCGGCTACCGTCCCACCGGGTACCTGCTGCTGGTGCCGGACGCGGCCTGGGAGGCGCAGCTGGCCGCGGTCGAGCTGCAGCGCGAGCACGAGGTCCCGGTCGACGTGCTGGACGTGGCCGCGGCCGGGCGGATCACCCCGTTCACCCCGGACGGCATCGCGGGCGCGACCTGGGGCCCGGCCGACGGCGTGGTCGACCCGCACCTCGCGACCGGCGCCTACCTGACCCTGGCCCGGGCCGCGGGCGCGCAGGTGCTGTTCCGGCACCCGGTCAGCGCCCTCGCCGGCGGCGGCGACGGCGGCTGGTCGGTGACCGCGGGCGGCCGGACCGTCCGGGCGCAGTACGTGGTGAACGCGGCCGGAGGCTGGGCCGGCGAGGTGGCCGCGCTGGCCGGGCTGACCGTGCCGGTCGCGCACTCCCGGCGCAACATCTACGCCACCGCGCCCGGCGCCCTGTCGGCGGTCAGGCCCGGCCCGGTGCCGATGACCATCGACCTCGGCTCCGGCGCGTACGTGCGCAGCGAGGGACCGCGGCTGCTGTTCGGCGGGGCGCGGCCCGACCAGCCGGACGGGTACGACGTGAGCGTCGACTGGCCGTGGATGGAACAAGCGCTGGAACGCGCGGTCGCCCGGTTCGGCTGGCTGGCCGACCTGCCGCTCGACCGGGCGGGCTGCTGGGCGGGCACGTACGAGAACAGCCCGGACCACCACGGCATCCTCGGCGCGGACCCGGCCGCGCCGACCTGGGTCAACGCCTGCGGGTTCTCCGGCCACGGCCTGATGCAGGCGCCGGAGATCGGTCGGCTGGTCGCCGAGCAGGTCACGACCGGCGCGATCACCAGCCTCGACGCCAGCGCGCTGCGGCCGGACCGGTTCGCCGCGGCGTCCGGGCCCGGCGGCCGTCAGCTCGGATTGGTGTTCTGACCTCAGGAGGAGCCGATGTACCCGACGCTGCAGGCCGACCCGGCCCAGGCGGCCTGGATCGAGGCCACCGCGGCCGAGCTGGCCAGATTCGGCGAGCAGCACCGCGGCGAGCTCGACGCCGCCAACCGGGACAAGCAGTTCCCGCGCGAGCTGTACCGCGAGCTCGGCAAGCTCGGCTACCTGGGCCCGCTGGTGCCCGAGTCCTACGGCGGCCTGGGCGGCGGCGTCGGCGAGTACGTGGTCATCAGCGAGGAGGTCGGCCGGCACGGCCTGGTCTCCGGGCAGATCGCGGCGCAGGGGCAGCGCTGGCTGCTGGACTGGGGCACCGACGAGCAGAAGGACCGGTGGCTGCGCGGCATCGCGACCGGTGAGGCGGTGTTCTCCGAGTCGATCAGCGAGAAGAACGCGGGCTCGTCGTTCAAGGCGATGACCTCGACCGCTGAGCGGGATGGCGGCGACTGGCTGCTCACCGGCAGCAAGACGCACGTCAACCTCGGCGCGGACTGCGACGTCACGCTGTTCTACGCCATCGCCGAGGAAGGGCTGACCAGCTTCCTGGTCGACATGAGCCTGCCCGGCATCCGGACCGCGGTGACCGATCCGGTCGGCCTGCGGCTCATCCGCACGGCCGACGTGATCTTCGACCGGGTACGGGTGCCGGACTCGGCGCTGCTCGGCCCGCCCGGTGCGGGCCTGAAGACGTTCCTGTCCACCTTCAACATCAGCCGGCTCGGCAACGCCTCGGAGCTGATCGGCCTCGGCCGGCGCTCGCTCGAGCTCGGCCTGCGCTACGCGTCGCAGCGGCAGGTGGGCGACAGCATGGTCACCGGCTTCCAGGGCATCCAGTGGATGGTCGCCGACGCGTGGACCGCCCTGCAGGCCGCGTCGCTGGCCCGCGACGACGCCGCGGTCGCCCACGAGCGCGGCGAGGACATCGCGCTGCGTACCACCACGGCCAAGCACCTGGCGATCACTGCCGCGGAGCGGGCCTCCGATACCGCCTACAGCCTGGTCGGCGGGCACGGGCTGTACTTCGACGAGCCCTACACCGACATCGTCAACGACATCAAGGTGCTCAAGGTGGCCGGCGGTTCCGCCGAGATCATGCGCAACTACATCGCGCGGCGCGTGCTCGCCGATCCCGGGCACGAGGGCCTGGCTTGACTACTCCCCGCCTTGAAGGACGGGGATTCCAGCCCTCGCGAGCTGGGGTTCCTGTTTCAAGGCCGATTGCACTGGAGGGGTCTCCTGGTGTCTGACATCAGCTCCGTAGGCATCGCCTGGGTTGTCCCGGGCTGCGGCAAGACCTGCCGTAAGGATGTTCTTGGCCGCGTTGAGGTCCCGGTCGTGGCGGGTGCGGCAGGACGGGCATCGCCACGTCCGGACCTTCAGAGGAATCTCGGCGAGCCGGAACCCGCAGGCAGAGCACGTCTTCGTGCTGGGGTACCAGCGGTCAATCACGATCAGGCGGCGGCCGGCTCGCTGGCACTTGTACTGCAGCTGGCGCCGGAACTCGCCCCACCCGCAGTCGCTGATCGCCCGGGCCAGGCGCCGGTTGCGGACCATGCCCGAGATGTTGAGGTCCTCGATCGCGATCAGGTCGTTGCGGCGGACCAGGCGGGTGGTCGTGCGGTGCAAGAAGTCCTGGCGGGCGTTGCGGGCCTTGCGGCAGGCCCGCGCGACCTTGGCCCTGGCCTTGGCCCGGTTGGCCGAGCCTTTCTGGCAACGGGCCAGGCGGCGCTGGTACCGGGCGAGGTTCCGCGCCTTGCGCTCCAGGTGGCGGGGGTTGGCGACCCGGTCGCCGTCACTGGTCACCGCGAAGTCGTGCACGCCCAGGTCAACACCCACAGCGCGGCCGGCCGTCGGGAGAGGCTCCGGTGGCTGCGCATCAACGGCCAGCGTCACGTACCAGCGGTCGTCGGGCTCTTTCGAGACGACCACGGTCGTAGGGTCCAGCCCGGCCGCGTCGACGCCAGGCCACGACCACACGAACGCCAGCGGGCCCGGGGTCTTGGCCAGGCGCAGCTGCCCGTCGCGCATGGTGAAGGCCGACCGGGTGTATTCGGCCGCCTGGCGGCCCTGGCGGGACTTGAACCGCGGATAGCGGGCTCTTCTGGCGAAAAACGCGGCGAACGCCTGCTGCTGGTGGCGCAGGGCCTGCTGGAGCGGGACACAGGAAACCTCGTTCAGCCAGGCTCGCTGCGGGTCTTGCTTCATCGCCGTCAGCTCAGCCGACGCCTGGCCATACGACGTGCCCCTGTGCTCGGTTGCATACCGCTCCTGCCGTACCGCCAGGATGCAGTTCCAGACCACGCGCACGCAGCCGAAGGTGCGGTTCAGCACCGCCTGCTGCGCTGCATCGGGATAGGCCCGGCACCGGTACGCCGTCCTCACCCTGGCAGCCTGCCAGGCCGTGCCGACAAAACCCTGCCCTGCTCCGCAGGGCACCGGATTCCTCCCCGGCCCGAAAGCCGGGGTTTCCTCCGGAGGTCCAGATGACCGAGCCGGAGGCGCACGGGGAAATGAGCGACCCGGCGGTTTTCCGGCGAGCGGGAAACATCACGAACCTCGCGCGGGCGATCGTCGAGCAGGCCGCGGCCCGGCCCGGCCTGCGGCTCGGCACCGTGGACGACCAGCTCGCGCTCGGCGACGCGGTCGAACTGGCCGCCGGCCGGGCGCAGGCCCTGCTCGGCGCCGGGCTGTGTCCCGGGCAACGGGTCGCGCTCGTGGCGCCGACCTCGACCGACTACGTCATCACCTGGCTGGCCTGCCTGCTGGCCGGCGCCCCGGTCGCGCTGGTGAACCCGACCTACCCGGACGAGCTCACCCGGCGGATGCTCGCGCCGCTGGCCCCGGACCTGGTCCTGGACCCCGGCCAGGTGGCGCTCGCCCGGGCGGCCGGGCGGGCCGACCCGCGGGCCCTGCCCGGGCTGGCCGCCAGCCGGTTCGCGACCGCCTCGTACATGCACACCTCCGGCACCACCGGCCTGCCGAAGTTCTGCGCGCAGAGCCACGACTACTTCGCCCGGCTGGCCGCGGCCATGGCCGGCGCGCTGGACCTGCGGCCCGCCGACCGGGTGCTCGCGCCGCTGCCCCTGTTCCACATCAACCCGATGGGCTACGGCATCATCACCGCCCTGCTCACCGGCGCCGACGTGCTGGCCGTGCGGAAGTTCTCGGCCCGCGGGTTCTGGCCCGCGGTGGTCGGCGAGCGGGTCACCGTGCTGATCCTGCACGCGCCCCCGGTGCAGATCCTCAAGCGCGCCACCGCCGCCCGCGACGCTGCCGGGCACCGGGTGCGCACCATGTTCTACGCCGACGCCGGGTTCCTGGCGCAGTTCGGCATCCCCGCGGCGGTGTCCGGCTACGGCTCGACCGAGGCCGGCGGGATTTCCCACCTGACCCGCTGGCCGGCGACGGGCGACATCCCGGCCGACGCCAGCCGGCACGGCGGCCACGGCCGGCCCGACATCGAGTGGCGGCTCGACGACCGCGGCGTGATCCTGGTGCGGGAGCGCGAGCGGGCCGCGCTGTTCGACGGCTACGTCACCGCGGCCGGGCTCGACCCGGCGCGCGACCGCGACGGCTGGTTCGACACCGGCGACCTGGGCCGCGCCGACGGTGATGACTACCTCGTCTTCCTGGAGCGCGCCGCCGAGTCCATCCGGGTCAAGGGCGAGTTCGTGCCGATCCCGTACGTGGAGAACCACCTCGCGGCCGTGGCCGGGCTGAGCGACCACGCGGTGTGGAAGCGCCAGGGCGCGCTCGTCGACGAGGAAGTCGTCCTCTACGCGGTCGCCGACCCGCTGCCCCTCGACCAGCTGCGGCAGCGGATCGCCGACCTGCCCCCGTTCATGCGGCCCGTGGCGGTGGCCCGGGTCGGCGCGCTGCCCCGCGACGCGGCCGCCGGCAAGGTGCAGCGCCGCCTGCTGGGCGAGCAGCCCGTCCTCGACTGGGTGGAGCTCACGTGACGGCCGAGACCGCGCGGAATCCCGAGAGCGCCCAGGCTGTGCCCCGGCCCGACTGGGCGCAGGACATGGCCGACCTGCACGCGCACGCGGCCCCGAGCCTGCTGCCGCGGCACGGCGACGACCGCGCCACGGTCGCGGCCGAGCGCGCGGTCGGCTTCAGCACCGTCGTGCTCAAGGCCCACGAGGGCAGCACCGCCGAGCGGGCCGCGGCCGCCGGGGACGGAGTGTTCGGGGGAATCGTCCTGAACAGCCCGGTGGGCGGGGCCAACCCCGACGCCGTGGAGATCGCCGCGCGGCTCGGCGGCCGGGTCGTCTGGATGCCCACCGTGTCCTCGCGAACGCACAAGGCAGGCGCCGCGTCGCCGGAGCTGGCCGTGCACCGCGGCTTCGAGCTGCGGCTGGTCGAGGTGACCACCGAGGACATGACGCTGCGGCCGGAGTGGTTCGACGTCCTCGACGTCGTCGCCGCCCACGATCTGCTGCTCGCCAGCGGCCACCTGTCGGCCGCCGAGACCGTGGTGCTGTTCACCGAGGCCCGCCGCCGCGGCGTGCAGCGGCTCATGGTCAACCACCCGATGCTGGCGTTCCTGCACTGGAACCCCGAGTCGGCCAGCGCGCTGCGCGGCCTCGGCGCGCACCTTGAGCTGGGCGTCCTGCCCGACATGCTGAACGACGCCGACCACTCCTGCCTCGGTCTCGCCGCCACGTACCCGGCGTCGCTGCTGGTCTTCGGCGGCGACCTCGGCCACGCCCGGCACGACCCGCCGGCCGTGGCCGTGGCCCCCTGGCTGCACGCCCTGGAGCGGGCGGTCGGCCCGGCCCGGGCCGTGGCCATCATGACCACCCAGACCCGCGGGCTGCTCCTGCCATGAGCCCGCGCCAAAGGGGCGTCGTGCCGACTGGACTGAGGAGGGAGCTTGCGACCGAGCGACGAGGAAGGAGGCTTGTAAGCGCGAGCGAGAGGGACGGGGAGGCGGGTCAGAGCGACCCCGGAGGCGCAAAATAAACATCGCGCTGCTGCCCGGCGACGGCATCGGCGCCGAGATCCTGGACGGCCCGGTGGCGTTCCTGCGCCAGCTCGAACGCGACGGCGCGCCGGTCCGGACCACCGGCCCCTGGCCGTACGGGACCACCGGGTGGGCCCAGACCGGCTCGGTCCTGCCCGAGGAGACCATCGCCGCCTGCCGGGACGCCGACGTCATCCTGTCCGGGGCGGTGGGGACCCACCCCGGCGTCACGGCCGACCAGTGCCCGAACCCCGAGGCCGCGCTGATCAAGCTGCGTCACCTCTTCGACCTGCGCATCAGCGTGCGCACCGTGCGCGTGCCCGGCGGCGAGGACGTGACCATCGTCCGCAACATCACCGGGGGCGCCTACGCGGGCCCCGAACGCCACGTCGACAGCGACGGCGACACCCCGGCGCAGGACCTGCTGATGCTCGAGCCCGCCCGGGTGCGGGAGGTGTTCGACATCGCCGTCGGCTACGCCCGGCGGCACCCGCGGCAGCGCGCGATCAGCGTGGACAAGGCGAGCGTGTTCGCCACGTCCCGGCTGTGGCGGCGTACCGCGCACGCGGCGGCCGCGGCCTCGGGGATCCCGTTCGCCGACGTCAACGTGGACCGGGCCGCCTATGAGCTGGTCGCCCGCGAGGAACTGCCGTCGGTCATCGTCACCGAGGGAATCTTCGGCGACATCCTCTCCGACATCGTCTGCGCCCGGGCGGGCTCGCCCGCCCTGTGCGGGTCGGCGACGATCAACCCCGACCGGGCGTCCGGGCTCGGCGCCACCGGGCTGTTCGAGCCCGCGCACGGCTCGTCGCCGCACCGCACGGGGAGCCGCCGCTCGAACCCGACCGGCGCCTGGCTGGCCCTGGCCGACCTGCTCGCCTGGTGCCCGGATCTCGCCGCCCTCGGCCTGCACGCCAGGGTCCGCCGCGCCCTGGACAGCGTGCTCGACCAGGCCGCCCCGACCTACGACCTCGCCGCGCCGGGGACCGAGACCATCGGCCTGGACGAGTTCAACGGCCGCGTCCTGGCCGCCCTCGCTACCCGCCTGGAGGCGCACCGGTGACCACGCCGTTTCGCGAGCTGCACCACATCTGCATCGTCGTCCGGGACATCGACGCCAGCGTCGCCTGGTATGAGTCGGCGGGCATCGGGCCCTGGCAGGACTACCCGCCGCTCACCGAGTACACCCGGCTGTCGGTGCCCAGCCCGGACGCCTTCCGCGCCCTGAAGTACAAGGTGGCCAACCTCGGCAACGTGCAACTCCAGCTCTGCCAGCCGCCGGAGCTCGACTGCCCGCAGCGGCGCTTCCTGGACGACCACGGCGAGGGCGTCTTCCACATCGGCTTCGAGTCCGGCCTCGAGGCCGCCGCCGCGGCCGGCGCCGCCCTCGGCCTGGAGGTCCTGGCGCGGGGGCAGCGGGACAACGGCTCGGGATTCATCTACTTCGACACCTACGACCGGGCCGGGGTGGTGCTGCTGGCCCGCCAGACCGCCAGGTAGCACGGCGCGGCGGCGATCCGCTGGCTACCGGCGCGTCGCGACGGCGGGAGCGGGACCTCACGTCAAAGCATTGCGCAAATATGGGTGTTCGCGGGCATACGCCGGCTAGCGTTCGATATAGCCGAGCTTTCTAGGGCGGGGCATGTACTTATTCGAATGCGAGGCAACGCTCGAGGCCGCGCCGGACGTGGTCTGGAAGGTATGGACCGACGTCGCCCGCTGGCCCGAGTGGGATGTCAGCAAGGAGATCGCCCGCCTGGACGGCCCGTTCCAGCCAGGGACCTCCGGCTGGGCCAAGCAGCGCGGCAACCTCGGCGGCTCCTTCACCATCACCGAGGTGGATGAGGGGCGGCGCTGGGTGACCGAATGTCCCGATGCCCATGGGCAAGGTGATCTTCGTCCACCTGCTGGAGCCGGTGGCCACCGGACGTGTCCGCGTGGTCAAGAGGGTGGACGTCCAGGGCACCTTCGGGTCCCTGCTCCGGCTCCTCGTCCCCAAGATGCGCCGGGACATCACCGAGTCCCTGGCCAACCTGCGAAAGCTGGTGTCCGGGTAGCGGACCGCCGCTGGTACCCGGGTGCGGACCGTGGCCTGCTCAGCCGGGCAGGGTCCGGGGCAGCCCGAACCGGGGCAGGACGCTGTTGTCGAAGCGCGTCATCGCGCAGATCTGCCCGCCGGTGAGGGTGACCACCAGCAGCCCGTTCGCGTGGGCGATCCCGGTCCGCGGGTCCCGCACGTAGGCGCCGAACGCGGGCTGGCCGTTGGCCCTGGTCGGGACCAGCCGGTAGGTGCGGCCCGTGCCGGAAGGCTCACCGCCGCGAAGAACCGGGCGGCCAGCTCGCGGCCCTGGTATTCCAGCGGCACTGGCGGCATGGTCACCCAGACGTCCTCGGTGAGCAGGGCGACGAGCTCATCCACGTTGCCGGTCTCGAAGGCCCGGGTGAGCTGGGCGATGAGCGCCTGCTCGGCAGCCGAGCCGGGCGGCGGGGGCGGTTCCCGCCCGGCCGGGGGTCCCAGGCGGCGCTGCAGGGTGGTGCGGGCGCGCCTGAGCGCGCTGGTCACCGACTCGACGCTGGTGCCGAGGATGCCGGCGACCTCGCGAGCGCGGAATCCGAGGACGTCGCGGAGGATGAGGACGGCGCGCTGGCGGGGCGGCAGGAGCTGCAGCGCGGTGATGAACGCCAGCGAGATGGTCTCGCTGGCCTCATACCGCGCCTCGGGCCCGGGTGCGTGGTCGGCGAGCCCCTCGACGAGGAGGTCCGGGTAGGGCTCGAGCCAGACCACCTCGCCCAGCCGGGTGGGCTCGGGCGGGTCAAGCCCGGGCGGCGGGGAGCTCATCCGCGGGCGCCGGCTCGCCGCGCGCAGCGCGTTCAGGCAGCGGCTGGTCGCGATCTGGTACAGCCAGGTCCGGATCGAGGAGCGTTCCTGGAAGCCGCCCAGGCCCTGCCAGGCCGCCAGCAGGGTCTCCTGCAGCGCATCCTCGGCGTCCTGCGCCGAGCCGAGAATCCGGTAGCAGTGCACCTGCAGCTCGCGCCGGTAGGGGGCGGTGAGCGTGCCGAATGCCTGCCCGTCTCCGGCCCGGGCCCGGGCGAGCAGGTCCGTGGTCACCGCGCCATCCTCGCATCACCCCGTCCTCTCGCTCCCGCACGCCGTGCATACAGGTACTGACCCCGCGGGAGACGAAAACTGGGCGGTCGCGCCGCGCCCAGTCGGGCCGCGGGCCGGTGTCACCACCGTTGCGGGGCTGACCCGCCCGCACGCGAGACGACGGGAGGAACACGAGATGGACAGCCAGCGAGTCGTGTCGCGAGAGGAGTGGCTGGCCGCACGCCAGGAACTGCTCGGCCAGGAGAAGGAAGCCACCAGGGCCAAGGACGCGGTCGATGCCCGCCGCCGCGCGCTGCCGGTGGTCGAGGTCGACAAGGACTATGTCTTCGCCGGGCCGGACGGCCCCGCGAGCCTGGCCGGCCTGTTCGGCGGCCGCCGCCAGCTCATCGTCTACCACTTCATGTGGCGGCACGCGGAGTCGGGCTTTCCCGACGAGGATCAGGGCTGCCCGACCTGCTCGTTCCTGGCCGACGGCATCGGCGAGCTGTCCCACCTGCACTCCTGCGATACCACCCTGGTCCTGGTGTCCCGTGCGCCGCTGGCCAGCATCGAGCGGTTCCGGCAGCGGATGGGCTGGCAGGTGCCCTGGTACTCCTCCTACGGCAGCGACTTCAACTACGACTTCCACGTCAGCTTCGACGAGACCATCGCCCCGCTGGAGTACAACTACAAGGACCAGGCCGCGCTCGCCCGCGACGTGCCCTACATCCGGTCCCGGGCGGACGCCCACGGGATCAGCGTGTTCCTGCGTGAGGGCGACCGGGTCTTCCACTCCTACTCGGCCTACGGCCGCGGCGTCGACCAGCTGCTCGGCACGTATAACTATCTCGACCTGACCCCGCTGGGCCGGCAGCGCTATGTCACCGAGTTCCCGTATCACGACGCCTACAACGGCGGCTCGTGATTACCGTCCAGGTACACTTTTGCCAAGCGGCGGAACAGATGGCCGGTGGATATGGCAGACCGAAGGGCCCCGGGCCAGCGCCCGCGGGATACCGGGGAAACCGGGCGCGAGCGGGTGAGCCGTGCCGCGTATGAGCTGTTCAGCCGGGAGGGCCTGCGGGCGGTCGGGGTTGACGCGGTTATCGCCAGGGCCGGGACCGCGAAGATGACGCTCTACCGGAATTTCCCGTCCAAGGACGACCTGATAATCGATTTCCTGCGCCGCAGGGAGCAATTGTGGACGCGCGAGTGGCTTGAGGCGGAGAGCCGCCGGCGCGGCGAAACGCCCCGGGAGCAGCTGCTGGCGATATTCGACGTTTTTTCCGAGTGGTTCAGCCGGCCCGACTTCGAGGGCTGCTCATTCCTGACCACGATGATCGAGGTTAACGACCCCGAGCATCCGGTGCACCGGGCCGCGGTCGGCCACCTGGCCAATATCCGGGCTTATATCGAGGAGCTCGCGGCGGCGGCGGGCGTCGCCGACCCGGACTCGTTCGCGCGTAAGTGGCACATCCTCATGAAGGGCTCGATCATGGCCGCTCACGAGGGGGACACGGCGGCGGCGGCCCGGGCCCGGGAGGTCGGCGAACTGCTGCTCCGGGAGTGCGGGCCGGCCTGAGGGCGGCGGCCGCGCGACCGCGCGGCCGCCGCCGGCGGGACCGGGAGAGCAGGCGGGGCGGGAGGGCAGGCTGGGTGGGCAGGGGCGGGAGGGTGGGCAGGGGCGGGAGGGCGGGCAGCTGAAGAGTCAGCCGACGCCGAGCTTCTCCGCCGCGAGCCTGGTCCCCTGCACCCGGTTCGCGATCTTCTGGAACGCGACGTCCCGGGCGAAGTCTGGTGAGCCGTGGTTGGGCTTCTCGTCGATGCTGAACGGCGAGAAACCGCAGTCGTCGGTGGAGCCGAGGCGCTCCTTCGGGATGAAGTTCGACGCCCGGACCAGGGCGTCGCGTACCTCCTCGGGGCTCTCCACCCGCGGGTTGAGCGGGTTGATCACGCCGATGTAGGCGAACTGCGGCACGCCGTTGGCGTCGCCGCGCAGGTACTGCCCGATCAGCCCGTAGACGCGGTCCCGGTCCCGCTCGCTGGCCAGCTGGATCAGGAAGTACCCGGCGTTCATGCCGAACATGCTGGGCAGCAGGTCGTTGTAGTCGACATCGGCGCTGTGCACCGAGTCACGGTCGCCGCCGGGGCAGGTGTGCACGCCGATCCGGGAGCGCTCGTCTGCGGTGAAGCGGTCGAGCACGCGGTTGTTGAGCTCGATGAAGTGCGGCAGCATGTTGCGGCCGGTCCAGGGATTGCGGGGGTCCGCCCGGGTGGCCAGGCGTCCCTCGGTGAAATCGATCGACACCCGCGCGGCTCCGGCGGCGAAGGCCTGCCGGATGTCCTTCTCGCACTCGTTGACGAGATCTTCCTCGAAGCTCGCCCGCGGGTAGCCGGGCAGGTCCGCGTCGAGCGGGTACAGCAGGGCCAGCATGGACGGGGCGATCACGGCCTGCTTCATGGGCTTGCTGGCCAGCCCGATGGACTTCTTCAGCGTGTCGGCGGCGTAGGTCTGGTACCGGAACGGCCCCCCGGTGAGCCGGGGCAGCTGGCGGCGGTGCCCGTCCGCGAAGATCGCGAAGTACTGGCCTCCGTCCCCGGCCAGGTGGTCGGCGAGGCCGGTGCCGGCCAGGGTGTCGGCGATGGCGTAGGTCGCGAAGCTCGACCACCGCTGCTCGCCGTCGGAAATGATCGGCTCCCCGGTGGCCTCGCCGCGCTCGATCGAGTCCTTGACCGCCTTGTCCTGCTCGGCTTCGAGCTGGTCGTGGGTGATCTCCCCGGCGTCGTACTGCGCGTAGGCCTGCTGGAGCTTGCTCGGGCGCGGCAGTGAGCCGACGGGCTCGGTCGGGATTCCTGTCGCGGTACGCGGATCGTAGTCAGTCATGGCGCATCGTCATCCCTGGTTCGTCGTGGTCGCTGCGAACAGTTGAGATAGACCGGCCTGTCTCATGCTGCCTATCCCGGGAGGATAGACCCGGGCCCGGCCGCGGTCAACGGTGTGCGGCGCGATATCCGGGGGGCCGCGCGCCACGCGGTCCGGAGGCGGCGCCGCGCCACGCGGTCTGGGCCGGCCACGCGCAACGCAGTCTGGGCCAGCCACGCGTCACCCGGTCCGGAGGCGCACCGCGCGGCGCGCTGGACTGGAAAAAATTTTCTGACCTTTACCGGATCTGAAGATACGTGCCGAACAGGGCTTCTAGGGCGGCTGCGCCGCCGCGGGCCCGGCTGCGCCGCTCCCTGTGTCCGGGGAGCGCTCTGCGGCCACGGTAAACTCGTGGTGCGGGCCGCCCCGGAAACCGGCGGCCAGCGCAGAGGACGGCTGCAGTTCGGTCGCCCCCGCACCGACCCGCGGCGGACATCCTCAGTCCGCCGGCCCGGACCTGGAGGGGGTCGTCATGACCGTCCCGCCTGTTGCCGTCGACGCCCTGAACCAGGCTCAACCGCTGACCGTTGACGACGCCTACGCCCGGTCGCACCGGGCGGCGCTCGCCCCGTCGAAGATCGGCCCGGTCGGGCTGGAGATCGAGACCCACCTGGTGGACCTGGACTCGGTCGCCGATCGGGTGGCCTGGGACCGGATCGACCCGATCCCGGGCATCGTCCGCGCCGCCGCCGGCCGCTGCCGGGTCACCCTGGAGCCCGGCGGCCAGCTGGAGCTGTCCGGCCCGCCGGGCCCGGACATCCTGGCCGCCGTCAACGAGCTGCGCCACGACGTGCAGGGCACCCGGCTGGCCCTGGCCGGGCTCGGCCTCGGCCTGGCTCACGCGGGCGCCGACCCGCTCCGGCCGCCCCGGCGGGTCAACCCGCGCCCTCGGTACCGTGCCATGGAACAGCACTACGCCGCCACCGGCCGCGGCGCGGCGGCCGCGGTGATGATGAACTCCACCGCGGCGATGCAGGTCAACCTGCAGGCCGGGCCGGAGCGCGGGTGGCCGGAGCGGGTGGCCCGCGCGTACCGGCTCGGGCCCACGCTGGTGGCGATCTCCGCGAGCTCGCCCTGGCTGAACGGGCGTGACACCGGGTGGAAGTCAGCGCGCCAGCGGGCGTGGAGCGGCCTGGACGCGCGAGCCTGCGGTCCCGTGCCCGGCTGCCTGGGCCCGGACGCGGCGTCCGACGCCGCCCTCGACCCGGCCTCGGCCTGGGCCTGCTACGCGATGCGCGCCCCGGTGGTCTTCGTCCGGGCCGGCGGCGACGAGATCGCGCCCGTGCTCAGCCCGGTGCCGTTCGAGCGGTGGGCGAGCGGGGAGGCCCGCCTGGGCGGGCGCGTCCCCACGGCCGCCGATCTCGACACCCACCTGACCACGCTGTTCCCGCCGGTCCGGCTGCGCGGCTACCTCGAGTTGCGGTACCTGGACATGACCGCGCCCCGGTGGTGGCCGGCCATCGCCGCGGTGGTCACGACGCTCATGGACGACCCCGTCTCCGCCGACCTGGCCACCGAGGCCACCGAGCCGACCGCCGGGCTCTGGACGCGAGCGGCCCGCGACGGCCTGCGTGACCCCGCGCTGGCCGGCTCCGCCCGCCGGTGCCTGCGGATCGCCGCCGGGCGCGTCCCGGCCCAGCTCGTTCCCGCGGTCGCCGACCTGGCCGAGCTGGTCGAGTCCGGCCGGTGTCCGGGTGACCTGCTGGCCGGGCGCATCAGCGAGGTCGGACCGCACGCCGCCTTCGAGGAGCTAGCCCATGCGTGAGAACGTCGTCCGCGACCTGGAGCGGGCCCGCGCCCGCACCCTCCAGCTGACCGACCTGGACGATCCGGCCCTGGTGGCCCAGTACGACCCGCTGATGAGCCCGCTGGTCTGGGACCTCGCGCACGTCGGCCAGCAGGAGGAACTCTGGCTGCTGCGCGGCGGGGACCCCAGCCGCCCCGGGATGCTGCCGCCGGACGTGGACTCGCTGTATGACGCGTTCAAGCACAAGCGCGCCGACCGCCCGGCTCTGCCGTTGCTGCCTCCGGTCGAGGCGCGGGCCTACGACCACGAGGTCCGCGGCCGCGTGCTCGACCTGATAGAACGCACTGCGGAGGAGGACCTGTTCACCGCGGGCATGGTCGTGCAGCACGAAGAACAGCACGACGAGACCATGTACGCCACGCTGCAGTTGCGGCAGGGGCCGCCGGTGCTGTTCCCGCGGCGCGAGCTGCCCTCGGGCCGTGCCGTCCGCGACGGCGATCGCGTGTTCGTGGCGGGCGGGGCCTTCGTGCTCGGCGTGGACGCGGCCACCGAGCCGTTCTCGCTCGACAACGAGCGGCCCGCGCACCAGGTCGACGTGGCCCCGTTCTGGATCGGCCGGGTGCCGGTGCGTAACGGGCAGTGGTCCGAGTTCATCGCCGACGGCGGCTACCACCGCCGCGACCTGTGGTCGGCGCGCGGCTGGGCGCACCGGGCCGAGGCCGGCCTGGAGCGCCCGAAGTTCTGGACGGGGGAGGGCACCCGGCTCCGGTTCGGCCTGCAGGAGGACGTCCCGCCCGACGAGCCGGTGCAGCACGTCGGCTACTTCGAGGCAGAGGCGTTCGCCACGTGGTCCGGGGCCCGCCTGCCGAGCGAGATCGAATGGGAGAAGGCCTGCGCGTGGGATCCCGCCGCGAACGCGAGGCGGGCCTGGCCGTGGGGTCCGGCGGCGCCCGCGCCGGACCTGGCCAACCTCGGTGGCCTGGGGCTGCGGCCGGCTCCGGTCGGGGCCTACCCGAAGGGAGCGTCGGCCTACGGCGCGGAGCAGATGATCGGCGACGTCTGGGAGTGGACCTCGTCGGACTTCACCCCGTGGCCGGGCTTCACCCCGATGATCTACCGCGCGTACAGCGAGCCCTTCTTCGGCGGTGACTACAAGGTGCTGCGCGGCGGGTCGTGGGCCGTGGCCCCGTCCACCATCCGGCCGTCGTTCCGCAACTGGGACCACCCGATCAGGCGGCAGATCTTCACCGGCGTCCGGCTGGCCTGGGACGCCTGAGCCAGCCCGAACCCCCACCGTTATGGAGGCATGACCCGATGCCCATGGACCACCCTGTCCAGGCCCGTCCCGGCCAGTACCTCGACGCGCTGCGCGCGGACGTGCGGGCGGGCCTGACCGCGACCCCGAAGACGCTGCCGCCCAAGTACTTCTACGACGCGTGCGGCAGCAAGCTGTTCGACGAGATCACCCGGCTGCCGGAGTACTACCTGACCCGGGCGGAGACGGCGATCTTGCGGCAGCAGGCGCCGGCGATCGCCGGGCTGTCGCGGTGTGAGTCGCTGGTCGAGCTCGGCAGCGGCACCTCGGCCAAGACCCGGCTGCTGCTGGACGCGCTGCGCGACGGCGGGACCCTGCGGGAGTTCGTGCCGTTCGACGTCGACCCCGCCGTGCTCACCGCGGCCAGCGACGCGCTGGCCGACGAGTACCCGGGCCTGCGGGTCGTCCCCTTCGTCGGCGACTTCGAGCGCGACCTCGGCGCGATCCCGGCCGGCGGGCGCCGCACCATCGCGTTCATCGGCTCGACCATCGGCAACCTCGAGCCCGCGGCGCGGGCCGGCTTCCTGGCCCAGGTGGGCGCCGCGCTGCGTCCGGGGGACACGTTCCTGCTCGGGATCGACCTGGTGAAGGACGTCGGCCGGCTGCTGGAGGCCTATGACGACGCGGCCGGGGTGACCGCGGAGTTCAACCGCAACGTGCTGCTCGTGGTCAACCGGGAGCTGGACGCGGACTTCCGCGTGGAGGAATTCGAGCACGTGGCCCTGTGGGACGCCGACCACGAGTGGATCGAGATGCGGCTGCGCGCGGTGCGCGAGCAGACGGTGACGATCGGCGACCTCGGCCTGGTGGTCTCGTTCGCGGCCGGGGAAGAGCTGCGCACCGAGATCTCGGCCAAGTTCCGCCGCGCGGGCATCGAGGCCGAGCTGGCCGCGGCGGGCCTGGGCACGCTGCGGTTCTGGACCGACCCGGACGGAGACTTCGGCCTCCTGCTCGCCGGGCCAGGCTGACCCGCTAGGCTGCCGGGCTATGGCGAAAGAGGTTGGCCTGATCGTGGAGCTGACGCGCGATAGCGCGGTCGACCGGAACGTGCGCAGGGACCTGCCGTCGAGCGTCAAACGCGGCCGCGTCGTCCTGGACCACATCGAGGCCGACGACCTGGGGCGCCTTAACCCGCCCCCGGCCGGCGAGGTCGTCCTGACCGTGCTGTCGCCGGAGGCACTGCGCCGGGACCCGCAGGTGGTCCGGGACGCGGTCGCCCAGGCCGCCGACAGCGACCAGCCACCGGTGATCGTCGTGGAGGCGGCCGAGTACCTGCGCGAGGACGAGCTCGCCGCGGTCCTGGACGCGGCCGACCGCGCGGACCGGACCGTCATCCTGCGGGTCATGACCGACGCGTAGCCGCCGCGGGTCAGGACAGGACCGCGGAAGACGCCGCGTCCCGCGCGGCCGCCTGCGACACCACCGGTCCCGGGCGCAGGGCACTGGCCGGCAGGCGGCGGGCGAGCCAGTACACGAGCAGCACGGCCAGGCCGGCGCTGGCCCCGACGAGCAGCCACGGCAGCCACGCCGCCACCGAGTACAGCGCGACCATCGCGGGCGCGATCACACCCGGCACCGTGAACGCGTACTGGAACGCGGCCAGGTACCGGCCCCGCACCGCGGCGGGCGCGACCGCCTCGGCCAGCGCGCTGGCCCGCTGGAACAGCAACCCCGCCAGGGCCATCACCACCGTGGCCGCCAGCAGCTCGGCCGGCCGCCACCCGGGCGGGACGGCGAGCGCCGCCACGCACGTCCCGCACCAGACGGCGTAGAGCCCGGCGCCCAGGACCATCGCCGTGGTGCGGGACAGGCGGCGGGTCACCCGCAGCGCGAACGTGGCCCCCGCGCTCAGCCCGGCCGCCAGGGCCAGGGCCGCGCCCGGCAGCCAGGGCCGGGTATGCAGGTCCCCGAGCGCGTACACGGACATGCCGCTGAGGAAGAAGTCGACCGACAGCGCGGCCAGGCCGGTGGCCGCGATGACGGCCAGGAACGGCCAGTCGGTCCAGAGGCCGGCTGCCGCTCCCGGCCCGGCGGCAGTCACCGCGATGCGGGCGCGGGACGCGCACCAGCAGGGCCAGCAGCGCCGCGCACACCGCGAAGCTGACCGCATCCGCGACGACCGCGATCCGGTAACCCGCCGCGCCCGCCACGCTGAGCAGGCCGCCGGCGGCCAGGCCGCCGAGGCTGAAGCACGCCGCCCGGACCATGGCCGCCACCGCGAACGGCCGGTCCTTCGGGCCGTCCCCGGCCACGTCGGAGATCAGGGCGAACAGCGAGCTGTAGAACAGCTGCTGGCCCGCGGCGAGCAGCACCGCCGCGGTCACCACGACCGCCTTGCCGCGGGCCGCCAGGTAAGCAACCGCCCCCAGCGCCTGCACCAGCTCGGCGCCCACCACCACCCGCAGCGGCCCCACCCGGTCCACGAGCCGGCCCGCCACCGGCGGCGCGCCCAGGCCCGCTACCGTTCCCGCCGCAACAACCGTCCCAGCCGTCCCCAGGGGCAGTCCCACCACCCTGGTCACGTACAGTAACGCCACCGGCAGGAACAAGCCCGACCCGAAGTTGTCCACCCCGAGCGCGGTCAGTAAGGCGACGCGGTTCCTCCCCATGGTCAACGACCCTAACGACCCGGCCGGGACCCCGCCTGCGTCTTGCCAAGACTGCCTCGCCCGTCCTTACTCTCCGTGATCATGGAGCGGGCGCATCCATCCCGTGCGGGATGGCGGCGGGCATGGCGAGGAGGGAGTCCGGGCACCTGCCCGGCCTGCGGGCGGGTAGGCGAGCAGGGCGCGTAGGCCCGCCCGCCCGCAGGCCGGCTGATCATCGACGAGGCTGTGGCCGCGCGAGACCCCTCCGTGCTACGGCTTGACGGCCGCGGACCAGTTGGTCGGGTAGCCCTGCGGGAGGGCCCCGCTGCCGGCCTCCCCGGCGTTGGGCGCCGCGGGCGCGCCCAGGGCCTGCAGCAGTTCGTCGAAGTTGAGCCCGACTATGGCCGGGAAGGGACCGCCCGCGCCGATGCCCCCCGCCTCCGGCGCTTGTGATTCGGGTTCTTCGGAGGATCCGTCGCCCATCGCCCACCCGGTCTCGATGCCGTCGTTGCCGTTGAACATGGTCCCGATCACCGTGGCGGACGTGACGGCCTGGCCGACCTGGACGTCCGGCGTGACGTCCTCGGCCAGGTAGACCACCAGTCCCTGGGCCGGGCCGCTGGTGAGCCGGTAGGTGATCCATCCGCCCCCGGGCCAGCCCGAGCAGCATCCTTTCGCCTCGGTGACGACCCCGTTGCCGATGGCGTAGACCGGGCCCGACCCGGCGAAGTCGACGCCCTGGTCGACGCGCTCGGGGACCAGCCCGCTGACGTTGCGCAGCGGGTTGGCGTACGCGGCCGCGGCGGCGGCGGCCTGCTGAGCGGCCTCGGCCTGGCGCTGCTTGGCTGCGGCGGCGGCGCGCGCGACCGCGGCGCGATGCGCGGCGGCACGCTGGGCCGCGGCCAGCCGGGCCGCGGCCAGCCGGGCCGCGGTGATCTGGGCCGTCGGGATCTGGGCCCACTGGTTGGTGGCGTTCCCGGCGGCATTGACCTGAACGCCCCCGGCGCCCTGGCTGGCCGGAGGGTTGGCTTGCAGGTCGTTGAGCCCGGGCGCCTGGCCCGTCGCGGCAGGATGAAGCTTGGCCTCGGACCAGCGGACCGCCGCGGGCGCGGCGGCGGCCGCGGAGACGAGCAGGGTGGAGCCCGCCACCGCCGCCACGATCCGCTTGTCCTGCAGCGCCGACGTGATCGGCGACGCCTTACGGCGCGCCGACGGCTTCCGGTGGCCGGCCGGCCGGGCGGGCCTGGCCAGCCCGGCGGGCAGGGCCAGCGCGCCGGACGCGGTGAGGGTGGCCGACGCCGTGGGGGCCGCGAGCCAGCCGGAGGAGGCAGCCCGGGCGGGCTGATCGGGGCGATCGGGCAGGCCACGCCGGTCCGGTCGGCCGGAGGAGCCCCGTGGCTTCTGATGCCTGGCGGGAGGGCGGGACACTACGCAGCCTTCGGTCAGGCGCGATCATCGCGCTCGGCGGTCACCGAATGCCGGCCCGGGCGATTTCCCTGGCCAGCGCGTGCGGACGCCGTGCGGTTCAGGGCATCGGAAAGCCACCGGGGGAGGTGACCGCCACGCACGCTAGGTGCTGCCGGGGCACTACGCTGCCGCACAGACAGGCACGGCAATGCCGAAACCACGCTAAACGCGAGTGTGACTTAAGTCACACTCATCTCGGTAAGCTCATCCGGCACGTCAGGAACTAGCGCCCCGGCGGGAGCCGCCCGGGGCGTGACGCGGGCAGGTATGCAGGGCAGTCTGGCACGCGGCCGGGGTGCATGATTGGCGGATGCCAATGTTCGCCTTCGAGGGCCGCGAGCCGGCCGTCAGCCCCGCGGCGTGGATCGCGCCGACCGCCACCCTGGTCGGGGACGTGCTGGTCGAGGCCGACGCGTCGATCTGGTACGGAGCGGTGCTGCGGGCCGACTTCGGGCCGATCATCGTGCGGCGAGGCGCCAACGTGCAGGACGGATCGGTCCTGCACGGTGGCACCGACCCGGTCACCGAGGTCGGCGAGGGCGCGACCGTCGGTCACCTGTGCGTGGTCCACGGCGCGGTCATCCGCGCCGAGGCGCTGGTGGGCAACGGCGCCACCGTGCTCGACGGCGCGACCGTGGGCCGGCGCGCGCTGGTGGCGGCGGGCTGCACGGTGCCGCCCGGCATGACGATCCCCGACGGCATGCTCGCCGTGGGGGTGCCCGCCCGGATCGCCGGCGAGATCACCGGGGGAGCGAGGCGGTGGGTCGAGACCAACCCCGAGACCTACCGTGAGCTGGCGCGGCGGCACGCCGCCAGCATCCGCCTGGTCCCGGCCGCGGATCAGGCCGCGGGAGGATGAGCGCGGTCCTTCTCCCGCCGGCTGGTCGTGCCATCCCGGGGGACAGGAGCTGACGCAGGAATTCCGGGTTCGACGCGGTATCGCGGGTCTTGTCCAGCAGCAATTCGAGAGCCTGCTGGGGATCGAGGCCGGCCAGGACCCGGCGCAGGCCGCTGACGGCCGCGTGCTCCTGCGGTGACATCAGCAGGTCGTCCCGGCGGGTTCCGGACGGCCCTATGTCGATCGCGGGGAAGATCCGCTTCTCGGCCAGGTCGCGGCGCAGCCGCAGTTCCATGTTCCCCGTGCCCTTGAACTCCTCGAAGAACACGTCGTCCATCCGGGAGCCGGTCTCCACCAGGGCGCTGGACAGGATGGTCAGCGAGCCGCCCTCCTCGATGTTCCTCGCGGCGCCGAGGAACTGGCGCGGCGGCTGCAGCGCCGACGTCGCCACCCCGCCGGCCAGGATCCGGCTGCTGGCGGGCGCGGCGAGATTGTAGGCCCGGCCCAGCCGGGTGATGGAGTCGAGCAGCACCACGACGTCCCGGCCGAGTTCGACCAGGCGCTTGGCCCGTTCGATCGCCAGTTCCGCGACCATGATGTGATCGCGGGCGGACTGGTCGAAGGTGGAGAAGATGACCTCGCCGCGGACCAGTCGCTTCAGGTGGGTGACCTCTTCGGGCCGCTCGCCCACGAGCACGACCATCAGGTGTACCTCGGGATGGCTGGCCGCGACCGCGGTGGCGATGGCCTGCAGCACCATCGTCTTGCCGACCTTCGGCGCGGAGACGATCAGGCCGCGCTGGCCCTTGCCGATCGGGCTCACCAGGTCGATGATCCGCGCCGTGGGCGAGGTGGAACCGGACTCCAGGCGCAGCCGCTCCTGCGGATAGACCGGGGTCAGCTCGTCGAAGTCGGGGCGTGCCCTGGCCTGCTCGGGCGCCAGGCCGTTGACCGCGTCGATGCGGACCAGCGCGCCGGACTTCCCGGCCGCCTTGGAGCGGCGCGCAGGCCGGTCTCCCGCGCCCGGGCGAGGTGCCTGCGCCGTCCCCGCGGGCCGGGCGGCCCCGCCGGCCCGGGCATCTCCCGCGCCCCCGGCATCTCTCGCGGCCCGGGCGGCTCCGGCGATGTGATCTCCCCGGCGAAGGCCATGCTGGCGGACCTGGGAGAGGGGGATGTAGATGTCGCCGGGGCCCGGGCGGTAACCGGCGGCCCGGACGAAGGCCCGGTCGTCGCGTATGTCGAGGATTCCCGATACCGGGACCGGCGCGGCATCACCGAGGTCCGGATCCGGTGATGGCGCCGTGCGCTGCTGTGTGGTGATAGTCATAGGTTTCCTTTCTGGGCAGCCCGAATTTGGGCGTGCCGGACTGGAGGGTTGGCGCGGCGCGGAATAAACGCGCAGTGCCTCGGGAGAATGCCGAGGACAACCGCTGGATTTGATCCCGGGTACTTTGTCGTAATGACCCGGGAGGTTGAGTGGCTCGGCTCCGGATCTGCCCCGGATCCCGCGGCCGGGGCCGGATCCGGGACGGGCGGCGGAGCGTTCAGGCAGCGGAGTCGTCAGCTAGCGAACTCATGAGGCCACGTCAGCGGGCCATGCTATCGAGCCGGAAGTCGTGGAGCGGCGGAACCGCCGGGCGGCCTGCAGAAGAGCCGCCTGCCCGCTATCGCGGAAACTATTTATCCCCCGGCTACTTGTATACCAGAATTCCGGCGCTACGCCAACCCGATATCCGAGACCGGATCTCGTGATCGCTGAGAGCGGCCTGCGCCATAGGGAGTTACATCGGCCTTTCCTGTCCCGCGGTTAGCGCTAGCTTGGGGCCGTTGATCGCCGTGCCCCGACCCGGGCAACGCTCACGGCAAGACCCGGCGGGCCGCCGATGTCGAGAACGGGACCGCGGCGGTGACATCCGGGTAAGCGGGGGAGCGGCGCCAGCGGGCGCCGCACCGGTCAGGGAGGATGGAGCGATGCGATTCATGCTGCTGCAGAACTACGGAGAGGTCGAGTCGGACTGCGCGCCGATGACGCAGTGGAGTCCCGAGGACATCAAGGCGCACATCGAGTTCCAGCAGGCGCTCAACGCCGAGCTGGCCGAGCTCGGCGAGCTCGTCGACGCGCAGGGGCTGGCCGGGCCCGAGCTGGCCAAGTTCGTGGTCAGCGACGGGATCAGCGCCCCGGTGATCACGGACGGTCCGTACCCCGAGTCCAAGGAGCTGCTGGCCGGCTACCGGCTGGTGGACGTCGAGTCGGCGCAGCGGGCCATCGAGATCGCGGCCCGGGCGTCGGCGGCCCCGGGCCAGAACGGGGTGCCGATCCGGCAGCCGATCGAGGTACGCGAGGTGCTGAGCGCCCCCGACCCCGAGCTGTGAGGCCAGCCCGGCCGTGACCGCCACGGTGAGCCTCGAGGACCTGCTGCGCGAGCTGGCGCCGCAGGCCCTCGGGGCGCTCATCCGCCGCTACGGCGACTTCGCCGACGCCGAGGACGCCGTGCAGGAGGCGCTGATCGCCGCGGCCGCCACGTGGCCCGCCGGCGGGCGGCCGGACCACCCGCTCGGCTGGCTGATCCGGGTGGCTTCCCGCCGCCTGGCCAACGCCTACCGCAGCGACGAGGCGCGCCGTCGCCGGGAGGCGCTGGCCGCCTCGTGGTCGGCGGCCAGCCCGGACCCGCCCTCCGGGCGCGACGACACGCTGATCCTCATGTTCATGTGCTGCCACCCGTCCCTCACGCCGGCGCTGGCCATCCCGCTGACGCTCCGCGCGGTCGGCGGCCTGACCACCCGCGAGATCGCGGCCGCGTTCCTGGTGCCCGAGGCGACCATGGGCCAGCGGATCAGCCGGGCCAAGGCCAAGATCAAGGCATCGGGCGAGCGGTTCGCGCTCCCGTCACCCGGCCAGCGCCCCGAACGCCTCCGGCTGGTACTGCACGTCCTCTACCTGCTGTTCAACGAGGGCTACACCAGCAGCAGCGGTCCCGACCTGGCCCGCGCCGACCTCTCCGGCGAGGCCATCCGCCTGGCCCGGGCCATCCACGCCGCCCTGCCCGAGGACCCCGAGGTGGCCGGCCTGCTGGCGCTGATGCTGCTCACCGACGCCCGGCGCCCGGCCCGCAGCGGCGCCGGCGGCGAGCTGATCCCCCTCGCCGAGCAGGACCGCAGCCGGTGGGACCGGGGCCTCATCCGGGAGGGGACCGGCCTGATCACCGAGGCGCTGCGCCGGGGGCAGGTCGGCGAGTACCAGGTTCAGGCGGCGATTGCGGCCCTGCACGACCAGGCCGGGCGGCACGCCGACACCGACTGGCCGCAGATCCTCGCCCTCTACGCCCGGCTCGAGTCGATGACCGGCAACCCGATGGTGCGGCTCAACCGGGCCGTGGCCGCGGCGATGGCCAGCGGGCCGCAGGCCGGCCTCGCGCTGCTCGACGGCCTCGGCGAGCGCCTCGGCGACCACCACCGGCTGCACTCCGTGCGCGCCCACCTGCTGGAGCAGGCCGGCGACCGGGAGAACGCGATCGCCGAGTTCCGGGCCGCGGCGGCCCGCACCACGAACCTGCGCGAGCAGCAGTACCTGACCACGCAGGCGGGCCGCCTGTCCGCCTGCCCCGGCCAGACGGGTTCCCGGCCGCGCGTTGCGGGCCACGAGGAAGAGCAACCCTGATCGCCGGCGACCGGGCCGATCAGCCATAACGGGCACGCCGCTCGCGGCGCCGGCCCCCGGATGGCACTGTAGGGGCGTGGTAGCCGACGCAGTGAACCCTTTTCATCCGTCGACCTCACGCCCACAACACGTGGGTAGCCCAGGGGAGGATGAAACGGGCTCATCGGTCACCGTGGTCGCCGTGCTCGGCCTCGGCGAGGCGGGCTCGATCATCAGCCGCGACCTGGCCGCCGCCGGGGCCACCGTGCGCGGCTACGACCCGGCGGCCGGCCCGCCGGACGGGGTCGTCGCGACCGGCAGCGACGCGGAAGCCTGCGCCGGAGCCGGCCTCGTGCTCAGCCTGACCACCGCGCACGAGGCCGAGGCGGCCTTCCTGGCCAGCCTGCCCGGGCTCGGCCCGCGGGCCCTGTACGCGGACCTCAACACCTCGTCGGCCGGCCTCAAGCTGCGGCTCGCGGCCCTGGCGCAGCCGCGCGGTATCGCGTTCGCTGACGTGGCCATGATGGCGCCGGTGCCCGGCCGCGGCCTGGCCACGCCGATGCTCGCCAGCGGGACCGCGGCCGCCGAGGTCGCGGCCGCGCTCACCGGGCTGGGCGGGAACATCGAGGCCATCCCGGGGCCTGCGGGCGCCGCGGCCAGCCGCAAGCTGTGCCGCAGCGTGTTCTACAAGGGCATGGCCGCGGCGGTGACCGAATCGCTGCGGGCGGGCCGGGCGGCGGGCTGCGAGGCCTGGCTGCGCGACAACATCGCCGAGGACATCGGGACGGCCATGCTGGACCGCCTCGAGCAGGGCAGCATCACCCACGCGGTCCGGCGCGCCGACGAGATGGCCGCCGCGGCCGACCTGCTGGGCGAGCTCGGCGTCCCGGCCAGGATCGCGGCGGCCAGCCGCGACTGGCTGGAGCAGCTCGCCGCCGAATCCCGGGTCGCCGGCTAACCCGCGGACGGCAGCCGGAACTCGGCGTAGACCGCGCGGTGATCACTGCCGGGCAGCGGGTGCACCGAGACCGCCAGCACGGTGCAGCCGGGATCGACCAGGACGTGATCGATGGTGAGCAGGGCAGGCCTGCCCCAGGGCTCCGGCCCCCACGTGGGGATCAGCCCGCGACCGACCCGGGCGGCGGCGTCGACGTGCCCCAGCCGCAGCACCCGGCGGAAGCGGGCGTGATCAGCGGTGGCGTTGAAGTCGCCGGCCAGCACGCGCGGCGGGTCCGCCGCCGGTCCCGCCGGGGCCGGCAGGGCCGCCAGCTCGCGGCGCCACCGGACGGTGTTCGCCGGCGACCACGGCGGCCTGGGCCGGGACACGTGGACGCAGACCAGGTCCGCGCGCTGCCCGCCGGGAAGCTCCAGCCGGGCCGTGAGCTGGGCCGCGTCGGCCGGCGAACCCTTGTCATCCTGGCCGCGACGGCCCGCATACGCTGAGCCCGGTATCGACGGATGACGAAGATCCGGCCCCTCGGCCAGCCGGAACCGGGCGTAGATGCCGCGGCCGTGGCCGCGGGCACTGGCACCGGCGCTGGCCAGATCGGTCATCTCGTGCGGGAGCAGGTCGGTCAGCCCGGCCTGCTTGAGCCGGCTTACCGCCGGCTCGGTGAGTTCCTGCAGGAACAGCACGTCGGCGCCGTGACGCCGCGCCAGGCCGACGACCGCCTCCGCCGACGCCCGGCCTTTCAGCGTGTTCACGGTGATGACGCGGAGCACCGGCCCGCCGGCCCGCGGCTGCGGCCGCCCGACCGCCCGCGGCGCCACCACCGCGGCCAGCGCGGCCCCGGTGAGCGCGGCGGCGGCGGCCGGGCCCTTGCGCCGCAGCAGCAGCGAGCCGAGCAGCGCGGCCGCGGCCGCGTGCGGGGTGAACGCCAGCAACGGCACCGTGCCCGCCTCGAAACGGCGGCAGCGGTCGGCGGCGGCCAGCCGCGCGGCTCCGCAGGAGGCCAGGCCGCCGGCGGTCAGCCACGAGATCGGCTTCATGTTCTCCCCGGGGGTCGGCTCCTCGTCCCCCAGACCCTACGGGGCGGCCAGCGTCAGGGCGTGGAGCGGCTGGCGTTGGCCAGCATGGCGTCGTGCACGTACCGGGCCAGACCGGCGGCGCTGGGACCGGGCCCAGGCCCCGGTGTCACCCCCAGCGCTGCTGCGCCTCGTCGGCCCACTCGGCGGTGGCCTTGGTCGTGCTGAAGATCTCCAGCTGTGGCCGCGGGTCAGCCCGGTGACCTGAGCAGCCGGGGCAGGAAGACGGCGATGCCCACGCCCAGGGCCGCCGCCGAGGAGATCAGGACCGCGCCCGCCGCCGCGTCCTTGGCGATCTTGGCCAGCGGGTGGTACTCGTCGGTGCACAGGTCGGTGAGCGCCTCCACGACGGTGTTCAGCGTCTCGGCCGTGAGCACCAGCCCGATGGCCGTCAGCACGCAGGCCCAGTCCGCCGCGCCGATGCGCAGGACCAGGCCGGCCACGATCGCCGCCGACCCGGCCAGCAGGTGGACCCGCATGTTGCGCTGGGTGCGGACGACGTACCACACCCCCTGCCCGGCGAAGGAGAAGCTCCGGAAGAAGCCCGGGCGGGGAACCGCGGGCTGACCGTCGGCGGCGTCGCCGCGCTGCCTGGGATCCATCCACGATCACCTTTCCGCTCGGCGGCCGGCCGCGGGCGACGGGTGCCCTGTGGCCTCCGGAGCTGCCGTCAGGGACGGCGCAGCAGGAAGTGGCGGTAGCCCCAGCCGTTTTCCTGCCTGTAGCCCTCGTCCACGACGGTCAGGCCCTCGGCCGCGAACCACCCGATCACGCGTTCCCGGCCCGGATAGTAGTGGTAGCCCGCGACGTCGCCCTCGACGATCTCGCCCGGAACCGCGGGCAGGCCGCGAGCGGACAGGCTCTGGAAGGCCTGCTCGATGTGCGCCTGGCTGACCTCCTCGACCGTCATATAGATGTGGCCGCCCGGCCGCACCGCCCGGCGAAGGTTCGCCAGCACCGAAGGCCAGTCTTCCGGCGGCACGTTCTCCATCGCGTCGACCGTCATGACCGCGTCGAACTCCCCGGTGTAGGACAGGTCCTGCAGCGTCTTGCGTTCCAGGGAGTACGCGATGCCCCGGGCCCGGGCCTGGGCGAGCATGCCCGCCGACTGGTCGACGCCCGCGACGCGCCGGCCTGCCGCGGTGACCAGGGGGAAGTACCGGCCGGTGCCGCACGGCGCGTCCAGGACCGTTCCGCCGTCCGGGACCGTGCGCAGCAGCCGGGCCACCCATTCGTACTGCACGTCGGCGGAATAAGGGAGATCGTCGTAGGTCGCGGCGCCGCGGTCGTAATCGGCCACGACCGCCGCCCGCCGCTCGGCCAGCCAGGCTTCCCGGTCCATGGGGCTGCTCCTCACTGTTGCCTGAGCGAAAGCCTGGCACATTGAACCCTTTTCATCCTCCCCTGCCTGCCCACGTCCTCGTTGCCTGACATCAACGGATGAAAGCGCTGCCTTCGCAGCGCGCGCCGGATGCCCTCTGGAGGCAGCGCCGATGGCTCAGGCCAGCAGGCGGGCCCGCCAGCGGCGGAAGCTTCCGGCCAGCCCTCGGCGGCCGGCCGCGGACAGGCGCGTGATGTGGTCGTCGAGGTAGCACGCGTACAGCGGGATGAGCTCGCGGCCCAGCAGCGCGGTGGCCGCCGCCTCGTCGGCCGGCGGTTCGAGGCGCCAGGCCAGGGCGGCCGCGACCAGCTCGGCGGCGGGCGCACCGGCGCTGGCCAGGTAGTGCTCGGCCGCGAGGGGGTTGGTGCCCACCCGGCCCGTGGCCGCGGTGAACAGGAACCGGACCGGGAACAGCACGATCTTGGTCGTCCGCCGCGGCCCGCGGGAGACCAGCCGCGCCGGGTTGCGGATCTCGGCCAGGGCGCCGCGGTCGCGCACGCCGGGCCGGGCCAGGGCCCGGAGGCGGCCGGGCAGGTTCCCGCCTCCGCCCAGGGTGGCGAGGGCGAACTCGGCGCCGGCCACGAGCAGTTCTTCCGGCCCGGGCCGGGCCACGCCGTGACGAGCGTCCTGCCCGGTCAGCAGGCGGCCGTAGTCGAGCAGGTCCAGCCGGTCGAGCGGGGGGAACCGGCCGCCGCTGGCCCGGCCCGCCAGGGTGGCGGGCGTTCCCCAGAACACCGACAGCCGCTGGTGCAACTCGGATCCGCCGGCTCGCACGGCCCGGGCCACGGCGCGGATGGCCAGGCGGTCCTTCATCCAGGGCGGGTCCCGCAGGATGAGCCCGAGATCGACGTCGCTGACCAGCGGGCTGAACCCGCCGTGGGCGAGGCTGCCCAGCGCGTACGCCGCGGTCAGGCGGGAGCCGAGAGCGGCCTGGTAGGCGGCGACCGCCTGGGCCAGCACGGCCTCGCCCCGGTCAGTACCGGCCTGCTGGCCACGCATGGGCGATGATCCTAGTCGACCGGCGTCCCGGGGCGCGGGCCCGCTTCGCCGCCCGGAGCGCCGCCGAGCAGCAGCGCGAGCGCCGGGAGGTCGGTGACGATTTCGCCGCCGCGGTGACCTCGTTCGTGCTGCCTACCGGAAGCCGAGGTCGGCGCAGCGGTCGGCGACCTGCCGGGAAACCTCGCTGACCAGCCGTTCCGCGCCGATGCCGTCCAGACGCCGGCCGTCGCGCAGCCGCAGGGCGACGAGCCCGCCAGCGTCTTCCCGGTCGCCGATCACGGCGACGTAGGGGATCCTGCGGTCGCGGGCCCGGCGGATCCTGGCCCCCAGGGTAGCGTCGGCCGGATCGCACTCGGCCCGCAGCCCGGCCGCGCGCAGCCGGCCGGTGACGCTGCCGGCCGGCCCGGCGTGCGCCTCGGCGACGGGCAGCACGACTACCTGCACCGGGGCCAGCCAGGGCGGGAACGCCCCGCCGTAGCGCTCGATGAGGTGCGCAACCAGCCGTTCCATCGCGGACAGCACCCCGCAGTGGATCATGACCGGGCGGTGCCTGCCGCCGTCGGGGCCGATGTAGCCCAGGTCGAGGCGTGCTGGCTGGTTGAAGTCCAGCTGGATGGTGGACAGGGTCTCCTCACGGCCGGCCGGATCCGCCACCTGGATGTCGATCTTCGGCCCGTAGAACGCCGCCTCGCCCGGGGCGTCCTCGTAATCGAGCCCGAGGTCGCGCAGGGCCGCGGCCAGGTGGCCTTCGGCCGCCGACCACAGGTCATCGCCGCCCAGGTAGCCATCGCCGCTGCCGCGCCGGGACAGCCGGTGGCGGGCCACGTCGATGCCGAGCAGCCGGTAGCAGCGCTGTACCGACCGCAGGGCGCGCGCGATCTCGCCCGGCATCTGCTCGGGCGCGCAGAACACGTGAGTGTCGTCGAGGTTGATCTGCCTGACCCGGGACAGCCCGCCGAGCACTCCGGACAGCTCGCTGCGGAACATGGCGCCCAGCTCGGCCAGGCGTACCGGCAGGTCCCGGTAGCTGCGCTGCTCGGAGGCGTAGACGAGGGCATGGTGCGGACAGTTCGCCGGCCGCAGCACGAACTCCTCCTCGCCGACCCGCATCGGCGGGAACATATCGTCGGCGAACTTGGCCCAGTGGCCCGAGCGCTCGAACAGCGCCCGCTTGGCCAGGACGGGGGTGTAGACCGGCTGGCAGCCGCCGCGGATGGCCTCCTCGGCGGCGAGCCGTTCCAGCTCGGCCCGGATCACGGCGCCGTCGGGCAGCCAGAGCGGCAACCCGGCGCCGACGAGCGGGTCGGTGGCGAACAGCTTCAGCTCGCGGCCGAGCCGCCGGTGGTCGGCCGGTGCCTGGCCTGCGGGTGCGTGGCCGTCGGGTGCGTGGCCGTCGGGTGCGTGGTTGGTGTTCATCGGTGCCTCCGTTGGTTTGCGTTGTCTCGGTGGTCGTGAGCGGTCCGAGGTTCCGCGGGAACGGCACCATCTCGTGGTAGAGAAAAAGCCCCGGGATGGCTGCTCCCGGGGCCTTGGCGTGGTGTCTCAGGTCACGCCGCGTCGCGCCGGGGTTCGCCCGGCGTCGTCGTGACGTGCCGATAAGCCATACGTGTCAGTGTAGCGCCCCGGCCGACATAGCCTGTTGGGCATGCGGGCGTGGGTGGTGCACGAGCCTGGGCCGGTGGCGACCGGTCCGTTGCGGCTCATCGAACGAGAAGTTCCCGAACCTGGCCCGGGACAGCTGCTGATCCGGGTGCTGAAGTGCGGTGTCTGCCGTACCGACCTGCACCTGGCCGAGGGGGACCTGCCGCCGAAGGCGCCGGAGGTCACGCCCGGCCATGAGGTCGTGGGAGAGGTGGTCGCCGCCGGGCCGGGAGCCGCCAGGTTCGCCGTCGGTGACCGGGTCGGAGCGGCCTGGCTGGCGGGCACGGACGGCTCCTGCCGGTACTGCCGGCGGGGCCTGGAGAACCTCTGCCCGCGCTCGGTCTACACCGGCTGGGACATCCAGGGCGGGTACGCGGAGTACCTGGTGGCGTCCGACGCCTACGTGTACGAGCTGCCCGGGGGGTTCAGCGACGCCGAGCTCGCGCCGCTGCTGTGCGCGGGCATCATCGGCTACCGGGCGCTGAAGCGCGCCGAGCTGCCGCCCGGCGGCAGGCTCGGGATCTGGGGATTCGGCGGCTCGGCCCACCTGGTCGCGCAGATCGCGATCGCGGGGGGCGCCGCCGTGCACGTGTTCACCCGTGACGAGAAGGCCCGCGAGCTGGCGCTCGGCCTGGGCGCCGCGTCCGCGCAGGATTCCTATGACCCGTCCCCGGAGCCGCTGGACTCGGCGATCTTGTTCGCGCCGGTCGGGGACCTGGTCCTGCCCGGGCTCGCCGCGCTCGACCGCGGCGGGACGCTGGCGGTCGCCGGGATCTACCTGACCGACATCCCGGCGCTGAACTACGACGCGCACCTGTTCCAGGAGCGGACGCTGCGCAGCGTCACCTCCAACACCCGGGGCGACGGCGAGGAGTTCCTCCGGCTGGCGGAGCAGCTCCGGCTGCGGGTCACGGTCAACCCGTACCCGTTCGACCGGGCCGGCCAGGCCCTGGCCGACCTGGCCGCCGACCGGTTCACCGGCGCCGCGGTGATCTCGACGTGACGTCAGGCGGCTGGCGCCAACCACCCCGGCCGCGGGCAGCAGCCTGGCCGGAGTAACAATTGCCCATGCGGGGGGCGGTACATGAAGGAGAAAGCGGTGCGGACCAGGCGGCTCGCGAGGACGGGCTGGCTGACGCGGCTCGCCCGGCGGCTGTGGATGAGCAACAACCGGCTGCGACGCCGTACGGACCGGATCGAGGCCTGGATCACCGCCGGGCTGATCGTGGTGTTCCTCGTCGGCGCGCCGCTGTCGATCATCGGTGCGGGACGGTGGGCGGAGCAAGGGGTGGTGCGTGAGCAGCACGCCCAGCAGTCGTGGCGCCAGGTCGCCGCGACCCTGCTGGAGACCGCGCCGGCGCAGCCCCAGTTCGAGTTCGGGCTGCCCTGGACCCCGGTGGTCCTGGTGCTGGCCCACTGGATGGGGCCCGACGGGAGGGACCGGATCGGCCAGATTCCGGTGAAGGCCGGCAGCTGGGCCGGCCGGACGGTCCGGGTCTGGGTGGACAGGCTGGGCCGGCCGACCGGACCCCCGCTGCCCGGCTCGGTGCTGGCGGAGCGGGTGACCAGCGCGAGGGCGCTCGCCCCGGCCGCCCTGGCGGCGCTGCTGCTCGTCCTGGCCTGGCTGGTCCGGCGGCTGATGGACCGCCGGCGGCTCGCGGGCTGGGAGGCCGACTGGGCGCTCACCGGGCCCCGGTGGACCCGGCGCCGCCGTCAGTGAACCTTCTTCATCCGCCCGTCTCGGGCCCAGGCAGAGCACGCCGCCCGCCATTGAGTGCACCGGCGTAACCGGGATCGTGGCGGTGCCGGCCCGGTCGGGCCGGGGATTCGGTCGAGCAGATGGATCTGCCAGGGCTCAGAGTTCGCCGGCCAGCTCGGAGGTCCACACCACGACCCGGGTGCGGTCACCGCGGAACAGGTCACGGGCGAACTCGAGCGGCTCGCCGGAGCGGGCGTAGGCGGTCCGCTCGACCAGCATCAGCGGAGCGCCCTCGGTGACCTCCAGCGCCTCGGCCTCGCGCACCCCGGCGGTGACCGGTTCCATGCTCTCCCGGGCCCGGTGCGGCCGCATCCCGTACTTGACCTCGAGCAGCTCGTAGAGCGAGCCGTCCAGCCGGCAATCCAGCATCCCCGGGAACCGGGCCGCGGGGAACAGCGAGCGCTCCAGGACGATGGGCCGGCCGTCGGCGAGCCGGATCCGGCGGACCTCGAACACCGGCTCATCCTCGCTCATCTGCAGGGCCGCCCCCGCGGCCGGGCCGGCCGGGCGCTGGGCCGCGGTCAGCACCCGGGCCCCGGCGACCATCCCGTGGCGGCGCAGCTGCTCGGAGAGCCCGGCCAGGGTGGTCAGATCCTGCTCCAGTTTGGGCGCGGCCACGAACGTGCCGCCGTGCCGCCCGACCGTCCGGGTCACCAGGCCGCGCCTGGCCAGCTCGGCGAGCGCGTGGCGCAGCGTCATGCGGCTTACGCCGAACCACGCCGCCAGGTCGTGCTCGGTGGGCAGCCGGTCGCCGGGGACCAGCGCGCCGACGGCGATCTCCCCGGCCAGCCAGTCCTCGATCTGCGCGTGCACCGTCGCTCCCGGCCCGCGCACGATCAGCGGTGGCTGCCTCGCGATGGTCCGCAGCGCAGGCCGGGCATCGCGGCGCCCGGAGCCTGGCTGTGTCGGCATGTAGGGGTGGTCAGCCGTCGGACCCGGGCGCGGTCCCCGGGTTACCCACGATCGGCAGGTCGTCGTCCGAAGGCAGCGTCACCGGCGCAAAGGTCTTGGCCCGCCCGGCGACCAGGAAGTAGATGGTGCCGATCAGCGTGATGCCGATCGCCACGATCCACAGGATCGGGATGTCGTTGAGGAAGTCGACTCCGAAGGTGAGCAGCCCGCCGGTCTGGTTGGGCTTGGGGTTGCTGAGCCACCCGCGGCCAGGCGAAGTTGATGAGCATCGCCCCGCCGTAGATCAGCCCGACGATGTTCACCAGCAGGCCCCACCGGCCGAGCCGGAACGGCGCGCTGGTCTTGGGCCAGCCGCGGACGCGCGCCCGCAGGATCACGAGGTTGCACAGGAAGTAGCTCAGGTAGATCATGCCGGTCGCGGCGATCGCGATGATCGCCACGCCCGCGTACTTCAGGAACGGCACCGCGGCCAGCAGCGCCACCACGATGCAGGTCCAGACCGGAGTGTGCAGGTTGGGCGCCACCTTGGCCAGCGGCCTGGAGAACGGCAGCTGGTTGTCGCGCGCCATGCCGAAGGCCAGCCGGATCGTCGCGGCCAGGATCGACAGGCAGCAGACGAAGATCGCCGCCGAGACCACGAGCAGGTACAGGGTCGAGAAGCCGGAGGAGAAGTTGGCCTCGATGACCTGCGCCGGATTCCAGCCCAGGCCCGACATCGCGGTCTTCAGGTTCGGGATCGCGACCAGTATGCCCGCCAGGAATACCCCGCCGATGACGAACGCGCCGATCACCGAGAACAGGACCGCCTTGGGCGCGTTCCGGCGCGGGTCGCGGGTCTCCTCGGCCAGCGTGGACGCGGTGTCGAAGCCGTAGATCACGAACAGGCTCATGAACATCGCGGCCAGGAACGTGCTCCCGTTCACCGGGATGCCGCCGCTGTTGGTGACGACCTTGATGCCCTGGTGGTTGTGGAAGGCCAGCAGGACCAGCGCGAACACGAACATGCCGAGGATCTCGAACAGCACTCCGGTGTTGTTGATGATCGCGACCAGCCGCACGCCGTAGATGTTCAGGATCGTGATGACCGCGAGCGTGATCAGCGCCACGACCTCCTGGGTGTGGAGGCTGGCCGCGTTGAGGCTGTGCCAGCCGAGCCCGTTCAGCGCCGGGATGAGCGCGATCGGCAGGGTCGCGACCACGGCGCTGACGGTGATGATGCCGGCGAACAGGTAGATCCAGCCGGTGAACCAGGAGTAGCTCCGGTTGGCCAGGTACTTCGTCCACTGGAAGACCGAGCCGGCCACCGGATAGTGGCTGGACACCTCGGCGAAGTTCAGCGCGATGATGAACTGGCCGAGGGCCACCACCGGCCAGGTCCAGATGAACACCCCGCCCAGGGTGGTCAGGCCGAGCGCGAACAGCGTGAAGATCCCGGTCGACGGCGAGATATAGCTGAACGCGACCGCGAACGAGCTGAACAGCCCGAGACCGCGCCGCAGTTCCTGCTTGTAGCCGAAGCGGAGCAGGTCGGCCGTATCCCGCTCCTGCCCGCCGGGAGCCTGGGTGCCGGTACTCCTGTCGCCGGTGCTCATGCCGGGCCTCCTCTGGCGACGGACCGCATGGTTGAGGCGTAGCGTACGGTTGCGCACGGCAAACTGTCCAGACCCTTTGCACTGCTCTCGGATCCCGGGATGCTCCCTTGAGTGCGAGCGCCACATGGGGGAAGATCGCGGGAAACGCGGCGGTGCTTCGGGGGGAGACGGCCGGGCTATTAGCGTCTAGACCTTAAGCGTGAAAGGGCGGCAGAGGGCGCGAATGGTGGAGGACAGACGGTACGCGGATACCGGGCCGGCTCCGCCCGAGCCGGCCCCGGCCGCCGGAGCGCCCGCCGGGCCGGAGCAGGCCGAGCTCGACGCGCTCTTCGACCGGACCGAGAGCCTGGCCGCCAGGCCGCGCTCGGTGCAGGAACTGCCCGGCGGGCTGACCAACCGCAACTACAAGGTGACCACGCCGGACGGGGCGTTCGTCGCGCGCGTCTCCGACGCGGGCGGCGACCTGCTGGCCATCGACCGGGACGCCGAGTACCGCAACTCGGTGGCCGCGGCGGCGGCCGGCGCGGGCGCGCCGGTCATCGAGTACCGCCCGCAGGACAGCCTGCTGGTCGTCGGTTACATCGAGGGCCGCACGTTCGGCAACGCGGACGTGGCCGCTCCCGGCAACATCGCGCGCATCGCCCAGGCGTGCCGGCGCCTGCACTCCGGGCCGCGGTTCGGCAACGACTTCGACATGTTCGACATCCAGCGCCGGTACCTGTCGGTCGTCCGGTCCCGCGGCTTCCGGATCCCGGCCGGATACGACGACCTGATGCCGCGGTTCGAGGCGGCCGCCGCCGCGCTGGCCGTCCGCGACGCCGGCACCGTCCCGTGCAACAACGACCTGCTGGCCGCCAACTTCATCGACGACGGGGACCGCATCTGGCTGATCGACTACGAGTACTCGGGCAACAACGACGCCTGCTTCGAGCTCGGCAACATCTGGGGCGAGTGCCGCCTCTCGGTGGACGCCCTGGCCGAGCTGGTCACGGCGTACTACGGGAAGCCGCTGCACGGCAAGATCGCCCGGGCCCGGCTGCTCGGCCTGGCGGGCAAGTACGGGTGGACCCTGTGGGGCGCGATCCAGCACGCGGCCAGCCCGCTGGACTTCGACTTCTGGTCGTGGGCGATGGAGCGGTTCGAGGGGGCGGCGGAGGGCTTCTCGGCCGGTGACTTCACCCGCCTGCTTGAGGATGTCCAGCGCGATGACTGAGATGGCCCATCCGCCCGGTGCACCCGGCCCGGCCCGGCCTGCCCGGCCGGCCCGCCCCGCCCGGCCTGCCCGCCCGCGCCCGGGTGGTGATCATCGGCGGCGGGGTGATCGGCACCAGCGTCGCCTACCACCTCGCCGCGATGGGCTGGACCGACGTGCTGCTGCTCGAGCAGGGGCAGCTGTCCTGCGGCACCACCTGGCACGCGGCCGGCCTGATCGGCCAGCTGCGCGCCTCGGAGAACGGCACCCGGCTGGTGCAGTACTCCACGGAGCTGTACGCCCGGCTCGAGCAGGAGACCGGCCTGGGCACCGGCTTCCGCCGGTGCGGCGGCGTCACCGTCGCCCGGACCCAGGACCGCATGGTCCAGCTGCGCCGGACGGCCGCGGCCGCCGAGGCCTACCAGCTGGAGTGCGAGCTGATCAGCCCGGAGCGGGCGCGCGAGCTCTACCCGATCATGAACGTCGCCGATCTGGCCGGGGCGATCTGGCTGCCCGGCGACGGCCGGGCCAATCCCACGGACCTGACCGCGGCGCTGGCGCGGGGGGCCCGCGACCGCGGGGTCACGGTGCGCGAGCGGACCCGGGTCACCGGCATCCGGCACGCGCGCGGCGCCGTCACCGGGGTCCGCACCGACCAGGGCGACATCGAGGCCGAGGTGGTCGTCAACTGCGCCGGCCAGTGGGCCAAGCAGGTCGGCGCGATGTGCGGGGTGACCGTGCCGCTGCACTCGGCCGAGCACTTCTACGTGGTGACCGAGCGCATGGACGGGGTGCACCGCGACCTGCCGATCCTGCGCGACCCCGATGGCTACACCTACATCAAGGAGGAGGTCGGCGGGCTGGTCGTCGGCGGGTTCGAGCCCGAGGCCAAGCCGTGGGTCGCGCCCGACGCGCTGCCGTACCCGTTCGAGTTCCGGCTGCTGGACGAGGACTGGGACCACTTCTCGATCCTGATGGACAACGCGGTCGCGCGGATCCCGGCGCTGGCCGAGACCGGCATCAAGATGTTCTACAACGGCCCGGAGAGCTTCACCCCGGACAACCAGTTCATCCTCGGCGAGGCCCCGGAGCTGCGGAACTTCTTCGTCGGCGCGGGCTTCAACTCCGTCGGCATCGCGTCGGCGGGCGGAGCGGGCCGGGCGCTGGCGGAATGGATCACCGAGGGAGAGCCCGGCCTCGACCTGTCGGCGGTGGACATCCGGCGGTTCGCCCGGTTCAACGGCAACAACCAGTGGCTGCACGACCGGGTCGGCGAGGTCCTGGGCCTGCACTACGCGGTGCCCTGGCCGAACCGCGAGCTGGCCACCGCCCGGCCGTTCCGGCGGTCGCCCGCCTACCACCTGCTCGAGCGGGCCAACGCCTGCTTCGGCAGCCGGATGGGCTGGGAGCGCGCCAACTTCTTCGCCCCGCCCGGCGAGCGCCCGGTCATCGAGTACGGCTGGGGGAAGCAGAACTGGCAGTCCTGGTCCTCGGCGGAGCAGCGCGCCACCCGCACCGCCGTGGCCCTGTTCGACCAGACGTCGTTCTCCAAGTACCTGCTCGCCGGGCGGGACGCCGAGCAGGTGCTGCAGTGGCTGTGCACGGCCGACATCGGGGTCGAGCCCGGCCGCACGGTCTACACCGGGATGCTCAACGAGCGCGGCACCTACGAGGCCGACATCACCGTCACCAGGCTCTCGGCTGACGAGTTCCTGCTGGTCAGCAGCGCGGCGACCACCGAGCGCGACAAGGATCACATCACCAGGCGGATCCCGGCCGACGCCCGTGCCTCGCTCGTCGACGTCACCAGCGCGTACGCCGTCTACGGGGTGATGGGGCCGAGGTCGCGGGAGCTGCTGTCGCTGGTCTCCCGCGGCGATTTCAGCGACGAGGCCTTCCCGTTCGGCACCAGCCGGGAGATCGACCTCGGCTACGCCACGGTCCGCGCGACCAGGATCACCTACGTCGGAGAGCTCGGCTGGGAGCTGTACGTTCCCGCGGAGTTCGCGGTCGGAGCGTACGCCGACCTGACCGCCGCCGGGGCCGGCCTCGGCCTGGCCAACGGCGGCTACTACGCGATCGAGTCGATGCGCCTGGAGAAGGCCTACCGGGCTTACGGCCGCGAGCTGACCACGGACTACAACCCGGTCGAGGCGGGCCTGCTGTTCGCCTGCAAGCTCAAGACCGACATCTCGTTCCTGGGCCGGGAGGCGGTGGAGAAGGCGCGAGCCGAGGGCCCCCGCCGCAGGCTGGTCTCGCTCGTGCTGGCCGACCCCGAGGCGATGATCTGGGGCGGCGAGCTGGTGCTGCGGGACGGGCTGGCCGTGGGCCAGGTGACCTCGGGCGCGTGGGGCGAGGCCGTCGGCGGCGCGGTGGGACTGGCCTACATCCGCGACCCGGCCGGGGACGTCGTCACCGCCGATTTCGCGCGGGCGGGCTCCTATCAGGTGAACGTGGGCGGCGAGCTGTACCCGGCCACCGCTGGCCTCCGGCCGCCGTTCGACCCGGCGGGGGACCGGGTCAAGGGCCGTTACGGCGGCGGGCCGGTGCGGCCCGCCGAGCCGAGCCCTCGCTGAGCCGGCGGCCTCGCCGGTCAAAGGGCCGATGACCCGGCGGCCTCGCCAGGCCAAAGGCCCGATGATCCGGCGGCGCCGCCGGGCCGGACCATAGGCTGGGAACTCCCACAGACGTGCCCGCGGCGGGCGGCAGGGAGCGGAGCGGCGATGCAGGCGATCACGGTGAGCGAGTTCGGCGGCCCGGAGGTGCTGAAGGTCACCGAGGTCCCCCTGCCGCAGCCGGGTCCGGGCGAGGTGCTCGTCCGGGTGCTCGCCGCCGGGGTCGGCCCCTGGGACGCCGCGCTTCGCCGCGGCGGCTGGACCGGCTCCCGGCCGTACGTGCCGGGCGGCGAGTTCGCCGGGGTCGTCGTGGGCGACACCGGCGCCGACGCGGCCCTGGACGACGGAACGCCGGTGTACGGCTACCCGGGCCTGACCGGCTGCTACGCGCAGTACGTGACGTGCCCGGTGGAGCAGCTGGCCCCGATCCCGGAGGAGCTGTCCGCCGTCGAAGCGGCGGCCGCGCCGATCGACGCGATCACGGCCGAGCAGGGGCTGACCGACGTGCTGGCGATCAGCCCCGGGGACCGCGTGCTGATCACCGCCGGGGCGGGCGGGCTCGGTCATTTCGCGGTGCAGATCGCCCGCATCCTCGGCGCCTCCGTGGTGGCCACGGCCAGCCCGCAGCACCACGAGTTCCTGCACCGGCTCGGCGCGGACACGGTGATCGACCACACCAAGCCCGACTGGCCCGAGCAGGTTCGTGACGTGACCGACGGGGGAGCCGAGAAGGTGCTGGCGTGCGCGGCGCCCACGCTGGACGGCGCCGCCCGCGCGGCCCGCGACGGGGCGCTCATCGCCACGCCGGTGCACGCCGAGGCGCCCGGCACGCAGCGGGTCCGCTGGCAGCAGTACAACGGGCAGCCGAGCGGGACCCGCCTGATCCACATGGCCCCGTGGTTCGACGACGAGTCACTGGCGGTCATCCTGCAGGCCCGGTACTACTGGCAGGACGCCGCGGAGGCGCACCGCGTCGTCGAAGGCGGGCCACACCCAGGGCAAGCTCGTCCTGGTCGTCGACGACGACCTCGCGGCCGCGCTGGAGGTCTGAGCCCGCGGCGCCGCGCCGCGCCGGTCAGGGCCGGCGGCGGCGGCCTGGGCGAACTCGATCAGGCCGTGCAGGTCGCGGGCGGCTTCCAGGACGGAAACCCCGGAGACCGCGACCAGCGCGACGGCCGCGGCGAGCAGCAGCAGCCGCGGCCGGGGCGGCGGGCGCAGCAGCGCGGCCACCCGCCGCGGCACCGGGCCCGCGCCGCGCGCGCCCAGCGGGCCGCACGCGGCCAGCACGGCCGCGGGAGCGGGCCGGCGCGGCGGGGCGGCGCTGGCGGCCAGCGCCGCCTTGGCCACGGCGCGCGCGGCCAGGGGCCGGTTCCCGGCGGCGGCCGCGGCCTGCTCGTCGGCCCACCGCTCCACGCTGTAGCCGACAGCGGCGGCCACCGGCCGCAGCAGCGGGTTGGCCGCGGCGGCCAGCCGCGCGGCCGCCGTGAACAGGTAGTGGCGGGCCGCGGCGTGCGCCCGCTCATGAGCCAGCAGGACCTCGCCTTCGTCCTGGCTGAGCGCGCCGAGCATCCCGGAGGTCACCACGATCCGGCCCGGCCACCCGGGCGCCGCGTACGCATCGGCGGCGTCGTCGGCCAGCACCACCAGCTGCCCGGCGCCGGGCAGGCCGCGCGCCTGGCGGTGCGCCTCGACCAGGGCGCCCGCCCGCAGCCAGGCCGCGCGCCCGGCGGCCACGGCCACCGCCGCCAGCAGCGCGCCGGCCGCCACCCCGACCGGCAGCGACGCGGGGTCATAGCGGAGCACCACGCGCAGCGACATCTTGCCGATCGCGTCGACCGGCGGGAGGCGGACCGCCGCGGTCAGCGCGAGCAGGCCGAGCACCGCGCTGCTGGCCGCGGCCAGCACCAGGGCGCTGCCGGCCAGCAGCCACGCCGCGGTCCGCGGCGGCAGCCGCTCGGCCACCGGGCGGGCCGCGGCCGCGGCGAGCAGCGGGATCACCAGCGGGAGGTAGACGGCGATATGCATGCCGGCCGCCGCTCAGTCCTCGGCGCCCGGCTGCTCGGCGAGCATCCGGCGCAGAAGTTGCTCGTCGGCGGGCGACATCCCGGACACGAACCGGGCCAGCACCGCCTCCCGGTCGGGTTCGGCCTCCAGCACGCTCCGCATCCGGCGCGCGGCCAGCCCCGGCTCGTCGGCGACCGGCGCGTAGGAGTACGCCCGCCCGGACCGGGAGCGGGTGAGCACGCCCTTGGCGTACAGCCGCGACAGGATCGTCACCACCGTGCTGTACGCGAGGCGCCCGCCCGGCTGTTCCCCCAGCCGGTCCCGTACCTGCCCCGGCGTCAGGGCCGACCCGGCGGCCTGCAGCACCGCGAGCGCCGCCGCCTCCAGTTCTCCGGCCGCCCGCCGGGTCCCGTTACCGCCCGCGGGCCGGCCTGCGTGGTCCTGCCTCACCCGTTCTGCTCCCTGGTCCGTGATCTCCCTGCGCGTCCCGGGTGGCGCGCAGCTATCAGCACCGTAGCCGAGATCGGTGCCGCGCCGGTGCCGTCCGCCGGTCATGGCGGGGCGAGCACCGTGATGAAATCCCTGATCCAGCCGATCAGGTACTGGTCGGCCGGGCGCTGCTGACCGGGGATGGCGGCGGTCAGCGCGTGCCCCGGGTACCCCGCGACATCCAGCTGAACCCACTGCGGGTTGATGTCGAGTTCCATGCCCTTGACCGCGCCGGCCCGGATGAGCGCCGCTGCGAGATCCGCCGGGCTGGCTGACATGCTGCCCGCGAAGATGAGCTGGCCCGCCGCGTCCTGGCCGAGGGCGCTGCGCGCGACGAACTCGCCGCCCCCGAGGGTCGCCCCCCACAGCCCCCAGTCCGCCGCGGCCGCGGTGACCTGCCCGTGGTTGACCAGCAGCGTCAGGTTCTGCCGGACGCTCTAGACCGCCTCGCCGGGCCGCGGCAGGCCATGTCCCCAGACGCCGATCGCCGCGGCGCCCGACCGGTCGATCACCAGGCTCGCCATCCCGGGGATCAGCGGGCTGATGACGTGACCCTCCTGCTCATAGCCGCCCGCGCCCGCGGACAGCTTGAACCCGCCGTTGAACGCGGCGAGCAGCCTGCGGTGCTCATCGGGCCCGATAACCGGCCCGGCGTGCAGGACCGACAGCGCCGGGTAACCGGGATCCCCGCTGCCCGCGTGCAGCCGGAAGCTCACCGGGCCGGCGAATGCCGCCAGGGTGACGACCGATCCGTCCGCGGCGCGGAAACGGGACAGGACGACCGTGGCCGGGGCAGGCGCAGGCGCGGGCGTGGGGGTAGGGGAGGGCCGGCTCGGCGTTCCCGGGCGGCCGCCCGGGCTTCCCGGGCGCGGGCTGGCCGATTCCCCGTGCTGGTGACCGGCGGCCGTGGCCGCGGGCCCGCAGCCGGCGGCCGTCAGGACCGCCAGGGCGCCAGCGGTCCGCCGGGCCCACCGGCTAGCCACGGAGCACCAGCCGTTGCCGGGTGACCGCGGTGACGGCCGGCAACCCGGCGGCCCTGGGGCCGGCCGGCCGGCCGCTGGATCCCATTTCGTCTCACCACCCGCGCGGCCGGCCTGCGGTCAGCTCCGGGGAGCGCGGTGGCTGGTCGGCCGCGCCGCCGTCTCCTGCCTGGCTTCCCGCCGCACTTCGCGCAGCCGGTAGAGGAGGAAGGCCGCGATCGCGACCACCACCAGGATGGCGATCACGTAGCCGGCCAGGGACAGGACATGCGCGAGACGGTGCCAGGATGAGCCCAGGCTGTACCCGATGCTCGCGACGACCGTCACGTAGACCACGGTGCCGATCAGGCTGAGCACGCCGAAGCGCAGGGCCGGCACCCCGGTCAGGCCGGCGGCGATCGAGACGAAGGCCCGTACCACCGGCAGCGCCCGGCCCAGGGGGATGGCCCAGACTCCGCGGCCGACCAGGAATCGCTCGGCCCGGTCCAGGTCCGCCTTGGTGATGAGCAGGTAGCGGCCGAACCGCTCGATCACCGGGCGCTCGGCCACCCGGCCCACGGCGTAGGCCACGTACGAGCCGGCCAGCTCGGCGAGCGTGCCGATGAGGATAACCAGCGGCAGGCTCAGGTGGCCCTGATAAGCCAGCACGCCGGCGAAGCCGAACGTGACCTCCGAGGGGATGGGGACGCAGCAGGCCTCGAGAAAGCCGAACAGGATCAGCGCGCCGTAGCCCGCGTGGACGAGAAAGTTCTCCATCACTGCCTCTCGCGCGGCGTTCACCGCGCTGCATCCGGCCGGCGGCCTTTCGATCTTCTACACGTTTGTAGATATTCTACTCCAGCCGGGCCCGCGGCGGAGCGGCGGGTCCGGCCCGGCCCCGCGGCGGGGGAGCGGGCCCGGTCCGGACCGCGGCGGGGGAGCGGGCCCGGTCCGGCCCGCGGCGGAGCGGTTCCGGCCGGCTCGCGCCGGCGCAGTGGTTGCGGCGGGCCAGCGGTGGCCGGCGTCCGGCTTGCACGGCGGCTAGGGAGTCATCGGGTCCTGGCCGGCCTTCCGGCGGCGGATGCGGCCGGGGGCGGCCCGTTCCGGCAGCAGGTAACGCCGGACGCTGGCGCGGACCATCTCGCGGCGGCCCGGACCCGGCTGGGCCTGCGCGCCGCGGCCGTCGCCCGGCACGGGCGCCGCCGCGACGGCGGACCTCGCGAGCCCCGCGGGCCCCGCAGACCCGGTCGCGGCCCGGTCGCTCCTGGTCATGGCCGACCAGCCGAGCAGCGCAATCGGGTAGGCGAAATAACCGAACCTGGTGGCCGGAGCGAGCAGGAACATCAGGGCCAGCGCGACGGCCAGGTACCGGGCCGCCGCCCGGACGTCGGCCGGCGGCCGCAGCACGAGCCAGACCGCGACCCCGAGCGCGGCCGCCAGCAGCAGCGCGATGGCCGCCAGGTGCCCGGCCGGGCCGGTACTGGCCAGCAGGTGACCGGGCAGGGGGCTGGCCGCCGGGGTCTTGTGCAGGGTCATCCCGAGCGGGTACAGCACGATGTTCTGGAGCAGCCCGGCCGGCCTGGCCAGCAGCCCCGGAGCGGTCACGGCGACCAGGACCGCGGTCGTGGCCACGGACACCGCAGCGAACCGGGCCGCCACCCGCGCGCCATCCCGGGCCGCGAGCATGGCCGCGATCACCGCCAGGGCCGGCCAGGCGGTGGCCTTCATGGCGCACGCGACGCCGATGGCCAGGGCCGCCGCCAGCGGCAGCCGCGGTGACCGGGCCACGCACGCGAGCGCCAGGCAGGTCAGCGCGATCATCGGCGGATCGGTGATGCCGACCGCCAGCGAGAGCGCCAGCACCGGAGAGGCCACCGCGAACACCGCGGACCACGCCGCCGCCCGGCGGCAGGCCCGGCATCCCTCGGCGCGGTGCGGGGCGCCCATCCAGAACGCCGCCGCGAGCAGGACCGCGGTCGCGGCCGCCAGCCACAGCCTCGTGTCGCCGAGCACCCCCCGCAGGCCGACCGCCCACGGCAGGCCGAAGACCGTCATCGCGGGCAGGTACGGGTTGTAGGCCTGCCAGGTGGCCAGTTGCCCGGCGGACAGGTAGGGGTCCCCGTGCCGCAGCAGCAAGACCGCCGACCGGGCGACGACAATCGGGTCCGACGTGGCCGGGCCGCGCAGGATCAGCCAGATCATCGGGGCCAGCAGGGCGCAGGCCAGGGCCGCGAGCAGCGGACCGGCCAGGTTCCGCGAACGCCAGGCCGCCGCGGCGGCCAGCGCGTAGCCGCCCGTGGCCCACAGGGCCCAGATCCCGTCGGCGCCGCCGCCGCTGAAGACGGCGAGCGCGGCGGCGTACGCGGCGAAGACGGCGTACCAGGGAACCAGGCGCCGCTGATCGAGCGATCCGTGCTCGGGCCGCACGACCTGCCACCGGGACCAGTCCGGCCGCACCGTCCCGGCCACCCGCGCGGCCACGGTCGGTGGCGGCTCCCCGGGCACGCCGTCACGGCGGGTCACGAGCACGTCACCCGCCCGGGCCTGCGTCGGCCAGCTATCGGTCCTGTCAATGCCTAGCATCCCTCACGTGCCCGCTTGTCCCCGTCATTTCCAACCCGATTATCCGGTCTTGCCCTGGGTCACACGGACCGGGCGCCCACGTACCGCGGAGGTTCGCCTACCATAGCTCAGCGTGCGCCAAGCCAGGCCGCTGAACCTGATGCGGGCGCGCAGCGGCGCCGAGCGGGTCACCAACGTCGAGCTGTTCTTCGACCTGGTCTACGTGTTCGCGGTGACCCAGATCTCGCACTACCTGCTGGCCCATCCGACCGTCACCGGCGCGCTGCGGGCCGGCCTGCTGCTGATCATGATCTGGCTGGTGTGGGCCTACACCACGTGGGTCACCAACTGGCTCGACCCGGAGCGGATCGCGGTCCGGCTGCTGCTGCTCGGGCTCGCCGGGGCCAGCCTGGTCATGTCCGCCGCCCTGCCCGGGGCGTTCTCCGCGCGCGGGCTGGCCGTCGGCGTGGCCTACGCGGTGATGCAGATCGGGCGCAGCGTGTTCGCCGTGGTCGCGCTGCGAGGCCGGCCGCTGCAGCGCAATTTCCAGCGCATCCTCGCGTGGTGCCTGGTCAGCGGCCTGCTGGCGGTGCTGGGCGGGCTCGCGGCGCCGGACGCGCGCGCGGCGCTGTGGGTGGCCGCCGTCGGCGTCGACCTGCTCGGCGGGGCGGTCGGCTTCTACACGCCGGGGCTGGGCCGCTCGACCACCCAGGACTGGACGATCGAGGGCGGCCATTTCGCCGAGCGGTGCCAGGGTTTCATCCTCATCGCGCTGGGCGAGTCGATCGTGGTCATCGGGGCCTCGCTGTCCGGCCTGGCTCACGTCACCGGCCCGGAGATCGCGGCGTTCGGCGTGTCGCTGGTCGGCAGCGCGGGCCTGTGGTGGCTGTATTTCGACCGCAGCGCCGACGAGGCCGCGCGCATCATCGCCGCGTCCGACGACCCGGGACGCCTGGGCCGCTCGGCCTACCACGACATCCACCCCGTCATGGTCGCCGGGATCATCGTCAGCGCGGCCGCCGACCAGGTGACGCTGGCCGGCCCGGGCGCGGTCGGCCGCGGGCCGGCGTCCTGGATGATCCTCGGCGGCGCGGGGCTCTTCCTGGCCGGGCATGCCGCGTTCAAGGCCGTCATCTGGCGCACGACACCCTGGTCGCGGATCGTCGCGGTGGCCGTGCTCGCGCTGCTCGGCCTGGCCGCCCCGCACGTCTCCGCGCTCGCGCTGAGCGCGTGCGCCGCCGCCGTCGTGATCGCGGTCGCCGTCGCCGACCGGGTGCAGCGCGGCGACGCCGGCGAGGACGACGGCTGAGCCGGTCTCGGCGGCCGGCCGCGAGCCCGCGTCCGGGAGTCCGTAACGGGCCGGCCCGGCCACCCTGATCAGCCCGAGCTGGCCTGGTCCAGGTCGAGCGCGCGCCGGAGGAAGTCGACCTGCAGCAGCAGCAGGTTCTCCGCGACCTCTTCCTGCCGGGCCATGTGGGTGACGCCGGACAGCGGCAGCACGGTGTGCGGCCGCCCGGCGGCCAGCAGCGCCGAGGACATCCGCAGCGTGTGCGCCACCACCACGTTGTCGTCGGCGAGGCCGTGGATGAGCATCAGCGGGCGGTCCAGCTTGGGCGCGTCCGCGATGAGCGAGTTGTGCGCGTACGCCTCGGGATGCTCATCCGGGTGACCCAGGTAGCGCTCGTTGTAGAACGTGTCGTAGAGCCGCATGTCGGTGACGGGCGCGCCGGCCACGGCCGCGTGGAAGACGTCCGGCCGCCGCAGCACGGCCAGCGCGGCCAGGTAGCCGCCGTGCGACCAGCCCCGGATGCCGACCCGGGACAGGTCCAGGTCGGGATGGGCCGCGGCCGCCGCCTGCAGCGCCTCCACCTGGTCCTCGAGGTTCGGCGTGGCCTCGTCGTAGAGCACCGTCCGGTCCCAGGCCGGCCCGCGGCCCGGCGTGCCCCGGCCGTCGGCGATCAGCACGGCGAAGCCCTGGTCGGCGAACCACTGCGAGGTCAGGTAGGCGTTCCGCGAGGAGACCACCCGCTGCGCGGCCGGGCCGCCGTAGGGGTCGCACAGCACCGGCAGCCGGGCCGACCCGCGCTGGTGCCCGCGCGGCAGCAGCAGCGCGCAGCGCATCTGGAGCGGGCCGGCGGTGAAGAACGTCACCTCCGGGGTGAGCACCGGGGTCTCGGCGAGCGAGCGGATCTCCCCGGCCTGCGCGCCGCCGCGGCGCAGCGTCACCCGGGCGCCGGACCAGTCGAGCGACCTGGAGGTCAGGGCCACCAGGTCACCGCCCCGGGCCGCCTGGTGCCAGCCCGGCTCGCCGGTCAGCCGTACCGGGCCGTCCGGGCCGCTGGCGTAGACGTGCTGCTCGGCGGGGTCCTCGCCCGTGGTCGTGAACAGCACGTCGGCGCCGACGTCCAGCACCTCGCGGACGTTGACGGTGACCGGGGTGGCCGGCTCGTCGCCGATCATCAGCCGGTACGCCCCGTCCCGGGCGATCACCCGGACCAGCCGGCCGTCCGCCGTCCAGGCCGGGGTCCCGACCACCACGTCCACCCAGGCCGGGTCGGTGTCCTCGCAGATGACCTTCGTCGTGCCGTCGTCGGCCACCGCCAGCACCTGCATCGTGCGCTGGTTCCGCGACGAGACCCGCAGCAGCGGCGGGCCGCCCGCCGACCAGTGCACGCTGATCAGGTACGGCATCCGGGCGGTGTCCCAGTCCACCGGGGTCAGCGCCCCGTCCAGCCCGGCGAGCACCACGCTGACGTCGGCGTTCGCGGTGCCCGCGGCCGGGTAGGCGACCACGGCCGGCGGGCGGCCCGGGTTGGCCGGGTCGCTGATGTGCCAGCGCCCGACCGGCGTGGTGTCCACGCGCGCCACCAGCAGCCGCTGCCCGTCCGGCGACCACCAGAACCCGCGGGTCCGGAACATCTCCTCCGCCGCCACGAACTCGGCCAGGCCGTAGGTCACGTTCTCGGCCTCCGGCACGGCCAGCGCCCGGTCGCTGCCGCCGTTGCAGGCCACCACCCGCAGCGCCCCGCCGGCCACGTACCCGACGTGGGTCCCGGTCGGGTCGGGGTGCGGGTCGAGCACCGGCGTCGGCGTGGCCAGCGCGCGCACCCTGCTTTCACCCACGGGGCTTTCACCCACGGGGCTTTCACCCGCGGGGCTTTCCGCCACGGCGCCGTCCGGTCCCGCGCCGGGCCGCAGGCCGGCCACGAAGAGCCGGCCGGACAGCGCGAACGCCGCGATCGTGAGCGCGTCGTCGGCCGCGAAGGACACCACCCCCGCCGCGGCCTGCCGGGTCCGCTCCCGCCGGGCGCGTTCTTCGGCCGGAAGGTCCTCTTCCCCGCCGGCCAGCAGCTCCCGCGGGTCGGCGACCAGCCGCTCGGTGCCGGACGCGGTGTCGCGCACCCACAGGCAGGTGTCACGGTCGGTGCCGGACACCGACCGCAGGAACGCGATCTGGCTGCCGTCCGGGGCGACCGAGAACGAGTGCGGCACGCCCAGGGTGAAGCCCTGGGTCCGGGCCTGCTGGCGCGGGAAGCTGATGATGTCGGCGTGTCATGTTCCCGATCCTTGCAGATCGGCGTGGTGAGCCCCTGATCAGCGCCAGAGGCGCTTGGTGGCGAGCTCGGCGCCCTGCGCCAGGGAGTCCAGCTTGGCCCAGGCGATCTGCGGGTGCACCCGGCCGCCGAGCCCGCAGTCGGTGGAGGCGATCACGTTGCGCCGGCCGACGGCCTCCGCGAAGCGGACGATCCGGTCGGCCACCAGCTCCGGGTGCTCGACGACGTTCGTCGCGTGGCTCACCACGCCGGGCAGGATGACCTTCCCCTCGGGAAGCTTGACGTGCTGCCATACCCGCCACTCGTGCTCGTGGCGCACGTTGGCGGCCTCGAAGGAGTACCCGCCCGCGTTGACCGCCAGCATGACCCCGGCGATGTCGGCCATCGGGATGTCGGTGACGTGCGGGCCGTGCCAGCTGCCCCAGCACAGGTGGAACCGGATGCGCTCGGCGGGCAGGCCGCGGATGGCGTGGTTGAGCGCCTCCACCCGGATCATCGTGAAGCGCTGGTAGTCCGCCACGCTCGGCTCGGGGCTGATCCCGTCCCAGTTCTCGGCGATCGCGGGGTCATCGAGCTGCAGGATGAGCCCGGCATCGACGATCGCGCGGTACTCCTCCCGCATCGCGTCGGCGCACGCGTAGATCAGTTCCTCGTCGGTGGCGTAGTACTCGTTGCCGAACCGGGCGCAACTGCCCGGCGCCACCGCGTTCAGGTAGCCCTCGGCGAGCCCGGCGGCCTTCAGGGCGGCCTTCAGGTTCGCGATATCACGCTGGACCGCGCCCTGGCCCTGGTAGCTGACCGGTCCCCGGCACACCGGGGCCCGGCGGGTCTCGCCGGTGTCGGGCAGCGAGGCGCCCGAGCTCGGGTCGGCGTAGGCCTCGCTGAACAGGCGGCGGTCCCGGCGGTCGACGAAGCGGCCCAGCGTGACGCCGCCGGGCCCCGGCCGCGCCGGCGGTACCTGCCGCAGGCTGGTGTCCACGAGCTCGAGCCCGCCCAGGCGCGGGAACACGTACGCCCACCAGGCGCCGTAGTTGTACGGCTGGCCCATCGCATGGCCGTACTCGCCGTCGTTGACGAGGTCGATTCCCGTCTCCTGCTGCCGGCGGACCACGTCGGTCACGGCGTCCGCGAGCTCTCGCTGGTAGCCATCCTCATCGGCGAAGCCGGGCTGGGCCCGCCGGTGATTGCGCTCGATCAGGTCCCCGGGGCGCGGCAGGCTCCCGGCGTGGCTGGTCAGGATGCGGTCTAAGCGGTCGGGCATCTCGGCTCCCGTCGGTGGAGGGTGACACGATGGTCGCATCAGCGTCCGCGGCGCGGGCACCGGGGAACACATCGGCGCCGGATCCCGGTAAGCTAGGGGGGCCCCGGCGGCGTCCGGGGAGTTCCGGCCGTCCGCGCAGGTGATCCTGGGCCGCGGAGGGCTGGCCGGGCGGAGTAGCTCAGTCAGGCAGAGCAAGCGGCTCATAATCGCTGTGTCGCCGGTTCAAGTCCGGCCTCCGCTACTGAACCTTTTCGTCCTCTCCGCGACCGCCCGGGTACCCTGGGCGCGAGATCGGCGGGGCGACAAGGCTCACTGACTCGCGGATGGCGCGGGCAGCTACCCTTGACCTGCTGGGGGAAGACTCCCGCGGCGGACCTTGTTAGGTGTCCGTGAGTCGACCGGGAAATCCGTACGGAAGAAAGGCACTCCACCGTGGCTGCGACCGACATTAGGCCCAAGATCACTCTGGCCTGCCAGGAGTGCAAGCACCGCAACTACATCACGCGCAAGAACCGGCGTAACGACCCCGACCGGCTTGAGCTGAAGAAGTACTGCCCGAACTGCCGCTGCCACCGGCCGCACCGCGAGACGCGGTAGGCACCCGGCGGATGGCCATCAACCGGGACTACCTCGGCCGCACCTTCCCGGCCGCCGCCCCCTACGAGGTCAGCCGGGTCAAGATCGCGGAATTTGCCGACGCGATCGGTGACCCGAACCCGCTCTACCGCGACCGGGCCGCGGCGCAAGCCGCCGGGTACGCCGACGTGATCGCGCCGCCCACGTTCGCGATCGTGATCAGCATGGCCGGCAGCGCCCCCGCCATCGCGGACCCCGGCCTCGGCCTGAACTACGCCATGGTGGTGCACGGCGAGCAGCGGTTCGAGTACGCCCGCCCGCTGATGGCCGGCGACGTGGTCACCGCGCAGGCCACGATCTCCGACATCAGGGACGCGGGCCGGAACGTGATGCTCAGCACCACCACCGAGATCAGCACGGTCGACGGCGAGCGCGTGTGCACCGCGCACTCGACGCTGGTGGAACGGGGCGGTGCCGCGTGAGCGAGCAGGTCAGTTACGACGACGTCAAGCCGGGCGCGGAGCTCGCGCCGGCCAGCTACCCGGTCACCCGGCTCAGCCTGGTCAAGTACTGCGGTGCGTCGGGCGATTTCAACGTCATCCACTGGAACGAGCGGATCGCCCGGTCGGTCGGGCTGCCGAACGTGATCGCGCACGGGATGTTCACGATGGCGCAGGCCGGGCGCTATGTCACCGACTGGGCCGGCCCCGCGGCCGTGGTCGTCGACTTCGGTGTCCGGTTCTCCTCGCCGGTGGTCGTCCCCGACGACGACGTCGGGGCGACGATCGAGGTCAGCGGCACCGTCGAGGAGAAGCTGGACGGCAACCGCGTCGTGCTGGCCCTCACCGCGCGGTCGGGCGAAGCCAAGGTGCTGACCAGGGCCCGGGCGGTCGTCCGCCTGCCCTAGCGGACATCCCGTTATGGCTCCTCCTGACGGGCAGGGGCCGTTCAGGCGAGCGCCGGCGTACCGGGCACGGAACCCCCGGGGCCGTTACGAGGCCGGCTGCCGGGCCGTCACCGGAGCGGCAAAGGAGCTCCGGTCACCGGACCACGCCGAGCGCGGTACCAGGTCCTCGATCCGCCGCAGGTCGTCCGGGCCGAGCCGCACGTCCGCGGCGGCCGCGTTCTCGGCGATCCGGCCCGGGCTTCGGCTGCCCGGGATGGGGACCACGTCGGGGCCCTGGGCGAGCAGCCAGGCCAGGGCGAGCTGGCCGGGCGTGATGCCCAGGCCGGCCGCGATCTCGCGCAGCGTCCCGGTCTGGCGCAGGTTGCGGTCCAGGTCGGCGCCGTGGAAGCGCGGGTCGTCGCGCCGGAAGGCGCTGTCGTCGATGGTGGCCCGGGTGAGCGTGGAGGTGAGCAGGCCGCGGCCGAGCGGGCTGTAGGTCACCAGCCCGGTGCCCAGGCGCCTGGCCGCCGGCACGATGTCGTCCTCCGGGTCGCGCCAGAGCAGTGACCACTCGAACTGCACCGCGGTGACCGGGTGCACGGCGGCGGCCTGCTCGAGCTGGCCGGGCGTGGCCTCAGACAATCCGATGTGCCGGACCTTGCCGTCGCGCACGAGGTCGGCCAGCGCGCCCACGGTCTCGGCGACCGGCACGCCGGGATCGATCCGGTGCAGGTAGTACAGGTCGATCACGTCCGTGCCGAGCCGGGCCAGCGAGGCCTCGCAGTAGCCGCGGACATGACCGGGATGGCCGTCCACCCGCACGCCGCGGGAGTCCCGGACGATGCCGAACTTGGTGGCCACCACGGCCTGGTCGCGCCGGCCCGCCAGGGCCCGGCCGATCAGGCGCTCGTTATGGCCCTGTCCGTAGCTCATCGCGGTGTCCAGCATCGTGATGCCCTCGTCGAGGGCCCGGTGGATCGCCCGGACGGACTCGTCGTCATCGGCCGGGCCGTAGCCCTGCGACAGTCCCATGCATCCGAGCCCGATCGCGGAGGTCGCCAGCGCGTCGCGGCCAAGGTGTCGTTGCTGCATGACCCCAGGGTTGCGGACGCTTACTCATAAGTCCAAGACAGATTTGCGCTAGAAGTTATAGCGACTCACTATTAATCAATGGAGCTGCGGCAGCTCGCCTACTTCGAGGCGGTCGCGGCCTGCGGCGGCTTCAGCCGCGCGGCCGAGCAGTTGCGCATCGCGCAGCCCGCGGTCTCGGCGCAGGTCCGGCGGCTGGAGGCCGAGCTCGGAACCCCGCTGCTCGAGCGCACCACCCGCCGCGTCGCGCTCACCCACGCCGGGGAGCTGTTCCTGGCCCGGGTCCGCACCGTGCTCGGCCAGCTCGACGAGGCGCGCGCCGACCTGGCCGAGCTGGCCGAGGTACGGCGCGGTCACGTCCGCATCGGCGCGACCCTGGTACTGGGATCGCTGGACCTGCCCCGGTCGCTCGCGCAGTTCCGCCGCCGCTATCCCGGAGTCACGGTGGCGCTCCGCGCCGGGCTGATCGCGGACCTGCTGGGCGAGCTGGGCTCCGGCGTCGATCGACATCGTGCTCGGCCCGCTGCACCCCGAGCTGCTGCACGGCCTCCTGGCCCAGCCGCTGGTCGAGGAGCGCATCGTGCTGGTGACACCGCCCGGCCGGCCCGCTCCCGGGCCTGCCCCCGGGCCCGCGCCGGCCGCGCTGGCGGCGCCGGCCGCGTTGGCCGACTTCGTCGGCGAGCCGTTCGTGTGCCTTCCGGCCGGCAGCGGGCTGCACGCGATCCTCGTGGCCGCGGCCGCCGCGGCGGGCTTCACGCCGCGCATCCAGCTGGAGACGCACAGCCCGGCCAGCATCCGCGAGCTGGTCGCCGCGGGCCTCGGCGTCGCGCTGATGGCCGAATCATCCGCCCGCGCGATCGGCCCGGAGGTCCAGGTACACCGCCTGCAGCCCGCGCCGCCGCACCCGCCCATCGGCCTGGTCCGCGTGCCCGGCCGGGCCCCGGGCCCGGCCACCCGGGCCTTTCAGCAGCATCTCGAGCAGGCCTATCCGGTCCCGGTACGCTAACCGGGCCTGCTCGCCTCCGGTGCGGGCGGCCGCCGGTAACGTGTGACGGGTCGCCGGCTGCAGGCGCCGGATCCCGGCGCGGCCGGCCGGGAGAGCGAGCAGAACGTGGCGGTGGGCAGGCAGGTCGTGCGGGAGCAGGTGATGCTCTCCGGGTACACGACGCTGGGGCTCGGCGGCCCGGCCGCGCGGTTCATCGAGGCCGGCCGCGACGACGAGATCGTCGCCGCGGTGCGCGCCGCGGACCTGGCCGGCGACCCGGTGCTGGTCCTCGGCGGCGGCAGCAACCTGGTCGTGGCCGACGAGGGCTTCCCCGGCACCGTGCTGCACGTGATGACCAGGGGAGTGAGCATCAGCGACGGCGGCGACGGCGTCACCGTGGCCGCGGCGGCAGGGGAGGACTGGGACGAGCTGGTCGGGCGCTGCGTGGCCGAGGGCCTGTCCGGGATCGAGTGCCTGTCCGGCATACCCGGCCTGACCGGGGCCACTCCCATCCAGAATGTCGGTGCCTACGGCCAGGAGGTCGCCGAGACGGTGATCGCGGTGCGCGCCTACGACCGGCTGCGCGATGAGGTCGTCGAGCTGGCCAACGCCGACTGCGGCTTCGGGTACCGGACGAGCGCGTTCAAGCGCGCGGTCGCGGAAGGCCGCCGCCACGGCCGTCGTGCCGCGGCCGACCCGGCCGCCGCGACCGGCAGGTTCGTCGTGCTCGGCGTCACGTTCCGGCTGGCGCGAGATCCGCTGTCCGCGCCCGTCGGCTACGCCGAGCTGGCCCGGGCGCTCGGGGTCGGCCAGGGCGGGCGGGTGCCGCTCGGCGACGCCCGCTCCGCGGTGCTCGCGCTGCGCCGCGGCAAGGGGATGGTGCTCGACCCCGCCGACCCGGACACCCGCAGCGCCGGCTCGTTCTTCACCAACCCGGTCCTGGACCGCCGCCAGTTCGCCGAGGTGGAGCGCAGGGCCGCGGCCCGGTCCGGACGCCCCGGGGAGCGGGCCAGCGCCCCGTCGTTCCCGGCCGGGGACGGGCTGGTGAAGGTCCCGGCGGCGTGGCTGATCGAGCAGGCCGGCTTCGGCAAGGGCTACCCGGGGAACGGGAGCGCGCGCATCTCGTCCAAGCACACGCTGGCGCTGACCAACCCGGGCGGCGCCAGCACCGCCAGCCTGATCGGCCTGGCCCGGGAAATCCGGAACGGCGTGCGGCAGGCGTTCGGGGTCGAGCTGGTCAGCGAGCCGGTCCTGGTCGGCGCCGAGCTGTGAGGCCAGGCCGCGTCGGCAAGCCCTCCGGCGCGACCTGGTCTGCCTGCGCCAGCTGATCTGCCTGCGTCACCTGGTCCGCGTGCGCGCCGGCCCGCCCCGGGCTCGCCGGGCTTCGCTGAGCCTGCGCGCCCGCGAGATGCGCGACGCACAGGCTGGCCTCGGCGAACGGCTGGAGGCCGGCCACGGTGACCGGCGCTCGCATCTGGTCGAGCGCACCCTGCATGAGGCCCAGGTGCAGCTGGCACACGACCTCCTGGTGCACCTCGGCCACCTCGCGGAACGGGCACTGCCGCAGCCGGAGCTGGTACCCCGCTCCGTCGGCCACGGCCTCCGGGGCGAACCCGAGTTCCCGCAGGATGGCGGCCAGGCCCTCGACGGCCCCGCAGGCGTCCGTCCGCTGGAAGGGGGCTGGCCGCTCGGTGATGTAGCGGCCCCACTCCCGGCCGGCCTCCACCGAGGCCTGGCCCGGCTCGGCCAGCACGACCGCGATCAGGCTGGCCAGCATCTCGGCCAGCAGGCGGTACTGGCGCCGCCCGGGAGCGCCGCCCTCGACGGCCTGGTAGGCCATGCTGGGCCGGCCCGGCGCGGCCCGGGCCTGGGACGCCCGGGTGGCCAGGCCCGCGTCCACGAGCGCGTCCAGGTGGAACCGGGCCGTGTTGGGATGCAGCCCCGTCCGGCCCGCGATTTCCCGCACGCCAACCGGCGAGCGCGCGGCCCGCAGCAGGTCGAGGACATCGGCGCGCCTCTGGCCGAGCGGGGGCCCGGCGTCGGGCGCGAGAAGCGCCTTCACATCCATCGGGCCAGTTTACATAAATCAACTAGTAGAAAATAAGTAAGCGGGCAGGCCCGGGACCGGGCTCGCCCGGGCCGGACCCGGCCGGCCCGGGCCTCAGCGCTGCCTTCCGGCCTCCGGGCGCAGTTGGTCACCAGACGTCGCGCGAACAGCGCCCGGCGAGCAACCTTCCGGCGAGCCGCCCGATACGGCACGGCTACCGCGGAGGGAGGGCGGCGACGAAGGGCGTGTCGGCACCTATCGGGCCCGTGCGGGCCGCGCCGCCGGGCGAGCCGAGCGGCTCGTCGCGGCCGGGCAGCGTCTCGGTGAAGAACTTCGCGTTCTCGCCGGTGTAGACCTGCCAGTCCTCCGGCAGGTCGTCCTCGTAGTAGATCGCCTCCACCGGGCACACGGGCTCGCATGCCCCGCAGTCCACGCACTCGTCGGGGTGGATGTAGAGCATGCGCTCGCCCTCGTAGATGCAGTCCACCGGGCACTCGTCCACGCACGTCCGGTCCAGCACATCCACGCAGGCTTCCCCGATCACGTAGGTCATCCGGCTTCCCCTCTCCCCGGGCCGCGACCCGTACAACGACGTTCTAACAAAGAAGTCTATAAAAACAGCCCTCGGCGATGAACAGGGCCCGCTTCCTGCCCTACCTCGGCCGGCCGTTCTCAGGAGTTGTGTGGCCGGCGGCAGGCTGGCCGCCCACCCGCGCGGCCGGGAAGGCCGTCTCGACCTCGTAGATGCGCTCCGGCCGGGTGAGGTCCTTCAGCTGGCGCGTCCCCAGCTCCCGCAGCCCCACCCCCTCGGGCAGCTCATCCGACAGCAGCTCCGCCGCCACCCCCGACACCAGCACCTGACCGCCGGCCGCCACCGCCAGCAGCCGCGCCGCCCGGTTCACCGCCGGCCCGAAATAATCCCCGTCCCGCTCCTCGCACACCCCCGCGTGCAGCCCCATCCGCACCACGATCGGCCGGCTCGTCGGCCACTCCTGCGCGGCCAGCTCCCGCTGCGCGGCCAGCGCCGCGTCCAGCCCCGCCCGGGCCGCCGAGAACGCCGCGCAGAACGCGTCCCCGACGGTCTTGAACACGTAGCCGCCGGCCTGCCCGATCGCCTCCCGCACGATCTCGTCGTGACGGCGCAGCGCCGCCGCCATCGCCTCCCGCTCGGCGTCCCACAGCCGGGTCGAGCCCTCCACGTCGGTGAACAGCAACGTCACCGTTCCCGACGGCGCGCCGCTCAACGGCGCCCCGCCCGCGAGCGACAGCGTCACCGGGACCAGAAGCGGGCTAGCCTGGTGCGGCGCGTACCTCGGGGCCCGGCCGGGCCCGGCGGCACGCGCCGGATTCCCCCGACCGCGTGCACCAGGCACGGATGCAGCACGTACGTGTCGACCTCTGGCGGGAAGTGAAACTCCTCGATGTCGCCCATCGAGTAAAACCGGCGCCGCCCGGTCTCGTCCATATACCCGAGCAGGCCGTTCTGCCATAGGACGGAGGCGAGGTCCGTCGCCTGCTCGAAGTGCAGATCCGCCATTTCCTGCAATGCCACGAGATCCGCGCGCGGGAACCGGTCGACGCCGATCATCCGGACGAAGGAGCGAACGTCCTCCTGCACGCCGCGGATGTAAGCCTGAGTACTGGTGAACAACTCGGAGTAGTCGTGCAGGGCGGCGTTCTTCGGCATCAGGTCCGACGAGACCTGGTTGGCGCACTGCGCCAGCTGGGAGTCACCGAACCGCTTGGCGCAGCGTTGCACCATCATCCGCAGAGCCGTCGGCGGCAGGCCATCGTGGCCAGCCTGCTTCTGCCGCAGGACCTCCTCGTTCAGCTCATTGCCGAGCGAGATGATGTCGCGCGGGATCAGCCTGGTGTGGCTGAGCAGGTAGTCCTCGATAGGTCCGTCGCCGTCAGGTCCCGGCCACTGGCCGTCGAGCCCGAGCCAGTCGCGGACCGTGGGGACGCCGCTGGCCGGGCGCCGCATCAGCAGTGACGGCGGCAGCCGGCGCAGCTTTTGCTGAAGCAGATAGAGCAGCGAGTTCCGGTCCCAGGTCAGGACGCGTATATGCGGTTCGTTGTAGTACCGCGGTGCATGTTCTGACCGGTAGACCGAGGACATGACGATGTCGCGGATGCAGACGACGATATGCAGCCGGCCGCCCAGCCTGTGGTCCCGGAGCAGCCGCATGACCTGGTAGAACAACCCCTCCTGGCACTTCAGCCAGTACATCGGGGCGTGGCTGAACTCCTCATCCACCGCGTCAAGGTAGAGATAGATCGGCTTGCACTGGCCGATGACCTCGCCCAGCAGATCCTCAAGGTCATCCCAGAGCGGGTCGTCGAGATACGTGGACAGCTGATGGGCGGTATGCCGCTGGTTGATGATGTCGCGCACTTCGCTGTAGACCGACCGGGGCCGGCGGAAGTCGTCGAGCAGCCGCGCGTACGACTGCTCGATCTCATCGGCCTGCTCGTCGCGCACCTGCTGGCGCAGCTCGGGACGGCGCAGCACGTGGGAGGCCAGCGACCGGATGATCGCGCGCTCCCAGATCTGCATCCACTTCTCGACCAGGACACGGTCGGAGAACCACTGGCAGGCCTTCACCACGACTTCGGTCTTCGGCAGGCTCTGCTGCGGCACATCGGCGTAGACGGAGTCCTGATGGGCCTGGAAAGCCTGAAGACGCCGTAGGTAGACCGTCTTGCCAGCGCCGAGCCTCCCCACGATGACCCGCACCATGGAGTCGTTGGCGCGGGTGGCGAGGTGGCCATAGGCCGGATCGCCGCCGAAGTCGACGAACTCGCTGATCACATCCTCGATGTCGGCTCGTGACCCGTCCGGATTGCCAAACGGCCCCACAGGGTCGAGCCGACGTCGCCTGCTGCTCATCTTCTCCCTCAACCCGGATCGTTGCCCGCCTACGAGAGTAAGAGCCAGCAGACCGTCAGCACAGGGCGGCGTAGCCGTTACCCGGGCGAACGTTCTGCCGCCTGGGCGCGGTCAGATTCTTTAATTAGCTTTTTTTAATGATAGAGTGCAGGGGTGATCTTGCCCCCGGACGAGGCCGCCCTGGCCTCGCTGAGCAGCCTGGACGACCGGGTGCGCGGAGCCCTCTACGAGTTCGTGTCCGGGTGCGCCGGGCCGGTCGGGCGGGACGAGGCGGCCGCCGCGGTCGGGATCGGCCGCGCGCTGGCCGTGTATCACCTGGACAAGCTGGTCGAGGCCGGGCTGCTGACCGCCACCTACCGGCGGCCGCCCGGCCGCAACGGGCCCGGGGCCGGCCGCCCGGCCAAGCTTTACTCCCGGTCGGGCCGGGAGTTCACGGTGCGCGTGCCGCCGCGAGAGTACGAACTGGCGGCGCGCTTGCTGGTCCAGGCGGTCAGCTCCGATCCCAGCGGCCGGAGCCGGGCCGCGCTGGCCGATGCCGCGCGCCAGCTGGGTACCCAGCTCGGAACCGGGCGCCAGGCGGCCGGCCGCGCCGGCCGTGAGGATCCCCGCCGGGCCCTGGAGGCCGTGCTGCGAGATCACGGCTTCGAGCCGTACGAGGATGGCGATGGCCCGGTCCGCCTGCGGAACTGCCCGTTCCACCAGCTCGCGGAGCAAGATCCCGAAATCGTGTGCGGCATGAACCTCGAGCTGATCACCGGTGTGGCCGCGGGGCTCGGGGCGAGCGGACTGCATCCGGTGCTCGACCCGCGGCCCGGCCAATGCTGCGTCGCGATACACCAGCGGACTACGGAGGACGAACGCCATGGCGCAGTACCTGGCCCTTGATCCGGCTGAACCGGCACGGCCCGCCGGGTGGCCGCGGACACCGCTGCGGATCGCCAGCGAGGATGCTCCCGTCGACCTGGAGGCAGCGCAGCGCGCGGCGGCAGACTTCCTGGCGGCCCTGGGGATCAGCCTCGACCGGGAGGGGCTGCGCGAGACGCCGGCCCGGATGGCGCGTGCCTACGCCGAGTTGCTCGCCCCGCGGCCGTTCCACCTCACGACCTTCCCCAACGACGAGGGCTACGACGAGCTGGTGCTGGCGCGCGCGATCCCGTTCCGGACCGTCTGCGAGCATCACCTGCTGCCGTTCTCCGGCGTCGCGCACGTTGGCTACCTGCCCGCCGACCGCATCGCCGGGCTGTCCAAGCTGGCCCGGCTGACCGAGCACTTCGCGGCCCGGCCGCAGACCCAGGAGCGCCTGACCAGGCAGATCGCCGACAGCCTGGACGCTCATCTGGCGCCCCGCGGGGCCGGGGTCGTGCTGGAGGCCGAGCACTCGTGCATGACGCTTCGCGGCGTGCGGGCCCTCGGCGCCAAGACCGTCACCTCGGCCCTGCTGGGCGCGCTGCGCGCCGATCCCCGTTCCCGGGCCGAGTTCTTCGCCCTGGCCGGGGTACCCAGCTGACCGCGCAGCCGGCCAGGATCAGGCCGGATCCGGCTTGATCATCCGGACCAGGGCCCTCAGCCCGGTCAGCAGCTCCTGGTGGTCGCTGATGCCGTCCAGGGTGGCCTCGATCCTGCGCACCATCTGGTCGATCCTGCGGCCCAGGTCGTCGTCGCGATTCCGGGACGCCGTCCGGTCGGCCGCCTGCTCGTCCTGCACCCGGGCCAGGTCGGTGGTCAGCAGCTGCCGCGCGTGCGCGATGTCGCCGGCCAGGGTGGACCCGGTCCGGCGCAGTTCCTCCCGCAGCTCGCCCACGGCCTTGGTCGCGAGGTCCACCCGGCGCTTCAGTGACGCGACGTCGTCGCGGGGATACGTGCTCTCGCGGGTCAGTACCCTGATCCGGTCGCGCACGTGGGCGACGTAGGCCACGGCGGGCCGGATGGCCGTGGAGAGCAGGTAAAAGCCGGCGAAGTAGTAACCCGCCGTGGCCTCGGAGAAGTACGTGATCACCGCGACGACCGCGGCGGTGCCGACGTGGGCGCCGAGCGCGAGCCACAGCATCCGCCGGGCCAGCCGCCCGGCTTCCGCCTCCTGAACCTCCCGGACGGTGATGCCCCGCTCGCGCGAGACGGCCATGTCGGCGACGACCTGGCGCGCCGCGAAGTACAGGTTCCACGGCACGGTCACCAGCACGATCAGCCAGGCCAGGGCCACGCCGCCCGCCCCGATGGCCAGCAGGGTGGCCAGCGGCACGCCGGCCAGGCGGCCGAGCCAGGCGAACAACAGGGCCGCCGCCGCCCCGTCAAGACCATGGCCCACCAGATGACCGGGCCGCGCGGCGCGCTGACGCTCATGGGGCCATCGTGGGCCACGGGCATCCCGTTCCGGATCCGCCAAAGTACTCAGATGGCGTTACGAGCAGATGGCGTTGACGAGCAGATGGTACTACGAGCCTGCCGCGCTGCTGGCCAGCAGGGCCAGGAAGGCTCCGGCGATCATGAACGGGCCGAACGGGATGTGCTGCCCGCGGTGAGCGCGGCGGGACACCAGCAGGCCGACCCCGTAGATGGCGCCGAGCACGAACCCGGCGAAGGCGCCGGCGATCAGCGTCGGCCAGCCGGGCCAGGCCGTCAGCGTGCCCAGGCTGGCGGCCAGCTTGGCGTCGCCGAGGCCGACCGCGGACCGGCTGATCACGACGAGGATCAGGTACGCGACGGCCAGGGCCAGCCCGCCGAGCACCGCCCTGAGCAGGTCGCGCCAGTGCCCGCTGGCCGCGGCGGCCAGCAGCAGGAGGGCCACGGTTCCGGCGTAGGCCGGGGCGGTGAGCGCGTCGGGAAGCCGCTGGACGGCCGCGTCAATCCAGGCCAGCGCCACGGCGCAGCCCGCCAGCCAGCACGCGGCGGCCAGCACCAGGGCGGGGTGGACGCGGGCGGCCAGCGCGCCGAACAGGACCGCCGTGACCAGCTCGACGACCAGCGGCGGGGGCCCGATGCGGGCCCGGCAGGCGGGGCACCGGCCGGACGGGGACAGGGCGAGCCGGGGCAGCCGGCCGGACCGGGACAGCGGCGGGCCGGGGAGGCGGCCCGGACGAGGACACGGCCGGGCCGGGGCGGCTGGCCGGACCGGGACAGGGCAGGCCGGGGCAGCCGGCCGGCCGCCAGGATCTGGTCCCCGCAGCGCGGGCAGGCCCGGGCCGGCGCGGCGCCGGCCGGGACGGCGCAGGAGAAGATGACGCCGCGCAGGAACCAGCCGATCACCAGGCCCGCGACCGCGAGGGCGGCCACCAGCGGCCCGTTCATGGCCGGTCGCTCGGCCGGCGAAGAAGGAGTCCGGCGCTCATGGGCGGGAGGAGGACGGTGTCATCTGGGTCATGATGGCCGCGCGGGAGCGCAACCATTCGTAGCCTATGTGCGTTCGGCAGGTTCGAGGCATCTGTCTGTCCACGGAGGCGGCACGTATGAGCCGGATCGCCGCTACGGCGCTGGGCCTGGCCCTCGTGGTGGCCGCCCAGGCGCCAGCGACCGCGGTGACCGTTCGGGGGGAGCGGGGCGGGACGGGAAGGGAGGCGGGAGCACGGGCGGCGGCCGGGGGACCGGCGGCCGCGAAGCCGTCGCCCAAGCCGACCACCAAGCCCTCCCCCCGCAAGTCGCGACCGGCCGCGCCGGTGCTGCGGGCGCTGCCCGTGGAACCCCGGCCGACGCCCAATTCGCCCGACTGCCCCACGGGCCCGTTCCGCCGGCGCGTCACCACCGAGCCGTGGGCCCAGCAGGCACTGGATTTCAGCAGCGCGTGGCCGCTGACCCAGGGACAGGGCGTCACGGTCGCCGTGGTGGACAGCGGGGTGGACTACACCCCGCAGTTAGCGGGCAAGGTGGACGCCTTCAACGCCACCAGCACCGGCTTCCAGGACTGCGTCGGCCACGGCACGGCCGTCGCCGCGATCATCGCGGCGAGGAACCGGCAGGCCCAGGGCGTGCCGTTCGAGGGCGTGGCGCCCCGCGCGAGGATCTTGTCGGTCAAGGTGACCAACGCCGACACCAGTAGCCCGGCGACCACCGGCGGCACGAACACCCTGGCTCAGGGGATCATCGCGGCGGCCGATCTGGGAGCGCAGGTCATCAACGTCTCGGTGCAGACCAGCCAGAACACCGCCGCGCTGAGCCGGGCGGTGAGATTCGCGCTGAGCCGGGGCGCCGTCATCGTGGCCGCCGGGGGCAACGACGGGCCCGGCACCGGCACCGGGCCGTTCTATCCCGCGAGCTACCCGGGCGTCCTGTCGGTCGGGGCGGTGGAAAGCGATGGCTCGCTGGCGCCGTTCTCCGATCTGGGCTCGAACGTGGCGGTCACCGCGCCGGGCGTGAACGTCACCAGTGCCTGGCCCGGAGGGTTCCGGGACGACGATCTCAGCGGGACGAGCTTCGCCGCGCCGTTCGTGTCCGGGGTCGCCGCGCTGGTCCGTTCCCGGTTTCCCGGTCTGAGCGGGGCGGCGGTGGTGCAGAGGATCGAGGCCACGGCGAACGGCGGAACCGGCCCCGGCACCGGCGACGGCCTGGTCAACCCGCTGGAAGCGGTCACCGCGATCCTGCCGCCCGGCACCGCGCCGAGCGTGTCCCCGGCGGCCCGGCCCCAGCCCGTTTCGGTGCCCAGGGCGCCGCCCCCGGACCAGGCCGCCCGCACGATCGCCCTGACGGTTACCGCGGGCGCGCTCGGCGCGGCCGCCCTGGTGGCCCTGGGGGCCATGGTGATCAGCCGGGGCCGGCGGCGCCGGTGGCGCGCCGGGAGAGCACGGATCCCGGCCGATGACGCCGGTCGCGGGCGGCCCGCGGCGACCGCCCGGCCGCTGACCTCTCGCGGCGCGCCGGTCATGGGCGAGCGACGTGATGTCCCGTGGCCGTCATGACGCTGCCATCATCGGCCAGCGCGACCTGGACCAGCTGGCTGCCGGCCCGCCGCTCGACGTAGTAGCCGCGTCCCGGCGGCTGGGCCTGCGGCTTGACGCCGCCGAGCAGCGCTCCCTCGTCCTTGCTGCCCGACATGATCATCCCGGGTGAGCCCATCTCGCGGACGCGCTGGATGATCGGGTCGAACATGGCCCGCCCGGCCCCGCCCGCCGACCGGGCCAGGATCAGGTGCAGCCCGATGTCACGGGCCTGCGGGATCAGGTCAGCGAGCGGGAGCAGCGGGTTGCTCGCGCCGGCCACGAGATCGTAGTCGTCGACGACCAGGAACAGGTCCGAGCCCTGCCACCAGGAGCGGGTGCGCAGCTGCTGCGGCGTCAGGTCCGGCGGCGGCAGCCGCGCGATCATCGCCTCGCGCACGTCGCTGATCAGCGAGGCCGCGGCGGCCGAGGATGCGGCGTAGCCGATCCGGTGCTCGGTGTCCGCGCTGTCGATCAGCGACCGGCGGTAGTCGATGAAGATCAGCCGGGCGTCGTCGGGCGGGTAGCGGCCGGCCACGCCCTCGGCGATCAGCCGCAGCAGGTTCGACTTGCCGCATTCGGTGTCGCCGAAGACCAGGAAGTGGGCGTCGGCGCCGAAGTCGAGCAGCACCGGCGACAGGGTGCCCTCGTCCACCGCGAACGGGATCTTCGTGCCGGTCTGCGCCGCCCCCGGCAGCGCGCGCACCCCGAACGCCTCGGGCAGCAGCCGTACCCGCGGCGCGGGCTCTCCCGGCCAGGCGACCGCCACCGTCTCCGCCAGCTTCGCCGCCCCGTCGGCCAGGCTGTCGGTGGCGGGCTGGGAGTCCAGGCGCGGCAGCGCGGTCAGGAAGTGCAGGCCGTCGCGGGTGATGCCGCGGCCCGGCGAGGACTCGGGCACGTTCGCCGCCAGCCTGCGGTCGACCTCGGACTCGTAGGGGTCACCGAGGCGCAGCTCCAGCCGGGTGCCGAACAGGTCGCGGATGGCCGGCCGGAATTCCGACCACTTGCCGGTGGCGGCCAGCACGTGCACCCCGTAGCCCAGCCCCCGGGCCGCGATGGCCGTGACCGCCTCCTCCAGCTCCTCGAAGTCCTGGCGCAGGGTGAGCCAGCCGTCGACGACCAGGAACACGTCCCCGAACCCGTCCCCGGCGATCTCGCCGCTGGCCCGCATCCGGCGGTACGCGGAGATCGACTCGATGCCCTGCTGCGCGAACTCCTTCTCCCGGCGGGTGAGCACGCCCCGCACCTCGGCGACCGTGCGCCGGGCCCGGGTCGCGTCCAGCCGGGCGGCGACCCCGCCGACGTGGGGCAGCGCGGCCAGGCCGCTCAGCGACCCGCCGCCGAAGTCCAGGCAGTAAAACTGCACCTCGGCCGGCGTGTGCAGCAGGGCCAGCGAGCAGATCAGGGTCCGCATCATGGTGGACTTGCCGCTGCGCGGCGCGCCGACCACGGCCGCGTGGCCCGCGGCCCCGGACAGGTCCGCCCACAGCGGGTCGCGGCGCTGCTCGAACGGCCGGTCCACGATCCCGGTCACGGCGCGGAGCCTGCCGCGCCATCCGGCGTCCTCGGCCCCGCACCCGTACTGCTGCGTGATCGTCAGCGGGGGGAGCAGCTGGTCGAGCGTGGGCGGCACGTCCAGCGGCGGCAGCCAGATCTGGTGCGCGGCCGCGCCGCGGGTGGCCAGCTGCGCGACCACCGCGTCGAGCAGGCTCTCCGACGGCGCGGCGCGTTCGTAGGACGCCGGCTCGACGTCGCCCGTCACCTCCGGCCGGATGTAGCCGGGGCCGTACGGCACGATAACGGGCCGGATCCGGCGCTGGCCCGGGCGGGCGGGCCCGGCCGCGGCCGGGCCCGAGACGTACGCCGCCTTGAACCTGGTCATGTCGCCGGTGCCGAACTTCAGGTAGCCGCTGCCCGGCTGCGGCGGCAGCTCGTAGGCATCGGGGACGCCGAGCACCACGCGCGACTCCGCGGCGGAGAACGTGCGCAGGCCGATCCGGTAGGACAGGTGCGTGTCGAGGCCCCGCAGCTTGCCCTCTTCCAGGCGCTGCGAGGCCAGCAGCAGGTGCACGCCGAGCGACCGGCCGAGCCGGCCGATCATGACGAACAGGTCGATGAACTCCGGCCGGGCCGAGAGCAGCTCGGAGAACTCGTCGATGACCACGAACAGGGTCGGCACCGGCGGCAGGCCGGCCCGCTGCTCGCGGGCCCGGTCGTAGTCGCGCAGCGAGGCATAGTTGCCCGCCGCGCGCAGCAGCTCCTGCCGGCGGACCAGCTCGCCGTTCAGCGCGTCGCGCATCCGGTCCACCAGCGGCAGCTCGTCCGCCAGGTTGGTGATCACGGCGGACACGTGGGCCAGCTGGTCCAGGCCGAGGAAGGTCGCGCCGCCCTTGAAGTCCACCAGGACGAAATTGAGCACGTCCGAGGGATGGGTCAGGGCCAGGCCGAGCACCAGCGTCCGCAGCAGCTCGGACTTGCCCGAGCCGGTCGCGCCGATGACCAGGCCGTGCGGGCCCATGCCGCCCTGCGCGGACTCCTTGATGTCCAGCTCGACGGGCTGCCCCTCGGCGTCGCTGCCGATCGGCACCCGCAGCCGGCTGCGCGGCGGGCGCGGCCGCCACAGCGCCGGGACATCGAGCATGAGCGGGCTGGAGATGCCCAGCAGCGACGTCAGCGTGGTGTCGGCGGCCAGCGGGTCGTCGGCCGGGCCGCCCGCGCCGGGCCGCAGTGGCGCCAGCTGCCGGGCCAGGGCGTCCGCCTCGGCCAGGGACAGCGCGTCGGGGACGCCGACCGGCGAGCGGGTTTCCGCGCCGGTCCGGTCCCTGGTGAGCATCTCGGTGCCCGCGGAGGTGACGTTCAGCCGGAGGGCGGGCGCCGACGCCGTGCCCGGCGCGGCCGCCGACCCCGCAGTCAGGTCGATGAGGAGCGCGCCCTCGATGCCGTCGGTGCCGAGCCGCGAGTCCGGCAGCCCCTCGCCGCCGTCGACGATCACCACGTAGAAAGGCAGCGCCGCCGGCCGGCCGGGCGCGAACGGTGACCGGCCGGCCAGGTCCGCGCCGGTCATCGCCTCGAGCTGCGGCAGGCTGGGGGCCATCAGGCGGACCGGTCCCGCGGCGTCCGCCTCGGTGGGGTGCATGTTGTGCGGCAGCCACTTGATCCACTGCCACCAGCCGCATCCGGTCCCGCGACGCGCACACGCAGATGCGGACGTCGTCGGGGGAGTGGAAGGTAGCCAGCTGCGCGATCATCGCCCGGAGCATGCCGTAGACGGCCTCGGGCTCGCCCGCGGGCGCGACCCGGGCGAACGCGCGCAAGCAGATGCCAACCGGCAGCTGGGGAACGCTGTCGTAAGCCCGGATGAACCGTCGCAGCGCGCCCGCGCAGAGCGGGTCGAGGTCCTCGACCGGCTTGGTGTCGGGCGGCACGAGGCGGACCGCCAGCCGGTGCGTCCCGGTTCCGATGCGGACCTTGGTGAAGTCATCGCCGGACGGGCGCCGTTCCCAGATCCGCCGCAGCTCGGGATCGACGAGCAGGCGCCGTGAGCGCGCCCGGATCGGGGCTGACCCACTCGAGCGCCTCCCGCTGCGCCGCGGCGGCCGAGCGCACCTTGCGCCGGACCTGGCCCAGGTAGCGCAGGTAGTCCCGGCGCATGCCGTTCAGCTTGACCTTCCGCTCGCCACTGCCGCGGCCCATGTTGCCGATCATCATGCCGCCCATGCCCAGGGCCATCGCGCCGCCGCCCACGTAGAGAATGGGGTTCGAGTTCTGGCCGACGAACATGGCTCCCATGCCGACGATCATCGCGATCATCGGCATGAACATCAGCGTCTGCCGGAAGTTGTCGGGCACGGCCTCCGGGATCTCCGGCGGGGACTGGAGCAGGATCTCGCCGCTGGGCAGCTCCGGCGGGTCATGCCGCTGGGTGCGACGGACGATGACGATGCTCACGGGCGCTGCCTTTCGCCAGGTCCCCTCGGCCACGGGCGCGCAGCGCGATTGGACCGGTTGGTCCGCGCTGGGCGAGTTATCATTCTACGACCGCATTTCCGCCTCATCGGGCGATGCGCCGAAGGGCGGTCGTCCCGGAACACCCGGGCGCGGGGGCGGTCTCGGGATATCGTGCCGAACGGCCACGCTAGTCGATGACAGGGCGGCGAGGGAGGTAGATGAGCTCGCCAGGCGGAAGTGACCTGTGCCGGATCACGGTGGTGGGGCCGTCGCGGCGCGTCGACATCGCGCTCCCCGGCTACGTGTCCTTCGCCGACCTTTTCCCCGCGGTGGCCAGGTACGCGGGCCTGGACGGGCCCGATGTGGCCGGGGAGAAGGGCGGATGGGTGCTCCAGCGCCTGGGCCAGGAGCCGTTCTCGCCGGCCATGACCCCGCTCCAGGCCGGCCTGCGCGACGGCGAGATGATCTATTTGCGGCCGCACCGGACACAGCTGCCGAGGCTGGCGTTCGACGACGTCGCCGACGTGATCGCGACCGGGGTGAACGACCTGCCCGGCCGGTGGATGCCTCGCGACGCCCGCTGGGTGGCGCTGGGCGTGGGCGCCGCGGCGCTGGTGGCCGGGGCGGTGTCCATCCTGCGGTCCGGCCCTCCGTGGCCGCTGCCCGCCGCGGCGGCCGCGGCGATCGCGGTCGCGCTGCTCGTGGCGGTTGCGGCGGTGTCGAGGGCCGCGGGTGACTCGCGGGCCGGCGCGGTGCTCGGCCTGGCCGCGGTGCCCTATGCCTTCCTGGCCGGGCTGCTCGGGCCGGCCAGGTCGGCCGCGCTCACGCACCTGGGGGCCGTGCACCTGCTCTCGGCCTTCGCCGCGGTCACGCTCACCGCGGTGGTGGCCGCCGCGGCCTCCGCCGAGGTGCCGCTGTTCTTCGGGCTGACCTGCGCGGGGCTGCTCGGGGTCCTCGGCTCCTGGATCGGGTACGCCTTCGGCATCGGCTTCGACGGCGCCGCCGCCGTGATCGTGGTCCCGGCGCTGGCGCTCACCCCGCTGGTTCCCGCGGTCAGTTTCACGATGGCGCGGATGACGCTGCCCCAGGTGCCGCGTCACGCCGATGACCTGCGGCGTGACACGCTCACCGTGGACGGTGCCGAGGTGTTCGACCGGACGGCCGCGGCGGACAGGTTCGTGACCGGCGCGGCGTCGGGCATCGGCCTGGTGGCCGCCGGCGCGGAACTGGGGCTGGCCTTCGCCCGCAGCTGGCTCGGCCTGGTGACGTGCGCGGTGCTGGCCTGCGCCCTGCTGTTGCGCTCCCGGCTGTTCCGCGGCCTGGCCCAGCGGCTCTGGCTGCTGCTCCCCGGTTTCGGGGGCCTGGTGCTGCTCGCGGCCGGCGCGGTCCACGGAGGACCCACTCAGGCGCGGCAGCTGGCCCTCGCGCTGGGACCGCTGCTGGCGGGCGCGGCCCTGGTGATCGGGGTCGGCTTGTGGCTGCCCGCGCACCGGCCATCGCCGTTCTGGGGGCGCATGGCCGACATCGCGGACACGATGCTGATCGTCGCCTTGTTCCCGCTCGCGCTGGGCGTCGCCGGGGTCTTCGGCTACGTCCGCGGGCTGGGCTGACCCGCGGCGGGGGCGAGCCGTCATGCAGAGCCGCAGGGACCTGTTCCAGGCCCACCGGCTGATGACCCAGCGGGCGTCCCTCGCGCTGCTGCGCGGCGAGCCCGACATCCCGGATCAGCCGCTGCGCCGCCTGAACGTGGCGGCCTTCACCGGGGTGCTGGTGGCCGTGATCGTCACCGCGCTCTTCCTGATCTGGGGCCTGCTCGGGCACGGCGGCTCCTCGGTGCAGGATCAGCCGGGCACCCTCATCGTCGACAAGCAGACCGGCCAGCCCTATGTGTTCTGCCAGCACGGCGAGCTCTGCCCGGTGGTGAACTACGCGTCCGCCCGGCTGGCGCTGCGGAGCTCGGCGGTGACGCAGCAGACGGTGAACCAGGCCGCGCTGGCGAAGTTCGCCCGCGGCCCGCTGATCGGCATTCCCGGCCTGCCGCAGCCGCTGCCCGAGGCCGGCCTGCTGATCCGGCAGCCCTGGTCGGTGTGCACGCAGACCAAGATCGGCCTGACCGGTGCGCAGACCACCACCACCCTGGTCGGCGGCACCAAGGTCGGCGGCAGCCCGCTGGGGGGCAGCGCGCTGCTGGTGACGGCCCTGGGCCAGGACTGGGTGATCTGGGACGCCCAGCGCATGCTGATCCAGCCGGACCTGCTCAGCGCGCTGCCCAGCTCCCCGCAGCCGGTTCCGGTCCGGCCCGTCTGGCTCGACGCGCTGCCCCAGGGTCCCAACTTCGCGCCGCCGCCCATCCCCGGCCAGGGCGACCTGGTGACCGGCCCGGCCGGCGCCCAGGTGCGGGTGGGACAGGTCTACCAGGTGTCCGCGTCCGGCGGCACGCGGTACTACGTGATGCTCAGGGATGGCCTGGCCCAGATCACCCAGACGCAGGAGACGCTGCTGACGTTCACGCCCGACGCGCCGCCGGTGGCCACGCTGATCTCATCACAGATCAGCGGGCACAGGTCGGCGGTCACCGTGCCGGGCGGCGGCCTGCCGGCCATCGTTCCCGCCATCGCCACGCCGAGCCCTTCCGCTCCGTGGTGCGTGGTCTACAACGGCGCAGGCAGCCAGCTGGCCCGGCAGGTCGAGACGGGGGGCCAGGTGCCGTCCGGCGGCGTGCCCACCGGCACCCGGCCGATGTCGGTCAGGTGGCGCTTCCCCCCGGAGCCGGGGCCCTGGTCGGGGTGGCCCCGGGGCGCACGATCAGTTACTTCCTGGTCGCGGGCGGGCGCCGGTACGCCCTGGCGTCGACGGAGGTAGCCGCCATGCTCGACTACAACCTGTCGCAGGCCGTGCTGCTGCCCGCGGGCGTGGTGCGACCTGATCCCCGCCGGGCCCGTGCTCGACCCGGCGCAGGCGACCAGGACCGTGCCCTCCGGCGGATGACGATATCCCCGCCGGGCCCGTGCCCGGCCCCGGGCCGTCGGCCACGACGATGCCCCCGGCGGCGATGGTTGCGATCAGGTCACTTTTCGGATTGCGCCATTTTGTGACCGGCCGGTAACCGCGAGTCTTGCGAGATCAGGAGCCGCTCAGGACAGTGCGTATCCACTTGAGTACGTAACGTAGTTGCGTGTCCCGGTTGACACTAATGTCGGACTTTAGATTGACTTGGTCGTGTTCTGCGGCGGTCGCCCAAGGCACCGCGCGGAAGCCGACGGGGCAAGGGGAGTGGTCCATGGTCGCCTGCCTCAACGGGAGATCGAGCATACGGCAAGCTGCGGCCCGACGAGGCTGCAGGCCTAGACGAGGAGGTGCGACGGTGGCTGGTGAGGTAACGGTCGACAGAGCGGCCATGGTGACGGCCGCGCAGCAGGTAGAGACCGCCCTGGGAGAGATCCGCGGCCAGCAAGACGCGGCTGGCGGGGTTCCATGAGGACCTGATCGGCAGCTGGAAAGGTGAGGCCTCGACCGCGTTCACCAATGCCTTTCTGCAGTTCAATGACGACTTCGGCATAGTGATCAACGCCCTCCAGGGAATCCACGAGAGGCTCGTGTGGCAGCCATGCCAACTACAACGCCGCGGAAAGCGGCGAACACCGCGTCGATGAACAAGATCGCGACCGCGCTGAACCGTTAAGGCCGCTGAACCGTTAAGGCTTATCGCATCGCGCATCGTCGCCTCATCCGCGTACGGGCCAGGCGGGACGCCGGGAATGGCACCTCGGACGAGGTAAAGGAGAGACATGCATGACTGCTGGTAGCGAATTTACCGCAGTAAATTTCGGCGGAATGACGCAAGGGGAAGCCGATTTCGCCTCGTCGTACCAGGCGCTGCAGAACACCCTGACCACGCTGGAGTCGCAGCTCAACTCCAGCCTGAGCCAGTGGACCGGCTGCAGCTCAGCAGGCTTATTTCGCGGCGAAGCGACAATGGGACGCCGCCGCGGCCGACATGGCCACCGTCGTGAACTCGCTCGGCCAGGTGATCGGCGTCGCTAATGCGAACTACACCCAGACCGAGGCGGTCAACCGGGCGATGTGGGAATAGTTCCGGCCAACCGGGCGATGTGGAATGAACTCTTTCCGCCGCCTCGGGTCGAGTCGCAGACGCCACGATGCAGGATGAAACGTCAATGAGGTCCCGGAGCGGTTCCGGGGGCCGCATTCGTCCCTCCCGCTAACCGGCGAGAGGGACGGGCCGGGCATGGCGAGGCGACGGCTGAGCATCTGATAATCGCAGGGGAGGTTCGTGGTGAGCGGCGTCGGTGACGCTCTGGAGCTTGCGCAGCAGGAAAAGCTCGATCAGCAGCAGGCAGCGAACAATGCCAGGCAGTACAACGCGGACGGCTCGGCGAAGGACAATGACTTCCGCACACCGAGAATGCCGCAGTCCGCCTTTCCGGCCAGCCTGGACGCCGCGGCCAGTTGCGCGTCAACCGGACCAGCTGGCCGCGGTCAAGAACCAGATGGGCCCGGAACTGGCCAGGCTGCAGGCGGCCTGGCAGCAGCTCAGCAGCACCGGGGCCTTCGGCGGGTCGATCGGCGGCTGGACCACGTCGGACGCCTTCGGCGGCAACGCCAGCAACGCGTACGAGGGAATCACGCAGTTCATGCAGGCCCTGAATGCGGCCTACGACATGGTGATCGGCGTCCTGGGCAAGACGGCGGCCAACTACGCCGACGCCGAGACCACCACAGCGAGCGCGGCCAGCAAGATCGGCGCGGACGCGGCGCCGGGCAGCGCTCTGAACGGCTAACGCGGCAGGGAAGAGGACACCGCATCATGTTGATGGACGGCGGCGGGTTCGGCACTATCACCGGCAACACCTTCCAGATCAAGCAGGAGGCGGTCACGCCGGGCTCGGCCAGCGGGCTCACGGCGGCGGAGATAGAGCAGCTGTTCTCCTACCTTCCTGATCCCTCCGCTGGTGTCCGAGTCGGGCCAGGCGCACACCGCCGCGAGCGAGGTGCTGGCGGACATCGCCGATTCCCTGGTCAAGCACGTGCAGGTGCTGAGCGAGGCCTGGGGCGGCACGGCCGCGCAGGCCGCGGTGACCGGGTTCGGGCAGTTGCACGAGACCGCCATCGGGCTGGCGCAGGCCAGCGCCAAGACCGGCGCCGTGCTGTCCTGGCTGGGCGGGACGATCCTGCCGTTCTACAAGAACTACAAGGCGCCGGCGCTGAGCGCCGTCGGGCACATCGAAGCCGCCCTCGGCCACAACCCGTCGGACATCGCCGCGCAGCAGGTCCTGGAGCGGCTCAACAACCGCCTGGTCGAGGCCAACGCCAACCTGCCGCCCAGCGTCAGCAAGAACCTGCCCGGCGATCTCGGTACGGCTCCGGTTCCCCTGGCCCGCGGCTCTGGCTCTGGTGCCGCCGGGGCCGGCGCGGCAGCGGGCGCCGCAGGCGGCCTGGCCGGCCCGGCGGGCGGCGGCGCCGGCGGGCTGGCCAGCGGCGGGACCGGCGGCCCGGGCGGCGGCGCGACCGGCAGCCTCGGCGGCGGGCCCCCTGGATCACCGGGTGCGACGACCACGCTGGCCAGCGCCCCGGGCGGCGCGGGCGGCGGTGCTCCGGGGCCGGTCACTCCCGGCGGGCCGGGCAGCGGCGGCGGTGCTCCGGTGCCGGTCACTGGCGGCGGGTCCGGCCCCGGCGGCGGGGGCGCCGTCCCGGTGCTCCCCGGCGCGCCGGGCGCCAGCGGCGCGGGCGGCGGCGTATCCGGAGAGGTGCCCGGCGCCCCGGGCGCGCCGGGCCTGGCCGGCGAGGGCGCGGGCGGTGACGGCATGATCGGTGAAGGCGTGGTGGGCGTGGCCCCGGGCGACAGCGCGGTCATCGGCAGCGACGGGATGATCGGCGTGGCCCCGGGTGACCCGGGCGCGGTGGGCGCGGACGGCACCCTCGCCGATGGCTCCTTCGCCGACGGCAGCCTCGGCGTCAGCGGCACCGGGACCGGCACCGGGGCGACCGGCTTCGTCGGCGCCGACGGGGCCGCGACGGACGCGGCCGGCCAGGAGGCGGCCGGCGGAACCGGGTTCCCGATGATGGGCGGCGCCGGCGGTAAGCAAACGCGAGACAGAGCGCCGCCGCCAGGCCTGGATGGCCGAGGACGCGGACGTCTGGGAAGGCCAGGCGGACACCGCGCCTCGCAGATCGGCACCTGAGCTCAGTGCACCTCTTCGTAAGTTCCTCAGGGGTCTTACGAGGTCCTCGCGGTGGGGCGAGCGACTCCCCGGCCGAACGTGATCAGCGGGGCGGGCAGGTGCCTGCCAGGGGACCCGCGGGCGGCGCCGTGGTGAGGGCGGCGGCGCGGGTCACGTCGTACCGGGGACACACCCGGAAGGCTGGTTCCCGGGGCGGCGGTGCGTGGCGCCGGCCACGATGGGCGGCGTGAGGCCGCCGGGCGCGCGCCCGGCGATGTTGGCCGCCGCGATCAGGTCGCGGTGGCCGGCCAGCCCGCAGCGCGGGCAGCAGAACACCCGCCCGGCGGGCTGGGGACCCGGGAGCGGCAGGCCGGGCAGGTCCGGCCGGCCGCGGCTCCGGCCTCGTCCGGCACCTCGGCCGGGCTGATCACGGTGATCGCCGTGGCCGTCGTGGTGATGGCGGGCGGGACGGCGCTGGCCGTGGTCGCCGCCCGCCGCCGGGGCCGGCGTCACGCCTGAGGGGCGGGAGCGGGCCGCACGCCACTGTGCTTCTTCCCGCCGCCCCCCGCCCCACCGAGGTCAGTCCGCGACCGGCCAGGCCCTGCCCCACCGCGGTCAGTCCGCGGCCGGCCACGGGCTCGCCGCCCGGCTCGGCTCGAGCGGCCGGGGCCCGGCCGGGGACGAGAGCCAGGCGTCGATCCTGGCCAGCTCCTGGAAGCGGATCTCGCCGGGTGCCGCCGACCCCCGCACCGACATCCGCGCGAGCTCCGCGAGCTCCTCGTCGGACAGGCCGTGCGCCTGGCGGGCGATCTGGTACTGGGCGGTGAGCCGCCGGCCGAACAGCAGCGGGTCGTCGGCACCCAGCGCGACCTGGATCCCGGCGTCAAGCAGCGCCCGCAGCGGGACGTCGGCCGCGGTGGCGGCGACCCCGAGCGCCACGTTGGACGACGGGCAGACTTCGAGCGTGATCCCGGCCGCTGCTATCCGTTGTGTCAATGGCTGGTCGTGAGCGGCCGCGACCCCGTGGCCGATGCGGTCGGCGTGCAGCTCGTCGAGGCAGGCCCGGACGCTGGCGGGGCCGCCCAGCTCGCCGCCGTGCGGCACGGCCATCAGCCCCGCGCGGGCGGCGATCCGGAACGCCGGCGCGAAGTCGGCCGCGGCCCCCCGGCGCTCGTCGTTGGACAGGCCGAAGCCGATGACGCCGCGCCCGGCGTGCGCCGCCGCCAGCCGGGCCAGCGTGCGCGCGTCGAGCGGATGCCTGGTCCGGTTGGCCGCGATGATCACGCCGATGCCGACGCCGGTGGCCGCGGTGGCCGCGGCGGCGGCGTCCAGGACCAGCTCCACCGTGGGCGTCAGGCCGCCGAACCGGGCCGCGTAACCCGAGGGATCCACCTGGATCTCCAGCCAGCGCGATCCCTCGGCCCGCTCGTCCTGGGCCACCTCGCGGATCAGCCGGCGCACGTCGGCCTCGGTGCGGACCACCGACCGCGCGATGTCGTACAGCCGCTGGAACCGGAACCAGCCGCGCTCGTCGGTACCCTTCAGCCGCGGCGGCCAGTCGGCGACCAGGGCCTCGGGCAGATGCACCCCGTGCTCGCGGGCGAGCTCGACCAGGGTGGAATGGCGCATCCCGCCGGTGAAGTGCAGGTGCAGGTGCGCCTTGGGGAGTCCGGTGAGCGGGCGTGCCATGGCGTCGCAGGCCCGGCCCGGGGTCGCGGCTCAGGCGTCAGGATCCGGGCATCAGCGGGCCTGGCCGAGCAGCTTGCCGAGCCGGGTGATCCCCTCCTCGAGGTCGGAGTCGCCGAGGGCGCACGACAGCCGGAAGTAGCCGGGGGTCCCGAACGCCTCGCCGGGCACCACCGCGACATCGACCTCGTCGAGCAGCAGCTCGGCGAGCTCGGCGCTGCTGGCCGGCCTGCGCCCGGCGATTTCCCGGCCGAGGACTCCCTTGACCGAGGGATAGCAGTAGAACGCGCCCTCGGGCAGCGGGCAGACCACGCCGGGGATCTCGTTCAGCATGCCGGTCATCAGCTGCCGGCGGCGGTCGAACGCCTCCCGCATCCGGGCCACGGCGGACAGGTCGCCGGAAACGGCGGCGAGCGCCGCGGCCTGGGCCACGTTGCAGACGTTCGAGCACAGGTGCGACTGCAGGTCGGCGGCGGCCTTGGTCACGTCGGGCGGGCTGATCATCCAGCCGACCCGCCAGCCGGTCATCGCGTAGGTCTTGGCCACCCCGTTGAGCACCACGCACCGGTCGGCGAGCTCCGGCGCGGCGACGGCGATCGAGGAGAACCGCGCGCTGCCGTAGACCAGGTGCTCGTAGATCTCGTCGGTGATCACCCAGATGCCGGCCGCGGCGGCCCAGTGGCCGATCTGGGCGACCAGCTCGGGCGGGTACACCGCGCCGGTCGGGTTGGACGGCGAGACGAACACCAGCGCCTTGGTGCGGTCGGTGCGGTGCGCCTCGAGGTCCTCCACCGAGGTCAGGTAGCCCGACTTCTCGTCGGTCAGGACCGGGACCGGCGTCCCGCCCGCGAGGGCGATCGTCTCCGGGTACGTCGTCCAGTACGGCGTGGGCAGCAGCACCTCGTCGCCCGGGTCGATCAGCGTGGCGAACGCCTGGTAGACGGCCTGCTTGCCGCCGTTGGTCACCACGACCTGCCCGGGGGCCACCTCGTAGCCGGAGTCGCGCCTGGTCTTCGCCGCGATCGCCTCGCGCAGCTCGGGCAGGCCGGCCGCGGGGGAGTACTTGTGGAACCTCGGCTCGGCGCAGGCCCGCTGCGCGGCCTCGACGATGTAGCCGGGGGTCGGGAAGTCGGGCTCGCCCGCGCCGAAGCCGATGACGGGCCGGCCCGCGGCCTTGAGCGCGCGCGCCTTCGCGTCCACGGCCAGCGTCGCCGACTCGGTGATCGCCCCGACCCGGGCCGAGATCCTGTGCTGAGAGGAAGCCATGCCCTCCATGGTGGCATGGGCCGCGCCCGCCGGGTGCCGGGTGCGGCATCGGGCGCGCGGTATCAGGCGCTGGCGCGTGATCGGCTGGCTGGTCGCGGCGGTCGCCCCGGGACCGGTCACGGCGATGGTTCGACGGCGGGGGTTCCGGCAACGTAGACTTCAGCAACTGGTGGCGGTCCACCAGGTGGGTGGTGCATGCCTGTACGACAGTCCGCAGGGTCCGGCGCGACGCGGTCCGGCGCGGCTGTCCCGGCAGGCACCGGCCGCGGCCGTGCCGCCACAGGGCAGTAGCTCAATTGGCTAGAGTCCCGGTCTCCAAAACCGGCGGTTGGGGGTTCGAGTCCCTCCTGCCCTGCGAGTGCGGTCCGTGCACGCTGCGGGCCCACGACGTCAGCCGGTCAGTGACAAGTGCTGTTCAGGTGAGGACATGGCAACTCAGACACGAGGCACCGCGCCGGAGAAGCCGGCCAGGCCCGGGCGCCCGGCAAAGCCGGAACGGACCACGCCGCTGCTGTATCGTGCGACAGGTCATCGCGGAACTGCGCAAGGTCATCTGGCCGACCCGCAAGGAGCTTGTCACCTACACCACGGTCGCGATCGTGTTCATCCTGGTCATGACGGGCTTCGTGACCGGCCTGGACTACGGGTTCACCAAGCTGGTGTTCGAGGTCTTCGGCTGAGGTGCTGACCGGCTGACTGGTGATCCGGGCGGCGGAGTGGCAGCATGATCACGCCGTGCCCGGCCGGGGTCCGACGTGCCGCCGGGCCGGTCCCGGCGTCGCCGGGGCGACGCCGGAATGAAGCGCGAAGAGCAAGAGTTATAGGGAAAGAGTTACTGTGTCCGAGTCCGAACTGCAGGGCGGCCAGGAGCCGGCCGCACGCGACGATCAGGCCGTTCCGTTCGGGATGCCCGAGGCCGAGTCCCTGGCCGAGCTCGAGGCCGAGGAGGCCGAAGCCGAGGCTCAGGCCGATGCCGAGTCCCTGGCCGAGGCCGGGGCCGAGCTCGAGGCCGAGGCGGCGCTCGAGGAGGCCGAAGCTGAGGCTCAGGCCGAAGCCAGGCTCAGGCCGAAGCCGAGGCCATGGCCGAGGCCGAGGCCGCGCCGAGGCGGAGGTCCAGTCCCAGGCCGAATCTGGCGCCGATGAGGCCGACCCGATCGCCGAGTTCAAGTCCGAGCTGCGGCTGCTGCCCGGTGACTGGTACGTGGTGCACTCCTACGCCGGGTACGAGAACCGGGTCAGGACCAACCTGGAGAGCCGCACCCAGTCCCTGAACATGGAGGACTACATCTTCCAGATCGAGGTGCCCACGCACGAGGTGACCGAGATCAAGGGCGGCAAGCGGCAGCAGGTCCAGGAGAAGGTGCTGCCGGGATACATCCTGGTCCGGATGGATCTCACCGACGAGTCGTGGGCCGCGGTCAGGAACACGCCGGGGGTCACCGGCTTCGTCGGGCTGTCCAGCAGGCCCTCGCCGCTGAGCCTGGACGAGGTGGCGGTCCTGCTGGCGCCGGAGCCCGAGGAGAAGGTGGCGCAGAAGGCCGAGACCCTGCGCGCCGCCTCCGTGGACTTCGAGGTCGGCCAGTCCGTTACCGTTATGGACGGGCCGTTCGCGACGCTTCCGGCGACCGTGAACGAGATCAACGCCGATACCCAGAAGCTCAAGGTGCTCGTGTCGATCTTCGGCCGGGAGACGCCGGTCGAGCTGTCCTTCGACCAGGTCAGCAAGATCTGATCGACGCCCGCCGAGAGCGTTCGGGCTAGCTAGCAACCAGCACGTAAGGAACGAGGAGTATGGCTCCGAGAAGGAAGAAGATCGCTGCGGTGGTCAAGGTGCAGCTGAACGCGGGGCAGGCCACGCCCGCGCCGCCGGTCGGCACGGCCCTCGGCCCGCACGGCGTCAACATCATGGACTTCTGCAAGCAGTACAACGCGGCGACCGAGTCGCAGCGCGGCAACATCATCCCCGTAGAGATCACCATCTACGAGGACCGGTCGTTCACGTTCATCACCAAGACGCCGCCGGCGCCAGAGCTGATCAAGAAGGCCGCGGGCGTCGAGAAGGGCAGCGGCGAGCCGCACAAGACGAAGGTCGGCTCGGTGACCGCGGCCCAGGTCCGCGAGATCGCCCAGGTCAAGATGGCCGACCTGAACGCGACCTCGATGGAGGCCGCAGAGAAGATCATCGCGGGTACCGCCCGCTCGATGGGCATCACGGTCGAGCGCTGACCGGATCGCCCCGACCAGTGGCAGGGCCAGGCGCTGGCCCGCTGACCACGACTCCGTTGGGAAGAAGGAGACGACGACATGAAGCGCAGTAAGGCATACCGCAAGGCCGACGAGCTCATCCAGGCGGCCCGGCTCTACACCCCGGCCGAGGCGATGGACCTGGCCAGGAAGACATCCACCACCAAGTTCGACCCGACCGTCGAGGTGGCGCTGCGGCTCGGCGTCGACCCGCGCAAGGCCGACCAGATGGTCCGCGGGACCGTCAACCTGCCGCACGGGACCGGCAAGACCGCGCGCGTCCTGGTGTTCGCCACCGGTGACCGCGCGGCGGAGGCCGAGGCGGCCGGCGCGGACTACGTGGGCGCCGACGACCTGATCGAGCGGATCCAGGGCGGGTTCCTCGACTTCGACGCCGTGGTGGCTACGCCCGACATGATGGGCAAGGTGGGCCGGCTCGGCCGGGTCCTCGGCCCCCGCGGGCTCATGCCCAACCCCAAGACCGGCACGGTCACCACCGACGTCGGCAAGGCCGTCAGCGACATCAAGGGCGGCAAGATCGAGTTCCGCGTGGACCGGCACGGCAACCTGCACTTCGTGATCGGCAAGGCGTCGTTCACCGACCGGGCGCTGGTGGAGAACTACGCGGCCGCGCTCGACGAAGTGATCAGGCTCAAGCCCGCGGCGGCCAAGGGCCGGTACCTCAGGAAGGTCACCGTCACCACGACGATGGGGCCCGGGGTCCCGGTTGACCCGAGCATCACCCGCGGGATGACGGGCGAGCTCGAGGACGCCGTCGCGAGCTGACCGCGATCCGCCGGGCGCCGCGCGCGCGGCCCGCGCCTGGACGCCCAGCGGAGTGTCCGTGGCGGCCACGGTCACGACCACCACGGACGCTTGCGCGGGCGCCGAGTGGCGCGAGTGGCCGCATATTGTTGACCGAGCCAAAGACCGTCGGTTGTCACCGTGCCTGTTGCGCGGTGACCGAAGGCCCGCGAAAGCGGGCGGCCCGCGCAGGCGACCCGAGCTACGCCGCTCGACCCGGTGTTCATCCCCGGATCGCGGTTCCGCCCTGGCGCGCCTGTGCCGGGGCGTTCGCATTTCCTGCCCTTCGCCGGCGCCGGATGCAGCCGGACCCGTCCGTCGGGCGACCGGAACGAGAAGGGAGGCCCATGGCGAGGGCGGATAAGGTAGCCGCGGTCGCCGAGATGACCGAGCGCTTCCAGAGTTCCTCGGGAGCGGTGCTGACCGAGTACCGTGGCCTGTCCGTGGCCCAGCTGGGCGAACTGCGCCGCTCGCTCGGCGAGCACGCCACGTTCGCCGTGGTCAAGAACACCCTGACGAAGATCGCCGCCACCGACGCGGGCGTGGCTGCGGAACTGACCGAGCTGCTCAGCGGCCCGTCGGCGATCGCGTTCGTGCAGGGTGACGTCGTCGAGGCGGCCAAGGGACTGCGTGACTTCTCCCGGGCCAACCCGTTCCTGGTGATCAAGGGCGGCGTGCTCGACGGCAAGGTGATGACCCCGGACGAGATCGTCAAGCTGGCCGACCTGGAGTCGCGCGAGGTGCTGCTGGCCAAGCTGGCGGGCGCCATGAAGGCGTCGATGGCCGGGGCCGCGGCCACGTTCGCGGCGCTGCCGGTCCAGATGGCCAGGCTGCTCGCGGCGCTTCAGGAGCAGCGGGGCGGCGAGGCGCGCAGCAGCGCCGGAGGGCCCGGCCGTGCGCGCGGTCCAGGACGGTGCGCCCGAGGATGGCGCGGAGGCCGAGGGGAGCACGGAAGCCGGGGACGGCACGGAAGCTGGGGACGGCTGACCGGCTCGTCCATCGGGCACCAGGACGTGCCCGAGTACAGGACTGCGGGTGATGCGGTCACCCGCACCACGTAGGAACGATGTAGGGACAGGAAGAGGAAGCACCACGATGGCGAAGCTCAGTAACGACGAACTGCTCGACGCGTTCAAGGAGATGACGCTGCTCGAGCTCTCGGAGTTCGTGAAGCAGTTCGAGGACACGTTCGACGTCAAGGCGGCCGCCCCGGTCGCCGTGGCGGGCCCGGCCCAGGCCGCCGCCGGCGGCGGCGGCGCTGCCGAGGAGGCCGAGGAGAAGGACGAGTTCGACGTCATCCTCGAGGCCGCGGGCGAGAAGAAGATCCAGGTCATCAAGGAGGTCCGGACCCTGACCAGCCTGGGCCTCAAGGAGGCCAAGGACCTGGTCGACGGCGCGCCGAAGCCCGTGCTCGAGCACGTCAACAAGGAGGCCGCGGACAAGGCCAAGGCTGCCCTGGAGGGCGCCGGCGCCACCGTCACGGTCAAGTAACCGCCCATCTACCCCGCCTGCCCGCCACGGGACAGTCCCGCGGCGGGCAGGCGCGTGCCGGCGGCTCGCCGGGGCGACGCGGCCGGGCCGCGGGGCGGAGCGGGTCAGCGGGTGCCCAGGCCGCGGCGGGAGCGGAGAGTGCCCGGGGCAGGAGCGGAGAGCGGGCCGGGGGAGAGAGCGGAGAGCGGCCGGGAGACGGCCGCGGGCACGGGCGCCGGTCACCGCGCGGTCAGGCCGCGGCCGAAAAGCAGGGATACCCGGTCCGGATGGAGGCCAAACCTTAATGTCCCTGTGACGTTCGCCACGTACCGTGTTGCCCCCACACCGCGGCTCGCGGGCTTGACGTTTGGCGGCGGAAGAGCGATGCTGCGTTGCAACCGTGAAAACTTCATGGTGGCGTATATTTGACGAGCGGTGTGCCCGTGGGCTACACTGCTAATTTGCGCTGCACTGTGACGTCCACGGCAACCACGATCATCCCTCGCGGCGGGTCCGCAGGGCGTTTCGCGTGCTCGCGCTAGTCGTCCGTCACAAGCTCGGAAGGACCCCTGTTGGCAGCCTTGCGCAGCGCCCCAGCCACCGCATCTGGTCCAAGTCGCGTTTCCTTCGCCCGCATCAACGAGCCGCTTGAAGTTCCCAGCCTCCTGGCCCTGCAGACCGAGTCCTTTGACTGGCTGCTGGGCAACGAGCGCTGGCAGGCCCGGATCGAAGCGGAGAAGAAGAGCGGTCTCAAGGACCTACCCGACCAGTCCGGCCTCGAGGAGATCTTCGAGGAGATCAGCCCGATCGAGGACTTCACCGGGACCATGTCGCTCTCGTTCCGTGATCACCGGTTCGAGCCTCCGAAGTACTCCGCCGAGGAGTGCAAGGAGAAGGACATGACCTACTCCGCCCCCATGTTCGTGACGGCGGAGTTCATCAACAACAGCACCGGCGAGATCAAGAGCCAGACCGTGTTCATGGGCGACTTCCCGCTGATGTCGCCCAAGGGCACGTTCATCATCAACGGCACCGAGCGCGTCGTGGTGTCCCAGCTCGTCCGCTCGCCGGGTGTCTACTTCGACCGCCAGGTCGACAAGACGTCCGACAAGGACATCTACAGCTGCAAGGTGATCCCGTCCCGGGGCGCCTGGCTGGAGTTCGAGATCGACAAGCGCGACAGCGTCGGGGTCAGGATCGACCGCAAGCGCAAGCAGGGCGTCACCGTCCTGCTCAAGGCGCTGGGCTGGGACGAGGCCAAGATCCTGGAGCGGTTCGGCCAGTTCGAGTCGATGCGGGCCACCCTGGAGAAGGACCACACCACCGGCCAGGAGGATGCCCTCCTGGACATCTACCGCAAGCTGCGCCCCGGCGAGCCGCCGACCCGTGAGTCGGCCCAGGCCCTGCTGGAGAACCTCTACTTCAACCCGAAGCGCTACGACCTGGCCAAGGTGGGCCGGTACAAGGTCAACAAGAAGCTCGGCCTGTCCCTGCCGATCAGCCAGGGCACGCTGACCGAGGAAGACATCGTCGCCACGATCGAGTACCTGGTCCGGCTGCACACCGGCGAGGAGGAGATGAAGTCGGGCGACCTGCTGGTGCCGGTCGAGACCGACGACATCGACCACTTCGGCAACCGCAGGCTGCGCACCGTCGGCGAGCTGATCCAGAACCAGGTCCGGCTGGGCCTGGCCCGGATGGAGCGGGTGGTCAGGGAGCGGATGACCACGCAGGACGTCGAGGCCATCACGCCGCAGACGCTGATCAACATCCGGCCGGTGGTCGCGTCCATCAAGGAGTTCTTCGGCACCAGCCAGCTCTCCCAGTTCATGGACCAGACCAACCCGCTGGCCGGGCTCACCCACAAGCGCCGGCTGTCCGCGCTGGGCCCGGGCGGCCTGTCCCGGGAGCGGGCCGGGTTCGAGGTCCGGGACGTGCACCCGAGCCACTACGGCCGGATGTGCCCGATCGAGACCCCGGAAGGCCCGAACATCGGCCTGATCGGCTCGCTGTCCTCCTACGGGCGGGTCAACGCGTTCGGCTTCGTGGAGACCCCCTACCGCAAGGTGAAGAACGGCAAGGTCACCGACGAGATCGACTACCTGACCGCCGACGAGGAGGACCGGCACGTCATCGCGCAGGCGAACGCGCCGATCGGCCCCGACGGGACGTTCGTCGAGGACCGCGTGCTGGTCCGGCGCAAGGGCGGCGAGGTCGACTCCATCGGCCCCGACGAGGTGGACTACATCGACGTCTCGCCGCGGCAGATGGTGTCGGTGGCCACGGCCATGATCCCGTTCCTGGAGCACGACGACGCCAACCGGGCCCTGATGGGCTCGAACATGCAGCGCCAGTCGGTGCCGCTGCTGCGCAGCGAGGCGCCGCTGGTCGGCACCGGCATGGAGTACCGGGCCGCGACCGACGCCGGCGACGTGATCGTGGCCGAGCAGGGCGGCGTGGTGGAGCAGTCCAGCGCCGACTTCATCGCGGTGGCGAACGACGACGGCACCAGGAGCACGTACCTGGTGGCCAAGTTCCGCCGGTCCAACCAGGGCACGTGCTTCAACCAGAAGCCGATCGTCGAGGAGGGCCAGCGGATCGAGGCCGGCCAGGTGATCGCCGACGGGCCGTGCACCGACCAGGGCGAGATGGCGCTGGGCCGTAACCTGCTGGTCGCCTTCATGCCGTGGGAGGGCCACAACTACGAGGACGCGATCATCCTGTCCCAGCGGCTCGTCCAGGACGACGTGCTGTCCTCGATCCACATCGAGGAGCACGAGGTCGACGCGCGGGACACCAAGCTCGGCCCGGAGGAGATCACCAGGGACATCCCGAACGTCTCCGAGGACGTCCTGGCCGACCTGGACGACCGCGGCATCATCCGGATCGGCGCCGAGGTGACCACCGGCGACATCCTGGTCGGGAAGGTCACGCCCAAGGGCGAGACCGAGCTGACCCCCGAGGAGCGGCTGCTGCGCGCGATCTTCGGCGAGAAGGCCCGCGAAGTGCGGGACACCTCGCTGAAGGTGCCGCACGGCGAGTCCGGCAAGGTCATCGGGGTGCGGGTGTTCACCAGGGAGGACGGCGACGAGCTCCCGCCCGGCGTGAACGAGCTGGTCCGGGTCTACGTCGCGGCCAAGCGGAAGATCACCGATGGTGACAAGCTGGCCGGGCGGCACGGCAACAAGGGAGTCATCGCGAAGATCCTCGCGATCGAGGACATGCCGTTCCTCGAGGACGGCACCCCGGTCGACATCGTGCTGAACCCGCTCGGCGTGCCCGGCCGGATGAACGTCGGCCAGGTGCTCGAGACCCACCTGGGCTGGGTGGCCAACTCGGGCTGGCAGATCAACGGCGGCAAGGAGGGCTGGCAGGAGCGGCTGCGGCAGATCGGCGCCGGGGAGGCCCGGCCGGGCACCAAGGTGGCCACGCCGGTCTTCGACGGGGCCAAGGAAGAGGAGATCACCGGCCTGCTCGGCAGCGCGCTGCCGAACCGGGACGGCGACCGGCTGGTCGGCGCGAGCGGCAAGGCCACCCTGTTCGACGGGCGGACCGGCGAGCCGTTCAAGGACCCGGTCGCGGTGGGCTACATCTACATCCTCAAGCTGCTGCACCTGGTGGACGACAAGATCCACGCCAGGTCGACCGGCCCGTACTCGATGATCACCCAGCAGCCGCTCGGCGGTAAGGCGCAGTTCGGCGGCCAGCGATTCGGCGAGATGGAGGTGTGGGCGCTTGAGGCCTACGGTGCCGCGTACGCGCTGCAGGAACTGCTGACCATCAAGTCCGACGACATCCTCGGCCGAGTCAAGGTCTACGAGGCGATCGTCAAGGGCGAGAACATCCCCGAGCCCGGCATCCCTGAGTCGTTCAAGGTGCTGATCAAGGAGATGCAGTCGCTCTGCCTGAACGTGGAGGTGCTCTCCAGCGACGGCGCGGCGATCGAGATGCGCGAAACCGACGAGGACGTCTTCCGCGCCGCGGAGGAACTCGGCATTGACCTGTCCCGGCGCGAGCCGAGCAGCGTCGAAGAGGTCTGATCCGAACTACCCCAGGGGAAAGAACACGTGCTAGACGTCAACTTCTTTGACGACCTGCGTATCGGCCTTGCGACCGCCGACGACATCAGGCTGTGGTCGCACGGCGAAGTCAAGAAGCCGGAAACCATCAACTACCGCACCCTCAAGCCGGAGAAGGACGGGCTCTTCTGCGAGAAGATCTTCGGTCCGACGCGGGACTGGGAGTGCTACTGCGGCAAGTACAAGCGGGTCCGGTTCAAGGGCATCATCTGCGAGCGCTGCGGCGTCGAGGTCACCCGGGCCAAGGTGCGGCGCGAGCGGATGGGCCACATCGAGCTGGCCGCGCCGGTCACGCACATCTGGTACTTCAAGGGCGTGCCCAGCCGGCTCGGCTACCTGCTCGACCTGGCGCCCAAGGACCTGGAGAAGGTCATCTACTTCGCCGCGTACATGATCACGTACGTGGACGCCGACGCCCGGGACCGGGACCTGCCCAGCCTCGAGGCGAAGATCACCGTTGAGAAGAACCAGCTGGAGCAGCGCCGCGACGCCGACATCGAGGCCCGGCAGGCCAAGCTGGAGAAGGACCTGGCCGAGCTCGAGGCGGCGGGCGCCAAGGGCGACGCGCGCCGCAAGGTCCGGGAGAGCGCCGACCGGGAGTGCCGGCAGATCCGCGACCGGGCGGGCCGGGAGATCGACCGGATCGAGGAGGTCTGGAACCGGTTCCGCGGCCTCAAGGTCCAGGACCTGGAGGGCGACGAGCTGCTCTACCGCGAGATGCGCGACCGGTTCGGCCGCTACTTCCGCGGCGGCATGGGCGCCCAGGCCATCCAGGAGCGGGTGGGCAGCTTCGACCTCGAGGCCGAGGCGGCCAGCCTGCGGGAGACCATCCGCACCGGCAAGGGCCAGCGCAAGGCCCGCGCGCTGAAGCGGCTCAAGGTCGTCTCCGCGTTCCTCAACACCACCAACAGCCCGCTGGGCATGGTGCTCGACTGCATCCCGGTGATCCCGCCGGACCTGCGGCCGATGGTGCAGCTGGACGGCGGCCGGTTCGCCACCTCGGACCTGAACGACCTGTACCGCCGGGTCATCAACCGGAACAACCGGCTCAAGCGGCTGCTGGACCTCGGCGCGCCCGAGATCATCGTCAACAACGAGAAGCGGATGCTGCAGGAGGCCGTGGACTCGCTGTTCGACAACGGCCGCCGCGGCCGGCCGGTGACCGGGCCGGGCAACCGCCCGCTGAAGTCGCTGTCCGACATGCTCAAGGGCAAGCAGGGCCGGTTCCGGCAGAACCTGCTCGGCAAGCGGGTCGACTACTCGGGCCGCTCCGTCATCGTGGTCGGCCCGCAGCTCAAGCTGCACCAGTGCGGCCTGCCCAAGGAGATGGCGGTCGAGCTGTTCAAGCCGTTCGTGATGAAGCGCCTGGTCGACCTGAGCCACGCGCAGAACATCAAGTCGGCCAAGCGGATGGTGGAGCGGGCCAAGTCGGTGGTGTGGGACGTGCTCGAGGAGGTCATCACCGAGCACCCGGTGCTGCTGAACCGCGCGCCGACGCTGCACCGGCTCGGCATCCAGGCCTTCGAGCCGCAGCTGGTCGAGGGCAAGGCGATCCAGATCCACCCGCTGGTCTGCACCGCGTTCAACGCCGACTTCGACGGCGACCAGATGGCGGTGCACGTCCCGCTGTCGGCGGAGGCGCAGGCCGAGGCCCGGATCCTGATGCTGTCCACCAACAACATCCTCAAGCCGGCCGACGGCAAGCCGGTGACCATGCCCACCCAGGACATGGTCATCGGGATCTACTGCCTGACCCGGGAGGCGCCGGACACGCCGGGGACCGGCCGCGCGTTCGCCAGCCCGGCCGAGGCGCTGATGGCCTACGACCGGGGCGAGCTCGACCTGCAGGCCAAGGTCGAGGTGCGGCTGCGGGACGTCACCCCGCCGTTCGGGTACACCCCGCCGGAGGGCTGGACCGAGGGCCAGCCGCTGCGGCTGACCACCACCCTGGGCCGGTGCCTGTTCAACGAGACGCTGCCGGACAACTACCCGTTCGTGAACTACGAGGTGGGCAAGAAGCAGCTCTCGACGATCGTCAACGAGCTGGCCGAGAGCTACCCCAAGGTCGAGGTCGCGGCCGCGCTCGACGCGCTGAAGGACGCCGGCTTCCACTGGGCCACCCGGGCCGGGGTCACGATCGCGATCGAGGACGTGGTCGCGCCGCCGAACAAGGCGGCGATCCTGGACACCTACGAGAAGCGGGCCGACAAGGTGCAGCGGGAGTACGACCGGGGCCTGATCACCGACGATGAGCGCCGCCAGGAGCTGATCGAGATCTGGACCCACGCGACCGCTGACGTGGCGCAGGACATGGAGGCCGCGTTCCCGGAGACCAACCCGGTATGGATGATGGTCAACTCCGGGGCCCGCGGTAACCCGATGCAGGTCCGGCAGATCGCCGGCATGCGCGGCCTGGTCTCCAACCCCAAGGGCGAGACGATCCCGCGGCCGATCACGTCCAGCTTCCGCGAGGGGCTGACCGTGGTCGAGTACTTCATCTCCACCCACGGCGCCCGCAAGGGCCTCGCGGACACCGCGCTGCGCACGGCCGACTCCGGGTACCTGACCCGGCGCCTGGTCGACGTGGCGCAGGACGTCATCGTCCGCGAGGAGGACTGCGGCACCGACCGGTCGATCTCCATGAAGATCGCCGAGAAGGACGCCGCGGGCAACCTGCGCAAGCTGCCCAACATCGAGAACACCGGCACCGGCCGCACGCTGTCGGAGGACGTCGAGGACCCGGACGGCAACGTCCTGGCCGCCGCGGGGTCCGACGTGACCGAGGGCATGATCGACCAGTTCGTGGCCGCGGGAGTCGGCGCCGTGCGCACGTACAGCGTCCTGGTCTGCCAGGCGAAGTACGGCGTCTGCGCCAAGTGCTACGGCCGGTCGCTGGCCACCGGCAAGCGCGTGGACGTCGGCGAGGCGGTCGGCATCATCGCCGCCCAGTCGATCGGCGAGCCCGGCACCCAGCTGACCATGCGGACCTTCCACACCGGCGGCGTGGCCGGCCTGGACATCACCCACGGCCTGCCGCGCATCCAGGAGCTGTTCGAGGCCAGGATCCCCAAGGGCATGGCGCCGATCAGCGAGGTCGAGGGCACGGTCAGGATCGACGAGCAGGACAAGGCGCGCAAGATCGTGATCGTGCCGGACGACGGCTCGGACGAGATCGCCTACCAGGTCTCGGTGCGGGCCCGGCTGCTGGTCGGCGACGGTGACCACGTCAAGGTCGGCCAGCAGCTGATCGCCGGCGCGGTCAACCCGCACGAGGTGCTCAGGATCCTGGGCTCCCGCGAGGTCCAGCTGCACCTGGTGCACGAGGTGCAGGAGGTGTACCGGTCGCAGGGCGTGTCGATCCACGACAAGCACATCGAGATCATCATCCGCCAGATGCTCAAGCGGGTGAACGTGCTCGAGTCCGGCGACACCGAGCTGCTGCCCGGCGAGCTGGTCGAGCGGCCGAAGTTCGAGGAGGTCAACCGCGCCGTCGTCGAAGAGGGCGGTACCTCGGCGTCCGGCCGCGCGATGCTGATGGGCATCACCAAGGCGTCGCTGGCCACCGAGTCGTGGCTGTCGGCGGCCTCGTTCCAGGAGACCACCCGGGTGCTCACCGACGCGGCGATCCACGCCAGGTCGGACTCGCTGGTCGGCCTCAAGGAGAACGTCATCATCGGCAAGCTCATCCCGGCCGGCACCGGGATGCAGCGCTACCGCACGCTGCGGGTGGAGCCGACGGAGGAGGCCCGGTCATCGGTCTACCCGGCGGTCGGCGGCTACGACCCCGCGGTCGGGTACCCGTTCGGCCAGCCGCCCGCCGCGAACGGCGACGGGATACCGCTGGAGGAGTACGACTTCGGCGCCTACAACAGGTAACGAGGCGCTCCGGGGCACCCCGGGCCACCCAGGTCGGCCGGGGTGGCTCCTGGCCCGGGCGCGGCCCCGGGCCAGGCCGGCCGGACAGTGCGGGAAGCAGCCGGGCCGAGAATGGTTACAAGAAGAGCACGAGTCATGGTTCGCTTTGACGCGTGCAGCCAGCATAGGTAATCTAGCTCTTCGTGCCCGTGAACCGCGGGCGCGGTACGGCTGTGGACTGCGGTCCGGGGGGCCAGAAGGCCCCGGACCGCGTGGGCCAGCCGTGCGGAGGACTTTCCCTTTCTCGTCGTCCGGGCTCGGCTGCGGGCCCGGGGGTGGGCCGCTCTCGCGGCGACACGCCCGACTGCGGGGGTCGGACGGACGAGGAAACCCGCAGGCCAGGTACGTACGAACAGGACCGCCGCGCCGTCCGGGCGCACCTAGACGACCGCGCCACCGGCGCGCCGACGCAGAAGATGGAGACGCGTTGCCCACGATCCAGCAGCTGGTCCGCAAGGGCCGGCAGGACAAGGTAGCCAAGAACAAGACCCCGGCGCTCAAGGCCAGCCCTCAGCGCCGCGGGGTGTGCACGCGCGTCTACACGACCACGCCCAAGAAGCCGAACTCGGCGCTCCGCAAGGTGGCCCGGGTCAGGCTCACCAGCCAGATCGAGGTCACGGCCTACATCCCCGGCGTGGGCCACAACCTGCAGGAGCACTCCATCGTGCTCGTCCGCGGCGGCCGGGTGCGCGACCTTCCCGGCGTGCGCTACAAGGTCATCCGCGGCTCCCTGGACACCCAGGGCGTCCGCAACCGCAAGCAGGCCCGCAGCCGCTACGGCGCGAAGAAGGAGAAGAGCTGACATGCCGCGCAAGGGCCCCGCGACCAAGCGGCAGCTGGTCACCGACCCCGTCTACGGCTCACCGCTGGTCACCGCGCTGGTGAACAAGGTGCTGCGCGAGGGCAAGCGCTCGCTGGCCGAGCGCATCGTCTACGGCGCGCTCGAGGGCGCCAAGGACAAGACCGGCAACGACCCGGTGGTGACGCTCAAGCGCGCGCTGGACAACGTCAAGCCCACCCTCGAGGTGAAGAGCAGGCGGGTCGGCGGCGCCACCTACCAGGTGCCGATGGAGGTCAAGGCCTCGCGCAGCACCACGCTGGCGCTGCGCTGGCTGGTCAGCTACTCGCGGCAGCGCCGCGAGAAGACCATGACCGAGCGGCTGATGAACGAGCTGCTCGACGCGAGCAACGGCCTCGGGGCGAGCGTCAAGCGCCGCGAGGACACCCACAAGATGGCCGAGTCCAACAAGGCCTTCGCCCACTACCGCTGGTAACAGCGACTGACAGACAACATTTGTGAACGCGGCGCCAGCCGCACCGCAGCAAGGAAAGAGGATCCAACCCGTGGCCGCCACGCAGACCGCCATCGACCTCGCCAAGGTCCGCAACATCGGGATCATGGCGCATATCGACGCGGGCAAGACCACGACCACCGAGCGAATCCTGTTCTACACCGGCATCAACTACAAGATCGGCGAGGTCCACGAGGGCGCCGCCACGATGGACTGGATGGAGCAGGAGCAGGAGCGCGGCATCACCATCACGTCCGCGGCGACCACCGCCATGTGGCGTGACCACACGATCAACCTGATCGACACGCCGGGCCACGTCGACTTCACCGTCGAGGTGGAGCGGTCGCTGCGGGTGCTGGACGGCGCCGTGGCGGTGTTCGACGGCGTCGCCGGGGTGGAGCCGCAGTCCGAGACCGTCTGGCGGCAGGCCGACCGGTACGGCGTGCCCCGGATCTGCTTCGTGAACAAGATGGACCGGGTGGGCGCGGAGTTCCACCGCTGCGTCGACATGATCCGCGACCGGCTCGGCGCGACCCCGCTGGTGATCCAGCTTCCGTGGGGCGTCGAGGCCGACTTCCGCGGCGTCATCGACCTGGTGCGGATGCGCGCGCTGCTCTGGCCGACCGACGGCAAGGGCGACGCCTACGACGTGGTCGCGATCCCCGATCACTACCTGGAGGCGGCCCGCGAGTGGCGGGACACCCTGGTGGAGACCATCTCCGAGAACGACGAGGAGATGATGGAGCTCTACCTCGACGGCACCGAGCCGAAGGAAGAGCAGCTGATCGCCGCGATCCGGCGGGCCACGATCGCCGGCGCGGTCACCCCGGTGCTGTGCGGCAGCGCGTTCAAGAACAAGGGCGTGCAGCCGATGCTGGACGCGATCGTGGACTTCCTGCCCAGCCCGCTGGACGTCCCGTCCATCCAGGGCCACGCGGTGGGGGCCGAGGACGTCGAGATCGAGCGGCACGCCGACCCGGCCGAGCCGTTCTCCGCGCTCGCGTTCAAGATCATGTCCGACCAGCACCTGGGCAAGCTGACCTACCTGCGGATCTACTCCGGCACGCTGGAGGCCGGCAAGCCGGTGCTGAACTCGACCAAGGACCGCAAGGAGCGGATCGGCAAGATCTACCAGATGCACGCCAACAAGCGCGAGGAGCGCCCGTCGGCGATTGCCGGGCAGATCGTCGCGGTGATGGGCCTGAAGGACACCACCACCGGCGACACGCTCAGCGACCCGACCAAGCCGGTGATCCTGGAGTCGATGACCTTCCCCGCGCCGGTGATCAACGTGGCGATCGAGCCGCGCACCAAGGGCGACCAGGACAAGCTCGGCACCGCCATCCAGCGGCTGGCCGAGGAGGACCCGACCTTCCAGGTCCGGACCGACGAGGAGACCGGGCAGACGATCATCGCCGGCATGGGCGAGCTGCACCTGGAGGTGCTGGTCGACCGGATGCGGCGGGAGTTCAAGGTCGAGGCCAACATCGGCCGCCCGCAGGTCGCCTACCGGGAGACCATCACGAAGAAGGTCGAGAAGGTCGAGTACACCCACAAGAAGCAGACCGGAGGCGCCGGCCAGTACGCCAAGGTCGTCATCAACCTGGAGCCGACCGGCGGCGACGGCGGCGGCTACGAGTTCGAGAACAAGATCACCGGTGGCCGCGTGCCGCGCGAGTACATCCCGTCGGTGGACACCGGCTGCCAGGAGGCCGCGGAGTTCGGCGTGCTGGCGGGCTACCCGATGGTGGACGTGAAGGTCACGCTCACCGACGGCGGCTACCACGAGGTGGACTCGTCCGAGCTCGCCTTCAAGATCGCCGGCTCGATGGCGTTCAAGAAGGCGTCCGGCTATGCCGACCCGGTGCTGCTGGAGCCGGTCATGGCCGTCGAGGTGCGGACCCCCGAGGACTACATGGGCGAGGTCATCGGCGACCTGAACAGCCGCCGCGGCCAGATCCAGGCCATGGAGGACCGGTCAGGGATACGCGCCGTCAAGGCGCTCGTGCCGCTGTCCGAGATGTTCGGCTACGTCGGCGACCTGCGCAGCCGCACCCAGGGCCGGGCGGACTACAGCATGCAGTTCGACTCGTACGCCGAGGTCCCGCCCGGCATCGCCAAGGAGATCATCGCCAAGGCACGAGGCGAGTAACCAGCAGTACCACAGACCAGAACGACCAGATCAACGATCGCAACGAGGAGAAACAGTGGCGAAGGCCAAGTTCGAGCGGACCAAGCCGCACGTCAACATCGGCACCATCGGACACATCGACCACGGCAAGACCACACTGACCGCGGCGATCACCAAGGTGCTGCACGACAAGTTCCCTGACGTGAATCCCTTCACTCCGTTCGACCAGATCGACAACGCGAAGGAAGAGAAGGAGCGCGGGATCACGATCTCGATCTCGCACGTCGAGTACCAGACCGAGAAGCGGCACTACGCGCACGTGGACTGCCCCGGTCACGCCGACTACATCAAGAACATGATCACCGGCGCGGCGCAGATGGACGGCGCGATCCTGGTGGTCGCGGCCACCGACGGGCCGATGCCGCAGACCCGCGAGCACGTGCTGCTGGCCCGCCAGGTCGGCGTGCCGTACATCGTGGTCGCGCTGAACAAGGCCGACATGGTCGACGACGAGGAGATCCTCGAGCTGGTCGAGCTCGAGGTGCGCGAGCTGCTGACCACCTACGAGTTCCCCGGCGACGACGTCCCGGTGATCCGGGTCTCCGCGCTGAAGGCGCTCGAGGGTGACGAGGAGTGGGGTGCCAAGGTCTACGAGCTGATGGAGGCCTGCGACGACAGCATCCCGGAGCCGGTCCGCGACATCGAGAAGCCGTTCCTGATGCCGGTCGAGGACGTGTTCTCGATCACCGGCCGCGGCACCGTGGTGACCGGCCGGATCGAGCGCGGCAAGATCCACACCAGCGAGGAAATCGAGATCATCGGGATCAAGGAGAAGGCGCAGAAGAGCGTCGTCACCGGGGTCGAGATGTTCCACAAGATCCTCGACGAGGGCCAGGCCGGTGACAACGCCGGGCTGCTGCTGCGCGGCATCAAGCGCGAGGAAGTGGAGCGCGGCCAGGTCGTCATCAAGCCGGGCACCAACACCCCGCACACCGAGTTCGAGGGCCAGGTCTACATCCTGTCCAAGGACGAGGGCGGGCGGCACACCCCGTTCTTCAACAACTACCGGCCGCAGTTCTACTTCCGCACCACGGACGTGACCGGTGTCGTGCACCTGCCCGAGGGCACCGAGATGGTGCTGCCGGGTGACAACACCGAGATGAAGGTCGAGCTGATCCAGCCGATCGCCATGGAAGAGGGCCTGCGGTTCGCGATCCGGGAGGGCGGCCGCACGGTGGGCGCCGGCCGGGTCACGAAGATCAGCAAGTAGCAAGCCGCATCACGGCGGCCGGGCCGCTCAAGGGCCCGGCCGCCGAGCGGTGTAATCCCGGGGGGTAACCCCCGGACCCCCCAGACCGGGGGGCACCGGCCCCCCGGAGCCCCCCAGCCGCCCGCTCGGGCCAGCCTCCGGCCGGCCCTCGCGGTCGGCACAACCTAGGGCCAGGGTTAATCCTCTGGTCGGCAACGCAGCGACACGAAGAGTTAGGACACCAAGCCACAATGGCGGGACAGAAGATCCGCATCCGGCTCAAGGCGTATGACCACGAGGTCATCGACAGCTCGGCGCGGAAGATCGTCGACACGGTGACGCGCACCGGCGCCAAGGTCGCCGGGCCAGTGCCGCTGCCCACCGAGAAGAACGTGTACTGCGTCATCCGCTCACCGCACAAGTACAAGGACTCGCGGGAGCACTTCGAGATGCGCACGCACAAGCGCCTGATCGACATCATCGACCCCACGCCGAAGACCGTCGACTCCCTGATGCGGCTCGACCTGCCCGCCGGCGTCGACATCGAGATCAAGCTCTGAGGGAACGCACCGACATGACCAAGCAGATCAAGGGAGTCCTGGGCACCAAGCTCGGCATGACCCAGGTCTTCGCCGATGACGGGAAGATCGTGCCCGTCACGGTCGTGGCGGCAGGCCCCTGCGTCGTCACCGCGGTCCGGACGCCGGACGCCGACGGCTACTCCGCCGTGCAGCTCGGCTACGGCGAGGTCGACCCGCGCAAGGTGAACAAGCCCGAGGCCGGTCACTTCGCCCGGGCCGGCGTGACCCCGCGCCGGTACCTGGTGGAGCTGCGCACCGACGACGCCTCGGACTACACGCTCGGCCAGGAGGTCACGGCCGAGACGTTCACGCCCGGCGAGCTCGTCGACGTCACGGCCCGGAGCAAGGGCAAGGGATTCGCCGGCGTCATGAAGCGGCACGGGTTCCAGGGCCTGGGCGCCTCGCACGGCACCCAGCGCAAGCACCGCGCGCCCGGGTCCATCGGCGGCTGCGCCACCCCGGGCCGGGTGTTCAAGGGCCTGCGGATGGCCGGCCGGATGGGGGGCGTGCGCACGACCGCTCCCAACCTGACCCTGCACGGCGTCGACGCCGGCCGCGGGCTGCTGCTGATCAAGGGCGCGGTTCCGGGCCCGTCCGGCGGGCTGGTCCTGGTCCGCAGCGCCGTCAAGACCCCGGCCGCAAGCCGGTAGGAGAGCCGATGACTGCCACAGTGACCGTCGTTTCTCCGGCTGGCTCGACCGACGCGACCGTCGAGCTGCCGGCCGAGATCTTCGACGCCAAGGTGAACGTGCCGCTGATCCACCAGGTGGTGGTGGCGCAGCAGGCCGCGGCCCGCCAGGGCACGCACGCCACCAAGACCCGCGGGAACGTCCGCGGCGGCGGCAAGAAGCCGTACCGGCAGAAGGGCACCGGGCGCGCCCGCCAGGGCTCGATCCGCGCGCCGCAGTTCGCCGGCGGCGGCACGGTGCACGGGCCGGTGCCCCGCTCCTACGAGCAGCGCACGCCCAAGAAGATGAAGGCCGCCGCGCTGCGCGGCGCGCTGTCCGACCGGGCCGCGCACGGCCGGGTGCACGTGGTGAGCAGCTTCGTCGACGGCGACGCGCCGCGGACCAAGGACGCGCTGTCCGTGCTCGTCGGCGGCGTGCGGCGTCGCTCCCTCGGCCGCGCCGGTACTGGTCGTCGCCGACTCCGGCGACGTGACCACCTGGAAGAGCCTTCGCAACGTGCGCGGCGTGCACCTGATCGCCGCCGGTCAGCTGAACACCTACGACGTGCTGGTCAGCGACCACGTCGTGTTCACCGAGTCGGCCCTGGCGGGGTTCATCGCGAGGACCGGCGCCGGGCCCGCCGTCGACGGGCCTGCGGCCGAGAGCCCGGCCGCCGAGGCTGAGCCCGTCGCCGCCGAGGAGCCCGCCGAGCCGGCCCGCCGAGACCGAGCCGGAAACTGAATCTACCGAGCCCGAGGACGATGAGTCGTGAGCAAGATCGCAAATCCGCGGGACATCCTGATCCGGCCGGTCGTCTCGGAGAAGAGCTACCGGCTGGAGGACGAGGGCAAGTACACCTTCGTCGTCGCGCCGGGGGCCAACAAGACCCAGATCAGGCAGGCGGTCGAGACCGTTTTCCGGGTCAAGGTGACCGGTGTCAACACGGTCAACCGGCCAGGCAAGCGCCGCAGGACGCGATTTGGCTGGGGCAAGCGGCCGGACACCAAGCGGGCCATCGTCAGCCTCGCCCAGGGCGAGCGGATCGACTTCCGCGGCTAGATCGAGGAGCTTGAGCACACATGGCAATCCGTAAGTACAAGCCGACGACCCCCGGCCGGCGGGGCGCGAGCGGCGCGGACTTCTCCGAGGTCACCCGGTCGGAGCCGGAGAAGTCGCTGGTGCGCCCGCTGCACGGCCAGGGCGGCAGGAACGTGCACGGCCGGATCACCACCCGGCACCAGGGCGGCGGGCACAAGCGCGCCTACCGGCTGATCGACTTCCGGCGGAACGACAAGGACGGCGTGCCCGCCAAGGTCGCGCACATCGAGTACGACCCGAACCGCACGGCCAGGATCGCGCTGCTGCACTACGCCGACGGGGAGAAGCGCTACATCGTCGCCCCCGAGGGCCTCAGGCAGGGTGCCCGGGTGGAGAACGGCGCCGGCGCCGACATCCAGGTCGGCAACTGCCTGCCGCTGCGCAACATCCCGACCGGCACGATCGTGCACGCGATCGAGATGCGGCCCGGCGGCGGCGCCAAGATCGCCCGGTCGGCCGGGTCGGGCGTGCAGCTGCTGGCCAAGGAGGGCTCGCGCGCCACCCTCCGCATGCCGTCGGGCGAGATCAGGCTGGTCGACGCCGCCTGCCGGGCGACCATCGGCGAGGTCGGCAACGCCGAGCAGGGCAACATCAAGCTCGGCAAGGCCGGCCGGAACCGGTGGAAGGGTCGCCGCCCGTCCGTCCGCGGCGTGGCGATGAACCCGGTTGACCACCCGCTGGGCGGCGGCGAGGGCAAGAGCTCGGGCGGCCGGCACCCGGTCAGCCCCTGGGGGAAGCCCGAAGGGCGCACCCGCCAGGCCCACAAGGCCAGCGACCGCATGATCACCCGTCGGCGCAGCAAGAAGAAGCGGTAGGAGCACCCGATAATGCCTCGTAGCCTGAAAAAGGGTCCCTTCGTGGACGACCACCTGATGAAGAAGGTGGACGTCCAGAACGACAGGGGCACCAAGAACGTGATCAAGACCTGGTCCCGTCGCTCCATGATCGTTCCTGCGATGCTGGGCCACACGATCGCCGTGCACGACGGCCGCAAGCACGTGCCGGTGTTCATCACGGAGTCGATGGTCGGGCACAAGCTCGGTGAGTTCGCGCCCACCCGCACGTTCCGCAGCCACGTGCGGGACGACCGGCGCAGCCGCCGGTAGCCGGGGCCGGGCAGCGCAGCGCGGACAGCCGGTAGTGCAGACAGCGCGAAGACGCAGAAGAAGAGAGAGCGAGACAGCGATGGAAGCGAGGGCAAAGGCGCGGTACGTGCGCGTCACGCCGCGTAAGGCCCGCCGGGTGGTGGACCTTATCCGCGGGATGCCTGCTGACCAGGCTCAGGCGGCGCTCACGTTCGCGCCGCAGTCGGCGAGCGACCCCGTCGGCAAGGTGCTGGCGAGCGCCATCGCCAACGCCGGGCAGGCGCGCCTCGACACCGGCTCGCTCATCGTGAGCCGGGCCTGGGTGGACGAGGGGCCGACGCTCAAGCGGTTCCGGCCCCGGGCGCAGGGCCGGGGCTACCGGATCAACAAGCGCACCAGCCACATCACGGTCGTCGTTTCCGACGAGCGTGATGGTTCAGACCGCAGGGAGAGGACCCGCTAGTGGGCCAGAAAGTGAACCCGCACGGGTTCCGGCTGGGCATCACCACCGACTTCAAGAGCCGGTGGTATGCCGACAAGCTGTACAAGGACTACGTGGCGGAAGACGTCGCGATCCGCCGGATGCTGCAGCGCGGCATGGAGCGCGCCGGCATCTCCAAGGTAGAGATCGAGCGGACCAGGGACCGGGTGCGGGTCGACATTCACACCGCCCGCCCGGGCATCGTGATCGGCCGCCGCGGCGCGGAGGCCGACCGGATCCGCGGCGATCTGGAGAAGCTGACCAGCAAGCAGATCCAGCTGAACATCCTCGAGGTGAAGAACCCCGAGATCGACGCGCAGCTGGTCGCCCAGGGCGTGGCCGAGCAGCTGTCCAGCCGGGTCTCGTTCCGCCGGGCCATGCGCAAGGCGATGCAGACCGCGATGAAGGGCGGCGCCAAGGGCATCCGGGTGCAGTGCGCCGGCCGGCTGGGCGGCGCGGAAATGTCGCGGTCGGAGTTCTACCGCGAGGGGCGGGTGCCGCTGCACACGCTGCGCGCCGACATCGACTACGGCTTCTACGAGGCGCGGACGACGTTCGGCCGGATCGGCGTGAAGGTGTGGATCTACCGCGGCGAGGCCGCGCAGACCCGGGCCGAGCGCGAGGCCGCCGCGGCCGCGCTGCGCGCCGGGCAGCGGGCCGGGCGCGACCGGGACCGCTCGCCGCAGCGCGGGCGCCGGCGTCCCGGCGGGCCCGGCGGCCCCGACTGGACCGGCGGGGGAGCCGGCCCGGACCGGGGCGACCGGGGTGACGACCGCGGCCAGGAGGGCCGTGACCAGGCGGCGGTGACCGCCGGCGCGGCGAGCAGCGCGGGCGCGGGAGAGGAGGGCTGAGACATGCTCATCCCGCGAAGGGTCCGGCACCGCAAGCAGCACCGGCCGGACCGGCACGGCGCCGCCAAGGGCGGCACCCGGGTGACGTTCGGCGAGTACGGCATCCAGGCGGTCGAGCACGCCTACGTGACCAACCGCCAGATCGAGGCCGCCCGTATCGCGATGACGCGGCACATCCGCCGCGGCGGGAAGGTGTGGATCACGATCTACCCCGACCGGCCGCTGACCAAGAAGCCGGCCGAGACCCGGATGGGCTCGGGCAAGGGCGCCCCCGAGTGGTGGATCGCCAACGTGAAGCCCGGCCGGGTCATGTTCGAGCTGTCGGGCGTCTCGGAGCCGGTGGCCCGCGAGGCGCTGCGCCGCGCCATGCACAAGCTCCCGATGAAGTGCAAATTCGTCAAGCGCGAGGTGGGTGAAGCGTGATGTCAGAGCTGCACAAGCTCCCGATGCTGTGCCCATTGAGCGGCAAATTCGTCAAGCGAGAGGTCGGTGAGGCGTGATGGCCAAGGGCCTGGCCGCCGCTGATCTGCGGGGCGCAACCGAGGAAGAACTCGACGGCAAGCTGGCGGAGGCCAAGATCGAGCTGTTCAATCTCCGCTTCCAGGCGGCCACCGGCCAGCTGGAAAGCCACGGGCGCCTGCGCGCCGTGCGCAAGGAGATCGCCCGCATCTACACGGTGAAGCGGGAGCGCGAGCTGGGGATCGTCAGCCTGGCGGAAGAGGTGGATGAGGATGAGTGACGCGAGCAGCGGCGAGCTCTCGCGCGGCTACCGCAAGGTGCGCGAGGGCCTGGTGGTCAGCGACAAGATGGACAAGACCGTCGTCGTCGTGGTCGAGGACCGGGTGAAGCACCCGAAGTACGGCAAGGTCATCCGCCGCACGAAGAAGTACAAGGCGCACGACGGCGCGAACGAATGCGGCATCGGCGACCGGGTTCTGCTGATGGAGACCCGGCCGCTGTCCGCGACCAAGCGCTGGCGGGTAGCGCAAATCCTGGAGAAGGCGAAGTAGCAGCACCAGGGTCTCCGGGGCGCGGCCGTGCCCCGGACAGACCTGACCGAACTAAGAGACCACCCGGCCCGCGTGCGGGCCACGGACAGACATCAGTCCCGGCCCGCGACGGGCCGGGGTCGAAGCAGGAGTTGACGTGATCCAGCAGGAGTCGCGGCTCAAGGTCGCCGACAACACGGGTGCCAAGGAGATCCTCTGCATCCGCGTGCTCGGCGGCTCGGGCAGGCGATACGCGGGTATCGGCGATGTCATCGTGGCGACCGTCAAGGATGCCCTTCCCGGCGCCGGGGTGAAGAAGGGCGACGTGGTCAAGGCCGTCGTCGTGCGCACGCGCAAGGAGCGCCGCCGCGGTGACGGCTCCTACATCCGCTTCGATGAGAACGCGGCCGTGCTGATCAGGGACGGCGGGGACCCGCGCGGCACCCGCATCTTCGGGCCGGTCGGCCGCGAGCTGCGGGAAAAGCGGTTCATGCGGATCATCTCGCTAGCCCCGGAGGTGCTGTGATGGCGAAGAAGACCACGGCCAAGAAGCCGGGCGCGGCGAAGTCACCCGGCATGAAGATCAAGAAGGGTGACCACGTGGTGGTCATCGCCGGCCGGGACCGCGGCCGCGAGGGCGCGGTCGTCGTGGCCTACCCGGACCAGCAACGGCTGATCGTCCACGGCGTCAACATGATCAAGAAGAACACCAAGGTCGACTACCAGGGCCGGCGCGGTGCCAAGGAGGGCGGCATCATCCACCAGGAGGCGCCCATCCACATCAGCAACGTGCAGCTGATCGACCCGGACACGAAGAAGCCCGCCCGCGCGGGCTACCGGCGCGACGAGGACAGCAAGAAGATCCGGATCTCGCGCTCGAGCGGTAAGGACATCTGATGCCTCCGGCAAAGACCAAGCAGGCGCCCAGCGAGCAGGGCTCAGCGAACGGCGCGGCGGGCGACGGCGCCAAGCCTGCCGCGCCCCCGCCTGTGCCCCGCCTCAAGGAGCGCTACCGCGCGGAGATCGCCCCCGCGCTCCATGAGGAGTTCGGCTACGCCAACGTCATGCAGATCCCCGGCCTGTCCAAGATCGTGGTCAACATGGGCGTCGGCGAGGCGGCCAGGGACGCGAAGCTGATCGACGGCGCGGTGAAGGACCTGACCATCATCACCGGGCAGAAGCCGGCCGTCGCCCGGGCCAGGAAGTCGGTGGCCCAGTTCAAGCTCAGGGAGGGCATGCCGATCGGGGCGCACGTCACGCTGCGCGGGACCCGGATGTGGGAGTTCCTCGACCGGCTGCTGACCCTGGCGCTGCCCCGGATCCGCGACTTCCGCGGCCTGAGCGACCGGCAGTTCGACGGCCGCGGGAACTACACCTTCGGCCTCACCGAGCAGCTGATGTTCCACGAGATCAACCCGGACCAGGTGGACCGGCAGCGCGGCATGGACGTGACCCTGGTCACCACCGCGACCAACGATGACGAGGGCCGCTCGCTGCTGCGGCGGCTCGGATTTCCGTTTAGGGAGAGCTGACGAGTGGCGAAGAAGAGCCTCATCGCCAAGGCCAAGCGCAAGCCGAAGTTCGCCGTGCGCGCGTACACCAGGTGCTCGCGGTGCGGGCGCCCGCGCGCCGTCTACCGCAGGTTCGGCCTGTGCCGCATCTGCTTCCGGACGATGGCGCACCGGGGCGAGCTTCCCGGCATCACCAAGTCCAGCTGGTAGCCCGCCGCCGGGCGACCACGACCCCACCAGGCGGGCGCGACCGCGACCGCCGCACCGACCAACCTGGGCGCGACCAGCGCCCACCGACCACGCCGAAGGTCCCCAGGGAAACCGCGGCGAGGAGGGCCTTCAGGCCATGACCATGACCGACCCGGTCGCAGACATGCTGACCCGTCTGCGCAACGCCAACTCGGCATACCACGACACCGTGGCCATGCCGTCTTCCAAGATCAAGGTTCGCATCGCCGAGATCCTCCAGCAGGAGGGCTACATCGCCGGATGGCAGGTGCAGGACGCGGAGGTCGGCAAGAACCTGGTGATCTCGCTCAAGTTCGGGCCGACCCGGGAGCGCTCGATCGCCGGGCTCAAGCGGGTCTCCAAGCCCGGGCTGCGGGTGTACGCGCGCAAGGACAACCTGCCCCGGGTCCTCGGCGGCCTCGGCGTGGCGATCATCTCGACCTCGGCCGGCCTGATGACCGATAAGCAGGCGAACAAGAAGGGCGTAGGCGGGGAAGTCCTCGCCTACGTCTGGTAGGGGAACGCGATGTCACGAATAGGACGGACGCCCGTCGCCATCCCGGCCGGGGTCGACGTCACCATCGCCGGGCGCGAGGTCACCGTGACGGGACCGCGCGGGACCCTGAGCATGGAGGTGGCCGCGCCCATCGAGGTGGCCCAGGCCGACGGGGCCATCACCGTGACCAGGCCGAGCGATGAGGGCGAGATCAGGGCGCTGCACGGCCTGTCCCGCTCGCTGATCGCCAACATGGTCACCGGCGTCACCGAGGGATTCCGCAAGACCCTGGAGATCGTCGGGGTCGGCTACCGGGTGCAGGCGAGGGGCCAGAACCTGGAGTTCTCGCTCGGCTTCAGCCACTCGGTGCCGGTGACCGCGCCCGAGGGAATCACGCTGCGGGTCGAGTCGCCCACCAGGTTCGTGGTCGAGGGCATCGACAAGCAGCAGGTCGGCGAAGTCGCGGCCAACATACGCAAGCTCCGCAAACCCGACCCCTACAAGGGCAAGGGCGTGCGGTACCAGGGCGAGCAGATCCGCCGCAAGGTCGGGAAGGCGGGAAAGTAAGTGATGTCTGGCACCAAGACCCGGGCGCACGGCCGCATTACCGGCCGCACCGACGCGCGCACCTCCGCGCGCCTGCGGCGGCACCTGCGGGTCAGGAAGAAGGTCACCGGAAGCGCGGCGCGGCCGCGGCTGGTCGTTACCCGCTCGGCCCGGCACATGTTCGCGCAGCTGGTGGACGACACCGCCGGCAGCACGCTGGTGTCCGCGTCCACCCTGGACGCGTCGATCCGCGGCTCGAGCGGGGACAAGACGGCCAAGGCCAAGCAGGTGGGCACGCTGCTCGCGGAGCGTGCCGCGGCGGCCGGGATCACCGCGGTGGTCTTCGACCGCGGCGGCCATTCCTACCACGGCCGGTTGGCCGCGCTCGCGGACAGCGCCCGCGAAGGCGGGCTGGCGCTGTGATGGACAGCACCGGTTCGCCGCCACGGCGTTTCCCGCCCGGGGACCGCCACCATAGACAGTCAGAAGGAGAAGATCTAATGCCACCAGCAAGGCGCGGCGCCGGAGGCGGCGGCGAGCGGCGTGACCGCCGCGACGACCGCCGTGGCGGCGCCGCCGAGAGGGGCACCGCCTACCTGGAGAAGATCGTGGCCATCAACCGGGTGGCCAAGGTGGTCCAGGGCGGCCGGCGGTTCAGCTTCACGGCGCTGGTCGTCGTGGGGGACGGGAACGGGCTCGTCGGAGTCGGCTACGGCAAGGCCAAGGAGGTGCCCGCGGCGATCGCCAAGGGCGTGGAGGCGGCCAAGAAGAACTTCTTCCGGGTGCCCAGGATCGGCGGCACGATCCCGCACGCCGTGCAGGGCGAGGCTGCGGCGGGCGTGGTCCTGCTCAAGCCGGCCAGCCCGGGAACCGGCGTCATCGCCGGCGGCCCGGTCCGCGCCGTGCTCGAGTGCGCGGGCGTTCATGACGTGCTGTCCCGGTCCCTGGGCTCGTCCAACCCGATCAACGTGATCCACGCGACCGTGGCCGCGCTGAAGAGCCTGAACCGGCCCGAGGAGATCGCGGCCCGGCGCGGCCTGCCGATCGAGCACGTCGCCCCGGCGGCCATGCTCAGGGCCCGCGCCGCCGCGGCGACCGCCGCCGCGGCGCCCGAGCCGGAGCCAACCGGGAGCAGCAGATGACAGAACTGAAAGTCACCCAGATCAAGTCGCGGATCGGCGGCACGCGGGTGCAGCGGGAGACGCTGCGCTCGCTGGGCCTGCGCCGGATCGGCGACGTGGTCGTGAAGCAGGACCGGCCGGAGACCCGCGGCATGGTCCAGGCCGTACGGCACCTGGTCACCGTCGAGGAGGTCGACTGACATGGCAGACGGCGACAGCGCCCCGGCCGGCCGGGGACTGAAGATCCACCACCTGCGGCCGGCTCCCGGCGCGCGCACCGACCGGACGCGGGTCGGCCGCGGCGGCGCCTCCAAGGGCAAGACGGCCGGCCGCGGGACCAAGGGCAGCAAGGCCCGCGGCCCGGTGGCACCCGGCTTCGAGGGCGGCCAGATGCCGCTGCACCGCAGGCTGCCCAAGTTCAAGGGGTTCTCGAACCTGCGGTTCAAGACCACCTACCAGGTGGTCAACGTGGAACGGCTGGCCGCCCTGTACCCGGACGGCGGGGACGTGACCCCCGAGGACCTCGCGGCCAAGGGCGCGGTCCGCGCCGGGGAACTGGTCAAGGTGCTCGGCTCGGGCGCGGCGGCCCCGAAGGGGCTGCGGGTGAGCGCGCACGCGTTCTCCGCCGCGGCCAGGGAGAAGATAACCGCCGCCGGCGGCACCGTCACCGAGCTGTGACATGCCGGCGGTACCGTCACCGGGCTGTGACCGGGCCAGTGCTGCGCCGGTGGCTGGCACCCGGCCTCGCGCGTGGCTTCCTGGGCGCCCGGGGCAGGCTAGACTGCGGGCCGGGGCTCGCTGCCTGCCAGCGGGTACCCTCCCTGACGAGGAGCGGCAGATGACGTTGACCCAGCGACGTGAGGACGGAGCATGCTGACCGCGTTCGTGCGGGCGTTCCGCACGCCCGACCTGCGCAGGAAGCTGCTGTTCACGCTCTTCATCATCGCCATGTTCCGGCTGGGCGCCACCCTGCCCACCCCCGGGATCTCGGAGAAGGCCGTCGACTCCTGCCTCAACGTGGTGAATTCCACCACGGGCGGCGGCGCCAACCTGTTCCAGCTGGTCAACCTGTTCAGCGGCGGCGCGCTGCTGCGCCTGTCGGTCTTCGCGCTCGGCATCATGCCCTACATCACGGCCAGCATCATCCTGCAGCTGCTCGCCGTGGTGATCCCGCGGCTCGAGACGCTGCGGCAGGAGGGCCAGGCCGGCCAGGCGAAGATCACCCAGTACACCCGGTACCTCACCGTGGGCCTGGCCGTGCTGCAGTCGACCGCGATCGTCGCGCTGGCCCGGTCCGGCACCCTGTACGGCATCGCCGGCACCACGAAGTGCTCCAACCTGATCCCGAACCAGTCGGTCTTGAACATCGCCACCATGGTCATCTGCATAACCGCCGGCACGGCCGTGATCATGTGGCTCGGCGAGCTGATCACCGACCGCGGCGTCGGCAACGGCATGTCGCTGCTGATCTTCACCACGGTGATCTCGCAGATCCCCGGTGAGTTCACGCGGATCTACCAGGAGAAGCACGCGTTCGTGTTCGGCGTCGTGCTGCTCGTCGGCGTGGGGATCGTCGGGTTCGTGGCGTTCATGGAGCAGGCCCAGCGGCGGATCCCGGTCCAGTACGCCAAGCGCATGGTGGGGCGCCGGATGTACGGCGGGACCTCGACCTACATCCCGCTCAAGGTGAACCAGGCCGGCGTCATCCCGGTCATCTTCGCCTCGTCGCTGCTGTACATCCCGCAGCTCGCCACCCAGATGTTCGGGGGCGTCAACGGCGCCCACCCCAAGGCCTGGGCCAACTGGGTCTCGGTGCACCTGACCTACGGGGACAACTGGGTCTACATGTTCGCGACCTTCGTGCTCATCGTCTTCTTCACGTTCTTCTACGTCTCCATCACGTTCCCGCCCGCCGAGGTCGCCGACAACATGAAGAAGGTCGGCGGCTTCATACCCGGCATCCGGCCCGGCCGGCCGACCGCCGAGTACCTGAGCTACGTGGTCAACCGCCTGACCACCCCCGGCTCGATCTACCTGGCCCTCGTCGCGCTGATCCCGATCGTGGCCATCGGCCTGGTCGGCGCCACGCAGCAGTTCCCGCTGGGCGGCACCAGCATCCTGATCGCGGTGGGGGTCGGCCTGGATACGGTGAAGCAGATCGAGAGCCAGCTGCAGCAGCGTAACTATGAGGGCTTCCTGCGGTAGTGCGCGTCGTCCTCGTCGGGCCCCCCGGTGCGGGCAAGGGGACGCAGGCCCAGTTCATAGCCTCACACCTGGCGATCCCGACGATCTCGACAGGTGAGATCTTCAGGTCCAACGTCAGCACGGGCACCGAGCTGGGCCGCCTGGCCAAGACCTACATGGACCGCGGGGACCTGGTGCCCGACGAGGTCACGATCGCGATGGTCGCCAGCCGGCTCCAGGAGGACGACGCGCAGGCGGGCTACCTGCTCGACGGGTTCCCGCGGAACGTGCCCCAGGCCGAGACGCTGAAGAAGATGCTCGCCGAGTGGGACACCAGGCTGGATCTCGTGCTCGAGCTGGTCGTCGACGACGACGAGGTGGTCAGGCGGCTGTCCGGGCGGCGGACCTGCCGCCGGTGCGGGCGGGTCTGGCACGTGCTGTTCGACCCGCCGTCCCGCAACGAGCGGTGTGACGACTGCGGCGGCGAGCTCTTCCAGCGCGACGATGACCGGGAGGAGACGATCCGGCACCGGCTGGATGTGTACCAGCAGCAGACCCAGCCGCTGATCGCGTTCTACGCGGACGAGGGCATCCTGCTGGGGGTCGATGCCACCGGCCCGGTGGAGGAGATCACCGACCGGGCGCTGAGCGCGCTGCGCCGCTTCATCCGCTGACGCCGGCCCGCAGGCCAGCCGCGGCTGTGCGGCACCGGCCGGGCGCGCATACTGACGCGCGACGGTAACGTGGGAAGAGGAATCCGGAGGCGTCATGCGAACCAGGCGAGAACCGCCGATCCAGATCAAGACGCCGGGCCAGCTCGCCGCGATGCGGGAGGCGGGCCTGGTGGTGTCGCACACGCTCGACGTGGTGAGCGCCGCCGTCGAGCCCGGCATCAGCACCGCCGACCTGGACGCGCTCGCCGAGCGGGAGATCCGCGGCGCCGGGGCCGTCCCCTCCTTCCAGGGCTATCACGGATACCCGGCCACCATCTGCACCTCGGTCAACGACCAGATCGTGCACGGCATCCCCAGCGACCGCACCCGGCTCGCGGCCGGGGACCTGATCTCCATCGACTGCGGCGCGATCGTCGGCGGCTGGCACGGCGACGCGGCCCGCACCGTCGGCGTCGGGCCGGTCAGCGACGAGCTCGCCCGCCTGCTGGAAGCCTGCGAGCAGGCGCTCTGGCACGGCCTGGCGCAGGCCCGGACGGGCCGCAGGCTCAGCGATATCTCCCACGCCGTCGAGGTGAGCGCGCGGGCCAGCGGGCCGTACGGGATCGTCCGGGAGTACGTGGGCCACGGGATCGGCAGCGAGATGCACATGGACCCGCCGGTGCCGAACTACGGCCGGCCGGGCCGGGGGCCGGTGCTGGCCGAGGGGATGGCGCTGGCCATCGAGCCCATGCTGGTCCTGGGCCAGCCGCAGACGCTCCTGCTCGACGACGGCTGGACCGTGGTCACCGCGGACGGCACCCGGTCGGCGCACTTCGAGCACACGGTGGCCATCACCGCGGACGGGCCCTGGGTGCTGACGGCCGAGGACGGCGGCCGCAGCGGCTTCGAGCGCCTGCGCGCCCAGCGGGCCCGGGCGGGCCAGCCGCTCCAGGTGTCCGCCCAGGCGGGCTCGACGAGCTGAGGAGGACCCGATGGCGGCCGACCCCAGGATCCGGGCTTCCGACGATGACCGGGAGCGCGCGGTGACGCTGCTGCGCGAGCACCACGCCGCGGGCAGGCTGACCGTCGAGGAATTCAACGAGCGGATGGACAAGGCCTACGACGCGAAGACCCTGGGCGACCTGGACGAGCTCATGGCGGACCTGCCCGCCATCGACCTGTACCGGCTGCCCGACGCGTCCCTGCCCCGCAGTTACCGCAGGCAGATACCGGGCCACGGCTCGCTGCAGGCGGCGGCCGGCGCCGGCGGCCTGGTTCGCCGGCACGGCCGGTTCTCCCCGGTCTGGGCGGCCGCCTGGGGCAGCTGGTTCAGCGTCACCCTGGTCTGCTTCGTGATCTGGGCGCTGAGCGGGGCCGGCTACCTCTGGCCGCTATGGATCGTCGGGCCGTGGGGGGCCATCATGATCGGCCGCTGGATCTCCGGCAGTCATCCCGGCGGCGGCTCGCCGCCTCCCCGTCAGGTGCGCGGGGATCACCCCGACCAGATCGGCGGCGACCACGACACGTGAGCCCCTTTCGTCCGGGAATATCGCGGCGCCCGGCATGGTTACAACGGTCACGCAGGGTGTGGCGGCTCCGGGTTCGCTTTGACGTCGGGGTTCGCGTAGACTCTGCTGCGGCCCGTGAGCTGCTTTCGCCTGGGACGTGAGTCCGCAGCGCGAAGGCGGCTATCCGTCGGAGCCGCCCGGATCCGGAAGGCGTGCGCAGGCACGAGCCGGGGCGGGGCAAGCCTCACGATGACCACGTGATCCTGCCTGCCGCGGCCGGCTGCGGCCATGCCGCCGGGCCCGCCCCAACCAGCTATCAGCGAAACGCGGAGGATATGCCCAAGAAAGACGGCGCCATCGAGATCGAGGGCACGGTAGTGGAATCGCTGCCGAATGCCTTCTTCAGGGTGGAGCTAGACAACGGGCACAAGGTCCTGGCTCACATCAGCGGGAAGATGCGGATGCACTACATCCGGATCCTCCCCGATGACCGGGTCGTCGTGGAGCTTAGCCCCTACGACCTGAGTCGTGGGCGGATCGTGTACCGGTACAAGTGAATAGCAGACAACGAGATGCGGAAGGCCGCGGGATACCGCCCGGCCCCGCATCCTGAGGAGAAAACGTCATGAAGGTCAAGCCGAGTGTGAAGAAGATCTGCAGCAAGTGCCGGATCATCCGCCGGCATGGCCGGGTCATGGTTATCTGCTCTGATCCGCGGCACAAGCAGCGTCAGGGCTGAGCCAGGCCAGCAAGACCCCAAACCCGACCAGCCAGAGACGAGACCGTTCGGCCAGCACGGCAAGACACGCACCGCAGCCCTTATCCGGCCCGCCGGATAAGGGCGACCCCCGGAGGAGGCCGGGGCCCGGTCCGGGCAGGGACACAGGAAGCGGCGCGCAGGACCTCCCGACCAGAAGGAGAACTGCCCAGATGGCACGCCTCGTCGGCGTCGACCTCCCGCGTGACAAGCGGCTCGAGGTCGCGCTTACCTACGTCTACGGAATCGGCCGCACCCGCGCGCTGGAGACGCTCAAGGCCACGAACGTCAGCGGGGACACCCGCGTGCACGACCTTCAGCGATGAGGACCTGGTCCGGCTCAGGGACTGGATCGACGCCAACTACAAGGTCGAAGGTGACCTGCGCCGCGAGGTCCAGGCCGACATTCGGCGCAAGGTGGAGATCGGGTGCTACCAGGGCATCCGGCACCGCCGCGGGCTGCCCGTGCACGGCCAGCGCACCCAGACCAACGCCCGCACCAGGAAGGGCAAGAAGAAGACCGTGGCCGGCAAGAAGAAGGCCGGGAAGAAGTAGACCGCCCCAGCGGTCCGATCACCTCCGGAACTGAGGAAAAGGATGCCTCCGAAGAGTCGCGCCGGCGCCGTCAAGAAGGTACGCCGGAAAGAGCGCAAGAACATCGCTCACGGGCACGCCCACATCAAGAGCACGTTCAACAACACCATCGTCTCGATCACCGACCCCGGCGGGAGCGTCATCTCCTGGGCCTCGTCCGGCCAGGTCGGATTCAAGGGCTCGCGCAAGTCCACGCCGTTCGCCGCGCAGATGGCGGCCGAGGCCGCGGCCCGGCGGGCCATGGAGCACGGCATGCGCAAGGTCGACGTGTTCGTGAAGGGTCCGGGCTCGGGCCGGGAGACCGCCATCCGGTCGCTGCAGGCGACCGGCCTGGAGGTCGGCTCGATCCAGGACGTCACCCCGGTTCCGCACAATGGCTGCCGCCCGCCCAAGCGGCGCCGGGTCTGAGGGAGTAACCGACAAACATGGCTCGATACACCGGTGCGGACTGCAGGCTCTGCCGCCGCGAGAAGACCAAGCTGTTCCTGAAGGGCGCCAAGTGCGACTCGCCGAAGTGCCCCATCGAGATCCGGCCCTACCCGCCGGGTGAGCACGGCCGGAACCGGCCGAAGGAAAACGACTACCTGCTGCAGGTCCGGGAGAAGCAGAAGGCCAAGCGCATCTACGGCGTCCTGGAGAAGCAGTTCCGCAACTACTACGAGGAAGCCACCCGCACCCGCGGCCGGACCGGCGAGGCGCTGCTGCAGCTCCTGGAGAGCCGCCTGGACAACGTGATCTACCGGGCCGGCTTCGCCAAGAGCCGCGACATGGCCCGGCAGCTCGTGGGCCACGGGCACGTCCTGGTCAACGGGCGCAAGGTGGACATCCCCTCGTACCGGGTGAGCGAGAGCGACATCGTCGAGATCGCGGAGAAGTCCCGCGAGCTGACCCCGTTCGTGGTGGCGCGGGCCGAGGCGGGCGAGCGCACGGTCCCGGCGTGGCTCGAGGTGAACCCCGACAAGATGCGCATTCTCGTGCACGCGCTCCCGGCCCGGACCCAGATCGACACCCTGGTCCAGGAGCAGCTCATCGTGGAGTACTACTCGAAGTAAGCAGTAACGGCCGGCCGCCGCCCCGGTGGCCGGCCGAAGGTCGCGATAGTCATATAACGGGCATCGCGGAAAGGAATCACCATGCTTATCGCCCAGCGTCCGAGCCTCACCGAGGATCAGGTCAGCGAGTACCGGTCCCGGTTCGTGATCGAGCCGCTCGAGCCGGGGTTCGGCTACACGATCGGGAACTCGGTCCGCCGCACCCTGCTCTCCTCCATCCCCGGTGCCGCGGTCACCAGCATCCGGATCGAGGGAGTGCTGCACGAGTTCTCCACCGTCCCCGGCGTCACCGAGGACGTCACCGACATCATCCTGAACCTGAAGGAGCTCGTCGTCTCCTCCGAGCACGACGAGCCGGTGCCCATGTACCTGCGCAAGCAGGGACCCGGCGCGGTCACGGCCGCCGACATCGCGCCGCCGGCCGGCGTGGAGGTGCACAACCCCGACCTGCACATCGCCACGCTGAACAGCAAGGGCAAGCTGGAGATGGAGCTGACGGTCGAGCGCGGCCGCGGCTACGTGTCCGCCGCCCAGAACAAGCAGCCGGGCCAGGAGATCGGCCGGATCCCGATCGACTCCATCTACTCGCCGGTGCTGCGCGTGACCTACAAGGTCGAGGCCACCCGGGTCGAGCAGCGCACCGACTTCGACAAGCTGATCCTCGACGTGGAGACCAAGCCCTGCATGCGCCCCCGGGACGCGGTGGCCAGCGCCGGCAAGACGCTGGTCGAGCTGTTCGGCCTGGCCCGGGAGCTGAACGTGGACGCCGAGGGCATCGACATCGGCCCGTCGCCGACCGACGCCGCGCTCGCCGCCGATCTCGCGCTGCCGATCGAGGAGCTGAACCTGACCGTCCGCTCCTACAACTGCCTCAAGCGCGAGGGCATCCACACCGTGGGCGAGCTGGTCGCCCGCAGCGAGCAGGACCTGCTCGACATCCGCAACTTCGGCGCGAAGTCGATCGAGGAGGTCAAGCAGAAGCTGATCGACATGGGCCTCGCGCTGAAGGACTCCCCGCCCGGGTTCGACCCGGGGACCGCGGCGGACAGCTACGGGGCGGACGACGACGAGAGCTACGTCGAGACCGAGCAGTACTGACGGATTGACGGATCCGGTCCGGCCCGCGGCTGAGCGGGCCGGACCATAACCGAGGAGAACGTTCCGATGCCCACGCCCACCAAGGGCCGTCGGCTGGGCGGCAGCCCGGCCCATCAGCGGCACATGATGGCGAACCTTGCCACCGCGCTGTTCGAGCACGGCAAGATCACCACCACCGAGGCGCGGGCGCGCAGGCTGCGGCCGGTGGCCGAGCGCCTGATCACGTTCGCCAAGCGCGGCGATCTGCACGCCCGGCGCCAGGTGCTGACCACGGTCACCGACCGCAGCGTGGTGCACACGCTGTTCACGGACATCGCGCCGACCTTCGCGAGCCGCGACGGCGGGTACACCAGGATCACCAAGATCGGCCCGCGCAAGGGCGACAACGCGGCGATGGCCGTGATCGAGCTGGTCCCCGAGGAGGCCGAGGCGAGGCCGAGCCGTCGCCGCCGCGCCCGCCGCGCACAGCCCGCGGCGCGCGCTCCCGCAGGCCGAGGCGGCGGGACGCGCCGGAGACCGCCGAAGCCGAGGACACCGAAGCCGGAGACACTGAGGCCGAGGACAGCGCGGCTCAGGACACCGAGGCCGAGGACACATCGGCTGAAGACAGCGTTGCCGAGCGCCGAGCCACAACGGCACCGAGGTTTCCGGCTGAGCCCGAAGACGAGGCCGGCGCTGAGCCCGAGGACGCCGAAGCGTCGGTAACCGAGCCGGGCGACGAGGCCGAGAGCAGCGAAGACGACGAGCCGGATGACGACCAGCCGGAGGGCGCCAGCTGACCCCCGGCCGCGGCCCTGAGCGGCACGCTGGCGGGCGCGCAGGTCCAGCCTGATAACGCCGTAACCCGGCTCAGGCTGGACCTGTCCTACGACGGCTCAGGCTTTCACGGCTGGAGCCTCCAGCCCGGCCTGCGCACCGTCCAGGAGGTGCTGGCCGAGGCGCTGGGCCGGGCGCTGGCGCTGCCCGCCGCCCCGTCGCTGACCGTGGCCGGCCGGACCGACGCCGGGGTGCACGCGCGCGGCCAGGTCGCCCACGCCGACGTGGCCCTGGCCGCCTGGGAGGCCGCCTGCCCGGCCCACCCCGCGCGCCGGCTCGCCCGGCACCTGCCGCCCGACGTCCGGGTGCGGGCGATCGGCCGTGCCCCCGACGGGTTCGACGCGCGGTTCTCCGCGCTGTGGCGGCGCTACTCCTACCGGGTGTGCGACGACCCGGCGGCCGCGGATCCGCTGCGCCGGCACGACACGCTCTGGTATCCGCGCCGGGTGGACATCGCGCGCATGAACGAGGCCGCGCGGGCCTGCCTGGGTGAGCACGACTTCGCGGCCTTCTGCCGGCGGCGCGAGGGCGCGAGCACCGTGCGCGAGCTGCTGGGGCTGGAGTGGTCGCGGCCCGCGCCCGGGGTGGCCGTGGCCACCGTGACCGCGGACGCGTTCTGCCACAACATGGTGCGCGCGCTGGTCGGCGGCCTGCTGGCGGTGGGCGACGGCCGGCGGCAGGCCGGCTGGCTGGCCGAGGTGCTCGCCGCCGCGGTGCGCGACCCGGCCGTGGTGGTCGCCCCCCCGCACGGCCTGTGCCTGGAAGAGGTCCGCTACCCTCCCGATGCCGAGCTGGCCGCCCGCGCCAACTCACCCGCCGCACCCGCCCGGCCCGCCGCCGGATCCCGCCACCCCCACCCGCCCCTGACCACCCGACCCGACCCGCTGCCCACCCCGCCCACCCGACCTGCCCAGCCCGCCCCGCTCACCCACCCCGCCCGCCCTCGCCCACCCTGACCTGCCCGAACCCGCCCCCGCTTCCCACCCTCGCCCACCCTGACCTGCCCGAGCCCGCCCCCGCTCACCCACCCCGGCCTGCCCTGCTCACCCACGCCGCCCGTCCCACCATGATCATCTTTATCTTTTCACGCGATCCGTGATCACATACCGGACATATGTCCCAGGAAAGCGACCGGATCGCGTGAAAAGTCGCGATGATCAAGGTCGCGGGCCGCTCCGGAGCAGGACTTGGCGGTCACTTACGATCGGGGTTGTGGCTGACGAGGGTGCCGGGGCGCGGATACGGGGCGTGATCATCGACTGGGGCGGGGTCATGACCAGGCCCATCCTGGACACCGTGGACGCCTGGATCCGCGCGGAGCAGATCGACCGGGACAGCTACACGACGGTCATGCGGGCCTGGGTCACGCAGGCGTACGGGGACGGCTGCCGACAACCCGATCCACGCGCTGGAACGCGGGGAGTGCACGAACGAGGAGTTCGAGCGGCAGCTCGCGGGCCGGCTGACCCACGTCGACGGCCGGCCGGTGCAGGCCGACGGGCTGCTGGCCAAGATGTTCGCCGCGACGGCCATGGAGACCGCGATGCTCGAGCTGGTCCGCTCGCTGCGCCGGGCCGGGCTGCGCACCGCGCTGCTGTCCAACTCGTGGGGCAACGACGACTACCCCCGGCACCTGTTCCCCGAGCTGTTCGACGTGGTCGTGATCTCGGCCGAGGTCGGCATGCGCAAGCCGGAAGAAAGGATCTTCCGGCATACCGCGGCGCTGCTGGGCCTGGAGCCGCAGGAGTGCGTGTTCATCGACGACGTCCAGGCCAACATAGCCGCGGCGGAAGCCATCGGCCTGGTCGGCCTGCACCACCGGGAGCCAGCGCCCACGATCGCCCGGCTGGCCGACCTGCTCGGGCTCCCCTCGGGCGCGTAAATGAACCCTTTTCATCCTCCCCATGGCTGCCCACGGCTCTGGGCCCGAGGTCGACGGATGAAAAGAGTTCAAAGTACTGGCCGGCACGCTGCGGCCAGCCTTCCGGTACCTACCTGAGGCCGACGACCCGCGTACCGGGCTGGCGGCCTCGGCGCGTCTTGATCGAACCGCCGTGCCGCCGGGCGGCCGGGCTCTACCCTGAAGCGCGTGGCCGAGTACCCGCATCCGTCCAGCGCCGGGCGCTCAGCCAACATGCGCGCCAACCGGCGCACCGACACCAAGCCCGAGCTCGCGCTGCGCCAGGCGCTGCACCGGCAGGGGTACCGGTTCCGCAAGGACTACCGGCTCGACCTGGCCGACGGCAAGCGGGTCCGGCCGGACATCGCGTTCACGGCCCGGCGGGTGGCCGTCTTCGTCGACGGCTGCTTCTGGCACGCCTGTCCCGAGCACGGTTCCAAGCCCGCGGCCAACGTCTGGTACTGGGAACCCAAGCTGCGCCGGAATGTCGAGCGCGACCGGGCCGCGGACGCCGCGCTGGCCGCAGCGGGCTGGGACGTGGTCCGGGTCTGGGAGCACGAGCCGCTCGAGGCTGCGGTGACGGCCGTGCTGGCGGCCCTGGCCCGGTCGGGGCCGGCGCCGGGACCCGGTGACCGGCATGCGCGTCTACCTGCCCTTTACGTTGCCGGCGCTGGCCAGGCTGCTCGCCGAGGCCCAGACCGCTGCTGCGCCGGTGCGCGGCTTCGCCGTCACGCCCGCGCTGCGCGAGTGGTATTCGAGCGGCGATGAGGAGGAGCTCGAGTACGTCGCCATGACCCACGCGGCCCGGGCCTCGCTGCGGCTGCTGCACGGCGATCCCAGCGCTCCCGGCCGCCGGGTGGTGCTCGCGGCGGAGGTACCCGAGGAGTACGTGGCCGGGGTCGCCGGGTTCGATGAGCCGGCCCTGGTGGAGATCGGGGTGCCGGTCAGGCTCAGCGACGTGGTCTCCGGCCACATCGACGACCCGGGCGCCGCGGCCGACGTGCGCGCGGCGATCGCCGCGCTGCCGGCCGCGGACGGCGGCGACGAGGACGCCAGGTTCACCGTGGACGGGGCCGAGGGGCACGAGCTGCTCTGGTATGCCACCCAGGAGCTGCCGCACCTGACCGGCTGAACCAAGCACCCCGTTTCTCATGCGACGATAAAGCCTGTTGCCACTGACGCCGCGAGAGCCTGTTGCCGGGCCCAACGCAGGGAGCCGATCCGCCATGGATGCCGTAACCAACGTCCCCCTTCCCGCGAACGAGCCGGTCAGGCTCTACATCCCGGGTAGCCAGGAGCGTGCCGGGCTCGAGAGCAGGATCAAGGAGCTGGCCGGGGAGCGCGCCGAGCTGACCATGACCATCGGCGGCGAGCAGCGGATGGGCGCAGGCGAGCGCGTCGACGTGGTCCAGCCGCACAACCGCCGGCAGGTGCTCGGCCAGCTGGGCACCGTGACCGACGAGGACGTGACCGCGGCCATCGCCGCCGCCGGCCAGGCGGCGCCCGGGTGGCGCGAGCTGTCCTTCGACGACCGGGCGGCGATCTTCCTGCGCGCCGCCGACCTGCTGGCCGGGCCGTGGCGGGCCACCGTCAACGCCGCCACCATCCTGGGCCAGTCCAAGTCCGTGCACCAGGCCGAGATCGACGCGGCCTGCGAGCTGATCGACTTCTGGCGCTACAACGTGTACTACGCGCGCCGGCTGCTGGCCGAGCAGCCGGCCTCGGCGCCCGGCTCGTGGAACCGGCTCGAGTACCGCCCGCTCGAAGGCTTCGTGCTGGCGATCACCCCGTTCAACTTCACCTCGATCGCGGGCAACCTGCCGACCGCGCCCGCGCTGCTCGGCAACGTGGTGGTGTGGAAGCCGTCGAGCACCGCGCAGCTGGCCGCGCACTACATCATGCGCGTGCTGGAGGCGGCCGGCCTGCCGCCCGGAGTGATCAACATGGTGACCGGCAGCGGCCGGGCCGTGTCCCGGGTGGCGCTGTCGCACCCGGACCTGGCCGGGATCCACTTCACCGGGTCGACGGGCACCTTCCAGCACCTGTGGCGCACCGTGGGGGAGAACATCGCCGGGTACCGCGGCTACCCGCGGCTGGTGGGCGAGACCGGGGGCAAGGACTTCGTGATCGCCCACCCGTCGGCCGACCCGGACGTCCTGCTCACCGCGCTGGTCCGGGGGGCCTTCGAGTACCAGGGCCAGAAGTGCTCGGCCGCCTCGCGCGCGTACGTGCCGCGGTCGGTGTGGAACCGGATGGGGGACGAGTTCGTCTCCACCGTGGCCTCGCTGACCATGGGCGACGTGGCGGCCGACCTGTCGTTGTTCCTGGGCGCGGTCATCGACCAGGCGGCGTTCAACACCCACGCCGACGCCTCGCCCGGGCCAGGTCCCGGCCGTCCATCCGGGTGCTGACGGGCGGCGAGGTCAACGACGCCGAGGGATACTTCGTGCGGCCCACGGTCCTCGAGGGCAGCGATCCCACGGACGAGATCTTCACGACCGAGTACTTCGGCCCGATCCTCGGCGTCCATGTCTTTGACGACGATCAGTACGCCCGCGTGGTGGCCCAGGCGGCGGACGTCTCTCCGTACGCGCTCACCGGCGCGATCATCGCGCAGGACCGGGCCGCGATCGCTGAGGCGACGCAGGCGCTGCGGTTCTCGGCCGGCAACTTCTACATCAACGACAAGCCGACCGGCGCCGTCGTCGGCCAGCAGCCGTTCGGCGGGGCCCGGGCCAGCGGCACCAACGACAAGGCGGGCTCGATCTTCAACCTGATCCGCTGGGTCAACACCCGGACCATCAAGGAGCTGTTCGTCCCGCCGGTCGACTACCGCTACCCGCACATGGGCTGACGAGGGGGCCCCCATCAACCGCCTGGTGCTGTGGAATATCGACCTGACCCTCGTGGACGTGGCCAGGGTCTCCCGGGACGCCTACGCCGACGCGTTCCAGCGGGTGACCGGGCGCCCGCTGGTGGCGCTGCCGCAGACCGCGGGCCGGTCGGATTCCGAGATCTTCTTCGAGGCCCTGGCGCTCAACGACGCCGGCCCGGGACCGTCCGCGGACCGGGCCGACACCGGCGCCCAGGAGCTGCTGGCCAGGTACTCCAGGGAGCTGGCCGCCGCCTTCGGCGCCCGGCTTGACCTGCTGCCCGCGCGGGGACGGGTGCTGCCGGGGGCCAGGGAGGCGGTGGCCGCCGTGGCCGGCCTGCCGGGCGTCATCCAGTCGGTGCTGACCGGGACGATCCGGCCGAACGCGGTCGCGAAGCTCCGGGCCTTCGGCATGGACGAGTTCTTCGACTTCGAGATCGGCGGGTACGGGTCGGAGATCTACCCCAAGGGCGCTCAGCTGCTCCGGTCCCGCGGCCGCGCGGCGGAGAAGTACGGCGCGGACATCGGCGCCGGCGCGACCGTGTACCTCGCGGACTCCGGCCGTGACGTCGAGGCGGCCAGGATCGGCGGCGCGCGCTGCGTCGCGGTGGCCAGCGGCCGCTCGACCGCGGGCGAGCTGCGCGAGGCCGGCGCCGACCTGGTGCTCGACGATCTCGCCGACACCGGGTTCGTGGTCTCCGCCGTCGACCGGCTGACCAGCGCCGTTTCGGCTGGCTGAGGGGACCTCGCGGGTCGGATACCATTCAGTCGCAGACCATGAGCGACCTGGCCCTGACGATCTACGGCGTGACCGCCCTGACCTTCATGATGACGATGTACGCGCTCGAGCGCCGTCATCGGGGGTTCGTGCTGGCGTTCGCGGTCGGCTGCATGCTGGCCAGCAGCTACGGCTTCCTGTCCGGCGCGTGGCCGTTCGGCGTGGTCGAGGCGATCTGGTCGCTGATCGCGCTGCGCCGCTACCTGGCCGCGGTGCGCGAATCCCCTCGAGGCCGCTGAGCCGTCGTTGCGAGGACACACCGGACGTCGCATGCTGATGCCTATGCCAACCGACGACCAGGCCGCCGCCGCGCCCGGGGGCCGCGACTACGGGGCCACGCTGTGGGAACCGAGCGAGCGCTCCGTGCGCGGCGCCAGGATCACCGGGTACCTGACCTGGCTGCGGGACTCCCGCCGCGCGGATCTGGGCGGGTACGACGAGCTCTGGCGGTGGTCGGTGACCAAGCCGGAGGAGTTCTGGGCGTCGGTCTGGGATTACTTCGAGGTACTCGGCCGCCGCGGCGACGGGCCGGTGCTGTCCGGCGGGCCGATGCCGGACGTCAGCTGGTTCGGCGGGGCCACGCTCAACTACGCGCGCAACGCGCTGCGCACGGCGCGCACCCAGCCGGACAAGACCGCCGTGATCTTCCGGTCCGAGTCAGGGCGAAGCGGAACGCTCAGCTTCGGGCAACTCGCCGCCGAGGTGGCCAGGGTGCGCGCGGGCCTGCGGGCCCTGGGCGTCACCCGGGGCGACCGGGTGGCCGCCTACCTGCCCAACATTCCGGAGGCGCTGATCGGCCTGCTCGCCGCGGCGAGCCTGGGCGCCATCTGGTCGTCGTGCTCACCGGACTTCGGCCCGCGCAGCGTGATCGACCGCCTGGCCCAGATCTCGCCCAGGGTGCTGATCGCCGTGGACGGCTACCCCTACAACGGGAAGTGGTTCGACCGGCGGCAGCAGGTCGCGGACATCGTGGCCGAGCTGCCCGGCCTGGACGCCGTGATCACGGTGGACTACCGGGCCCTGGCCGGCGCACGGGGCGGCGGGGCAGGACGCAGCCCCGGACGCCCTGCCGCTCGCGGTGCGGCGGCTGCGGTGGGATGTCCTCCCGGCCGGCGATCCGCCGGACGGGCCCGCCGGCGAGTTCGAGGAGGTGCCGTTCGAGCACCCGCTGTGGGTGCTGTACTCGTCGGGCACCACCGGGCTGCCCAAGCCGATCGTGCACGGCCACGGCGGGATCGTGCTCGAGCACCTGAAGGCGATGGCCCTGCACCAGGACCTCGGCGCCGGCGACGTGTTCTTCTGGTACACCACCACCGGCTGGATGATGTGGAACTACCTGGCCGGCGGGCTGCTCGTGGGCGCGGCCGTGGTGCTGTACGACGGCAGCGCGACGCACCCGGGCACCGATGCGCTGTGGCGGCTGGCCGGCCAGGCCGGCGTGACCTACTTCGGGACCGGCGCGCCGTACCTGCTGGCCTGCATGAAGGCCGGGCTGCGGCCGGGCGGCGACCACGACCTGTCCCGGCTGCGCGGCGTCGGCTCGACCGGGTCCCCGCTCCCGCCCGAGGGGTTCCGCTGGGTGTACGACGCGGTGGCCGGCCAGGGCCGGGAGGGCGGGAAGGGTGGGGAGGGCGGGAAGGGCGGGAAGGGCGGGAAGGGCGGGGAGATGAGAGACATGATCCTCGGCTCCTTCTCCGGCGGCACCGACCTGTGCACCGGGTTCGTCGGGCCCTGCCCGCTGCTCCCGGTGCGGGCGGGCGTGATCTCGGGGCGGTGCCTGGGCGCGTCGGTTGAGGCCTACGACGCCGCGGGGCAGCCGGTCATCGGCCAGGTGGGCGAGCTGGTGATCACCCGGCCCATGCCCTCGATGCCGGTCGGGTTCTGGAACGACCCCGGCGGCAAGCGGTACCGGGAGAGCTACTTCGCCGATTACCCCGGGGTGTGGCGGCACGGGGACTGGGTCGAGTTCCTGCCGGACGGCGGGTGCGTCATCTACGGCCGGTCCGACGCCACCTTGAACCGCGGCGGCGTGCGCATGGGCACCAGCGAGTTCTACCGCGTCGTGGAGGCGCTGCCGGAGATCGCCGACAGCCTGGTGATCGATACCGGCCAGCTGGGCCGGGAGGGCCGGCTGATCCTCTACGTGGTCCCGGCCGCCGGGCACGAGCTCGACGACGAGCTGGCCGGGCGGATCCGGTCCGGCCTGCGCGCCGGGCTGTCGCCGCGCCACGTCCCCGATGAGATCCACCAGGTGCCGGGCATCCCGAGGACGCTGTCGGGCAAGAAGCTCGAGGTGCCGGTCAGGAAGATCCTGCTGGGCACGCCGGTCGCCGACGCCGCCGACCCGGACGCCCTGGCCAACCCCGAGGTCCTGGCCTCCTTCGTGCCCGGAGGACAAGGCGTGAGCGAGCGGGGCGCACCGTGAGCGAGCCAGGGGGGCAAGCGTGAGCGAGCCAAAGGGCGCGCGCCGACGTGAGCGAGCCGAAGGAGCCGCGACCGAGCGACGAGGAAGGAGCGTCAAGCGCCCGGAGGCGAGCGAACCGGAAAGCGTGAGCGAGCCAAAGGGGCGCGCCGCCGTCTGGACTGACGAGGGAGGGCGCGAGGAACGAGCGCCCGAGCGAGGAGGGAAGACGGCGGGTCGAAGCGCCCCGGAGGCGGGGAGCGAGGGAAGGGCGCCCCGGAGGCGAGCGAACAAAAGAAGAGCCGGAACTTCGGGGAGGAGGGCGGGCGCCTCACCTACGGCAGCTACCTGCGGCTGCCGGAGCTGCTGGCGCAGCAGGTGCCCCAGGTGATCCCGCCCGTCCACGACGAGCTGCTGTTCATCACCGTGCACCAGGCCTACGAGCTCTGGTTCAAGCAGCTGCTGCACGAGCTCACCGCGGCCCGTGACGCCATGCGGCCGGGCCAGACCTGGCGGGCCAATCAGCTGCTGCAGCGCGCGCATGTCATCGAGCGGCTGCTGGTCAGCCAGATCGACGTGCTCGAGACCATGACCCCGCAGGATTTCCTGCAGTTCCGGGCCGCTCTCGCTCCGGCCAGCGGATTCCAGTCGGTACAGTTCCGCGAGCTGGAGTTCTTGTCCGGGGCCAAGGATCCCGGTTTCGTGACCCGGTTCCGCGCCCTGACCGATGCCGAACGGGACCGTCTCGCCCGCCGTCTGGCCGAGCCGACTCTCTGGGACGCCTATCTCGGCCTGCTCCGGTCCCGGGGCCTGAAGGCCGGCGACGACGACGAGGTCCTGACCTCGCTGGTCACCGTCGCCCGGGACCGGGCTGGCTATGACGACCTGTGGCAGCTGGCCGAGGACCTGCTGACTCATGACGAGATGGCCGGACTCTGGCGGGCCAGGCACGTCCAGATGGTGGAGCGGCAGATCGGCACCAAATCGGGCACCGGCGGGTCCACCGGAGCGCCGTATCTGCACAAAAGAGTGCCCATGCGGTATTACCCGCTGCTGTGGGAACTGCGAGATTGGTTGTAGTGAACCTTGGCCGAGCCGGGACACAAGGGAGTGGAACCGATGGCTGACAGTCCGGTGGACGACAAGGACGCTCTGCTCGCGGAGGCGGCGGCCGAGATCGAATCCGGCGACGCGGTGGACGACGCGGTCGTGGGCGACGTGCGCAGTTACCTGCGCGCCTACTACCGGCACGTCGCGCTGGAAGACCTGGCGCAGGCCGGGCCCCGGCGGCTGGCCGCGGTCGCGACCGAGCAGGCCCGGTTCGCCGCGCACCGGCCGCAGGGCCGGGCCCTGGTCAAGGTCCGCCGCGGGCAGGCCGCGGCCTGCGCCCCGGCCCGGGACGTCGTCGACATCGTCACCGACGACATGCCGTTCCTGGTGGACTCGGTGCGGATGGAGCTGGGCCTGCACGGCGCCACCACGCTCATGGTCGTGCACCCGCAGCTGCGGGTCCGCCGGGACGTCACCGGATCGCTGCGCGAGGTACTCGGGCTGGTCGACGGGGAACGGCCGGCCCACGACGAGATCGCCGAGTCGTGGACCCACATCGAGATCGCCCGGCTCGGCCACGGCGAGGACGCCGAGCTGCAGCGGGACCTGGAACGGGTGCTCGGCGACGTGCGGGTGGCGGTGGAGGACTGGTCCCGGATGCAGGCCAAGGCCGTGCAGCTGGCCGACCAGCTGGCCATGGTCCCCGACGTCAGGATCACCGACGGCGCCGCCGCCTCGGGCGTCGAGTCCCCGGCGGAGGTGGAGGCCCTGCTCCGCTGGCTGGCCGACGGTCATTTCACCTTCCTCGGCTACCGCGAGTACGACCTGGAGGACGGGCCGGACGGGATGGCGCTGCGCGCCGTGGCCGGCACCGGGCTCGGCATCCTGCGGCACGACCGGGAGGGATCGACCGCGTTCGCGGCGCTCCCGCCGGAGGTGCGGGCCCGGGCCCGCGACCCGGAGCTGCTGATCCTGACCAAGGCGAATTCCCGCTCCACCGTGCACCGGCCCAGCTACCTGGACTACGTGGCCGTCAAGCGGCTGGACGCGGACGGGAAGGTGGCGGGCGAGTACCGGTTCCTCGGCCTGTACACCCACGACGCCTACACCGAGAGCATCACCCGGATCCCGGTGCTGCGGCGCAAGCTCACCGACGTGCTCACGGCCATGGGCATCCCCGCCGACAGCCACGACGGCAAGGACGTGGCCGAGTTCCTGGAGAGCTACCCGCGCGAGGAGCTGTTCCAGACCCCGGCGGCGGAGCTCGTCCCGGTCGCCCATGGCGTGCTCCGGCTGCGCGAGCACCGCCAGACCCGGCTGTTCCTGCGCAAGGACATCTACGGCCGGTACATGTCCTGCCTCGTCTACTTCCCCAGGGACCGGTACACCACCCAGGTCAGGCTGCGCACCCAGGAGATCCTGTGCCAGGCCCTGCACGGCGCCGCGGTGGACTACAGCGTGCTGGTCGGCGAGTCGCCGTACGCCCGGCTGCACATCGTGGTCACGGGCCGAGCGCGGCCAGGTCCTGCCCGACGTGGACGCCGCCGAGCTCGAGGCCCAGGTGGCCGCCGTGGTCCGGTCCTGGGACGACGACCTGGCCGAGGAGGCCGAATCCCAGCTCGGCGAGGAGCGAGCGCGCACGCTGCTGGCCATGTGCAGCGGCGAGCAGATCCCGCAGACCTACAAGGCCGACGTCCCGGCCAGCGTCGCGGTCGACGACCTGGAAAAGATCCTGCGGCTGCGCGAGTCCGGCGAGAACGTCACGTTCGAGCTGTGGGAATCCGAGAGCTACGTCGGCGGGGTGCCGATCGATCACGAGGACGAGCCCGGGGACGCCGCCAACGGCCGGCCGCGGGTGTGGCGGATGACGATCTACCGCACCGGCTCCCCGATCACGCTGACCGACGTGCTGCCCCGGCTGCAGCACATGGGCATCGAGATCGTCGATGAGCACCCGTACGAATTCAGCGCCGCCCCGCGGTTCTGGATCTACGACTTCGGGCTCCGCAGGAGCGCCGCGGGCCAGGAGGCGGCCTCGCGCGTCCCGCCGTCGGTCGCGTCGGTCAAGGAACTGTTCCAGGACGCGCTGACCGCGCTCTGGCGCGGGAACGTCGAAGACGACGGGTTCAACGCCCTGGTGCTCGACGGGCACCTGACCTGGCGGCAGGTGGTGGTGCTGCGTGCCTACGCCAAGTACCTGCGGCAGGCGGGCAGCACGTTCAGCCAGAGCTACATCGAGCGGGTGCTGCGCTCCAACATCACCATCACCCGGCTCCTGCTGCGGCTGTTCGAGTCCCGGTTCGACCCGGACCGGCTGTCGGGGGAGGCCGAGCGCAGCGAGGCCATCACCGAGGAGATCAGGGGCGAGCTCGACGACGTGGCCAGCCTCGACCAGGACCGGATCCTGCGCGCCTACTGGGGGCTGATCCGGGCCACGCTGCGGACCAACTACTTCGCCGGGCCGGCCCCGTACCTGGTGGTCAAGCTCGACGCCGCGCAGGTGCCCGACCTGCCCGCGCCGCGGCCGGCGTTCGAGCTGTTCGTCTACTCGCCCCGGTTCGAGGCCGTGCACCTGCGGTTCGCCCACGTGGCCCGCGGCGGGCTGCGCTGGTCGGACCGCCGGGAGGACTTCCGCACCGAGATCCTCGGCCTGGCCAAGGCGCAGGAGGTGAAGAACTCGGTGATCGTCCCCTCCGGCGCCAAGGGCGGCTTCGTCTGCAAGCAGCTGCCCGACCCCGGCGACCGCGAGGCCTACCAGGGCGAGGTGCTCGCCTGCTACCGCAGCTTCATCAGCGCGATGCTGGACGTGACCGACAACATCGAGGCCGGGCGGGTGGTGCCGCCCGCGCGCGTGGTCCGCCACGACCACGACGACCCCTACCTCGTGGTCGCCGCCGACAAGGGCACGGCGACGTTCTCCGACACCGCGAACGAGATCGCGCAGAGCCGCGGGTTCTGGCTCGGGGACGCGTTCGCCTCCGGCGGGTCGGAGGGCTACGACCACAAGAAGATGGGCATTACCGCGCGGGGGGCCTGGGAGTCGGTCAAGTTCCACTTCCAGACCATGGGGATCGACGTCGACCAGGCCGACTTCACCGTGGCCGGGATCGGCGACATGTCCGGTGACGTGTTCGGCAACGGCATGCTGCTGTCCCGGCACATCAAGCTGGTGGCGGCGTTCGACCACCGGCACCTGTTCCTGGACCCCGACCCCGACCCGGCGGCCAGCTTCGCCGAGCGGCAGCGGCTGTTCGCGCTGGAACGGTCCTCGTGGGCGGACTACGACCCCGCGCTGATCTCGGCGGGCGGCGGCGTGTGGCCGCGGACGGCCAAGTCGGTGCCGGTCTCGCCGCAGGCGCGCGCGGTGCTCGGCCTCGGCGAGGGCGTGACCGCGCTGCCGCCGGACCAGCTGATCTCGGCGGTGCTGCGCGCCCCGGTGGACCTGCTGTGGAACGGCGGCATCGGCACCTACGTCAAGGCCACCACGCAGGTGCAGGCGGACGCGGGAGACCGGTCCAACGATGCGGTCCGGGTGGACGCGTCCGAGCTGCGGGCCAGGGTCGTCGGCGAGGGCGGGAACCTCGGCCTGACCGAGGAGGCCAGGGTCGAGTACGCGCTCGGCGGCGGGCTGGTCAACACCGACTTCATCGACAACTCGGCCGGGGTCGACACCTCCGACCACGAGGTCAACATCAAGATCCTGCTGGACGGCGTGGTCCGCGACGGCGAGCTGTCGCCGGCCGACCGGGGCCGGCTGCTGGTGGAGATGACCGGCGAGGTCGGCGACCTGGTCCTCAAGCACAACTACGAGCAGAACCGGGCCCTGGCCGCGTCCCGGGCCCAGGCCGCGCAGATGCTGCACGTGCACGCCCGGTACATCCGCAAGCTGGAACGCGAGGGGCGGATCGACCGGCGGCTCGACGTGCTGCCCGGCGACAAGGAGATCGCCGAGCGCCGCGCCGCGGGCACCGGCCTGACCACGCCGGAGTTCTCGGTCCTGCTCGCGCAGACCAAGATCGCCGCAGCGCAGGAGGTGCTGGCGTCCGGCCTGCCCGACGACCCGTACCTGCGCCGCGTGCTGACCAGCTACTTCCCGTTGCCGTTGCGGGAACGCTACGCGGGCCGGATGGGATCCCACCGGCTGCACCGGGAGATCATCACCACCGAAGTGATCAACGACATGGTGGACAGGTCGGGGATCACCTTCGCGTTCCGGCTCAACGAGGAGACCGGCGCGTCGGTCCCGGACATCACCGCGGCCTGGCTGGTGGCGCGGGACGTCTTCGACATGGCCGGCTTCTGGACGCAGGTGGAGGCGCTGGACGGCGAGGTGGACACCTCGGTCCAGATCCTGCTCTGGCTGGAGGGCCGCAAGCTGACCGAGCGGGCGGCGCGGTGGCTGCTGTACAACCGCCGCCCGCCGTTCGACATCCAGGCGACGATCGACTTCCTGGCCGACGGCGTGCTGGCCGTCGGCTCCGGCCTGCCCAAGCTGCTCACCGGCAGCGACCTGGCCGGCTTCGACGAGCGCCGGGACGCCTTCACCTCCCGGGGCGTGCCGCTCGGGCTCGCCGAGCGGACCGCGGCGATGGTCCCGGCGTACTCCGCGTTCGACATCGTGGATATCGCGGCGCGGACCCGGCGGCCGGTCGAGGAGACCGCGGAGGTGTACTTCGACCTGGCCGACCGGCTGCAGATCACCCGGCTGCGGGACCGGATCACGGCGCTGCCCCGCGATGACCGGTGGAACACGATGGCGCGGGCCGCGCTCCGCGACGACCTGTACAGCGCGCACGCGGCGCTGGCCGCTGACGTGCTCGAGGTGACCGGGCCCGGCAGCCCGGACCAGCGGCTGGCCGCCTGGGTGCAGCGCAACGGCCCCGCGGTGCGCCGGGCCGGGCAGACGCTGACCGAGATCTGGGAGACCGACCGGTTCACCGTGGCCACCCTGTCGGTCGCGGTCCGCGCGGTCCGCACCCTGGTGTCGGCGAGCGCACTCCCCGGCTAGCGGCCGGGGCCGGACAGCACGGGCGGGCTAGCCGCGGGACAGCAGGGCGGCGAAGTCGGCGGGGTCGACGTTGCCGCCGGACAGCACGACCGCCGTCGCCCGGCCGCCCGCCCGGACCGCCCCGGTGAGCAGGGCGGCCAGCGGCACCGCGCCGCTGGGCTCGACCACCACCTTGAGCCTGGTGAAGCAGAACCGCATGGCCTCGACGATCGCGGCCTCGTCCACGGTCACCACGTCGTCGAGCAGCCGCCGGTTGACCTCGAAGGTCAGCTCGCCGGGCTGCGAGGCCCGCAGGCCGTCGGCGATCGTGTCCACCGTGTCCAGGGTGACCCGCCGGCCCGCGCGCAGGGACCGGCGGGTGTCGTCGGCCCCGGCCGGCTCCACGCCGATGACCGCGGCGGCCGGGAGCAGTGCCTTGACCGCGGTGGCGACGCCCGCGGCCAGGCCGCCGCCGCCGACCGGCACCAGCACCAGGCCGAGATCGCCCGCCTGCCCGGCCAGTTCCGACGCCCACGGTGCCCTGGCCGGCCATGATGTCGTAGTCGTCGAACGGGCGGATCATGGTCAGCGAGCGCTCCCGGGCCAGGGCCGCGGCCACCACCTCCCGGCGCTCGGTGGCCGGGTCGTAACGGCGGACCTCGGCGCCGTAGCCCTCGATCGCGGCCAGCTTGGCCGGTGACCCCGTGGCCGGGACGACCACCACCGCGTGGATGCCCAGCAGCGAGGCGGCCAGCGCCACGGCGCCCCCGTGGTTGCCGGAGGAATACGCCACCACCCCCCGGGCCCGTTCGCCGTCGTCGAGCAGGCTGAGGCGGTTGTAGGCGCCGCGGAACTTGAACGACCCCCCGCGCTGGAAGAACTCGGCCTTGAGGCCGACCCGGGTGCCGCACCGGGCGTCCAGGGTGGCGGAGGTGAGCAGGGGAGTGCGGTGGGCGACGCCGGACAGCCGCGCGGCGGCCGCCTGGACCCGCTCGAAGGTGAGGGCCGGCTCGCGGCGCGCCTGGCGGCGGGCCGGTCAGGCTGCCGTCGCCGGCCGGCCGGGCCGACGGGTCGGTTTCAGCGGAAATCTGCGGTCCTCCCGGATACCGTGGCTAACGTTTGCCTCCTTTGCAAACGATAGCTTCTGCATGGCGTCGAGCTGACCTCCCAGCCTGACGTAGGCTTGCCCGCATGGCTACGGACCCTACGGCCGAAATCTCGGAACTGTTGTCGAAACTCGCCAGTGTGGAAGCTGTTCTCGGCCCGGACGCCATGCGGACGGAAGCCGACGGGTTACGGGAACGGGCCGGGCAGCCCGGGTTCTGGGAGGACCAGGAGCACGCCCAGGCGGTCGGCCGAAGGCTGTCCTACCTCGACGGCGAGCTGGCCAGGCTGGAGGGCCTGCACCGGCGTCTCGACGACACCGAGATGCTGTTCGAGCTGGCGGAGCAGCGAGAACGACGACGCGGCCCGGGAGGAGGCGGCCCGCGACCTGGCCACCCTCCGCAAGGAGATCGACCAGCTCGAGGTCAGGACGCTGCTGTCGGGTGAGTACGACGCGCGCGACGCGCTGATCACCATCAACGCGCAGGCGGGCGGGGCCGACGCCGCCGACTGGGCGGAGGGCCTGCGGCGGATCTACCTGCGCTGGGCGGAACGCCACGGGTACCGCACCGAGATCTACGACACCTCCTACGCGGAGGAGGCGGGCCTCAAGTCGACCACCTTCGCCGTGAAGGCCCCCTACGCCTACGGGACGCTGCGCGGCGAGCACGGCACGCACCGCATGGTCCGCATCTCCAAGTACGACAACCAGGGCCGGCGGCAGACCTCGTTCGCGGGCGTGGACGTGATCCCGGTCGTGCAGCAGGCCGACCACATCGAGGTCCCGGAGGACGAGATCCGGGTGGACGTGTTCCGGTCCAGTGGCCCCGGCGGCCAGGGGGTCAACACCACGGACTCCGCGGTCCGGATCACCCACCTGCCGACCGGGATCGTGGTCTCCTGCCAGAACGAGCGCAGCCAGATCCAGAACCGCGCCAGCGCCATGGCGGTGCTGCAGGCCAAGCTGCTCGAACGCAAGCGGGAGGAGCAGCAGGCCAAGATGGCCGAGCTGCGCGGCGACCACGCGGGCAGCTGGGGCACCCAGATCCGCAACTACGTCCTGCACCCGTACCAGAACATCAAGGACCTGCGGACCGGGTACGAGACCGGGAACACCGCGGCGGTGCTGGACGGCGAGATCGACGACTTCATCGAGGCCGAGATCCGCTGGCTGCGCAAGCAGGGGCAGTGACATTCGGGGGGCGACCCCCCCAGACCCCCCTGCAGCGGCCGTCCGGCTGGCCTGGCTGGCGCCCTTCCTCGGGCTGAGCTTGGGCGCCCTTAGCCTGCGGACCACCTCGCGGCTGGCCTGGCTGGCGCCCTTCCTCGGGTTGAGCTTGGCGCCCCTGGCCCCGGAACGCAGCGTGCCCCGGCCGATCGGCCGGGGCACGCTCCTTGGTTGGGCCTACTTCACGAAGTACCAGTCCTCCGGGGTGATGCTGAGCGTCGGGCTCTGCGGCAGCACGCCCCTGAGGTTGTTGGCCACCTCGGTCAGGGTGAAGGCGGCCTGCGGCGCGTACTCGACCGGCAGCTGCTGGGCCAGGTAGTTCTGCCAGTTGTAGAACAGCGGCAGGGCGTCGTTGGTCAGCGTCTGGTTGATCATCGCGTCGTTGGTCGAGTTGCAGTACCCGCCGGAGTTCGCGACCGCCCCGCACTGGAACAGCTGGTCGCCGGTGGGCAGGTAGTCAGGCGAGAACGACCAGCCGAACCCCCAGTTGGCCATGTCCCAGTTGCACGGGGCCTTGATGACCACGCAGTTGCCCCCGGCCACCGAGATGACCTGGGCGAACGGCTTGGGCTCCAGGTTCAGCTTGATCCCGAGCGCGGCCGCGTTGGACTGCAGCTCGGTCACGGCCGACTGGACCCAGCCGACCCCGGACTCGTAGATGTAGCCGAAGCTGAGCGTGCTGCCCGCGGTGATCCCCGCGCCGCACTTGGCCGGGTCGGTACAGGTGGTCGTCCCGTTCGGGACCACGTTCCAGCCGTTGCTGGTCAGCAGGCTCTTGGCCTTGGTCGGGTTGAACGGGAAGGGGTCACCCTGCCGGCCCTTGGCCGACAGGAACTTGGTCGCCGGGGTGGCGGCCACCGGGCCGACGGTGGCCTCGCCGTACCCGCGCAGCGGGCCGGAGATGATCGCGGCCTGGTTGAACAGGTAGGCCAGGGCCTGCCGGAAGTACAGCTGCTTGAAGATGGCGCCGTGATCGGAATCGCTCGACTGGAAGTTCATCGCGTAGTAGTCGATGCCCCACGGGTACAGCGGGGCCAGCGTGTAACCCGACAGCGGGTTGGCGCCCACCGCCTTGTTGGCCGGCTTGACCGGGGCGTCCGCGTTGGGCAGGTAGCCGACGCTGATCTTGGTGCCGGCGCTCGGCGAGCGCAGCACGTTGTACTCGGCGGTATCGGTGGTGAACGGCACCTCCTGGAACGCGTCCAGCTTCGGCTTGACCGGGCCGGAGTAGGACTTGTTCGGCACGAACGTGATGTGCCCGTCGGCGTTGAACGCGCTGAGCTTCCACGGCCCGTTCACGATGCTCCACAGCGGCGAGCTCGCGTAGCTGGTCAGGTCCTTGGCCTGGCCGGCCAGGTAGTTGTAGACGGCCGTGCAGTCGCTGACCTTCGTGGCGCAGTCGCTCGGCCCGGACGCTGTCTTGTCCCAGGCCGCCGGCATCGGGACGACCTGGCTCAGGTCGTTGTACACGACCCAGGTCACCGAGTACGGCTTGCTCATCGTCATCTGCACCTCGTTGGTGCCGACGGCGTGGATGTTGGTCATGTTCGCCGGGAAGCCGGTGTAGGCGCCGTAGTTGGCCGGCTCGGCCAGCTCCATGTTCAGCCAGAACATCACGTCCTGCGCGGTCACCGGGGTGCCGTTGGACCACATGTAGTGCTTCAGCGTGATCGTCAGGGTGCTCCCGCTCACCGTCGGCTGGTTGGCCAGGCTCAGCGAGTTGTTCACCACCGGCTGGCCGTTCTGGCCGAACCAGTACAGCGGCCGGTACATCAGGTACTGGAAGTTGAAGATGTTGGTGTTGCTGATGTTGGCGCTGTTCATGTACGGGAAGATGTAGGTCGGCGGGGCCGACGGCTGCTCCGCCCAGACGGCGGTGCCGCCCTTGACCGGCGTGCCCCCCGTCGGCGTGGATCCGCTGCCGCTGCCGCTGCTGCTGCTACTGCAGCCGGCCACGACGAGCGCCAGCGCTGCGGCTCCCACCGCCAGCAGCCGGCCGCGGAACCGGAATCTCGATGTACGTTGCTGCTCGGGCACTGACCTCATGACTGCGGTTCCCTCCGGGCACTCGGACCAGCACGGCAGACCGGCGGGCCCGCGCTCCCGGGGAGAGCGGCCGCCGGTGATCACGCCACGTGATGAATCCTCTTCATCCTCCCCACGACAGCCCAGTTCCCCTGAGAGGAGATCGGCGGATGAAGAGGGTTCATTGGTAACGCTCACTGCAACACGCCGTGGCGGGTGCGGTCTAGAGTGTTCCGAGGAATAGTCCCAGGCTGGGATGTATTCGTGATGTGCGCGTGATCGTCTACCGAGGGTGACCGCCGTACGTAGCCGGGCCTGCCCGGTGCGTAGCGAGGCAGCGGCCCGCGGCGCAGTAGCGGGGGAGACCGGTGGCGCGTCAGTGCGCGAGGTGCACGGCCAGCAGCATCAGCAGCAGCGCGATCAGCACCGCGGCGATCAGCGGCACGGTCATGGCTGGGCCCGTAGTGGTGGTGGTGCATCCGGGCCCGCGCCGCGTAGCACACCGGGCACCGGCCTTCGGACACCGGTCCGGCGCACTGAGCGCAGATCAGGTGCTCACAGCTCATCTGGGATCCCTCCGGGCCGGCGCCTACCCGGTCACTTCGACGATGTTGGACGTTCTAAGCCAGTTTCCCCCCTAGACTGTCCGGTGGCCAAACTGGGGCGCGTTAAGCGTCATGATGGCAGCCAGTCCGTAACTCGTCGAGCGCGTGTGATGGGCCAGTGATCCACTTCGATAACGTGACCAAGACGTACCCGAATCAGAGCCGCCCCGCCCTCGAGAATGTCAACCTCGACGTGGAGAAGGGCGAATTCGTCTTCCTGGTCGGGCCGTCGGGTTCCGGCAAGTCCACCTTCCTCCGGCTGGTGCTGAAGGAGGAGCGGCCGACCGAGGGCAGGATCCACATCGCCGGCCGGGACCTGGCGCGGCTCACCAACTGGAAGGTGCCGTACCTGCGCCGCAGGATCGGCTGCGTCTTCCAGGATTTCCGGCTGCTGCCCAGCAAGAACGTCTACCAGAACATCGCGTTCGCCCTGGAGGTCATCGGGAAGCCGCGGCGTTTCATCCGCAAGGTCGTTCCCGAAGTGATCGACCTGGTCGGCCTGGAGGGCAAGCGGGACCGGATGCCCGACGAGCTGTCCGGTGGCGAGCAGCAGCGGGTGGCCATGGCCCGTGCGTTCGTGAACCGGCCGATGATCCTGCTCGCCGACGAGCCGACGGGAAACATCGACCCGGCGACATCGATCGGAATCATGAAAGTGCTCGACCGCATCAACCGGACAGGCACTACGGTGGTCATGGCCACGCACGATGCCGCGATCGTGGACTCCATGCGCAAGCGCGTCATCGAGCTTGAGTACGGCAAGGTCGTGCGGGACCAGTCGCGCGGAGTCTACGGCCAGGCCTACTGACGGCCACGGGCAGACGACCGAGGGATCAGCCACATGCGTGCGCAGTTTGTCTTCCAAGAGGTATGGATTGGCCTCCGGCGGAACCTGACCATGACGATCGCCCTCGTCGTGGTGGTCGCGATCAGCCTGTCCCTGCTCGGCACGGGGCTGATGTTCGTCCAGCAGGTCAACCAGACCCGGTCCTTCTGGCAGGGCAAGGTCCAGCTCTCCGTCTACCTGTGCACCAAGTTCAGTGCCAGCCCGCAGTGCACCAAGAACGGGGCGGCCACCCCGGCGGAGATAGCGTCGATTCACCAGACGCTGGCCGCGCTGCCGCAGGTCATGACCGTTACCTACGTGTCCCAGCCGGCCGGGTACCAGCAGTTCAAGATGATGTTCCCGTCGATGGCGAGCTCGGTCACCCCGGACGATATCCCGGACTCCTTCCAGGTACGGCTCAAGAACGCGCAGGCCGACTCGACCATCGTGGCCGCCAATGTCGATGGCCAGCCCGGAGTCGACCAGGTCGTCAACAACTCGGCCATCCTCGACAACTTCTACAAGCTGCTCGGCGGGGCCAGGAACGCGGTCGTGGTGATCGCCATCATCCTGGTCATCGCGGCCATCCTGCTGGTCGCGAACACCATCCGGCTGTCGGCGTTCAACCGCCGCCGGGAGACCAGCATCATGCGCCTGGTCGGCGCGTCCAACTTCTACGTTCAGCTGCCGTTCCTGGTCGAAGGCGTGATCGCCGGGTTGTTCGGCTGGCTGGTGGCGTCGGCTCTGCTCGTGGCGGTGAAATCGCTGTGGCTTGATACGCTGCAGCAGTACTTCCCGTTCAACGTGCAGCTGACGAGCACGGACCTGATCGAGGTCATCGTCCTGGTGATGATCCTCGGGGTGCTGCTGACCGGCGCTACGTCGTTCCTCACCCTGCGCCGCTACCTGCGCGTGTGAGGTCCAGGGCAGGAATGTGGCAGCCGAGCAGGGCAAGAAGGTCATCGCCAGGAACCGGCGCGCGAGGCACGACTATCACATAGAAGACGTATTCGAGGCGGGGCTGGTGCTCACCGGTACCGAGGTGAAGTCGCTGCGCGCGGGCCGGGCCTCGCTCGCCGACGGGTTCGGCCAGATCAGCGACCACGAGCTGTGGCTGCACAACGTGCATATTCCCGAGTACGCCCAGGGCACCTGGACCAACCACGAGCCGCGCCGCACCCGTAAGCTGCTGATGCACCGCAAGGAGATCGACAAGCTGGCCGCGGAGACCGCTGAGCGCGGCTTGACTCTGATCCCGCTTTCGCTGTACTTCAAAGACGGGAAGGCCAAGGTCGAGCTAGCTCTGGCCCGCGGCAAGCGGACCTACGACAAGCGCCAGGACCTAGCGCGCAGGGACGCTGCCAGAGAGGTAGATCGTGCCTTGCGGCGGCGAAGGTAGCGGAGCGCTGGGCCATGGTCCGCACGCATAACCGAGGCGCGCACGCCGGCAAGCCCGCCCCCAAGGCGGGCCCGCCGGGCAAGGGCACTCGGGCCAGGGGAGTCCGGGCAGGTAACAGACGGGTCGGGGAAGCACGGGTGGGTGGGGCTCGCCCGCGCTCTGCGCGGGCACGGGTGGTGGCCGCGGCCGTCGCGACGGCGCTGCTGCTGACCGGCCTGGCCCTCGGCTGGGCCTCGCCCGAGCCGTCCCCCGAGGGCACGGTGCAGGCCTTCCTGCTGGCCTGGGAGAGCGGCCAGTACGACGCGGCCGCCGCCCTGACGACCGGCGCTCCCGCAGCGGTGGCCGCGGCCCTGCATGACGCCTACCAGCAGGTGGGGGCGGCCGATCTCACCCTGGCCATGGGCCGGATCTCGCAGCAGGGGGACACGGCGCAGGCTCGCTTCCACGCCGACGTCGACCTCGGCCGCGGCGGCGCGCCGTGGCAGTATGACGGGTCCTTCGGGCTGCGCCGGGTGGGTTCCGGCTGGAAGGTGGTGTGGACCCCGGCCGTCATCGTTCCCGGGCTGCGGCCCGGGCTGCGCCTCGCCGTGGTCGGCGCGATGCCGCCGCGAGCCCAGCTGCTCGACGCGGAGGGAACCTCGCTCTCGCCGCCCTCCCTGGTCTACACCGTCGGGGTCATCCCCGGCCGCCTGGCGGACCCGGCCCGGACCGCGAGCCGCCTGGCCAGCGCGACCGGGCTGGCCGCGAGCCAGATACTCGGCTGGATCAGCGAGGCGCCGTCCGCCGAGTTCCTCGAGCTGGTCCGGTTCAGCCCGGCGGGCTACCACCGGCTGAGCGCCCGCCTGTCCCGGGTCCCCGGGCTGATCACCGAGCGGCAGCGGCTGCGGCTGTTCAACAGCATCGCCCCGGCGGTGTCCGGCTCGGTCGGCAGCGAGGCCGCCAGGGAACTACAAGAAAACGGGATCCCCTACCGGCCGGGCCTGACGATCGGCCTGACCGGGCTGCAGCAGGCGTTCCAGCACCTGCTCGTCGGCACGCCCACCACCGAGGTCGTCACCGAGGACGCGGCCGGCCGGGTGGTCTCCGTGCTGGCCCGCTCGGCCGGGCAGCCCGGCACGGACGTGCAGACCACCATCAACGCCAGCGTGCAGGATGCGGCCGACAGCGCGCTGGATTCGCTGGACGCGCCCGCGGCGATCGTCGCGATCGCGCCCGCCACCGGTCACGTGCTCGCCGTGGCCCAGCACACCCCCCGCGGCATGACCCCGGTGCAGCCCCTGGACGGCCACTATCCGCCCGGCCAGGCGTTCACGATCGTCTCGACGGCGGCCCTGCTGAACACCGGCCTGGACGTGAACGCGCCGATCCCGTGCGGCCCGTCGAACCCGGTGGGCGGCCAGAACTTCACCAACGACCCGCCCGAGCCCAACCTGCGGCCCTCGTTCCGCACCGACTTCGCGAACGCGTGCGGCACCGCCTTCGCGGGCCTCTCGTTGCAGCTGTCCGCCAAGAAACTGCAGTCGGCCGCCTCCGGGTTCGGCCTGGACAAGCCCTGGCAGCTGCCGGTCGACGCGTTCGCCGGGACCATGCAGTCTCCCACCGACCAGGCCGAGCTGGCCGAGGACTCGATCGGGGAAGGCAGCGTCCAGGTCAGCCCGCTGGCCATGGCCATCGCCGCCGCGGTGGTGCAGTCCGGGACCTGGCGTCCGCCCATGCTCGTGACCAGTCCGCCCGACCCGGGACTGACCCCGACCGTCCCGTTCGGGACGCAGGTCGTTTCCGCGCTGCGGACGCTGATGCGCTCGACGGTGACCGATGGCGCCGGGCGCGCCGCCGACGTCGCCGGCACCCCGGTATACGGGCAGGTGGGCAGCGCCCCGACGGGATCGGGCGGCCTGCGGGCGGCCTGGTTCGTCGGATTCCAGGGGAACGTGGCCTTCGCCGTGCTCGAGCTGACCACGTCCGCCCGGGTCTCGGCGGCGCCGGTGGCCGGCGAGTTCCTCCGCGACCTGCGCGCGCAGGGGTGACCGTCGCGGCCGGGCATACCCGGGCCGCGATCGTTGTTCACCGTCGTGGTACCTGGGGTACCGTGGCAGTACAACTCAAGAGGGGGTGACTGGTTTCGACTTCGGTGGTTGATCCAGGGGAAGCGGGCCGAGGGTTGCGACTACGACCTCGTAAATCCTGTGGCCGCAAAACCATAAGTGCCAATACATCGCGCACTCGCCTCTCCCTCGCGGCCTGACCGCGAGTTAGGGGCTGTCAGCCCGGGAGTGCCTCCGGCCCGGTGCCTGGCATCAGCTAGGAGGATCCACCGTCTAGCCCGGCCGCGGGACTAGGCGGGACACCTAACAGCGGCTGAGCCCGTTCGGCGGCTGGCCTGCATGACCGCCGGGGCTGAGAAATAAGCAGGCAGGCTGCGCCCGGAGAAGCCCTGGTGAGGTACTGAAGGACGCGGGTTCGATTCCCGCCACCTCCAAGAGTGCTCAGTGGAGACCCTGAGCATTGTTGGAGGTGCAGTCCAGCCCTCCGTACTGTTCCAGGATCTGTCGCGCCCAGGCGACGGCGTCGCTAACGCGGATGCCCGTCGGCTGCGGGCGCGTCCATAACTCCAGGTTCTCTGGCCGGTTGTCGTCTCGTACGCCGTTCCGGTGATGGACGGATTCTCCTGGCAGGAGGTATCGCCCCAGAATCTCCTCCATCACCAGGATGTGCTCGAACACATACGCGCCTGTGCCGGCCCTCGGATGGCCGGGAGCCCGAATCATGATGTAACCCGCCTTGTGGCGAGTCTGCCCACCTTTCCAGTTGCCGTTCGACGCCCCCGTGACGGTCCGGCAGGCGCCGCATGTCACGGATTTTCCCTGCTTCGGGGACCCGCATGCGCACAGGTCTCTGGAACGGCACGCCGGGCAACGAAGATGACGGCTCGACGGCGCGTAGTTTCGGCCGCATTCGACACATGGTCCGGCCTCATAGACTGAGTTTATCGAAAAAATATTTGAAATATTTGAGTTAAGAGTCTACACCACGATATTTATATTGATTTGTTACAACGCCGTATGAAGTTCATGGGCCGAGGTGAAGGCGGAGCCGGTGCCGAGCGTCGCGGCCCGGTACGCCGTCAGCTCCCGACGACGTCGAGCGCGGTCAGCAGGACCAGGACCACGGTGGCCGCCGCGAGGAGGCCGTGGGCGACGACGACCGGCACGGGCAGGTTCCGTTCCGGCGGGACGGGCGCGGGGATCAGGCTGTCCGCGCCGCGGGCACCGACCGGCACCATGACCGCGGCCGGGGTCTTGTGCGCCCGGTACACCCCGATCCAGCGCACCGCCATGGTGAGGCCGAGCAGCATGACGGCGGCCAGGATCAGGATCGCGGTCCAGGCCAGCCGGGACGAGTCATTGGTCAGGTACGCCGACCACACCACCAGGCCGGCGAGGGCGAGCAGGGCGTGCGCGCTGACCACCGTCCGGGGCAGACGGGTGGCGGCATCCTTGTGGTCGTACTCGACGAGCCAGATGGCCAGCAGGCAGATGCCGACCGCGGCGGTGACGAACCAGGTGATGAGTGCGGCAAGCGTCATCGAGCGAATCCCCATCCTCAGCAGGAACTGCAGCCGTACGTTCCTGCCGCATTCCGCGGCAGCGCGCCACACGGCGCTGGATCCCTACGAGGGCGGGGTCCCGGATCCATCCCTGATCACGGATGAGACCGCCGGGCAGTTCAGCCCTGACCGGCCCAGTTCCGCGATCGCGCCGCCGCCGGGGCCGGCGCACCGGGGCTGCCGTGCCGCCCCCCGGCCGTCAGCTCACGGGGTGAGCGCGGTGAACAGCACCATGCCGCCCTGGCTGTCAGCTTCCCGGGGTGAGCGCGGTGAGCAGCACCATGACGATCGTGGCGGCCGCGAGGAGGCCGTGCGCGACGACGACCGGCACCGGGAACTTCCGTTCCGGCGGGACGGCGGTCGGGCTGCTCACCGCGCGGGCGCCGGTCGGCACGACCACGGCCGACGGGGTCTTGTACATCCGGTACACCCCGATCCAGCGGCCCGCCATGGTGAGGCCGAGCGCGGCCACCACGGCCAGGATCAAGACCGCGGTCCAGGCCAGCCCGGAGGTGCCGCCGTCCAGGTACGCCGACCACACCACCAGGCCGCCCACCGCGAGTAACGCGTGCGCGCTGACCACCGTCCTGGGCAGGTGGCTGTCCACATCCGCCTTGTCGTATTCGATGAGCCAGATGGCGAGCAGGCACAGGCCGGCCACGACCGCGGCAAACCAGATGATGAGGGCAACGAGCGACATCGGCAGATCCCATCCTCAGCAGGAGCCTCCAGCCGGTGCCGGCCTGCCGCGTGCCGCGGCAGCGCCGGACGGCGCTGGATCCATGTGAGGGCGGGATCCGGATCCACCCTTCATCACGGACCAGGCTGCCGGCCAGTTCAGCCGGCCGGGGGTTCGATGGCTTTTTCACGCCAGTGCAATAAAATGTCCCGAAGTGACCACGGACACGTCAACCGACTCCCGGGAACTCGTGGAACGGCTGCGGGCTGTGCTCGGGCCCGCGGTGGACGCCTCGGCGCGGCGGCGGGCCGAGTACTCGTCCGACGCCTCCAACTACCGGGTCGTCCCGCGGGCCGTGGTGTTCCCGCGGAACCCCGACGACGTCCTGGCCGCCGCGGCCGTCTGCCGTGAGCTGGCCGTGCCGCTGACCGTCCGGGGCGGGGGCACCTCGATCGCCGGCAACTCCGTCGGCGCGGGCGTCGTGCTCGACCTGAGCCGTCACCTGAACCAGGTGGTCAGCATCGACCCGGACGCGCGGACCGCCGTCGTCCAGCCGGGGGTGGTCCTGGACCAGCTGCAGCGGGCCGCGGGACGCCACGGGCTCCGCTTCGGCCCCGATCCCTCCACCCACTCCCGGTGCACCGTGGGCGGGATGATCGGAAACAACTCCTGCGGCGCGCACGCCATGGCGTACGGCACCACCGCCGCCAACGTCGTGGCCCTGGACGCGCTCGACGGCGCTGGCCGGCGGCGGCAGATCGGGACCGGCCACGAGGCGGTGCCGGGACTGGCCGCGTTCGTCGCCGAGCGCGTGGTGCCGCTGCGCCACGAGTTCGGCCGGTTCCGGCGCCAGGTCTCCGGTTACTCGCTCGAGCACCTGCTGCCGTCGGGTAACGCGAGCCTGGCCCGCGCCCTGGCCGGGACCGAGGGCACCTGCTGCATCGTGCTCGGCGCGACCGTGTCGCTGGTGCCCGTGCCGGCCGCGACCGCCCTGTGCGTCCTCGGCTACCCGGACATGCCGGCCGCCGCCGACGACGCCCCCGGCCTGGACGGGCAGGCGGTCCTGGCCCTGGAAGGGATCGACGCCCGCCTGGTCGACGTGGTCCGGGCGCACCGCGCGAACGCCGCGGTCCCGCAGCTGCCCGTCGGCGCCGCCTGGCTGCTCGCGGAGGTCGGCGGGGCCAGCGAGTCCGAGGCGCTGGCCGCGGCGCGGTCCCTGGCCGCGTCGGCCGGGGCCGGCGACTCGCTCGTCGTCCCGGCCGGCCCGGAGGCGGCGGCGCTGTGGCGGATCCGCGAGGACGGGGCCGGGCTGGGCAGCCGGACCGCTGCGGGCGCCCCGGCCTGGCCGGGCTGGGAGGACGCTGCGGTCCCGCCCGGGCAGCTCGGCCCGTACCTGCGCGAGTTCCTGGCCCTGCTGGACGGCCACGGCCTCGACGGGCTGCTCTACGGCCACTTTGGCGACGGCTGCGTGCACGTGCGGATCGATTTCCCGCTGGCGGACCACCCGGAGCGGCTGCGGCCGTTCCTGACCGAGGCCGCCCAGCTGGTCGCGGGGTACGGCGGCTCGATATCCGGGGAGCACGGTGACGGGCGGGCCCGCAGCGAGCTACTGCCGATCATGTACTCACGGGCGGCGATCGACGCCTTCGCCGCGTTCAAGGGCCTGTTCGACCCCGGCGGCCTGCTCAATCCCGGGGTCATCGTCGACGCCCGCCCGGCCGACGCCGACCTGCGCGTGCCCGCCGCCCGCCCGTTGCGGGCCGCCGGCGGGTTCGCGCTCTCCGCCGACGGCGGAGACCTGTCCCGCGCCGTGCACCGCTGTGTCGGGATGGGCAAGTGCCGGGCGGACAACGGGCCGGCCGGCGGGTTCATGTGCCCCTCGTACCTGGCCACCCGGGACGAGAAGGACTCCACGCGGGGCCGGGCCCGGGTACTGCAGGAGCTGGCGAACGGCACGCTGGTCACCGGCGGCTGGCGCGCTCCCGAGGTGCACGAGGCTCTTGACCTGTGCCTGTCGTGCAAGGCCTGCTCACGTGACTGCCCGGTATCGGTGGACATGGCGACCTACAAGTCCGAGGTCCTGCACCAGGCCTACCGCCGCCGGCTGCGGCCCCGGAGCCACTACGCGCTGGGCTGGCTGCCCCGGTGGACCCGGCTGGCCGCGGCCGCGCCCGGCCTGGCCACCGCGGCCCTGCGCCTGCGGCCGGTGACCGGGATCGTGCGGCGCCTGGCCGGGATCGATCCCCGGCGGCCGCTGCCCGGGCTCGCCCGCCGCCCGGCCACGCCCGCACGCCTGCGCCAGCTCTCGGCGGCCGCGGCACCGGCCGGCCCGGTTCCGGCCGGCCGGTGCCGGCCGCTGGTGCCGGCTAGCACGGTGCCGGCCACCACTGGCGATGCCGCGGCCACCACTCGCGATGCCGCGGCCACTCGTCCGCCCCGCCCCCGGGCGATCCTCTGGGCCGACACCTTCACCCGGGCGTTCTCGCCGCAAGTCGCCGAGTCGGCCGTCGCCGTGCTCGCCGAGGCGGGGTTCGACGTGACCGTGCCCGACCGGTCCTGGTGCTGCGGCCTGACCTGGATCTCCACCGGCCAGCTGCGCGGGGCGCGGGCGCGGCTGCGGGTGGCGGTGGCCGGCCTGGCCCCCTACGCCGAGCAGGGCGCGACGATCGTCGGGCTGGAGCCGTCCTGCACCGCGGTGCTCCGCGGCGACCTCACCGACCTCCTCGACGGCGACCCCCGGGCCCGGGCCGTCGCCGCGGCCACCAGGACGCTGGCCGAGGCGCTGCTGAGCGCCGGGCCGCAGGACCTGCCCTGGCTGCGCGGACGCCTCGCGGGAAAGCGGATCATCGCCCAGCCGCACTGCCACCAGCACGCCGTCATGGGCTACCACGCCGACCTGGCCGTCCTGCGCGCGGCGGGCGCCCAGGCCCAGGCCCTGGCCGGATGCTGCGGCCTGGCGGGCAACTTCGGCATGGAGCGCGGCCACTACGAGGTGTCGGCGGCCGTCGCGGAGCAGGCGCTCCTTCCGGCCCTGCGGGCGGCACCGCAGGGGACGCTGCTGCTGGCCGACGGGTTCTCCTGCCGCGTCCAGGCCGGCCAGCTCGCCCGCTGGCCCGCGCTGCACCTCGCCGAGCTGCTCGACCCGCGGCGGCTCGCCGGCGGCCGTTAGCTAGCGGCTCGCCGGCTTCAGCCGCCAGGCGAGCACCTGCCCGCCCCGGAAGCCGGGCTGGCCCAGGACGTCGATCAGGATGCGCCCCAGCGGCGAGCGCGGGCTGGTGACCGCGACGACGGCGGCCGGCCGCCAGGCGGCCAGGCCGGCGCGGAGCTGTGCGGGGGTGGTGCGGTAGGCAAGCCGGCTTCCGTCCCAGATATGGTCCAGGTACTTGGCGGTCGACCGGGCTGGCTCGGGATCGAACATGGGCTGCCCGGTGCCCGGCGTGGGCCCGAGGAAGTAGCCGCCGATCATCGAGCCGGGCTCCCCGGTGTCCGCCTGCCAGCGCATCGCCTGGGTGTGTCCCACGTTCGCGATGGGCACGACCAGCACGCGGGCGCCCGGCGCGAGCCGCAGGCTGGCGAAGGCCGCCTGCCAGCCGGCCGGGACCGCCGGGAGCCGGGCGGCCTGGTACGGCAGCGGGATCAGCGGCAGGACCGCCAGCACCGCGACCGCGAGCGGGATCACGCTTCTCCACCCGCCGCCCCGGGCCTGCGCCCGCGAGCGCGCCAGGTCCAGCGAGAAGGCGAGCACGGCGGCAGCCGCGCCGTCGGCGAGGATGGCGAACCGGTTCGGCAGCACGTTGGCGAGCGCCGGGCAGCGGCTGCAGCCAGTGCCACGGCAGGAACTTCCCGGGCAGGAACGGCTGGTTGCCGCCGCCGAGGCTGCACACTTCCAGCACCACGAAGGTCAGCGCCGCGGTGCGGACCCGCAGATCCCGCCAGAAGCGGATCGTGCAGAAGGCGAGCACGACCAGCAGCGGCCAGCCCAGGTAGGCCAGGACCTCCGGTATCCCCAGAACGAAGCTGGCGGTGGCGGCCGCGCTGGCCCGCGTGTGGAACAGCAGCGTGCCGGGCGGGTCCACGAAATAGGCGGTATTGGTTGACCAGCCCAGCGGCCCGCTGTGTTCCCGGAACGGCCCGAGGAACTGCACCACCAGGGCGTGGCCCGCAGATCAGCAGCGCGACCGCGGCCGACGTCGCCAGGCCGAGCGCGATCACGGGAGCCCGGCTCAGCGCGGCCCGCGGCCGCTGGACCGCGAGCACGACCGCCAGCACCAGGCAGGCCACGGCCGTGTCGGCCAGCAGCTCTTCCCCGATGAACACCTGCGCTCCCGCCAGCAGGCCGAGCCAGGCGCCGGCCAGGACCGGGTGGCCACGGCCGGTGAGGATCCGCAGCAGCGCGTCGATCATCAGCGGCGGGAGCACCGCGAACACCAGGTGGTAATGGCCGATACCGGAGTTGATCAGCGCCGGGGAGAACCCGTAGACCGCGCCGCCCAGGGCCGCGGCGGTGACGCTGGCCCCCCACCGGCGCAGCACCCAGAACAGGCTGGCCGCCGAGCCGGCCAGGCCCAGCGTCAGCACGACCGTGAGGCTGACCTGCGGGCCGGCCAGCAGCGTCACCGGCGTCAGCACCATCCCGGGGAGCAGGAACGAGGTCTGCCACATCAGGTTGACGCCGCGCGGCGCGCCCATCGCGGTCGTGACCAGGGCCGGCAGGTGCCCGTGCGCGACCGCCGTCGCGGCGTAGCGCATGTACCAGGCGAACAGGTCGACGTCGTGGGGGTCGCCGGCCTGGATGCGCCCCGCCGGGTCGATCCACAGCCGCGAGGTCAGCACCATCGCGCCCAGCAGGTAACAGCCCAGGACCAGCCACTGCGCTCCGGCCCGCGCGCGGTCAGGCTGAGGTTCGGCCACCGGAGGCTTGACCGTCGAGGGCACGGCGCTCACGGCTAGCCTCCGTTCGCCGCAGGGACATGGAGCGAAATACTGCAGTTACCGTACCGGCTGAACGGCAGGTCACGAGCTTGGAGCGAAACTGACCTGGCCCAGTTACCGGGTTGCGAACCGAATCAGTAACCGTATGTGAGATTTGCCGGATCTAGTTGCAGGATCCCCGCCGTGAATCCGGCTCCGGCCGGCCCGGCATGATGAGGGGCATGACCATGCCCGAATCCGCTCTCCCGTCGGCGGCCGACCTGATGGCCATGATTCCCTACGCGGCCACCCTCGGCATCACCGTGGATGAGGCCACGCCGCAGCGGACCCGCGGCCGCCTGCCCTGGTCACCAGGTCTGTGCACCACCGGCGGGGTGATGAACGGAGGCGCAATCATATCGCTGGCCGACAACATCGGCGCCCTCTGCGCGTTCCTGAACCTGCCGGCCGGCGCGGGCACCGCCACCGTGGACTCCGCGACGAACTTCTTCCGCGGCCTCCGGGAGGGCACGCTGCACGCCACCGCCCGCCCGCTGCACGTCGGGCGCTCGTTCATCGTGGTGCGGACCGACCTGACCGACGACCAGGACCGGCAGATCGGGCAGACCACGCAGACCCAGGCCGTCCTGGCCCCCCGGCCGTCCTGACGGGCCGCCGGGAGGCCCATAACCCGCCTTCTGGCACCTTCACGAAGGCTCGGGTGCTCACGGCGGTCCGGAGATTACGCAACGGAGGGTCCCGGGGTTCACCGGGTGGCGAAGGCGCCGCCCGCTGACGGGGCCGGCCTGGGCGGGCCGGGCGTGCGCCGGCGCCGGGCGGGGCGCGCTGGACGCCGGGCCGGGCGGGCTGGAGCCGGGCGGGGCGCGCTGGACGCCGGGCCGGGCGGGCTGGAGCCGGGCCGGCGCGCGCTGGACACCGGGACGAGCCGCACCTACTCTTGACTGTATGGTCAGTCAAAACGGTTTCCCCGCCGCCCCCGTCGATCCGGCCGCCCTGGCGCGGTCGCTGCAGGCCTTTGGCGAGTCCGTGATGCTGCCCCGGACCGCCTACGTGGACCCGGCGGTCTTCGCCTGGGAGCAGAGGCATTTCTTCGGCTCGGGCTGGACCTGCGTCGGGTTCAGTTCGCAGCTGGCCCAGCCGGGTGACCAGCGGGCCGAGCCAGCCGGTGACGGCAGCGTGCTGCTCACCCGGGACGAAGACGGAACGCTGCACGCCTTTGCCAACACCTGCCGTCACCGCGGCCACGAGCTGCTGCCGTGCGGCGCGTCGGAACAGCGCAACTCGATCATCTGCCCCTACCATTCCTGGACCTACAGCCTGTCGGGAGGGCTGCGCTTCGCCCAGGGATTCAAGGGCCTGCCCGGCTTCGACTCGTCGGCCTGGGGGCTGGCCGAGCTGCCCGTGGCCGAGTGGCACGGACTGATCTTCGTCGACGGCTCGGGGCAGGCCGCGCCGTTGGCTGACGCGCTGCTGGCGCTGGACGAGATCGTGACGCCCTACGAGCCCGAGCGGCTGGTCATCGCCGGGCGGCACACCTACGACGCCGCGGCGAACTGGAAGATCCTCACCGAGAACTACCACGAGTGCTACCACTGCCCGGTGATCCACCCCGAGCTGTGCAAGGTCAGCCCGCCCAAGAGCGGCGAGAACTACCCGCCGCAGAGCGCCTGGGTCGGCGGCTGGATGGACCTGCGGGACGGCATGGACACCATGTCCCTGGACGGCACCAGCCTGGGGACGCCGCTGCGCGGGCTGGACGACCAGGGCCTGCGCACGGTCATCTACGTGAACATTTTCCCGAACGTGCTGCTGAGCCTGCACCCGGACTACGTGATGACGCACCGCCTGGTGCCGCTCGCCGTGGACCGGACCATGATCGAGTGCACCTGGGCCTTTGCCCCCGAGGCGCTGGACCGGCCCGGCTTCGACCCCGGCTACGCGGTCGAGTTCTGGGACCTCACCAACCAGCAGGACTGGGCCGCCTGCGAGTCCGTGCAGCGCGGGCTCAGCTCGCCCCATGCACGGCCCGGGCCGCTGTCCCCGGATGAGGACGCGGTGTACCAGTTCGTGACCACGGTGGCCCGCGGCTACCTCGGCCAGCCGGCCTGGAACCCCGGGGCGAAGGCGCCCGCCGCCAGCTGACGGAAGAGACTGGCGGACGGCGCTGTTGAGGCAGGCACATGTGCCTCCCGACAGCGAAGGAACTCCTCACGTGACCGTGTACGACTTTCCCGTGAACAACCTGGCCGGCCAGCCCGGATCGCTCGCCGACCTGGCCGGCCAGACGCTGCTCGTGGTCAACGTCGCCTCCCGGTGCGGCCTGACGCCGCAGTACGAGGGGCTGGAGCGGCTGCACGAGCGGTTCCGCGACCACGGGTTCTCGGTGGTCGGCTTCCCGTGCAACCAGTTCGGCGGCCAGGAGCCGGGCACGGCCGAGGAGATCGGCACGTTCTGCTCGGTCACCTACGGCGTGACCTTCCCGATGTTCGAGAAGATCGAGGTCAACGGCCCGGGCCGGCACCCCATCTACGCCGAGCTGACCGAGGTGCCGGACGCCGACGGCCAGGCCGGTGACATCCAGTGGAACTTCGAGAAGTTCCTGATCGGTCCGGACGGGACGGTTCTCGCGCGGTTCCGGCCGCGCACGGATCCCGAGGACCCGAAGCTGGTCGCCGCGATCGAGGCCGCCCTGTCCTAGGCAGCCGGTTTCTCCAGGCTGGGAGCCAGCCTGGGTTGCCGAGGTTCTCGGGGCTGGGGCGCCCGGGTCAGGCGAGGGCGGCCGGGCCGCGCTTGACCATCTGGCCGGCGATGATCGCGCGCTGGATCTCGCTGGTGCCCTCCCAGATCCGCTCCACCCTCAGCTCGCGGAAGAACCGCTCGGCCACGTTCTCGCGCATGTAGCCGCGGCCGCCGAACACCTGGACGGCCCGGTCGGCCACCCGGCCCGCCATCTCCGAGGCGTAGAGCTTGGCCATCGAGCACTGGGCGTGCTGTACCTTCAGGTCGGCCCCGGCGTCGATGGCCCGCGCGGTCTCGTAGGTCAGCGACCGGGCCGCGAACAGCTCGGTCAGGCTGTCGGCGAGCATCGCCTGGATCTGGCCGAGCTCGCTGATCGGCCGGCCCTGAACCCGCCGCGAGACCGCGAAGGCGGTCATCTCGGCGGTCAGCCGGTCGGCGGCGCCGAGGCAGCGCGCCGCGACCATCAGCCGCTCGAACCGGAACCACTCGTACGCGAAGCTCATCCCGTCGCCCTCGGCCCCGACCAGGTGCGAGGCCGGCACCCGGACGTCGGTGAACGCGACGATCGGGTGGTGATGGCTGATCGTGTGCGAGTACGCGGGCGTGCGCACCACCCGGACGCCCGGGCTGGGCAGGTCGACCAGGAACATGGCGTGCTCGCCGTCGTGGGCCCCGCCGGCCAGCTTGCCCTGGAAGAAGGCGAAGTCGGCCGAGTTGTAGGACGTCACGTGCCACTTCTCGCCGTTCAGCAGATAGTCGCCGTCGTCGCGCCGCGCGGTCGCCTCGATCGCGTCCACGTCCGAGCCCGCGCCCTCCTCGGTGATGGCGTAGCACTCTTCCCGCTCGCCCCGGATCGCCGGGCGCACGAACCGCTCGATCTGGTACGGCGTGGCCACGGCGGGCAGCCAGGACGGGGGAGTGGAACACGCCCAGGCGAGCGCGTTGGTGACCCGGCCCACCTGCTCCTGGATGAGAACCTGCTGCAGCGAGCTGCACTCCCCGCCGCCGAGCTCGCGCGGCATGTTCGCGGCGGCGAGCCCGAGCTCCCTGGCCCGCTCCGCGTGGGCGGCGGTGAGCTCCTTGGGCAGCTCGCCGCCGTTGAGCTCCGCCTCCACCTCGAACGGGATCAGCTCGTCGGCGAAGGTCCGGGCGTTCGCCTGGATCCGCAGGTCCTCGTCGGACAGGTTGTATTTTCTGCTCGCCGCCGGGGCCCCACCCACCTCCCCATCCCCCTTCATTGCCGTTTCCCTCCTCGCTCGGGCGCTCGTTCCTCGCGCGCTCGCTCGTCAGTCCAGACGGTGGCGCGCCCCTTTGGCTCGGACAGGTATTGACTGAACGTTCAGTCTAGGCCAGAATCGACGGCGTGCCAATGCTTTCCGCCGCCGGCGACGCCACCGCCGACGCCGTCGTGGTCGGCGGCGGGACCGTCGGCGCCTGGTGCGCGTACTTCCTCCGCCGCAGCGGTCTTGACCAGGTCATCCTGCTGGAGAAGCGGACGCTCGGCCAGGGCGCGAGCAGCCGGGCCGCGGGGATCGTCCGCACCCAGGGCGGCACCAGCTGGGCGGTCCGGCTCGGCGAGTGGTCCCGCCGGTTCTACCTGGGCCAGCGCGGCGAGCTCGGCGTCGACTCCGGCTTCACCCCGCAGGGCTACCTGCTGCCGTGCTTCACCGCGGACGACGTCACCGCCGCGCGGGAGCGGATGGCGATGCAGAACTCGCTGGGCCTGTCGGTCCGCTGGCTCGAGCCGGACGAGGTGGACCGGCTCAACCCCACCCTGGCGCCGGGCCTCACCCGCGGCGGCACGTTCTGCGCCGAGGACGGGTATCTCACCCCGCCCCGCAACGTGACCGCCTACGCGGTGGCGCTGGCCGTCAGCGGGGTCGCCGTCCGCGAGCACACGGCCTTCACCGGCCTGGTCACCGACGGCGACCGGGTCACCGGGGTGCAGACCAGCCGGGGCCGGATCTCCAGCCCGCTGGTGGTGCTCACCGGCGGGCCCGAGCTGGCCGAGGTGGGGCGCGTGGCCGGGATCAACGTCCCGGCCGGCGGGGTGCGGCATCAGGTGGCGGTCACCGAGCCGCACCCGGACCTGGACCCGTCCCGGGTGCCGATGGTCTTCGACCTGTCCGCGGGCCTGTACTGGCGCCCCGAGGAGAAGGGCCTGCTGTTCGGCATGAGCAACCCGGACGAGCGGCCCGGCCCCGCGGCCCGGGTGGACGAGGAGTACCTGGCCCGCATGCGCGTCCGGCTGGCCGAGCTGGTCCCGGTCACGCGCGGGCTCGGCCTGCGCCGGGTCTGGGCGGCCACCATCGACTACACCCCCGACCACCTGCCGATCATCGGGCCCGCGCTGACCAGGGATGGGGCCCTGAACGGAGTGACGGTGGCGGGTGCCGGCGGCGCCGGGATGATGTGGGGGCCTGCCGTGGCGCGGGCGGCGGCGGATGTCGCGCTGACCGGCCGCTCCGACGTGGTGGACACAGAGGCGCTGGGCCTGGACCGGTTCGACGACGAAGGCAACAGCCGGCTGGCCACCGACCCGATCGCGCTGCCGTTCCCGTCCCGCGCGCCGCAGGAGCCGGGGCGGCTAACCGTCTCCTGATCCCGCGACCGGCCCGACCTGTACTGAGAGGACACCCGCCGATGACCGACACCGCGCCGCAGACGCCGTTCCTGGCCGACGCCGCGACCGCTGAGCTCGAGGACTGGGGCCCGCTGGAGGAGGCCACCGGCGAGCCGATGCAGACCTCCGGCCGCACCCTGTGGCAGGACGGCGAGCAGGAGATCGGGGTCTGGGAGTGTACCCCGGGGCCGTCCTACTGGAAGCTGGAGACCAACGAGTTCGTGCACATCGTGTCCGGCCGGATGACCGTGACCCCGGACGGCGGCCCGCCGCAGGAGATCGGGTCCGGCAACACCGCGGTCTTCCCGCGCGGCTGGGCGGGCACCTGGCAGATCCACGAGACGATCCGCAAGCTGTACGTCATCTTCTGACCGGCGCCCTGACGTAATAAGAGCCGGTCGCGCCGGTGCAGGCGGGAACGCCAGACCCACGGGGGGATGGGCCGCACCCGGCGTAGCGGCCGGGTCCGGCGGCCGGAGCCGGATCCGAGATCATCACCGGAAGCTCGCCGGGCCCGGACGACGGCCGGGCAACGGTCGGCATGACCACTCAGCCGAACAGGCCCGCGACGCCGAACAGGCCCGCGACACGCGAGGGCGGCGTGGCCCGAGAGCCCGCGATGACGTCCGCCACCGCCCGCGTGAGGGTCAGGTCCGGGTCGCCGGAGGCGGCAGTGACCGGGACCCGGGCGGGCGCCCGCGGCGACGCGCTCAGCGGGGGGGCAGGCGGGCGCGATCCGGCGGTCCGCGCCGGCGGCGGTACCGGCCGGCGCAAGGCCCGCGGCCCGGGCCTCCCGCACACCGCACGCAGGCCGCCCCGGTGGGTGCGACCGCCCGTAACCTCGCGGCCGACCGCCATTTCCCCGTGCACGACCCAACGCCCGCCTCTCCGCCATCTTCGGTCACAGTCAACAACGAAAACGGCGCGCGCCGGGTTCAGCAGCCGAGCGAGCCAAAGGGCGCGGCGCCGACTGGACTGAGGAGCGAGGGAGCCTGCGACCGAGCGACGAAGGAAGGAGGTGCGTAAAAGCGCCCGGAGGCGAGCTCGGGGTCAACAGCCGAGTGCGAGCACGTCCACGGCGACAGCGCCGTGCGGGCCGCAGATCAGCGGGTTCACGTCGAGCGCCGCGAGCTGGTCGCCCAGCTCGGCCGCGATCGCGGAGACGCTCATGATCGCGCGGACGACGGCTCCGAGGTCGGCGGGCGGCGCGCCCCTGACCCCGGCCAGCAGGCGGCCGACGCGCAGCCCGGCGACCATCTGCCGGGCCGTGCGCTCGTCCACCGGGGGCAGGGCGACCGCCCGGTCGGCGAGCAATTCCACCAGCACCCCGCCGGCCCCGACGACGATCAGCGGGCCGAGGTCCGGGTCGCGGGCGATGCCCACCGCCAGCTCGGTCCCGGCCGGCACGGTCTCGCAGACCAGGACCCGCGGGCCGAGCCGGGCCGACAGGTCCGCGTAGGCGCGGGCGAGTTCCGCGCGGTCGCGCAGGCCGAGCAGCACGCCGCGGGCGTCGGACTTGTGCGTGACGGCCGGATCGGCGGTCTTGAGCACCACCGGGTAGCCGATCGACTCGGCCGCGGCCAGCACGCCGTCGGCGTCGCTCGCCTCCCGCGCGGCGGCCGCCGTGATCCCGTACTCGCCCAGGAGCTCCAGCCACGGCGCGCCGCCCGTGACGCCGGCGGCCAGCAGCGCGGCGCCCCGGTCGCGGCGGGCGCGGGCGGCGCCGGGGCCGGGAGAGGCGGCGCCGGGACTGGCCGGGAGGGCGGGGGAGCGGCCGGCGTGGTCGAGCAGGTGGCGCAGCGCGAGCAGGCCGGTGCGCAGCCCTTCGAGCACCGGTATCCCGTGCTGCCGCAGCCGGGTGGCCTGGTCGGGGTCCACGGCGCCGGCCAGGTTGCCCAGCACGACCAGCGGCTTGGTGGTCTGCGCCGCCGCGTCCAGGGCGGCCAGGGGATAGGACTCGTCCCCGTCGAGCTCGCGGACCAGGTCGACGGCGAGCGCGACCGCGTCCACCGACGGGTCGCCGGCCAGGGTGATCAGCGAGCTGGCGAACAGCCCCCGGGTGTTCGCCCCGGTGCCCCACACGTCGAGCGGGTTGGCGGGCGTCAGGCCCGGGTCCAGGATCTCCGCCAGCCGGGCCCTGGTCGCCTCGCTGATGACGGCGAACGGCACGCCGGTGTCCTCGGCCAGGTCGGCCGCGTGCGCGCGCTCCAGCCCGGAGTCATGCACGGTCGCGATGCCGCGGCTGGCGGCCGGGCCGGGCCTGGCCGGGGACAGGCCGCGGCCCGCGCGCGGCCCGCGGCGGCCGATCGCGAACAGCTCCAGGGTGTCGGTGAGCTCCGCGAGGTCGCCGACCCGGTGCACGCCGTAGGCGCGGGCGAGCGCCTCCCAGCTCCCGTCGCCCGCGGCCAGCGCGCCGGAATGCGCCGCCACCATCTCCCGCCCGCTGGCCGAGCGCCCCGCGGCGAGCAGGACGACGGGCAGGTCACGCCCGGCGGCGAGGGCGAGGACCCGGCGGAGCCGGTCCGGCTCCCTGATGGCCTCGAGGACCAGGGCGAGGACCCGCGTCTCCGGCAGCCCCAGCGCGTAGTCCAGGTAGGACGCCGCGGCGGTGACCAGTTCCTGGCCGGAGGAGACCGCGAGGGTGTAGCCGATGGCCCGGCGGGCCCGCAGCATCGTGGAGAACACCGAGCCGGAGTGGGTGACCAGGGCGACCGGCCCCGCGGGCAGCGGCTCGGGCTCGGTATAGCCGATCGCGCGCAGCCCGCGGGCCACGTTCACGAAGCCCATGCAGCCGGCGCCGCACAGCTGCAGGCCGGCCGACCGGGCCACGGCGGCCAGCCGCTCCCGCAGCCCCGGCCGGCCGGGCGCCGGCTGGTCCTCGTGGGCGTTGCCGAAGATCACCGCCGAGCGGTCGCCGCGCCGGGCGGCCAGCGTCAGCTGCTGCTCCAGCGCGGCGTCGGGCACGGCGAGCAGGACCAGGTCGACCGGGCCGTCGAGGTCGGCCAGCGACGGAACGCACCGCCGCCCGGCGATCTCGGCGTACCTCGGGTTGACCAGGTGGACCTCGGGCCGGGACGGGCTCCTGGTCACCTCCGCGACCATCCGCTGCCCGAACGTGCCCGGCCGCGGCGACGCGCCGACCAGCGCGACGCTGCGCGCCTCCAGCATCGGCGCCAGCGTGGCCGGTGCTGCGCGGGTGGGTGAGACGGTCCGTTGTGAATCTTGATAAGTGGTCATGACCGCCGGGTGAGCTTGCGCAGCTGCCCGGCCCGGCGCGCCGCCTTCTTGTCCGCGATGGCCGCGCTGGCCGCCTGCCAGCCGGGGATGCCGCAGACGCCGCCGCCCGCGTGCGTGGCCGAGCTGCCGTAGTACAGCCCGGGGACCGGGGTGCGGTAGTCCGCGTAGCCGGGCGCCGGGCGCATGTGGAACAGCTGCTCCAGGGACAGCTCGCCGTGGAAGATGTTGCCGCCGACCAGGCCGTACTCGTGCTCCATCTGGTAGGGGCCGACGATGTCGCGGTGCAGGATCGAGGCCTTGAGGTTGGGCGCGAGCTCGTTGTAGCAGTCGATCATCCGGTCCGCGTAGGCCTCGAGCTCCTCGGTGTGCGGCTGCTCGTTCCAGTCGTCGGGCACCCACTGGGTGAACAGCGACATGATGTGGGTGCCCTCGGGGGTCAGCGTCTTGTCGAACGCGGTGGGGATCACGCCGTCGCTGAACGGGCGCGCGGCCGGGCCGTCCCTCGCGGGCGTCCTGGAACGCCCGCTCGATGTACTCCATGGTGGGCGCCATCTCGACCGAGCCGGTGTGGTGCTCCTGCAGGTCCGAGCCGGGATCGGCGGTGAAGTCGGGCAGCTCGGCCAGGGCCAGGTTGATCTTCACCACGCCGCTGCGGGTCTTCCAGTGCTGGATGTCGCGGACGAAGTCGTCCGGCAGGTTGTCCTCGCCGACGTGCTCGAGGAAGGCGGTGCGGGGGTGCAGCGTGGTCACCACGACCTGGGCGCGGATCTCGTCGCCGTTGTCCAGCACCACGCCGCGGGCCCGGCCGCCCTCGATGATCAGCCGGGCCACCCGGGCGCCGGTGCGGATCTCGGCGCCGTGGCTGCGGGCGGCCCGCTCGATCGCGGTCGAGACCGCGCCCATGCCGCCCTCCTGGAACCCCCAGTTGCCCAGGTGCCCGTCGCCGACGTCGCCGATCGAGTGGTGCGCCATCACGTAGGCGGTGCCCGGCTCGTAGGGGCCGGCCCAGGTCCCGATCACGCCGTTGACCGCGAGCGCGCCCTTGACCTGCGGCGACTCGAACCAGTCGTCGAGCAGGTCGGCGATGCTCATCGTCATCAGCCGGGTGACATCGGCGATCGTGCGCACGTCCAGGCCCCGGTGCCGCCAGGCCAGCCGCAGGGTGTCGGCGAGGTCGCGCGGCTTGCGGGACCCGAGCGTGGGCGGCACGGTGAGCAGCAGCGGCCCGAGCACCTCGGCCAGGCCCTCCAGCCAGGCGTCCCACTGGGGCATGGCGTCGGCGTCCTTCTTGGACCACTTGGACACCTCGTCGTGGTTGCGCTGCGCGTCGTCCGCGTACAGCTTGATCGACCCGCCCTCGGGGAAGGCCTGGTAGTAGGGGCCCATCGGGTAGATCTTGTAGCCGTGCCGGGCCAACTCGAGGTCGTTGATGATGGTCGGCGGCATCAGGCTCATCACGTAGGAGAGCCGGGTGACGCTGAACTCCGGCGCGTCCGGCCACGGAGCCTCCGTGGTCGCCGCGCCCCCCGTCTTGTACCTGCCCTCGAGCACGACCGTCCTGGCCCCGGACCGGGCCAGGTACGCGGCGGCGACAAGACCGTTGTGCCCTCCGCCCACGACGATCGCGTCGTATGTTGCGGTCATGAGTCCGCCTTCCGCGAGTTCCGTGAGCCGCGTCACGCCGGATCCGCTACTGTGCGGGACGCTGCGGCTCGTCTGCCAAAAGTTTGACTGAATGTTCAGTCTAGAAACCTGCTACCGTGTTCACAAGAGGCGAAGATGAACGAGGCGGGATGTCGAAGAAAGTCGCGATGACGAACGCGGCCGACGCGGGGGGCGTGCCGGGCACCGCCGACCAGCGCCGCGAGCAGATGCTGCGCGCGGCGCTCGAGGTCATCGCCGACCGCGGCTACGCCGACACCAGGATCGCCGACGTGGCGGAGCGGAGCGGGATCAGCCCGGCCCTGGTCATCTACTACTTCAAGACCAAGGACCAGCTGCTCACCGAGGCCATCAGGTACCTGGATAACGCCTGGTACGCCGACGGGCAGCGCCGGATGGCCGCGCTGCCCACCGCGGCCGCGCGGATCGAGGAGATCGTGGCCATGAGCTGCCTGCCCGAGGCCGATACCGACCCGCACAGCTCGTGGGCGCTCTGGCTGGACTTCTGGGCGCTGGCCGCGCACAATCCCGAGGTGGCCGGCCTGCGCCGCAGGGATGACGAGCGGTGGCGGGACATGATCAGCTCGCTGGTGCGCTCCGGCCAGGAGGCGGGCGAGTTCCGCGACGTCGACCCGGGTAACTTCGCGGTCCTGCTGTGCTCGCTGCTGGACGGGCTGGCCATCCAGATCGGCCTCGACGATCCCGTGGTTGACCCGGCGCGGGCCTTCGAGCTATGCATGCTGTTTATCGCCGATCAGCTGGGCTTCACGTGGGATGGCAGCCGGGGCAGGCTCGCCGGGAACCGCCGGGCCCGGCGGCGTGACGGAGCCCATCAGGAGGGCAGGTAGCCGAGATGGCCGGTGGCCGGATTGAGCTGGTTTCGCTGACCAAGCGGTTCACGGAGGTCGCCGCCGTCGACTCGGTCGACCTGACCATTGCCAGCGGCGAGTTCTTCTCGCTGCTCGGCCCGTCCGGCTGCGGGAAGACCACCACGCTGCGGCTGATCGCCGGCTTCGAGCAGCCGACCGGCGGCCGGATCCTGCTCGACGACGTCGACGTGTCGGCTGTCCCGCCGCACAAGCGCAACGTCAACACGGTCTTCCAGAGCTACGCGCTGTTCCCGTTCCTCACCGTGTTCGACAACGTCGCGTTCGGGCTGCGCAACCGGCGGGTGGACAAGAAGGAGACCGCGCGCCGGGTCAACGAGGCGCTGGACCTGGTTCACCTGCGCCCGTTCACGAAGCGCCGGCCGGGCCAGCTCTCCGGCGGCCAGCAGCAGCGGGTGGCCCTGGCCCGGGCCCTGGTGCTGCAGCCCGCGGTGCTGCTGCTCGACGAGCCGCTCGGCGCGCTGGACGCCAAGCTGCGCCGCTCGCTCAAGGTGGAGCTGAAGGCGCTGCAGGAGCAGGTCGGCATCACCTTCCTGTACGTCACGCACGACCAGGAAGAGGCGCTCACCATGTCCGACCGGCTGGCGGTGATGCGCGACGGCAAGATCGTCCAGCTGGGCGGCCCGCACGAGGTCTACGAGGAGCCCGCGGACACCTACGTGGCCGACTTCCTGGGCGTCTCCAACCTGATGCCGGTGGACGTCATCTCGCGCGGCCCGGGCCAGAGCTGCCAGGTCAAGCTGGGCGAGTTCGGGCTGGAGGTGGAGCACGGCGGCGCGGCCGTGCCGGACAAGGCCCACGCCGTGATCAGGCCGGAGCGGGTCCGGGTCGAGGAGTTCGGCTCCCCGGGCCCCAACCGGGTCCCGGCCATGGTCGAGCGCCTGGTCTACCTGGGATCCTCCACCCAGGTCATCCTGCGCCTCGCGCCCGGGGTCGAGCTGCAGATGCTGATGCAGAACGACGGCGATCACGGCCAGCTCACCCAGGGCACGCCGGTGCACGCGTTCCTGGCCCCCGACGCGCTGCGGGTGCTGGCCGGCGGCGGGCAGGTGGCCGATCTCGGCGAGGACCCGGCCGACGTGGAGGCCGAGCGGGACGCGCTGAAGGCCGGCTGACCCGGGGCCGCGGCCGGGCGGCCGCGGGCGGCTACGCCCCGGCGATGGTGGTGAGCGCGTCGTTGCGGTCGCCCCGCTCGCCGCGGGTCATGAACCGGTAGCCGATGTAGCCGATGATCGCGATCACCAACGTCATCACCAGCATGATCGTGCCGAGCGCGTTCAGCGCCGGGCCGCCGTTCCCGCCGTGCTGCTGCGAGTAGATGTACACCGACATCGGGGTGTTGCTGGCGTTGGAGTTCAGCAGGTCGACGATCACGAAGTCGTCGATCACGCTGGAAAAGACCAGCACCGCGCTCGCGAAGATGGCCGGGGCCAGCAGCGGCAGCATCACCTTGCGCATGGTCCGCATCTGGGTCGCGCCGAGGTCCGCGGCCGCCTCCTCGTACTGCCGGCCGAGCGTCACCAGCCGGGCCTGAACGATGATGGCCGGCCAGCTGACGTTCCAGGTGACCAGGCCGAGGGTTTCCGCCAGGGTGCCGAGGCCCACCGACGTGAACAGCACGGTGAATACCAAGAACATGGCCACGCCGAAGATCAGCTCCGGGATGACGAAGGAGAGGATCATCACGAAGTTGAACGACGCGGACGTGATGCCGCGCCACCGGTTGATGCCCAGCGCGAAGGCCACGCCGATCGGCACCGCGATCGCGGTGGTGAAGATCGACAGCCTGAGGGTCTGGATGACCGCCGCGTGCAGTTGCGGGTCGTGCAGCACGGAGTTGACCGGGTCGGAGAAATACCACCGCCAGGAGAACCCCTGCCAGGTGCTCTGCGATTTGCCGTTGTTGAAGGAGAACAGCACGGCCAGTCCGATCGGCACGATCGACCAGATCAGGTAGACCCAGGTGAATCCCTCGAGGAACACCGGATGCCGCCAGGGATTGCGCCACAGCCGCGGCCGCCGGCCCGGCTGGCCGGCCGCGGGGGAGCCTGTCTGCGCGGGCGTGGCCGCTGTGGCCGTCATGCTGCCTCCCGCGACGACCGGTTCGTCGCCATCACGTAGTAGATCATCGGAACGATCAGGACCAGCAGCAGCAGCAGGGACAGGACCGCGCCCTGGCCCAGGAACGCGGGCGTGGACAGGTCCCCGTCGATGTCGTTGCCGAGCATGGCGGTTCCGGTCGCGCCGGACAGCAGCTGGTTGGTGAAGTAGTCGCCGAGCATCGGCAGCACCGTGATCAGCATCGCGGTCAGGATCGTCTGCCGGGACAGCGGCAGCGTGACCTTGACGAAGGTGCGTACCCGGCCCAGGCCCAGGTCGCGCCCGGCTTCGAGCAGCGATCCGTCGATCCGGTCCAGGCCGGCGTAGAGAACCAGGATCATGTACGGGATGTAGCCGTAGACCAGGCCGAGAATGACCGTGATGTGCATGCCGCCGAGCCAGTCGACCGGCGACGAGATCAGGTGCAGCGACATCAGCGCCTTGTTCACGTAGCCGTCGGTCTGCAGCAGGTCGATCCAGGCCAGCATCCGCATCATGTAGCTGATCCAGAACGGGGCGATCAGCAGGATCAGGAAGATGGCCTTGCGCCGGCCCGCGAACCTGGCCACGAAGTACGCGGCCGGGTAGCCGATCAGCAGGCACAGCAGCGACGCGATCGCCGTGTAGACGATGGTCCTGACGATGTCCGGCCCGACGAACGCGCCCTTGCCGACGATCGTGTGCCACACCGCGGCCAGGTTCGCCGTGCTCCACTGCAGCGGGTTCCACACGGCGATCGGCGTGCCGAACACCTGGTTCAGCTGCCCGGCCGCGATCGCCAGCACGACGTAGAACGGCACGATGAACAGCAGGGCCAGCCAGATGATCCCGGGCGCGGCCAGGGCGGCCCAGAACAGCCGGTGTGGCTCGCGCGCCGTTTCCCGCCGCCGCGTTAGCCCGCCGCGCAGACTCACCGCGCCCGCCTAGATTCCGTGACTGACGGATCGCCAGGCCTCTTGCCACAGCTGGTTAGTCGCGATGGGCAGCTGCAGTTCGGCGACTCCCCGCCGGAAGTAGGACGGCAGGACCACGGTGGACATCAGGCTCTTCGGCAGGATGCCCTCGCTGACCAGCCGCTGCGGGGTCACCCCGTTGACCGGCTGCATGTAGCCGTTGAAGCCGATGTTGGTCAGCGCGTTCGGCAGGTTCTCCATGTAGTTGAGGAACAGGTGGGCCAGCACCGGGTTCTGCGCGGTGCGCAGCACGGTGTTGGTGTCGTTGGCCACCGGGCCCTTGCCGTCGGTCGGGAACCAGTAGCCGACCACGTCGACCGGGACGCCCTTCTGCATGTAGGACGCGGCCGCCGCGATGTCGCCGGACCAGGCGTGGTGAATCCAGATCTGGCCGCCGGGAACCTCGGTGTAGTCGTTGTTGTCGATGTGCGCGTTGGTGAGGTGGATGAGATTCTGCAGCTGCTGCTGCGAAGCTTGTTATCTGCGTGGGGTTGGTGGTGTTCAGGTCATAGATCCCGTTTTTCATCAGGCCCGAGGCTGATGCCCTCGCGGTAGTCGTCCAGGATCGCCACCTTGCCCTTGTACTTCGCCTGCCACGGCATCGCCCAGGGGTTCGCCATCGTGTAGGGATCCTCGGGCACGTGGTCCTTGCGCCAGGCGATGCCGGTCGTGTAGATGGTGTACGGGACGGTGTACTGCCAGTGCTGGTCGTAGAACGGGTTGGTGAAGTCGGTCCAGGTCTGGCTGATGTTCGGGATGTAGCTGTGGTTGAGCGGCTGGATGAGCTTCTGCTCGATCAGCTGCCCGAGCACGTCGACCGTGACGCCCATGAAGACGTCGAAGTTGACCTTCCCGCTGCCCAGCTTGGCCAGCGCCTCGTTCATCGTGTTGAACGTGGTTACCTGGACATGGCAGTTGTACTTCTTGGCGAAGTCGTTCAGGCACTGCTGGTTGACGTACGCCACCCAGTTGTAGATCTTCAGCGTGGCGCCCTTCTCGGGCGTAAGGCCGCTCTTGATCGGCTTGTTGTCGCTGAAGATCGGCCAGGTGACCGGGTGGTTGGGCCGGGGCAGCGGTATCGCGGTCGTGGTCGATCCCGACGTGCCGGAACTTGAGCCGCACGCGGCGAGCAGCGAGCCCGCGCCGCCGAGCAGCACGGCGGAGGCCGCGCCGCCGCGCAAGAAGTCCCGTCGCGATGGCCCGGAGCCGGACGGGCCGAAGATGGACGGCCTGGTGCCGTCCCGCCAGCCTTCTCGTGGGTGCACTCTGACGCACCTCTCTTCTGCCAGACGGAATCCTGACTGAACGTTCCGTCAAATAATTGTCCGCCGGGGCGGCGTACGCAAGGGTTTGAAGGTTACAGATCGGTCATGACCCTCGGCTGAGCGCCTGCTGAGCCTTTGCTGAGCAATGGCTGCGCGGCTGCCGCCGGGCGGCCGGATCCCGCCGGCTACCGCAGCGACCCCAGGGCCGCCGCGAACGCGGCGAAGTTCGTCACCAGGCGGTCGATGTCCGCCTCGTCGTGCTGCACCGAGATCAGCCACTGCTCGATCTTCCCCCACGGCGGCAGGAAGACCCCCCCGTTGTGCTGGTACAGCCAGTGCGCGTGACTGTAGGAGTCGTCGATGCCGAGGAAGCCGCGGAAATCGCGGACCGGCTCGGCGGTGAACACCACGCAGCCCTTGGCGCCGACGGCCACCACCTGCGCGGCCAGGCCGTTGCGGTCGATCTCCCGCTCCAGGCCGGCCACGGCCCGCTGGCGGAGCGCGTCGATCCGCTGGTAGGCGGCGGGCGTGGCGACCTCGCAGAGCATGGCCCGGCAGGCCGCCATGGCCAGCGGGTTGCCGTTGAACGTCCCGACCATCTCGTAGTCCCCGGCGGCGACGTGCCCCATCGCCTCCTCGGTGCCGCCGATGGCGGCGACGGAGACGCCGCCCCCGATGGCCTTGGCCAGCGTGATGATGTCCGGGACCACCCCGGTCATCCCGGTCGCCCCGCCCGGGCCCGCGGTGAGCCCGGTCTTGACCTCGTCGAAGGTCAGCAGCGCGCCGTGGGCGTGCAGCAGGTCCTTCAGGCCGGCCAGGTAGCCGGGCTCGGGCAGGATGATCCCCGCGTTCATCATGATCGGCTCGATGATCATCCCGGCGACCTGCCCCGGGTTCTCGTCCAGCAGCCGGGCCACGCCGTCGAGGTCGTTGAAGCCGGCCACCAGGGTGAGATCGGTGATCGCCCGCGGGATCCCGGTGCTGGACGGGACCTGGGCCGGCTGGTGCGCGGGCCCGACGTCGTCGGCCTCCGGGCACACCGACACCTGGACCGAGTCATGGTGGCCGTGGTAGCAGCCCTCGATCTTGATGATCAGGTCACGGCCGGTGATGGCGCGCATCAGGTGGACGGCGTCCATCGTCGCCTCGGTGCCCGAGTTGGCGAACCGCCACAGCGGCAGCCCGAACCTGCGGGTCAGCTCCTCGGCGACCAGGATCGCGGCCGGCGTCGGCTGCGCGAAGTGGGTGCCGAGCGTGGCCTGGCCGCGCACCGCCTCCACGATGGCGGGGTGACCGTGCCCGGCCAGGGCCGCGCCGTACCCGCCGTGCAGGTCGACGTACTCGTTGCCGTCCACGTCGTAGATCTTGGATCCCTTGCCGTGGCTGAGCCAGACCGGCTGTGGCCGGGTGATCTGCCAGCTGGAGGTGACGCCCGCCGGCGAGCGCGTGGCCGGCCCGCTGCGCCAGCCGGCGTGACTCGTGCTGGCGCTCGCAGAAGATCTCCTCCTGCACGGCGATGATCTCGTCGATGCTGGCCGGGATCGGCCGGGTCTCGGGGGCGGTGTCGGCGGGGACTTCGGTTTCGACGGTGTCTGACGATTGCGCAGAGACGGCCTGCTCGGCCATTGCGTGCTCCTCACGCGATTGACTGAATGTTCAGTCTAGGATGGCGCCGTCCGGGCGGGCAAGAGCCCTCGCGCATGGGGCGGCGCGCGGGGGAGGGAGGCGAGGCGGCGCCCGCCGCGATCATGGCGGTCAGGAGCGGAACAGGACGGCCGCCACGACCCGCCAGCCGAGCAGGAACAGCCCGAGGAAGGCCAGCGCGACGCCGATGAACGCCGGGGCGGTGCCCTGGCCCGCCGCCACCCGCAGCAGCATGCCTCCCGCGGCGGCGCCGAGCCACGCGCCCAGGCCGGCCGGGACGATCGCGGCCGGCCGCCGCCAGGCGCGGGTGGCCAGCAGGCCGAGCGCGAGCCCGGCCAGGAACGGCCACGCCACGGCGGCCAGGCCGGCGAGCGATTCGCCGTCGTGATGGCTGGCCCGGCCGATCGCGACGAAGGCCAGCACGCAGGCCACGTCGAGGAGCACCGCGACCGCCGGGCGCGGGCGCGACGCCGGCCGGGCGCGGGAGGCCGGGCCGAGAGAGGCGGGGCCGGGGGAGGCCGGGCCGGGGGAGGCGGGGCCGGGGGACGTGGCCGGGCCGGGCGGGCGCATGCGGTCAGCGTAGCCGGGGCCGAGCTGCGCGCCGTCACCGCCGCCCAGGCCTGGCTGCGGGTCTTCCGGCTGCCCGCTTATGCGCCCGACCAGTCTCAAGACGCATCCGCTTGACGAGATTAGTACGCTCGTACTAATCTCGTATCATGCGTACGAGAGAGCAAGGCACGGCAGGCGGTACCGCCACCTTTACCCAGCGCAAGCGCCGCGACCAGCTGGTGGAGTGCGCGATCGACGCGATCGCGGAGGTCGGCTACCCGCGTGCCTCGGTGGCCGAGGTGGCCCGCCGGGCCGGAGTGAGCAAGGGGGTGGTCACCTACCACTTCCCGGCCAAGGACGACCTGATCCAGGCGGTGATCGCGGACGTGATCGGCGAGATGGGGCAGTACCTGGAGCCGCGGCTCCGCGCCGCGAACCCGGTGCAGCACCCGGAGCGATTCATCGCCTCCTACCTCACCGGCTGGACCGGCTACATCCAGACCCACGGCCGGGACGTGCTCGCGCTGGTCCGCATCTACAACGCCTTCCGCGACGAAAGCGGCCGCCCCACTCCCGCCTTCGACGTCCGCGCCAACGAGATCACCACCGTCGCTGAGATCCTGCGGCAGGGTCAGGAAACCCGGTGTCTGGGCAGCTTCGACCCCCGCATCATGGCCGCGGTCATGAAGGCCGCCCTGGATGACCTGCTCATCCAGTACGCCGACAATCCCGAGCTGGACCTGGACGCCTATGGCGCCCAGCTGGTCGCACTGTTCGAAGCCGCGACCCGGCCAGAGCACCGCCCAGCGACCAGCTCCGTACCACTCAGCCAGCAAGCAACCGCACCACGCCCAGTGGGTCTGGTAACCCCGGAGGAGGAACAATGAACGCCAGCCACGTCGCTAATGTCAGAACCAACCACCTCTACCCGGCCGGGACGCGGCCAGCGCACGTGCGTACCGCCCTGCTGGTCCTGTACGCCGCTCTTGTGGCTCAGCTGGCCATCTGGAGCAGCCTGGCCGCGCACGTCGGCCTGACCGCCGCGTTCACCCAGGCCCATCCCAGCGCTGAGGCCGACGTAGTGGTCGGCGGCGCCATCTGGCTCGCCCAGTTCACGCTCGCCGTTGTCGCCGCCACCATCAGGTACCGCCGATACAACCGCTAAAAGATCAATTCCTGTCAACGTGCGGAGGAGATGAGGGAGGGCGCCCATGACCGGCCGCGACGAACGACCTGGACACCCTCCCGGCCGCACTGCTGCAGGTACCCGCGATCATCGGCGCCGCTTCGCGCAGGACCGGGCCGGGCGGGCGCATGCGGTCAGCGTAGCCGGGCTGCGGGCTATGCTGCGGGGCCATGCGCCGCCTGCTGATCGTGCACCACACCGCGTCCCCGGCGATGCAGGAGATGTTCGAGGCCGTCGTGGCCGGGGCGGGCCACGAGGACATCGAGGGCGTCGAGGTCGTTATCAGGCCCGCGCTGACCGCGGCCGCGGCCGATGTGCTGGCCGCCGACGGTTACCTGCTGGGCACGCCCGCCAACATCGGCTATATGTCCGGCGCGCTGAAGCACTTCTTCGACGGCATCTACTACCCGTGCCTGGAGGCGACGCAGCGCCGGCCGTACGCGCTGTACGTGCACGGCGCCAGCGACACCGGGGGCGCCGTCCGCGCCGTCGAGGCCATCGCCACCGGCCTGGCCTGGCGCCGCGCCCGCCCGCCGGTGTGCGTGACCGGCCCGCCGGACCGGGCTGCCCTGGAGGCCTGCTGGGAACTCGGCGCCACGGTCGCGGCGGAGCTCGCCACCTGACCGTTATCGCGCGTAGCGAGAACACGTTACAGTTTTTGCAGCCTGAGTACCGGCCGGACCTGGGGAGGTTGAGCGGTGGGGTCGCTTGGATTCTGGGCGCGCGCCCAGCAGAGCCCGGAGTGGGTCGCCGTGATCGAGCCGGACGGCACCGAGCACCGGGCCGGTGACCTGCTGGCCCGGGTGAACCAGATCACCCACGGGCTGCGGGCGCTGGGCCTGCAGCCGGGAGACGCCATCGCCTCGGTGCTGCCCAACGGGGCCGCCGCGCTGGAGGTGTACCTGGCCGCGCTGCAGGCCGGCTGGTACCTCACGCCCATCAACTGGCACTTCACCGTGCCGGAGATCGCCTACATCATGCGGGACTGCGAGGCGAAGGCGGTGTTCGTGCACGAGCGGTTCGCCGCCGCCGGCGTGCCCGCCGCCGACGAGGCGGGCATCCCCGCCGGCGCGCGGTTCGGCTACGGTGACGTGCCGGGCTTCACCCCGGTGGACGCGCTGCGCGACGGGCAGCCCGAGGCCATGCCCGCGGACCGCACGGCGGGCACCACCATGCACTACACCTCGGGGACCACGGGCCGGCCGAAGGGGGTGCGCCGCGCGCTGTCCGGCCTGGACCCGGACGACGCGGCGGAACTGGGCACCGGGCTGCTGCAGTTCTTCGGGATCACCCCGGGGCCGCCCAACGTGCACCTGATCTCCTCGCCGAACTACCACACGGCGGTCACCGTGTTCGGCGGCAGCGCGCTGCACATGGGGCACACCCTGGTCTGCATGGATGCCTGGGATTCGGAGCGGGCGCTGGCGCTGGTGGAGCGCTACCGGGTGACCAACTCCCACATGGTGCCCACGCACTTCAAGCGGATGCTGTCGCTGGCCGAGCCGACCCGGCGCCGCTACGACCTCTCCTCGATGAAATGGCTGATCCACGCGGCGGCGCCGTGCCCGATCGGGATCAAGCAGGCCATGCTGGACTGGTGGGGGCCGTGCGTGTACGAGTACTACGCGGCCACCGAGGGCGGCGGGACGATCGCCACCCCGGATGACTGGAAGGCCCGGCCCGGCACCGTCGGCACGGCCTGGCCGATCAGCGAGGTCATGATCGCCGACGAGAACGGGAACGCCTGCCCGCCCGGCACGCCCGGCACCATCTACATGAAGATGGGGATCTCCGACTTCGCCTACAAGGATGACCCGGAGAAGACCGCGGCGAACCGGCTGCGGGGCTTCTTCACCGTCGGCGACATCGGCTACCTCGACGACGGCGGCTACCTGTTCCTGTGCGACCGCAAGTCCGACATGATCATCTCGGGCGGAGCGAACATCTACCCGGCCGAGGTCGAGGCCGAGATCATCATGCACCCGAAGGTCGCCGACGTGGCGGTGTTCGGGATCCCGGACGATGACTGGGGCGAGCAGGTCAAGGCCGTGGTGCAGCCCGCCGCGGGCGTGACGGGCGATGACGAGCTCGCGGCCGAGATCCTGGCCTCGCTGGACGGCAGGCTGGCCCGGATGAAGTGGCCCAGGAGCATCGACTTCACCGACGAGCTGCCCCGCGATCCCAGCGGCAAGCTGCTCAAGCGGCGGCTGCGCGCCCCGTACTGGGAAGGGCGCGGCAGCGCGATCTGAAATCGCGGATGTCGGCATTTAGCCATTTAGGAGAAAATTTACGGCTTACTTTGGCGCCAGGGTTTCCTTGACCGCCTCTTTACCTTGACATGACCAAGTCATAGCCTGGGTCAATGCCAGCAGAGCAACCGGATCCGGTAAATCCCGCGGGTGGCGCCGGGCTGTTCGACGTCGATCCTGATCAGGGCGGCATCAGCCAGGATCCAGACGCGGAGATAACCGGCGATATCGCCGCCCTTCCCGAGGACATGGAATTGTGACATGGGGACCGCGGCCGGAATGATTGAGCAGGCTCGCGAGCTGCTCCGCAATCGCACCAGGGAGCATCCGCCCGGGTCCAACCACAATCAGGTCACCGAGTGGTATGGCTTTGACGGGCCGTGGTGCAACATGAGCATCAGCTTCGAAGCCGCGCACTCCGGCAACTTGCCCGCGATATTCGGGAAGTTCGCCTATACGGTCGCCCATGCCGAAGCCTTCCGGAGCCACGGCCGCTGGCACTACGGGCTGGGCGGCGCGCGCCCGGCGACGTCGTCTTCTTCGACTGGTCCGGCACCCGGAGGATCGCCAATATCGACCATGTCGGCCTGATCGAGGCGGTGCGTTCCAATGGCACCATCGTCACGCTGGAAGGCAACACGTCCAACTGCTTCATGCGGCGGGTGCGCGGATCAGACGTCGTCGTGGGGTACGGGCGCCCGGCCTGCAACGGAGCCGCGCCGCTGCCCGCCACCGATGGCATCCTGAGGCTGGGCTCGGCCGGGAAGGCGGTCCGGGCGCTCAAGCAGCGCCTCAACACGGTGATGAAGTCGGCCCTGGCCGTCACTGACGCCTTCGACGCGCCGACCAGGGCGGCGCTGGAAGGCTTCCAGGCCAGGCACCAGCTGACCGTGGACGGCGAGTTCGGCCCCAGTTCGGCGGCGATGATGAAGGCCGCGCTGGCCGGTAAGCCCACCCCGATCCGGCCCGCCCCTAAGCCGCCGCCGCCCGCCCCGCTCGCCGTCGACGGGCAATTCGGGCCCGAGACCTGCGCGGCCACGCAACGGGCGCTGAGCCAGCACGGGGCCACGCTCACCGTGGACGGTGCCTTCGGGCCGCTGACCAAGGCGGCGCTGCAGAAGTTCCTGCGGGTGGCCCAGGACGCCATCATCGGCCCGGTGACGGTCAAGGCCCTGCAGCGGCATGTCGGCGCGGCACAAGACGGCGACTGGGGGCCGGATACCACCACGCACCTGCAGACCGCCCTGAACAGCGGGCGCTTCTGACCCGCGTCCCGCATCCCGCAGCGATCAGGCCGCCGGGGCCTCGGCGCCGGCGGCGAGGGCGAGCACGTCAATCAGCCGGGCCGTGGTCGGCGGGTCGGGCGGGTCGCCGTAGGTCATCGCGAACACGTGCCGGCGGGCGCCGGGCAGGGGAGCGGCGCGGATGCCGGGGTGACGGGCCGCGCGCAGGCACAGGCCGGGCAGGGTGGTGACGCCGAGCCCGGCCGCGACCAGGGCCTGGACCGCCACGTAGTCGTCGGTGGTGAACGCGATCTTCGGGGTGAACCCGGCGAGCGCGCACTGCCGGATCAGGTAGCCGCGGCAGCGCTCGCAGCCGGCGATCCACCGCCGCTGCGCGTACGCGGCCAGGTCCGGCGGTCCTGATGACGAGCGCCACGGCGCCGGCGGCCGGGGCGGGATCCGCCGGGGTCACCAGGTGCACCGGCTCGTCGAGCAGCAGCGTGCCGCGCGCGCCCTCCTCGTCGGCACCCGGCGGCTGCGGATCCGCGTCCTGCTGGTAGTGCCGGAACACCAGCGCCACGTCCACGTGGCCGGTCCGGAGCATGTCCAGCGCCTCCGCGGGCTCGGCCTCGGCCAGCAGGAGATCCATGCCCGGGCTCTCCGCCTCCAGCCTGGCCGCGGCGGCCGGCACGATGGTGCCGAGCGCCGAGGGGAAAGCCGCCAGCCGCACCCGTCCCTCGCGCAGCCCGACGTGGGTCGCCAGCTCGTTCTCGGCCGCGTCCAGCCGGCCGAGGATCTCCTCGGCCCGCGCGGCCAGCAACAGTCCCGCGTCGGTGAGCCGCACCCCCCGGCCCGCCCGCTGCAGCAGCCGCGCGCCGGTCTCGGCCTCCAGGCGGGCGATGTGGTGGCTGATCGAGGGCTGGGCGTAGTTCAGCGCGCGCGCCGCGGCGGTCACCGAGCCGTGCCTGGCCACCGCCACGAGCACGCGGAGCCGGGTCACGTCCAGCATGCGCCGAGTATAGATCGCCTCGATTATTCGGCTAGTAACCCCGGGCCAGACTTATCTGACCAGCTAGTGCACTTCTTCGCATGTTCGGCGGTGGCCGTTACGAGGTCCTCGCGGTGGGCGAGCGACTCCCCGGCCGACGGTCATCGGCGGGGCGGGCAGGTGCCTGCCAGGGGACCCGCGGGCGGCGCCGTGATGAGGGCGGCGGCGCGGGTCACGTCGCGCCGCGGACCCACCCGGAAGGTGGTTCCCGGCGCGGCGGTGCGTGACGCCGGCCGCGGTGATGGCCGGCGTGATCCCGCCGGGCAGGCGCCCGGCGATGTTGGCCGCCGCGATCAGGTCGCGGTGGCCCGACAGCCCGCAGCGCGGGCAGCAGAACACCCGGCCTCGGGGCTTGGGCACCCGGGCCCGGCAGGCCGGGCAAGTGGAGGAGGTGCCCCGTTCGTCGGTCAGGGTCACGGTGATGCCGGCCTGTTCGGCCTTGTCGCGCAGCACGCTGATCAGGTGGCCGACCCGCCAGTCGCGGGTGCGCTGGTTGTGCCGTCGCCCCGCGGCCAGGTTCAGGACGCCGCGCGGGTCGCCGACCGCGAGGGTGCCGATCCGGCGCGCGACGGCCCAGCCGGTCACGGTGCGGGCGGCCTCGTGCTGGGCCTGGCGGACCCGGCGCCGGTGCCGCGCCTCCATGATGCGCTGGCGGTGCCGGTGGTGCCGCCAGCGCCGTGACCCGCGCTGTCCCGGTTTGGGGGCGCGGCGGGCTACGGCCCGATGCCGCGCCTTGGTGTCTTTCAGGTGCAGGTGGTGCTCGGCGCGGATCGCCCGCCCGGATACCAGCAGTGCCTGGCCGTCCGGCCCGGCGACGGCGTAGGGGTGGATGATGCCCAGGTCCACCCCGGCCACCCGCCCCCGATCCGGTTCCGCGCCCGGCGGGTAAACGGCCACTGGGACCTCGGCGGTGACGTCGGCCCACAGCCGTCCGGCGTCATACAGCAGCGTGACCGACCGGATCTGGCCCGGCGGATACGGCAGGTCGCGGTCCAGCCGGATCTCGTCGTCGCGCCGCCGGACGCGCCGCGGCATGACGATCATGAACTGTTCGCACACGGGGTCCTGCTGGTCGCCGAGGTCGTCTCGCCGAGCAGCGGGCACGACGACCGCGAGTTCAAGCGGGATGCCTGCGCCCGCGGCGGCGTACCGCTGTACCTGCTGATCGACCCGCAGGCGGCGGAGAGGTCGGTGACCTTGTTCAGCGACCTGCGCCCGGACGGGTACCGCTCTGCCACCAGGGCGCCGTTCGGGGAGCCGGTCACGCTGCCGGAGCCATTCATGATCGCCCTCGACACCAGCGGCCTGGCGCCCGGTTAGCTGGCGCCCGGTTAGCTGGCGTCCGGGCCGCCGCGGCCCTCGAGCAGCGGGGACTGCGGGGCGTGGGCGGACTGCCGGCGGCGCCAGGCGATGCCGGACAGGGCCTCGAGCACCACCCGGTTGGCCAGGAACGCGGTGACCTCCGCGTGGTCGTACGGCGGCGCGACCTCTACCACGTCGATGCCGGCCAGCGGCACCTCCATGGCGATCCGGCGGACCGCGTCGAGCAGCTGGCGGCTGCTCAGGCCGCCGGGCTCGGGCGTCCCGGTGCCCGGCGCCAGGCCGGGATCGACCACGTCGACGTCCACCGACAGGAACACGCCGTCACAGTCGTCGGTGGCGATGCGCATCGCCTCGGACAGGCACTCATCCAGGCCGCGCGACACCACCTCGGTCATCTCGAAGCTGCGCATCCGCTGCTGGGCCATCCAGTCGAGAGTCTCCGGCTCCGGCCAGTAGCCGCGCAGCCCGACCTGCAGGAACCGGTCACCGCGGACCGCGCCCGACTCGATCAGCCGGCGCATCGGCGTGCCGTGGCCGTACAGCGAGCCGAACTGCGTGTCGCCGGTATCGGCGTGCGCGTCGAAGTGGATCATCGAGACGCGGCCCCAGCCGACGTGGCGCGCCACGCCGGTCGCGTCGGGCAGCGCGATCGTGTGATCACCGCCGAGGATCACCGGGAGGCGCCGCCGCGGCAGGCCTCGTGCACCGCCTCCTCCAGGCGGCGCAGGGACAGCTCGGTGTCGCCCGACGGCATCTCCACGTCGCCCGCGTCGGCCACCCGGAGCTCGGTCAGCGGGTCGACGCGCAGGGCCAGGTGCGGGCGGGAGCCGTCGTGCGGCAGGTAGTCGGTGAACCTGATCGCCTGCGGGCCGAACCTGGCCCCGGGCCGGTGGGACGTCCCCCCGTCGAACGGCGCACCGATGATCATGATGTCGGTGCCGGCCCATCCGGCCGGGTCCTGCCAGGTCGGCCCGGGGCACGCCGAGGAACGTGGCATCGGGTCCGTACATCCCGCCCAGTCGCGTCATGACATCCTCCCGGAGAAAAGGTCCACTCTGAGCTTGAGATCCGCGGATGAAAAGATCCAGGAATCGAGGGTAGCGTCTGCACATGCGACGCAGGGCGGCCACGTCGCCGGCAGCGCGATCGCCTAAGCCTCCCGGGCGGGGGCTTGGCGCCGGGGGGCTGCTGGTACCGCTGGCCGCGCTCGCCGCCACCACCATGCTCGCCCAGGGGGACCAGTCCTCGCTGGCCCAGGCGGTCAGCGGCATCCAGCGTCAGTTCGGCGCGTCGGACCAGCTGCTGGGGCTGATCCCGTTCTGCATGGCGATCTGCGGCGCGATCGGCGTGATCCCGATCGGCGTGCTGGCCGACCGGCACCGGCGTACCTGGCTGCTCGCCGCGGTGTGCGCCATCTGGGCCGCGGCCATGGGCGCGGGGGGACTGGCGATCGGATTCGGCGTGCTGTTCGCCACCCGGATGCTGGCCGGCGCGGCCGAGGGGACGCCGCCGGCGGCGATCTCCCTGCTGTCCGACTACTTTCCCGTTCGCCGGCGCTCGGAGGCGATGGGCATCTACCAGGCGGGCGCGATCGCCGGGGCCTTCATCGGCCTGGTGGGCGGAGGGCTCGCCGTGCAGCTGGGCGGCTGGCCGTGGGCGTTCTGGATGTGGGTGCCGATCGGCGTGGCCGTCGCGGCCTGGTACCTGTTCCTGCACGAGCCGGCCCGCGGCCACCAGGACGCGGCCTTCGAGGCGACGGTCGGGACGCCCATCGGGGTACCCGCCGTGACCGCGGTCGCGCTGGAGGAGCCCGAGGCGGCCGACCTGGCGGCCGAGGGACTCATCTCGCTGCCGGAGCCGCGCCATCAGGAGGCGGCGGACGCGTCCGCGGGCCAGCTCGGAGCGCTGCGCGCGCTGCTGCGGATACCGACGATGTGGTTCGGCACCATGTTCTTCACGGTGTCACAGCTGCTGCTGAACGGGCTGTCGTTCTGGGGCGTGGAGTACTTCAAGCGGGTGCACGACCTCGGCTCCGCGGCGGCGGGCGCGTTCACCACCGTGCTCGGCGCGGGTTCCGCGGTCGGCATCCTGGCGGGCGGCGTCCTGGCCGACCGGCTGCTGCGCCGGGGCCACGTCAACGCCCGCGTGTACGTGGCGGCGTTCGGCGCGATCGGCGCCACGGTGGTGCTCGTGCCCGCCTTCGCCAGCACCAACCTGGCGGTCAGCGCGCCGTTGTTGTTCGTCGGCGGCGTCCTGCTGACCATCCCCATCGCCCCGGCCGAGGCGCTGTGCACCGACGTGGTGATCCCGGAGCTGCGGGGGAGGGGAGCGATGGTGCGCCAGGTGGTGCGGACCGCGTCCTGGGCGGGCCCGTACCTGATCGGCGTGGTCTCCGACCTGATCGCCCCGAACACGGCGCTCGGCCTGCGCTGGGCGATCGTCGTGGCCTGCCCGGTCTACGCGCTCGGAGGCCTGATCATGCTGGGCGCGGCGCGGTCCTACCCGAGGGACATCGCCTACGTGATCGCGCACGCCCGCCGCCGGTACCCCAAGCCAGCCGCCGGGCCCGAGCCCGACGGCGGTGCCGGGCCCGCCCGCGGAATGCCGGGCCCGGATGATCGGTTACCGCGGACGGAGTGGAAGCGCAGCGGGAGCGGACCGTACCCGCCGGGCGCGGCATGCCAGCGGAGGGATTCCTGCGGCACCGGGGGCTCATCGCGCTGGCGGTCGGCGGCGCCGTCGGGCAGGCCTGCCTGCTCACCGTCCTGGCGCCCGCGGCCCGGCCGCTGGCGCCGCAGGTCACCGCGATCCCGCCGCTGGCGGTCTTCCACGATCTGCGCTGGCTGTTCGGTTACAACCGGTCCTGGAGCGGGTTCGCGCTGACGTACGCCGGGCTGGTGCTGGCGCGGGCCGTGATGAGCACCGGGCTGATCCGGCTCGCCTGGCCGCGCCGGCTGCCCCGGCCCGGCCTGGGGGGCCACGTTCGGCTGCTGCCTCATCTTCACCGTGAGCGCCAGCGTGCTGCTGTCGCCGGTCGTCACCCTGCTGTTCGGCGTGTCGCTGCTCCCGTTCTCCTGGCCGTACCTGGCCGCGCTCCCGGCCATGCTGCTGATCGCGATCCCGCTGTCGCACGGCGGCCTGCTCGGCTCCTGGTGGCGGACGCTGCCGTCGCCCCGGGCCGTGGGCTGGCTGCTGGCCAGCTTCATCGTGCTGTCGGCCGCGGCGGCCGCGATCGGCAGCCTGCCCGCGGCCGCCGGGGTGGCGGTGGCCGGGCTGGCCGGGCTGGCCAACGCGCGCGCGTGGTACGGGCTGGCCGCCGCCGTGACCCGGGAGGTGATGCCGAGCCACCTCCCTCTGGGGACGTGCCTGGGCCAGCGTCTGGCGGCACCTCCCGCACTGGCCCGCCCCGGTGTCGCCGCTGGCCGCCGCCACCGCGCTCGCGCTCATCATCGGCACGACCCGGCTGCTCTTCGTCCTGGCCGGCAGCACCCCGCTGCCCGGCGGCCCGGCGGCCGTCCCGACCGGGGCGGCTCTGGCCGCGGTCGCGGGGAAACCGGGTAGCCACGCGCCCGCCGGGCTCACCAGCGCGGTGCTCGTCATCCCCGGGTTCGGGTCGTCCTGCTGCTATCCGTCGGCCAGCCGGGCGCTGATCGGGCCGTCGACGCTGGTGCGGCCGTTCTCCTACGCCGGGCTCGACGCCCGGGGCAGGCCGCTCCCCTACGGGCTCGACGCCACGGACCTGCCGCTCCCGGCGCTGGGTGACATGATCGCCCAGCAGGTCGCGCAGCTGCACAAGGAGACCGGGCGGCCCGTCGACATCGTCGCCGAGAGCGAGGGCACGCTCGGCGTCTACGCGATGCTGGCCCGGCACCCGGGCCTGCCGGTCCGGTCGGTCGTGCTGCTCAGCCCGATCGTCGACCCCGGCCAGGACGACCAGGCGAGCCGGGCCATGGCCGCCGACGCCGACCCGGTGTCCGGCGAGGCGCTGAACGCGCTGGCCAGCATGGCCGGCGCGCTGACGCCGTTCGGCGAGTCGGGAGCCCAGGAGCTGATCGACTCGGTCCGCAGCGACGGCGCCGCCTTCGCCGCGGCCGCCGCCCGCAACGGGCAGCGGATCCGCTGGCTGGCGGTGATCCCGCTCGCCGACGCGGTCACCCTGCCCGTGTGCGACCTGCCGGACAACGTCATCGTGGTGCCCGCGCTGCACGGCAGCCTGCTCGGCGACCCCGAGATGGACCGGATGGCGCACCGCTTCCTCAGCAACGAGCAGGTGGCCGGCCCGCAGGGGATGCGGGCCACCGCCGAGGTCATCGCGGCCGCGGCCGCGGCCTGGCGGATGCCGTCGCTGGCCCCGCCGCCGCACTGCAACGGCTAACCCGGTCCGGCCGGCCGCGGGTGGTGCTGGCTTCCCCGCCGGTCTCGTGCTGGCTTTCAGCCACGGCACCGGCTCGCACCCTTCTGCCGCCGCGCACCCCCGCGAATAATCATGATCAAGGGGTGAAACATGAAGCTTGGACCCCGCCGTAGGGGCGGGCAAACCATGAAGCCACGGACCGCGTTCTGGTGCGCGTGCGGCATCTGGGTGCTGTCGCTGGGCATGATGATCACCGCCCTGGCCTACAACGCCGTGCAGCCGCTGCCCGCCAGCCAGCAGGGAAGCGCCGCGGATGGCGTGGCCGGGGTCGTGTTCATCACGGGCTTTGCCACCGTCGGCGCGCTGCTGGTGTGGAAGCGCCCCGGCAATCCCATCGGCTGGCTGCTGTCCGCCAGCGGCCTGGCGTACGCGGCCGCGGACTTCGGGCTGCTGCTCTACCACCTTCCGGTCGCGCGGGCCTGGCTGGCCTGGTTCGGCTGGATGTGGCTCTTCGGCCTCGGTCTCGACGGTGTTCGTCCTGCTGCTGTTCCCCACCGGGCACCTGCCCTCCCGCCGCTGGCGGCCGGTGGCCTGGGCGGCCGCGGCCGGCCTGGCCGGCTGGGTCCTGGGCAACGCGTTCGCTCCCAGGATCATCACCGCCGACACGCCCACGCCGAACCCCATCGGCGTGCCCGCGCCGGCCGGGAACGTCTTCCTGGTCCTGGCCGTCGGCGGCGTGCTGCTGATCGCCGGCACCGGCCTGGCCGCCATCGTCTCGGTGGTGTTCCGGTACCGGCGGGCCGGGACGGTGGAGCGCGAGCAGCTGAAGTGGCTGGTGTACGCGGGCGCGCTGATCGTGGTGGCCTTTCTGGCCGAGCCGGTGGCGGAAAAGATCACTGGGCCCGGGCAACGCGTCCACCAACCTGGAGAACGCGCTGAGCAGCGGGGCGGGCGCGCTGATCCCCATCGCCATCGGCATCGCGATCTTCCGCTACCGCCTCTACGACATCGACGTCGTGATCAACAAGACCCTGGTCTACGGGTCGCTGGCCGCGTTCATCACCGCGGTGTACGTGGCGATCGTGGTGGGCCTCGGCTCCCTGGTCGCCCAGCACGGGGCGCGGGCGGGCCTCTGGCTGTCGATCGCGGCCACGGCCGTGGTGGCGGTGGCGTTCCAGCCGGTGCGGGCGCGGGTCCAGCACCTGGCCAACCGGCTGGTCTACGGCCGGCGGGCCACCCCGTACGAGGTGCTCGCGCAGTTCGCCGAGCGCACGGCCGGGACCTACGCCACCGAGGAACTACTGCCGCGCATGGCCCGGATCCTGGCCGAGGGCACCGCGGCCCGGCGGGCGGACGTGTGGCTGCGGGCGGACGGGGTGTTCCGCGACGATGCCACCTGGCCGCCCGGCGAGCCGCCGTTCCCGCAGACCCGCGCGGACACCGGCGGCCGGCTCGCGGTCCCCGGCGCGGACCGGGTGCTGCCGGTGCGGTACCAGGGCGAGGTGCTGGGCGCGCTGTCGGTGAGCAAGCGCCCGGGCGAATCCCTCACCCCGGCCGAGGGCAAGCTCCTGGCCGACCTCGCGGCGCAGGCCGGCCTGGTGCTCAGGAACGTCGGGCTCTGGGAGCAGCTCACGGCCCGGCTGGAGGAGATCAGGGCCTCCCGGCAGCGCCTGGTCGCCGCCCAGGACGAGGAACGGCGCCGGATCGAGCGCAACATCCACGACGGGGCCCAGCAGCAGCTCGTGGCGCTGACCATCAAGCTGAACCTCACCGAAGGCCTGATCGGCACCGACCCCGAAGGCGAGCGGGAGCTGCTGGCCGAGCTGCGCCAGGAAGCCGCCTCCGCCGTGGAGGACCTGCGGGACCTGGCCCGGGGCATCTACCCGCCGCTGCTGGCCGGCGAGGGCCTGGCCGCCGCGCTGCGGGCCCAGGCGGCCAAGTCGCCGGTCCCGACGTCGGTGGAGGCCGACGGCATCGCGAGGTATCCGCAGGACGTGGAGGCCGCGGTCTACTTCTGCGTCCTCGAGGCGCTGCAGAACGTGGCCAAGTACGCGGGCGCCAGCTCGGCCCGCGTCCGGCTGGCCGCGTCCGGGGACGAGCTGCGGTTCGAGGTGGCCGACGACGGAGCGGGCTTCGACCCCGGCGCGAAGGCCTTCGGCACCGGCCTGCAGGGCATGGCGGACCGGCTGAGCGCGCACGACGGCGTCCTCGACGTCCGGACGTCGCCCGGGGCCGGCACCGTGGTGACCGGGCGGCTCCGGGTCCGGGTGCCCGAGGCGGTCGGGTGACTCATCCCTGGACCCGGCCACTGGCCTGGGGCTTGCTCGCTGCGACGGTGGCCGCGCTGGCCGTCAGCGCCGGCTACGGCGTCGCCGCGGGCGACCTGACGGACGCGTTCGCCTTCGCGCCGGTCCTGCTGGCCTTCGCCGGCGTCGGGGCCATCGTGGCCAGCCACCGGCCGGCCAACCCCGTCGGCTGGCTGTTCCTGGCCGAGGGGCTCGGGTTCGCGATCGGCATGGCCACCGACGCCTACGCCCGGTACGCCACGCAGGCGGGGGCCGCCTCGCCCGTGGTGTCCTGGGCGGACTGGCTCGGCGCGGCGGCGGGAGAGCTCGGGCTGTTGTTCCCCCTGGCCCTGCTGCTGTTCCCGGACGGCAGGCTGCCGTCCCGGCGGTGGCGGCCGGTGGCCTGGCTCCTCATCGCGGCCGAGGCGGTTCTGGTGATCACGGCCGTCACGTCGTCGGCGGCCCTGCGGGCCCAGAGTTCCGCCGTGTTGCTGTCGCCGGTCCGGCTGATACCGGACAGCCTGGCCGATCCGGTCCTCAACGCCGTGCAGATCGCGCTCATCCCCCTGTTCGTGGCGGCGGCCGCCGGGTGCCTGGTGCGGTACCGGCGGTCGCCGGGCACCGTGCGGCAGCAGATCAAGTGGATCGCCTACGCAGGCCTGGTCACCGCGGCCGGCCTGGTCGTTTTCGGCCTGGCGTTCGGCGACCCCCTGGGCGCCTTCCTGATCCTGGGCCCGCTGATCCCGGTGGCCGCCGGGATCGCGATCTTCCGGTACCGGCTCTACGACATCGACGTGGTCATCAGCAAGACCATCGTCTACGGTTCGCTGGCCGCGTTCATCACCGTGGTCTACGTCATCATCGTGGCCGGGCTCGGTTCCCTGGGATCCGGTTCCCTGCACGCGGGGTCGCGGCCTAACCCGTGGCTGTCGATCGTGGCCACCGCGGTGGTGGCGGTGGCGTTCCAGCCGCTGCGGGAGCGGTTGCGGCGGGTGGCGAACCGGGTGGTGTACGGCAGGCGGGCCACGCCGTACGAGGCGCTGAGCGACTTCGCCGGGCAGGTCGGCGGGACCTACGCGACCGATGACGTGCTGCCCCGCATGGCCAGGATCCTGGCCGAGGCGACCGGCGCCGCCCGGGCCGACGTGTGGCTGCGGGCCGGCCCGCAACTCGCGGTCGGCGCGTCCTGGCCCTCCGACGCGCCGCGGCCCGGGCCGGTGGTGCTGGCCGGCGACGGCCCGCCCCCGGACGGCGGCGTGCCGCAGGCCGGCGACGGCCGCCTGACCCTGGTGCGGCATCAGGGCGAGGTGCTGGGCGCGCTGTCGGTGGCCAAGCGCCCGGGGGAGCCGCTCACGCCCGCCGAGGACAAGCTGATCGGTGAGCTGGCCGGCCAGGTGGGCCTGGTGCTGCGCAACGTGGGCCTGACCGAGCAGCTCGGCGAGCGGCTGGCCGAGCTGCGGGCCTCGCGGCGGCGGATCGTGACCGCGCAGGACGACCAGCGGCGGCGGATCGAGCGCGACCTGCGTGACGGCGCCCAGCGGCAGCTGGTGGCCATCGCGTCCGGGCTGGCCCGGGCGGAGTCCCTGGCCGGGCGGGACGAGCAGCGGGAGCGGGCCCTGCTGGCGCAGCTACGGGCCGGCGCCCGCGCTGCCCTGGAGAGCCTGCGTGATCTGGCCCGCGGCATCTACCCGCCGCTGCTGGCCGACCAGGGACTGGCGGCCGCGGTCAGCGCCCACGCGGGGAAGGCCCCGCTGCCGGTGGTCGTGGACGCCGACGGGGTCGGCCGCTACCCGGCGGACGCCGAGACCGCCGTGTACTTCTGCTGTGTCGAGGCCGTGCAGAACGCGGCCCGGCACGCGCCGGGCGCCACGGTCCGGGTCCGGCTGCGCGGGTCGGCCGGGGACGTGTGGTTCGAGGTCGCCGACGACGGTCCCGGCTTCGACCCGTCCGCCGCGCCGCCCGGAAACGGCGGCGGGCTGCAGCACATGGCCGACCGGCTGGCCGCGCTCGGCGGGTCGCTCCAGGTCGACACCTGCCCCGGCGCCGGCACCACCGTCACCGGGCAGATCCCGGTCACCCCGGTTACCGCGCCGCCCGGGCCGGGCGTTCCCGTGCCAGCGGGCGGGGCAGCCACCAGTTCGACCCGCCCGGTAGCTCCGTCACCCCCGGAACCAGCACCAGCCTGACCAGCCATGGCATCCTGCGGTGAACAGCCCCCGACCCCGGAGCGCGCCCGCATGGAGACCAGCGGCCTGATCGGCGAGGATGACCGCCGGATCGCCCTGCCCGGAACGCTGAACCTGCGCGACCTCGGCGGGTACCCGGCCGCCGGCGGCGGGACCGTGCGGTGGCGGACCCTGCTGCGCTCGGATGCGCTGCACCGGCTGGACGACGCCGGCCGGGCCGCGCTGGCCGGGCTCGGCCTGCGCACCGTGATCGACCTGCGCACCGACGAGGAGGTCAGGGCCGCTCCCAGCGCGCTGGACAGCACCGGCGCGCGGACCTTCCACGTCCCGATGTTCAGCGCCGCGGCCATCGGCCGGCTGCCGCCCGAACTGGCCGCGGTCTACCGGTACATGATCGACGACTGCGGCGCGGCCATCGCCGGGGCGATCGGGCGGCTGTGCGCCGCCGGCGCGCTGCCCGGGCTGATCCACTGCACCGCGGGCAAGGACCGCACCGGGCTGGTCGCGGCGCTCGTCCTGGAGGTCATCGGGGTGCCCGACGAGTTCATCGCCGCCGATTACGCGATGAGCGCGTCCTACCTCGATCCCGAGGCGGCCCGGGCCATCCGCCGCGTCCGGGCCGTCAGCGGCGTCGGCCGCTGGCTCGACCTCGGGGCGCTCGGCGCCTCGCCGCAGGTGATCGCCGCGGCGCTCGCCCGCGTCCGCGCCCAGGACGGCAGCGCGGCCGGGTACCTGATGCGCCATGGCCTGACCCGGCCCGACCTGGACCGCCTGCGCACCGCCCTGATAGCGCCGCCGGGTGTGGCTAGCCGCCGGACGTGACGGCGGGCTCGTGACGGACCGGGAAGTTCACCGAGTTCGCGATGAAGCACTTCGCGTGGGCGGCCTGGTGCAGGCTCACGGCGGTCTCGATCATGTCCGCTGACGCCACGGTGACCCGCGGCCGCAGCACGACCTCGGTGAAGTAGCCACCGCCGTCCGCGGTCTCCGCCATGGTGCCGTGCGCACGGTCGGCATAGGCGGTGACCACGACCCCGGCGGTGGCGCACAGGTGCAGGTACCACAGCATGTGGCACTGGGCCAGGGCCGCGGTGAGCTCGAGTTCCGGATTCCAGCGGCCCGGGTCGCCGCGGAACGCCGGGTCCGAACTCGCGGCGATCGGCGGGAGCTCCCCGGAGGTGACGTCGTGGTCCCGGTCGTAGGCCCGGTAGCCGCTGGTGCCGGTGCCGCGGTTGCCCGTCCAGGTCACCGAGACTTCATAGCCGTGCGTGCGGGACACCGGAACCACCTTCCGTCGCCGGACTAGCCAGGCCCTGACATGATCGGGCGGTCCGGCCCGGTTTGTCACCTACCGCCGCCGGCCGCTCAGGTGATATCGTGATATCACCATGCCGATGAAGCCGGGAAGCACCAAGAACTTGCTGCTGCGCCTGGACCCCGACCTGGCCGAGCGGCTGCAGACCGTGGCCGACGTCGAGGGCCGCTCGGTCTCCGACGTCGTGCGCGAGGCTATCACCGCGCTGGTGGAGCAGCGTCGCGGCGACGAGCGCTTCCTGCGGCGGCTGGACGACAACCTCGCCCGCCACCAGCAGGCGCTCCAGATGCTCCGGGATGACCAGCCATGATCGCCCTTGACGTGGCCGACCTGGTGGTCATCGCCAGCCGCACGCTCAGGGTGGACACCGGCCTCGTGCTGGACCTGCTCGACCCCGCCGCCGCCGAGAGCGCCCTGGCCCGGGTGTGGCCCGGCGGCGAACCCGGCGACCCGGCCGGGCGCGCCGCGGCCCTGCTGCACGCCCTGCTGCGCGAGCGGCCGCTGCGGCGCGCGGCCCGGACCGCCGTAGGCGGCGCGGCCGGGTCAGTCCCGGGCGCCCTCGCCGCTCACGTAGTTGCTGATCTCGATGAGATTGCCGTCGGGATCGCGGATGTAGACGCTCTGGATCGGCCCGGTCGCGCCGGTGCGCATGACCGGCCCCTCCTCGATGACCACGGCCTGGGCGGTGAGGTCGGCGCAGATCCCGACGAGCGGGTCGGCGGCGATCAGGCAGAGGTCCGCGCTGCCCGGGGTCGGCCGCCATGCCTTCGGCTCGAACTCCCGGCCCGCCTGGTGCAAGTTGATCTTGGAACTGCCGAAGGCCAGCGCCCGCCGGCCCTCGGCGAACGTGACCGGCTGCATCCCCAGCACCTTCTCGTAGAACATCACCGTCCGGCCGATGTCAGTCACCGTCAGCACCAGGTGGTCAAGCCGGTCAATCCGCATCGGGGCCTCCTTCCGCCCCCGCCAGCCACACGCTAGTCGCTGGCGAGGGCCTGCGCCTGCCCGTGCCCCGGGCTGGGCGCGGGCCGGCGCAGGAATCCGGGGGTCGTGGCGCCGTTCCCATGGTGGGACCGGCGGCCGGATATGCGCTCATCATCCGCTAGCCGCTTCAGGTACGTACCGCGTGCGGTCCGGCATCCGGCGCCGCAGGTCATGGCGTTCCCGGGCGCTCGTCACCCGGCGGCGCGGCCTGAACTACGGGTACCGCGACCCGGGCCGGCGCGTTCCGGTACGGGATGACAGCCCGATGTGGCGGCCGGGGCCAGACCGCGGAGCTTGGCGCGGACCTCGCCGGCGCCGGGGTCGTGGCTGCCGTCGAGCAGGGCCAGGGCCTGCCGCCAGGAGTCGCGGGCCGCCTGCGGGTTACCGACGGCGCGCTGGCTGTCGCCCAGGTGCGAGAGCACGACCGCCTCGGCGTCGTAGTCGGCGAGCTTCCTGAGCAGGCCGAGGGCGCTCTGGTAGCACGCGATGGCCTGCCGGTAGCGGCCGAGGTGGTGATGGGCGTACCCGATGCTGTCCAGGGTGCCAGCCTCGCCGGGACGCGAGCCGACTTCGCGGTACAGGTCGAGGGCCTGCTGACAGTAGGCCAGGGCCCGGTGATGCTGGCCGACCTTGATGCTGTACCAGCCGGCCGCGTTGAGGGCCGAGGCCTGGCCGGGCCGGTACTTCGCCGCCCGGTAGAGATCCAGGGCCCGCTCGGCGTGGCGGACGGCCTCGCCGTCCTGGCCCTGCTGGTCGAACAGCAGGGCCAGGCCGAGGTGGGAGTTGGCCTGCCCGGCCTTGTTGCCCAGCTGCCGGTACATGTCGAGAGCCCGCGAGAGGTGGCTGAGCGCATCGTCGCAGCGGCCGAGCCTGGTGCGGATGAAGCCGAGTTCCCAGTGCACCCTGGCCTGCCCGGCGATGTCGCCCTGGCGCTGGGCGGCGGCCAGCGCGGTGGCCAGGACGATGCTCCACTCATGCTGATGCCAGTGTCCCGACCGGTGCACGAAAGGCGCCAGCGTGCAGGTGAGCTGCCAGGCGTGCGTATCGAATCCGTCGGCGACGGCCTGGGCTATGGCCGCCCGCAGGATCTGGTTCTCGGCCTGGAACCACGCCAGCGCCGAGCCTTCGCCGGGCAGATGCTCAGGTACGGAACCGGGGCGGGGCGGCTTCAGCGTGAGCGGTTCCCGGTTGAGCTGGGACAGGGCGGCGGCCGCGTGCGCGGTGTGCAGGTAGTGGTCGAGCACCCGGTGACCGGCGGCCCGCCGGTCGCTGTCGCTCTCGGTGCCGCGGACCAGTTCGGTGGCGTAGGCGCGGAGCAGGTCGTGGAAGGCGAACCGGCCGGGCACGTGCTCGGTCAGCAGGCCCGCGCGGGCCAGCGTCTGCATCAGGCGGCTGGCCTGTTGCGGCCCGGTCCCGGCCAGGCTCGCGGCGGCCGGGACCGCGATGTCCGGGCCCGGGTGCAGGGCCAGCAGCCGGAACATGCGCGAGCTCTCGGGGGCGAGGTTCTCGTAGGACCAGGAGAACACGGCCCGGATGCTGGTCGCCGCCTCACCCGTCTCCAGCGCGTCCAGCCTGGCCATGGCGTCGTCCAGCTCCGACGCCAGCACGGTGAGCCGCACCCCGGGGTGAGCCGCGGCGCGGGCGGCGGTGATGGCCAGCGCCAGCGGCAGCCGTGCGCACAGGCCGGCCAGCTCGGTGGCGGCGTCCGGTTCCCCCGCCAGCCGCTCGGCGCCCATCCGCCGGGCCAGCAGCTCGCGGGCATCGGCGTCGGTGAGGACGTCCAGGATCAGGGGCTGAGCGCCATCGGACGCGACCAGCCCGGTCAGCTGGCTGCGGCTGGTGATCACCACGGCGCAGCGCCCGCTGCCGGGCAGCAGCGGGCGTACCTGGGCGGCATCACGGGCGTTGTCCAGCACCACCAGGACCCGCCGGCCGGACAGCAGGCTCCGGTACAGCCCGGCCAGCGACTCCTGGCTGGCCGGCAGCTGCGCGGGCGGGATGGCGAAGGCATCCAGGAACCCGCGCAGCGCCTCGGCCGGACTCACCGGGCTCGCGGCCGGGCCGAAGCCGCGCAGGTTGACGTAGAGCTGGCCATCGGGGAACCGGTCAGCGACCTGATGCGCCCACTGCACCGCCAGGGTGGTCTTGCCGACCCCGGCGGTGCCGCCGATGACCGAGACCACCACCGCCCCGGCATCCTCCCGGACCGGGTCCAGCAGGCTGGACAGGACCCTCAGCTCGCCCGCCCGGCCGACGAAGTGCGACGCGGCCGCGGGAAGCTGCCGGGGCACGACCGGGCTGGCCGGCGGTTCGCCGTACTCGCCGGGCGCCCCGTCATCGTGCTGGCCGGCGGGGCCCCGGGGGAGCGTCCGATCCCGGTGCGGCGGCAGGTTGCCGGGTCATGGCAGGCCCTCCGGGCGCGGGTTCGGCGGCGGGCGGGCCGGGGTCATCGCCGGCGGCGGGCTCGGCCGCGGCGGCGGGGATGTGCTGGCGCAGTACCCGGGCCTGGGCCGCGGCGAGCTCGGCCCCGGGCCGGACGCCGAGCTGGTCGTCGAGGCGGCGCCGGACGTCGTCGAAGACCTCGAGCGCGGCGGCCTGCTGGCCGCTTCCGGCCAGGGCGATCATCAGGCGCGCGTGGGCCCGCTCGTTCAGCGGCTCGCGGACCGCCAGGGCGCGCAGCGGCGCCAGCACCCGGCTGTACCAGCCGTGACCGGAGGCCGCGTCGGCGTACTCCTCCACCGCGGCCGCCCGCTGCCGGGCGAGGCCGGCGAGCGCGGGATGCCCCCGCAGCGCGTCGATATCGGCCAGCGGCTCACCCTGCCACAGCTCCAGGGCCTGCTCATAGAGCGCGCACGCCGCGGCGGGCTGGCCTGCCCGCGCCGCCGTCCGCGCTTGCGCGCACAGCCGCCCGAACGCGATCAGGTCCAGCTCCTCGCCGGTAACCTGCAGCCGGTAGCCCGACCCGGCCGCCACCAGCAGGCTGTCCCGGTCACCCGGGGAACGGGCCGGTTCGAGCAGGCGGCGCAGCCTGCTCACGTACGACTGGATCATGCTGACCGCGGTCGCGGGCGGATCGCCCTCCCACAGGGCCTCGCAGATCGCCTCCCGCCGGACCAGCGAATTGGGCTGCACGGCCAGAAGGCCGAGCACGGCCCGCTGCCGCGCCGGGCCCAGCACCACGGCCGTCCCGTCCCGCCAGACGGTCAGGGAGCCCAGCACCCGCAGCCACACGCCGCCCGCTGCCCCGCCCGCGCCGTCGGCCGCGCCTGCGAGCGCCTGTCCGCCCTGGTCCCCGGCCGCTCCCCGGTCCCCGGTCCCGCCGCCGGACCCGGCCGCGTCCGCGTCGCCCGGCCCGGTGTCTGGCCCGTCGGGCGGGCCCGGCGCCGGGTCGCTCAGGTCTAGCCCCACCCCCAGTGCCGCGGAGATCCGCTCGACCGACCGTCGCCGCGGCTGCCCGGTCCGGCCCTGCTCCAGATCGCGCACCACCCCCACGCTGACCCCCGCCGCCGTGGCCAGCTGCAGCTGAGTCAGCCCCGCGGCCAGCCGCCTGTCCCGGACCAGCTCGGCCAGCCGCGCCGACGAAAGACCGCTGTCGGCGCCCGGCAGACTGCCGTCCCAGCGCATACCTGATCACCTGCCCGCGGTCGCCCGATTACCGCAATTCATCACAATAACCGCCAGGAACGCTCACGCCCGGTCAAACCGTGGTTCAGCAGGAGCCCGGCGGTATCCCGGACCCGCGGCCGCCGCGGGTGCCAGCCCGCCTTCGGTGCGCGATGATGATCGCACGACGAGGCGGCGGCCTGGGCCGCCGTGGTGGGCGTGGCGGGCTACGTGGTGATTACGTGGCCCGGCGTTCCTGCGGCCGGCTACTCGCTGCTGCGCAACGCGGAGAGCGACTCGGGTCGGCCCGGGTCGTGGCTGATGGGCGGCCTCCGGTCAGGCGCGGCGGCTCCGCCGGGCGGCGGGCCTGGTCCCGATGATCACGGTGGCGCTCAACTCCTGCGACCTCGCCACCCGCGGGACCAGCCCGGACTCGGTCACGACGGCGACGGCCCGCGGGGCCTGGTGCTCGCTGGTCTCGGTCAGCAGGTGGCCGCCCGGCGCCAGCCAGCGCGGGGCCGCGGCGGCCACCCGCCGCAGCACGTCGAGCCCGTCCGGGCCGCCGTCGAGCGCCGCCCGGGGCTCGTGGAGCCGGGCCTCCGCGGGCAGCAACCCGATCTCCCCGGTCGGTATGTAGGGCACGTTGGCGGCCAGCAGGCCGACGCGGCCGTGCAGCGCGGCGGGCAGCGGCTCGTAGAGGTCACCCTGGTAGACCCGGCCCCCGGCGGCGGCGAGGTTGCGGCGGGCGCAGGCCACGGCCGCCGGATCGACGTCGGCCGCATACAGCTCGACCGGGCCCAGGGCCGCGGCCAGCGCGGCGCCCACCGCCCCCGAGCCGCAGCACAGGTCGACCACGACCGGCCGCGGGCCGGCCGGATCGGGGGCGTGGCGGCCCGGGGGGCCCGGCGGGCCGCCCGCCGGGCGGGCCAGGGCGACGGCCTGGCGGACCAGGAACTCGGTGCGGCGGCGCGGTACGAAGACCCCGGGGGTCACCGCTATCCGCAGGCCGCAGAACTCCGCCCAGCCAACGACGTGCTCGAGCGGCAGGCCGGCCGCCCGCCGGTCCACCATGTCCGCGAGCTCGGCGGGCGTGCGCGCCGTGGAGACGAGCAGCCGCGCCTCGTCCTCGGCGAACACGCAGCCCGCGGCCCGCAGCCGGGTGACGACGGCGGAAAAGGCAGGTGGGGACGGCGTAGCTGACATGGGAGACGGCCACGCTATCAGAGCACCGGCTTGACAGGACGGCCAGCTAACTATAGTACTAGTTACCTAGATAAATAAGCGGGGGACCGCGGTGATCAAAGGGACCGCAGTACGTAAGGGGCCGTGGATCGAGAGGTCGCGGTGATCGAGTTCCACCTGGACGCCCGCTCGGGCGTCGCGCCGTACCTGCAGCTGGTCCATCAGGTGCGGCAGGCCCTGCGGCTGGGCCTGCTCGCCGAGGGCGATCAGCTGCCGACGGTCAAGGACGTGGTCGGGCGGCTGGCGATCAATCCCAACACGGTGCTGAAGGCCTACCGCGAACTCGAACACGAGGGCCTGGTGGCGGCCCGGCCGGGGATCGGGACGTTCGTGACCCGGACGCTCAGCGACGAGTCGCTGGCCGCGTTCCGGCCGCTGCGCCAGGAGCTGCAGCGCTGGCTGGCCAAGGCCCGGCGGGTCGGGCTGGACGACGAGAGCATCGAGGCCCTGTTCCTCAACACGTTTCGGTCCGCCGCCGACGCGGGGAGGACATAGCATGACCGCCGTCTTGCAGACCCGCGGGCTGGGCAAGCGGTACCGGCGGCGCTGGGCGCTGTCCGACTGCACCCTGGAGATCCCGGCCGGGCGGATCGCCGGGCTGGTCGGCCCCAACGGGGCCGGGAAGACCACGCTGCTGCACCTGGCCACCGGCCTGCTGCAGCCCACGACCGGGACGATCGAGGTACTCGGCGGCCCGCCGGCCGCCAGCCCGGCGGAGCTGGCCCGGGTCGGGTTCGTGGCCCAGGACACGCCCACCTACGCCCACCTGACCGTCGCCGACCACCTGCGCCTGGGCGCCCACCTCAACCCCGGCTGGGACGCCGCGACGGCCCGCGAGCGGATCGACCGCCTCGGCCTGGACCCGGGCCAGCGGGCCGGGAAGCTGTCCGGCGGCCAGCGCGCCCAGCTCGCCCTGACGCTGGCCATCGCCAAGCGGCCCGAACTGCTGATTCTCGACGAGCCGGTGGCCAGCCTGGACCCGCTGGCCCGGCGCGAGTTCCTGCGGGGCCTGATGGAGACGGTCGTCGACCAGGGGCTCAGCGTGGTGCTGTCCTCGCACCTGGTCACCGACCTGGAACGGGTCTGCGACTACCTGATCGTGCTGGTCGGCTCCCGGGTACAGCTGGCCGGCGAGGTGGACGAGTTGCTGGCCACGCACCACCTGCTCACCGGCCCCCGCCGCGACCCGGCCCCCTCCCGGCCGACCAGCACGTCATCTCGGCCAGCCACACCGACCGGCAGACGACGCTGATCGTGCGTTCCGACGGCCCGATCCACGACCCGGCCTGGACCGTCTCGAACATCGGCCTCGAGGACCTGGTCCTCGCCTACATGAGCCGCACGGCCGCCGGGCGCCGGCCCGTGCTGGAGGTACAGCGATGATCTGGCTGACCTGGCGCCAGTTCCGCGCTCAGACCGTCGTGGCCGCCGGCGCCCTGGCCCTGCTCGCCCTGGCCTTCGCGGTCACCGGGCCGCAGCTGGTGCACCTGTACGACACCACGGTGGCCACCTGCCAGGCGCAGCACGACTGCCAGATCGCGAGCAATGCGCTCGGGTCCCAGGACAATGCCCTGCAGGACCTCGTCCGCCTGGTCATGCTCGTCATGCCGGCGCTCATCGGGATCTTCTGGGGCGCGCCGCTGATCGCCCGCGAGCTCGAGGCCGGCACGCAGCGGCTGGCCTGGACCCAGAGCGTGACCCGCGGCCGCTGGCTGGCGGTCAAGCTGGGCCTGGCCGGCCTGGCCAGCATGGCCACCGCCGGACTGCTCAGCCTGATGGTGACCTGGTGGTCCAGCCCGTTCGACCGGATCGGCGCGGGCCGCCTCGATCCCTCGATCTTCAGCCAGCGAGGCATCGCCCCGGTCGGCTACGCGGCGTTCGCGTTCGCGCTCGGGGTCACGGCCGGGATGCTGATCCGCCGCACCGTGCCCGCCATGGCCGTCACCCTCGCGGTCTTCGCCGGGGTCCAGGCCGCGTTCGCCTTCAGGATCCGGTTCCACCTGATGCCCCCGCTTCGCCTCGCGTCGGCGCTCAACGCGCACGGGGTGACGGAACTGGGCACCGGCGGCCCGGCCGCCGGGCTCCTTGTACGTCGGCATCAGCCCGGACCTGCCCGGCGCCTGGATCGGCTCGACCCAGGTCACCACGGGGGCCGGGCAGACGAACCTCGGCCCGGTGCCCCCGGCCTGCGGCCAGAACTCGGGCTACAACGAGTGCGTCGCCGCGATCGCCCGGATGCACCTGCGGCAGGTGGTGATCTACCAGCCCGGCAGCCGGTTCTGGGCCTTCCAGTGGTACGAGACCGCGATCTACCTGGCCCTCGCGGCGGCCCTGGCCGGGTTCTGCATCTGGTGGGTCCGCCGCCGCGTCTCCTGACGAGCCCGGGCCGGGACGAGCTGGACAGGCTGATCGTCGCCGCTCTGGTCAATGACGCGCGGGCCACGTACGCGGAGGTCGGCGCGCAGGTCGGACTGTCCGCGCCGCGGTCAAGCGGCGCGTCGACCGGCTGCGCGCGTCGGCGCTATCACCGGATTCTCGCCCGGGTCGATCCTCCGCCCTGGGCTGGACGACCGAGGCCTACGTGGAGCTGTTCTGCCGCGGCCGGACGTCGCCCGCCAGATCGCCGCGGCGGTCGGCCAGCACCCGGAGGTCGTGGCGGCGTGCACGGTGACCGGCGAGGCCGACGCGCTGCTGCACATCAGGGCCGCGGACATGCGGCACTTCGAGCAGGTGGTGGAGCGCATCAGCGCGGAGCCCCTGGTCGTGCGCACCCGCAGCGTGATCGTGCTGTCACGGCTGGTGCACCGTCCCGACACGCTGCCCCCGCCGAGGCACCGCGGTGAGCCCGGCCCGCAGGGACGTTCGCGGACCTGATGCCGTTTCGCGTCTTCTGGCCTGACCAGCCCATTTCCCGGCCCGTGATCGGCTAAGGTCATGCCCATGTCTGAGCGTGACACTGACTTCTCCGCCGCCACCGAGGGTTCCGCGACCACGGATACTTCGCGCAGCACGGCCGAGTTCCGTGCGTTCGCGTCCGGCAGTGAGGCAGAGCAGCCGTGGAACATGCGAGCACCCGCCCGCAAGGTTGCCCTGCTGGCCGGGATCGTCGTCGCGGCGGCGATCGTGCTGGCCATCGTCGCGGTCACGGTGCTGAACGCGTAGCCCATCCCGCCCGGGCCAGGCCGGGCACCCGCGCGCACCCGTAATCCGCGCATGCTATAAGCGATCATGACTATCCGCACGGCGGAGGACCGGGAAGAGCGGCACCGGCTGACCGCGTTCGAGGGCATAGCGGCCCTCTCGCTCGACGCGCTGTCCTCCGTGGCGTACGGGCCCCAGGCGATCGTGATCGTCCTGGCCGCGGCCGGCGCCGCGGCCCTGGAATACACGGTGCCGGTGACGCTCGCGATCGTCGTCCTGCTGGCCGTCCTGGTCGTCTCGTACCGCCAGGTGATCGAGGCCTTTCCGGCCGGCGGCGGCGCGTACGCGGTGGCCAGCCGGCACCTCGGCCGGCAGGCGAGCCTGCTCGCCGCCGCCTCGCTGATCGTTGACTATGTCCTCAACGCGGCCGTCGGGGTGTCCGCGGGCGTCGCGGCCCTCTGGTCCGCGTTTCCCAACCTGTACGGGGCCCGGGTCTGGCTCTGCCTGGCCGTGCTGGCCCTGATCACCGGGGTCAACCTGTGGGGGGTGGCCGAGTCCGCGCGGGTCTTCATCGTGCCCACGGTGCTGTTCATCATCGCGATCGCGATCGTGATCATCGGCGGCGCGGTGCGGTCTCATCCGGTGGTCACGATGGCCGGCCAGCTGCCGGCGGTCACCGAGTCGGTCGGCATCCTGCTGCTGCTGAAGGCGTTCGCCTCCGGCTGCTCGGCGCTGACCGGCGTGGAGGCGATCGCCAACGCGGTGCCCGAGTTCAAGAAGCCCCGGGTCCGGCGTGCGCAGCACACCGAGATGTGGCTCGGGATCCTGCTCGGCGTCATGCTCATCGGCATCGCGTTGCTGATCCGCAAGTTCCACGTGGCCCCGTCGGCCACGGAGACCACGCTGGCCCAGCTGACCGCGGCGGCGGTGGGGAAGAACTTCGTCTTCTACGCGATCCAGCTGATCACCACGGTGCTGCTGGCGCTGGCCGCGAACACCTCGTTCGGCGGCCTGCCGGTCCTGGCCTCCCTGCTGGCCCGGGACAACAACCTGCCGCACCTGTTCCGGCTGCGCGCGGACCGGCAGGTGCACCGGTACGGCGTCGTCGTGCTGGCCGTTTTTGCCGCGATCTTGCTCGTGGTGGCCAAGGGGGACACCCAGGCCCTCATCCCGGTGTTCGCGATCGGCGTGTTCGTGGGGTTCACGCTGTCCCAGGCGGGCATGGTCCGGCACTGGCGCGAGCAGCACGGGGACGGCTGGGCCGTCCGCGCGTTCATCAACGGCCTGGGCGCCGTGCTGACCACCGCCGCCCTGGCCATCGAGCTGGTCAGCAAGTTCACCGAGGGCGCGTGGCTGATCCTCATCATCGTTCCCCTGCTGGTGCTGATGTTCGACCGGATCCACAAGACCTACGACCGGATCGGGGAAGTGCTCCAGCTGGGCCAGCAGCCCCCGCCGCCGCGCCGGCTGAGCTCGCTGGTCGTGGTCCCGGTGGGCGGGATGTCCCGGCTGACCGCGGAGGCGATCTCGGCGGCGCTGTCGATCGGCGACGAGATCATCGCGGTCACGGTCTGCTTCGCCGACCCCGAGGACGAGGAAGTGGACGCGCAGTTCCGCGAGGAGTGGGAGGCCTGGCACCCGAACGTGCCGCTGGTCACGCTGCGCACGGTGCACCGCTCGCTCGCCACGCCGGTGGTCAAGTACCTGCGCCAGATCGAGGACGAGGACCGGTACCACCGGCTGGTGGTGCTGATCCCCGAGCTGCAGCCGCTGCACTGGTGGCAGTGGATCCTGCACAACCAGCGCGGCTTCGTGCTGCAGCAGGCCATCCAGCGGGGCACGGTCAACGTGGTGGTCTGCCGGCTGCGCTACCAGCTCGCGGGGCCTGCAAGATCCTGAGCCGCCCGAGCAGTAGTAACGTGAGCAGGGGGATTTCACATGATTGTTGACCGGGAACTGCTCGGCCGCGTGCTGCCCGCGTACGAGATCGGCGACGAGCTGGGCCAGGGCGGATTCGGCTCCGTGGTCTCCGGCCAGCACCGGCAGCTCGACCGCCAGGTAGCGATCAAGCAGCTGCCTGAGTCGCTCGCGGCCGACCCGGCCCTGCGGCGCCGGTTCAACGCCGAGGCCCGGGCCCTCGCCTCGCTCGATCATCCGCACGTCGTCTGACTCGTGAGCACGCGCGTGGCATCGAGCCGGACGCGTGAGCGGCCGCGCGCCGGCCACCCGCCTGACCCGCCGGCTGCTCGGGCTCCCGGCGTGCCCGGCCCGGTGGCGGCGGTCGTGATGCGCGCGCTGGCGACCGATCCGGCCCAGCGATTCGCGACCGCCGAATCCTTCGGGGTCGCCCTGGCCGGCGCGTGCACCCAGGCCTGGGGCCCGGGCTGGCTGCCGGACGACGTCCCCATCATGGACGCCGGGCCCATCATGAGCGCGGCCGGGCACCCGGCGGGCGGCGGGGCCGCGCCAGCCGCCGGGCCCGTGACCGCCCGCGCGGAGAGCGGGGAGCACGAGAAGACCCTGGCTGCCGCTCCCGCGGCCGGAGGCGGGGACGCCGCCGTCAGCCCGGAAACCGTGGGCACGGCGGCGGGGGACGCTCCCGCCAGCCCGGAAACCGTGCGCTCGGCGGCGGGGGACGCTCCCGCCAGCCCGGAAACCGTGCGCTCGGCGGCGAGGAGTATCGCGCCGGGCCTCAGGCGCCAGGCGCATCATTATGGCGGTAATCGTGGTTCTCATCCTGATTATCGCCGTTGTAATCCTCGTTGTTATGAAGCCGTTCACCGTCTACGGATCCTCGAACGGCGCTGGCCTCGGCGCGGCAATAATGATTTGGCTCAGCCCCGTCGGCCGTGCGCCCCGTGTGTAACATGGCTTTTAGCGTGCCGGACTCGGTTTACGGGCAAGCTGAATCGCGCGCCAGGAGGGGAAGTTCAGAAGGGTTTTCAAGCGTATTGACGCGCGCCCGGAGGTTAAGAGTCCGTAGGCTGCTCGGCGTGTTATTGGTCCAGGGGGGCGGTGCAGGGATGAACAGGCGCGGGCCCCTGATGACGCTGGGCGCCGTGGCGGCGTTCGCCGTCGTTCTCCTCCTGGCCAACACCTACATCGTCAGGCCGGTCAAGCCCGTGCCGTCGCGCCCGGCGGCCAGCACGGCCGCCGTGCCCCCGGCCCCGGCGCATGCCCTGTACACCGGCAGGAGCACCGACAACCTGGTGACGATCGCGATCGCCGTCAACGGCCGCAAGGCCGCGGGCTTCCTGCACTTCGGCTTCCACCGGACGGCCGCGCTGCGCGGCTCGGTCAACGGCAGCCAGGTCGTGCTCACCGGCCAGGGCGCCCGGCTCACCGGCGCCGTCTCCGCCGCGGCCGCGGCCGTGTTCGGCACGGTCACGCCGGTCGCGGGCCAGAGCGTCCCGTATGCCGCCCAGCTGTCCACCGAGACCGTCATCTACGCGGGCCGCAGCAGCGACAACGAGGTGACGCTGGCGGTCACCACGCGCGGCGCCCGGGCCACCGGCTACGTCTGCAACGGCAAGACCGTCTCGGCCTGGCTGCAGGGCTCGGTGTCCGGCAACCGGGTCACCCTGGCCGGCAAGAACGGCGCCAGCCTGTCCGGCTCGGTCTCCGGCCTGGCCATGTTCGGCACGGTCACGCCGGGCGCGGGGCAGACCTTCCCGTTCTCGGCCGAGCTGTCCCCCGCCCGGCCGGCCTGTATCGCGCCAACATCGTCTTCCACGGGCTGGCCGTCGTGGTCGGCTGGGCGGTGCTCCCCGACGGGACCCAGCAGGGCGTGGTCGTCACGGGCACGACCAAGCAGCCCGCGCCGATGCTGGATCTCAGCAACGGCGTGTTCACCCTGGGCGGCGTCAACTTCACGGCCGCCCCCGTCGCCGGCAACGCCACCGTGGTCCGCCCGTGACCGGCCCCGACCGCTCCGCGGAGCGTTGACCATCCCGCGCGTGAGAGGACCTGCGCGATGACGAGCGCACAGAACCCGGCCAGCCCCGTCCGCTCAGCCGGCCCGGCCAGTGACCAGTACGCCCGGCCGCTCATTCTCGCCCTGCTCGCCGGCTGCGCCGTCGCGTTGCTGCTCGGGCTCTACGCCAAGCTCCACCACCCCACCGGGTTCTCCCTCGACGTCGCCGGGTTCTCCGGGCCGCTGTACGCCAAGGCCTGGCTGACCACGGCCGCGGTCGCGTTCGCGATCGTGCAGCTCGTCACCGGCGTCCGGGTAACCCGAGCGGCCCCCGCGCCCCGGATCGCCGCCGTGCACCGCTGGTCGGGCCGGATCGCGATCCTGCTCACGGTGCCGGTCCTCATCCACTGCATCTACGCGCTGGGATTCCAGGCCTACTCGGCCCGCGTGCTCGCGCATTCGCTGCTCGGGTGCTTCGTGTACGGCGTGTTCGTGGCCAAGATGCTCAGCCTCGTCCGGCGCGACGCCATGCCCCGGTGGGTCATCCCGGTACTCGGCGGCGCGCTCTTCCTCGGGCTGCTGGGGGTGTGGCTGACCTCGGCCGGCTGGCTATTCTCCACTAAGGGAGTGCATTCCTGACCCATGACCACGCACGTAGGCATCGAGCCGGGCGACGGCCTGATCGGCCGCTTCGGCGACACTGTCATCCTGATCCATCGCGGCGCCGGGCCCGCCAGCGATGCGGACGAGGTCGCCGGTGAACTCCTCGACCTGGCCGCCGAGGTCGCCGCGGACCCCGAGCGGCCGGCCAACATGATCGCGGCCCGCCTGGCCACCTGGGTCATCGGCCGCATGACCGACGACGTCACCGCGTTCGGGATCGTGACCCCGGTGCCCGACGGCGTCGTCATGTTCCTGCGCGGCGCGGTGTGGTGCGAGGTCACCCAGAACGGCTCGACCCGGCAGATGTCCGGAGCGCAGGCCCTGAGCTGGGTCGACCAGATCATCCCGGCCCCGTTCGAGCGGCTGGCGATCGGCGGCGCGGCCGGGCGGCCGGTGCAGGCGTATCCGCGATCCGACCTCCGGGCCGGGGTGGTGCCCGGGCAGGGCTTCGTGCTGACCCCGCTCGAGGAGGCCAGCCGCCGGGAACCGGCGGCCAGCCGCCAGGAACCGGTGGCCAGCCGCCAGGAACCGGCCGCCAGGAACTGGCCGTCGGTAGCCAGCCAACGGCCGCAGGCCGTGAACCAGCCGCCAGCCGCCAGGAACCAGCCGCCAGCCGTCAGGAACCAGCCGCGAGCCGTCAGCAAGCGGCCGCCGGCCGCCAGGAACCGGTGGCCAGCCACGAGCAAACGGCCGCGTCCGGCTCCGGCTCGGCGGCTCGTCCCGCGCCCTCCCCTTCGCCCGCGGCCTCCGCTCCGCCCTCCCTCCCGCCCACGGGACCGGCCGAGCGGCTCACGGTGGACACTTCCGGCCCGGCCGCCCCGCCCCAGCCCACGGTTATCGCCCGTTCGAAGCCATCGGGCCGGCCTACGGCGGCCCGCGCGTCCGCGGCGGCGCCAGCGCCGCTGGGCACGCTGGCGTCAGAGCACGGGCCGGCCATTCCGCTGGACCGGAACTACGTCATCGGCCGTGACCCGCACCACGATCCCCTGGTGCACAGCGGCGCCGCCGAGTCGGTCGCGATACCGGACTCGGAACAGATGATCTCGCGGGTTCACCTGTACCTGTCCGTCGACAACGGGACCGTTCTGGTGCGTGACGCCTCCTCGGCCCACGGCACCTACGTCAGGTCGCCCGAATCCGACGAGTGGACGCGGCTGGGCACCGAGCCGCGTGCCCTGCTGCCCGGCTGGAGCCTGCGCATGGGCCTGAAGGTCTTCGTCTTCGAGGTCAGCTGACGGCGTCCGGCAGCGGGAGGTCCGGGTCGGGCTGGAAGCGGTACCCCATGCCCGGCTCGGTGAGCAGCCAGCGCGGCCGGGACGGGTCAGGCTCCAGCTTCCGGCGCAGCTGGGCCATGTAGAGCCTGAGGTTGCCGGCCGCGTCGGCGTAGCCCGGGCCCCACACCTCCCGGAGCAGGTACTGCCGGCCGAGCAGCTTTCCCGGATGGCGCAGCAGCACCTCGAGCAGGTGCCACTCGGTGGGGGTCAGCCGGATGTCGGCCGCCGTCCGGCGGGATGACCCGGCGGGCGGCGAGGTCGACGACCAGGTCCCCGATCCGGTACTGCGGCTCGTCCCCGTCGCCGATGGCGCGCCGCCCGACCGCGCGCATCCGGGCCAGCAGCTCCTCCATCCCGAACGGCTTGGTCACGTAGTCGTCGGCGCCGGCGTCGAGGGCCTGCACCTTGTCCGTGCTGTCGGCCCGGCCGGACAGCACGATGATGGGCGCGGACGTCCACCCGCGCAGCCCCTCGATCACCTCGACGCCGTCCAGGTCGGGCAGGCCGAGATCCAGGATGACCAGGTCGGGAGGGTGCCGCGAGGCCTGCTGCAGGGCCTCGGCCCCGGTGGCGGCGGTGTAGACCTCGTACTCGCGTACCCGCAGGTTGATCTGGAGCGCGCGCAGTATCTGGGGCTCGTCGTCGACGACGAGGATGGTCTTCACCCGATTACCGTGTCACGGTTTCCCGGCCTGGCACACCCGGGATGAACGGGCATACCCCGGAATACGCGGGTTACCCGCCTTCGGGCGTACTCGCGGCCGCTACCGCCGACGGCGCCTGCCCGCGCTCGGGAGCGGGCGCCGCGGGCAGCGAGATCGCCATGGTCAGCCCGCCCCCCGGGGTGTCCTCCGGGTCCAGGGTGCCGCCCATCGCCTCGGTCAGGCCGCGGGACAGCGCGAGCCCCAGCCCCACGCCCGTGGTGTTGTCGGTGTCGCCGAGCCGCTGGAAGGGCACGAAGATCCGGTCCCGGTCGGTCTCGGGAATCCCGGGCCCGCGGTCCACGATGCGCAGTTCCACCCGGTCGGCCATGCGCGCTCGCCGTCAGCCGCGGCGGCGACCCTTCGGGTGAGTACCGCAGCGCGTTGGCGGTCACGTTGGCGATGACCCGTTCCAGGATCGCCGGGTCGACCTGGACCTCGGGCAGCGTGGCGGGCATGTCCACGATGACCTCCCGGGCCGCGGGCCCGAGGTCGTCCAGCGACCGGGAGACGACCTCCTCCAGGTCGGCCGGCCGGGGGAACACCGACAGCGCGCCGGCCTGCAGCCTGCTCATGTCCAGCAGGTTGTCCACCAGGCGCGCGAGCCGGTCCAGGGACTCGTCGGCGGTGGCGAGCAGTTCGTCCCGGTCTTCGGTGTTCCACCGGACGTCGCGCGAGCGCAGGCTGGTCACGGCGGCCTTGGCCGACGCGAGCGGCGTGCGCAGGTCATGGCTGACCGCCGCGAGCAGCGCGGTCCGCATCCGGTCGGCCTCGGCGATGGGCCGGGCCGCCTCGGCTTCCGCGGCGAGCCGCTGCTGCTCCAGCGCGGCGGCGGCGTAGGCGGCGAACGCGCCGAGGACCCGGCGGTCGCTGGCGGGCAGGGCGCGGCCGCGCAGCCCGAGGGTGAGGCTGTCGGTGACCGGTACGTCCACGTCAGCGTCCTCGGGCCGGGTCAGCTCCGGCCCGCCCGAGGTCGCGACCGGCACCCAGCCGGTGACCGGACCGCGCGGCGCGCCGGCCGGGCCGGACGCGCGCTCCAGCAGCGTCACCGACTCCATCCCGAACGCCTCCCGCACCCGGTCCAGCACGGCGGTCAGCGCCTGCTGGCCGCGCAGCACGCTGCCGGCGGCGGTGACCAGCAGCTCGGATTCGGCGCTGGCGCGGGCCGCCTGTTTGCTGCGCCGCGCCGCGCCGTCCACCACCGAGCTGACCACGAGCCCCACGATCACGAAGATGCCGAGCGCCAGCGCGTTGTTGGCCTCGGCGATCGTGAACTGGTGGATCGGCGGGGTGAAGTAGTAGTTGAGCAGCAGCGAGCCCGCGATCGCCTCCAGGACGGCCGGGACGAACCCGCCGACCAGCGCGACCGCGATGACCGCGACCAGGAAGAACAGGACGTCACTGGTCAGGTTGATGCGTTGCGGAACGGGGCCAGGCACAGGGTGAGCAGCGGCGCGAGCACGACCGCCAGGGCGTAGCCCGCCAGTCGGCGCCGCAGCGGAAGCCCGCCGCGCGCCCGGGGCAGCCCCCGGCCGCGGCCCATCTGCCCGTGCGTCACGATGTGCACGTCGATGTCGCCGGACCCCCGGATCGTGCGGTTGCTGACGCCGGGCCCGGTCAGCAGCGCCGACAGCCAGTTGCGGCGGCTCACGCCGAGCACGAGCTGAGTCGCGTTCTCGGCCCGGGCGAAGGTGAGCAGAGCCTCGGGCACGTTGTCGCCGACGACCTGGTGGTAGCTGCCGCCCAGGGACTCGACCAGCCGGCGCTGCGCGGCCAGGGCGGCCGGGTTCGCGCCGGTCAGGCCGTCCGACTTGGTGACGTGCACCGCCAGCAGGTCGCCGCCCGCCGAGCGCGCGGCGATCCGGGCGGCGCGCCGGATCAGCGTGTCCCCCTCGGGCCCCCCGGTGAGCGCGACCACCACCCGCTCCCGTGCCTCCCAGGTGCCGTGGATGTCGTGCGCCGCGCGGTACCGCTGCAGGCCCTCGTCGACCTTGTCGGCCAGCCAGAGCAGGGCGAGCTCGCGCAGCGCGGCCAGGTTCCCGGCCCGGAAGTAGTGCGTCAGCGCCGCGTCGATCTTCTCGGCCGGGTAGATGTTGCCGTGGGCCATCCGGCGGCGCAGCGCCTCCGGAGTCTGGTCGACGAGCTCGACCTGGTCGGCCGCGCGGACGATCGCGTCGGGGACGGTCTCCCGCTGCGGCACGCCGGTGATCTTCTCGACCACGTCGTTCAGCGACTCCAGGTGCTGGATGTTGACGTTGGAGATGACGTCGATGCCGGCCTCGAGCATCTCCTCCACGTCCTGCCAGCGCTTCTCGTGGCGCGAGCCGGGCACGTTGGTGTGGGCGAACTCGTCCACCAGCGCCACCTCGGGCCGCCGGGCCAGCAGCGCGTCGAGATCCATCTCCTCGAAGGACGTGCCCCGGTAGGGCAGCCGCTGGCGGGGTACGGTCTCCAGGCCCTCGACCAGGGCCGCGGTGTGCGGCCGGCCGTGGGTTTCGATGAACGCCGCGACCACGTCCGTGCCGCGCTCGGCGCGCCGGTGGCCCTCGCAGAGCATGGCGTAGGTCTTGCCCACCCCGGCGGCCGAGCCGAGGTAGATCCTGAGCTGACCGCGGCCCTGGGGGCCGGGCCGGTCGGGGTACCTCGCGTGATCTGTTTCGCTCATCGCTCTTCTGTCCGGTCCCTGTTTACCTGGGATGCCAGCTTCTCTGCCGAGAATAAGCGGTGCGGCTCAGGGCTGGTAGCGGTAGCCCATGCCGGGCTCGGTGAGCAGGTGGCGCGGGCGGTGCGGATCGTCCTCCAGCTTGCGGCGCAGCCCGGCCATGTGGAACCGGAGATAGTGGGTGCTGCGCTCGAACCCCGGTCCCCAGACCTCGCCGAGCAGGCGATCGGAGCTGACCAGCTGCCCGGGGGCGCCCAGCAGGATCTCCAGCAGCCGCCACTCGGTGGGCGTGAGATGCAGCGGCTCCGGGCTGGCCGGCCCGTCTCCCACGATCGTGTGCGCGCCGATGTCGATCTCGTGCCGGCCGATGCGGAACCTGGTGTCGTGCGGGGCCTGGTCGCCGCGGCGCAGGGCGGCCCGCAGCCGGGCGAGCAGTTCCTCCATGTCGAACGGCTTGGTGACGTAGTCGTCGGCGCCCGCGTCCAGCGCGCCGATCTTGTCGCCGGAGCCGGCCCGCCCGGACAGGACGATGACCGGTGCCCTGGACCAGCCGCGCAGCTCGCGGATCACCTCGCCGCCGTCGGTGTCGGGGAGACCGAGGTCAAGCAGGACCCCGTCGGGCGGGTGTCGCCTGGCCTCGGCGAGCGCCTCGCGCCCCGTGGACGCGGTCGCCACGTCGTACCCGCGGGCGCGCAGGTTGATCCGCAGCGCGCGCAGCAGTGCGGGCTCGTCCTCGACGATGAGCACCCGCGGGGCCAGCGCAGCCTCCGGGCGTGCGGGCGGACCCTCCGTCCGCCCGCGCGTCTGCGATCATCGCCTTCCCCGTTACCCGGCCGCCTGATGCCCTACGGCACCGGGTACTTCTGGTCCAGGGCGATGTTCAGGTTGAGCACGTTGACCCGCGGCTCGCCGAGGAACCCGATGTCGCGGCCCTGGGTGTTCTGGTTGACCAGCGCCTGACTCGCGGCCGGGCTGACGTGCCGGGCCGCCGCGACCCGGTCCACCTGGATGGCGGCGTTCGCCGGAGAGATGTCGGGATCGAGGCCGGAGCCCGAGGCGGTGACCGCGTCCGCCGGGATCTGCGGAGACCGGCACGTGGTCGAACTTCGCGATCTGCTGCTGCCGCTGCTTGATCAGCTGGACCAGCGTCGAGTTGTTCGGGCCGAGGTTCGACGCGGAGGAGTACAGCGGGTCGCAGCCGTAGTCGTTCTTGCCGGCGCCGCGACGGACCGCAGTCGCGACGGACGCGGCTGGAAGTACTGCGGCAGCGGGTTGCCCTTGGCGTCGACGAACTCCTGGCAGAGCAGGCTGGAGCCGACCACGCGGCCGTGGTAGCTGACCATCGAGCCGTTGGCCTGCTGGTTGAACGCCGCCTGCGCGATCCCCCACATGAACACCGGGTAGATGATCCCGGTGAGCACGGTGAAGACCAGGAGCAGGCGCAGTCCCGCGATGTGCTGCCGGACGATGCTGGGGAGACGATTCATGTCAGATCACCCGGAATCCTGGAATGAACTGGATGATGAGGTCGATGAGCTTGATCCCGATGAACGGGATGATCAGCCCGCCGACGCCGTAGATCAGCAGGTTCCTGCGGAGCATGGACGTGGGCCGAGGCCGGCCGGTAGCGCACGCCGCGCAGCGCCAGCGGGATCAGCGCGACGATGATCAGCGCGTTGAAGATGATCGCCGAGGTGATCGCCGACTGCGGGCTGTGCAGGTGCAGGATGTTGAGCTTGTTCAGGGCGGGGAACGCGACCGAGAACATGGCCGGCAGCATCGCGAAGTACTTGGCCACGTCGTTCGCGATCGAGAACGTGGTCAGCGCGCCGCGGGTGATCAGCAACTGCTTGCCGATCTCCACGATCTGCGATGAGCTTGGTCGGGTTGGAGTCCAGGTCCACCATGTTCCCGGCCTCCTTGGCCGCGGAGGTCCCGGTGTTCATGGCCACGCCGACGTCGGCCTGGGCGAGCGCCGGGGCGTCGTTGGTGCCGTCCCCGGTCATCGCGACCAGCTTGCCGCCCTCCTGCTCCTTCGGATCAGCGCCATCTTGTCTTCCGGCGTGGCCTCGGCCAGGAAGTCGTCCACGCCGGACTCGTCCGCGATGGCCTTGGCGGTCAGCGGGTTGTCGCCAGTGATCATGACGGTGCGGATGCCCATCCGGCGCATCTCGTCGAACCGCTCGGAGATGCCCTCCTTGACGATGTCCTTGAGGTAGATCACGCCCGAGGGCCCGGGCGGTCTGCCCCGGCTTCTTCTCGGCGACCACCAGCGGGGTGCCGCCGACGGCCGAGATGCCGTCCACCATGCCGCCGAGTTCGGTCGGCGGGGTGCCGCCGTTGTCCCGGACCCACTGGGCCACCGACGACGCGGCGCCCTTGCGCACCTCGCGCCCGTCGGCCAGGTTCACTCCGCTCATCCGGGTCTGCGCGGTGAACTGCACGAACTCCGCTCCGGGCAGCTCGCCTTCGCCACGCTCGCGCAGGCCGTAGGCGTTCTTGGCCAGCACGGTGATGGAACGGCCCTCGGGGGTGAAGTCGGCCAGGCTGGACAACTGCGCGGCGTCCGCCAGCTCCTCGGCGGACACCCCGTCCACCGGCAGGAACTCGGTGGCCTCCCGGTTGCCGATGGTGATCGTGCCGGTCTTGTCCAGCAGCAGCGTGTTCACGTCGCCGGCGGCCTCGACCGCGCGGCCGGAGATGGCCAGCACGTTGCGCTGCACCAGCCGGTCGATGCCGGCGATGCCGATCGCGGACAGCAGCGCGCCGATCGTGGTCGGGATCAGCGCCACCAGCAGCGCGACCAGGATGACCAGGGTCTGCGGCGCGCCCGAGTAGAACGCCATCGGCTGCAGGCTGATGACGGCCAGCATGAAGATGATGGTCAGCGAGGCCAGCAGGATGTTCAGCGCGATCTCGTTCGGCGTCTTCTGCCGCTCCGCGCCCTCGACCAGGGCGATCATGCGGTCGATGAACGTCTCGCCCGGGTTGGAGGTGATCTGCACCACGATCCGGTCGGACAGCACCTTGGTGCCGCCGGTGACCGCGGACCGGTCGCCGCCGGACTCGCGGATCACCGGGGCGGACTCGCCGGTGATCGCCGACTCGTCCACCGAGGCGATGCCCTCCACCACGTCGCCGTCGCCGGGGATGATCTCCCCGGCCTCCACGACGACGTAGTCGCCGATCCTGAGTCCGGTACCGGGCACCGGCTCCTCGCGGACCTCCTTCTGCCCCGGCTGCCAGCCGATCAGCCGCCGCGCCACGGTCTCCCGCTTGGTCCGCCGCAGCGTCTCGGCCTGCGCCTTGCCGCGGCCCTCGGCCACCGCCTCGGCCAGGTTGGCGAAGACCACGGTCAGCCACAGGAAGACCACGATCGTCCAGTTGAAGGCCGGCTGCGTGTCGTTGAAGATCGCGGTGTACAGGGTCACCAGCGCGCCGACCTCGACCACGAACATGACCGGGTTCTTGATCTGAACCCGCGGGTCCAGCTTCTTGAACGCGGCCGGCAGCGACTTCCAGAGGATCTTGGGGTCGAGCAGGCCGCCCCCGATCCGGCCCCGATCCTCCGCCGGCTTGCGGCCCCGCGACTCCGGCGCCTGGGGCGCGCTGGGTGTCGTTGTGATGGCCATCTCAGTGCAGTCCTTCGGCGAACGGGCCCAGCGCGAGGGCGGGGAAGTAGGTGAGGCCGACCAGGACCAGGACCACGCCGACGACCATGCCGACGAACAGCGGCGTTCGGGTATCGAGCGTGCCCGCGCTGGCCGGCACCGGCTGCTGTCGGGCCAGCGACCCGGCCAGGCCGAGCGCGAAGATCTCCGGCGCGAACCGGCCGAACAGCATCACGAACCCGCCCATGACCTGGTACCAGGGCGCGGCCGTGCCCAGGCCGGCGAACGCGGAGCCGTTGTTGTTGGCCATCGAGGCGAACGCGTACACGATCTCGGTCAGGCCGTGCGGCCCCGGATTGAAGATCGCGTCCTGACCGATGTGCGTGCCGATCGACAAGCGCGGCCGCGGTCAGGATGACCACCGGCAGGGTCAGGAAGTACAGGGCCGCGTACTTCATCTCGGTGGGGCGGATCTTCTTGCCGATGTACTCCGGCGTGCGGCCGACCATCAGCCCGGCCACGAACACGGTCACGACGGCCAGGATCAGGATGCCGTACATGCCGGCGCCGATGCCGCCGGGCGCGATCTCGCCGAGGGCGATGTCGAACAGCGCGATGCCGCCGCCGAACGGGGTCAGCGAATCATGGAAGCAGTTCACCGCGCCGGTCGAGGTCACCGTGGTGGACGCCGCGAACAACGAGCAGCCGGGCGTGCCGGTCATCACCTGCGTGCCCTCCGCGGCGTGGCCCGCGAGCACCGTGGCGGTGCCGCCGATGCTGGTGTGCGCCTCGAACAGGCTGATCCCGCCGACCGCGGCCGCCCAGATGATCACCATGACCGCGACGCAGCGCGTAGCCCTGCCGGTTGTCCTTGACCATCTTGCCGAACGCCCGCGGCGTGGCGAACGGGATCAGCAGCAGCGTGAAGATGATGAACCAGTTCGTGAACGGGTTGGGGTTCTCGAACGAGTGCGCAGCGTTCGTGTTGAACCAGCCGCCGCCGTTGTTGCCCAGGTTCTTGATGATCTCCGAGGAGCCCACCGGGCCGCCGGGGATCGTCTGGTGGCCGCCGGCCAGGGTGGTGACCGTCTGGTAGGCGTGGAAGTTCTCGATCGCGCCGCCGGCGATGAGGATCAGCCCGCCGACGATGGCCATCGGGATCAGCAGCCGGACCGTGCAGCGGGTGACGTCCACCCAGAAGTTGCCGAGCTTGTCGGTCCGGGACCGGGTGAAGCCGCGGATCATCGCGATCGCCACCGACAGGCCGACCGCGGCCGACAGGAACTGCTGCACCACGAGCCCGCTCATCTGCGCGACGTAGCCCATGGTCGCCTCGCCGGCGTAGTTCTGCCAGTTCGTGTTGGTCACGAACGAGGCGGCGGTGTTCCAGGCCGTGTCCGGCGTGACGCCGGGAAAGCCCTGGCTGTACGGCAGGTAGTGCTGCAGCCGCTGCAGCCCGTACAGGAACAGCACGCTGACGAACGAGAACGCCAGGATGCTGCGCACGTAGACGGACCACTTCTGGTCCGCGGTCCGGTCGATGCCGATCAGCTTGTAGAACCCGCGCTCGACCGCCCAGTCCTTGTCGGTGGTGAAGATGTGCGCGATGTAGTTGCCGAGCGGCACGTAGCAGGCGGCCAGGGCGGCCACCAGCAGGGCGAACTGAAGCCAGCCCGCGGCGGTGCTACTCATCAGAACCTCTCAGGAAGGACAAGGGCCACGAACAGGTAGACGGTCAGCAGGACGCCGCCGATCAGGCCGATCCAGTTCTCAACGCTCAAAGCGCTCGACCCCCTTGACCAGGAGCCACAGCACGCCGAAGGCGACGATCGTCAGGCCGATAAAGAGCAGGTCCAGCATGGAGCCCTCCAAGGCTTCCGCGGTAACCGCTCCAGTGAATCGCCCGGAAAAGGCAAAGGTCCGCGTCCAAGCGCGACCCATGCGGCGCGGAGACGATCCCTAACAGAATCCATGCAGGCCCGGTGCCGAACGAGCCGCCGGCCACGGGGTACCGGCCGTCTGGCTACGGGCGCTGGACCGTAGCCCGGACGCGGCGGCTGCCGCGGCTACTCGTGCCTGCCGGGCCGCCAGCCCGCGCACGCCGACCTCGTCGGCCCGGGCCAGCAGGTCGGCGGGGTCGGCGTACACCCGGTAGGCGCCGGCCCGCTCCAGTTCCTCGCGGCCGTACCCGCCCGACAGCACGCCGATGCCGAGCGCGCCCGCCCGGCGGGCCGCCAGCAGGTCCCAGACGCTGTCCCCGACCACCCAGGCGTGCCGGGGCTCCACCCCGAGCCGGGCGGCCGCGGCCAGGAACAGGTCCGGGTCCGGCTTGGCCCGCCGGACCATGTCACGGGTGATCATCGGGGCGTCCTCGGGCAGGCCCAGCAGGTCCAGCGCGTGGGCCGCGGTGGCCCGGTACCCGCTGGTCGCGATGGCCCACGGCACCTTCGTCTCGGTGAGCGCGGCCAGCAGGTCCGCCGCGCCGGGCAGCGGCCGGACCGAGTCCGCCCGGGCCAGGTACTCCTCGCCGTGCGCCCGCTGCAGCAGGGCGATGTCGTCCTCCGACAGCGTCCGCCCGGTCTCCCGCAGCAGCGCGGACACGAACAGCCCGCCGCTCATCCCGATCCGCCGGTGGATCCGCCACACCGACAGGTCGATGTCCAGCCGCGACAGCGCCGCCCGCCAGGCGAGCACGTGCTGGTACACGCTGTCGATGAGCGTGCCGTCCAGGTCGAACAGGAAGGAGGGAGCCGGGGGCTCGGCGTAGCGGGCCGGTTCGGTCATGTGGCGTTTCCCGCTCGCCTGCGGCCCCCGCCCGCCTCCCCATGCCCCCTTCACTGCACCGCCTTCCCTCGTCGCTCGGTCGCAGGCTCCCTCGCTCCTCAGTCCAGGCGGCGCCGCGCCCCTCCGGCTCGCTCATAACCCGAACCCTAGTGCAGACCGTCGGCGTACCCTGGCCCGAGCCACAGGGGCAGGCGGAGGAGGGGTCGTGGCCGGAGCCGGGGACGGGGCGAAGTTCGATCACGTCGTGTCCGTTATGTTCGAGAATCGCGCGTTCGACAACCTCCTGGGCCGCCTGTACCAGCCCGGCGAAGTCGCCTCGTTCGAGGGCGTGATCGGCAAGGAGCTGAGCAACCCGATCCCGGCCTGGGCCGGGCCGGGCGCGGACCGCGGGGTCGTGCCCTACGCGGTGGCGGCGAACACCGATACCCCGAACCCGGACCCGGGGGAGGAGTACCCGCACGTCAACACCCAGCTGTTCGGGATCATCGACCCGCCCGGCAACCGGGGCGTGCTGTGCGAGCACATGACCGCCCCGTACAACGCGCCCGCCGGACCCGGACGCGGTGCCGGCGATGGACGGGTTCGTGGCCGACTACATCAGCGCGTTCACCGCGGAGCAGGGGCGGCCGCCGGGCTACGAGGAGTACGCGCAGATCATGACCGGGTACACCCCCGGGCAGGTGCCGGTCATCTCGGCGATCGCCCGCGGGTTCGCCACCTTCGACCACTGGCACTGCGAGGTGCCCTCGCAGACGTTCGCCAACCGCTCCTTCTACCACGCCGCCAGCTCATCGGGGTTCGTGATCAACACCCCGTACGAGAACTTCCCGCTGCACAACCACGCCGCGACCATCTTCGAGCGGCTCGACGCCGCGGACCTGCCCTGGCGGGTGTACGTGGACCCCGGCATGCGCCTGTCGATCACCGGGCTGATCCACGCCACCCAGCTGTGGAAGCACTTCGCCACCCGCTTCTCCGACCTGGACGACTTCTTCGACGACGCCGAGCACGGCCGCCTGCCCGCGTACTCGTTCATCGAGCCGTCCCTGATCCGCAACCACAACGACTACCACCCTCCGGTCAGCTCGTGGCTGCTCGACGGCGACGCGCCCAACCCGCCGTCGCCGAATCCTGGGCGGGGAGAACCTGCTGGCCCGCATCTACTCGGCCGTGCGCGCGTCGGAGACCGCCGGCGGCTCCAACTTCGCCAACACGCTGTTCCTGGTGACGTTCGACGAGCACGGCGGGACCTACGACCATGTCCCGCCGCCACGGGCCGCCCCGCCCCATGCGGCCGACCCGCCCGGCCAGATGGGGTTCGGGTTCAACCGGGCCGGGGTCCGTATCCCCGCCCTGGCCGTGTCCGCCTACATCGACCCGCAGACCGTCGTCACCCGCCCCTACGGCAATACCTCGCTGATCGCGACGCTGCGCGCCCGGTGGAACCTCGGGCCCCCGCTGACCGACCGCGACGCCACCGCGCCCGGCATCGCGCCCGTCTTGACCCGCGCCACCCCCCGGCCGCAGGAAGACTGGCCGGGGGTCACGCCCCGGCGGTGCCCCAGCAGGCCGCCCCGGCGGTGCCGCCGGACCGGCCGCTCCCGCAGCTGGGACAGCACCTGCTTGGCGCCGCCATCGCGCTGGATGCCCTGCACAACGGTCACGTCGCGGGCATCGACCCGAAGACCGCCACCAGCGAGCAGGCTCTCGGCTACCTGAACGACCGGGCCGGCGCGCTCTATCCTGGCCTCGCCCCTCGGCCCACCTAGCCGCCATCTCCCGGCCACCCGGCCACGATCCTGGAAACGAACATCACCATCCAGGGCAATCGCATGAACGTCATCACCAAGAAGGTCACGAGCTGGGCGGCGATCATCGCCGTGCCGACGCTCATCACCGGGGTTTACGGCATGAACGTCCCCTATCCGGGATTCGACAAGCCATGGGGAGCCACGGCCGCGTTCGGGGTCATGGCGGTCATCGCGATCGTGCTCTACGTCGTCTTCCGGCGCAAGGACTGGCTGTAGCAGGAGGCGGCGCCGGGCGCCCGGCCCCTCACATCTGCCGCATCTGCCGCATGCGGCGTATGTCATCCTTGCTGACCAGCACAAGCACGCATACACCTATGAAGCCAATGATAACTACCCATTTGAGAAGCCTCATGGTCTCCTCCGTGTCCGGCGGCACCCCGGCGGGCTTCCGGTCCTGCGGTGTCCTACCCAGGAAATCGCGATCCGCTCGTCCTTCTGCGGTGCCAGCCAGCTCGGCATCCCCGGATGGAGGGCGTGTCTCACTACCGGCCCGCCCTCCTCGCGAGCTTTCTCGCCAGTACGGGCGTGGATCTCAGTCCCTTGCTGAGCAAGGAACTCAGCAGATCAGCGAGCGGACGCCCCGGCCCGTACAGGCCACGCGCACGGGCCGGGGCGCACAGCCCGCCGTTAGCCGTTCTGGAGCACGAGCGGATTGAACGAGCCGGAGGCCCCGCTCTGGCCGACCGCCCAGACGATCGCGGCCCCGGGGTTGGTGGACACGGAGTTCAGCACGCTGGGGCTGCCGACGTCCGGGCTGGCCACGGTGGTCCACGCGGTGCCGTTCCAGTTCAGCGTGAGGGTCTGCGCCTGGGTCGCGCCCGCGGGCACGCCGGAGCCGACCGCCCACCCGTCGTTCGCCGCGTTGCTCGTGGTCACGCCGCTGAGGAGGTCATCGGACCCAGGGGACGGGCTCGGCACGATGCTCCACGCCGTCCCGTTCCAGTGCTCGATGAGGGTGCTGCTGCCGCCGTCGACCACGCCGCTGTCGCCCACGGCCCACACATCGGTGGGGCTGTTCGCCTTGATCGCGTTGAAGTGGAAGAACGCGTTGATGTTGGAGCTGTTGATCAGCGGCATCGGCACCACACTCCAGGTGGTCCCGTTCCAGTGCAGCGAATAGGTCTCGGTCGGGAAGAAGGTCGGGCTGATCTCGTCGAGGAAGGTCCCGACGATCCACACGTCGTTCGGGCCGTCGGCGGATATCGCGTTCAGGTTGCTGAGCATGTTGTTATTGTTCGGCGGCGGCACCGTTATCCTCGTTCAGGTCGTGCCGTTCCACTGCGCGACCAGCCCGCTGTGCGCGCTGCCCAGGCCGCCGCCGATCGCGTAGGCGTCGGTGGGGCTGATGTCCGCCACCCCGTCCGCGATCTGTCCGGCCAGCGCGGTGGCGGCGCTGGGCGAGACCGACCAGGCCGTCCCGTTCCAGCGCAGGGCCAGCGGGGCGAAGCCCGACTTGTTCACCTGCGTGTGCCCGACCGCCCAGGCGTCGGTGGCGCTGCTCGCGCTGACCGCCACCAGGGTGGCCGTGTTGCCCGGGGTGGTCGGCGTGGCGACCTGGGACCAGGCCGTGCCGTTCCAGTTGTCGATGAGCACCTTGGAGCCGATGCCCGTGTTGGCGGCGCCGTGGGCGGAACCCACCGCCCAGGCGTCTGAATCGGACACCGCGCTGACGCCCTGCAGGTTGGCGTTCTGCCCGGTGGGCGGGGCGGAGATGATATTCCAGCCGCTGGCGGCGGTCGCCGGGCCGACGGCCAGCACCGCCGCGGCGCCCAGTGCCGCTAAGGTCACGGCGGATCTGATGCGGAGCATGAATGCCCTCCCGTTGATGTCGGCAATACTCCACACGTATTAGTAGGCCGGGCCGACGGGCCGGTCATGTCACCTAACCGGGGGACACCGGCCGCGGCTCAGCGGCGCCGGTCTTTCCCGAGGCCGCTCGGCTGGGCCGGTCTGCCTTGGCCGTCAGCGGGCTGGTCCCGGCCTCCCTTGGCGCTGGCCGGCTGGTCCCGGCCTTTCTGGCCGTCGGCGGGCTGGTCCCGGCCTCCCTTGGCGCTGGCGGGCTGGTCCCGGCCTCCCTTGGCGTCGGCCGGCTGGTCCCGGCCTCTCTAGGCGCCGGCCGGGATGATCCCTGTCGCCCTAGCCGTCGGACTGCTGGCGTAGGGTAGCGAAGCGTCACCATCGGCCAGGCCGCGGCCGCGGCCCCGGGCGATACGGGGAGGCCATGACAGTCAGCAGCGCCACTGGCGGCCGGTCCAAGAGCCTGGTTCTGGCGGCGATGATCTTCGCTGTCGCGATGATCTTCATCGACCAGACGATCGTGTCTATAGCGGTGCCCAACATCCAGCGGGAACTCGGCCTGTCCAGCACCGGTGTGCAGTGGATGGTCAACGCCTATCTGCTGTCGCTCAGCGCGTTCTTCGCCTTCGGCGGCCGGCTGGCTGACACGGTCGGCCACAGGAAGATGGTGACGCTCGGCATCATCGTGTTCGCCGGTGCCTCGGCGCTGTGCGGGCTGACGCCGAAGGGAAGCTTTGCCGAAGCGTGGATCGTGATCTTCCGGGCCGTCCAGGGCTTCGGCGGGGCGATCATGTTCCCGGCGGCGCTGGCCATCGTGGTGCAGACCTTCCCGCTGCGCCAGCGCGGGCGGGCCCTGGCGCTCTTCTTCGGCGTCGCCGGCGGACTGACCGCGATCGGCCCGGTGCTGGGCGGTTTTCTCACCCAGTGGACCTGGCGGGCCATCTTCTGGGTGAATATCCCGGTCGCGCTGGTCGCCCTGGTGCTGATCGTCATCTCCAAGCCGGTCACGGAGCACAAGCCGGCCCGGATGGACTACCGGGGCCTGGCCCTGATCGCCTCCGGCGTGGCGCTGAGCGTATTCGGATTCCAGCAGTCGAACATCTGGGGCTGGCACAACCCGCTCATCTGGCTGTCCATCATCGTCGGGCTGGCGCTCCTGGTCGTGTTCTACTTCGTCGAGGCGCGCACCCCCGAGCCGCTAATGAAGGTGAGCATCTTCGGCATCCGGCCGTTCCTGGTCGAGAACATCGTGCTGTTCATCACCAACCTGGCTTTCATCCCGGTGTTCTTCTTCGCCAGCGAGTACGCCCAGATCTCACTGGGGAAGTCATCCTCCCAGGCCGGCGTCATCCTGCTGTTCTTCTTCCTCGGCTTCGTCGTCGCGGCGCAGATCGGCGGGCGGATGCTGGACCGCGTGGGGGCCAAGCGCCCGGTCTTCTTCGGTTGCGCGCTGGGTGCGGTCGGGTTCTGGCTGTGGGCCAGCAAGGCCACCGGGCTCAACTTCGGCGCGCAGCAGTGGTACATCGTCCTGGCCGGGGCCGGCATGGGATTCATGCTCGGGCCGGCCAGCACGGACGCGGTCAACCGGGCCAGCCGGCTCACCTACGGCGAGGCCACCGGCATCACCCAGACGGTCCGCAACTACGCAGCCAGCATGGGCCTGGCCATCCTCGGCACCGTCCTGGTCACCGAGATGCGCAACCACGTCACCAACTCGCTGGTCGCCCTCGGCCTGCCCAGGGCCCGGGCGAGCGCCGAGGCGGCGACCCTCTCCCAGTCCCACGGCGGGTCCGGGAGCGTTGCGTCGATTCCTCATTTCTTCCGGCTCGACTTCGCGCAGTCCACGCAGACCGTGCTGTACATCATGGCCGGGATCATGGCGGCGGCGGCGGTCGTGGCCCTGGTGGGCCTGCGCTCCGGGGTGCAGCAGGAGGTTGCGGCCGGGCCGGGCGGCGAGGCCAGCCGCTCGCCCGACCTGGCGGGCGCCGATGACCGGGGGTCCGGACCAGAGAGCCCCGGCTACCGGTAGCCGGCTTCTACGATGGCCTAACCAGATTGAACTCGTAGTGCATATGGTTACCAGGGTTCGATTCTCAGGCCTGTACCGGCCAGGCAGCCGGCGATCAGGTGGGGCCGGTACTGGATCTTCTTCAGCTTGCGCTTGACGATGCGGACCAGGCCGTCCAGGTCGGCGGCGGCGAAGTTGACCATGGCCCGCTTGAGCAGTGACCAGATCCCCTCCGCCGGATTAAGGTCGGGCGCATACGCGGGCAGCCGGTAGATGCGCAGCCAGGCCTGATTCTCCTGCGCGAAGTCCGCCAGTTCCGGCGCCAGGTGGATGTTGAGGTTGTCCCAGCACCAGATCAGCGGGGCGGACAGCCCCCGGTGGGTGGCGATGATCAGGTCCCGGTAGTCGCTCCAGGTGAAGCCCTTGGCCTCGCCCTTGCGGCGGCGGTACACGCGCAGCGTGTAGAACAGGTGCGGCCGGTCCCCGGGCCGGTAGCACGCCACCCCGGCGATGCTGACCCGCCCGCCGCCCGCGCCGCGCACCCGCACCACCGGCCGGGCCCCGCGCCGGGCCCAGGTGCGTCCCTTCGGCGGCCTCAGCCCCTGGCCCGCCTCGTCCTCGAAGCAAATCCAGGCGCCCAGGTCGCGCGCGGCGCTTTTATATCCGGCCACACCTCGGCCTTCCACACCGCCACCGCTTCCTCATCGCGTTCGAGCGCCTGGCGCACCGGGACCTGGGCCGACCAGCCGTGCCGGCGCATCAGCTTCCAGGTGCCCTCGACGGTGTACCCGACATGAAACAGCTTGCCGATCAGCGTCTTGATCCGGCCCAGCGTCCACCGCTGGTCCCCGGCGAACCCGTGCGCCAGCGGCCCCCGGTTCAGCTCGGCTTCCAGCCGCGCCCACTGCTGCGCGCTCAGCTTCTCCCGCGACACCGGCCCTCTGGACCTGAGCGCCTCCATCCCGCCGTCCTGCCAGGCGCGCCGCCACCGCCGCACCGACCCTTCGGTGACTCGCAGGTCCCGCGCGATCTCGCTGATCCCGTCTCCGCGGGCGAACCGCTCAGCTGCCCGCAGCCGCAGCCGCTCCCGCCGCTGCTGCTCGGCGGGCGTGTACCCGCCCCGCTGCGCATACCGCATGCTTCCGTCATACGACAAGCGCACGCCCGACGCCACGGCCTGATCTCTACGAGTTCATCCTGGTTAGTGCCCGGCCGGAACCCCGCGTCTCGCGGAGGGCGGGCCCGAGACGCAGCGGCATCTAGGGGCGATCATGGCTGGCATCGCGGAAGGTCGCGGAACCCGGCGAGGCACACCGGCGGGGAGTGCGGGGCAGCGTGTGGCGGCGGGCATCTACGGCGCCATCGTCACCGCGGCTATCCTGGCGGCCGCCGGGGGCAAGCTGCCCACGGCCGCGCTGGTGGTTTCGGTGGTCGTCACGCTGCTGGTGTACTGGCTCGCCGAGGAGTACGCCGAGCTTCTCGGCGAGCAGACGGAAAAGGGCGCCCTGCCGACCTGGGCCTACGTCAGGAGAGCGCTGGCCGCTACCTGGCCGATGGTCAGCGCGTCCTACCTGCCGCTGCTGGCGCTGGTACTGGCCCGGCTGGCCGGGGCCTCGCCCCTTACGGCCGCCAACGTGGGGCTGGTGGTGGCGGTCGTGGTGATGACTTTCTACGGCTGGCGGGCGGGCCGGGCCGCCCAGTTGCGCGGTAGGCAGCTCTTCTTCGTCACGTCGGCGGCCGCAGCGCTGGGGCTAGTAATGATCCTGCTCAAGGACCTGGCCCTGCTCCATCTGCACTGAACCCTTTTCATCCCCTTCACGACTGCCCACGTACTCAGGCCCGAGGCCGGCGGAGAAAGGGTTCGCTGAGACCGGGTCAGCGTTCGGCGGCCGGGCCGAGCACCGGCTTCACGTCGATGATCGGCGTCTGGTCCAGCGCTTCCAGCGGGCGGACCAGGATCCTCAGCCCGTCGGTCGCGACGACCTGGACCCGGTGCAGCCCGATCGGGTTAGGGCGGTCCGGGGAGCGGGTGCTGAACACCCCGGTGACCGGACGCGCCGGATCGTCGCGCGGCCGGGTGACCAGTACGTCCCGGGCGGCACGGTCAAGCCAGGTCAGCACGATGATCTCGGTTCCGGCCGCGATGTCAGGCAGGCCCTCGGCGACCTCGGGCTCGAACACCAGCCACGCGGCGGGCGCGCCCTCATCCCCCTGCCGCGGTGCCTGCGCCCGGTCCTTCAACGGGGACTCGACCCGCCCGATCGGCACGACCTGATAGCCCGTCGCGTTCACACGATGCCCTCGGCCGGGTGCCGGTCCACTTCACCGTTCACAGGCCAAGACTAGGGCCACGCCACACTCGGGTATCAGCCGCGCACACCGCGTGCCCCGTGTGCCTGGGCCGCGGCGGCATTGTGGTGCTTGTGCCAGGTGAGCGACTCCACCGGCCCGTTGAACATGTGGCCGCGCGGGCACCGGATCTTCGCGCTCTCCAGCGGCCCGTCGGTCGACCTGATCGCGTACCACTGCTCCACCTCGGCCGGGAGCCCGCACCGTACCGCACCATGCCGGTCCATGTACGCCGGGCAGTCCAGGAACATCACCTCGGTTCGCATAACCAGCCCCCATTCAAAGCCGGGCCCGTCGGCCGCCCCAGGGCCGTGTGCCGGGCCGTGTCAACCACGTCAAGCTGCATCGGGCTGCGAGAGCCCTTACCGATAAGAGCGCCGAACCGCGCTACCGATACATGGGAGTGGCTGGGAGCATCGGGCGTGTCTTAGGGGCGTGTCTTAGGGGCGTGTCTTAGGGGCGTGTCTTAGGGGCGTGTCTTAGGGGCGCGTCCTACGGGCGTGTCCTACCGGCGTGTCCTACCGGCCTCGCCTCCCCCGCAGGGTGGATATCGAGCCCGTGTGAACCTACACGGGGTGGGTGTCGGGGCCGGTGGTGTAGGTACGCCCGGCGGGAGTTCGACTTGGATTATTTACACACACCCTGGCCACACTGTCAGCTTAGCCCGGACGGTACGCGCGTACCCTCGGGGCGAAGATCACTTGTCAAGTAACCTTGACGCATGATCACGTGTGATCGCGTGATGAAAGCGCGGCGTAGCTCGGTCTGCTCAGCATGCGGCGGCCCGGTCACGGCAGGCCAGCGAATCGGCCGGCTGGTCAGCACCGGGCGATGGGTCCACCTGCTCTGCGCCGTCCAGCGCGAGCGACCGGGGCCGCTCGCATGGTCCGCACGTATCCGGTCGGAAGCGGCATAGCCTGGCCGCATGACCACCGGTACCGGGCCGTGCGTCCCGCTAGTCCGGATGCAAGCGCAGCTAGCGGAAGTTGAGCGGCTATCCGATCTTGCGGCGGATCTTGAAGACTCGCTGAACGCGCTAGCCCAACGGACCGACACCGACACTGCTGGCTACGTGGCCGAAGCAGCAGACATGGCCGGCCGAGTCCTCGCTGACCTTGACTCGCTCCACGGCATACTGCGCCGAGAGTTGAGCCGGATGACACGTGCCAGGCAAGAGCTACATGCCGCGCTCGTCAAACGCGGCCAGGATCGCGCGGAAGATGAGCGACCCTGAGCGCGCGGCTGAGCGATGGGCGCGCTGCCCCGTGCTCGCGTGTCCGTACCGTCAGCGCCCCGGCCGCTGGTCCTCGGGCACGACGAACGTCCCGCGCCCGCTGACGGTGTAGACGATGCCCTCCGCCTCCAGCACCCGGATCGCGTGCTGCACCGTGCCCTGCGCCAGCCCGGTCTCTTGCATGAGGCGCTTGAGCGACGGCAGCTGATCCCGCGGGCCAAGCTCGCCAGACATGATCTGCTCGCGAAGCTGCCGCGCTACCTGGGCGTAGGACGGCTCCTTAGAGTGAGGGTCGACCTCCACATGATCATGCTAGGTGTGCCAGGCAGTGCTACCTATCCAGGTCATGCCTAGCATGGCAAGCATGCTAGGCGTAGTCTGCGAGTTGCCGCAGATAGCGGCGGGCCCGGACGGCGCGCGAACGCCGCTACCCGGGCCCTGACCAAGGAGGAACCCCTTGGCTACAGAAGATCGTCCCACCGACCAGCCCGACCCGAACGTCAGACGTGACATAGGAGGCTGGATATCCGGCCCGTGCCTGCCGCCCGGCAGCGAGGAGGAGGAGGAGGAGGAGGAGACAGCAGCACACGCGCTACTACATCGAGATCGGGGCCGAGGACGACCGGCTCGACGCGTTCCTGCGCAGCATCCGCGAGCGCGAGGACTCCGGTGAGATCACCGCCCGCGAGGCCGCGGACGAGCGGATTGTGGCACTGGAGCGCGACCTTGCCGCATGCCAGCGGCTCCGCCGTCAGTACCTCGGCGGCGAGTAGCACGCAGCGCGAGAAGCAACGGCACCCCGCCAGCAAGAACGGGGTGCCGTGCTCGTCCCCGGCCGGAGGCAGTAACCCGCTGCGGGGACGTCTGTCAGGCCGCGGTCCCGCTGCCGCTGCCGCTTGAGGGAGTGACCCCGCGCGCTACCGCCTGCGCCGGGGTGGGCCTGCCGGTGTGAGCCGCCTGGACCTCCGCCGAATGGAGGTCGCTGTCCAGGTCGGCCTGGACCTGCCGCGCCGCGGCCTCCTTCGCCGCCGCGGCTGCGCCCTCCATCGGGGCGTGCGCGTACCGGTCAATGGCCATGGCGCACCGCCCGCCGTGCCCGTTCGAGGATGTCGCGGTTCTCGTGGATTTCCCGCGCTACGTCAGCCGCCCGCATCACTGCGGCTTCCACCGGGTTCGGGTAGCTGCGCCGCGTGGCTTCCTCGGCCAGCAGGCCGCGTTCCGCCCAGAAGGTGAGATTGGAACGCGCCCGGTCCAGGCGGTCCTCGGCTTTCGCCAGCTGGTCCCGCAGGTCGCTCACCCGGTCGGACAGGTTCACCATGTCGGCCTGCGCCATGCGCATCTGTCCCAGCGGATCGCCCCACTGGCGATTCATCAGCGCGCGGACCTCCTGGCGTTCCTCGGCCTCGGCCCGCCGTCGCTCAGCCTGCCGGGCCTCCGCGGCGTCCTCAATGGCTTCCATTGCTGCCGCCCGGTCCAGGCGGGAACCGGCCGGGTCCGGGTCGCCACCGGCTGCCCGCAAGAACTCCAGTGCTTCAAACCCCATCGGGTGCCTCCTCGGTGATCGCGGCCCCGAGCTCGGCCCGCTGGCTGTCGGTGAGCTCATCAGCGCGGGTGACAACGACCTGCACCGACCGGGTGAGAACCGGGTTGCCCTCCCGCTCCCACCTCGCCCGGGCCGCGTGGCTGGCCTGCTCGGCCCGCGCCGCATCAGCAGTGCTCATGCGCATTAGTGTACTGGCCGTTTCACAAATCCTGCGTGCGTCTCTCCGCGCGCCGGGCCTGGATCTCGGCGAACTCCTGCTCGGCCAAGTCCGGATGCTTCCGCCGGTAGGCGTACCGGGCCAGCTCCCAGCGGCGCCGGGCATGGGTCTCGTGAAACTCCAGCCACTCCGGGCTGCCGTCAGCGCATTCAGGCCAGTGCCGCCAGCTGCCCTCGATCATCGCCAGTTCCTGCGGGCCCGGCTCATCCCACATCGCCGGGTCGAAGGACCTGTACCAGGACGGCGGCTCGATCCGCGGCGGCGGCCCCGGCGGCCGGCGGCGCCTCACACCGGCTCGCCCAGTGACGCCAGCAACGCAGCCAGCTCCCCCGGCCGCCAGCCATGCACCCGCCGCCACTCATTGACCGCATCGTTCCACCGGCACCCGGCGCGGTAATCCCGGACGCCCGGCGCGTACCCGGCATCGGACGCATCCGACCACGCATCCGGGTCGAACTCGTCCAGCCACGGCGGGGGCGCCTCCCGCGGCCGGCGGCGCCTCACGACGCCTCGCCCCGCAGCCCATACGCTCCGCGCATCCCCCGGTACTGCGACCGGTCTCCCCCGGCGTCCTCGTCGCCCAGCGGGACGCGCAGGCACACGATCAGCCGCGCCAGGGTGATCCGCTGCTGCCGCAGCTCCCGGCACGCCGGATGCGTCCGCGGGCCGCCCTCCCGGTCCGTCAGCATCGGCCCGTCCGCCGCGATCACCTCTTGCAGCGCCGCGCAGGTATCGGCGACGTGGCACGCGTTGACCAGGATCAGCTGCTCGTGGCCGCCGAGCTCGAAATCCGCGAGCACCTCACGCCATAGCCGGCGCCCGGCCGGGCCCATGCCCGCGGGCGCCCTCGGGACGCTCATCCTCCCAGGCTAGGACCCCGGCGAGCGGTAACCCAGAGTCACGGCCGTATCCAAGATCGTTCCGCGTTTTTCTGTTTCAGGCCGGCACAGGACATCTAGCTGACCGGGCAGCCATAGAAATGCCCGTTTCGCGCAGCGCGATTCGTTGACCTGCGGGTTTCCCGGCGGGGTGTCCGCCCGGGGTGGTGGCAGGCGGGTGCCGACCGGGAGGTGGTCCGGGTGCCGGGGTGGTGGTGGCCGACCGTGGTCACTCTGCGTGTGCGCCGTCTGGTGTGCCATCTGCCGGTCGGTGTGGTACCGGCCCCGGTGCGAGCGCGTGCCGTAAGGGGCCCCGTAGCGGCGTCCGGCCGTAACGGATCGGCATGGCTGGTCGTGTTCTCGGTAGAGGGCACGGCGAGTGTCCGGATGTGCCGCTTGGGGTTAGGGATGAGCCCGTGGTCGTGGGTGCTGACCGGCTTGGCCGCCGCCTGGCTCGCCCCCGCGGTAGCGGCCGGGCTGGTGCTTGGCTGGGCGCTCTTGCGGCACCCGGAGAAACGCGCCAGGCGCCGAAAGCCGCCCCGGGAGGGGCAGCCGCCCAGTGACAGCTAAACCGCGCGGCAGGGCGCCTGGCTGTGTACTGTGCCGCGTCGCCTGAGTGCCGGCCGGTGTAGTGGAGGTCGCGGCGCCAGCGGGGGACGTGGGCCCACGGGCGGGCCCTGCGCCTTGACAGGCCGACCGAGCCGTCGTGCAAGTGAACGACAAGCGGACGGCAAACGTGCGATATTTCATGGGCAGCCCAGGCGGGAGAAGGCGGGCATGAATGCATGGTGGTGGGTGCCGATCGGCCTTGTCGCCTGGTTCGGTGTTTCGCTAGCGGTAGGCATGTGGCTCGGCCCGATTCTCATGAACTGCTCACGGGCCCGGGAACCCCAGGACGCGCTTAGCATCGCCGCGATGGGCCACGCGCCGCCTAGCGGCAGCTAAGCGCGGGCCCAGGGCCCCTGGCCGTCTGCTGCGAGTGCGGCCTTCCATGCGGCTCGCTGGCTGGCGCCTGGCTGGCGCGGCTTGCGCTCATGAGCCATCCGCGCTGTCCGAAGCGTCCGGGTGCCCGAAGCTGCCGCCAGGCTTCACCTCGGCGCCGAGGTCCAGGGCCGGCTGGCGCGCCTCGCATGCGGCACGGTCGCGGCAGAGCCCGTTGCGCAGGTCATCAGTCACCAGCAGGCAGGCCCGGCACTGGCCGGCCCGCGCCCGGCCCGGCTGGGACCTGAGAAGCTTGTTGACGGGCGGCTGGCTGGAAAGCTTCACTGTCGTCTCTCCTTCGGGGTCGCACATCGGGTGCGTGGTGTCGCCGAGCCCGGCGAGCGCCGGGTCAAGCGGATTGCCGCACACCGTGCACGCCGCCGGGGTGTCCGCTACAGCCGCTACGTCCGCTACTGCGCTGGCCAGGCCGGTAGCGCTTGTAGCGGCTGTAGCGGCTGCCCGGGGCAGGTAGGACTGCCAGGCGTCGCGCAGGTCCCTGCGCCGGTAGCCCCGGCGGTTCACCTCGCCCTTGCGGACCTGCGCTGAGGTCACGCCGTAGGGCTTGAGCAGCTTCGCCAGCTGACGGGGTGTCAGCGGGTGGCCGTACCGTTCGCCCCACGGCGACTCGTCCAGCGCGTGGAGTCCGGACAGGATCTCGCCGGTCCACAGCTCGTCCTGGCCGCCGAGCACGTCGCGCAGGTCGGCGAGCAGGCGGGTGCCCGCGGTCTCGGTGTCGTGGCTGGCGTCGGCGACGAACGCGGCGCATGCCTCGGCGGCCCGTTTCGGCCAGCCGCCGCCCGCGAGGCTGGCGACCATGAGCAGCGGCTCCCATACGTCGGCCGGGCGGTCGGCCACGCCGGACGGCATGTCGGGCCACGGGTCGCCGACGCGGTCGGCCACGTCCGCGGCCCACTTGGCGAGCTGGTCCCGCAGCGCCTCGCCCTGCGGCCGGGTGGTGCGCTCCCGGTAGCCGCGGATCCGCTGGCCCGGTGCCCGGCGCCGCATGCGCAGGATCACGGCCCGGTCCAGGATCGTGTCGGGCAGGCTGCCGATGCCCGCGATGGCGGCCGGGGCGTACACCGGGAAGCGGACGAGGTTCGCCGTGACGCCGCTCATTTCCACCCGGCCGACCGTCGCCGACCGGCGGTGCCCGGCGTTGACGACCGAGCGGAGCGCCTCGGCGGTCTCGTCGGCCTTGCCGCGCTTCCAGATCGCGTCGGCCTCGTCGAGCAGGATGGTGACCGACCCGGCACCGATCCGCCGGTACAGGTAGGCGGGGCTGGCGTCGGAGAGCGTCTCGGCCCCGGCGCACAGCAGCTCGAGCAGCTCGAGCACGCGGGACTTGCCGCACTGCTTCTCCGGTGACAGCAGCGCCAGCCGGGGCGTGCTCTCGAACCGGCTCACCAGGTGGGTATGCGCGGCCCACAGCGCCACCGCGGCGGCGGCGTGGCGGCCCGGGAAGATGACGTAGCTCTCTAGGAACGCGGCGACCTCATCGAGCAGCTCCGCGCCGCCCGACCCGGCCAGCGGCAGCGGGCCCGGGTCGTACGCGGGTTCCGGCACCGGGCAGGCGCAGGCCCCGAGCCAGCAGTCCTTGCCCGCTGGCGCGAGGCAGTGCCCGGGGCGGCCGGTCATGCCGCACCGTCCAGCGCAGCAGCGGCCCGGCGCGCCTCGTCCTCGGCAGTGTCGGCCCTGGCCTCGGCGTCCTTCCACCGGTCGTACGCGCGTACGACCTCGGCCTCGGCGTCATCAGCGATCTGGCGGAACAGCCGGGCGCCCCTGGCCGTCCGCTCGGCCCGCGCCAGCATGGTCTCTCCGTCGCCGCGGGAGTCGGCGCACCCGGTCATGCCGGGTCACCTGTTCCCGCCGGCCCGGCGTCAACGGTCCGTTTACGCTGGACCGCGCCCCGGCGCTGCCTCCACTGGGACAGCCGCTGCTTGCTCCAGCCGATCTCAGCGCCGATCTGGGACCAGGAGTAGCCGCTCTTCTGGAGGCCGTCGATCGTGTCGGTTACCGCGCGCTCGGCCTCGGTCATGACCTCCCACATGGCGCCGAACTCCGCGATGTCGGCCGCGCCGACGCGCCTGGCCATCGCGCGGATCATGCGGATCGCGGCCCGGCCGAAATCGCCGTTCTCGGTGCGGTTCTCGGCCCGCTGCCCGCGGATGCGGCAGAGGTCGCAGCAGAACCGGCGCCTGCGCGGGGGCAGATGGTTACCGCACCCGGGTGCGGCGCACCAGCCGGTCACGACGCGGCCCGGCAATGCGCCCGCCAGCGGCCGTCCTCGCCGAACTGGCCGGCGCAAGGCTGCGGCGCGTGCACGGGCAGCGGGTCGTTCAGCAGGCAGTCGGCCGCCCGGCCGCACCCGCATGCGTGCCGGGCCCGGTGCGTCCAGCAGCGCCACGCCGCCAGCTCGCGCGGTACGGTGAGAGCGTCGAGCGCCGTCGCCGGGGCTGACGTTGCGGGCCGTCCTTGCCGGGGGCGGCCCGCCTTGTTGTCAGGTGGCCGCATTGCCGGCCGCCTTGCGGGCGCGCCTGGCGTCGATCTTGGCGGCTGCGCGGCCCGCGGCGTCGATCTCGGCCTGGTCGAACACGGGCAGCGCCGCGGCGGCGCAGCGGGCCCACTCGGCGATCTCGGCGATGGCCAGCGCGGCTCCGGCGATCTTCAGCGGGTCCAGGCGGGGATCACCGGGGCCGTTGTGCCGCTCGATGGCGGCGATCTTGCCGGAGATAGTCCGGCGGGTCTTGGACTTGGCGGCCATCTGGCAGCACCTCGGGACACGAGATTCTCGCGTCACCCGCCGAGGTGCGCATGTCCGCGGGTCCGGCCCTCCGCGGCGGCCTATGCCGTTGTGGCTGCGATCACCCTACCGCAGCACGGTCCGGGTTTCGCGGCTGTCCGGCGCCCAGATCTCGGCGAGCTGTTCGATCACCCACGCCCGGGTGATGTCGGGCATGTTCTGGCATCCCCGCCCGCTGTCGGTGCCGTCGCAGGAGAGCTTGACCTTGTCGTTGCCGTCCGGTCCCCACCACAGCGAGCGCACCTTCGCGCCGCCGTAGCGGCGGCCCTGCTCCCACGGGGTACGGTCGGCGCCGGGGTAGGTGTAGGAGCCGAACAGCGCGAGCCTGCGTCGCCTTCCCGCGCGCTCGCAGCGCTCGCACAGGATCTCCAGCTCCACATAGGACGGGCCGCTCATGGCCGGTCCCCGATGCTGAGCCTGCGCGCCACGTTCGCGGGCTCGGAGGGGTCGGCCGTGCCGACGACCAGGATCCGGCCGCGCAGTGCCATCGCCAGCAGGGTCCGGCGCTCGGCGGGCTCGGCGGCGTCCCACCGTGCCGCCCACTCGGCGCGCGACTGCGCTGCGGGCAACGGCTCGGCCGGGCCGCCGTTGAGCGCTTCGCGCTTCGTGCGCAGGTCCGCCAGGCGCGCGTCGAGCGGGCCCATGATCGTGTCGTGACGGGCCAGGGTGATCTCGCCGCGGCCGAGCCGGTCGCCGATCTGTAGCGCGGTCGTCTCCGCTTCGGCGATCAGGCTGTCGAGCGCGGTTGCCTCCTCGATGTGCCGGGCCGCGGCGGCCTCGACCTGCGCGGCGTGGCGCGGGTCGGACAGGATGGCGATGGCCAGTTCCCGCGTGGCGGCGTCGAGCGCTCGCTGGTCTATGGCGACCGTCCCGCACGCAGCGGTGCCGACCTTCTTGCAGCACCGGTACTCTCGCGCGACCGAGCCGTCAGGGTAGGGCCGCCGTCGCGGCACCGGGCGCCCGGTCAGCGCCAGCCGGCAGACCGCGCATATTGCCGCGCCGCTGGCGAGGTACGTGCGGGTGTAGGGCCGGCCCGCGCGCCGCGCGGCGTACTTCGCGCTCAGCCGGTCGAACGTCGCGGAGTCGATGACCGGCTCCCCGGGCAGCTTCGCGACGATCACGCCGCAGTGCTCAAGGTTGCCCCGGTTGCGCTCGCGGAGAAGTAGCTCACGGATGCGCGTGGCCTGCCATGGCTTGCCCTGCGTCGTGGTGACCCCCCGGCCGTTCAGGTCAAGCGCGATCACGTCTTGCGACTCGCCGGCGAGGACACGGCGCGCGATCTCGCGCAGGATGCTCACCTCGGCCGGCTGCTGCGTGATGCCGTCCGGCTCCCACCCGAACGGGCGATCCTGCCAGCCGGCCCGGTCAACCTGCCCGTTGCGTGCCTTCGCTGCCTTCCCGCGCTTGACGCGGTCGGACAGCCGGTTGGAGTAGTACGCCGCTGCGTTCATCGCGTCGCGGAATGCCTTCTTGCCGCTCGCGGAGCAAAGATCAAACTCTGCGTCGGAGTCCAGCACCAGCAAGCCACGCTCAGCCGCAGCGATCAGCCGCTCGCCATCGGCGGGCCGGCGCGCGAACCGCTCAAGGTCAAACACGATGACCCCGGCCGACGCGCCGCTCTCCAGCCGCGCCATGAGCGCGTCCCAGTCGGGCCGCGTCACCTTGGGATTCCACGCTGACAGGCCGGGGTCGATGAAGGTCTCGCCGGCGGGTAGCTCGCGCTCGGCCAGAACCGCGCGGCAGGCGCCTACCTGCCCGCTTGTGCTCTGCTGCCGCTTGTCACCCTTGCGGGAAACGCGGGCGTAGATGTCGATGGGGCCTTGCTGACCTGGGGTCTTGCTCATGCCATGAGTCTACCCGCAAAGTGTGAGTAATACAGTTCTAGCCAAGGTGGTCCAGGTGAAGTGGCCGGGGCGGGTTTGCCGGAGGTTCCAGCGGGGGTGTTGCTTGAGCTGGTGGTGGCGGCGGCAGGCGCCGCCGAGGTTGCAGGTGCAGGTGGGGCCGCCGTCTTCCCAGGGGCGGGTGTGGTCGAGGTCGGCGCGCCAGGCGGGCTGGCGGCAGGCCGGGTGGCGGCAGGTGAGGTCGCGGGCGGTGACCTGCTCGCGCAGCCGCGGCGGGGGCCGGTAGGCATCGGACCGGGCATGGTGGGCGCACCCGCCTGCGGCGGCGTCGGCGCGGGCCTGGGCCAGGGCGGTGTGCAGGGCGCGGGCGGCGGCGTGCAGTGCCATGGCGGTGATGTCGGCGGGTGGTCCGGGTCTGGCTGCCCGGGCGGGTGGTCCGGGTCAGGCTGCCCGGGCGGGTGGTCAGGGCCTGGCTGCCCGGGCGGGTGGTCCGGGCCTGGCTGTCCCGGCGGGTGGCCTCGGGTCGGCTGCCTGCTGGTGGCTGGTGAGGGTGTCCTGGGTGATGGTCAGGGTGACGCGGCCGACCAGTCCGGCGCCGGGCGCGCTTCCGCGGTCGGCATCCGGGCCGGCGCGGCAGGCCAGGGGCGGTCACGGGCCGGGCCAGAGCCATCACGGGCCGGGCCAGGGCCATCGCGGGCCAGGCCAGGACTGGCGCGGGCCGGAGCGGGGCCGTCGCGGCTGCGGCGGGGAATGCGGGTGACGGTGATGGCTTGCCCGGCGGGGTTGGTGACGATGATGCGCCACTGGGCGGCCGGGTCGGCTTGGGCGGCGTGGGCGAGCTGTCGGGCCTGGACGGCGGTGATCGGGCCGATGCGGCCCAGCAGCCCGGGCGCGGCGGAGTGTCCGGCCAGGGTGGCCCAGGGCAGGGTGAGGTCCAGCAGCCTTGGCGCGGGCCGCCCGCCGGCGGGACGGGGGCGGGCCAGCGGGGGCGGGATCGCGCCCAGGCCTGGCCATGGCGGTACCGGCCCGGTCCCGGGCCAGTCATCCTCGCCGTCCTCGCGGCTGTCATCCGGGCCGTCGCCGGGGTCGCCGCCGTGATCGCGGCCGTCCTCATCCGGAGCGTCGTCGTCTGGGGCGTCCTCATCGCGCGGGGCGGGCGGGTCGTCCCACGGTGCGCGGCCGGAGCTGCGGCCAGGGCCACTGTCCTCAGGCCCGCCGCCCCGGTCGTGGCCGCCGGAGCCGCTGCCGGCGAGGTGACCACCGGGGCCGGGGCCGGGTCCATCGCCGGGCGGGCTGTCATCAGCGCCGGGCGGCGGGTCGGGTTCGGGGGCGCCGCCGGGCGGGGGGATGTAGGGCAGGGTGCCCAGCAGCAGGCCCAGCATCACCCTGGCCCGGTGCAGGTCCAGACCGCCGCCCTGCCCGGCCGCCTTCATCGCCCGGGCGATCGCCGTGATCCGCGCCATCGCCGCCGCCGCCTCCACGGCGGGTAACCCGGCACCGGCCAGCGTCGCGGTCCCGTCGTCACCGGGGTACAGGCTCACCTTGGCCTGCCGCTCGGCTTCTTCCCGCCGCCGCTCGGCCGCCTGCGGGTCGGCGGCGATCACCGCGCGGCGCACCCGCACCCGCAACTGCGCGGTGGTCTGCCGTCCGGCGTCGGGCAAGACCGCATCTTCGACCATGCGGGCGGTGTTCTCGGACAGCACGCTGGTGGTCTCGGCGATCACCTTCGCCTGGGCCAGGTCGATGGTCCCGGCCGCCAGCGCCCTTCCCGTCTCGGGAAGCCGCCAGGCCAGGGTGATGGACAGGTCAGCCCAGCCGGCCGCAGCGTGGTCGGTCAGCATCAGCGCCAGGCTCACCTGACCGACCGCGTCGCGGCACAGCCGCGCCGGCCGCCCATCCGGGTGCAGGCCGATCCTGCGGTCGGCAGCGGCGGCCCGGGCGGTGATCTGCGCCACGGCGGATAGTTCGGCGGCTTGCGCCCAGGACGCGAGCTGGCGGGCGGCGATCGCCACCCCGGCCAGCCCGTACTCATCCAGGCTCCCCGCCTCAGTGGCGGCCGCGGCCAGCCAACCGGCCTGGACCGGGCCGGGCGCCATATGCTCGACCGCCAGCGCCCCCGCTTGCCCGGGCGGCAGCGGCTGATTTATGTGCCCGTCCTCGGCCGCGGCGGCGTCCTGATCGTCCGGGTCGCCGTCCAGCAGCCCGCCTGCGGCCAGCGCGTCCAGCAGCGCCTGCCAGTCGAGGTAGTGCTGGCCGCTTGGTGAGGTGGCGGGCTGCTCGCCGTCCTGGCCTGGTTCGGGCGCCTGATCCGGCATTGACTCACCTCCTCGGCGCAGGCCGGTCGTCATACTTTGTCGCTAACCACGGTATCGATGGGCACCGACAAAACCATCACATCTGGCCAGTACCAGAAATATTTATCGAAAAGATTTTTGATCTGTTAGCCCTCGGTGCGCCTCAGAACAAGCCTCAGGCGCCACGTCCGGCACGAGTTGGCCGCCGCGGCCAGCAAGGCTCTTACACTCGACCGCACCGAGCTCCGCCCGATCCTCTGTGCCGCCTCCGCGGTTGACTCCGTACCCGGGTACGGCCACTAGCTTGTAGACATGGCTGGACTGACGATCGGCAAGTTTGCGGCCGCGGAGGGGGTCGGCGTCGAGACCGTGCGTTTCTACCAGCGCCGGGGACTGCTGGCGCTGCCCGAACGCCGGGGCTCGGGCGGCTTCCGGGAGTACTCCGAGGCGGACCGGTGGCGGCTGGCCTTCATCCGCCGGGCCCGCCGGCTGGGGTTCTCGCTCGGGGAGATCGGTGACCTGCTCGGGCCCGCCGAGGCCCGCTCCACCGGTGACATCGTGCGGGCGGCCGAGGCCAGGCTCGAGGCGGTCGACCAGCAGCTCGGGGAGCTCGCGCTGCTGCGGTGCCGGTTGCGACGGCTGGTCCACGTGTGCGAGCACGGCAACGGTGACGACTGCGTGGCCCTGCGCCTGGAGCCCGAACTGGTCCTGAGCCCCGTGGCCGAAGCAGCGCCGTGAGCCGGAGCGAGCGCGCCCCGATTAGCCTGTCACCAGTAAGGCAGGCAGGCATAGCGGCCGCCGCGGGCAGGCACGGCAGCGGCCGCCGCGGCAGGCACGGCAGCGGCCGCCACGGGCAGGAGAGCGGAACGGGTGGGTTGATGCGGGACACGCCGCTGGATATCGGGTCCTTCGTCGCGCTGGGCGACAGCTTTACCGAGGGCGTCGGGGATCCGTACCCGGACGGAACCGGCCACCGCGGCTTGTGCTATCGCGGCTGGGCGGACAGGTTCGCCGAGCGCCTCGCCGCCGACCGCCCGGACCTGCGCTACGCGAACCTCGCGGTGCGGGGCAGGCTGGTCGGACAGGTCGTCGCGGAGCAGGTGCCCCGGGCCGTGGTCATGGCGCCCGACCTGGTCAGCATCGCGGCGGGCGGCAACGATCTGCTCCGGTCCCGGGCAGATCCCGATGCGCTCGCGCAGACGTTCGACGCGGCGATCGCGCAGCTGCGGGCGGCCAGCCGCGAGGTGCTGGTGTTCACCGGGTTCGACCCGCACGCGTTCCCGTTGATCCGGCTGATCCGCGGCAAGGTAGCCGCCTACAACATGCACCTGCGCGTGATCGCCGACCGCCGCGGCTGCCGCCTGGTGGACCTCTGGTCGATGCGGGTGCTCGGCGACCCGCGCGAGTGGAGCGCGGACCGGCTGCACCTGGGCCCGGACGGTCACCGGAGAGTGGCCCTGCGGGCCTGCGAGGTCATGGGCGTGACCGTTGAGGGCGACTGGCGCAAGCCGCTGCCGCCGCGGCTGAGCCCGGAAGCGGTCCGGTCGCAGGCCGCCCTGTCCCAGGCCGCCGCCTGGCTCGCGGCGCGCCGGCTTGACGCACGCTGGGCCAGGGAGTACGCCGTGCCCTGGGTCGGCAGGCGGCTGCGCGGCGTCTCCTCCGGAGACGGCCTGGCGCCCAAGCGTCCCGAGTTGCTGCCGTTGTAGCGTGGCGGACCCGGGGTGTCACGGAGGGAACCTCAACGCTGGGCCTGCGGCCCACCCAGGGTGGCCGGCTCGCACCCTCGCCGCCGGCTCTTTGTACGACATCGCCCGGGTCCTGCTATTACGTTACGCCGGCCGGGCCCCGGAGTCACTGGCCCCGGCCAGGTCCGCGGGATCAGGTGTTCAGGAAGGCCAGCACGGCCAGCACCCGGCGGTTGTCGTCGGTCGACGGGGCCAGGTCCAGCTTGGCGAAGATGCTCGTGCTGTGCTTGCCCACCGCCTTCTCCGAGATGAACAGCCGCTGCGCGATCGCGCTGTTGGAGCGCCCCTCGGCCATCAGCTCCAGGACCTCGCGCTCCCGGGCCGTCAGCCGGGTGATCGGCTCGTCGCGGGAGCGGCGCCCGAGCAGCTTGGAGACCACCTCGGGATCCATCACCGTGCCGCCGCGCGCGACCGTGCGGATCGCGTCGACGAAGTGGTCGTCGTTGAAGACGCGGTCCTTGAGCAGGTAGCCGACCGCGCCGGCCTGGTCGGCCAGCAGCTCGCGGGCGTACAGCTGCTCGACGTACTGGGAAAGCACGAGCACCGGCAGGCCGGGGAGCTGGCGCCGGGCCTCGAGCGCGGCGCGCAGGCCGTCATCGGTGAACGACGGCGGCAGCCGGACGTCGACGACCGCCGCGTCGGGCTGGTGCTCGAGCAGGGCGTGCACCAGCGCGGGCGCGCTGTCCACGGCGGCCGCGATCTCGAAGCCGTGCGCCTCGAGCAGCCGGACCAGCCCGTCCCTCAGTAGGAAGAGGTCCTCGCCGATGACAACGCGCACGGTAGCTCCATGACGATGATGGTCGGCCCGCCGATCGGGCTGCTCACAGCCAGGATGCCGTCAAAGGTAGCCAGCCGCCGCTCCACGCCCGCCAGACCGCTGCCCTGGGCCGGGTCGGCGCCGCCGGTGCCGTTGTCGGTGACCTCGATCCGCAGCAGCGCCGGTGGAGCGCGGAGTCCGCACGGAGAGCGCGGGTCGGGGGAGTACCGGATGCGGATCTGCACCAGGCGGGCTCCGGAGTGCTTGACCGCGTTGGCGAGCGCCTCGGCGACCGCGAAGTAGCACGCGGACTCGACCGGCGGGTCGAGCCGGCCGGGCAGGTCGATGTCGGTCTCGGTCCTGATCGGGGTGTCCAGGGCCAGGGCCCGGACCGCGTCGGCCAGGCCGCGGTCGGCCAGCACCGGCGGGTGGACGCCGCGGACCAGGTCGCGCAGCTCGGTCAGGGCCTTGGCCGAGGCCTCCCGGGCCTCGGCGACCAGGGCCATCGCGGCCTGCGGGCTGGTCGGGATCAGCCGCTCGGCGGCGCGCAGGTTCATGCCGAGCGCGACCAGGCGGGCCTGGGCGCCGTCGTGCAGGTCCCGCTCCACCCGGCGCAGCTCGGCGGCGGCGGTGTCCACCGCGTCGGCCCGGGTCTGGGTGAGCTGCACCACCCGCCCGGCCAGCTCGGCGTCCGGTCGCAGCAGCGTCCTGGCGTGCACCCCGATCGTGCGCGGCACCAGCCAGAGCCCGAGCGCCAGGATCGCCGCGGCCTGCACCCCGGCCACCAGCTCGAACGGGGCGTCGATGGAGGCCCAAACGGGGCCGAGGGCGCGACCCCGGGACTGACGGTCAGGGCGTTCACGGGAATGGGTGGCGGCGATATCACGTAGCTGAGCGCGCAGACTCCGAGGGCGGTCAGCCCGGCCGCCGCCAGATCCGGTGCCGCTGCGGGCAGGCCGGCCACCACGATCAGCGCTACCGCGACGGCCCCCAGGGCCGCGGTCCACGCGGGATGGCTGCCCTGCTGGCCGATCAGGATGGCTAGTAGCGCGGCGGTCGGGACTAGCAGCAGGCCCGTGCGCCGCCACGGCCGCTGGCCCACGTCGCCGCGAGGCGCGGCGGAGCCGACGTTCCGCCGGCGCCAGATCAACCAGAGGCCCACGGCCAGGAACGCGCAGGACTGTAGCAGGAGCGACACAGACCACGCCCTGAACCGAGTTCCGGCCAACCCGTCGAACGAGCCCGCCTGATGACTGCCCAGCGCCACCACGATCCCGGTCAGGCCGATGGCCGCCGCGGCGAGCGGCGCCAGCGTGCGTGCCCCCGGCGGAGCACAGGCGATGATCAGCCAGGTAGCCACGACCGCCACGTAGGTGGGCGGGCCTGGATTGCCGCCCGATGCGAGCATGAGCAGGCTGAGCGCCACGGCCAGCAGGCCAGCCGCCCAGCCGGCCATGCGGAGCCGATCCCAAGAGAACCCGTTCATGACGCCAAGCGTGACTCACGTCACGGCCGCGCGCCAATGGGATGGCACCCACTCGCGGGGTAGGCAAACGCCTACCCGAAGGGGAACGCGTCGGTGCGGGTGCCGCCCCGGGGGCCGGGTGCCGCGTCCGAGGGGCGGCGAGCCTCAGGGAGCGAGGTCGGCGAGGATCTCCCCGAGCCGGGCCAGTTCCGCCGCGATCCACGGCAGCGCCAGCGGGTCCGGCGCGGCCAGCGCGGCCTCCTGCTGTTCGTCGGTCTCGCCGTACAGGAGCCCGGTGGCCAGCCGCAGCCGCAGCGCCACGGGCCGCTCGCCGAACGCGCTGCCCGGCAGGGTCCCGGCGCCGTAGCGCTCCAGCATCAGCCCGGCCAGGCCCGCGCTGGTGGTCACGCCGTGGCGGCGGGCCAGGTGCCCGCGCCATGGCTCGAAGTCCGGGTAGACGTAGAACGCGGCCTGCGGCGGCGGGACGTCGAGCCCGGCGGCCGCGCAGAGGCCGGCCACGGCGCGGCAGACCGCGGCGTGCAGGCGGCGGCTGGCGGCTACGCGCTCGGAAAGCTCGGCCGGCTCGCTGAAGGCCAGGGCCGCCGCCTGCTGGATCGGGGCGGCGGGCGCCGACCAGATCTCGCTGCCGATGCCGAGCAGCTGGTCTCGCAGCCAGCCGCCGAGCGGGCCCTCGGGCAGCCGCGCCACGCCGATCCGCCAGCCGCCCAGGGCCAGGCTCTTGCTGAGGGCCGTGGTGACGACGGTCCGCTCCGGGGCCACGGCCGCGGGGCTGAGCAACGGGGCCGCGGGATCGTGCACCAGGTCGCGGTAGATCTCGTCGGAGATGATGATCAGGTCATGCTCGGCGGCCACGTCGCAGAGCGCCCGGACCGTGGCCGGCCGGGGCAGCCTGCCGGTCGGGTTGTCGGGCAGCGTCACGACCACCGACCGGATCGTGCGCCCGGCCGCCCGGGCCGCCCTGACCGCGGCGCCGAGCGCGGCCGGGTCGCAGATGCCGCCCTCGCCCGGCGCGGCGGGCACGAAGTGCGGGCGGGCGCCGATCAGGCTGGCCTGGGCGGCGTAACTGACCCAGCTGGGCCGGGGCACCGCCACGTCCGCGCCGGCCGCCAGCATCAGGCCGAAGATCAGCGGCTTGCTGCCCGGGCCGCAGACGATCGAGTCCGCGCTGGCCGCCAGTCCGCGCCGCTGCCAGTACCCGGCGGCCGCCGAGCGCAGCGCCTGGTGTCCGGCCACGGGACCGTAGCCGTTGCTGGCGGTGGCCGCGGCCAGCGCGTCGCACAGCGCCGGATGGGCGGGCAGCCCGGCCTCCCCGAACGCCAGCGGCAGCACCGGCAGTCCCTGGCGGCGCCGGGCGGCCAGCGCCTCGTTCGCCGCGAGGGTGGCCGAGACCGGCCGGTGCGGCTCGGACGGGCGGGCGAGCCGCGGACGCGGGCAGGGGAGAAGGCCGCGGGCGGGATGGTGGGCAGGGGCATGGTGATCGAGGCCGCGGTCGCGGTCCCGTCGAAAGGCATGGGAAGTACTCCAAGCTGCGGGGTGGGGGAAACGGAGCCAGGCTCCTAGGTCCTGGCATCCTCAACTACAACCATCCGTCTACCAGGATGTATCCCCTTCAGCATCAGAGCAAAAGATCGCATATCTGTGGCAAAGGTTAAGCTTCTCTTATGCTGGATACGCACCGGTTGCGGTTGCTGAGGGAATTCGCCGAGCGCGGGACCATCGCGGCCGCCGCGGCCGCGCTCGGCTACACGCCGTCCGCGGTCTCACAGCAGCTGGCCGCGCTGGAGCGGGAGGCCGGGGCGATCCTGCTGGACCGCACCGCCCGGGCGGCCGAGCTGACCGACGCCGGGCGGCGGCTGGTCGACCACGCCGAGCGCATCCTGGCCATGATCGAGGCGGCCGAGGCCGATCTTTCCGCCGCCGGGCCGGCCGGGCGGGTGACGGTCACCGCCTTTCCCACGGCCGCGGTGGCGTTCGGTCCGGCGCTGGTCCGGCGGGTGCGCGCGCACCCCGGCCTGACGCTGCTGCTGCGGGAGACGCAACGGGAGGAGGGCCTGCGGCTGGTCCGCACCGGCGAGGCGGACGTGGCCCTGGTCGCCGACTGGTCGGGGCGGCTGACCAGTGCAGATTCCGCCCGCCGTCGCGGGGGCGGAAACACCGGAGTGCTGCGGTTCTACCGGCTGATCCGTGATCCCGTGGTGCTCGTGCTCCCGCGCGGCCACCCGGCTGCCGACCCGGCCCGCCCGGTCGACCTGGACAAGCTGCGCGACGAGCCGTGGCTGGCCGCGCCCGCCGGGGAACCGTCCCGGGAGGCGGTGGACCGGCTGCTGGCCAGCACCGGCGGGATGCCGCCGGCGCCGTGGGAGTTCGAGGGCCTGTCGACGATCCTGAGCCTGGTCGCGCGCGGCATCGGGATCGCCGCGCTGCCCCGGCTCACGCTGGCCGTCGGGGACCGGCGGGTCGCGGTGCGCGAGCTGGCCGGCCCGGCCCAGGCCCGCGACGTGTACGCGGTCGCCCGGGCGTCCAGCGTGCGCAGGCCGTCGGTGGCCGTGATCCTCGCGGCGCTCAACGCGGCCGTCGAACGGCTCAGCCGCTAGCCCGACGCCGGCCGGTCAGGCGTCCCGCTCGATCGGGCAGGTCATGCACCGCGGCCCGCCCCGCCCGCGGCCGAGCTCGCTGCCGCGGATGGTGATCACCTCGATGCCGTTCTCGCGCAGCCAGGCGTTGGTGGTGACGTTCCGCTCGTAGGCCACCACCACGCCGGGAGCGATGGCGAGCACGTTGCAGCCGTCGTCCCACTGCTCGCGCTGCGCCGAGTGCACGTCCTGGGTGGCGGTCAGCACCCGGATGCTGCCGCGGCCGAGCGCGGCCGCGATCGCGGTATGCATGTCCTCCGGCGGGTGGTCGGTGACCTTGAGTTCCCACGGGCCGCTGCCGGGCTCGATGGTGTAGGAGGGCAGCATCCCGAGCCCCGCGTACTTCACGAACACCCCGTAGTCGGCCATGGTCAGCACCGTGTCCAGGTGCATGAACGCGCGCGTCTTCGGCATGTCGATCGCCACCACCCGGTCCGCCGCCGACGCGGAGAACAGCCGGTGCGCGAGCATCTCGATGGCCTGGGGCTGGGTGCGCTCGCTCATCCCGACCAGCACGGCGCCGCCGCCGAGCACCAGGATGTCGCCGCCCTCGATGGTCGCGGGCTCGGCGTCGGCCCCGTGCAGCCAGATCTCGAACCCGCCGGATGCGAACATCGGATGCCACCGGTACATCGCCTCGTCGCTGACCGTCTCCCGCATCCGGGCGCGGCGTCGCATGGCGTTGACCGACACCCCGCCGTAGATCCAGCTGGACGTGTCGCGCTGGTAGAGCAGGTTGGGCAGCGGGGCCAGGACGAAGCCGTCCGGGTCCAGCGAGTGGAAGGCGATGCTCTTCGGCTCGGGCCCGAGCTCCAGGATCTCCCGCTTGGTGATCCCGCCGATCAGGAACCGCGCCAGTTCCGCCGCGCTGAGCCCGTCCATCGCGCCGCGGAGCGCTTCGACGGCCAGCGGCCCGTGCAGCCGCGGGTCGAAGACGCGGTCCAGGACGTAGGCCCGGGCCTCGCCGATCTCCAGCGTCTGCGCGAACAGCTCCCCGTAGTAGTGCACGCGAACCCCGTGATCGCGCAGCGCGGCGGCGAACGCGTCGTGCTCGGCCTGCGCCTCGGTCACCCAGAGCACGTCGTCGAACAGCAGGTCGGCGGCATTGTCCGGGGTCAGCCGCTTCAGCTCCAGGTCGGGCCGGTGCAGGATGACCTGGCGCAGCCGGCCGACCTCGGAATCAACGTGAAACATGGTTCAAGACTAGGCTGTTCCGCTGTGGATCTGGATCTTTCCCTCGCCGCGCCCGACCTGACCGCCCGGCTGGTCGACATCGAGTCCGTCAGCGGCCACGAGCAGCCGCTGGCCGACGCGATCGAGGCCGCGGTCCGCCGGCTGCCGCACCTGTCCGTGCACCGCGACGGCAACGCGCTGGTGGCGCGCACCAGCCTCGGACGGGACCAGCGGGTGGTGCTGGCCGGGCACATCGACACCGTGCCCGTTGCGGCCAATCTTCCGTCCCGTCCGGGAACGCGACGTCCTGTACGGCTGTGGTGCCAGCGACATGAAGTCCGGCGTGGCGGTCCAGCTTCGCCTGGCCGCGCAGATCCCCCAGCCCAGCCGGGATGTGACCTTCGTCTTCTACGACAGCGAGGAAGTCGAGTCGGAGCGTAACGGCCTGCTGAGGCTCAGCCGCAACTGCCCGGAGCTGCTCGCGGGCGACCTGGCCGTGCTGATGGAGCCGACCGGGGGAGTGGTCGAGGGCGGCTGCCAGGGCACGCTGCGGGCCGAGGTCGTGGCCCGGGGGAAGCGCGCCCACAGCGGCCGGTCCTGGCTGGGGGTCAACGCCATCCACGAGGCGGGCCGGATCCTCGACGTGCTGCGGGCCTACCGGGCGCGCGAACCCGACGTCGACGGGCTCGCCTATCACGAGGGGCTGAACGCCGTCCTGATCCGGGGCGGGGTCGCCGGGAACGTGATCCCCGACGAGTGCGTGGTCACGGTCAACTACCGGTTCGCGCCCGACCGCTCGGCCGCGCAGGCGGCCGACCATGTGCGGGAGGTCTTCGCCGGCTGGGAGGTGACGGTCACCGACGTTATCGGCGGCGCCCGGCCCGGGCTCACCGAGCCCGTGGCGCGGTCGTTCCTGACCGCGATCGGCGGCACGCCGCGGGCCAAGCTGGGCTGGACCGACGTGGCCAGGTTCTCCTCGCTCGGGATACCGGCCGTCAACTACGGGCCGGGCGATCCGCAGCTCGCGCACCGCACGGACGAGCACGTCGCGCTGGCCGCCGTCACGGACTGCGAGGAGCGGATGCGGGCCTGGCTGACCGCCTGACTAGGCCGGCGGATCCTGCAGCAGGTCCATCGGGCTGACGTGATGCCCGCCGGAGGTGTCCACCCAGGTGACGGAGACCGTCACCCCCGGGCGGTAACCCTGCAGGATGGTGCTGAGCGAGTTCGGCGAGGTCACCGCGTGCCCGTCCACCGCCGTGATGACGTCTCCGGCGGTGAGGCCGGCCGAGGCGGCGGGGGTGTTGCACAGGGACCCGAGGATCAGCGTGCCGCTGCTGACCGGGGCGATGGTCTGCGGCACTCTGGCGTTCTGGTCGGTGGCCAGGCACTGCTGGCCCCCCGGCGACCCGAGCCCACCGCCGCCGGCGGCCTGCTGGCTCTGCTGCTGCTGTTGCTGTTGCTGCGGGTTGCCGAGCGTGCTGGCCTTCTGGGAGGGCACCAGCACGCCGATGAACCCGGAGGCGCCGATCTTGACCGTCGCGCTGCTCTGGCCGTTGATGATCTGATGGGCGATCGAGAGCGCCCGGTTGATCGGGATCGCGAAGCCGACGGTGGAGCCGCCCTGGTTGCCGAAGCTCCCCGAGGACGCGGCCGTGTCCATGCCGATGACCTTGCCGGACGCGTTGACCAGCGGGCCGCCGGAATCGCCCTCCTGGATGTTGGCGTTCGTCTGCAGCATGCCGTGCAGCGTCTCGGAACCGCCCAGGTCATCGCTGGCGGTGATGGTCTGGTTCAGCTGGGTGATCGTGCCGGTCACCACCGTGGGCGAGCCGCCGACGCCCTCGGCGTTGCCGATCGCGACCACGGGATCGCCCTGCTTCACCGCTGACGAATCGCCGAGGGGGACCGTGCGCAGGCCGGACGCGCCCTGCAGCTGGATCACCGACACGTCGTCGGTCTTGTCGTAGCCGAGCCACTTGGCGGTGAACTTCTGGCCGGTGCTGACGAGCGTCGCGGTCAGCCCCGTGGTGTCGACGATGACGTGGTTGTTGGTCAGCACCAGGCCGTTGCTGCTGATCACCATGCCGGTCGCCTCGGCGGTCCCGCCGACGTACTGCAGGCTGCTCTGGATGTCGACCACTCCGGGCTCGACCGCGTTGGCGATGGCCTGCTCCTGGGAGTTGCTGACCCCGGAGCCTGAGTTCGAGCCGTTGCCCGGGCCGAACCCGCCGCTGTTCGGGTTGAAGCCGTTGCCCGGGTTGTTGCCCGGGTTCAGCGGGGCGCCGGAACTCGGCGAGTTCTGCGAGGCCGGCGACGAGTGGTCCAGGGCGGCGACGGCCCCGGCGCCGACCCCGGCGGCCAGTGCCGCCACGACGAGGTAGACCAGGAAGCCACGGGCCTTGCCGCCCCCGCGCGGCTGCTGCTCGATGTAGTCGGCGGGATGGCCGTATCCGCCCTGGCCGTACCCGGGCTGGCCGTACCCGGGGTAGCCTCCGGGCGCGCCGTAGCCGGGCTGGCCGGGCTGGCCGGGCTGGCCGCCCTGGGCGTAGCCGCCGGGCTGGCCGTAGCCGGGGTAGCCTCCGGGCGCGCCGTAGCTGCCGGGCTGGCCCGCTTCGGGCTGGCCGTACCCGCCGGGCTGGCCCGCTCCGGGCTGGCCGTACCCGCCGGGCTGGCCGGCTCCGGGCTGGCCGTACCCGCCGGGCTGGCCGTGTCCGGGGTAGTCCTGGGGCGCGCGTCCGCCGTATCCGCCGGGCTGGCCCGCGGCGGGGATGGGCTGGTCAGATGGGTCGCGAGACCCGATCAGCGGGGCGGTGTCGTTCGGTTGGCCGGGCCCGGCATCAGCCGGCCGCGACCCCGCATCGCCGGCTTCGGGCGGCGATCCGGCGTCGTCGGCGGGCGGCGGCGACCAGGGGCCCACGTACTCGGGCTGCTGGTTCTCGCTGCCGCTCTGGTCTTCCCGCATGTCTCCATCACCTCTGCCCGAAGCCAGCGTACTTTCCAATTGCCCGCCGCCCGAATCGCGGGCAGCGGACATGGCCACCGGCCGACATGGCTACCAACGCGTTCCGGCTCATCTTTCAGTAAGCACCATCGATCTGGATGTTGCCTGAAGGCCCACTGAGGATTCCCCACTGTGATGAGGGTCACTCGCCGCGTCGTCGCCGATCGGCGGGGTGTCGGCTAGCGTACCGCCAAGAAGCGATATATCTTAAGTGTGCACGTGCCCGCAACTCAGGGAGTGAAGATGTCGGCACCAACTCGCAACGAGGACCCGGAACTGACCCGGCGAGATGAGCTAGCGGTCTCCAGCGCGGCCATGTCCGGCGCGCCGTGGAAGACGGCCGGCGCTGCGGGCGCCGTTGTCGCGGGCGGCGACCTGGTCCTGCACCTCATGGGCGGCCACCTGGCCGTGCCCACGGCCCTGTCGGCCGGCACCGTGGCCCTGTTCGCCGTGGCCGGGGGCGGCACGCTGCTGCGCTCGCACTCGGGCCGGGCGATGCGCTGGGCCCGCAGCCACCCGTGGCGTTTCGCGCTGCTGCCCGGCGCGGCCGCCGCGATCGTCGTCTTCGTGCTGTCGGTGCTGATCGGCAGCAGCGGCCTGGTCGGCGGAGCCCTCACCGCGGTGTGGCACGGCGCCGTGGCCTACGGGCTGACCGGGCTGGCCGGCACGGTCGGCGGCAGCCGCAGGCGGCGCGACGCGTGAACCGTACCGGGAACGCCCGGGCCCGCGGCGCGGCGCCCGGGCCCAGAACCGCACCCCGATCCGGGGTGCGTGGGGCGAGGGTCCGGCCCGCCGCTGGCTGGCCAGCCCCCCTCCAATGGCCAGTCCATGCGCCCTGCTGGCCGGACCCCGCCCGCTGGCCCGCCTCCGAGGGTTGCTGGCTCGCCCGCAACCCCGCTTATCCTGATTAATGCGCGGTAAGATGATTCGTTCGAATTACGGGGCTATGCTGACATCCCGTTATCGATAATCTGAGTGCATGTCGGTAGTGGAACCCGATACGCCACCGGGTGACGCGGGCATCGTGTGGCAGCGCCCGTCACGGCTCCTGCTGCGCGCCCGGCGCATCCAGGTCGGCCTGGTGACCGTGCCGGTCGCGCTGGCCGGCGGCCTCATCGCGGGCGCGGCCGGGTCGCCTGCGCTCGGCCTGGGCGTCGGGCTCGGGCTGGTGCTGGCCGGGCTGCTGGGCGAGCGATTCCTCGCCCGCCGGGTCGCTGCCTGGGGGTACGCCGAACGGCGCGACGACCTCATGGTCCGGCGCGGGGTGCTGATCCGCCGCCAGTCGGTCATCCCGTACGGGCGGATGCAGTTCATCGACGTCACCGCCGGCCCGGTGGAGCGCAGCCTGGGGCTGGCGACGCTGCGGATGCACACCGCGGCCGCGGCCAGCGACGCGCGCATCCCGGGCCTGGACCGGGCCCAGGCCGCCAAGTTGCGCGATCAGCTGGCCGCGCTCGGCGAAGCCCAGGCCGCGGGGCTGTGACCAGCCCGCCGCCCGGCGTTCCTGTGCCCGCCGGGCCCCCCAGGCCCGCCGGGCCCCCCAGGCCCGCCGGGCCCCCCGGGGCGGACGACATCGCGGGCTGGCATCGGCTGCATCCGCTGTCACCCCTGGTCCGCGCCGGCCGCCACCTGGTGGGGATCAGCATCGTCCTGCTTCTCCTGCTGTTCGCCCGGCAGAGCCAGACCGGCAACGACCTCATCTACGACCTGGTCGTCATCGCGCTGGTGCTGGGCGCCGGCGTGATCAGCTGGCTGGTCACCCGCTGGCAGGTCGCCGACGGGGTGCTCCGCATCGAGACCGGCCTGGTGCGGCGCCAGTCGCGGCGCTTCCCGCTGTCCCAGGTCCAGGCGATCGACGTGGTGCAGACCGGGCTGGCGCGAGTGCTCGGACTGGCCGAGCTGCGCCTGCGGATGGCGGGTGCCGACTCCTCCGGCGGCCGCCTGGCCTGCCTGCGGCTCGCCGACGCGGAACAGCTTCGCCAGCGGCTGCTGTCGATGGCCCATGCGCCCGGTACCGCGGATGCCCCGGCGGCCACACGCGACGCGGTCGGCCAGCCCGGGCCGTCGGGTCAGGCCGCCGCGCCCGAGCGGCCGCTGTTCCGGGTCCGGTCCGGGCGGCTGGCCGGCGCCATCGCGCTGAGCAGGACCGGGGCCTACGCGGGCGTCGTGATCGCCGCGCTGGTCGTGGTTATCGTCGCCACCGGGCGGCCAGGCGTCACCGCCTCGTTGCTGCCGGTGGTCATCGGGGTGGTGCTCGCGGTCTGGCGCCAGTTCAACGGCGAGTTCGGGACCGTCGTCTCGGCCGCGCCCGAGGGGCTGCGGCTGCGGTCCGGGCTGGTGCAGACCACCGCCGAGACCATCCGCCCGGGGCGCGTTCAGGCGGTGCGCCTGGTCGAGCCCCTGCTCTGGCGGGCGTTCGGCTGGTGCCGGCTCGAGGTGGACGTCGCCGGGCCCCGCCAGCGGCGGGAGAACCGCTCGGAGGCGCAGCGCCTGCGCGCGCTCGTCCCGGTCGGATCGCGCGCGGACGCCGAGCAGATGCTCGGCGAACTGCTGACCGCGGCGCCGGGGCCCGTGCGGCGGGCACCGGCCAACGCCCGCTGGAAGGCGCCGCTGGCGTACCACTTCCTGGGGTGGGACGGCGACGACCGCTACGTGGTGGCCTCGGGCGGCCGGGTGTGCCGGAAGACCACCTGGGTTCCGCTGGAGAAGGTGCAGAGCATCCGCTGGGTGCAGGGCCCGGTCCAGCGCCGGCTGGGGCTCGCCACGGTCCGGCTCGACGTCGCGGGCCGCCGGGTGACCGCCAGCATCGCCGAGCGTGACGCGGCCGAGGCCCAGCAGATCCTGGCCCGGCTGCCCGACCTCGCCCGCGCGGCCAGGGCCGGCCGCGCGGCCAGGGACAGCAGTGCCGCCGGCGGGAGCGGCGTCGCGGCCCGCGGCATGGTCAATCGCGCGTGATCTCCCGCACGATGCCCGGTCTCCCGAACGCCACGCCGGCCATGATCAGTGACAGCGCCAGCGCCGTTCCCGCGGTGGTCCAGCCCAGCCCGATCCAGTCGATGACCGGCCCTTGGGCCAGCGAGCCGATCGGGTAGGCAACCCCCAGCGCCACCAGGAAGAAGCTGAGGACCCGGCCCCGGTAGGCCTGCGGCGCCCGAAGCTGGACCAGGGTCGAGAGCCCGGACAAGACTCCGATGTACACCAGCCCGACCGCGAACAGCAGCACCGCGCCCTGCCAGCGTGTCTGCGCGGCGCTGTAGGCGATCAGCGCCACCGGAAGCAGGACCAGGTTCCCGGCGAGCAGCCGGCCGCGGCCGAGCCGGCCCGCCAGCGGGGCGAGGCAGAGCGCGCCGGCCACGGCGCCGGCGCCCTGGGCGGTCGTGAGCAGGGCCGTGGTCTGCGCCACCGCCCTGGGACCGCCGCCGGGGGTCAGGTGATGCGCCATCACCGGGACGAGCGCGATGAACGGGGAGGCGAGGAAGGCCACGACCGCAATGGTGCCGATGGCGGCCCGGCAGGACGGCTCGCGCCTGGCCGCCGTGAACCCTGACCGCAGCGCGGCGAGCAGGCCGGACGGCTGGCCGCCGGGCGGGCCGAGGCGGACGAACGCCAGCGCCGCGACGACGGCGAGGAACGATACGGCGTTCGCCACGAAGGCCACCGGGTATCCGAAGGCGGCCACCGTGGCGCCGGCCAGGGCTGGCCCGGCGATGCGGCCCAGGTTGAACTGGGCCGAGTTGAGGGAGGTGGCCGCGAGGAACTCCGAGCGCGGCACCAGGTCCGGCAGGATGGCCTGCTGGAACGGGCCGATCAGGGCGGAGGCCGAGCCCTGCACCGTGACCAGCGCCACGAGCGCGCCGGGGCTGTCGTGGCCCGCCGCCACGAGGATCGCGAGCAGGATGGCGGTGCCCGCCGCGGCCAGGTTCCCCAGGGCGAGCACCGGGCGGCGCGGCAGGCGATCGGCCAGCGCGCCGCCGATCGGGGAAAGCACCCCGATGGGCAGGAACGCCCCCGCGGCCACCAGGACCGCCCACGTCGCGCTGCCGGTGTTCGAGATGATCAGGGCGCCGACGGCGACGGTCTGCATCCAGGATCCGATGCAGGAGATGAATCCCGCGACCCACAGCAGCGTGAAGCTGCGATGCCGAAACGGCTGCAACGAGGAAGGCCCGCTCCCCGCTGGCCCGCGCCGCGCACGCCGAGCCTTGTCTTCCCCCCAGGGCGTCAGGCCGGCTCGTCCCGCGGTCCTCATTCCGCCGGGGCCGTCGGGCCGCTGGCCGCCCTGCCGTGCGCTAGCCACGTCGCTGACATCGCGCCCACCTGGAGCAACCTCACGTCCCCTGCGCCTCGGCTCATGATCTCAACCTACCGGCTCGGGCCACCTCAGCCATGGCCGAGCCCGTGCTCCGCATCTCGGATCAGGCGATGGCGGAAGACGGCCCGAACTCGCCCCAGTCAGTGATCACGCCCGGCCGGTAGGCCGCGACCGGGTTGCAACCGCGCCCGGGTGGTTGTTGTCGATGTGCGGCAACCGGGCTTTTCCGGCAATCTGGAAACCATGAGCCGCATGACGAGCCGGATCCGCCACGCGCTGCACCCGCATGCGCACGATGCCGCGGGCACCGCGGCGGTCGAGGGCACGGCTCTGCGCGTGCTGTGGGTCTCCGCGTCGGCGCTCGGGGTGACGGCGCTGGCCCAGGCCGCGGTGGTGGCGACGTCCGGCTCGGTGGCGCTGCTGAGCGACGCCCTGCACAACGCGATCGACGCCTTGTCGGTGGTGCCGCTGGCCGTTGCGTTCATCGTGGGCCGGCGGCCGCCGACGCGCCGCTACACCTACGGCTACGGGCGGGCCGAGGACCTGGCCGGAGTGGTCATCGTGGCGCTCATCGCCGCGTCCGCGGCCCTGGCCGCCTGGGCGGCGGTCAGCCGGCTCGCTCACCCGCGACCGGTGTCCGGGCTGCCCTCGGTCGCCGTCGCGGCGCTGATCGGATTCGCCGGCAACGAGCTGGTCGCCCGGTACCGGATCAGCGCGGGACGCAAGATCGGCTCGGCGGCCCTGGTCGCTGACGGGCTGCACGCCCGCGCCGACGGCGTCACGTCCCTGGCCGTCCTGCTCGGCGTGGGAGGGGCCGCGGTCGGCTGGAACTGGGCCGACCCGGTCGTCGGCCTGGTCATCACCGTGGTGATTCTCGGGGTGCTCCGCCAGGCCGGGATCCAGATCTGGCGGCGCCTCATGGACGCCGTCGACCCAGCCGTGCTGGACCAGGCCGAGAAGACCCTGCGGGCCACGCCGGGCGTGCTCGGCGTGGGCCGGGTCCGCCTGCGGTGGATCGGCCACCAGATGCGCGCCGAGTGCGAGGTCATCGTCGACGCCGACGCCAGCGTGATCGCGGCTCACCAGGTGGCGGTCAGCGCCGAACATGATCTCCTGCACGCATTGCCCCGGCTGGCCGCCGCGCTCGTGCACGCCGATCCGCAGCCCCGCGACGGCGCGGACTATCACGCCGCGCTGGCCACGCACCGATAGCCATAACGGTCAGTGCGCGCCGACCCAGGACGGCCAGCCCGGCTGCTGCGGCGTGGCCGGATCCTCGAGGGGATCACCCTGGGCTGGAACGCGGCAGGCCTGGCCGTGCTGGCCGTCGCCGCCATACTGGCCCGGTCGGTCGCGCTGGCCGGGTTCGGCCTGGACTCGCTGATCGAGATCGGCGCCAGCACGGTGGTGCTCTGGGAGTTGTCGGGCACCGGCGAGGACCGGCAGCGCCGGGCGCTGCGGCTGATCGGCGGCGCGTTCCTGGCCCTGGCCGCCTATCTCATCATCCAGTCCGTCATCGTCCTGGCCGCCGGCCGCCACCCGGGGCACAGCCCGCTGGGCATCGGCTGGACCGCCGTGACCGCCGCGGCCATGTTCGCGCTCGCGGCCGGCAAGGCACGGACCGGGAAAGCCCTCGGCAATCCGGTGCTGATCACCGAGAGCCGGGTCACCCTGGTCGACGGAATCCTGGCGGTCGCGGTACTGGCCGGCCTGGTGCTGAACGCCGTGGCCGGGTGGTGGTGGGCCGACCCGCTGGCCGCCCTGGTCATCGTCGGCTACGCGCTCCGCGAAGCCCGGGAGATCTTCGGTCAGTTACCTTGCGCGTCGCTATGGCGTGAACGCCGCATGCGAGTGTCCGGTGATAGCGCTAGTGATCGCGCCCGTTTATTCACCATGGGTGCCGGGCAACGGACAAGGGTTCGTTTGGTCCAGCCGGGCGTTGCCCTGGTACGAGGTGTGCGGGCCGGGTCGGGTGTCCTGGTTGTTTGTCGGTGGCTGCTGGTGGGATGGCGGTATGCCCAGGTACCGTACGCCGCAGTCCGCAGTGGTGTATCGCACCGCCCGCGCGGGCCTGCGGCTGACCCGGGGGCAGCGGCGGCGGCTGGTGGGGCTGCTGGTCTCGGCCGGGGATGTGTGGGCCTGCGTGCTGGAGCTGAATGCCTGGCGGCGCGCTCAGCATGATGCCCCGCTGGTGTCGTATCAGGCGTTGTGCCGGGAGCTGGCCGCGGCGGGGCCGGGGTGCTTCGGAGAACTGGACACCGTTGGCGCCCGGTCGGTGCTGCGCCGCTACTCCGATGCCTGGTTCGCCGCCGCCGCCCGCCGCCGGGACGGGGACGTCTCGGCGCGGTTCCCGCGGCGGCGGCGGGCGATGGTGCCGGCGAGCTGGTATCACGGCAAGTTTGAGCTGGAGGGCCGGCGGCTGCGGATCCCGGTGGCCCGGGGCTGCCCGCCGTTACGGGTGCGCCTGGACCGGGACCTGCCGTACCCGCCGGACCAGGTCCGGTCGGTCACCCTGCTGTATGACACGGGGCGGCTGTGGGCTGATATCACCGCCGAGGTCCCGGTCACGGTCTACCCGCCGGGTTCGGAGCCGGATCGCGGCCGGGTGGCCGGGGTGGACCTGGGCATCATCCACCCGTACGCGGTCGCCGGGCCCGACGGCCAGGCGCTGCTGGTGTCTGGGCGGGCGATCCGCGCCGAGCACCACCTGCACCTGCGGGACACCAAGGCACGGCAGCGGGCCGTGGCCCGCCGGGCCCCGCGGCCGGGGCAGCGCGGGTCCCGGCGCTGGCGGCGCCACCGGCGCCGCCAGCGGATCGTGGAGGCGCGGCACGCCCGCCGGGTCCGCCAGGCCCAGCACGAAGCCGCCCGCGCCGTGGTCGGCTGGGCCGTGGCCCGCCGGATCGGCACCCTGGCCGTCGGCGACCCCCGCGGCGTCCTGGGCATCGATGCCGGCCGGCGGCACAACCGCCGGACCCGCGACTGGCGGGTCGGCCACCTGATCAGCGTGCTGCGCGACAAGGCCGCGCAGGCTGGGATCACCCTGGCCCTGCTCGACGAGCGGGGTACCTCTTCGACCTGCCCGGCGTGCCGGGCCCGGGTTCCCAGGCCCGCCGGCCGGGTGTTCTGCTGCCCGCGCTGCGGGCTGGGCGGCCACCGCGACCTGATCGCGGCGGCCAACATCGCCGGGCGCGCGCCCGGCGGGATCACGCCGGCCGTCTCCGCGGCCGGCGTCACGCACCGCCGCGCCGGGAACCACCTTCCGGGTGTGTCCCCGGCGCGACGTGACCCGCGCCGACGCCCTCATCACGGCCCCGGCGGCGGGTCCCCTGGCAGGCACCTGCCCGCCCCGCCGGATACCGTCGGCCGGGGAGTCGCTCGCCTCACCGCGAGGACCTCGTAAGATCACCAGCGTACTTACGAAGAGGTGCACGCGATGAGAGAGATTTCCCGGCCGGTGAATCCCCGGCGGAAGGATCAGAGCCCGCGCGTCTATCGGGTCTACCGGCCGCCGGTCCGCCGCCAGGCCAGCACCACGGTGGTGGCCGCGAGAGTGGTCCTCGCTGTGGTGGTTCTCGCCTTGGTCCTGGCTTTGGCGGCGCAGCTGTGACCTGCCTTTAGGTGTCGGCCTCGGAGGCCGGGGCGCGGGGGCGGCGTGTGGCCGCGGGCGAGGGCATCCGCCCGGCGCAGCGCGTCGGGAATCCTGAAGGGTCCGGCCATGTCCCGGACCAGCCTGGCGGCCTGCTCCCTGCCGATCCCGGCGGCGGTCACGGACAGCGGCCGCGTTGACGCTGGCGGCGACAGCGAGGACCCTGGCCGTTGTGGCCGAGATGCCCGATCACGTACACCGCAACCGATCGGCCTGGGATCGCTGGGCCCCCGATTACGCGGACGCGGGCCAGCGTAACTGGGCGGCCGAGCCGACCTGGGGCATCTGGGACGTTCCCGAGGCACAGGTCGGGGTCCTGCCGCCGGGCCTGGCCGGGCTCGACGCCATCGAGCTCGGCTGCGGCACCGGCTACGTCTCGGCCTGGCTGGCGCGGCGCGGGGCGCGCCCGGTCGCCCTCGATATCTCCCCGGCGCAACTGGCCACCGCTCGCGAGTTGCAGCAGCGCTTCGGGCTGCGGTTCCCGCTCCTGCACGCCAGCGCCGAGCAGGCCCCGTTCGCCGACGCCGCCTTCGACCTGGCGATCTCGGAGTACGGCGCCAGCATCTGGTGCGACCCGTACCAGTGGATCCCCGAGGCGGCGCGGCTGCTGCGCCCCGGCGGGCGGCTGATCTTCCTGGTCAACGCGGTTCAGCTCATGCTCTCGATCCCCGACGAGGATGACCTGCCCGCCACCGAGCGGCTGCTGCGGCCCTACTTCGGCATGCACCGCTTCGAATGGCCGGACGACGAGTCGGTCGAGTTCCACCTCGGCCACGGAGACATGATCCGGCTGCTGCGCCGCTGTGGCTTCGAGGTGGAGGACCTGATCGAGATCCGCCCCCCGGCCGGGGCCACGACCCGGCATCCGCTCGCCACCCTCGAGTGGGCCCAGCAGTGGCCGTGCGAAGAAGTCTGGAAGGCCCGCAAATCGCCCTGACCCGAGGCTCGCGTCAGGGCCAGCCCACGATGAACAGGGTGGTCCGGTCCGGGCCGGTTCAGCGGCCGGCCCGGCTGGCCCAGCGGGGGCCGGTGCCGGCGGCCTTGTCCCGGCCGAGTATCCGGTCCAGCGCCGCGCCCAGGCTGCCGTCGGCGTCGATGATGCGGCGGACCACCACGATCAGCATGGGGATGGCCCAGAAGTCACCGCACACCCAGAGGATCCCGGCTCCGATCTGCTGGTCGGCGAACGGCGCGAGGGTGACCCCGGGGATGTGGCCGTAGACCGGATACCACGACACCTGGGTGAGGAAGCTCATCGACATGGCCAGGATCCACATGATGACGTTCGTCCCGACCAGCGCCACCGCCTGCGCCTCGGGCGGCATCCGCATCCGGAACGGCGGGGAGGGGATGAACTGCAGCCAGAACAGCACGCCCGCGATGAAGAAGGTCGAGTGCATCAGCCAGATGTGCACGTACTGGTTGTTCTCGGCCAGGTCGAACGGCCCCGGGACGTGCCAGAACAGCATCACGGCGTTGAACAGCACCACGGCCACCCACGGCCGCAGCAGCCAGCCGCCGGCCGCGCGCAACGGCCGTGACCAGCCGCCGCGCATGACCCCGGCGGTGACGCTGCGGCCGGTCCGCCACGGCAGGCCGTCCAGCAGCGGCTGCCAGGGCGCCCCGGCGACGATCAGTACCGGCGCCGCGAACATCAGCAGCAGGTGCTGGACCATGTGCACGAAGAAGTAGTCGTCCGCCCAGTAGTCGACCGGCGATTCGACCGCCAGCAGCAGCACGACCAGCCCGCCGTAGAACCAGAGCGAGCGCAGCCGGCGCTGGCGGGTGCGCTCCGGGCGGGAGCGGCGGGCCAGCCGGGCCAGGCCGATCTCGTGCCACACGACCAGGATGATCGCGATGATCAGGAACGGGTCGAACGACCAGTGCTCGGTCAGGTAGCTCATGGCGGCTCAGCCCGATGACCCGTACGGGATCGTGACGCGGATCGTCTGCCCCTGGCTCCATCCCGCGGCCGGGGACAAGCGCCAGTCCGTGAACGTGCTGGCGTGGGCCGCGATCGCGTCCACCTGCCCGCCGGGTCCCAAGCGCGAGCGTGGCGGTCCACCGGGGCAGCGCGGGCAGCGCGCGCCACGACGCCCCCGGGCCGGCCAGGGTGGCGGCGCGCGCGGCGTTCAGGATGATGCCGACGGAGCCGCCCGGGCCGATCGCCGTCGACCGCACGATCCCGGTGCGCAGCGGGGCCGAGAGGGTCCACCGGCTCCCGTCGTACCAGGCGGCGATGGTGCTCGCGTCCGGCCCGCGTCCGGCCTGCAGCAGCGCCACCAGGCCGGTGCCGGCCGAGGCCAGCCGGAGCACCTCGATGTCCGCGCGGACGTTCGGCACGGCCGGGCCCGCGGCGTGCCAGCGGCCGCCGCTGTCGGTAAAGATGCCCGCGAAGGCCGGGCGGCTGCAGCCGGTCCCGAGCACCGGGGCGGTACCCGGCACCGGAGCACTGGCGCTGCCGAACGCCACCGCGGTCAGGCCGGTCACCTGGCAGGCCTGGCCCGCCGGGGTCGCGGCCAGCGCCCGGGCGGTGGACAAGCGGGTCCACGCGGCACCGCCGTGCTGGCCGAGCTCGGCTCCGCCGCTGGTCAGCGCGATGAGGCTGCCACCCGGCCCGGCCGCGAGCGCGTCCGGGACATGGGCCAGGCCGGGGTTCACCGGGCCCGCGGTCGACCAGCTCGCACCGCTGTCACTGGTGGCGGCGAGGGGGGAGAACGTGAGGTCCTGGCTGGGCAGGAACCCGGTCAGCAGCGATGCGCCGCCGGCCGGGGCGGCCACGAGGCCGCCGTTGTCGGCCACCCCGCCGGGAGTCACCAGCCGCCAGGCCGCCGCGCCCGCCGGCCGCGCGAACAGCTCCCAGAAGTTCTCCTCCTGGGCGGCCGAGCCGCCCATCTCCACGATCGCCCAGCCGGTGCCCGTGCCGTCGGCGAACGACGTCTGCAGCGGCGGCGGGGCGGCGGGGACGGCCGGCCCCGCCGGGCTGGCCGCGGGCGCGGCACCGCAGCCCGCCAGGGCCCCGGCGATCAGCAGGCCCTCCGGCGGCCAGGATGACGGGCAGGCGGCCCGGGCTCATGACGGTCTCATGACGTGCTCGGCGGCGGCGGAGAGCTCGACGGCGAACGAGGACTTCGTGCTCGCCGTGCCCGGCCCCGGGTCGAGGTTGAGCTCGGTCCTGGTGCGCCCGTTCGCGTCGATGACGTAGGCCACGTCGTTGTGCAGGATCATCCCGCCGGCCGGCGCGATCTCGGCGGCGATCGCGTAGTTCTTCCAGGTCTGCTGGAGCTGGGGCAGGGTGCCGGTCAGGAACAGCCAGTTCGGCACGGTGGCCAGCCGCTCCTGGGTGTCAAAGGCCCGGGTGTAGGCGACCGAGCGGTACAGCGGGTTGGCCACGATCGCGACCAGCTCGACGCCGTGTGACTTCGCGCCGAGCATCTGGTCGGCCTGGCGGAACTCCTGGGCGATCAGCGGGCAGTCGCTGGTGCAGACCGGGTCGAGGAAGGTGAGCAGCACCACCTTGCCGCGCAGGCTGGCCAGGCTGACCGGCCGGCCGTCCTGGCCGGTCAGGGTGAAGGGGGGTGCCGTGAAGTTCAGCGGAGCGGAGTCGCCGTCGATCGCCTCGGCGATGATCGGGGAGGCGTTCGGGCTGGCCTGGGCGAGCGCCATCGGCGCCGCGCCGAGGATGATCATCGCGACCGCCCAGGCGGCCAGGACCGCCCGGGTGCTCGCCGCGCCGAACGCCCGCGCCAGCTGGGCCGGCCGCCACGCCGTCCCGGCTGCCGCGGCTGGCTCGGCCGGCCGCGGCCGGCCGGTTCCTCGGCCGGGACCGGGACCGGGGCCAGCGCCAGGTAGCCGGCCCCCACCAGCAGGATGATCGGGATCATGCTGTTGGGGTCGGTGCCCAGCCCGCCGAAGACGCCGAAGTCCTCGATCAGCACCCAGTCCGCCAGGCATGACGCGATCGTGGCGATGAGCGTGACCCGGCCCAGCCAGGCCGGCCCGCGGCCCGCGGCCACCGTGACCAGGCCCGCGCCGATAGCCGCCAGCGCGATCACGGCGAACAGGTTCACCGCGAACCCGTGCGCCTCGGTGAACGATCCGAAGCCGCGGACCCACCCGGCGAAGAGGGTCGGCTGCGGGGTGCCGGCCATGGAGTGGACCATGTCGGCGAGGGTGCCTCGCTGGCCGTGCCGCGTGCCCTGCCAGAAGCCCCGTCCCGGCCAGGCCTGCAGCACGGCCATGCCGAGGAAGAACGCGCCCGCCGCGGCCAGGATCGTCCGGCCGATCCGCGCCGTCGTCCAGCTGCGCTCGGGCAGGGCGATCAGGACCCCGGCGGCGCAGTAGAGCGCCGCCGCGCCCGGCGCGCCGAACAGCCAGGTCAGGCCGGGGGCGAAGATCCCGCCGAAGGACTCGCCGAAGACCCAGACCACCAGGCCCCAGGCCACGCTGGCCAGCCCGGCGAGCCTGGACCACGCGCCCCGCGCCGCGGTGATCAGCCACACGCCGATCCCGATCTGGATCCAGACCACCGCGGCGCCCGCCTGGATCGGGTGGTACGACCAGGCCGTGCCGGCCCAGTTCACGACGTGCTGCACCCAGCCGGGCGAGCTCGCCGCGGTGGGCTCGATGACCTGCGAGGGGAGCCCGGCGGCCATGGCCGGCTGGGCCTGCAGCAGCCCGTCGATGATCCACAGGGCGCCGAAGCCGATCCGCAGCAGCGTCCGCCAGGCCGGCTCGGGGCCGGCGGGCCCGGCGGGCCTACCGGGCCGGAGCCACTCCCGGGCGCTGACCCACGCGACGGCCAGCACCGCGAAGATCAGCAGCACGATCAGGCCCTGGTGCAGCAGGGCCGCCCGGAACGCGGCGACCAGCACCGGGTTGTTGGCGTTGAGTCCGGAATTCATCCCTGGCATCGGATTACCCCGGCAGGCTGGGCGGCGTCGCGTGGGCGGACAGCGACGCGATGGCGGATTCCATGATCTTGTCGACCTTCGCGCGCTGGGCGTCCAGGGTGCGCAGCGCCTGCTGCAACGCGGCGGTGTCGCTGGCCTTGGCCTGGGCATTGGGCGCCTGCAGGATCCGCGCGACGTCGGTCTGCACGTTCTGGGCGTCGGGGGCGGCCCAGTCCACCAGGCCGGTGACCGCGCGGCCCAGGCCGAAGCTGGCCAGCGACTCGGTCACCTGGTAGGTCTCCAGGTCGTCGAGCAGCTCGTTGTTCGCGGGGGAGCAGTTGGCCGCGCCGGTGTTGGCGATGTAGACCGCGGTGTCCACGTCGTGGCTGGCGCCGGACTCGATCTGCCGCAGCGCGGTCAGGGAGTCGCGGACCCCGCCCGCGCAGGACTGGATGTCGTACTGCATGTCACCCAGGAACCCCCGCAGGTCGGACGCGCGCTCCGACGGCGAGGGCCTGTGCACCAGCGCGACCAGGACCGTGCCCGCCAGCACGACGGCGATCGCCAGCAGCACCCAGCGGGGGGTGCGGCGGGTGGCCCACCGGGTATGCCGGATCGGGACGTACGGCGGATCCGTGCGCACGGGCGGGCTCACTGGGTTCCCTCCATCAAGGCCACCCCGGCGGTCAGCTCCTTCCTGGTCACGCCCCCGAGGACGCGCTTGACGATGCGGTGCCTGGCATCCAGGAAGAAGGTCTCGGGAATCCCGGGCCCGCTGACGCCGTAGGCGTCGGCGATCGCGGGCGTGGTCTCGAAGGCGACCGGATAGGCCACCCCGCTGGCCGTCACGAAGCTGCGGGCGTTCGGCGCGCTGTCGTCCGCGTCCACGCCGATGATCACGACCTTGCCGCGCGACGAGCGGTAGAAGCCGGCCAGCAGCGGCGTCTCCTTCTTGCACGGGACACACCACGACGCGAAGAAGTTCACGATGACCGGCTGGCCGCGGTAGGCGCTGAGCGAGACCTGCTGGGCCGGGTCGCGCAGGGACGGCAGCGTGAACGCCGGCGCGGGCCGCGGGGGGGCCGGCGTGGCGCCCCGGTGCGAGGTCGAGTCGATCGCGATGACCGCCCCGACCAGGACCACGATCACGGCGACCGTAACGATCAGGCCCGTGGCGGCCCGTTTTCCGCCGGGCAACGGCAAACCGCGTGATTTCCCGGCGCGTGGCGGGTCGGCCGGCGCGACGTCGGGCTCGGCGGGGGCACGCGGCTCGGAGCCGCTGGCGCTGGTCATAACATCCTCAGCTCCCCGCACGGGTCGCCGGCCTGCGCGGGAGCGGTGAAGTGCGCCGGAACGGCGGGCGGGGTGGTCGCGGGGAGCACGAGCTCGAATGTACTGCCCGCGCCGGGCACGCTGCGCGCCAGTACCTCCCCGCCGTGCCCGTGCGCGATCGCGCGGGCCAGCGCCAGGCCCAGGCCGGTACCCCTGGTCCCGTCGGGGCTCGATCCGGTCCGGAACCGGTCGAAGATGTAGGCGAGCTCGGCGCGCGGGATCCCGGACCCGGCGTCCTCCACCACCACGCGGGCCAGCGCGCTGTCCCCCCAGACCGACAGCCTGATCACGTCGTCGGTGAGGGTGTGCTGGACGGCGTTCTCCAGCAGCGCGTCCACCGCCAGCCCGAGGCGCTCGCGGTCGGCGCTGACCGTCGCCGCGTCGAGCCGCCCGAGCTGCCAGCGCCGCGGCGCGGCGGGCCGCCAGCGCCGCAGCACCTCCATCACGAACAGGTCGAGCGGGACCGGCTCGGGGCGGAGGAAATCGGGGTTCTCCGACGTGGCGATGAGCAGCAGCCGCTCGGCGAGGCTCTTGAGCCGGGTCAGCTCGCCGACCACCAGGTTGATGTCGTGGCGGTTTCCGGCGTCGGTCAGGTCGCGGGCCAGCAGCTCGGCGTGGCCCAGGGCGATCGTGATCGGGGTCCGGAGCTGATGCGAGGCGTCCTGGAGGAACCTGCGCTGGGCCGCGAGCAGCCGGGCGTTCTCCTCGCTGACGCGGACCCGCTCGGTGTCCGCGGCCTGCCGGCGGTGGGCCTGCCGCATCAGCACCCCGAACGTCAGCAGCGCCAGGGTGATCCAGACGTAGTGGAAGGGGACGGTGTCCCACCGGGCGTAGATCACGATGCAGACGAGCCCGATCAGCCAGAGCAGCAGCCAGGTGAGGTCGAGCACGTCGGGCCGCCGGCCGCCGGCCTGGCTCAGGCGCCGCAGAACCTGGCCGGGGGGGCCGGCCAGCTCCCGGGCGGGCCCGGGCACCGGCTGGCTGGTGGCGGTCTCGCTAGGAGGCAAGCTGATATCCGGCACCACGCACCGTCTTGATCAGGTCGAAGCCGAGCTTCGACCGGAGCCGCCGGACGCAGACGTCCACGACGTTGGAACCGGGGTCGAAATCGTAGCCCCAGATGGACGCCAGCAGCTGATCCTTGCGCACCGACTGGCCCGCGTGCTCCATGAGCTCCCGGAGCAGCAGGAACTCCAGCCGGGTCAGGGGGACCGGGCCCGCTCCGATGTCGGCCTGGAGCCGGCCGACATCGAGGACGAGATCGCCCGCCCGGAGCACCTCGCCCGCCTGGTGCGGCTCGCCGCGCAGCTGGACCCGCACCCGGGCCAGCAGTTCCTCCAGCGAGAACGGCTTGGTCAGGTAGTCGTGCGCGCCCAGGTCCAGGCAGCAGACCTTGGTCGTCACGTCGTCCAGGCAGGAGAGCACCAGCACCGGCTGCTCGGGACGCTCGCGGAGCAGCGCGGTCAGCACCGATCTCCCGTCCATGTCCGGCATGATCAAATCGAGGATGACCAGGCCGTAGTCACCGAGGCTGGCCCGCCGGAGTGCTTCGGTGCCGCCCGAGGCGCAATCGATCTCATACCCGGCGGCCGTCAGCGCGCGGGCGATGAACCCCTGGATCTTCGGCTCATCGTCGACCAGCAATATGCGCGGTACTACCGGATTGTGGGTCAACCGGTCTGTGATCATTTGGCGCACTTCACTCCGCACTGGGCCACATCAGCGGGTGTGGCGACCGACCCGCCCCTCGGCACGTTGTTAGTGCTTAGCACAGGATCTACTCCATTCGGGTAGTCCCGGTCAAGCGGTATGACCTGACCGCAAACCTTTGCATGATCCCGGCCCGGCCACCCGCCAGGGTGGTGACTCTGGGCGATATCGGACCAGCAGATCGTGACAAAGTAGCGCGTTGCGTGCGGCGACGGAGGGCGTTGGCGGAGGAAGCCGGGCCCGGCCAGCCCGCGTGATCATGACAATTTCGTCATTCAGGGCGGTCGTCCTTGCCGCGCTCGCCGCCCCGGCGCCAAGATCGGGAGCTAGAGACAGCTTCCGTGGCCGGACGCGCCAAGACGCTTGCCCGGTCAGCGATGCTCGCGTACAGAAGCGAGGTGGTGGCTGGTGTCCTTGCCGGCCCGGGTTTCCCTCCTGGTCGTGGCGTTCCTCGGAGTCGTCGCGATCGGGGCATTCGTCGTGCTGCACTACTTCCTCGGCGGCCCGCCGATGGTCGACTACTCCTGCGGCGTGGCCGCGAACACCGGCGCGACCGTCCACGTCGTCATGCAGGAAGCTCCGGAGAACACGGTCAGCACCCATCCGGACTGGGTCTCCTACTTCATCCAGAATCCGCAGACCAAGGCCTGGGTGCACACCACGCTGTTCTCGGTGCCCGCGGGCTCCCGGATCGACATGACCATCTACGGGTTCGACGGCTGCACGCCGCTGCGCAATCCGTACTGGGGCAAGGTCACCGGCGTCATCGGCAACACCGTGGACGTCAACGGCAAGGCGTACAGCTTCATCAACTCGTGGTCGGGGTGCAACGTCGGGCACACGTTCTCGATCCCGTCCATCAACCTGAACGTGCCGATGGCCACGCCGGGGCTGATCCAGGCCAACAAGCCGGGCCTGTGCCCCACCGCGCCGTGCCAGCCGGGGACCCCGGCCCAGGTCCCGTACCGGGTGATGCAGTTCAGCTTCATCACGCCGCACACGACCGGCGAGTACTACTGGCAGTGCCGGGTGCCCTGCGGCGGCGGTTTCCTCACCGGATTTGGTGGTCCCATGCAGACGATCGGGTTCATGACCGGAAACATGACGGTGGTGTCCTGATGGCCGCCGAGGCGCCGCCCACATCGACCCCGCAGCACGCCGCGGGGCCGTCCGGGCCCAACCACGGCCTGCGGATCTTCGTCATCTGGCTGATCCTCTCCCTGGCCGCCGACCTGATCATCTGGTTCGTGTGGGGCCCGCACCTGCCGCCCGGCGCGATGTCCTCGTCCGCGTCCACCCAGCAGTTCACCATCCGCGTGATGGCGGTGATGGCGGCGCCGGTCATGGTGCTGGTGCTGGTCTACTTCATCTACGCGCTGGTCGTCTGGCGCGCCAAGCCCGAGGATGAGCAGGACGGGCCGGCGCTGCACGGCAACACCCGGATCCAGGCCATCTGGATCACCCTGACCTCGGTGATCGTGCTGGCGCTGTTCGTCTTCGGCACCGTGACCCTGTACACGTCGAACGGCGCGGGCGGCGGCCAGGGAGCCAGCCCGCTCCAGGTGCCCAGCGGCCCGGTGCTGCAGGTGCAGGTCATCGGGCAGCAGTGGAAGTTCACCTACCGTTACCCGCAGTTCGGCGGGTTCGAGACCACCGACCTGGTGCTCCCGGCCAACCAGTGGGTGCAGTTCAACGTGACCTCGATCGACGTGATCCACAGCTTCTGGGCCTACCAGCTCGGGGTCAAGGCCGACGCCAACCCCGGCGTGAACAACGTGGCCTTCACCAAGATCGACCACACCGGGACCTTCGTCGTGCGCTGCGCCGAGCTGTGCGGGCTCTGGCACGGCGCGATGTTCGACTACGGCCAGGCCCTGTCCCCGGCGGCCTTCCAGGCCTGGGCCAAGGTCACCCAGGCGAAGCTGGCCGATGTGACCGCGGCGCTGCCGCCTTACTCCCTGACCTACGACCCGACGTTCATCCCGCAGATGAGCAAGGCCATGGTCGCGGGCGGATTCAACGGAGCGCAGGGCTTCTTCTACGCGCCGCAGGATCCGTACCAGCCATGAGCGGCGGCCGACATGACCACGCGCGTGACCCCGGGGAGTCGTCCCCCCGGGCCGACACAGCGATGAAGAGGTGACCGGATGGCCATCGAGACACAGCCGGAGAGGGCGCACGGTGCGGGGGACAGCGGGCACGCCTCGCGGAGACGGCGCCCCTGGTGGATGCGCCCGGCGATCCACACGGCGATCGTCGGGGCGGTGATCGGCTACCTGATCGGGCACCTGCTCGGCAACTTCCTGGCCAGCAGCGACGTGGCCACCGAGTACCCGAACCTCCCGCTGTCCGACTCTAGCGACTGGCCGATCGTGCTCGGCTACGCGCTCGCCGTGGTCGGCTGGCTGGCCGGGCTCGGCGTGTTCAACGACCTGCTGCGCCAGATCGCGGGCCGGCCGGTCAAGGTGGAGACCGAGGAGGAAGCGGCCGACACCAGCGTGTCCCGGTACTTCAGGTTCACCCTCGACCACAAGGTGGTCGGGATCCAGTACCTGATCGGCATGATCATCTACTTCTGCACGGCCGGCCTGTTCGCCATGGCCATCCGCGCGGAACTGCTCTCGCCGACGTATCACCTGTTCAGCTCCCAGGTGTACGTCCAGATCGTCGGCGAGCACGGCACGATGATGATGATGCTGATGAGCTCGGTCATCCTCGGGCCGTTCGGCAACTACCTCGTGCCGCTGATGATCGGGTCCAAGCGGGTGGCCTTCCCCCGGCTCGAGGCGCTGTCGTTCTGGCTCACCCCGGTCGCGTTCCTGATCCTGCTGTCCAGCCTCATGCTCGGCGGGTTCCCGTTCGGCTGGACCGGGTACGCCCCGCTGTCCATCCAGTCGACGCTCGGTGCGGACTCCTACGCGATGGCGTTCGGGCTGATGGGGTTCTCGATCATCCTGCTCGGGTTCAACCTGATCGTCACCGTCATCTGCTACCGCGCTCCCGGAATGCGCTGGAGCCGGCTGCCGATATTCGTGTGGGCGATGATCTCGACCTCGTTCCTCATGGTGCTGGCCGGGCCGGTGCTGATCGCCGGCATGTACATGATGCTCGCCGACCGGACCGCGCAGACCGCGTTCTTCACCGACACGCTCGGCGGCAGCAGCTACCTGTACCAGAACGTGTTCTGGTTCTTCGGCCACCCCGAGGTGTACATCCTGGCCCTGCCGGGGTTCGGGATCGTCTCGGAGATCCTGCCGGTGTTCTGCCGCAAGCCGCTGTTCGGCTACAAGGTGGCGGCGGCCGGGATGATCGGGGTGACGCTGCTGAGCTTCTTCGTGTGGCAGCACCACCTGTTCATGTCCGGCATCAACCCGGACATGCGCCCGGTGTTCATGCTCACCACCGAGCTGATCTCGATCCCGACCGGGTTCATCTTCCTGGTGGCGATGGGCACGCTGTGGAAGGCGAGGATCAGGTTCACGGTGCCGATGCTGTTCGCGCTCGCGTTCTTCTTCAACTTCCTGATCGGCGGCATCTCCGGGGTGTTCCTGTCCGATGTGCCGGCCGACACCACCGAGCACGGATCGTTCTTCGTGATGGCGCACTTCCACTACACGATCATGGGCGGGCTGATCTTCGCGTTCTTCGGCGGCTGCTACTACTGGCTGCCGAAGATGATGGGGATCAAGCTGAACCAGACGCTCGGCAAGTGGCACTTCTGGACCATGTTCATCTTCTTCAACTCGACGTTCCTGCCGCTGTTCGCGGTCGGCATGGCCGGCCAGCCGCGCCGGGTGTTCGAGTACGCGCGGAACCTGGAGACCCTGAACGACTGGGTGTCGATCTCCGCGTTCTTCCTGGGCGGGTCGATCCTGATCTTCGTGATCAACTTCGTGTACTCCACGGTCATCGCCCGGGTGCGGGAAGAGGGCAACCCGTGGCGGTCCCGCGGGCTGGAATGGCAAGTGTCCTCGCCGCCGCCGCCGGGCAACTTCGCCCACGTCCCGGTGGTGCTGTCCGGGCCGTATGAGTACGGCACGCCCGGCGCCCCGCCCGTCGCCGACCTGAACCCGCCGGCCGGGGTGGTCAGCGCCGCCTTCGCGGGGACCGAGACCGCCAGAGCGGAGGCATAGCCATGGCCGAGACGACCGCTCGGCCCCCGGCCGGGCTGACCAGGGAAGTCGAGGAGGCGGGCTTCTACCACGAGGCCGCGCTGAACTCCGCGTGGACCGGCGCCCGGCTGGCCCTGGGCGGCCTGACCTTCGGGCTGGGCGCGTTCGTGTTCGCGTTCTTCTACCTGCGCTCGCTGAACTCGCACGACCTGTGGTATCCGGCGGGCTTCAAGGGCCCGCAGGCCTGGGTGGGCATCGTGGTCCTGCTGCTGATCGTGGTGAGCGCGGCGGTGCAGACCCTGGCGCTGCAGCGGATCAAGGCCGGCCACAAGGGCGCCTGGCAGGGCGGCGCGCTGCTGGCCCTGGTGCTCGGCCTGGTGGCCATCGCGATTCAGATCTGGCAGCTGACCGACCTGCCCTTCTGGCCGGGCTCGTCCGGGTTCGCCAGCGTCTTCGTGGGGTTCTGGCCGGTGTTCATGGTCGTCGTGTTCGGTGCGATGGTCTGGCTGGAGACCCTGATCATGCGGGCACGGTCGATCCCGGAAATGGCCTTCGTCGAGCAGCCGCCGACCTACGCGGAAGCCTTTGCCGTGCAGCGGTTCCAGGCCTCACTGAGCGCGTTCACCGTCGTCTGGAACTACCTGGCGGTGGTCGCGATCATCGCCTGGGTACTGTTCTACCTGGTCCACTGACCCGAGATCCTGATGAGCCGGTTCCTGTGGTCGCACTGGTCGGCTAGCTGGCCGGTGCTGATCATCTACGCGGCGGTGGCCGGCGTGCACCTGGCCGGGCTGCTGCGGCTGCTGTCCGGCCGCCCCGCGGCCGGCCGGGGCGCGGTGATCAGGGAGGCGGCCGTCTTTCAGGGCGGGCTGCTGCTCGCCGCGGCGGCCATCGTGTCGCCGCTCGGCTACTGGTCCGGGGTCTACATCTGGGTGCGGGCGATCCAGGACCTCACGCTCGCCCTCGTGGCGCCGGGCCTGATCGTGCTCGGCGCGCCGTGGGCCGCCCTGGCCCGGGGCCTGGGCCGCCCGGCCCCGGGCGGGAGCCAGGCGGCCGGGCCGCCGCCCTGGTGGCTGCGCTGGCCGGTGGCCACCGTGGTGGCGTTCAACGTGATCTGGGTGGCCTGGCACCTGACGGCGCTGTTCGACCTGATGCCGGCCAGCCGCGCCGCGGCCGCCGCCGAGTACCTGCTGTACCTCGGCGCCGGGATCCTGTTCTGGCTGCAGCTGATCGGCTCGCGGCCGTGGAGCCCGGCCCCGGCGCCGCTGCGGCGGGCGGCGCTGCTGGCCGGCACCGTGGCGGTGTTCACCGTGCTCGGCATGGTGCTGGTGTTCGGCGCGAGCGTGATCTACCCGGCCTACGCCAACGCGGCGCATCACGTGATGACGGTGCTCGACGATCAGCAACTGTCCGGCGCGGTGCTGTGGATGGGCATGCTGCTCCCGGTGATCCCGGCCGCGGTGGCCATTCTGCTGCGGTGGCTGGGCGACGAGGAGTCAGCCGCGCTCTCGACCGGCCTCGACCGGCTGCTGGCCCAGCCCGATCCGGCGCGGCGCGGTTCGGCCTGGCCGTCCCGCCCCAGGTTCAGATGACGGTGTTTCCCGATGACAGCGAATTCATTCGCAGCAGGAGGCTCAAGTGGCGATAACTAATCTCGCGTACGCGACGTCGGACAACTCCATGGGCGGGGCCGTCCTGACGTTCGCGTTCCTGGTCATCCTGTTCGCCATCGTGGCCACGGTGCTCTACATCCTGCTGTTCAGCAGGCCGCATCCGAGGGTTCCGGCGCAGCGCGTGGTGTACGCCACCGCGTCCGGCGCTACCCCGAGCGCCGGGGCGGCCCGTGCCTCCGCGACCGCGGCCGGGATGCCGACCGCGTCCGGCGGCGGGTCCGCGGAATCGGCCACCGAGCCGGCCGGGGCGGAACGGGACATCGTGCCCGGTGCCGGGGGTGACGCCGCAGGCGGGACCGGTAGGGTTACGGGCGGATCGGGTTACGGGACGACCGACGGCACGGAGGGCAGCGAGTGACACAGGCCACGGGCGCGCTGCCCGGCCAGGGGACCGGGTCGGCGTACGCGCCGCCCGGCGGCCGGCGCTCGGCGCGCGTGATGGCCAAGTCGCTGCTGGCCCTGACCAAGCCGCGGATCATCGTCGAGCTGCTGATCACGACGGTGCCGACGATGCTGCTCGCGCGGCGCGGGCTGCCCGCGGCGGAGCTGATCGCCGTCACCCTGCTCGGCGGCACGCTGGCCGCGGGCAGCGCCAACACCATCAACTGTTACATCGACCGCGACATCGACGCGGTCATGCGGCGTACCTCGCGCCGGCCGCTGGTGGCCAAGGGAAACCGGGCGGTCATCAGGCCGGCCGAGGCCCTGGTGTTCGGGATCCTGCTGGGGGCCGCGTCCACCGTGCTGCTGGGCACCCTGGTCAACTGGCTGGCCGCGGCGCTGGCCGACGCGGCGATCCTGTTCTACGTGTTCGTCTACACGCTCGGGCTGAAGCGGCGCACGGCATCCAACATCGTCATCGGCGGAGCGGCAGGCTGCTTCCCCGTCCTGGTCGGCTGGGCGGCGGTCACCGGGCGGGTCGCCCTGCCCGCGATCGTGCTGTTCGGCGTCATCTTCTTCTGGACCCCGCCGCACTTCTGGGCGCTGGCCATCAAGTTCCGCGACGACTACGCGGCGGCGAACGTGCCGATGCTGCCGGTCGTCGCGCCGGTCGGCGAGGTCGTGGCGAAGATCCTCGGCTACTCCTACGTCATGGTCGCGGTCACGCTCGCCCTGGTCCCGTACGCCGGCTGGCTGTACGGGGCCTGCGCGCTCGGCCTCGGGGCCTGGTTCCTGGTCGAGGCCCACGCCCTGCGCGCCCGGGTGGCCGCGGGCGACGCGCCCGCGCCGATGCGGCTGTTCCACCGGTCGATTGCCTACCTGACCTTGCTGTTCACCGCGGTCGCGGTGACCGCGCTGCTGCCCTGGGGCCGGTGGTAGCGGCGCGCCGTATGCTCGGAGGGGAGCGGTAACTCCCGGAGGTCCCAGTGAACATGCCATCGGCAGCGGACCTGGTGCGCCGGCGCCGGGCGAGGTGGGCCGTACCTCTCGGCGCGGTGGCCGCGGTCGGGATCGTCATCGCCGCGTCCGTGATCGGCGGCGCCCAGGCCACGCCCAGGCTGCCCGCCCGCACCACCGCCCAGCTGATCGCCGCCGTGGACAGCCCGGCGGCCTGGCCGTCCGCCTTCACCGGGGTGGCCCAGGAGACCGCCTCGCTGGGGCTGCCCGACCTGCCCGGCGCGGACGACCCGCTGTCCGGGCTGTCGCTGCTGTCCGGCACGCACACGCTCAAGGTCTGGTACGACGGCCCGACCCGGGTCAGGATCGCGGTCCCGGTGCCGCTGGGCGAGGCCGACCTCCGCGCGGACGGGAACAGCGTCTGGCTCTGGAACAGCCGGACCAACCAGGCCACCCACTACCTGCTGCCCGCCGGCGCCGGCCACGCGCCCGGTACTCCCGCGCCGGCCCTGCCTACCCCGCAGCAGCTCGCGCAGCAGATCCTGGCCGCGGTCGGCAAGACGACCACCGTCGGGCTGCAGCAGAACGTGACGGTCGCCGGCCAGGCCGCCTACCAGCTCTCGCTGGCGCCCAAGGACAGCCGCTCGCTGATCGGCCGGGTCACGGTCGCCATCGACGCGGAGTACTCGCTGCCGCTGCAGGTGCAGGTCTTCGCGCGCGGCGCGACCAGCCCCGCGTTCAGCCTGGGCTACACCTCGCTGTCGTTCACCCGGCCCGCCGCGTCTAACTTCGCGTTCGCGCCGCCCCCGGGGGCCAAGGTCAAGACGGTCACGATCCCGGCCGGGGCGGAGGCCTGCCGAGCTGCCCGCCGAACCGTGCCCGCGGGCGTCCCGGCCGGACCTCGGCGTCCGAGATCATCGCCGCCAGCGGGGCCAAGACCGTGTTCATGCCCGGGGGCAAGCCCCTGTCCGCGGCCCTGGTCAAGCGGATCGCGGCGGCCTTCGCTCAACAGCTGCCCGCGTCGATGAGCAAGGCGCAGCGCGCGGCGGCGATCAAGCAGCTCGAGACCACCCTGGCGGCCGAGCGGCTCGCGGGCCACCCGCCGGCCGCGTGGACCGGGTCCGCCCCGCTGCCCGCGGGGTCGGTCGCGTTCTCCCAGGTGTCGGTGTCGTCGACGGCGCCCATGCCCACGGTGCTGGGCCAGGGCTGGCTGTCGGTCGCGGTGCTGCCCGCCCAGCCGCCGGGCCCCGCAGCCCGGGTCGACCGCCACGCCCGACGGCAGCCTGGCCCAGGCCTTCGTCGCGCTGCAGGCCGCGGCCACCCCGGTGCACGGGTCCTGGGGCAGCGGCCGCCTGCTGCGCACCAGCCTGGTCTCGGTGCTGATGACCAACGGCCACATCCTGATCGGCGCCGTCCAGCCCGCGGTGCTCTACGCCGACGCCGCCCAGCTCAGCAAGTGAATCGGTGACGCGGAGCCCGGCCGCGCGGCCCGGCGCGGGGCAGGACGAGATCAGCTTCGGCCGCGTGACCGGCACCGCCGAAGACCGGGCCGAGCGCGCCGACGTACCGCCCAGCCCGGACGCTGACGCGGCCGCGATCGCGACCATCGGCCTGACCAAGCGGTTCGGCTCCCAGCTGGCGGTCTCCGGGATCAACCTGGCGGTCCCGCGGGGCTCGGTCTACGGCTTCCTCGGGCCGAACGGGTCGGGCAAGACCACCACGATCCGGATGCTGCTCGGCCTGATCCAGCCGACCAGCGGCGGCCAGCGGCTGCTCGGCGTGAGCATGCCCGGCGGGGCGAACGCGGTGCTGCCCCGGGTCGGGTCGCTGGTCGAGGGCCCGGCCTTCCACCCGCAGCTGTCCGGCCGGGCCAACCTGGCCCGGCTGGACGCGGCGGACCGGACCGCCAGCCCGCGGACCGCGGCGGCCCGGACCGAGGCGGCCCTGGACCGGGTCGGCCTGCTCGCCGCGGCGGGCAAGCGGTACCGCGCGTACTCGCTCGGCATGAAGCAGCGGCTGGCCATCGCGGCGGGGCTGCTGCAACCGCGCGAGCTGATGGTCCTCGACGAGCCGACCAACGGCCTCGACCCGCAGGGCACGCGCGAGGTCCGCGCCCTGATCCGGGAGATCGCCGCGGACGGCATCACGGTCTTCGTCTCCTCGCACCTGCTGGCCGAGGTGGAGCAGATCTGCTCGCACGTGGGCGTGATGCGGGCCGGCGAGCTCGTGTTCCAGGGCACGCTCGAACAGATGCGCGGTCGCGGCGCGCGCCCGGATCCTGGTCCGCACCGCGGAGCCCGCGCTGGCCGCGCAGGTGCTGGACCGGCTCGGGCTCGCCGAGGTCTCGGTCGACGGCCGCGAGGTGACCGCCCAGCTGGGCAGCCTGGCCCCGGAAACCGTGTGCGCGCAGCTCGTGCACGCGGGGGTTCCGGTGGCCGGGCTCGACACCCCGCGGGCCAGCCTGGAGGACCTGTTCGTCGAGCTCACCGGCGAGGGCTTCGATGTCAACGGCTGACGTCGCGAGCCAGCCGGGCCGGGCCGCCCCGGCCGGCGCACGGCTGGCCTCCGCGGCGCACTGGCTGCGGCTGCTGCGGTCCGAGCTCGGCCTGGTCTTCGGCCGCAAGCGCAACCTCGCGCTGCTGGCCGTGCTGGCCGCGGTCCCGGTGCTGCTCGGCACCGTGCTCAAGGTGTCCCCGCTGCAGCCGGGTAACGGCGGCGGGAACGGGGAGCCCGCGTTCCTCACCCAGGTCACCGGCAACGGCGTGTTCCTGGCCTTCCTGGCGCTGGTCGTCGAGTCGACGCTGGCCCTGCCGCTGGCCGTCGCGGTGGTGTCCGGGGACGCGATCGCCGGCGAGGCCAACCGCGGGACGTTGCGCTACCTGCTCACCGTCCCCGCCGGGCGGACCAGGCTGCTCGGGATCAAGTTCGCCGCGATCGTGGCGTTCTGCGTGGCCGCGTGCCTGCTGGTGTCGGCGGTGGCGGTGGCGCTCGGCGCGATCTTGTTCCCGGTCGGTCCGGTGACCCTGCTGTCCGGCACCGCGGTCTCACTGGGCGCCGGGCTGCTCCGGCTGCTGTTCGTGGCCCTCTACCTGGCCGCGGCGATGGCGGCGCTCGGGGCGATCGGGCTGGCCATCTCGGCGTTCACCGAGCACCCGGTCGGCGCGATCGCCGCGATCCTGGTGATCACCGTGGCCAGCGAGGTCGCCGACGCCGTGTCGCAGCTCGGCGCGGTGCACCCGTACCTGCCCACGCACTGGTGGCTGTCGTTCGACGCGCTGCTGCGCGTCCCGGTCGCGTGGCCGGACCTGGGGCACGGGCTGCTCTCGTTCGGCGTCTACGTGGTCATCTTCGGCTCGATCGCCTGGGCCAAGTTCACCACCGCCGACGTGACCAGCTGAGCGGGCCCGCGCTGACCCCGAGACATCCCGTTGCGGCCAAGGCGGCCCAGCCGTAGTCCGGAGGTTGCCAAATCTCTTGTCCGCATGACCCATCCAGTCATGCCACGGCTGCGAAGTTAGCGCGTGCAGGCGACGCGGGGGTATCGGCCTGGTTGCGCTCAGTTGACACCCTTCGGCGTGCCGTCGCGAGCGGCGGCGTACCCGCCGGCCAGTCAGGGAAAGGATCGTCATGCCCAGTCATGATGCAAGGCACGCGCTGGCCGAGGGCGGGCGCGCCTGGCAGAATCGGGCCGTCGGGCAGCCTCTTCATCGTCGGAACCGCCCGGCGCGACCTGTCCCGGCGCTCTGTTCTCCGGGAGTCGCCACGGCTTCGCCGCAGGTCTGGCCGCCACGCCATGGGCGCGGCCGCGGGCTCGGCTCTGGGCCCCACCGTCAGCGCCCAGTCATGATGCAAGGCACGCGCCGGCCGAGGGGGCGGGCGCCTCGGCAGAATCGGGCAGTCGGGCAGCCTCCTCATCTTCGGAACCGCCGAGGCGCGGCCTGTCCCGGCGCTCTGTTCTCCAGGGAGCCGCCACCGCTGGCGCCGCAGGTCTGGCCGCCACCGCCATGGGCGCGGCCGCGGGCTCGGCTCTGGGCGCGACCAGCCAGCCATCGTCACGAAGCGGCGGTGACGTGACGGCCCCGTCGGGACCGATCGTGGTGCACGTGCGCAACGCGAAGTCCGGGGAGATCGACGTGTTCTCCGGGACCAGCCAGACCCGGCTGCGCGACAAAGACCTGGCCGCCCGCATCGCCCGGACGGTCAGGTAAGCCCGGCCATCTGCCCATTCGAGCCTGTGAGGTATTTCAATGTCATCACACCGTGAGGCGCCGGAGATCTCCAAGGACCCGGTCGCTGACAGCACCGATGTGTACGCGTTCGTGAGCCCGGATAAGCCAGACACGGTCACTCTGATCGCCAACTACATCCCGCTGCAGCTACCGTCCGGGGGCCCGAACTTCTTCGAGTTCGGCGACGACGTCCTGTACGAGATCCACATCGACAACAACGGAGACGGTCAGGCGGACATCTCCTACCGATTCCGGTTCACCACCGCGGTGCGCAATCCGGATACGTTCCTGTACAACACCGGCCCGATCGAGTCGCTAACCAGTCCGAACTGGAACCGCGTTCAGTCCTACGACGTCGCTGTGGTGTCCGGCGGTTCCTCCCGCACCCTGGGCACCGGGCTGCTCTGCCCGCCGTGCAACATCGGGCCGTTGTCGACACCGGGCTACGCGGCCCTGGCCGCCGAGGCCGTGCACGGGCTGAGCGGCGGGATTACCGTGTTCGCCGGGCAGCGCGCCGAGGAGTTCTACGTCGACCTGGGCGCGATCTTCGATCTGGGCGACCTGCGGCCGTTCCAGAACTTGCACGCGCCGGCGGGGCTCCTCAGCGCGATGCCGGGGGTCAACGCTACCAATAACCTGAACGTGCACTCGATCGCGATTCAGGTGCCGATCTCGTCGGTGACGATCAGCGGGCACCCGACCATCGGGGTGTGGACCACGGCGAGCCGCCAGCAGGTCAGGCTCTGGGACGTCGACAACGGCGAGAACGTGAACACCGGGCCCTTCCGGCAGGTGTCGCGGCTGGGCAACCCGCTGTTCAACGAGGTCATCGTTCCGATGGGCAGGAAGGACCTGTGGAACTCGCTGCCGCCCGCCGACGACAAGCTGTTCGCCGGCTACGTGACCCAGCCGGGCCTGGCGGCGCTGCTGCCGGTCCTGTACCCCGGGGTGTTCCCCAACCTGGCCGCCCTGGTCGCGTCGGGGAAGCCGCGCGCCGACCTGGAGGCGATCCTGCTTACCGGCATCCCGGCCGGCATCATCTCCGGATTCACGAATTTCACCGGGTCGGTGCTGGCCGACATGCTGCGGCTGAACACCACGATCAAGCCGGCCGCCACGCCGAACATCCTCGGGCTGCTCGGCGGCGACCCGGCCGGCTTCCCGAACGGCCGCCGGGTGACCGACGACGTGGTGACGATCGAGCTGCGGGCGATCGCCGGGGTCACCTACCCGCTGGTCGCCGCGACCTACAAGCCCGACGCGGCCGCGGGCGAGATCACCGACTTCACGACCGACCCGCCCGCTATCGGATCGCCCCCCATCGCCGCGTTCCCCTACCTCGGGGTCCCGTACAGCGGCTACAACGAGCCGTCCTGACCCATGAGCGCATGTGCCCCGGCCAGGCCGCCGACCGGCCGGGGCGCATGCGTCCGAACCGGACCGGTCGGCATCGGATCGTAAGAAAGGAGCGGCGGCCATGACCGAGCCAGCCGCTGGACCCTCAGCTCCCGGCACCGTCGTTATGGAACTCGGCGCGGACATCGGCGCCCTGGTCCTGTACACGCCGGCCGACCTGAACGGCAGGGAAATCGAGATCAGCCAGGACGACCAGGCCGGCCGCCCCCGCGGGCACTCGCAGGTCCGGCCGCGTCACATGCCGACCGTGACCACGTACGCGGCCGTCTACCCCAGCCTGCGCGCGGGGCACTACACGATCTGGCGCGACGAGCAGAGCCCCGCGGCCACCGTCACCATTGCCGGCGGCCAGGTCACCAGCTGCCGCTGGCCGGAGTCCTGATCGGGGATGACGGCCCCTAACGGACGCCTCCCCGCAGCCACCAGCAGGATCAGCCCGCCCGGGTCCGCCCCTGGCCCAGCGGAAGCACCTCGTGCGCCCGCTCAGACGGGCAACGGTAGGGCCAGGATCGGCGTCGTGGTGGGCTGCGCCGTTCCCGGGGCCGGCTCCACGGTCAGACCGAGCTTGTCGCCCGCCGTGATCCCGGACGCCAGCACCGGCGGGGTCCTCCCGCCCTCGGCCGTGGGCAGCAGGCCCGCAGACACGATCTTCACCGGCCCGATCAGCCACAGCTGGTACACCTTGCCGGGGGGCAGCGCCGGCAGCCCGGTCGTGGTCACGACCAGCTGGCGCCGGGATGGGGCCAGCACCACGACGGCGGCGCCGCCTGCGGTCGTCCGTGAGGTCAGCAACTTGGCGTCCGGCGCCGTCAGCACACCTGCGATCTCCTGGTTCTGGGCCTGGGCCCGGTTGAGTTCGGCCTGGGTGTGGGCCTGCGCCAAGCCGAAGATGACGGCAATCACAATTGCGGCGGCCGCCACGACCCCGGCCAGCCACGGCACCCACGGCTCCCGGGGGCGGGAGCGCCGCGGACGGGCGTGGGTCCTGATCTCGGGCGGCAGCTGACGGGTACGGGCGACGGCCGCGATCACCTGCTGGCGCAACCCGGGCGGCGGCTCGGCGGCAGCGGCGAAGGCCAGCGCGGTAGCCACCTCACGGAACCCGCGGACCTCGCTGGCACATGACTGGCAGCGGTTCAGGTGGTGATTGAACCGGTCGCGCTCGGCCCCCGGCTCGAGCATGTCGAGCGCGTAGACGCCGGCGAGAGCGTGCAGGTCCTGGCGGAGCAGCCTCATCAGCCCACCCCTAGGCAGTCGCGCATCCGGATCAGCCCGTCGCGGATCCTGGTCTTGACGGCGGCCAGCGTGACCTTGAGCAGTTCGGCCACCTGACGGTAGCTGTATCCGCTGTAGTAGGCCAGCGTGATTGACTCACGCTGTACGTCGGTTAGCCCGTCCAGGCAGCGCCTGACCCGCTCCCGGTCCAGGCTGGCTTCGACCGCTTCGGCGACCTCATCGTGTGGTCGTCTGATGTCGGCGGTCTTGTGCTCCCGCTCCGCCGCGGCCGTCGTGGCGCGGACACGATCGATGGCGCGGCGGTGGGCGATGGTCGTCACCCACGTCGCCGCGCCGCCCATGGCCGGGTCGAACCGCGCGGCGTTGCGCCACACTTCCAGGAGGACCTCCTGGGCCACTTCCTCGGACTGTGACGGATCGCGCAGAACTCTTCGGATCACGCCGTACACCGGGCCGGCCAGCCGGTCGTACACAGCCTCGAACGCGACCTCGTCGCCGCGTGCCACGTGCACGAGCAGGTCATCCAGGTCCCGATCTCCCCTCCTATCCGTGGACGGCGACCTGAACCGGGACGCGTCCGAGTCGCTCGGATTCACATAACCCCTTTCGGGGCCGAAGCCAGATCGGATGGGCCGGGACGGCGGGAATCTTGAATATCGTGATCCGCTGGAGGCCAGTGCGTACCGGGGATCCTCATTGTGTCCCGTCTTGGGGAGGGCCGGGGGTGCGGGAGTGGGGACACCCCCGGCGGGGGCATCAGCCCCCGGCCGCAGACTCCGTTGTCTGCGACCCCTCCGCGAGCAGGCGGCTAGGGCCTGGAGCCACCTGCACGTGCAGGAACAATTCGCGTTGATGGTGACCGAGACGGTGGCGGATTCGCGCGGGCTGTCCTTGACCGTGATGGTCTGGGGTTCATCAAAGACAAGTTGCGGCGCTGGCTGGCGCGAACGCGCCCGGGAACGCCCTGAGCAGCGATGCTGCGATTACCGGGACCTTAACTGAGGTCGCATGCCAAACCCCCTGGCCGCACGGAACGGCCGCTGCCCTGGTGCTGGCCCTGTGGATGTACCGCAAGCTGCCGCTGGCGGGCCGCCCGCCACGGCCGGTGCGCCTGTCCCACCGGCTCATCGGCTTCGGCCTGTTCGCGCTGACGGTGCCGATCGCCGTGCACTGCCTGCTCGCCTACGGCGTGCAGCTCACCAGCACCCGGGTGGCCGTGCACAGCCTGGCCGGGTGCGTCTTTTACGGCGCGTTCACCGCCAAGGTCCTGCTGGTGCACTCCCGGCGGCTGCCCGGCTGGGCCCTGCCCGCCGCCGGGGGCCTGCTCGCGTTCCTCATTGCCATCCTCTGGTACACCTCGGCCCTGTGGTACTACAACGGCTACCAGCTGCCCGGACTGTAACCCGCCAGCCAGCAGGCGCGACAGACAGCAGAACCCGCGCCGCTCGCTCAGCCGCCATCACCGTTGTCGTCGCCGCCGTCATGTGGTTTCCGCCGCCGTGGCTGTGATCTTCACCGCCGAGCGGGCGTGGTGGGAGCCCTCCGGTCACCGTGACCACGCTCCCCACCCTCTCTTGCCCGCCCGGCCACACGGACACCACGGTCCCGGCGGGTTGCTGGCTGGTCGGCTGCCAGTGCACTCGCACGACCAGACCGAGCCGGCGCAGCTGGCGGTGCGCGACGGTGACCGGTTCTCCGATGAACGAGCCTGGGCGGATCCCGACCGTCCTCGCCGCCGCCTGCACCGGAGTGCGGGAGCCCCTTGGCCGTGGTCAGTATTCCGCCTGCGAGCATGCCCAGCAGGGCGGCCAGCACAACCGCGGCGGCGGCGAGTGCTAGCGGCAGGCCGGGCCAGGCGGCCACGTTCTCGCCGCCTGCCCGGACTGCCAGCAGGTACACCCGGCCCCGGAATCTCCGTCAGCGTCGGGTCGACCACGTCGGCCTGCGGCGCGGTGCGCCGGTGACACCACGCAGGGAATGGCGTCGCGCAGCCGGGCCGCCCTGTCGGCGGCCTCGCCCGCGGTGGCCGGGCGGCTGGCCGGGTCCTTGGCCGTGAGCTCGGCGACCAGCGCGGCCACCTCGGCGGGAACGGTGCCCGGCAACGGCGGCAGCGGAAGATCGCGGTGTGCGCGCAAGACGGCCAGCGCGTATCCCGGTGAAGGGAGGGTGGCCGGTCAGGCACTCGTAGGCCACGATGCCGAGGGAATACACATCGCCGGCAGGGGCCGCGGGCGCTCCTCGCGGCCCGTTCCGGCGCCAGATAGGGCGGCGTGCCGACGATCATGTCGGTTCCGGGCGCCGGGGCGAACCCGACCGTGTGCGCGATGCCGAAATCGGTCACCTTGACATGGCCGTGCCGGTCGAACAGCAGGTTCGCCGGCTTGACGTCCCGGTGCACCACGCCCGCCAGGTGAGCCGCGTGCAGACCCGCCGCGGCCTGCGCGATCACGTCCATGGCGCGGGCCGGATCCAGCGGCCCGGCCGACAGCACAGCCGCCAGCGATGGCCCGTCGACCAGTTCCATCACCAGGTAGGGGGGATGCGACGGGCCCGCGTCCGCAAAATCGTAGACCGACGCGACGGCGGGATGGCAGACCGAGCCAGCCTGCCGGGCCTCGCGGCGGAACCTGGCCACCGCCTCCGCCTGCCGCGCGCTGTCCGCGCGCAGCCGCTTGATGGCGACCGGGCGCTCCAGGACGATATCCACCGCCCGCCAGACCTCGCCCATGCCGCCCGCAGCGATCAGGTCCTGAAGCTGGTACCTGCCGAGGATCAACGCGGACGGCGACATAGCAGGAAAACTCCATATTTCCGCAGGCAGTGCCCTGTCACCCCTGCACAACGGCGCCCAGCGGCAGGCAGTTCAGCCAACACTTGATCGACGGACATGCGTGCCTGCCTCGTCTGCTCGCCGGATCCTGACCGGCCCGCGGCACGGATGCGGGTCAGCGCTTGCGCGCGACGCCGCAGAATTCGTCCACCTCGGCGGGCAGCCGGCCGGCCGAGGTGAGGTCGGGGCGCCAGCGTGAGCACGACACCACCCCTGGCGGCAGTAGCTCCAGGCCGTCGAAAAACCGGGCGATCTGCTGCGGGGTGCGCAAGGTCATCGACGGCGTACCGACCTTGTTCCAGTGCGCCACCGCCTCCTCCATGGCTGCGCCGTGGACCGCGCTGGTGGAGTGGTTGATGGCCAGATAGCTGCCCGGTGCCAGCGTCGTCACCAGCTGCCGGACGATCTCATACGCCTGGCCTGTGTCGGGGATGTGGTGCAAGACACCCAGAAGCATCAGCGCAATAGGCTGGCCGAAGTCCAGGGTCCGCGCCGCGTCGGTGAGGACCTTGTCCGGGTCACGCAGGTCGCCCTCGATGTAGTCGCACGCGCCCTGGGCGCTGCTGGTGAGCAACGCGCGGGCGTGCGCCAGTACCAAAGGATCATTATCCACATATACGATCCGCGATTCAGGCGCTACCCGCTGGGCCACCTCATGGGTGTTGTCCGCGGTCGGCAGCCCGGTGCCGATGTCCAGGAACTGGCGGATGCCCTCCTCGTCCGCCAGGTACCGGATCGCGCGTCCCAGGAACGCCCGGTCGGCCCGGGCTTGGGGCACGATGCTGGGCAGCATCGCGGCGACACGGTCGCCCGCCTTCCGGTCGACGGGGTAGTTGTCCTTGCCGCCCAGCCAGTAGTTCCAGATCCGGGCCGAATGCGACACCGTCGTGTCGATCACCGGGTCCGGCCTGGCGGCAGCAGCCGCATCGTCGGCCACAGGCCATCATCTCCCCGCCTCTGTGCGTAGCTCGCAGCACCCACCGTGCCCGGCACAATCCCGGATGGCAAGAGCCCTCGGCACCCTGTCACCCTCGAACCTCGCTGCCCGGCCAATGCCCTAACCCGCCCGGCTCCGCTGACGCTCGCCGGGCGCCGCAACGCGTCCGCTAACTCTCCGATTTTCGGATCAGGGTGGTTGTCCGCTCCGGGCGGCACAGGCTTACGGCCCCCATGGGCGGTCAATGCGTTCGCTACCTCTTGTGTGGTCTGTTCCCAGCCGCGCAGGGTCGACCGCCGCTGTCGTGCGGCGGCCCGTAGCCGGTGTCGGTGGCGCTCGTCACCCAGCCAGTCTCCGAGCGCGGCGGCGAGGGCAGCCGGATCGCCGGGAGGGACCAGTTGGCCGGGGCGGGTGCCATCGGCGGCGGAGCCGAGCGCTTCGGGCAGCCCACCGACGGCGGCGGCTATGACGGGTAGGCCGTGGGCGAGCGCCTCGGTGACGGCCATGCCGTAGGTCTCCGAGCGGGACGGCGCGACGAGCAGGTCGGCGGTGGTGTACGCGTGGCTGAGCGCCGCGCCGGTCAGGACGCCGGCAAGCCGGACGCGGTGGCCGTAGCCGAGGTGCGTGATACGGGTCTGCAATTGGTCGACGAAGTCAGGGTCGCGGTCGAGCGGCCCGGCCAGCACGCAATGCCAGTCCCGCTCAGCAAGGTCGGCGAGCGCGTCGACGAGGAGGTCCTGCCCCTTGTGGCGGCCGAGGACTCCGACGCAGATCAGGCGGCCGCGGACGGGCCGGGCCGGGGCAGCGACACGATCGACGCCGGGCCGGGCGACGTGCACTCGATGGGCCGGGATCGCGTATCGGGTCAGTACCTGCTGGCGGGTCCATTCGCTGGTAACGACCACGCCGGTGGCCGCGCGGAGCACGGCCCGTTCGGAGCGCTGGGCGCTGGCATCATGGTGTGCGTCGAGGACGGTGGCCAGCGGCATGTGCAGCAGCACTGTCATTCGTATCCGGCTGGCCTCTGCGGCAGCAGCTGCGCGGCGGCCGGCGAGGCGATCGAGCCCGTCGATCAGGACGGTCTCGCCGTCGGGGATGGCGGAAACGATGCGGGCCAGGTCGGCCCGGGCGCCCGGGCCGGGTACCGGCCACGCCGCGGCGACGGTCGTGACCAGCACATCCCATCCGGCCTCGGCCAGTCCGGCGCAGACGCGCCGGTCATAGATGTTGCCGCCGGTAGGCTGCCCGGGATTGTCGAACCCCTCGGGGGCTACTACGTGGACCCGCACGATGCTCCGGCCCTCCAGCGCGCCTGCCGCACCGGGCCAGTCTCCACCCTGCGGCCGGGCTGAACCACCCCCGCCGCCGATCCGTCATACCTGACACGGAGTGGTACGTGGACGTCGTGGACGCGGTTCGACCCGAGACGAGCGGCGTCCGCTGGCCCAGGCCGCGGCACGGCAGGTAGCTCTGCCGGGCGGGATGGCGGCTTCGCCGGACCGGACACGGTGCGGGTCTTGGCAGCGGGCCGCGACCGCCTACCGCGGGCGAGTAGGCCAGGAGAGCTTCATGCGGGCGGGCGAAATCCGGACGCTGGCTCACCAGGCCCGGGTCGGCCCCGGCGTCTCGGTGCTCGACCTGTGCTGCGGGGTGGCCGGCCCCGGCCGGATGATCACGGCGGAGTCGGGATGCCACTACCTGGGTGTCGATTACTCCGCCAGCGCACTGGCCACCGCCCAGGAGCGGGCCGGGAATCTCCCTTGCCGCTTCGAGCAAGCTCACCTCCCGCCTCTGCCCGAGGGCCGCTTCGAGGTCGTGCTCCTGCTGGAGACGATGCTGGCCTTCCCCGACAAGGAGGCCCTGGCGGGTGAGGTGGCGCGGGTGCTGGAGCCGGGCGGGCGTTTCGCTTTCACGGTCGAGGAAGGCCGGCCGCTCACCCGGCAGGAGCGGGCGCGGATGCCCGGCGCCGATACAGTCTGGCTCATCGAGTTGGCGGAATTGACGGGCGTGCTGCGCGAGGCGGGGCTGACCGTGATCTGGCGGCAGGAGTACAGCTCCTCTCATCGCGCGATGGCGACGGCGCTGCTTCGCTGTTATCGAGCTGATTCACCTCAGATCGCCGGCCAGATCGGAACGCAGGCCACCGCCGAGCTGATCACGGCCCATCAGCTGTGGAGTGACTGGCTCGGCAGCGGGCGGGTGCGCAAGTTCGCGATGGTGGCCGAGAAGCAGTGACTTGCTTCGGTGAAGCCTCGATGCCCGTCGACTATGCCCGCTACCTGGCCGCGAAGACGACCGTGGATGACCGGGCGCTTAACCGGCATGTGCTGGCCGAGCTGTGCCGCCTGATGCCCGCGGGTGCGCCGCGGGTGCTGGAGGTCGGCGCCGGCCTGGGGACGATGGTGGCCCGTCTGATGGACTGGGGCGCGGTCGGCGCCGGCGAGTACATCCTGCTGGATGCGGATCGGCGGCTGCTGGATTGCTCGCGCCGGTGGCTGCGCGATTGGGCGGCCGCGCGGGGCCTGCGCAGCGACCTGCTGCCGGATGGCCTGCGGGTGGGTGATATCCGGGTGCGCCTGGTACACGCCGAGCTCGGCAGGTACCTGGAGGCCGCTCACGGGACGCCCGCCGATGTGCTGATCGCCAACGCCGTCCTGGACCTGGTGGACGTGCCGGCCGTGCTGCCCGGATTGCTGCGGTTGCTGGTCCCCGGCGGCGTCTACTGGTTCACGATCAACTACGACGGCGAGAGCATCTTCGCGCCCGGCCACCCCCACGACGACCAGATCATGCAGGCCTACCACCGCGACATGGATGAGCGCTTTCGCTACGGCCGGCCGGCCGGGGAAAGCCGGACGGGCCGCCGCCTGTTCCACTACCTGCGGGCTGCGGGCGCGCCCGCGCTGGCGGCGGGGTCGTCGGACTGGGTCGTGAGCGCCGGCCCGGATGGGAACTACCCGGGCGATGAGGCTTACTTCCTGCGCAGCATCCTTAACACGATCCAGAACGCGTTGCGGAGCCGCCAGGACCAGGTGGAACCGGCGGACCTGGCCGACTGGCTGGCCGTGCGCGGTCGGCAACTTGACGCGGGCGAGCTGGTCTACATCGCCCACCAGCTTGACTTCGCGGGGCGTTCGCCTGGCTAGCGCTCCGCCAGTCGACAGGTTCGACCGCGTGGAGTCCTTGACCACCAGCAACGCGATGACCGGTACGGGCACGCTGACTACGTCCAGCCTGATAGTGAGAGCATGTTGATTCGCCAGGAAGCGTGGAAGGATACGGGCCGTGCCGGATGTAGGGCAGCTACCTGCTGCGGCAGTTCAGCGCGCTGCCACCGGCTCAGCCCGGTGGGTCCGCACGAATCCTGTCATCCTCGCGGCCGTCGTGCTGATCGTCGCGCAGTTGTGCTGGAAGGCGTACCTGCTCTCGCGCTTCTATTTCCAGCAGGATGACTTCCTGCTGCTGGACCGCGCGCTGTCGCACGGGCTGAGCCTGAACTACCTGTTCAAGTTCAGTGGCGGCCATCTGAGGCCTGGCGGCCTGGTCGTGTTCTGGCTGGTGACCCGGCCGTCGCCGTACGACTGGCTACTCGCCTCCATCGTGACCATCGCGGCACTGGCGGCGGCAGGCGTCCTGATGCTGCGGCTGCTTCTCATCCTGTTCGGCAGCCGCCCGGCGATCCTGATCCCGCTGATCATCTTCCTGTTCACGCCGCTGACGCTGGCCGGGCTGTCGTTCTGGACCACTGTGACGGACTGGCTGCCGTTGCAGCTGACGATGCTGGCGGCGACCTATTCCCACGTCAGGTACGTCCGCTCTGGTCGCGTCGGCCATGTCGTCGCCGCAGCCGTGTGGCTTGGTGCAGGTCTGCTCTTCGACGTGCAGGGCGCGCTGGTGCCGCTTCTTCTCTTCACCCTCACGTCGGCATATCTTGTGCCCGGCCGCTGGCTGGCCGCGGCCCGGCGGACCCTCCGGAGTTTCCGGCGAGCCTGGACGATCTACGGGGTGCTGACTGCCGCGTACCTCGTCCTCTTTTTCATCAAGCTGCAGGCATCATCCCAGCAGCCGATCAACCCGAGACACGTCTCGAGCGTGCTGTCGCTGGCTGCGACCATGCTCCGGGTTGGCTTCGTTCCGGCCGCAGTTGGCGGACCGTGGCGCTGGTTCGCGCCCGGCGGCCAGTACGGCTTCGCAGCCGAGACTCCCGCACTAACCCAGGTCACCTGGGTGCTGGCTGCACTCATCGTCGGCGCGAGCCTGTGGTACCGGCGGCATGCGCTGCGGTCCTGGCTGATCCTGGCCGGATGGCTGCTGCTGGCCGACTTCGCACCGGTCGCGATCGCGCGGCTGACCGAGTTTCCCGTCAGCCTGCTGGGTGCCGACACGTATTACCTGGCCGACTCCGCACCCGTCCTCGCCGTCTGTGTCGGGCTTGCGTTCTGGCCTGTCATCGGCGAGCAGGATCCCTACCGCGTCAGACGGCCGCGGTCGGTGCCGCTGGCGGTCAGCGCGTTCGCCCTGACCGGAGCGTTCCTGGTGGGCTCGATCTGGTCCGGGGTCACCTACCTCAGCAGCACATCCAGCGCCAGGACGCGCTCGTACATCGACACTGCCCGGTCGGCGCTAGCTAGCGCGAGACCTGGCACCGTGATCCTGTCGGCGAGCGTTCCGTCGTACGTGATGTCTGCCGGGTTCCTGGGCTCGGTAACGCAGACGTCGCATGTCCTCGGGCCGCTCGCGCCGCAACGTGCCGGGATCCGGTTCGTGACGGTTCCCGAGGGGGCCGTCACGGGCCTGATGATGTTCGACAGCCAGGGGAGATTGCGGCCGGCGCTCGACGCCGGCGCGTCGAGCGTCCGGCCCCCCGCGGTCAGCCGCTGATGTCTGTCATCGGTCCGCGATCCCGAGGTGTGTCGGACCGGCGATCGGGTCGGCGTTCCGGTGCGGCTCGGCGGCGCGTTCAAGACCCCGCGAAAGCAGATCATGCCCTCCGCGCCGGGCCTTGGTGGCCAGGTAGGCGGCGTTGGTCCCGGTAAGGTGCAGGGCGGTCGGGACCTGCCTGGCGATCGTGATGCCCAGGCAGGCCAGCTGAGCGCCCTTGTCCGGGTTGTTGCTCAGCAGCCCGATGCGGTTGGCGCCGAGCGCGTGCAGCATCTGGGCCGCGCTGGTGTAGTCGCGCTCGTCGGCCCGGTGACCGAGCGCGAGATTCGCGTCGTAGGTATCCAGACCACGATCTTGCAGCGCGTAGGCGTCGAGTTTGTCATACAGCCCGATGCCGCGCCCTTCCTGGCGCAGATACAGCACGTAGCCGCCGTGCTTGGTAATCCGCTCGACCGCTTCGCGCAGTTGCGGCCCGCAGTCGCAGCGCTCGCTGCCGAACACATCACCGGTGAGGCACTCACTGTGCAGGCGCACCAGCGGCAGCCCGGCCGCGGCGGGCTGGCCGAGTTCGACGGCCACGTGCTGCTGCGCGTCGGTCAGGCCGGTGAAGCTGACGACCGTGGCCATGGTTGAGTAGCCGTCAGCGAAACGCAATGGGATGCGAATACGCTGACGGATTGCTGCCACCTGGACCGCCCTGGTCACGGGACGAGCCGTTCGGCCTCGAACCAGGTCGAGGGCGTCGTCAGCGGCGTGCCGAGGTCGGTCCCCGGGTACGGTCGGTCAGAACGAACGACCTCCATCGTCAGCGGCGCCGGATCGGCTCGTCTCGACTCGCCCGAGTGTCCCGGCTGGCGACGGCGGCGAACTGCGTCCCCGAGCAGCAGGCCAGCGCCGGGAGCAACCGCGGCCAGCATGAGTACGGCATAGAGGGTGGCGACCGTGACCCCGGTGGCCGCGCCGAGCCCGGCCGCGGCGAAGGCCCAGGCGGCGGTTCCTTCCCTCAGCCCCCACCCGCCGATACTCAAGGGGATCACCACTGCGGTCTGGACCACCATCAGCAGCGCGACCAGTTCGCCCAGGGGTGCGGTGCAGCCGGCGACCCGGGCCGCGATGACGAACGTGGCCGTGTGCCCGGCGACGACTAGCACCGAGGCCAGTGTGAGCTGGGGCCACACGTCTGGGCGCCAGCAGGCCGTGACGCAGGTCAGCGGAAACGGTCCGGGCGGCGCGGGTCAGCCGCGACCGGCCGCGGCGAGCAGCGCCGCGCACGACCAGCGCAACACACCCAGCTACGCCCGCCACACCGGCCAGAACGTACGGCAGCGCGGGCCGGACCGGAGACGGCAGGGTCAGCAACACGACGACGGTCACCACGGCCTGGATGACCTGACCGCACAGCCGTTCCCACCCCACCGCGCGCAGCCCCCGCACCACGTCGCCAGCTCGCCGGCCGTGCGTGACCGCCCGGTGCACGTCGCCGAGAACCCCGCCGACGAGCACGGAGTTGAGGAACAGCGAACGGTAGTAGGCGCCGACCGCGCCGGGCAGGCCAATGTCCACGCCGAGTGCCCGGGCGACGACCCGCCACCGCCAGGCCGAACACGCCGTGGTCAGGGCAGTGAGCGTGACGGCGGCCACGACCGCCTGCCAGGTGACCGCGCGCAGCCCGTCCTCGAACGGCGCCGCGCCCACCTGCCGCACGAGAAACCACAGCACGGTGACCCCGGCGGCCAGGCGCAGCAACGACGGGCCGAGGCGGCGGACGGCCGCACCGATCCCGGCCGGAACTGAGTGCAAGCCAGCCACACCAGTTACACGCGCTGGCTGGGCATATAGTTCACCGGCCGGACCATAGTTCCTGTCCTGCGGCAGCGTCGCAGGTCGGCGGCCGGTCGCGGTGAACCAGCGTGACTGCGGGCCCGTTCTCCCCGAAACGGCGGCAGGTGGCACGAAGGCTACGGAGGCGCGGTGCGTACGATTCAGCCTGCGGACGAAGGCGCGCCGCCTAAGATTCGGCGCGCGGGCAAAGGCGCGCTGCCTACGATCCGGCTCGCAACGATCCTGGGGATGCTCGCCACAGCCGCCCTGCTCGGCGTCGTGTCCGCCACGGCTGGTCTCGGCGTCGCCGGCTGGATCGTCGGGCTGGCCACCGGTTCGGCGGCGACCGCGCTGATTGTCACTGCCCGCATGCGCAGCGACCAGCCGGCGATCTTCCCGGCGGACTGGGTCACCCTGACCCGGGCGCTGCTGATCGCCGGGGTCGCGGGACTGGTTGCCGACTCGTTCGGCCGGCCGATGTCGACCACGGCGCTGGTCACCCTGTCCGCCGTCGCGCTGGTCCTCGACGCGGTGGACGGGCAGGTGGCGCGCCGGACCGGCACCACCACCCCGCTGGGTGCCCGCATCGACGGCGAGGTCGACGCGTTCCTCATCCTGCTGCTCAGCATCGTCGTGTCCCGGGACTACGGCAGCTGGGTGCTGCTCATCGGCGCCGCCCGCTACGCGCTGCTGCTAGCGGGCTGGCTGATCCCGTGGCTGGCCGCGCCGTTGCCACCTCGGTACTGGGGCAAGGTCGTGGCGGCGGTCCAGGGCATCGTGCTCACCGTCGCCGCATCCGGGGTGCTCGACCGCCGCGTCGGGATGATCGCGGTCGCCGCCGCGTTGCTGCTGCTGGCCGAGTCGTTCGGCCGCAACGTGATCTGGCTGTACCGCACCGGCGCCGGCCCGCGCACCCGCCAGGCAGTGCGGATCGTCGTCACCGTGCTTGCGGTGGCAATCGTGGGGATCAGATCTCTTGGTGCCCGACCGTCCCTGGCAGTTCACCCTCGCCGCTTTTGCCCGCATTCCAGTGGAAGCGCTGGTCTTGGTGGCTGTCGCACTGGTGCTGCCGCCCAGGCCACGACGGATCGTGGCCACGATCGCCGGAATCCTCTTCGGCCTGCTCTTTGTCGACAAGCTCCTCAACATGGCGTTCTGGGAGGAGGTCGATCGGGCGTTCAACCCGGTGAACGACTGGGTCAGCATCGGGCCGGGTCTGGGCGTGGTAAGCGACTCTATCGGCACAGCGGTCACCGACATCTTGCTCGTCGCGGTCGGGATCGGTCTCATCCTGCTCGTCGGCATAATCACCGCATCAACGATTCACATCACCGCCGTAGCCGCCCGGCATCGCCACGCCACGGTTCGCGGCCTTGCTGCTCTCACCGCCGTCTGGGGGCTGTGCGCGGGCCTGTCACTGCAGCTCATCCCGGGGTCTCCGGTCGCCTCGGCCAGCGCCACCGGGCTGGCCGTCGCGCAGGTGCGCGCCACCCAGGCGGCGTTCAGCGACCCGCGTCGTTTCGGGCAGGCCATCCACAGCCCCGATCCCGCGGCCACCATCCCCGCCTCGAACCTGCTGACCGGATTGCGCGGCAAGGACGTCATCATCGTCTTCGTCGAAAGCTACGGGCAGGTCGCCGTCCGGGGCACGAGCTTCTCGCCGGGAATCGACGCCCTCCTGCGCCAGCGCACGGCCTCGCTGGCCCGCGCCGGCTGGTCCACGCAGAGCGCCTGGCTCACCTCGCCGACCTTTGGCGGGATCAGCTGGCTCGCCCACTCCACCCTGCAGTCGGGGCTGTGGGTCAATAGCACGCAGCGGTATGGCGAACTCGTCGCCAGCAGCCGGTTCACCCTCAGCGACGCCTTCGACAAGGCCGGGTGGCACACCGTCAGCGACGACCCCGCTGACGACCCCAACTGGACAGTCGGCAAGTCGTTCTACCACTACGACCAGGTCTACAACAAGGACAACGTCGGCTACCGCGGCCCGACCTTCAACTTCCTCTCGACGCCGGACCAGTACACCCTGGCCAGGTTCCAGCAGCTCGAACTCGCCCCTGGCCACAAGCCCGTGATGGCCCAGATCGACCTGGAGTCCTCGCACATACCCTGGGCTCCGCTGGCGAGCATGGTGCCCTGGAACAAGGTCGGCAACGGCTCGATATTCGACCCCCAGCCCGCGAGGAGCGAAACCGCGCCCACGGTCTGGCGCAACGGCAATACCGTGCGCCAGTGGTACGGCCGGTCGATCCAGTACTCGATGAATGTCCTCACCTCATGGGTCACAGAGCTGAACGACCCGAACCTCGTGCTCATCCTGCTCGGCGACCACCAGCCCCACACCATCGTCAGCGGCCCCGGAGCCGACCACGAGGTGCCGATCTCGATCATCGCCCGCGACCCTTCGGTGTTCAGGCAGATTGCCCCCTGGCACTGGCAGGACGGGCTGCTGCCTGGTCCCCAAGCTCCGCTCGAGCCAATGGACGCCTTCCGCAACCAGTTCCTCGGCGCCTTCAGCACGGCCTCGTCCCCAGCAGCGTCGGCCCATGGACCCGCAGCACCCGAACTACCGCGGTGAGCGGGGCCGCCCGGGCTTCGACCCCAACTCGCAGTACGATCGGTTCCTGTTGTGAGCTAGGTCACGCGAGCCGGGACGGAGCAGGTGCCGGTGAATCAGTCGCCAGCCGGCGACGCCAGCGGGGAGGTCGTGAACCGTCATCTGGTGGCCGCTGCGCTGGGCCGGCTGACGCAGGAACATCGGGACGTGCTGCGGGAGTGCTGCTTTCGAGGCAGCTCGGTTGCACAGGCCGCGCAGGCCCTGGGGATCGCGCCCGGCACGGTGAAGTCCCGCCTCTACTACGCCCTGCGTGCGCTGCGGCTGGCCATCGAAGAACTGCGAGATGTCGAATGACGGCCGACCCGCGTTCGCGGCGGGACGAGACGGGCCCGGGGAGTCAGGGAAGGTGGCTGGTGTCGTTGACGCAATGGACGGCGGCAAATCCGTGGCCGTGCCAATGGATCTCGTTAATGCAGGCGGAGCCGAGATACAGCCGGTAAAGGGTGCCAAGCGGGACGCCGAGAGCCCGGCACAGCAGGATCTTTATCGGGGTGATGTGACTGACCACCAGGACGGTCTGGCCGCCGTGGTCCCGCAGCAGCCGGTCACAGGCCCGGTTTACCCGGTGTGCGGTCTCGGCGAAGCTCTCCCCGCCCGGGGGTGCCTGTTCGGGGTCGCGTCGCCAGGCCGCCGCGGCCGCGGGCCATCGCTGCTGGATTTCTGCCAGGGTGAAGCCATCCCAGTCACCGAAGTCGGTTTCACGGAGATCGTCATCGATGACTGAGGTCAAGCCCAGTTCGCCGGCCGCAATGGCGGCGGTGGCGACCGCGCGCTGCAATGGCGAGCTGACCACGGCATCGATCGGGGCACCGGCGGCGAGGCGGTAGGCGGCGGCCTGGGCCTGCCGCGTTCCGTTGGCGCTAAGCGGGAGGTCGCGCAGCCCGCTGAAGCGGTGTTCGGGTGACAGTCGGGTATCGCCGTGCCGCAGCAGGATGGTGGTGGTGGGATCTGCTGTGGGGTTATCCCAGCCCAGTGTCATATGGCTGTCCCGCGAGGATGACGAGAACATTGTGTCGACTGCTCCCCATGACAGCAAGACGAACATGTCAGCAGAACGGTTCAGCAGCCAGCCTTGGCCTTGTCACAGTACCCATGCCGCACGACCTGGCCGGGCCGGTTCCCGATGTGGTACCGGTACCCGCCTATCAGGATGCCAGGTCGTCCGGAGTGATCAGGTAGAACGTCAGCATCGTGCGTGGTATCCGCCAAACGCGATGGGAGTTTCCCACACCCGCACGGCCAGTGCCTCGCCGCCTGCGGCGGCGACGGCGGGCGAGAGGCTGTCATGCACCCAGCGGGCGAACACCTCGACTGTGACCGCCTCGGCCCCGGCTGGGCGTATCTCCTCCAGGTTGCGGCCTTCGACCCGGCTGGTCAGCTCGGTCAGCGCCGCTTCCAGTACATCCAGATCACAGACCATGCCCCGGTCGTCGAGCTGCTCGCGATCCACCACGATCTCTATCCGGTAGTCATGATCATGCAGTTGCCCCTCTGGCCCGGGCAGTCCCGGCATGATGTGGAAGGCACGGACGCTTCGGCTCAACCCGACTTCACAGGTCACCGGCAGCACTCCTGTCGTAGTCAAGAACGGCATGCATCAACCCGGGTATCCCCTGGTCCACGGCTCGGAACGCCTCGGCTGCGTGGCCGAAGGCGAAGACGTGAGTGCACAGCTGTGCCAACGGTAGTTCGGTCATGAGCTCAACGCTCTCCCGGCGGCGTCGGGACCGGGTCCAGGTTCCGGACAGCCGGGCCGGCACCGTGGAGACTTGAGTGCTGCGGATGATCAGACGCCGCCGGTGGAAGGCGCCGCCGAGCGGCAGCACCACTGGTTTGGTGCCGAACCACGACGCGATCAACAGGGTTCCCTCGTGGGCCAGCATGTTCAGCGCCATCGCTGGCGCATCCGGGTTGCCGCTGGCGTCGATGACCAGCGGAACCTTCTCCTTCGCCAGTTCCTCCGGTGCTGCGGTGGTGGCGCCGAGGCTGCTGGCCATGGCGCGGCGCCACGCCTGCGGCTCGGCCAGCAGCGGCCGCCACCCGGAGCGCTGCAACAGCAGGCTGGTCAGCAGCCCGAGCACGCCAGCGCCGAGCACGATGACCCGGTCGCGATATCCGGTCCCCGCATCGAGCGTCACCTGCAACGCCGTCTCGACCAGCGGGAACAAGGTTGCGGACGCGGGATCGATGGCAGGCAGCGCAATCAGGTCACTGGCCCGCGCCGCGAATACGTCCTGGTGCGGATGGAACGCGAAAACCGCCCGTCCGGACTCCGCTACTTCGCCGACGCATGCATACCCATAGGCGAAGGGATAGGAGAACGTACCGCCAAGCGCGTCGATCGTGTCGTCCAGCGCCATGTCGGCAGGGACCTCGCCACGGTACACCAGCCGCTCGGTGCCACCGCTGATGCCAGAGCACAAGGTGCGGACAAGGACCTCACCGGCCGCAGGCCGCGGTGTGGGCACTTCCCTGATATCCACGCAGCGCGGAGCGGTATGAAATAGCGCACGGGCAGGCACGCAGCCAACTTACCCGCGACCGATGAGAGGACGCTTGCTCAGCCCACGGTCACTCATGGCCGCTCCCGCGCGATCGTGCACCGAAGGTTCCAGGGCCGCGGGACCCGGCAGCGAGGAATGCCGTTCCGAAGAACAACTCGGTCCAGGAGAGATCGGCCAGTTCTTCCTGCATGGCTGCGCGAATCACCTCCCACGGACGGCGCATGATCCACTCATCTATGGAGGCGAAAGGCCGTACAGTTGCGGTTCCGAGCTGCGCTAGCCACCCAGGCGTGTTGTCGGGGACCTTGAGATCCAGCACGACCCAGCGTCCGCCTCCGGAGAGGGCCGCGGCGCCGTGGGCGATGACCTCTGCGCACCCGGGCACCTGCGTCAGGGCGTACGTGGACAGGATCGCGTCGACCTCGGTGGGGAAGTCGAAGTCGGCCGCGTCGGCTTGCACGAGGCTGATATTGCTCCAGCCGTTCGTCTCTATCCGATCCTGGGCCTGGGCGAGCATCGCGTCGGTCAGATCGACGCCGACGATCCGGCCGCCGGGACCGATCAGCTCCTCAATCAGCGGGAAATTCAGACCCGTGCCGCACGCGATGTCGATCACGCTGTCACCCGCGCGAAGACCGAGCGCTTGTACGGCCCGGAGGCGTTGTGCCCGCAGGGGGTAGCCGGGCACGGGGTAGAGCCGGGAGGTGATGTCGTAGTGCTTCGCCTTCTTGCGGTATGTCTCGATCAGGCGATCTCGCCTGCGGTCGGTCTGGCTCACGGTGTGCTCCTCGATCCCGGTAGCGTCGCGGTAGAACCGCGCGCCACCCTATCTAGGACTCCGCGCCTCCCCGCGTAGCGGACTCGACCGCAGCCTTGATCGCCGCCATCTCGCGATCGCTTACGCGCTGAATACTGCCCTTGAGAAGGCCGGGGACCGCGCGCATGATGCCCGCGAGGTCGACCTCAATCCACATCTTGGCGTCGGTCTGCCTATCGTCCACCGGCTCGAGTTCCATTGCCCAGCGCGCCGCGGACGTACCCATTCGCCCGGCGAACGCCACGTAGCGGGGCGCCTCGACAGCGGTCACCTCCTGGCTCCGGCCGTGAGTCCGCCACAGGTCCTTCGCCCGCTGCTCCACCCGCGAGCCGGGCTGGAGCGGCCCTCCTCCGCGAACCCGGCATTCGAGAACCGTTGGCGCCCACTCCGGCCAGCGTCCGACGTCACAGACATAAGCCCACACCTCACGGATGCTGCTGGCGATTTTTATGCGGCTCTCGGTTCTGATCGTCATAGGGCGACTTTGTGTTGATCACTTCCGGTTGCGTAAGGTCTCCCGCGACGCTACATGCGGACTGAGACGCCTGCAAGTGCGCTCCGATGGCGGGAGGATCAGGCAAATAAGGGGAGTCGCCACTGACGCGTGCGGAGCGGTTAGTCCGTCTTATCCGCGGAAACAGTGCACCACCCGGCAAGCACCCGGCAACCGGAGGATGAGCATGGATCACGATCCCTCCTCGGCGATCACCTTGGGACCCAACGGGTGTCGATGGTCTGGTCGCTCACGCGCTCATTCCTAGGGATAGGTAGCTGGCGCCCGGGATGCCGATCAGCGCGCCGACGAGCATGGCGAGGCCGAGCCGGGGCTCAGCCAGCACCCGCTGCGCCCAGCCGTCCTTCTTCTGCGGCTTGTCCGGCGGCCCGTCCCCGGCCGGGACTGGTGTCCCGCGGCCGTGCAGGCGTCCGGTGGCGAGCAGCGCGCCGGCGGCGAGCAGCAGCAGGCCGAGGGCCAGGTCGACGCCCGCGCTCACCTGGCCCTGGGCCTTGATGGCATCGGCGTGGAAGACGAGCACGTCCAGCAGGCCGATCGTCAGGGCCACGGCCATCCCGCCGAGCAGCAGGCACAAGAACATCGCCCGCGGCCGCCGGTTCTCGATCAGCAGCAGGTCGATGGCCAGCAGCTTCGGGTTCAGCGCCGCGGCGAACGCCAGCGCGAAGAACTCGGCGTTCATCCCCGGTCAGCGAGCATCGGTGATCGTCCCGTGCTGGCGGGCCGCTGGCGGCGGAGAGCCACCGACCAGCCCGTCCTCGGGCTGATCACAGGCCATCATGCCTGCCTCCTTTGCGATGGCCCCTGGGCAGTTCCCGGCCCGCCACGAGGGCTATTCGTCCTCAGCCTCCTTGGAGGCTCTTTCGCTGGGTCGCTGGCGGACTGACGTGACCAGCCGAGGAGCCGTCAGTGATCGTCCGGTTCCTCGAGCGCGGCTTCGACGTCATACTCGAGCGCGGTCGCCACGTCGGGTGCCGCGGAGACGACCCGGCCGAGCCCGGCCACCGGGGCGATCGCCAGCAACACGTCGGCGACCTCGTCCTGGGTCGCCCCGGCCGCCAGCGCCCGGGCGGTGCTCCATTGCAGGCAGACCGCCGACGCCCCGATGGCCACTGACACCGCCACCTGCAGCAACGCCACGGTTCTCGCATCAAGGACCGACGGGCCGGCCGGGTCGCCCGCCAACCCGGCCGGGACGAACGTCTCGTCGAAGATCGCCAGCCTGCGCAGGGTTTCCTGGAATCTCGCCGGGCCCATACCTCTCCAATGCCGTTCGGTACCAGTGCACCCGGTGCCAGGGCTGGCTACATCCCTCCGATGGGGTTAAAACCCAGATCCACAGATCCCAGATCCTTAAAACCTGCCGTCAGCCCTCCAGGAGCCCTAGCTCACGAGCTCGCGTGACCGCCTGGTTGCGGGAGGAAACCCCGAGTTTGCGGTAGATCGAGAACGCTTGCGACTTGATGGTGTGTCGCGAGAGGAACAGCTCCGCGGCCATCTCCGGGAACGACAGGTGCGTGGAGAGCAGCGGCAGCAGGCGGAGTTCGGCGGCGGTCAGGGCCGATGCTCCCGGGACGGCCGGACCGCGTACTTGGGCCAGCCGGGGCCGAAGCGCCTGCGGCCTCCCCGACCAGGATCCCCAGCCCGGGCCGAAGTTTGAGCACATCATCGACTTCCCGCATGAGTGTCCTGGCCCCGCCGATGTCGGCGAGGGCGACGTGGGCGCGGATGAGCTCGATCCGGGTCTGGACGGCGAAGTGGGGCTGCGCGTACGTCAGCAAGGACCTCAGCCGCTGAGCGCTGGCGAGTTCGCGCCGCGCCGCCGGGACATCGCCCCGGCGCAGGGCCACGCGCGCCTGCGCCGCGCAGACGGTAGCGTCCTCCAGCCCGGCCTGATCCAGCAGCGAGCGCGCTTGGCCTGCCAGGGCCTCAGCCTGGTTCCATTGGTGGCGTGCCATCGCCACCAGCGACCGTTCGCACAGTATCTGCGCGATCGTATCGGGCGTGCCGATTTCCTGTCCGGCTCTGACGGCCTCGTCAAGGACGACGTCCGCGCTGTCGAGATCGCCGGAGAGGATGTGCGCGATCCCTTGCAGGAGCCCGGTCATCGGGCGCACGATGCCCGCCGCCGCGAATTGTCGTGCGGCCTCATCGGCGTCCGCGTGCATCTGCTCGACACCATGGCGGCACAGCAAAGCGCGCAGCGCAGCGGCGAGGCCCTCGATGGATGGGTGCCGGCCCGGGCCACGTCCTGGGAGCGCCAGCGGTCGACGGCATGAGCCATTCGCTCGGCGTCGGCCGCCCGCCCGGTCGTCAGGGCAAGAAGCGTGGCGTACGCGGCGGCCCGCGGGTGGTCCTCGAACCCGCCCCGGTCATCGAGCCACCCAAGCCACCGCTGCAGGGTGATGATCCTGGCTCGCCGATACGTCGGCAGCCAGAGTTCTTCCACCAGCCGGGCCGCCGTGTCAACGTCCCCGGCGGCCATGGAGTACTCCAGCGCTTCCTCGGGCAGGTCGTTGCGCACGCACCAGGCGGCGGCGCGGCGGCGCAGGACCGGGATCAGGCCGGACTCCAGGCGCTCGGCCTCCGCGAGCAGCATGTCGCGGAACAGGTGGTGGTAGCGGTACCACTGTCCGCGCCGGTCCAGCGGCACCAGCAGCAGGTTCGACCGGGCCAGATCCGCCAGCGCCGCGGCGGACCCCGGCCGGTCCAGCACCGCCTCGCACAACGGCCCGGACATCCGCTCCAGCACCGCGGTCCTGGTCAGGAACGCCCGCTGTGCGCTGGAGATCCGGGTCAGGAACTCCGACTCCACGTACTCGCTGACGAACTGGTCATCGCCGCCGAACGAGGCCGCCGTGCCCGGCAGCGACCCGTCTTCCCGCAGGGACAGCGCAGCGAGGTACAGCCCGGCCGGCCACCCTTCGGTCCGCCGGTGCAGCTCAGCAACATCTTCGGCGCCGACCCGTACCCCGGCAGCGCGCAGCAGCGATGCTGCTTCGGCCACCGTGAGCGACAGGTCACCGGCGCCGACCTCCAGGAGCTTTCCCTCGGCGCGCAGCCGCGCGATCCGCAGCGGCGGCTCGGCCCGCCCGGCCAGCACCAGCCGTGACCCGCTGGGCACGTGGTCGGCGAGCACTGATAGCGCGGCCCGGCATTCGGAGTTGTGCAGCAGGTGCACGTCGTCCAGGACCAGCGTTACCGGCGAGGTCATCGACGCAAATGCCGACCCCAGTCGCGGGACGACCGAGCCAGGCACCGAACTCGCCGGGGACGCCAGCGCGTCGAACACCCGCTCACCGATCGGCTCGATCGCATCGAGGGCTTCGGCGACGTAGGTAAGCAGGACCTTCGGATCATTGTCCGCTTCGTCAACCGACACCCACGCGACGGCCTGGGTGTTGCGCTCGGCCCACTGCGACAACAGCGTCGTCTTCCCGTAACCCGCTGGCGCGACCACCGAGACGATCGGCGCCGGTCGCCTCGTGCCAGCCGTTCGATCAGCGCCGGACGGCGGACCGTCCCGGGCCGGACCACCGGACGGCGAAGCTTCGACGTGAGCAGGTCGAACACCGGCCCGCCTGCGCCGCGCGGCCGGCCGTCCGCTGACGCACGCCGCTATCGCCCATACCCCAGACGGTGCCGCAGGCTCGCCGTGCAGCTGTGGCCTGGCTGACCGGCGAGAGGAAGTGTCGTGAGACCCTGGCCGTCACGGCACGGCCACGGGCCACGGGGATCGTGCGGACCGCTCGGCACGCGAAAGCACTCGGACCGTCCGGCGACCGGATGCTCGTGACCTTGTCCGCGTCTCCAGGGCGCAATCCCCACCCCTCAGGCCGGTAGGTCTTATCATCTGTCGCGGTCCGGAGCGCACGACAGCCCCAAGTACTCGCAGCCTGATCTCCTTCACGCAATCGTGCATATGGGCAGTGAGCCTGCTCAGAGGGCTTGGCGCTGGCGCGGCGGGGAGAAGCTGACCGGGACACGCGCCCCTCCTGCGACGCCCGCCCGGATTTCACACTGATCGCGTGATGCGCAGCCCGGCCGGCTGGCATTTGATGATTGTGAAGGCGAGACGCCTTCCATGGCGGCCGGGCCCGGCAGCCCGGCCGGTAGCCCAACGTGGGATCTCCGATGTCCCGCGACCGGTGTTCTTCTGGTCGTATGTCGTCGCGGCATCGCGCCGGTCCGGCATTGCCGTTCCGGCCTTACGCGAGGCAGCAGGAGTTTGACGTCGTAACCGAGGACCAGTCGTGGAGGTTGAGATGAGTGACCAGGTTGACCGGACTGTACTGCCGATCCGCCGGCCGCCGTTCCGTGGCGTGGCGAACAAGACGCTGGGCGGATCCGAGCCGGATTGAGGGCTGATCGGCCATGTGCAGCCTCCGGCGGGGGCTCCGAACGTGCTGCTGGTGCTGATCGACGATGCGGGATTCGGCAATCCCGCCACGTTCGGCGGGCCTATCGACACGCCGAATTATGACCGGATAGCGGCGCAGGGGCTGCGGTACAACCGTTTCCACGTGACGGCGATGTGCTCGCCGACACGGGCTGCTGTCGCTGCTGACGGGACGAAAATAACCATCACGCGGTCGGCATGGGCGGCATCCCGGAGTTCTCGGGTGCCTTCCCGGGGTATTCGGCCATGTTGCCGAGAGATGCGGCACCATTCCCGAAGGTCTTGAAGGAGAACGGTTATTCGACGGCGGGGATCGGCAAGTGGCACCTGACCCCGGAGAAAG